>NZ_JAIMID010000009.1 GCF_019966535.1 Mesobacterium pallidum | reverse complement strand
CGACCATACACCTCGATGGCCACCCGGGATTACACCTATGAAGGCGCAGAAATTACACCACGTGCGCGGACACTAACAAAATTAGGGAAGAAGGCGTCCACGAACCATGGGGCTATTCAGTGCCACAATACTTTCATGGCGCGAACGACGACATCGTATGGAACATCCTCGTCGCGTTCAGCTGCCCACTTCAAAGATGAAGCAAGCATTGTCATGTAGGTCGCCGCGGTTTGCGGCATCATTTCCAACTTGAGCAGGTCCTCTGCCGCGTTTTGGAACCATTTCAGGTCTATGGTACACGCTGGCTCCTGACAGCGTGGGTGATTGATCCAAAATTCGAGATTTTGGGTTGCGGTCTTCTCGACGCTCCGCCCCTTGTCTTTCCTTTTTTGAATTAGATCGCAGACACGCGGTGCCGTTTTTGAGCCTTCTTCTTGCTTGGGAGCAAGTAAACCCAGTTGTATCTGGGCCAACGTGTCATCTCGCCACTTCTTGGCGTCCTTGAGGCCTGTGAACGTCTTGCTTATATTGATTGGACCACTGTCGGTCCTGCGACGGATTTGCGCGCAGTATCTCGGGAGGCCATCTTTCGGAGCGCGTGCCGAAATGAAGGGTTCGTCCGAACAGTCCTCTACTGTAGGCAAGTTATCCGCTTTGGTCGAAACTTGCGTCCGCTCGGTCTGTTTCGGCTTTCGCGGCGAGTCTTTCTTGCTGGTCCCGGAACTTTCGGCAGGTCGCGGCTGGGCGGGCAGTTCTGCGCGGAAGGCAAATGGAGATCCCGCTGCGCGGTCACGCGAGATTTGCTGGAGTAGATTTTGGGAGCTAACTGGGGTCGTGTGAGACATGACTGTCCCTTTCTTGTTGATCGTCGAGAACGTGGTGTCACTTCGATCTGGCCGGAAACCGTCCGAACGGGGTAAATCGAGGCGCAGCCAGAATCAGGTGGTCGCCTAACCCTGGCGGAGCTCTGGCTTGGACATGATTGGCGGGATGGATGTTGCTACTCGGTAGCAAGCTGTCTTGGAAAACCCACGGAAACCGGGGAAAACCCCCGGGAATCACGAGAAATCTCCTTAGGTGGCTGTCTGCGTATGCGGAGAGTAAGTTTATGAAATTAAATGCAAAATATGCGTCACGGCTTGCCGTGGCACCCATGATGGACTGGACCGACCGGCATTGCCGCATGCTGCACCGGCTGCTCAGCCGCGAGACGCTGCTCTATACCGAGATGGTGACCGCGCCGGCGCTGGTGCGCGGCGGGGCGCTGCATCTGCTCGCCTACAATGACGAAGAGCATCCGGTCGCGCTCCAGCTTGGCGGCTCGGACCCGGCCGAGCTTGCGCAGGCGTCAAGGCTGGGCGCGGATGCGGGGTACGACGAGATCAACCTCAACGTCGGCTGCCCCAGCGACCGCGTGCAATCGGGCACCTTCGGCGCGGTGCTGATGAAGACCCCGGAGCTCGTGGCCGAGTGCGTGGCCGCGATGATCGCGGCGCAGCCGGTGGAGGTCACGGTCAAATGCCGCATCGGCGTCGATGACCAGCAGCCCGAGGAGGTGTTGCCGGACTTTCTGGACAAGATCCGCGCGTCTGGAGTGCGGCGGGTGACGATCCACGCCCGCAAGGCCTGGCTCCAGGGGCTCAGCCCCAAGGAAAACCGCGATATCCCGCCGCTCGACTACGCGTTGGTGCACCGGATGAAGGCGGCGTTCCCTGACCTGCACATCTCGATCAACGGCGGCATCGACAGCCTCGACGCGGCCGAAGAGCACCTGGCAAAGGGCCTTGACGGGGTGATGATCGGGCGGGCCGCCTATCACCAGCCGGCGGATATCCTTTGCCAGGCGGATCGGCGAATCTTCGGCACCGGTGCGGACAGCGATGCGGCGCAGGCGGTGCGCGACATGCTGCCCTATATCGAACGGCACGTGACAGGTGGCGGAAAGCTGTCGCAGGTCACGCGGCACATGCTGGGGCTGTTCGCGGGCCGGCCCGGTGCGCGGCAGTGGCGGCGGTTCCTCAGCGAGAACGCCCATCGCCGCGAGGCCGGGCCCGAACTGGTGGCGCAGGCGCTCGACCTGGTGCTGGGCGCACAGGCCGCCACGGCGGAATGACGTCTGCCCGGCGGTGACCGGGCAGACCAGGGATCAGGCCGTGGCCATCGGGCGCGCGCCCAGGGTCAAGAGCGTCAGCGCTCCGGCCGCGAGCGCACAGGCGGCGATGGCCCCGATCATCGGCACGGCGGTTCCGTCAAAGAACGGTCCGGCCAGCGCCACGACCAGCCCGCCCGTCACCATCTGCAAGGTGCCGCCAAGCGACGAGGCGAGGCCTGCGTTCTCTCCGTGATCGTCGAGCGCGACGACCATGACCGTCGGCACCACCACGCCCAGGCAGGCATTGGCAAGCACCAGGCCGAAGATGATCGGCACGAGGCCGAGGTCCATCGTCACGGCCGCAAGCAGCAGCGTGCAGGTGGCGATGGCAAACCCGGCCACGCCGCGCCGCACCAGCCGCCGCATCCCCCAGCGCGCGCCCAGCCAGCCGGCCAGTTGCGAGGCCCCGAAGAAGCCCGCCGCGTTGACCGCGAAGGCGTAGGAGAACTGCGTCTCGGTCAGGCCGAACGCCTCGGTGTAGACGAACGGCGCCGAGGCGATGAAGACGAAGAAGCTGGCCATGGCGAAGCCGCCGATGAATGTCAGCCCCATGAAGACCGGGTCGCGGAACAGGATCCGGCACCCGGCGAGGAGGTTGCGCATGTTGACCTTCACGCGCTTTTCGGGCGGCAGTGTTTCGGGCTGGAGCAGCAGCAGCACGGCAAGGCCCAGCGTCGCGACCACTGCCATGGCGCCAAAGATCCAGCGCCAGTCGGCAAAGGCCAGCACGATGCTGCCCGCCAGCGGCGCCAGCATGGGCGACACGGCGATGACCAGCATCAGCATGGCCATCAGCTGCGCCGCCTCGGGCCCGCGATACTGGTCGCGCACGATGGCGCGGGGCACGGCCATCAGCGCCGCGCCGCCCAGGCCCTGCGCCACGCGCCAGGCCACCAGCGCCTCGGCCGATCCGGCCCGTGCGGCCCCGACCGAGGCGACGGCAAACAGCGCCAGGCCCACGGCCACGGGCAACTTGCGGCCCGACTGGTCGGCCCAGGGGCCGTAGATCAGCTGCGCGACGCCGAAGGCGGCGAAATAGGCCGACAGGGTCAGCTGGACAGCCTGCTCGTCGACCGCGAATTCGGCGGCGATGGCAGGCATGGCGGGAAGGTACATGTCGATGGCAAAGGGGCCGACGATCGACAGCAGCCCGAGAATGAGGGCGGTGCGCAACAAGGGATCAATCCTTTCG
Organism: Mesobacterium pallidum; assembly: GCF_019966535.1. Taxonomy (GTDB): domain Bacteria; phylum Pseudomonadota; class Alphaproteobacteria; order Rhodobacterales; family Rhodobacteraceae; genus Mesobacterium; species Mesobacterium pallidum. The sequence goes on along the minus strand of NZ_JAIMID010000009.1, from coordinate 242,571 downwards.
AAGGGTAGTCAGGTGCGGGCAATAAGCGGGCGACCTGTTCAGATCGCCAAAATACGCCGATGGTCCCATGGCGCAAGTGCACCCGTGCACAGCATAAGGTGCGCATATGGGGTTGCTGTGGGGGTCTGCCACTTTGCCGGGCTTTCCAGCCCCGTCCGGGCGGTGTAAGCGACACCTCAACCAACGGAGACCCAAGATGCCCGACACGATGTTGCTGTTCCAGATGCTGATCCTGCTCATGGTCATCGGGGGGCTGGCCGGCGTGCTGGCGGGCCTGCTGGGTGTTGGCGGCGGGATCGTCCTGGTGCCCGCCTTCTTCTACGCCTTCCAGACGCTGGGCTATGACGGGCCGCAGCTGATGCAGGTCTGCCTGGCCACCTCGCTGGCGACGATCATCGTGACTTCCGTGCGCTCGGTCCTTGGGCACAACCGCAAGGGCGCCGTGGATTGGGAGATCCTGCGTGGCTGGGCCCCCGGCATCGCGCTTGGCGCCATCCTCGGGGTCTTCGTCGCCTCGGGGTTGCGCTCGGTCACGTTGCAGGCGATCTTCGGCTGCCTCGGCATCGTCATCGGCCTCTACCTGGGCCTCGGCCGAAGCGACTGGCGGCTGGGCGAGGCGATGCCCAAGGGGCTGGGCCGGGCGCTGACCTCGCCGTTCGTGGGGTTCCTGTCGGTGCTCATGGGGATCGGCGGCGGGTCCTTCGGGGTGCCCCTGATGACGCTCTACAACACGCCGATCCACCGGGCGGTGGCGACGGCGGCGGGCTTTGGCGTGATCATCGCCGTGCCCTCAGTGCTGGGCTTCCTGCTGCTGGACATCGACGCCGCCAGCCGACCGCCGCTGACCATCGGGGCGGTGAACCTGGTGGCCTTTCTCATCGTCATCGCCATGACGCTGATCACCGCGCCGATGGGGGTCAAGCTGGCCCATGCCATGGACCCCAAACCGCTCAAGCGGGTCTTTGCGGTCTTCCTGACGCTGGTTGCATTGAACATGCTGCGCAAGGCCTTGTGGGGATGACATTTTCCCGCCTCGGCTGGCATCGGTTCTCCTACGATCCCGCCCTGGCGGATTGGGCCGAGGCGGCGCGGCGGGACGCGCTGAACGCGGTTCAGGACGAGGGCCTTCGCGCGCGCTGGCTGACCTGCGAAGGCACCTGGTTCGTCGGTGTCGATGCGCTGGGGAATGCGGCGGACGGGTCCGTGAACGGCGTGCCGCTGCGTGGTGCGGCGGTCGACTGGATCACCGGGCAGTACGGGGCGCAAGACTGGCACCGGGCGCAGGTCTCGGTCGTCTGGCCGGGCTACCCACGGCCCCGAGACGGCGAGAGCGAGGCCAACCTCCGCTACCGGCAAAAGCGCGACGCGGCCCATGTGGACGGGCTGCGCGCCATGGGGCCGGACCGGCGGCGGCGCTTTGTCGAGCCGCATGCCTTCATCCTCGGCCTGCCGCTGAACGATGCGCCCGAAGGGGCGAGCCCGCTGGTGGTCTGGGAAGGCAGTCACGCGATAATCCGCGATGCCTTTCGCACGGCCCTGGCGCCATACCCGCGCGAAAGCTGGGGAGAGGTCGACCTGACCGAGGTCTACCAGGACGCCCGGCAGCGCATTTTCGACACCTGCTGCCGGGTCGAAGTGACCGCGCGGCCGGGCGAAGCCTACGTGGTTCATCGCCTCGCGCTGCACGGGGTTGCGCCCTGGACAGGGCCGCAGGCCGAGGGGCGGATGATCGCCTATTTCCGGCCCGAGCTGCCCAGCGTCGCGGCCTCGCTCGGCGGCTGATCAGGCGGTGGCGCGAACCACCTCGGCCACCCGTTCGGCATTGTCGCGCGCGGTGATGCCATCGGCGTTCAGCAGCGAATTCTCGAACCCCACCCGCAACTTGCCCCCCGCCGCATGGGCGGCGACGAGGCAGGCGGTCTCCCCCTGGCCAAAGGCGCAAAGGCCCCAGTCGGGGCAGATGCCTTCGGCCTTCATCCAGCCGAGGAAGGGCGCGAGCATCTCGGGCGTCGATTGCTGCCCGGCCACGTAGCGGCCCAGCACGAAGATCAGTTGCAAGGCCGGATCATCCAGCATCGCGCGGGGCAGGGTGCGGGCCAACCCCTCGGCATCCTCTGCTGAATAGAGGATGTGCTGCACGGCGATCCCGGCGTCGTGGCATTCCTGGTAGAACGCGGTCGCCCCATCCTCCCGCGTGATCTCGCGCCAGGCGGCCGAGACGAGCGTGGCGCCGCTGTCCAGCGCGATCCGCTTCTGGTGGCCCGGGGCATAGATGCCGCCCGCCTCGGTCGTGACCTGCACGGGCAGGCCCGGCAGCGCGGTGGCAAGATGTGCCAGCGCCTCGCGGTAGGCGCCCGCGTCCAGCAGGTGGCGCTGGTCCGCGTCGCGCAGGTGGAGGTGCAGGCCATTGGCACCCGCCGCCGCGCAGGCGCGGGCGGTCTCGGTCACCTCGTCCAGCGTGACGGGCAGGGCGGGGTGGTCGGCCTTGGTGCGTGTGGCGCCGTTGGGCGCCACCATCAGCGACGGCAGCGGGGTCACAGCACGGCCTTGAACGCGGCCGAAAGCTTGTCCACCAGCTCGCCCAGCTGGTCGTCGGTCAGGATGAAGGGCGGCGCCAGCAGGACGTGATCGCCGTTCACGCCATCCAGCGTGCCGCCCATCGGGTAGCAGATCAGGCCGGCCTCGAAGGTGGCGGCCTTGATCTTCTTGTTGATCCCCATCGACGGGGCAAAGGGCGCCTTGGTCTCGCGGTCGGCCACGATCTCGAGCCCGCGGAACATTCCGCGGCCGCGGATGTCGCCGATATGGGGATGCTGGCCAAAGGCGTCGCGCAGGGCCGCGTCCAGCTTGTCGCCCATCGCGGCCGCGCGGGCGACAAGCCCGCCGTCGGTCAGCTTGGTCACCACCACGTCGGCGGCGGCGGTAGCCATCGGGTGACCGATATAGGTATGGCCGTGCTGGAAGAACCCAGACCCGTTCACGAAAGCGTCGAAAATTTTTGCAGTGCATAGGGTTGCGCCGATGGGCTGGTAGCCCGCGCCAAGCCCCTTGGCAATGGTCACGATGTCGGGGCTGATTCCGTCCTGTTCACAGGCAAAGAGCGTGCCGGTCCGGCCCATGCCGCACATGACCTCATCGAGGATCAAGAGGATGCCGTATCGGTCGCAGATCTCGCGGATGCGCTTGAAATAGCCCGGTGCAGCCGGGACGGCGCCCATGGTCGCGCCCACCACCGGCTCGGCGATGAAGCCGATGACGGTCTCGGGGCCAACGCGCTGCAACTCGGCCTCAAGCTCGTCCGCGACGCGCCGGCCGTAAGCCTCGAGGCTCTCGCCCGGCTGCTGGTCGCGGTAGGCGTAGCAGGGCGCGATATGGCTGGTTTCGACCATCAGCGGCTGGAACTGCGCCCGCCGCCAGGCATTGCCTCCGGTGCCCAGCGCGCCCAGCGTGTTGCCGTGGTAGCTTTGCCGCCGCGCGATGAAGCGGCCGCGCTGGGGCTGGCCGATCTCGACGAAATACTGCCGCGCCATCTTGAGCGCGGCCTCGACCGCCTCGGACCCGCCCGAGACGAAATAGACCTTGTCGAGCCCTTCGGGCGCATGGTCGATCAGCCGGTCGGCCAGCCGCTCGGCCGGCTCGGAGGTGAAGAACCCGGTATGCGCAAAGGCGATGGCATCGGCCTGGGCCCGCATGGCCGCGATCACGTCGCGATCGGAATGACCAAGGCAGGACACGGCCGCGCCCCCCGATCCGTCAAGATAGGCCTTGCCCGATGTGTCGAAAATATAGGCACCCTCACCACGGACAGCGACAGGGGGCGCCTGGCGCGCGCTGCGGTGGAAAACATGGGTCATGTGGGTCAACTCCAGGGTCGATTCGGCGCGTTCGCCCGAAGATAGCATGAAACAGATGGGTCGCATGTTGACAATATATGAAACAAATGAAACGCTCCGACTCGATTGTTTGATGACAGCACCCGGGGGGGCCACGCTTGCTCAGCAGTTTCGAGGAACGGCTCGCCTCCAACTACGAGGGGCTCAGCGCGCGCCTGCGGGAGGCGGGCGATTACATCGCCGCGAATCCGCTGGACGCCGCGACCCGGTCCCTGCGGGCGGTGGCCGACCATTCGGGGCTGGCGCCGGCGACTTTCACGCGTCTGGCCAAGGCGCTGGACTACGACAATTTCGAAGAGTTGCGCGAGGGCATGCGCCGCCGGCTGCAACGGCAGCAGGCGAGTTTCGCCGCCCGTGCCGACGCGTTGCAGGACGCGGGCAACGAGACGCTGATCCAGAGCAACCGCGATGCCTGCATGCGCAACATCGACCGGCTGGCGGAAGAGATCGACACCGCCCGGCTGGGCGAGATCGCGGACCAGTTGCACAGCGCCCGGCGGGTGGTGGTGCTGGGCGGGCTCGGCTCGACCGGGGTCGCGGAATACACCGCCTACATGGGCAATTTCCTGGGCGATGGCTGGATGGCGGCGGGCCGCATGGGCGCCTCGATCGGGGCGGCGCTGGCCGATCTAGATGGCGCTGATGCGCTGATCGTCATCACCAAGCCGCCCTTTGCCGCCACCTCGATCCGCGCGGCGGAGTTTGCCAAGGCGCGGGGCGTCTACGTGGTGGTCATCAGCGACACCCATGCCTGCCCGGCGCTGCGCCATGCCTCGGCGCGGATCGTGGTGCCGACCGAAAGCCCGAATTTCTTTTCGTCCTACGTGGCGACCATGTTCCTGGTGGAAACGCTGATGGCCATGGTCGCGGCCCGCGCAGGACCTGCCGCGACCGACCGGATCGCGGATGTCGAGGGCGCGAACCGCGCCCTCGGAGAGGTCGTCGGCCTCTGACCAAGAAATCCCAAACCCAAACACATCAACGGGAGTTTACGATGACAAAGCAATTCAAACTGGGGATCGCGGCCTTTGCCACCGCGGCCGTCATGGCCCCGGCAGCCTTTGCCGAAGAGTTCATCACCATCGGCACCGGCGGTGTCACCGGCGTCTACTATCCCACCGGCGGCGCGATCTGCCGGCTGGTGAACAAGGGTCGCCGCGACCACGGCATCCGCTGCTCGGTCGAATCCACCGGCGGGTCGGTCTACAACGTCAACACGATCAAGGAAGGCGAACTCGAGTTCGGCGTCGCCCAGTCCGACATCCAGTACAACGCCTATAACGGCGTGGTGCAGTTCGAGGACGGCGCCTTTGATGGCCTGCGCTCGGTCTTCTCGGTCCACCCCGAGCCGTTCACGGTCGTGGCGCGGGCGGACGCCGGCATCACCACCTTCGACGACCTGAAGGGCAAGCGCGTCAACATCGGCAACCCAGGGTCGGGCCAGCGCGCCACGATGGAAGTGCTGATGGAAAAGATGGGCTGGACCACCGGCGATTTCGCCCTCGCGTCCGAGCTGAAGGCGGCCGAGCAATCCGCCGCACTCTGCGACAACCAGATCGACGCGATGGTCTACACCGTCGGCCACCCCTCGGGCTCAATCCAGGAGGCCACCACGGCCTGCGATTCCGTGCTGGTCGAGGTTTCCGGCGACGCGGTCTCCGCGCTGGTCGAGGAATTCCCCTTCTACTCGGTCGCGACGATCCCGGGTGGCATGTACCGGGGCAACGACAGCGACGTGACCACGTTCGGTGTGCGGGCCACGCTGGTCACCTCGGACGCGGTCTCCGAAGACGCGGTCTACGCGCTGACCTCGGCCGTGTTCGAGAACTTCTCGGACTTCACCGGCCTGCACCCGGCCTTCGCCAACCTGACGCCCGAAGAGATGGCGACCCAGTCGCTGTCGGCTCCGCTGCACGCGGGCGCTGCCAAGTACTACAAGGAAAAGGGCATGATGGAGTGATCCGTCACGCCTGACGACATGTCGGAGAGCGGCGCCCGCGTCGCTCTCCGGTTCCGGGGAGGGGACCCAACCTTTGCGCGACAACGGCCAGGAAAGGCCGGAACGGGAGTAGTCCATGTCAAACGTCGATAATTCGACCGGGAAGGCCGGCCTGAGCGAGGCCGAACTTCAGGAACTGGTCGCCGCCTCGGACAGCGGGGCGCGTGCCGTCCCCGGAACGATCGGTCTTTTCATTGCCGGCGTGGCGCTGGTCTGGTCCATTTTCCAGATACTGCTGGCCTCGCCCTGGGCGCCTTATCTGCTGCCGGGCGATCTGATCAACAACTCGCGCCAGATCCACCTGGCCTTTGCGATCTTCCTGTCGGCCATGGCCTATCCGCTGTTCAAGAGCGCGCCCAAGACCTATGTGCCGTGGTATGACTGGGTGCTGGCCATCGGCGGCGCGACCCTGGCGATGTACGGCTACATTTTCTACGACAAGATTGTCGGCAACGGCGGGCTGGCCGACGACACCGACGCGATCTTCTCGCTGCTGGGCCTCGTGCTGCTGTTCATCGCCGCCTATCGGACGCTGGGGCCGGTGATGGTGGCGCTGGCGGTCATCTTCCTGCTCTATGTGTTCTTCGGCGCGTCCGAGGTCGTCCCCGACCAGATCCGCTGGGCCGGCGCCTCGTTGCGCAAGGCCATGTCGCACATGTGGATCACGTCGGAAGGCGTCTTCGGCATCGCGCTGGGGGTCTCGACGCGTTTCGTCTTTCTCTTCGTGCTGTTCGGCGCGCTCTTGGACAAGGCCGGCGCGGGCAATTACTTCATCAAGATGGCCTTCGGTGCGCTTGGCCACCTGCGTGGCGGCCCGGCCAAGGCGGCGGTCGTCGGCTCTGCGGCCACCGGCCTCATCTCGGGCTCGTCCATCGCCAACGTGGTGACCACCGGCACATTCACCATCCCGCTGATGAAGCGGGTGGGCTTTTCCGCCGAAAAGGCCGGCTCGGTCGAGGTCGCCTCGTCCGTCAACGGCCAGATCATGCCGCCGGTCATGGGCGCCGCCGCCTTCCTCATGGTGGAATACGTGGGCATTTCCTATGTCGAGGTGATCACCCACGCCTTCCTGCCGGCGATCATCAGCTATATCGCGCTGGTCTATATCGTCCATCTCGAGGCGGTGAAGAACAACATGCCGACCATCGGCAACAAGGCCGTGAACATGATGAACACGGTGCTGGGGATGTTCTTCTTCTTCGCCGGCTTCGCGGCGCTGTGCTACATCACTCAATTCCCGGTCCGCTTCATCACCTCGATGGTGCCAGCCGGCTCGGGCTGGGTCCTCGCGGCGCTGCTGGGGGCGGTCTATATCGGGCTGCTCTACCTCGCCTCGACCGTGCCCGACCTTGAACCCGATGACCCGAATTCCGAGGTGGTCGAGCTGCCCGAGATCCCCAAGATCTACAAGTCGGGCCTGTACTACCTGCTGCCGATCATCGTGCTGGTCTACTTCCTGATGATCGAACGCAAATCGCCGGGCCTCTCGGCCTTCTGGGCGACCTTCCTGCTGTTCGGCATCCTGCTGACGCAGAAGACGCTTAAGGCGATGTTCCGGGGCGAGCCGAATGCCATCGGCAAGGTCAAGGACGGGCTCATGGACCTGGTCGCCGGCCTGATCGACGGCGCGCGCAACATGATCGGCATCGGTCTGGCCACCGCCACCGCCGGGATCATCGTCGGCACCGTGTCGCTGACCGGGATCGGGCAGGTGATGGCGGATTTCGTCGAGTTCCTGTCGGGCGGCAACCTGATCCTGATGCTGGTGCTGGTGGCGATCCTGTCGTTGATCCTTGGGATGGGCCTGCCGACCACGGCCAACTACATCGTCGTGAGCACGCTCATGGTGGCCGTGGTGGTGGAGCTGGGCGCGCAATCGGGCCTGGTGGTGCCGCTGATCGCCGTTCACCTCTTTGTCTTCTACTTCGGCATCATGGCCGACGTGACGCCTCCCGTGGGGCTTGCCAGCTTTGCGGCGGCGGCTGTGTCGGGCGGGGATGCGATCAAGACGGGCTTTACCGCGTTTTTCTACAGCTTGCGGACGGTGGCGCTGCCCTTCGTCTTCATCTTCAACACCGACCTGCTGCTGATCGACGTGACATGGGTGCAAGGCATCATCGTCTTCATCATCGCGACCATCGGCATCCTGGTCTTCACCGCCGCGACCATGGGCTGGTTCCTCACGAAGAGCCGCATCTGGGAGACGGTGGCGATGCTGGTCATCGCCTTCGCGCTCTTCCGGCCGGGGTTCTTCATGGACATGATCCAGCCGCCCTACACCGCCATCGAACCGGCCGCCTTCGAAGAGGCGCTGGAGGCCGCGCCGGTGGGCCGCGACCTGCGGGTGGTGATCTCGGGGCCGGATTTCGACACGCTCGAGATGAAGGACCTCACCGTGGTGCTGACCGTGCCCGAGGAAACCGGGCCCGCGCGGCTTGACGCCCTGGGGCTGGCGCTGGTGCCGGATGGCGAGATGGTCGCGCTGGACGAGCCGATGTTCGGCACGCCGCTGTCCGACCAGCTGTCGTCCTTCGACTTCTACGGCGACACCCCGGTGCATATCTCGGCGGTGCAGGCTCCGGCCAACCAGTGGCCGAAGGAGCTGATGTTCATCCCTGCGCTGGCGCTGCTTGCGCTGATCGCCTTCCTGCAGTCGCGCCGCGCCCCGGCCGTCGCCGCTGCCCGTCAAAAAGGAGTTCCGGCATGACGGCCATCAACACGGTGCTCTGTGCCATCGACGTGAACCGACCCGAGACCGAGACGGATGTGCTGCAGCAGGCGTGGAAGCTGGCCAGCGCCGAGGGCGCGCAGCTTGACGTGATCACGGTGGTGCCCGATTACGGCATGTCGGTGGTCGGCGGCTTCTTCGAGGGCGATCACACCTCGAAGGCGGTGGAAAAGGTCAAGGGCATGCTGTCCGCGCTGACCACCGCCGCGCTGGGGCAGGAGGTGTCGGGCAAGATCCGGCATCTCGTCGCGGTCGGCAAATCCTACCAGGAGATCCTGCATGTCGCCTCGACCGACAAGGCCGATCTGATCGTGCTGGGCGCCCATGCGCCTGACCTCAAGGATTACCTGCTGGGCCCGACAGCCGCGCGGGTGGTGCGCCATTCCAAGACCTCGGTCTACGTGGTGCGCTAGGCCGCGCAGGGGCCCGAGGATTGACGACACCAAACGGTCGCGGCATGAACCCTGTTCATGCCGCGATTTGTCTTTAAGGTCGGGCCTGTCCGCGCCGCAGGAGACCGCGCCATGAAAGTCATCGCCGATACCAGCCGCCTTGTGGCCGACGGGATCATCACCGAGGCGCAGGCCCTAGAGATTGCCGCGCGGGGGCGCGAGGCGATGGTGGCGCGGGCGATCAATACCCTGCTGTGCCTCGGCATTCTCGCCGCGACCTCCGGGCTGATCCTCTGGCTGGCCGATGCGCTGGCGGTGGCGATCTGCGGTACGCTGACCCTCGCGGGCGGCCTTGCGCTGCTGGCGCGTGGCCCCGAAAGCCTGCGCATGTTCGGCAATGCCGCCGCGCTGATCGGCGCGGGCATGCTGATGGGCGGCGGCGCGATCGAGCTGCTCGGGCGGCACGAGGACATCGCGGGCCTTGCCATGACCGGCCTTGGCGCCGCCATCGCCGCGCTTTCGGTCTGGACAGGGCGCCGGCTGGGGAGCCTTGCGGGCTTTGTCACCGGGGCGATCCTGCTCATGGGGCTCGCGCTGCACATTGGCGGGCTGGCGCTGCTGCTGGCGCAATCCGACGCCGAGGGGCTGCCGGTTGCGCTATTTTACCTTTATGCCGCTGCAGTGCTGGCCGGGGCGGGCTGGCTGACCGACGTGCGCCTGGTCACGGCGCTGGCGATCCTGCCCTTTGCCCAGGCGCTGGACACGGGCACGTTCTACATGCACGCCGCCTATGTCTTCGTCTCGCCCGAGCCGACGCTGTCGATCCTGCAGATGGCGGCGCTGATTGCCGGCTGCCTTTGGGTATCCACCCGTGCAGACGACCGGATCGCGCGCCATGCCGGGATCCTGGCGCTGCTCGGGTTCGTCGTTGCGAACCTGTGCGCGCTGGTCGGCTCGCTCTGGGGCGACGTGGTGGGAGAGACGATCTGGGGCCCCGGCCGCTATGCCGATTACAATGATTGGGACGCCTATTCGGCCGCACAGGAGGCGTTCCGCGCGCAGGCGCTGACGATTTCCGAAGGGGTCTATTCCGTGCTTTGGGCGCTGGCGCTTGTCGCCATGGTCGCCTGGGCCGCGCATCGCCACCAGCGGGGTCTTTTCAACGCCGCGATGACCTTTGGCGCGATCCACGCCTATACCCAGTTGTTCGAAAGCTTCTGGGACAAGCCGCTGGCCTATGTCATCGCCGGTCTGACTGCGATCCCGCTGGCCTGGGGGCTGATGCGGCTGAACCGCTGGATGGTCGCCCGGGCCGCGTGACAGGAAAAGGCCCCGCCAAAGCGGGGCCTTTCCTTGGTTTTCGCGGTCGCTCAGGCGACGAGGATGTCGTCCAGCAGGCCCGTGTTCACGGCCAGCGAGTCGAAGGTCAGCGTGGCCCCGGTGTCGAGCGTCAGCACCAGCGCCCCATCGACCACCGCGCTGCGCGCGTCGAGCGTGGCCTGGTCCAGAGCGCCGGCCCAGAGCGCGGCGTCGAAGGTCAGCGCATCCTCGGCCAGCACGAAGTCGGTGATCGTGACGTCGCCCATGGCCGCGCCAAAGACGAAGCTGTCCGCGCCCACGCCGCCGGTCAGCACGTCGTCGCCCGCAAGCGAGCCGATCGTGTCCGCCCCGCCGCCGCCAAAGACGGTGTCGTCGCCCGTCGCGTCATCGCTGTCGATCCAGGTGTCGAAACCGATCCCGAGGATGGCATAGTCCGACCCGAGCCCGCCGGTGACCATGTCGTTGCCGTCGTTGGCATAGATCTCGTCCACCCCGTCGCCGGCATAGATCGTGTCGTCGCCCTTGCCGCCCTGGATGAAGTCGTTGCCAAGACCGCCAAGGAACAGGTCAGCCCCGCCGCCGCCGTAGATCTCGTCATCGCCGGCGCCGCCGGTCACGGTGTCCGACCCTTCAACGCCGAACTCGGCCGTGTCGTAGAACACGTCGTTGCCGCTGTTCAGCACGATGTCATCCGCGCCAAGCCCGCCAAAGACCACGTCATCGCCGGTGCCTGCATCGACCGTGTCGGCGCCCGCGCCGGCCATGACCGTGTCGTCGCCGCCCAGCGCCGTGACAAGGTCGTCACCCGCGAAGGCCTGGATCAGGTCGTCTCCCTCGGTACCGATCAGCGTGTCCGCATCCGCCGTGCCGACCACGGGGGTGACCGACGGATTCTCGCCCGCGCCGGGGTTGGCCAGCAGGAAGTCCTCGCCCAGTTCCAGCTCGGTCGTGATGCCGGTGAGCGTGGCGATCAGTTCGGGCGTTTCGGCCAGGTGAACGCCGTCCGCGTCGAGCCAGATCTGCAGGTCGCCGCCCACCACCATCTGGCTGATGCGGAAGTCGAAGTTCGTGTCCGTGACGCCGAGGTTGATGAGGCCGATGGCATCCTCGCCCAGGGTGAAGTCGGTGATCGTGCTGGCCGTCAGCACGCCGGACACCGAGGAGCCGTAGGTCAGCACCATCAGATCGGACCCGCTGCCGCCCGTGAAGGTGTTGGACCCGAGACCCACCAGGTAATCGTCCCCGGCGGTGCCCATGATGGTGTCACCGGCGTCGTGCAGGGCGATTTCCTCGTAATCCACCAGCAGCTCGGCGCTGTAGATCGTCGCCGGCTTGATGTCGCCCTTGATGTAAACGGCCATGTCGAAGCCCGAGCTGTAGTTCATGCCGTTGATCGACACTTCGCCCGGCTTGTCCTGCCATCCGGCGCTGATCGACAGCGGCACGGCGGGCGCGCCCCAGTCGAGCATGTTGAGCACCGTCTGCGTCTCGGACCCGACGTCGTACTTGACCTCGTCCTGGGTCGGAGGCGGCGGCAGGCTCGGATCGGCGGGGATCACCACCGAGGGCAGATCCTGGCCGTACTTGTCCGATTGCAGACGCCAGCGCGGGCCGGAGCCTTCGTAGGCGGTGCCATCCTCGTTCAGCACAGGCTCGAACGGTTCGCGGTCCATGGTTGTGTACCAGGCGTTGGTGAACCCGGCCGCGCCGTCGCCGGCGCCGATGGCCGCGAGGTCCCCGGCGGCCCATTGGTCGGCCATCCAGGCATCCTTGAGGATCGTGCCCGCCGGATAGAGTGTGCCGTCGCCGGAATAGTAGTCATCCGTGGTCACCCAGACCTCGCGCGTGCCCTTCTCGGGTTCGGCCGGGTCGGAATAGTCGCTGATGATCTCGTAGGTCGGCAGGGTGCCGATGGCGGCTTCGTTCTCGAAATCCTCGGGGCGGACCTGGTCGTTGGGGTTGTTGGTGATCGAGTGATGCACCACCAGTTCCGACGCGGTGACCTGGAACAGCTTGCGCACGCCGGTGCCTTCGTCCCGGTCGTCCCATTCGTCCGGCAGGTCAAGCGTCGCCTCCATCCGCAGGTCGTTCGGCTTCTTGATCGTGTTGCCCCAGCGATAGAGCAGCTTGCCGTCGTCCTTGACGGTGACCGAATAATCGGTGCTGGCCGCGATGTTGTGGCTGATCTCGGTCTCGTTCGGGGCCAGGACGTCCTTGATGTCGGCCACGCCGTCGCCATTGGCGTCACCGGCCAGCGCGATGGCATCGACCATGGCCATGCCGTCATAATCGCCGCCGATCACGAAAAGATCGTTGTCGAGTGGGTAAAGCGCGTCCGGGTCGCCCGGGTAGCGCTGGTCCGACAGCACGTTCTGCATGACCACGTAATGCTCGGTCGAGGCCTTGACGGTGTTCCCGCCGAGGCCCGCCAGCCAGGTGCCCAGCAGGGCTGGGGTCTTGAAGGTGTCGGTGGGCGAATCCGACAGGACAAGGCCCGCCTGCACACCCGCGATCATCAGATCGCCCGCCCAGCCTTCGGCATAGTCGCCGTCCAGCACCTTGACCGAGGCATCGGTGAAATCCTCAACGTAATAGCCGAATTCGCTGTCGATCGGGTACAGCGTGACGCCGTCCGCGATCTTGGTGCCCGAAGCGCCGGTGGTGTCGAAGACCGACAGCGGATTGGCCGCGTTGCCGATGGTCATGCCGCCGAAGGTGACGGTGATGTCGGCCGTGCTGAAGACATGCGACGAGGTGAACAGCGGATCGGTCAGAAGCGGTTCATCCCAGTCCTGGACGTTTTCGATATTGATAGGCGTTGCCATTGCGTCTCTCTTATATGTGGCGTTCCGTCAGGAACGGTCTGCGCGTCACGCCGCCCGGCCCGCCGCCAGATCGCATCGCGTCGGGGCCCCGCGACAGCGGACGGCCCGTCACCCATTCTGCCGGCCCGAAGGGGTCGGCCGCGATGCAATCATGTTCAGCGTGTCAAGCGCGCAACCCGATAATGTCGCTGGGAAACCTGGGGGCGGATCGGCATCCGTCCACCGGTTTCAAACCCCCTCCAGTTCGCTATCGGCAGGGTCACAATATCCAGCGGGCGGGTCGTCTCATTGATTTACATCAAGTTATTTGAATATTTTAAGGACTGGGTGTTCAGCAGCGTTCCCCGTGCCGGATCGATACGGTGCCGGATGCGGAAATGGCGACCGCCGCGCCCGGAAAAGGGTCGCGGCGGTGCAGCCAGCCAACGGGGAGAGGGGTGTCAGCCGGCGACGGGTTCGGCCTGGCCCAGCGGGCGCGACCAGGCGTCGTAGCCATAGACCCAGTCGGCATTGCCGGGGCCCTTGAGCCATTCATTGGCCAGCGAATTGCGTTGCACCTCGGCGGTGCGCGGCGTGCGTTCGGCCTCGTAGGTGGCGAGTGCCTCGGTCACGCCCGCGGGGCCGACGCCCTCGAGGCAGCGCGCCAGCACCACCGCATCCTCGATCGCCATGCAGGCGCCCTGGGCCATGAAGGGCACCATGGGATGCGCCGCGTCGCCCAGGATCGTGGCATGGCCACGCGACCAGGTCGGCATCGGCGCGCGCACGTGCAGGGCGCTGCGGGTGACCTCGGTCACGCACTCCAGCAGGGCGCGCACCTCGGGGTGGAAATCGGCATAGGCCGCGCGCAGCTCGTCCGGGTCGCCGGGCAGGGTCCAGCCTTCCTCGGTCCAGCCCTCCTGCGGGGTGGTGGCAAAGATGAAGACTTCCTCGCCCCGGGTCAGCGGGAAGACGACGATCTGCCGGTCGGAGGTGTCGCCCCACCACTTGGTGAAGGCGTCGAGGTCTTTCGCGTCCCCGGCCTGCGCGCGCGGGATCACGGCGCGGTAAGACACGAGGCCGGTGAACTCGGGCGCATCCGGCCCCCAGAGGGATTCGCGCACGCGGCTGTGGATGCCGTCGGCGCCGATCACCAGGTCGAAGCTGTCGCACGTGCCGTCAGCGAACAGAACGGTCGCCCCGTGATCCTCCACCTCGACCCCGGCGATGCCGCGGCCCAGGTGGTGGCGGTCATGCGGCACCCGCTCGGCCAGGGCGGCCAGCAGGTCGCCCCGGTGCAAGGTCAGCTGCGGCGCGCCGTATTTCTCCTCGGCCGCCGCGCTCATCGGCAGGCGCGAGGTTTCCTCGCCCGTGATGCCGTCCCGGCTTATCCGGTGCGTGGGCCGCGCGGCGCCGTCGCGCAGCGTCTCGCCCAGGCCCAGCCCCAACCCGTCCAGCGCGTGAACGGCGTTCGGCGTGAGGTTGATGTCGGCCCCGACCCGGGCCATGGCGCGGGCCTGTTCAAAGACCTGAACGTCATGGCCGGCGCGGGCCAGCGCGATGGCGGCCACCATGCCGCCGATGCCGCCGCCGCAGATCGCGATGCGTAGATTGGGCATGTGTGTCTCCCCTGTGGTGGCCCGCCCCGAGGGGCCGGTCTTGCGTGATGACCCGCCCCGCAAGAGGGGCGGGCGGGGCCGATCAGGCGGCCTCGAACGTGACGGTTTCCGGCTCGGCCGAGCCGACCAGGTACCAGACGGTCGCGGCCTGCGCGCCGTTGTTGCGGAACCAGTGCTTGCGCCCGGCGGGGGTTTTCACCAGGTCGCGCGGTCCCAGCTCGGTCTCGACCGTTTCGCCGTCCTCTTCCCAGCCGACGATCAGCGAACCTTCGAGCACGAGGAAGGCATCTTCCACGTCGCGCACGAAGGGTTTCACGCCCACGCGGGACGGCACGCCCAACATCTCCTTGCGGCAGGTGTCGGTCTCGACCCCGCCCGGGCCGCAGTAGATCTTGCGGGTAAATCCGGCGTCATCCCAGATCGTCTCAAGCTCGGAATGGCGCACGACGTACTTGGACATCAGCTGCTGCAGCGGATGGCTGCCCTTGCGGTCGAAGGGCAGGGTCTTGCCCGGCTGGGCACCGAAGGTGCGGGCCAATTCCGGCGCGCAATCCTTGGGGTGGTAATGGTAGACCGGCGGCAGGGGCTTGCCCACGTCCACGCTGATCGACATGACGACCGGCTCGGGGCCATCGACGCGGAAGCCATGGCCGATCTCGCGCGCGTTCAGGATCATGTCCTTGGGGCCAAGGTTCACCTCGACCACTTCGCCGTCGCGTTCCCAGCCGACGATCAGCGCGCCGTCAATGATCAAGAAGCTTTCCTCGATCTCGTGGCTGTGGCAGGCGGCGTATTTCCCGGTTTCCTTGTAGATCAACGACAGGGTGAAATGGTCGGGCTTGAGGGTCTGGGTGTCGCCCACCTTGGGCGAGCCGCCGGCGCCGATATAACGCATCTGGGCGCGCGCCAGCTCATCGAAACCGGCGTTCGACGGGAAGGCGTTCCAGTCGAACTGCTTGTCGGTAAAGCGCCCGGTATGGGCGGCCAGCGCGTCGGCCAGCGTGGGGAAGTCCTGTTCCTGGATGGTCATGGCGTCGTCCTTTCGCGGTTGAACTCATGTCTTGCTTGGGTCTAAACCTACGGCAAATGCGTTTTGCAGAGAACGCGGCGTTTTACTGGCAAAGCAGGAAGCCCGATGTCCGAGACCGTCGACAGCCCCGCCGCAAGCGAGGATCGCTACCTGGTTCCGGGCCTCTTGCGCGGGCTCAACGTGTTGAAATTGTTCACCCCCGACCGGCCGTCCTGGTCGCTGAAAGAGATTGCCGAGGCGCTGGGAATCACCCGCTCGGCCGCGTTTCGCACCGTCTACACGCTGGCCGAGACCGGCTGCCTGTTGCATGACGACCGGGCACAAAGCTACGCGCTGGGGCCGGGGGTGCTGCGGCTGACCTATGGCTATGTCGCCACCCGCGAGATCGTCGAGATCGCGCAGCCCGAGCTCGAGCGCTTGCGCGACCGTTCCGGCTGGTCGGCGCATCTGGGCGTGCTTGACGGCGCCTCGGTTCTCTATGTGCTGCGGGCGCCGGCGCGGTCGGCCACGACATCGATCGTGCAGGTGGGCAGCCGCTTGCCCGCGAAAGGCACGACGTTGGGGCGGGTGCTGTTGGCGGGGCTGTCGGAGGGCGAGATCATCGACCGCTTGCGCGGCGAGACGCGGGGCAAGGGGCCGACGCTGCCCGCGTTGGTCAAGCAGGCCAGGCTGGATGCCAAGGCCGAGGCGATCATCCACGCGGGCGATTTCGAGGCCGGCATCGTCTCGGCCGCGGCCCCCGTTCGCGACATGACCGGCGCCGTGGTGGCCGCCATCAACATCACCGCGCCGCAGACGGCCGAGGCGGAGGCCGAGCTGCGCGGCGCCCTGCGGGCCGACCTGATCGAGACGGCGCGTCGGATCTCGCGGCTCATGGGCCATGACGGCAAAGCCTGACTATTTCGGGAAATGCCCCATCATCGCCGAAAGCCGCCGCGCGGCTTCGCAGACGCCATCGGCGATCTTCTGGCGGCTGTCCGAGCCTTCCTCGAAATAGGCCTGGGGTCCCGAGAGGCTGATCGCCGCCACCGGCAGGTCGGTCTGGTCCAGCACGACGCAGGAACAGGACCCGATCCCTTCCTCGAAAAACGCGACTGACCAGGCGATCCCGGCCGCGCGGTCCTTGGCCAGCTGCGTTTGCAGGCTGTCGATGGTGGTCGGCGTCTGGTCGGTGATCGCGGCGAAATCGTATCCGGCGAGCAGCGCGCGCACCGCGTCGGGGGGCATATGTGCCAGGATCATCCGGCCCATGACCGTGGCATAGGCGGGCAGGCGGCTGCCCTCGCGAATGTTGGAGATCAGCTGCGCCTGTGGGGTCTCGCGCACCAGCACGATCACGTCGGTGCCAGACAGGACCCCAAGATGCGACGACAGCCCCGTCTCGTCCGCCAGCCGCTGCAACACGGGGCGCGCGGCGCGCACGATGTCGCGACTACCCAGCAGGCTCGAGGCGAGTTCCAGCACGCCGAAGCCCAGCACGTAGCCTTCGCCCTCGGGCGCCTTCTCGATCATCTCTTCGCGTTCGAGGGTGTGGAGCAGCCGTAAAAGGGTGGTGCGATTGATCTCGACCGCCTTGGACGCCTTGGACAAGTTCCGGCAACGGTTCCCGGCCGCGATGTAACGCAAGAGCGCCAGCGCCCGGGTCACGGGCGGCACGTCATAGGTCTTGCTCGCGGGCTTGTCGTCCAAATCCTCGGGCATGGTGTGCGCGCTATCCGGGCTCATCTCGTTATGCCTTCCTTCTAGTAAGGGGCGAAAGCGGCACCAAGCCGCTTTGCACCGGTCCTTGGCGTGGGCGCCTCATAGATGCGCAATTGCCTCAATTTCAACCATGAGGGCCGGGTCCACGAAACCGCTAACCTCGGCCATGGTCGCGGCGGGCAGGGGGCCGGTGAAAACCTCCTTGCGGGCGCGCGTCACCTCGGCCCGTTGCGACATGTCGATGACAAGGACGGTGATCTTGGTCACGCGGGTGATGTCGCTGCCCGCCGCCTCGACCAGCGCCTGGACGCGGCGCAGCGCCTCGCGCGCCTGGTCGTACATGGTCATCTCCGCAAGACCCTCGGACCCGCCCGCATGCTGGCCCGAGACATAGACGACCCCGTCGCAGACCACGGCGTTCGAGAACAGGCCCGGCACGGCGGCCGGGATGCCGGGGGCGGTCACTTCGCGCAGCTCACCCATTGGATTTGCGCTCCGCATCTTCGCGCGCGAGACGCTCGCGCACGGGGATGAAATCGTAGGTCGGGAAGAACTCGGTCTCGAACACGCCCCAGGCGCGGCGTTCCAGTTCCACGTTCACTTTCGGCAGAATCTCGGGCGGCATGCGCAGGGTGACGACCTGGCCGATCCCCATGACCACATTCCAGCTAAGAATTTCAGCACCCTTCGGCGGAAAGCCGGTCCACCAATCCTGTTCGGACAGATGCGATTGAATCTGCTCGAGATTCTGGGACTGGTCGTGCTTGAGAAAGACCGTGAGCATGATCGTTTCGCTCATTCTTTCCACCTCCTGTTTCTGGGTCTCGTTGCGAAAGTTCTTGATCAGCATAGCCCGAATCGGCATGCTTGCAAATAAGAACAACACGTTCATAAATGAACAAACGCAAACACCAGCACCCAGCCAGGGGAGACAGCACGATGCAGGATCCAGCCCTGAAAAATCAGTCCCGCGGCCGTCCGTTGACCGAGGCCGAACTGGCCTTCGCCAACGCGCTCGAGCGGATCTACGAGACCGGCCTTCATGACTTCGCCAAGGTCGTCGACAAGCTGAACGAACGCGGCGACGCGCGCCCCTCGGGCGAGACCGGGGCCTGGACGCTCGAGGTGTTCGAGGCCGAGCTGAAAGCGATCAACGCCTCCCATGACGCGGCCCATGCCGAACATGGCATCGGCGCCTGAGACAGGAGAGAGACGATGCAAGTGCAGGAAAAAGGCCGCGACCGGGTCGACGATTACATCAGCCGCGGGCTGCGCGGCTTCTGGGTGCCGGTGGCGACCTCGGTGCAGGTCAAGACCGGCAAGCCGCTGGCGCGCAAGATCGCCGGTGAACAACTGGTCATGTGGCGCGACGGCAAGGGCAAGGTCCGCTGCGTCGAGGATTTCTGCCCCCACCGCGGCGCCAAGCTGAGCCTTGGCGTCGTGCAGGACGGCAACATCGCCTGCCGCTACCACGGTGTGTCCGTGGACGGCGAGGGCGTCGTGGCCCGCGTGCCCGCCATGCCCGATTGCGCGCTGGAAGGCCGCAAGGCGCTGACCCACTACGCCTGCGAGGAAGCCGGCGGCGCGATCTTCATCTACCTGCCCTCGGCCGACCGGCCCGAGGCGCCCGCCTTTGTGCCGCCCGTGGAATTCACCAACGGCGAATGGCAGGTCTTCCCCTGCATGGTGCACTGGGATTGCTCGTACCGCCTGTCGCTCGACAACGCGGCCGACCCGATGCACGCCAGCTACCTGCACAATGACAGCTTCACGCTGGCCTACGGGTCCAAGCAGGACACCATGAACCTCGACCGGACCAAGGACGGCTTCGTGATCGAGCGGGTGGGCCAGAAGGGCGTCAACCTGGACAGCACCGAGGTGGTGATGGACGAGGCCACGATGTTCTTCCGCCTCGACATCCCGTACCCCGATGGTGCCGGCCCGGGCGGCCCGTTCCGCATCATCGGGTTCGCCGTGGCGATCGACGAGCACACGCATCACTCCTTCTTCTGGCGTTGCCGCCAGGTGCAGGGGTTGGCCGCGGAAAGCTGGCGGTTCCTCTATCGCGCCTTCCTCGAAGACCGGCACTGGTTCGTGCTGGAACAGGACCGCGAGATGCTGGAATCGATCCCCGAAGACGCCCGCCGCCGCGAGATGCTCTACCAGCACGACATCGGCGTCAGCCGGCTGCGGCAGATGATGGTGCGCCGCGCGAAAGAGCACTTCAAGGCGCTCGACGCGGCCGAGGCGGCCAAGAGCCAGAGCGCGTGATGAAGGACGCGCCGCTCACCCCGATCCCGGCCGCCGAGGTGGTGGGGGCGCTGACCGTGCCCTTCACCCCCAAGGAGGCCGTGGACCTGCGGGACCGGCGCGTCACCGGCGCGCTGGACCTGCGCGGGCGCGAGCTCTGCGGCTTTGACCTTTCGGGCAGCCTGTTCGAAGGGCCGGTGCTGCTGGACGGCGCGACCACCCGGGGCCTGTCGTGGCTGCGCGACTGCCGGTTCGAGGCCAAGCTCTCGGGCGAGGGCGCGCGGTTCGGCAACGATTTGCGGCTCGACGGGTCGGTGATCGCCGGGGAGCTGAGCCTCAGCAAGGCCGAGTTCTGGGGCGCGCTGGTGCTGGACGGGGCCGAGGTGCAGGGCACCGCTTTTCTTGATGCGATGCAGGTGCTTGGCAGCCTGTCGATCCCCGGCACGCGCTTTGCCGCGCCGGTGTCGATGGAGGGCACGGATGCCTGGGGCGGGCTGTGGGCGCAGGGCGCGCGCTTTGCCTCGCGGCTTAACGCCACCGGCATGGAAATTCACGGACGGACATGGCTGCGCGATGTCCGCATGGGCGAGGGGACGGGGCTGACCCGCCTCACCTCGCAGCTCACGCTCTACGGCTACCTGTGGAGCTGAGGACGCAACGGACAACAGGGAACGCGACATGACATCCAGCCTGGAACTCAAAGGGATCACCAAGGTCTTTACCGACCGCAAGACCGGCCACCAGGTGCGCGCGGTCGAAGATATGAGCTTTTCCGTCGCCGCCGGGGAACTGGTGTCGGTCGTCGGGCCCTCGGGCTGTGGCAAGTCGACGATCCTCAACATGGTGTCGGGGCTCTATGCGCCGACCGAAGGCGAGGTGCTGATCGACGGCGAGAAGGTCGTGGGCACCCGGCCCGAAGTCGGCTTCATGCTGCAAAAAGACCTGCTGCTGCCCTGGCGGTCCATCGTCAAGAACGTCGAGTTCGGGCTGGAGGAAAAGAAGATCTCCAAGGCCGAGCGGCGCGAGCGCGCCATGCTCGAGCTGGAAAGGATGAAGCTGGCCGAGTTCGCCGACAAGTACCCGCACCAGCTGTCGGGCGGTATGCGGCAGCGCGCGGCGCTGGCCCGGACGCTGGTGATCGAGCCCGACATCATCCTGCTGGACGAGCCGTTCTCGGCGCTCGACGCGCAGACCAAGCTGGTGCTGCAACGCCACTTCGCCCGTACCATCGCCGAGGCCGGCGTGACCTGCGTTCTGATCACCCACGACCTGAACGAGGCCGTCATCATGTCCGACCGCGTGGTCTGCATGTCGGGCCGGCCGGGCACGGTGGTCGATGAATTCCCGATCGAGCTGGGCAACCGGACCGACCCGCTTGCGCGTTCGATGGAATCGAAATGCGGCAATTACGTCAAACGCTTGTTCGATCTTCTTCATCTCGAGGATCAAGCGGCCTGAGCCGCGGAAACGCTGGGGCAGCTGCGCGCTGAACCCGGTTCACCAAATCCGGCCCGACAGGGGGGCCGGCCAACAAGGAGCAAAAAGATGACTTTCGGATTTCTCAAAGCGGCCGCTCTGGCCACGGCCACGGCTCTTGCGACGGTACCGGCCGCATGGGCGGCTGAGCTGGAAAAGGTCAGCTACCTCTTCCCGGCGCCCGACTTCCTGCCGGCCTTCACCCCGTTCCAGGTGGCCCGCGCAAAGGGCTACTACGAAGAAGAAGGGCTCGACGTCAGCTGGGCTGTCGGCAAGGGCGGCGCGGACGTGGCCAAGCAGGTCGCGGTCGGCAATGCGGACCTTGGCGGCGGCATCGGCGACACCTCGATCATCGTGCGCCCGAACGGGCTGCCGGTGAAGGCCGTGGCCCTGCTGGGCGGCAAGGCACTGGTGCAGATCGTCATCCGCGAGGACAGCGGGGCGGCGGATATCGCGGGCCTCAAGGGGCACCCGGTCGGCGTGCTCGCCTTCCAGGACACCACCTTCTACAACCTGCTTGCCGCGCTCTCCTCGGCCGGCCTGACGCGCGATGACGTCGATGTGCGCGCCGTCGGCCCGGCCGGAATGGTGCAGCTGATGATCTCGGGCGATCTTGACGCCATCGCCGGCACGCCGGACTGGGCCGCCTCGATCGAGGATGCGGGCGTGCCGATCAAGATCATCCCTATCAATGACCTGTTTCCGGCCATGGCGCAGGCCATCCTCGCCTCGGACAAGATGATCGAAACCCGCCCCGAGGTGGTCAAGGGCTTTGTCACCGCCACCCTGCGCGGAATGGAAGACGTGATGACCGACCCGGCCGGTTCGGCCGAGCTGCTGGAAGGCTTCCTGCCGCAGTTCGAGGGCAAGGCCGCCATGCTCGAAGACCGCATGCGCCGTTACACCGAGCTGGTCTATGCCACCGACGAGGGCCAGACCATGGGCGCCTTCGAGGCCGACCGCGTGCAGACCGTGATGGATTTCTACGCCGAGGCCGGCATCATCAGCGAAAAGCTGCCGCTGGATGACGTCTACACCAACGCCTTCGTGGGTGCGGAATAATGGCCATGGCAGACACGCAAACGAAACTCGCACCGGACCCGAAAGGGTCCGGCAGCGGCCCGGGCCGGCAGGCGACGACCTTCCTTGGCCTGCGTAACACCCTTGGCGGCAACCAGACCGAGATTGCCGCCATCATCGGCCTTGGCGTCATCGTCATCGCCATCTGGGAATTCCTGCCGCCCGCGCTCGGGCTGCCCCGCTACATCATCCCGACCTTCTCGGATTGCATGGCCGAATTCGGCCGCCTTGCCGCGCGCGAGGACCTGCTGCGCCACTTCATGTCGACGCTGACCTCGGCGCTGCTGGGCTTTGTCCTGGGCGGCCTGCTGGGCGCGGCCTGTGGCTATCTGCTGGGCATGTCGCGCCTGATGGAGCGGGTGCTCTCGCCCTACATCCTTGCGCTGCAGATCGCGCCCAAGGTCGCCTTTGCGCCGCTCTTCATCATGTGGTTCGGCTACAATTCGATCCCCAAGCTGCTGGTGACCGTGCTGATCGTGTTCTTCCCGATCCTCGTGAACGTGCTTCAAAGCATGAAGACGGTGGACCGTGACCTCGTGAACCTGGCCCGCGTCTACTCGATGAACCGCTGGACGATCTTCCGCAAGATCGAGGTGCCGTCCTCGCTGCCGAACCTCTTTGCCGGTCTGCGCATCGGCGCCACGCTGGCCGTGATTGGTGTCACGGTGGGCGAGCTGGTCGGCGGCAACACCGGGCTCGGCTTCCTCATCACCTATGGCGAGGGCCAGGCCAACACGGCCATGGTGTTCGACGCGATCATCCTGCTGACCGTCATCGGCGTCGCGCTCTATTTCGCCGTCGCCGCCGTCGAAAAGCGCGTGCTGCACTACCTCGTCCGCGAGGAGCACTAAGCGATGCCCGCCGCCGCCCCCCTGACCGAAGACCGCGCCGCCGGGATCGCCTTTTGGCGTCGCCCGGGGCCGGGCCGGGTTCTGGTCTGCCTGCATGGCATCGGCTCGAACGCCGGGTCGTTCCGGCCGATGCTGGATCACCTGCCGGCCGGTTGGGACGTGATCGCCTGGAACGCGCCGGGTTATGGCGGCTCGGAAGCGCTGACCGCCGAATGGCCGACCGAGGCCGATTATGCCGCCGCGCTGGGGCGCTTCCTTGATGTGCTGGGGCTGGGGGCGGTGACGCTGCTGGGCCATTCGCTGGGCACGCTGATGGCGGCGCGCTTTGCTGCTGACGCGCCCGAGCGGGTCGATACGCTGATCCTCGCCGCCTCGGCCTGTGGCCACGGCAAGGTGCCGGGCGACCTGTCGGAGGCCGCCGCCGCCCGCATCGCGGCGATTGACCTCAAGGGCGCCCGCGCGGTGGCCGAGGATCGCGGCCCACGCCTGCTGGCCGACCCCGAGGGGCGCCCCGAGGCGAAGGCCCGCGTGGTGGACGCCATGGCGCAGGTGACGATGCCGGGCTACGGGCAGGCGGTGAAGATGCTCGCCTCTGGCCGGCTGGTCGACAGCCTTTCGCGCGTCACCGCGCCTGCCATGGTCATCTGGGGCACCGGCGACATCATCACCCCGCGCGCCCAATCCGAGGCGGCCGCCGCGGCCCTTGGCACAGAGATTCACGAGATCCCGGGCAGCGGACACGCCTGCCACGTGGAAACCCCCGCAGAGTTTGCGGCCGCGCTTCGGGCCAGCCCCGAGCCCACGGCCCCCCGCAAGAAGGAATCCGTCCAATGAACACTCCGACAGCACGGGTCGGTCATCTGCGCAGCGTCGTCATGCGCGCGCCGAACATGACCGCCACCAAGATGTTCTACGTCAACGACTGGGGCCTGAAGATCGCCAAGGAAGGCGACGGCATCGTCTACCTCGCCGCGACCGGGGCCGAGCCCTTTGTCTACGGCCTCAAGGACGGCGACACCTACGGGCTGGACTACATCCATTTCGGCATGCCCGACCGCGCCAGCATGGATGCGCTGCATGCGCAGGTGCTGGCGGCGGGTGCCCATGTGCTTTGCGCGCCGGCGGTCTTCGACGACCTCATCGGCGGCTACGGGTTCGAGATGCTCGACCCCGATTTCCGCCGGCTGCGTTTCACCACCGAGCTCGAGATGAAACCGTCCGAGCCCGAGTTCGCCTATCCGCGCAAGATCACCCATTGCGTCATCAACACCCCCGACATGGAGGGTGTCGAGTCCTGGTATCGCGATGTTCTGGGCTTTCGGGTCTCGGATTATTCGGCCGACCAGATGGTCTTCCTCCGCTCGGCCTCGGACATGGAGACGGTGGATCACCACTGCATCGCGCTGGTCCGCGCGCCCTATGCCAGCGTCAACCACGTCGCCTTCGAGATGGCGAGCATCGACGATTTCATGCGCGGCATCGGCCGTATGCGCCAGAAGGGCCAGGTGCCCAGCTGGGGGCCGGGCCGTCACGGGCCGGGCGACAACCCGTTTGCCTATTTCGTCTCGCCCTCGGGTTTCGTGATTGAGTTCACCTCCGAGGTGCAGCAGATCGACGAGGCGACGCACGAGGCGCAGGTCTGGCCGCGCGACGTGCCCGAAAAGATGGACCAGTGGATGACCGCCGGCCCGCCGACGCCGGCGCAGCGCGCGGTGATGATGGGGCGGCCAGACCCGGGCTTCCCGCCGTCGAACGCCTCCAAGGACGCGGCGGAATAAGTCATGGATCTTGGACTGACAGACAAGGTGGTGGTGGTGACGGGCGGCTCGTCCGGCATCGGCCTTGCCACCGCGAAACAGCTGCTGACTGAGGGCGCGCGGGTCGCGATCTGCGCCCGTGGCGCCGAGCGGCTGGAGGCCGTGCGCGCCGATCTGGCGTCCGAATACGGTGAGGACCGCGTCCTTGCCCAGCCGGTCAACGTGCTGGTCGAGGACGACATGACCGCCTTCGCCGCAGCGGTGGCGGAGTTCGGCGGCGCCTCGGCGCTGGTCAACAACGCAGGGCAAGGCCGCGTCAGCACCTTTGCCGAGACCACGGACGACGCCTGGCGCGAGGAGCTGGAGCTGAAATACTTCAGCCAGATCCGCCCGATCCGCGCCTTCATCCCGCAGCTGAAAGCCTCGGGGCAGGGCGCCATCGTTGCCACCAACTCGCTGTTGGCGCTTCAGCCCGAACCGCACATGGTCTGCACCTCTTCGGCCCGGGCCGGGGTGCAGAACCTCTTGAAATCGCTGGCGCGGGAACTCGCGCCGGAGATCCGCGTGAACTCCATCCTCGTGGGGCTCATCGACTCGAACCAATGGCAGCGCCGCTTCGAGGCGCGCAGGGACAAGACCCAAAGCCGCGCCGATTGGTACGCCGATCTGGCCGCGAAAAAGAACATCCCCCTTGGACGCCTCGGCGATCCGGCAGAGGCAGCCCGCGTGCTGACCTTCCTCGCCGCGCCCGCATCCTCTTACATGACAGGAGCTCAAGTTGAAATCTCTGGCGGCGTTTCCCGATTCATTTGAACCCACCGAAGTCGATCCGGTCCGTCCGCAGCACGTGGGCGACCAGATCGCGCGCGCGCTCGCCGACATGGGCGTGACGACGGTCTTCGGTGTGATTTCCATCCACAACATGCCCATTCTCGACGCCATCGCCGAGCAGGGGCGCATCCGGTTCGTGCCTGCGCGGGGCGAGGCGGGCGCGATGAACATGGCCGATGCCTGGGCGCGTGTCACCGGCAAGCTGGGGGTCGTCATGACCTCGACCGGCACGGCGGCGGGCAATGCCGCCGGCGGCCAGGTCGAGGCGCTGACCGCCGGCACGCCGCTGCTGCACATCACGTCGCAGGTCGACCTGAAATTCGCCGACCGTGACCGCGCGCCGATCCATGACGTGCCGAAACAGCCGCAGATGTTGCAGGGCATGTCCAAGCAGGTGTTCCGCATCTGGGACGCGCACGCCGCGATGGGCGTGCTGCAGGCTGCCGCCTCGGCCGCGCTCTCGGCGCCCTCCGGCCCGGTGAGCCTGGAGATCCCGGTGGACCTGCAACGCAGCGAAGTCTCGGGCGGGGCATCCATCGGAGAGATCACCGTCACGCGCCCCATCGCGCCCGACGCCGCCATCGACGCGCTGGCCGCCCGGGTGCTGGCCGCGAAACGCCCGCTGATCTGGCTGGGCGGTGGTGCCCGCGCCGCAGGGCCCGAGGCGACCGAGCTGGTCGCGCGCGGCTTCGGCGCCGTCACCTCGACCAACGGCCGCGCGGTCGTGGCCGAGGACAACCCGGCCACGCTGGGCGCCTTCAACATGACCCCGCAGGCCGAGCAGCTTTACGCCACCTGCGACCTGATGCTGGTCGTCGGCTCGCGGCTGCGCGGGAACGAGACCAAGGACAACCTGCTGCCGCTGCCGCCGCTGGCGCAGATCGACGCCGAGGCGAGCCAGGGCGGTCGCAACTACCCGGTCGAGCTGTTCATTCACGGCGACGCGGCCGACACGCTGCGCCGCCTGCTGGACCGGCTGCCGGCCAAGCTCGACACCGACCCGAACCTGCCGCACGAGATCTCGACCGCCCGCGCGCTGGCCGAGGGCGCGATGCGTCAGCGACTCGGGCCGTACCAGGTGGTCGCCGACGTGCTGCTGGAAAAGGTCTCGCAGGGCGGCCACCCCTGGGTGCGCGACGTGACCATCTCGAACTCCACCTTCGGCAACCGCTACGTGCAGTTCGCCGGGCCGCGCCTGGGCGTACATGCGCTTGGGGGCGGCATCGGGCAGGGGATCGCCATGGGCATCGGCGCGGCGCTGGCCAGCCCCGGCCCCAAGGCGATCACGCTGGTCGGCGACGGCGGCGCGCAGCTGGGCATCGCCGAGCTGATCACTGCCGTGCAGGAAGAGGCGCCTTTGGTCTATGTGCTGATGAACGATCAGGCCTACGGCGTGATCGAGAACATCCAGGACGCGCAATACGGCGGGCGGCGGCACTATTCGGCGCTGAAGACCCCGGATTTTGCAAAGCTCTGCGATGCCATCGACATGCCGCACAAGGTGGTCAAGTCGGTGGACGCCTTCGCCGCGACGCTGGACGAGGCCATCGCGACCGAGGGCCCGGTAGTGGTCGAGGTCGACATGAACGCCATCGGCCCCTTCGCCCAGGCCTTTGCCGGCCCGCCGGCGGGTGCGGCCGGAAAGGCCGAGTGATGCGGCTTGGCCTCATTGGATACGGCAACATCGCGCAGGCGCTCCTCGGGGTGCTTGCCGATGAAGGCTTGCGCCTTTCCGCCCTCGACGTGCTCGCGCGTGCGGGGGCCGAAACCCGCGCGGCCAAGGCGTTCCACGGGCCGGACAAGCGGCTGGGCGTAACGGCGGCGATCCATACGGAGGCGTCTGCCCTCATCGCCGCCAAGCCCGACCTCGTTGTCGAGGTGGCAACCCACGAAGGCGTCATGTACGGCGTGTTGCCCTGCCTCAAGGCGGGCATCCCCTGCGTCATCGTCTCGGTCGGCGCCCTGGCGGATGCGGCGCTGGACAACGCCTTGCGCGACGCCGCCAAGGCCGGGAAGACGCGCCTGCACCTCGTCCCCGGCGCGGTCGGCGGCATCGACGCGCTTGTCGCCGCACGGCTATCGGGCCTGACCGAGGTCACCTATACCTCGCGCAAGCCCCCGCGCGCCTGGCAGGGCACCCCGGCCGAAACGCTGCTGGACCTCGGCGCGCTCACCGAGGCGCAGATCTTTTTCGAAGGTACCGCGCGCGAGGCTGCTACCGCCTATCCCAAGAACGCCAATGTCGCGGCCACGGTCGCGCTGGCGGGCGCGGGCATGGACGCGACCCGCGTGCGCATGATCGCAGACCCCGCGGCGCCGGGCAACGTGCACGAAGTCACCGTGCGCTCGGACGCGCTCGATTTCACCATCCGGCTCGAAGGCAAGCCCTCGCCGGACAATCCCAAGACATCCCTGTCGACCGTCTATTCCGTTGCGCGCGAGATCCTGAACGCCGCCGGGCCGGTCGCGATCTGAGGCTCACGATGAAAGACATGTCACACGATCTGCCAGACGGCCGCCTGTTCATCGGCGGCGAGTGGCGCGAGGGGCAGGGCGCGCCCATCACCTCGACCTATTCGCATGACGGGTCGGTCAACATGGTGCTGGCCGGCGCCTCGGCCGCCGATGCCGAGACCGCCATCGCCGCCGCCAAGACGGCCCAGGCCGACCCGGCGTGGCGCAATGCCCTGCCGCAGGACCGCGCGAGGATCCTCACGCGCATCGGCGACGGGATCGAGGTTGCCATCCCCCGGATTTCGCAGATCCAATCGCGCGATACCGGCAAGACCCTTGCGGAAACCGCCGCGCTGGCCGCCTCGGCCGCCGGGACCTTCCGCTATTTCGCCGCCGTCTGCGAAACGGCCGATGACGATCTGACCACCCGGCGCGGCACCTCGCTGACCGCCTCGGTACATGAACCCATCGGAGTCGTGGGCGCGATCACGCCCTGGAACTCGCCCATTGCCTCCGATGCGCAAAAGGTCGCCCCGGCGCTCGCCGCCGGCAACGCGGTCGTTCTTAAGCCCTCCAGCTGGTCGCCGCTGGTCTCGCTGGAACTGGCCCGCATCGCCGAGGCGGCGGGCCTGCCCAAGGGACTGCTGTCCGTCCTGCCGGGATCGGGGCGAGAGGTTGGCAACCTGCTGGTCAATCACCCCGACATCGGCCGCATCGCCTTTACCGGTGGCACCGATACCGGCCGGATGCTGGGCGAACAGGCCGGGCGCAAGCTGATGCCGATCTCGCTGGAATTGGGCGGCAAGTCACCCACCATCGTCTTCGACGACGCCGATCTGGACGTTGCCGTGGCCGGCGTGCTTTTCGGGATCTTCTCGAGCACGGGGCAAAGCTGCATCGCCGGCTCGCGGCTGTTCGTGCAGCGCGGCATCTATGACGCCTTCGTCGCGAAGCTCGTCGCGGCGACCCAGGCGCTGCGGGTCGGCGACCCCTTTGCCAAGGGCACGCAGGTCGCGCCGATGATCAACCACGCCCACCGCGACAGCGTGGCGGCCTACGTGGCCGGCGCGTTCGACGAGGGCGGAGTGATCCTTTGCGGTGGCACCGCGCCCGATGACGCCGCCCGCGCGGCCGGGGCCTATTACCTGCCGACGATCATCGCGGGGCTTTCGAACGACGCCAAGACCTGCCGCGAAGAGATCTTCGGCCCCGTCCTCTGCGTCTTGCCCTTCGACAGCGAAGAGGACGTGATCGCCATGGGCAACGACAACGATTACGGCCTGGCCTGCGGCATTTGGACCCGCGACTTCCCCCGCGCCTGGCGCGTGGCGGGTGCGATCCGGGCGGGCACGGTCTGGATCAACACCTACAAGCAATTCTCGGCCTCGACCCCCTTCGGCGGCGACGGCGCATCCGGCATGGGGCGCGAGAAAGGCCGGGCAGGGCTTCGGGCCTGGCAGCGTCAGAAGGGCATCTATTGCGACCTGACCGGCCAGCCGCATCCCTGGGCAGGAGTATCAGCATGACCGATCTGACCGAACGCCGCATCGTCATCACCGGGGCCGCGGGCGGCCTTGGCCGCGACATCGCCCGTACCTGTGCCGCGAAAGGCGCGTCGCTGGTGCTGTCCGACCTCGACCAGGATGCTCTGAACGCCGTTCAGGCCGAGCTGGCCGAGACCGGCGCGACCGTGGAAACGCTCACCGCCGACCTGGGTGATCCCGAGAGCATCGTCGCTTTCGGCAAGGCCGTCGGCGGGCCGGTCCATGGGCTGATCAACAACGGCGCGATTGCCACGGGGATCGGCGGCATCGGCTTCGAAGAGATCCCGATCGACAGCTGGGACAAGGTCATGACCGTGAACGTCCGCGGCACCTGGCTGATGATCCGCGCGCTGGCCCCGGCGCTGCGCGCCAGCGGGTCCGGCCGCATCGTCAACCTCGCCTCGGACACCGCGCTTTGGGGCGCGCCCAACCTGATGAGCTACATCAGCTCGAAAGGCGCGATCATCGCCATGACCCGGGGCCTCGCGCGCGAGCTTGGCCCCGACAAGGTCGGCGTCACCGCCATCGCGCCGGGCATCCTGACCACCCCCTCGACCGAGTATGTCCCCGAGGCGCGCCACACGCTGTACGAGACCGGCCGCGCCGTGCCTGGGCCGCAGGGCACCGGCGAAGTGGCCGATGTTGCCGCTTACCTGTGCACCGTGCCCGCAATCACGCTGACCGGACAGGTAATGCCTGTTGACCATGGCTTCGTCTTCAATTGAGGTGCCGCACATGACTCGCAAGATTGCCATCGTCGGCGCCGGGCCCTCCGGCTGCTACCTCGCCCAGTCGCTGCTCAAGCTCTGCAAGGGCGATGAGCCGCAGATCGACATGATCGACCGGCTGCCCGTGCCCTACGGCCTCGTTCGCTATGGCGTGGCGGCGGACCACCAGGGGACCAAGGCCGTCACGCGCCAGTTCGCGCGGCTGTTCGAACGGCAGGGGGTCGGCTTTGTCGGCAACCTCTCGATCGGCGCCGAGGGCGACCTGACGCTGGACGCGCTGCGCGAGGCCTATGACGTGGTCGTGCTGGCCGCGGGCCTGTCGCGGGACCGCAAGCTGGGGCTCGAGGGCGAGGACCTGGACGGCGTGATCGGCGCGGGCACCCTGACGCGCTGCTGGAACGACCACCCGGACCACGCGGACGATACGGTCACGCATGGAAAGCGCGTGGTGATCGTCGGGCAGGGCAATGTCGCGATGGATGTGCTGCGTATCCTGGCCAAGGGCGCGGGGGAGTTCGAGGGCTCGGACCTCAGCGACACCCACATCGACCGCATCGCGGCGGCGGGGATCGAGGCGATCGACATCGTCGGCCGCTCGCCCGCGCACCTGGCCAAGTTCGACCCGGTCATGGTCAAGGAGATCGGCAAGATCGCCGGCCTGAAGTTCGAGATCGCGGACTTGGGTCTCAGCGAAGGCCAGGACGACCCGCGCCTCGAAGCGGTCACCGGGCTGGAAAGCAGCGATGACCCGCGCTGCACCGTGACCTTCCGTTTCGGCTGGACGCCCACGCGCTTTGTCGGCGAGGGTCACGTCACCGCGGCACATTTCGCCCGCGCGGACGGGACCGAGACGTTGGACATTCCCTGCGACGCGGTCATCAGCGCGGTCGGCTTCCGCGCCGATGACACGCTGGAGCGGGACGCGCTGGTCGCCGCGGCGAGCGACATCGACACGGGGCGCCTGGCGCCCGGACTCTACGCCGCCGGATGGTTCCGGCGCGGGCCGCGCGGCACGATCCCCGAGAACCGGACCGACAGCCAGGCGGTGGCCGAGGCCATCGCCGCCGACCTGGCCGACATGCCCGAGGTCGACAAGCCCGGCAGCGCGGCGCTGTTCGCGCGCTTCGACCACCTCACCGATTACGCCGGTTGGCAGCGCATCGACGCGCATGAGCAGGCAAGCGCGGGCGAGGGCCGCGTGCGTCGCAAGCTCGCCGACCGGGCCGAGATGCTTAAACTTGCCCTCAAAGCGATGGAAACCACCCCATGAACATCACCCTTCTTTTCGGCACCGAGACCGGCAATTCCGAGATGCTCTGCGAGGACATCGAATCCGAGTTCGAAGGCGACCACGACTTCACCATCTCGAGCCTGGCCGATGTCGACCCGGCGGCGATGGAGACAAACACGTTCCACGTCGTCGTCTGTTCCAGCTACGGCGACGGTGAATTGCCCGCCTCGGCGCAACCCTTTGCGGACAAGGTGGAAAAGACCAAGCCGGACCTCACAGGCCTACGCTTTGCCATCTTCGGCCTCGGCGACAGCGACTACGAGACCTTCGGCGAGGGCTCGCACCAGCTGGCCGACCTGCTGGTCGCGGCCGGTGCCACGCAGATCGGCCCGCGCATCGTGCACGATGTGCAAAGCGGCGACCTGGCCGAGGACGTGGCCTATCCCTGGTTCACCGAGCGGGTGGCCGAGGCCGAGGCCGCGATGGAAGACGCCTGAACGCTGTTCACGCGGGTTCAGAGGCGCTGAAGCACCTCTTGCATGACCCTTTCGGCCGCGCGGGACAATTGGCTCGCGCGGTTGCGGATCACGAAGAAGGGCGAGACGGTCAGATCGCTCGCCACCGAAAGCGGCACAAGGTTGGTGCCGATGGCGGGCCGGGTCAACAGCCCCGCCACCTCGCGGCTTTGCGGGGCGATGGCCTGGGTCACCTCGAGCATCGACAGCATGACCAGCAGCGATGAGCTGTTGATGATCCGCCCCGGCGCCGGCACGCCGGCGTCGTGATAGGCCGCCTCGATCGCCAGACGGATGGGCGATCCACGTTCCTGCATCACCCATTCGTAATCCCCGAGCTCGGCCAGCGTGACGGCCGCGCGGCCCTCCAGCGGATGACCGCGGCGGACCAGCAGCGCCACCTCTTCGGTCCGGGCGGGGGCGATGTGGAAATCGCGGCTGTCGTATTCGGCCGGCATCCGGGCCAGCACGAAATCGAACCGCCCCTCGATCAGCCCGCGCACCAGCTGGGTCGAGGGGCCGACCTCGACCGTCGCCTCGAGGCCCGGCGCCTTGGCCCGCACCGCCTGCAATGCGGGCATGAGGCAGCCGACCACCGGGCCGGTCACGGCCCCCACGCGCACCTCGCCCGCCTGGCCGAAATTCAGGTTCTGCACCTCGGCCGCCAGGTTGTCGATCTCCGACAGGATCACCCGCGCATGACGGACAAAGGCCGCGCCGACCGGGCTGGGCTCCATCCCCTTGGGCAGGCGTTCGAACAGCTTGGCCCCCACCTGCGCCTCGAGGTCGGCGAGGATGCGGCTGGCGGCGGGCTGGCTGAGACCCATGGCATGGGCGGCGGCCTGCAATTGCCCCAGCTCTCCGGTCAGCAGGATCAGCCGCAGATGGGCGGGTTTCAGGCGGCGGGCGAGGTCCATGGCGGATCACTTTACAAAACTGGTATGCAGATCAACCATATTCGGATTTTACTGTCATGCAAACCATGGGCTAACCAAGGCCCCACGGGCTCCGGAGGAAGAGGGCCCACATAGGGAGACGCGCAGCGACCGGGCCCGCCCCGCGCCGTGCAGCACTGGGAGACCAACATGAAACTCAAGACCCTTCTGGCGTCGGCCACGGCCGTCATCGCCCTTGGCACGGCTGTGCTGGCCGACGGGACCATCGGCATCGCCATGCCCACGAAATCCTCGGCCCGCTGGATCTCGGACGGCAATTCCATGGTCGAGCAATTCCAGGCCGCCGGCTACGAGACCGACCTGCAATATGCCGAGGATGACATCCCCAACCAGCTGGCCCAGATCGAGAACATGATCACCAAGGGCGTGGATGTGCTGGTCATCGCCGCCATCGATGGCACCACGCTGTCGAACGCGCTGGAGAACGCGCATTTCGCCGACATCAAGGTCATCGCCTATGACCGCCTGATCCGCGACAGCGCCTATGTCGACTATTACGCCACCTTCGACAACTTCAAGGTCGGCGTGCAGCAGGCCACGAGCCTCGTCGACGGGCTGAAAGCGCGCTTTGGCGAGGGGCCGTACAATGTCGAGCTCTTCGGCGGCTCGCCCGACGACAACAACGCCTATTTCTTCTACAACGGCGCCATGTCGGTGCTGGACCCGCTGATCGCAGACGGCACGATCAACATCGTCTCTGGCCAGATGGGCATGGACACGGTCGGCACCCTGCGCTGGGACGGCGCGGTGGCGCAGGCGCGGATGGATAACATCCTGTCGGCCCACTACACCGACAAGCAGGTCCATGGCGTGCTGTCGCCCTACGATGGGCTGTCGATCGGCATCCTCAGCTCGCTCAAGGGCGTCGGCTACGGCTCGGGCGACCAGCAGATGCCCATCGTGACCGGGCAGGACGCCGAGGTGCCCAGCGTCAAGTCGATCCTGGCGGGCGAGCAATATTCGACCGTCTTCAAGGACACCCGGTCGCTGGCCGGCGTCACGGTCGGCATGGTGGACGCGCTGCTCAAGGGTGGTGAGCCCGAGATCAACGACACCTCGACCTATGACAACGGCGTCAAGGTGATCCCGTCCTACCTGCTCGAGCCCGTTCCGGTCGATGCCTCGAACTGGGAAGAGGTGCTGATCGGCTCCGGCTACTACACGATGGACCAGATCAAGTGATCTGACGCGTCTGCCCCGTCCGGTTCCGTGCCGGACGGGGCATCCAGGGAATGGTCCGGCCAGGGCCGGCAGGGGGACAGGCGCATGACGGCCTTGCTCGAGATGCGCGCCATCACCAAGACCTTTCCGGGGGTGAAGGCGCTGGACCAGGTGCAGCTTTCCGTGCGCGAAGGGGAAATCCACGCGCTGGTCGGAGAGAACGGCGCCGGAAAATCCACCCTGATGAAGGTGCTGAGCGGGGTCTACCCGGCCGGCAGCTACGAGGGCGAGATCCATTACGACGGCGCGCTGGCCGAGTTTCGCGACATTTCCGACAGCGAGGCGCGGGGCGTCATCATCATCCACCAGGAACTGGCGCTGGTGCCGCTGCTGTCGATCGCCGAGAACATCTTTCTGGGCAACGAACGCGCCCGGGGCGGGGTCATCGACTGGCGCGAGACGAACGCCCGCGCCGCGGACCTGCTGCGCAAGGTGGGCCTTTCCGAGGCGCCGCAGACCAAGGTCGACAGCCTGGGCGTCGGCAAGCAGCAGCTGGTCGAGATCGCAAAGGCGCTGTCCAAGGACGTGCGCCTGCTGATCCTCGACGAGCCGACCGCGGCGCTGTCCGAATCCGACAGCCAGGCGCTGCTGGACCTGATGCTGGAACTCAAGACGCAGGGCGTCACCCAGATCATCATCAGCCACAAGCTGAACGAGGTGCGCCGCGTGGCCGACAGCGTGACCGTGATCCGCGACGGCACGACCGTGTCGACCATGGACGCCCGCAGCGCGCCGATCACCGAGGCCCTGATCGTCCGCGACATGGTCGGCCGCGACATGGCGCACCGCTACCCGGAACGTGAACGGCGTTCGGGCGCAACGCTGATGGAGGTGAAAGGCTGGAACGTCTGGCACCCCGAACATGCCGACCGACAGGTCATTCGCGACGTGAATTTCACCGTCCGCGCCGGTGAGGTGGTCGGTATCGCCGGCCTCATGGGCGCGGGGCGGACGGAACTGGCGATGAGCATCTTCGGCCGCTCCTACGGGCGCAACATCAGCGGAGAGGTTCTGCTGAACGGCCAGCCCGCCGACACGTCGAACGTGCCGCGCGCCATCGCCGCCGGGCTCGCCTACGTGACCGAGGACCGCAAGAGCCTTGGCCTCGTGCTGGACGAAACCATCCAGCGCAACATCACCCTGTCGAACCTCGAGGCGGTTTCGACCAGCGGCGTGATCAACGAGAACGAGGAAACCCGCGTCTCGGAACGTTACCGCGCCGCCATGGCGATCCGCACGCCGAGCGTGTTCCAGAAGGTGGTGAACCTGTCGGGCGGGAACCAACAGAAGGTCGTGCTGTCCAAGTGGCTCTTTGCCGAGCCCGAGGTGCTGATCCTCGACGAGCCGACGCGCGGCATCGACGTCGGCGCGAAATTCGAGATCTACGGCATCATCAACGACCTCAGCGCGCAAGGCAAAGGCGTCGTGATGATCTCGTCCGAGATGCCCGAACTGCTGGGCATGTGCGACCGCATCTACGTGATGAACGAAGGCGCGCTGGTCGGTGAACTGGCCGCCAGCGAGGCCAGCCAGGAGCGCATCATGTCGCTCATCGTGACGGAATAGGGAGGGGACCGATGGCTCTGGCCGAACATTCAGGCGCGCAGACGGGCGTCATGCACTACCTCAAGAACAACCTGCGCGAATACGGGCTGCTCTTTGCCCTGATCGCGATCATGGTCTTCTTCCAGATCGTCACCGACGGCACGCTGTTGCGGCCGGTGAACATCACCAACCTCTTCCTGCAAAACAGCTACATCATCATCATGGCGCTGGGGATGCTGGTGGTGATCGTGTCGGGCAATATCGACCTCAGCGTCGGGTCCGTCATGGGCTTCATCGGTGCGCTGGCGGCTGTGATGATCGTGAACCTCGACTACTCGGTCTACGTGACCGTCCCCATCTGCCTTGTCGTCGGCGGGCTGGTCGGCGCCGCGCAGGGCTACTGGGTGGCCTATTGGAAGATCCCCAGCTTCATCGTCACGCTGGCGGGGATGCTGGTCTTCCGGGGCCTGTCTCTCTGGCTGCTCGAAGGGCAATCGGTCGGCCCGTTCCCGCGCGAATTCCAGGTCATCGCCACCGGCTTTGTCCCGGACGTGCTGCCCGCCTCGGTCGGTGAAGGTATCGCACCAATATTTGGCGCCAACCGTTTGAACATGCTGGCTTTCCTGATGGGGATCGCGGCGGCGGGGATCATCGTCTGGTCGGCCCTGCGGCAACGCGCCCGCAACCGGGCCTACGGGATCGAGGACGAACCGCAGGTGTTCTTCGTCGCCCGCTTGGCCATCATCTCGGCCGCGCTGATCTTCATCATGTTCAAGCTCTCGACCTTCCGGGGCCTGCCGAACGTGCTGATCACCATGGGTGTACTGACTGTCATCTACACCTTCCTGACCGAAAGCACGACGCTGGGCCGCCGGGTCTATGCCCTGGGCGGCAACGAGAAGGCGGCGAAACTGTCGGGGATCAAGACCGAACGGCTGACCTTCCTTGCCTTCGTCAACATGGGCGTGCTGGCGGCCATCGCCGGGCTGGTCTTTGCCGCGCGGCTGAACACCGCGACGCCCAAGGCGGGCTTTGCGCTGGAACTTGACGTGATCGCGGCCGTCTTCATCGGCGGGGCCTCCATGTCGGGCGGCGTGGGCAAGATCGTCGGGGCCGTGGTCGGCGCCTTCCTGATGGGCGTTCTGAACAACGGCATGTCGATCATGGGCATCGGCATCGACTACCAGCAGATGATCAAGGGGCTGGTTCTGCTCGCCGCCGTGATTTTCGACGTCTACAACAAGTCAAAGCAGGGCTGAGCCATGACTTTCAAACCGGCGACATGGCCGCGCAGGCTGCGCAGCCAGGAATGGTACGGCGGCACGTCGCGCGACGTGATCTACCACCGCGGATGGTTGAAGAACCAAGGCTATCCCCATGATGTCTTTGACGGAAGGCCGATCATCGGCATCCTCAACACCTGGTCCGACCTGACCCCCTGCAACGGCCACCTCGGTGAGCTGGTCGAAAAGGTCAAGGCCGGCATCTGGGAGGCCGGCGGCTTTCCGGTCGAGGTGCCGGTCTTCTCGGCTTCCGAGAACACCTTCCGCCCCACGGCGATGATGTTCCGCAACCTCGCTGCTATGGCGGTCGAGGAAGCGATCCGCGGACAGCCCATCGACGGCTGCGTGCTGATGGTCGGCTGCGACAAGACCACGCCGTCACTACTGATGGGGGCGGCCTCCTGCGACCTGCCGTCCATCGTCGTGACCGGCGGGCCGATGCTGAACGGCTGGTTCCGGGGCGAACGGGTCGGGTCGGGCACGCACCTGTGGAAGTTCTCCGAAGCCGTGAAAGCGGGGGAAATGACGCAGGAAGAATTCCTTGAAGCAGAAGCCTCTATGAGCCGATCTTCAGGCACCTGCAACACCATGGGCACCGCCTCGACCATGGCGTCGATGGCCGAGGCGCTGGGGATGGCGCTGTCGGGCAATGCCGCGATCCCGGCCGTGGATTCCCGTCGCCGCGTCATCGCGCAACTCTCGGGAAGGCGCATCGTCCAGATGGTGAAGGACGACCTGAAACCCTCTGATATCCTGACAAAAAACGCCTTCGAGAATGCGATCCGCACCAATGGCGCCATCGGCGGGTCGACCAATGCGGTCGTGCATCTGCTCGCCATCGCGGGGCGGGTCGAGGGGGTCGACCTGACGCTCGACGATTGGGACCGTTGCGGCCGCGACGTGGCGACCATCGTGAACCTCATGCCCTCGGGCAAGTACCTGATGGAAGAATTCTTCTATGCGGGCGGTTTGCCGGTCGTTCTTAAACGGCTTGGCGAAGGCGGGCAGCTGCACAGGGACGCGCTGACCGTCAGCGGCACGACGATCTGGGACGAGGTCAAGGACGTCACCAACTGGAACGAGGACGTCATCCGCCCGGCCGACCAGCCGCTGACCCCGCAAGGCGGCATCGCCGTGCTGCGTGGCAACCTGGCGCCGGGCGGCGCCGTGCTGAAACCCTCGGCCGCCAGCCCGCACCTCATGCAGCACCGGGGCCGGGCCGTCGTCTTCGAGGATATCGACGACTACAAGGCGCGCATCAACGACGACGCGCTGGATATCGACGAGACCTGCGTCATGGTGCTCAAGAATTGCGGGCCCAAGGGCTATCCGGGCATGGCCGAGGTGGGCAACATGGGACTGCCGCCCAAGGTGCTGAAAAAGGGCATCACCGACATGGTCCGCATCAGCGACGCGCGCATGTCGGGCACGGCCTACGGCACCGTGATCCTGCACACCTCGCCCGAAGCTGCCGCCGGTGGCCCGCTCGCCGTGGTCCGCACCGGCGACATGATCGAGGTGGACGTGGCCGGGCGCCGCCTGCATCTCGACATCTCCGAAGCCGAGCTGGCAGACCGCCTTGCCGTCTGGTCGCCTTCGCACGAGGTCGCGGATGGCGGCTATCTCTGGCTCCACCAAGCCCATGTCGAAGGGGCCGACACCGGGGCCGACCTGTCCTTTCTCAAAGGCTGCCGGGGCGCGGCGGTCGGAAAGGATTCCCACTGATGAAACTTGCGCTTGTCGGCATCGGAAAGATCGCACGGGATCAGCATGTTCCGGCCATCGCCGCCAGCCCGGACTGGGACCTCGCCGCCACCGTCTCGCGTCACGGTGCGGTTGACGGGGTCGAAGCCTACGACGATTTCGACCGCATGCTGGAAGAGCGCGCGGACATCCGTGTCGTGTCGCTGTGCCTGCCGCCGGTGCCGCGCTTTGACTACGCGGCGCGGGCGATCCGGGCCGGGCGCCATGTCATGCTGGAAAAGCCCCCAGGTGCGACCCTGTCGGAATGCCACGCGCTTGAGCGGATGGCGCGGGACATGCGCGTGTCGCTCTATGCCACCTGGCATTCGCGCGAGGCGGACATGGTGCAGGCCGCAAAGGCCTGGCTGGCAGGCAAGCATCTGAAAACGCTGGTTATCACCTGGAAAGAGGATGTGCGTCGCTGGCATCCCGGCCAGGAATGGATCTGGGAGCCGGGCGGCCTGGGCGTCTTTGATCCCGGCATCAACGCCCTGTCGATCTTGACCGAGATCGTGGCCGAGCCAATGCATGTCACCGCCGCCCGCCTCGACGTGCCGGCCAATCGCCAGACCCCCATCGCGGCCGAACTGGCCTTTCACCACCCGACCGCCCGGGCGACCATGGTGCTCGACTGGCGGCAGGAGGGCGACCAGACTTGGGAGATCCGGGCCGAGACCGATGGCGGTACGCTGCAACTGCTCGATGGCGGCGCGCGGATGATCGTGGACGGCGCAGAGACCGGCGAGGCCGCGCCGCTGGGCGGCGAGTACCCGCGTCTTTACGCTCGCATGAAAACGCTTCTGAACACGGGCGGGATCGACATGGACCTTGCGCCCATGCGCCACGTCGCCGATGCCTTTACCCTCGGGCGGCGCGAAACGGTCGCGCCCTTTGACTGGTAAGGGCGCGGGATGACAGAGATTTTCGGAGAGCGTAACGGCGAGGCGGTTCATCGTCTGTCGATCAGCGGAGGCGGGATGACCGCGCATGTGCTGACGCTTGGCGCCATCTTGCAGGATCTGCGGATGGCGGGGGTCGATCACGCGCTGGTGCTGGGGTCCCCGACCATCGACGCCTATCTCGGCGCGATGCGTTGGTACGGCGCGACGGTCGGTCGCGTCGCCAACCGCATCGCCGGGGGGCGGGCGCTGCTGGACGGGCGTGCCCTGGACCTCGACCGCAACGAAAAGGACCGCACGACGCTGCATGGCGGGCGCGGCGCCGCGCCGGACCGGGTGTGGGACTTCCTCGACCACGGGCCCGGCTTTTGCCGGCTGCGGGTGGTGCTGCCGGACGGGCAGGCGGGTTTTCCCGGCAACCTTGTCCTCACGGCGGGCTTCCGATTGGGCGACGATGGCGCGCTCGAGATCAGCTACGCGGCCGAGACCGACGCGCTGACCTTCTGCAATATCGCCCATCACGGCTACTGGAACCTCTCGGGCGGCCCCGACATCCGTGACCATCGCCTCTCCATCGTGGCCGAGCGGTACCTGCCCGTCGATGCCCATCTGATACCGTTGGGCGATCCGGCTCCGGTCACCACGACGCGGTTCGATTTCCGTGCGCCGCGGCCCGTGGTCAAACCGGGCGACACGCTGCTCGACCACAACTTCTGCCTCGACGGTGCGGCAGGCACGATGCACCCGGCCTGCACCCTGCGCGGCGGCGGGCTGCGGCTGGACGTGTCGACCACCGCGCCGGGCCTGCAGATCTACGATGGCACGGCGGTGGACAGCGGCATGCTCGCGACGCATTCCGGCCACCGCTACGGCGCCCATGCCGGGATCGCGATCGAGCCGCAGCACTGGCCCGACGCCCCGAACCACCCCGATTACCCCGATATCACCCTGCGCCCGGGCGCGCGCTACACCCAGGTGTCGCGCTTTCACGTGACGCGGGACGACGAAAGGACCCACCGATGAAGACCCCTCTGACCGGCATCCTGCCCGTGGCCCCGACACCCTTTCACGACGACGGCGCAGTGGATGAGGACGGCATGCGCCGCGTGCTCGACTGCATGATCGACCAGGGCGTGGACGCGATCTGCATCCTTGCCAATTACTCGGAACAGTTCCTGCTGTCCGATGCCGAGCGGGACCTGTTGATGAGGATCAGCCTCGAGCATGTCGCCGGCCGCGTGCCGGTGATCGTGACGGTCAGCCACTTCCATACCGGTGTCGTGGCCGCGCGGGCCCGAGCGGCCGAGGCGATGGGCGCGGCAATGGTCATGATGATGCCGCCCTATCACGGTGTTGGCCTCGTGCCCTCGGAACAGGGGATCTTTGAACATTTCGCGGCCGTGTCCGACGCGATCTCGATCCCGATCATGGTGCAGGACGCGCCGCTCTCGGGCGTGTCGCTGCCGGTGCCGCTGTTGGTGCGCATGGCCGCAGAGATCGAGAATGTGAGCTATTTCAAGATCGAAACCCCCTTTGCCGCCGACAAGCTGGCCAAGCTGATCGAGGCGGGTGGGGACCATATCGTCGGGCCCTTCGACGGTGAAGAAGCGGTGACTCTGCTGGCCGATCTCGACGCCGGATGCACCGGTACGATGACCAGCGCGTTGCAACCCGAACATATCCGGCCCATTGTCACGCGCTACCATGCGGGCGATACCGACGAGGCGCTTGCGCAATGGACGCGCTGCCTGCCGCTGATCAACCACGAGAACCGGCAATGCGGGCTGCGCGCGGCCAAGGTGGTGATGAAGGAGGGCGGGGTGATTGGATCGGATCACGTGCGCCACCCGCTCACCCCGATGAGCGAGCGGACAAAGGCGCGGCTGCTGAGCCTGTCGCGCGAGATGGACCTGATTGCCCTGCGCTGGGGCAAGTAACAGAGAGGCGAGGACATGACATTCACCCCCCATGGAAAGCACCTGGTCGCGGGCGACTGGACCTCTGGCGAGACCACCTTTGCCTCGGAACCCGCCCATGGCCCGGCGCATGAGTTCGCCGTTGGCACGCCCGACCTGGTGGACCAGGCCTGCAAGGCGGCGGAAGAGGCGTTCTGGACCTATGGCTACACCAGCCGCGAGGAACGCGCGGCCTTCCTGACCGCCATTGCGGACGAGATCGAGGCGCGGGGCGAGGCGATCACCGAGATCGGCACCCAGGAGACGGGTCTGCCGGCCGCACGTCTGCAGGGCGAACGGGGGCGCACGACCGGGCAGCTGCGCCTGTTTGCCGAGCATATCCTGGGCGGCGACTACCTCGACCGGCGCCATGACGCGGCGCTTCCGGACCGGCAGCCGCTGCCGCGGCCGGACCTGAAGATGGTGCAGCGTCCCATCGGGCCCGTGGCGGTCTTTGGCGCGTCGAACTTCCCCTTGGCCTTTTCCACGGCGGGCGGCGACACCGCGGCCGCGCTCGCGGCCGGCTGTCCGGTGGTGGTCAAGGGGCACAGCGCCCACCCTGGCACGGGCGAGATCGTGGCCGAGGCGATTCTTGCTGCAATCAAATCCTGTGGCGTTCCTCCGGGTGTGTTTTCGCTGATTCAGGGCGGCAAGCGGGATGTTGGCACGGCACTGGTTACACATCCGTTAATCCGCGCCGTAGGATTCACCGGCTCGCTGGCTGGCGGGCGGGCGCTGTTCGATCTCTGCGCCCAGCGGCCCGATCCGATCCCGTTTTTCGGTGAACTGGGTTCAGTTAACCCGATGTTCATCCTTCCCGGCGCAGTCTCGGCACGCGGCGGCGCGATTGCCGAGGGCTGGGCGGGCTCCTTGACCATGGGCGCGGGGCAGTTCTGCACCAACCCCGGGATCGCGGTGCTGATCGAGGGGCCCGATGCGGATGCCTTTGTCGAGGGCGCGGGCAAGGCGCTCGAGCCCGTGGGCGCGCAGACCATGCTGACCGACGGCATCGCCGCGGCCTACCGGTCGGGGCGCGACCGGGTGGCGGGTTCGGCCGGGGTGCAGGAGGTGATGACCTCGACCTGCGACCTGCGCAACGCGACGCCCTATCTTTATGCCACCACCGGCATGGAGTGGCTGGAAAACGAGGCGCTTGGGGAAGAGGTCTTTGGCCCCCTCGGCCTCGTGGTCCGTGCCTCGGACGAGGCGGAGATGCTCGAGGTCGCGCGCAGCCTGCATGGGCAGCTGACCTGCACGCTGCATCTTGACGACGGGGACACGGCGCTGGCGCAGAAGCTGATGCCGGTGCTGGAGCGCAAGGCGGGCCGGGTGCTGGCCAACGGCTTCCCCACCGGGGTCGAGGTCTGCGACTCCATGGTGCACGGCGGGCCTTACCCGGCCTCGACCAACTTCGGCGCGACCTCGGTCGGGACGCTGTCGATCCGGCGCTTCCTGCGGCCGGTCTGCTACCAGAACCTGCCGGATGCGCTGTTGCCGGGGGACCTGCAGTGAGGCAGACGGATCAGGGGGCGCTGCCCCCGTCCGCCGCTGGCGGACTCCCCCGGAGTATTTTCGGAATAATGAAAGGCATGGGGGCGAGATGAGCGCGGGCCTGGCCTGGATCGCCGTCGATTGGGGCACCAGCGCGCTGCGGGCCTGGGGCCTCGACGCAGGCGGGTCCGTCGTGCAGTCGGCGCGGTCGGACAGGGGTATGGGGCAACTCGCGCCCGAAGGATTCGAGCCGGCGCTTCTGGAGCTCGTCGGGGACTGGTTGCCCGAGGGCATCGTAACGCAGGTCGTCGTCTGCGGCATGGCCGGGGCGCGGCAGGGCTGGGTCGAGGCGCCCTATGCCGCCGTGCCCTGCGCACCGACCGGGGACGGGGTGATGCAGGCGCCGACCCGCGATCCGCGCCTGTCGGTGCGCATCCTGTCGGGGCTGAGCCAGGCCGCCCCTGCGGATGTCATGCGCGGGGAGGAGACGCAGGTCGCCGGCCTGCTGGCCACCCGCCCCAAGTTCGACGGGATCGTCCTGCTGCCCGGCACCCACACCAAGTGGGTCCATGTCAGCGCGGGCGAGGTCGTGTCGTTTCGCAGCTTCATGACCGGTGAGCTCTTTGCGCTGCTGTCCACCCAGTCGGTCCTGCGGCACAGTCTCGGGGCCGAGACGCCCGACCTTGCCGCCTTCGATGCGGCCGTTGCGGCGACCCTGTCGCGGCCCGAACGCATGGCGGCCGAGCTCTTCTCGATCCGGGCGGCCGACCTGCTGCTAGGACAGCCCGGCGGTGCG
This sequence comes from Mesobacterium pallidum, assembly GCF_019966535.1. Taxonomy (GTDB): domain Bacteria; phylum Pseudomonadota; class Alphaproteobacteria; order Rhodobacterales; family Rhodobacteraceae; genus Mesobacterium; species Mesobacterium pallidum. The sequence continues at coordinate 198,479 of NZ_JAIMID010000009.1, read as the reverse complement.
GCCTGGGGCCGGCTGGCCGGGTTGCTGATCGGGGCGGAGCTGGCCGCGACGCGGGCGTATTGGCTGGGGCAGCAGCTGGCGGTGCTCGATAACGGGGCGCAGGCGGATCTCTATGCCCGGGCGCTCGAGGCGCAGGGCGCGGTGATCCTGCGCGAGGCGGCCGCGGCCATGACCCTGGCCGGTCTGAAAGCCGCTCATGCCAGGCTGACAGAGGCGTAGACATGACCCGACAGATCATTGCCATCCTGCGTGGCATCACGCCAGAGGACGCGGTTTCGGTAGCCGAGTCCTTGGTGCGCACCGGCATCAGCCGCATCGAGGTGCCGCTGAATTCGCCGGACCCGCTGACCTCGATCCGCCTTATGGCCGAGGCGCTGGCGGGCCGGGCCGAAATCGGCGCGGGCACCGTGCTGAGCCCGGCCGATGTGACCCGCGTGGGCGAGGCGGGCGGTACGCTGGTCGTCGCGCCCGACACCAACGTCGAGGTTATCGCGGCCGCCAAGGCCGCGGGCATGACCTGCTACCCGGGCGCCATGACGCCGACCGAGTGTTTCACCGCGCTCCGGGCCGGGGCGGACGGGCTGAAGCTTTTCCCCGGCGACCTGATCGGTCCCAAGGGGCTGAAGGCGATGAAGGCGGTCTTGCCCCCCGATGTTCCGCTGTTCGCGGTGGGCGGCGCGAAACCGGACAATTTCGCGGACTGGTTCGCGGCGGGCGCGACGGGGTTCGGCATCGGGACCGCGCTTTACACGCCGGGCCGCAGCGCCGCCGAGGTGCGCGCCCGGGCGGAAGAAATCGTCGCGCGCTACGACAGGGAGGCACCGACATGACCACGATCTTCGACAACCGGATGTGCGAGCTGGGCGAGGGGCCACTGTGGCACCCCGAGCGCGGCCAGCTGTTCTGGTTCGACATCCTTGGCAAGCGGCTGCTGACCCGCGACGGCGACAGCCCGAGGCACTGGCAATTCGAAGACCATGTCTCGGCGGCCGGATGGGTGGACCGGGACACGCTGCTGATGGCCTCCGAGACGGGGCTTTACCGGTTCGACCTCGCGACCGGGGAACGGGACCGGGTGGCGCCGCTCGAGGCGGACAACCCGGTGACCCGGTCGAATGACGGGCGGGCGGACCCGATGGGCGGCTTCTGGATCGGCACCATGGGCAAGGCGGCCGAGCCGCGCGCCGGGGCGATCTACCGCTATTACCGCGGCGATTTCCGCAAGGTGCACGACGGGATCACCATCCCGAACGCCATCTGTTTCGCCCCCGGCGGCCGGCGCGGCTATTTCACCGACACCTTCGGCAAGCGCGTGATGACCCAGGCACTGGACGCCGATGGCTGGCCCGAGGGCGAGGCGGAGGTGTTCCTAGACCTGCGCGCCGAGGGGCTGAACCCCGACGGCGCGGTCGTGGACAGCGATGGCGGGGTCTGGAACGCGCAATGGGGCGCGGGCCGGGTGGCGCGCTACACGGCCCAAGGTGCGTTCGATCGCGCGATCGCGGTGCCGGGGACGAATGCCAGCTGCCCGGCATTTGGCGGGCCGGAGCTGACGACGCTCTACGTCACCACGGCGCGCGAGAACCTCGACAGCCCCGACGACGCGCAGGGCTGCGTCTACGAAGCCCCGGCCGGCATCACGGGCCTGCCCGAGCCGCGCGTGATCCTCTAGTCGCCGCGGGTCAGCTTGGCCTCGATCGATTCCAGCCGGCGCAGAACGGTCTCGCGGTAATCGTCCGTGGCGGCGTTGGATTCCTCGGCATGGGCGTCCTGCATCGAGTTGACGATCAGGCCGACGACAAGGTTCACGACGACGAAGGTGGTCATCAGGATGAACGGGACAAAGAAGGCCCAGGCGTAGGGGTAGACCTCCATCACCGGGCGGACGATGCCCATGGACCAGCTTTCCAGCGTCATGATCTGGAACAGAGAATAGGCCGACAGGCCCAGCGTGCCGAACCAGTCCGGGAAGGTGGGGCCGAAGAGTTTCGTGGCCATCACGGACGCGATGTAGAAGATCACGCCCGTCAGCAAAAAGACCGAGGCCATGCCGGGCAGGGCGGTCACGAAGCCTTCGACCACGCGGCGCAGGGTCGGCGCGACCGAGATGACGCGCAAGAGCCGCAGGATCCGCAGCGCCCGCAAGACCGACAGCCCCTGCGCGGCCGGCACCAGCGCGATGGCGACGATGACGAAGTCGAAGATGCTCCAGCCCGAGCGGAAGAAGGACCAGCCGCGGGCGTAGAGTTTCGCCGCCAGTTCCACCACGAAGACCGCGAGGCAGAGCATATCGAGGAAAATGATCAGTGGCCCGGCCGTCGCCATGACCGTGTCCGAGGTCTCGAGCCCGAGGATGGCGGCGTTGAACAGGATCACCCCCATGATCGTGTTGCGCACGATCGGGCGGTCAAGCTGGTCGGACAGGCGTTCGCGGAAAGTCATGGTGGCTCCATCTGTGTCGTGTTGGGTATGGGGTCGGGCGGTCCCGGGAACAAGGGGGGCGGCGCGCGGTTTCGCCCGGTTGCGGCGGATTGCCCGCGCCTTCGGCGGGGGTCTGCGCGGATCGGGGGCAGACAGGGGGCGGCGGGGCCGCTACACCGGTGCAGAGGGCAAGGAGGGGGCCAGATGAGACCGCAGGGGCGGGGCGAGACGGACTCGCTGTATTTCACCTATCCGCAGTTCGATCCGCCCGCGCAGCGGGGTGGCGCGGCGCCCGTGGCCATCGTCGGCGCGGGGCCCGTGGGCATGACCGCCGCGCTGGGGCTGGCGCGGGCCGGGGTGCGCTGCGTGCTCTTCGACGCCAAGGCGACGTTCAACGACGGCAGCCGGGCGATCTGCGTGTCGCGGTCGAGCTTTCATATCCTCGAGCGGCTGGGCGCCGTCGCGCCGTTTCTCGAAAAGGCGCTGCCCTGGACCACGGGGCGCAGCTTTTACCGTGGGCGGCAGATCCTCGAGTTCGACATGCCCGACAGCGGGTCCGAGAAATTCCGGCCCATGTACAATATCCAGCAGCAGTTCATCGAAGCCTACCTTTGGGAGGCCGTCGCCCGCGAGCCGTTGATCGAAACTCGCTGGCAAAGCCGCGTGAACGGCGTTCAGGACATGGACGGAGGCGTTCGGCTGAGTGTCGAGGACCCGACCGGCAGCTATGACTTCGCAGCCGACTGGCTGCTTGCCGCCGATGGCGCGCGCAGCGCCGTGCGGGCGATGCGCGGGCTGCGGCTGAAGGGCGAGAACTACGAGGGGCGTTATGTCATCGCCGACGTGCAGATGGCCCATGACTACCCGACGATCCGCCGGGCGCTTTTCGACCCCGATTGCCGGCGCGGCGGGACGGTGCTGGTGCATCGCCAGCCCGATGACATCTGGCGCATCGACTATCAGTTGGGCGAGGGCGAGGACGCTACGGAAGCGGTGCGCGAGGAGGTCGTGCGCGCCTCGGTCGCGGCGGTGCTGGAAGAGATCGGGCATCAGGGCCCGTGGGAGCTGGAATGGTGGAGCATCTATTCCGCCAACACGCTGGCGCTCGACGATTACCGCGACGGGCGGGTGTTCTTTGTCGGCGACAGCGCGCATATCGTGCCGATCTTCGGCGTGCGGGGGCTGAACAACGGGCTGGCGGATGCCGACAACATCGCGTGGAAACTGGCGCGGGTGGTGCGGGGGCGTGCGCCCGAGCAGCTCCTGGACAGCTATTCGCCCGAACGGCGCGGGGCCACGCTGGATGTCTTTGAAAATGCATCTAAATCGGCGCGGTTCATGACGCCGCCAAGCGTCGGCTGGACGCTCATGCGGGATGCGGCGCTTGGCCTCGCGCTTGATCATCCATGGGCGGGGCAACTGGCGAACCCGCGCCAGATGACGCCCTACACCTATGCCGACAGCCCGGTTGTGGCTGCCGATGATCCCCGCTTTGCCGGCGGGCCGGTGCCCGGCGCCGCGCTGCCCGAGACGCGGGTTGAAGGCGGCTTCCTGTCGGACCGTCTGGGCCCCGGCTTCACGCTGCTGGCCTGCGATCCGGCGCTGACCGTCACCCATCCCGACCTTCACACCGTCATCCTGCCCCCGGACAGCGAGGCCGCGCGCATGCTGTCCGCAGCCCCGCGCACCGCCTACCTCGTGCGACCGGACGGGCATATAGCTGCCCGCTGGGCCCGGGCCGAGACCGACACCATACGCGCGGCACTGGACCACGCCCTGGGAGGAGACCCCGATGCAAGCGCTTGAGCTGGAAGAAATCTACGAAGCACTTGCCCGGCAGATCGACGCCGTGCCGGCCGCGCGGCGCGAGCTGTTCTTTGCCAAGCTGGCGCTGCTGCTGACGCAGGAACTGGGCGACGCCGACCGCGCGCTGGCCCTGATTCAGTCCGCCGCCAAGCATCTTGATACCTGACCCGAAGGAGCATCCATGCGCGCCATCACCTACGACCGTTTCGGCCCCGCGGCCGAGGTCCTGACCCTCGCCGACCTGCCCACGCCCGACCCGGCGCCGGGCGAGGTGTTGCTGCGTGTCGAACGCTCGGGCGTGAACCCGTCGGACGTCAAGGTCCGCGCCGGGTCGCGCCCCGGGGTCACGCGACCGCCCTTTCCCCAGATCGTGCCGCACAGCGACGGCGCCGGCGTGATCGAGGCCGTGGGCGACGGGGTGGACCCGGCGCGCGTCGGCCAGCGAGCCTGGACGTGGAACGCCCAGTGGCAGCGCGCTTTCGGCACCGCGGCCGAGTACATCACCCTGCCCGCGGCGCAGGCCGTGCCGCTGCCCGAAGCCGTGTCCTTCGACGTGGGCGCGACGCTGGGCATCCCCGGCCTCACCGCGACCCATAGCGTGTTGGGCGGAGGCGAGGTCGATGGCCAGACAGTGCTTGTGTCCGGCGGGGCCGGCACGGTGGGCCATATCGCGATCCAGGTGGCCCGTGCCTCGGGCGCGCGGGTGCTGGCGACGGCGCGCGGGGCGGGGCTTGAAGCCGCGCGGGAGGCCGGGGCCGAGGCGGTGTTCGACTATACCGACCCCGAGCTCGCGGCGAAGATCCTCGAAGAGACGGGCGGGCAGGGCGTGGACCGCATCGTCGAGGTCGAGTTCGGCGAGAACGTACGCCTCTGTACGGATGTGATCGCCACGCGCGGCACGATCGCGGCCTATGGGTCGGCCCGGACCATGTCTCCGGTGGTGCCGTTCTACGAGATGATGTTCAAGGCGGTGACGCTGGACATGGTGTTGGTCTACCTGCTGTCCCAGCCGCAGCGGGACCGTGCGATTGCAAATCTGACCGACCTGCTGACGCGCGGCGCGCTGGACATCCGCATCGCCGAGGTTCTCGCGCTCGAGGACTGCGCCAAGGCCCATGATATCGTCGCCAACGGCGCCCGCGCGGGGGCGATTCTGCTGCGCTGCCCAGCGGACGGGTGATTTCAGGGTGACGCAACGGAAGGGTGCGCGGAATCCTGCCGATGGCGCGATACAAGCGCAGGTATCGATCCGAAAACAGATTTCGCCCTATGACTGCAGTGTCGCTGCGGAAAGTTCCGGTTACGGGGAAAGGTCCGGAATTTCTGACCCTGTCTCCGTCACGCTTCTGTGTTACCGTTGCGTCATCAGACCAACCTCGGTCCGCCATTGGATCGTCTTTTGATCGACTTATTCCAACCAGGTTCCCCATTCGGGGAAGTAGGAGACTGACATGGATTTCGACGAGTTTTCCCCCGAAGAATTTTCCACGCCTGCAGACGACACCTCGAGCGAAGCGGGCGGCCGTGACAAGCGCGCGCCGGGCCGGCAAGAGACCGCGCCGGGTTCGGGCGCCATGGCCGCGCAGGGCGCAGGTGCCGTGAACACCGCCGGGGCTGCTCCGGCCGACGCGGCTCCGGCCTCGTCCGCGGACGCGCCCGAGCTTGAGCTGCCCGAGGATGACGGCCCGGACGCCCCGGCCGCCGAGGTCGACATCGATGTCCTGGCCGAAGAGGTCGACCTCGCCGAGGATGAAGAGGACGACGCAGAGGAAAGCGCGCTTGCCGCGCCGGCCGCGTCCGATGACGGCGATGACGATGCCGACATCACGGCGCTGGACGACGATGCGCTGAACCCGCCTGTCGACGATGGCCCGACCGACGAAGAACTGGCGATCATGGCCGCCGATGTCGAGGTGACGCAGACCTACGATTTCGGTCCGCTGCTCGAGGTCGCCCTTGGTGACAAATGCGGCTGCCCTGGCTGCAACCGCGAACCGTCCGAAGGCGCCGGCGACGGCGACGGACCGCCCTCGGCGCCCACGTCGAACGGCACGATCCAGGATTTCTCGAACTACCTGCGCACCGGCTGGTGGAACGATGCCTACGGCTGGACCGGCACGCGCTACTTCGACATGAGCGCCGGCGCCAACAACGGCATCCTTTACTACAACCTGACCAACATGCCCTCGCTGGTGACGCCCTGGGGCACCTATTCCGACAGCAACGGCATCGCCACGGACTTGCATGAAGACATCCGCGACGTCTTTGACCTGCTCGAGGAAGTGCTGGGCATCAACTTCATCGAGACGACCTCAACCTCGTCCGCTGTTGACCTGTTCTTCTTTGACAACAACAGCGGCAACTGGGCTGGCCCCGAAACCTACGACTCGGCCAACACCGGCTCCATCGACTATTCGGTCGTGCACCTGCCGGGCAGCTCGACCGGGCCGGGCGACAGCTATTTCACCACGATCCTGCACGAGATCGGCCATGCCATGGGCCTGGGCCACGCGGGTGATTACAACAGCTCTTACGTGCTGAGCGACCGGGTCTATTACAACGACAGTGACCAGATGTCGTTGATGTCCTACCTCAGCCAGGGCGCCAACCCGGATGTAACCGCGTCGAGCGTGACGCCGATCACCTACCAGCTGGCCGACCTTGAGGGTCTGACCGACCTTTATTCAGTCTACGGCTATGGCACTTCGAACGCCTTCACCGGCGACACGATGTATGGCTACAACACCAACATCACCACCACCACCAGCCGCGCCTATGCCAACCTGGCGACGCGCTACGACGACAACGCCTTCACCCTGGTCGACGGCGGCGGCAACGACACTGTCAACTTCTCGAATTCCACCGCCGACCAGACGGTGCGCCTGGCGGTCATCACCTCGTCCAGCTACGGGTCCTTCTCGGACGTGGGCGGGCTGATCGGCAACATGGGCATCGCGGCCGGTACGATCATCGAGAACGCCTGGACCGGGTCGGGTCACGATTCCATTCTTGGCAACGATTACAACAACGAACTCGACGGGAACGGCGGCAACGACTCGCTTTACGGCTATCTCGGCAACGACACGCTGCTGGGCGGCTCGGGCCTGGATTACCTGTCCGGCGGTGGCGGCAACGACCGGCTGGAAGGCGAAGGCGACGACGACACCATGTACGGTGGCGACGGCAACGACACCTTTGTCTACACCAACAGCCAGGGCGCCGACGCCGGCGAAAACCTGTACGGCGGCGACGGCACCGACAAGATCCTGTTGACCGGCGTCAACGGCTCCGTGGTCGATACGCGCGGCTTCGACGTCTCGTCCATCGAAGAGATCGAGTTCTACGCAGACGGCGGCGATGTCGACAAGACCTTCATCATGGACAGTCAGGAGTTGGACAGCAGCACCGAGTTCGCGACGGCTCTGCTGATCGACGGCAACCAGAACAGCGGCTCGACCGATATCATCGAGATCCACATCAACACGGCGGCGCTGGACATCTCGGGCTGGACCTTCACCACCTGGGGCAACGAAGGCGACCACATCAAGATCTTCGGCGACGGCTCGTCCGAGACGATCCAGTCCACCTCCGAAGACGATTCCATCGAATCCGAGGGCGGGAACGACTCGATCATCGCGAATGGCGGCGACGACACGGTGCGCGGCGGCACGGGCGGCGACACCATGTATGGTGGCACCGGCAATGACTACCTCTACGGCGAGGAAGACAACGACTGGATGAAGGGCGGCGAAAGCTCCACCAGCGCGGGCTCGGGCAACGACTACATGGTCGGTGCCGGCGGCAACGACACGATGTACGGCGATGACGGCAACGACACGCTCTATGGCTCGTCCAGTTCGACCGGCGTCGATGTTGAGACCAACTGGATGTCGGCCGGGGACGGCAACGACTACCTCTATGGCTCCGACGGCAACGACACCATGTACGGCGGCAACGACGACGACTACATGCGGGGTAACGGCGGCAACGACTACATCAGCGGCGGCAACGGCGAGGACACGGTCGACTACTACTACGCCACCTCCGGCGTCACGGTGAACCTCGAGACCGGAACGGCCTCGGGCGGGGATGGCACGGACACCCTCTTGAGCATCGAGCACCTGCGCGGGAGCTATTCCTACGGCGACAGCCTGACCGGCTCCAGCGGTAACAACGTCATCTACGGCTACGAAGGCAACGACACGATCGACGGCGGGGCCGGGGTGGATACCGTCTACGCCGGCGGCGGCAACGACGTTGTGCGCCACTTCAACGGCGGAACGGACGTCTATGACGGCGGCAACGGCATCGATACGCTGGAATACTCCATCGGGTTGACCTCTTTGCACGTGATCGACCTGGAGTCGGGCGAGTATCTCTACAACGGCACTGCCTCGACCTCGATCTCCTACACCAACTTCGAGAACTACAACGGCACCTTCACGGGCACCAGCAGCGAGGGCATCCTGGGCACCTCGGGCGCCAACCACATCCAGATGTCCAACGGCGGCAACGCCGTCGCGGGCCGTGACGGCGACGACACGCTCGAGGGCAACGGCGGCAACGACACGCTCGAAGGCGACGGCGGTGACGATTCCATCGACGGCGGCTCGGGCAACGACGTGCTCGAAGGTGGCGCGGGCGAGGATACGATCCAGGGCGGCACCGGCAACGATTCCATCGAGGGCGGCGATAACAACGACACGCTCTACGGCGGCGACGGTGACGACACCATCGATGGCAATAGCGGCGTCGACGCGGTCGATGCAGGGGCCGGCAACGACGTTGTGCGCCACTTCAACGCCGGTGCCGACGCCTATGACGGCGGCGACGGGATCGACACGCTGGAATACTCGGTCAACCTGACCTCCCTTAACACGATCGACCTCGAGACCGGGGAGTATTTCTTCGCGGGCTCGCCCTCGACCACGATCAGCTACAAGAACTTCGAGAACTACAACGCCACCTTCGCGGCGACCGGGTCCGAAACGATCCTGGGCACGGCGGGCGCCAACCACATCCAGATGGGCGGCGGTGCCAATACCGTCTTCGGGCGCGGCGGAAACGACACGCTGGAAGGCAATGACGGCAACGACAAGCTGCACGATGGCACGGGCACCGACAGTGTGCTGGGCGGTACGGGAGACGACACCGTCTACGCGGAAGATGACGGCATGGTCGGCGATTACTTCAACGGTGGCACCGGGATCGACACGTTCGACATCAGCGCCCACAATTGGAGCGGGCCGGTCACCGTCAATCTTGGGACAGGCGTCTGGAGCACCGGGGGCGGCACCGAGGCGGTGCTGGCCTTCGAGAATATCTCGGGTGGCGCCGGCGTCGGCGAGACGCTGATCGGCTCGAACAGCGCCAACCACATCATGGGCAACGGCGGCAACGATACGATCGAGGATGGCGGCGGCGCCGACACGATCGAGGGCGGCGACGGCGACGACCTGGTGCGGATGACCGACGGCGGCTCTATCGACGGTGACATCTATGATGGCGGCGCGGGCATCGATACCTTCGACGTCAGCCACTACAGCTGGGGTGTGCCCGTCACCATCGACCTGACGGCCGGTGTCTGGTCCTACTCGGCCGGCAGCGAACAGGTGATCAACTTCGAGAACATCATGGGCGCCGACGGCACGGGCGAGCTGCTGCGTGGCAATGCCGTCGACAACTGGATCGACGGCAACGCCGGCAACGACACCATCCAGGGCATGGCGGGCAACGACACGCTGCTGGGCGGCAACGGCGACGACCGTCTCGAGGGCGGCGACGGGGATGACGACCTGCGCGGCTACTCGGGTGCCGACACCATGCTGGGCGGGGCCGGCAACGATCTTTACGAGATCGACAATGCCTCCCAGGTGGTGATCGAAGTCGGCGGCGAAGGGCATGACACCATGCATTCCTTCACCGCCGACATCCTGCTGGCCGACGAGGTCGAGGATGGCCTGCTGACCGGCGGCCTGGACCTCAACGCCACCGGCAACGCGCTGGACAACACGATCATTGCGGAAAACGGGTCGAACGTGCTGGATGGCGCGGCGGGCAATGACACGATCCTTGCCGGTTGGGGCCAGGACACCGTGATCGGCGGCGCCGGCGCGGACAGCCTTGCGGGCGAAGGCGGCGCGGATTTGATCGAGGGTGGCGCCGGCGGCGACACGCTGGACGGCGGGGCCGGCAACGACACCATGGTCGGCGGCGGCGGTGACGACGTCTACTATGTCGACAGCTGGAACGACGTCGTGTCCGAGACCTCGGGCACGGGGGGCCACGACCTGGTCTACTCCAGCTTCGGCCATGTGATGACCGCCAATGTCGAGGACCTGACGCTGATCGGCCCCGATGACATCCTCGGCACCGGCAACGGGCTCGACAACGTCATCACCGGCAACGCGGGCGCCAACGCCATCACGGCCAAGGGCGGTTCGGACACGGTCTACGGCGGTGCGGGCGACGACGACATCAAGGGCAACAACGGCCACGACCTGCTGAACGGCGAGGATGGCAATGATGTCATCAACGGCGGCAAGCAGGGCGACACGATCGATGGCGGCGCCGGCAACGACACGCTGAACGGCAACAATGGCTGGGACGTCCTGTTGGGCGGCGCCGGCGATGACGAGCTGAACGGCGGAGGCGGCAAGGACACGCTGGACGGCGGCACCGGGGCGGACACCATGTCCGGCAACGGCGGCGATGACCGCTACGACGTCGACGATGCCGGCGACGTCGTGATCGAGCTGAACGCGCAGGGCAACGACATGGTCGTGGCGACCATCAACTACAGCCTGGCCGCGAATGTCGAGAACCTGTTCCTGATCGGCGGCGACCTGAACGGGGCCGGCAACGCTCTTGACAACTACATCGAGGGCACGACCGGCAACAACGTGCTGGAAGGCGGCAGCGGCGACGACACGATCGACGGCCTGTCGGGCGCGGACCTGATCGACGGCGGGGCGGGCTTTGATACGCTCTACGGTGCCTTCGGCAGCGACACGATCCACGGCGGCTTCGGCTTCGACTCGATCGACGGCGGCGGCGGCGCAGACGTGCTGTACGGCGATCGCGGCGACGACACGATCGTGACTGGCGCCGGCGCGGACCAGATCATCTTCAACGACGGCGACCATGCCGACACCGTGATGGACTTTGCCCTGGGTGCGGACGAGTTGCACCTCGACGCCGCGCTCTGGGGCGGCGGCAAGACCGAAGCGCAGGTCATCGCCGACCACGCCACGGTGGTGGCGGGCAGCACGGTGTTCAACTTCGGCGGCGGGGACACGATCCTGCTGGTCGGGGTGAACAACCTGGTGGCGCTGGAATCCGATCTGGTCCTGTTCTGATCCGGATCGCCTGAAACCGGGGCACCGCTCCGAACCCGCCCGCGACGCCCCAGGCGCCGCGGGCGGTATCGTTTCGGGGGGGGCGACAAAGGCCCGGTGCGCCGCGGGGACATGGCCGAGGCCGCCCCCGGCAGGCCACCCGGCCGCGGGATGGCCCGGCCGCACCGCCGTCCCGGGCACCCCGAGTTGAGACAACCGGTCCGGGCACGTTCGAGAAGCGAGCGCAGTCGGGAGAGCGCCAGCGCGGTCCTGCCCCGGGGGGCAGGGCCGGGGCGACGCGCCTATCCCGCCTTGGCCTGGGCGCACATCTCGCGCAGCAACGCCAGCGATTGGGCTGTGCCGGGCCGGCCCGCGCGTCCGCCGCCGGTCGCGGTCTGCCCCTGAAGCCGGCCCGCGCTGCCGATGGCATCCACGCATTCCGCGTCCATCCGGTCGATCTGGGCCACCATGTCGCGCTGGAATTTCAGCAGGCGCGAGGTCACTTCGCCGATGCCGCCACTGTCGTCGGCGATTCCCGCCGCCTCGATCCGGCACATGACGCGCACCACGGCGAGGCCCGACACCACCCGGCGCAACTGCCTCAGGGTCGCGAGAAGGGCCTCCATCTGCCGCTTCAGCCCGTCGCCCCGGGCTGCAAAGCGCGTGATCTCGCGTTCGAAGGCGGCGATCTCTGCCTCGGCCTCCACGCCATCGGGCCAATCCGACTGCGCGCGGAACTGGCGCGCGGCCTCGCCCATGAGCCCGGCCGCGGCGACGGCAAAGCCGTCGACCTCGACCTCGCGGGCGGCGGCGGTCACCGCCTCCTGCATCTGGGCGTTGACCTCTTCGATGTCCTTGGCCAGCAGCCCGTAGTTCTGCGAAATCACCTGCATCGGGATGCCGATATCGCCGACCCGGCTGGCCTGGATGCGCAGGTTGAACGGGGTCGAGCGGATCTCGTAGACCGAGGCGCGCACGGCGGCGAGATCCTTTTCCATCCGCGTGACGGTGTCCTGCAGGTGGCCGACATCCTCGAGCAATGGCGGCATGGGCTTGCCCAATGCCTCCGCGCGGGCGGCCACCTCGGCGCGGATCGCCTCGGCCATGAAGGCGTCGTAGCTGGCGAAACCCTGTTCGCCGAGGTGCTGCAGCAGCGTGTCACGGCTGTCCTCGGGCTTGAGCGCGCGGTCGCGTTCGTAGCTCAGGAGCACGCGGTAGAGCGCCATGATCCGGTCGTGCATGGCGCTGCACGGCTTCATCCAAACCGAGATGAATCCGCCTTCGACCGGCATGGCGATGGCAAAGACCCAGTAGTAGCGTCCGTCCGCCGCGCGGTTCTTGACATAGGCGCCGACCGGCTTGCCCTCGCGCAGGCGGTCCCAGAACAGGCTGAACACACCGCGCGGCGTGTCCGGGTGCCGGATGATCTTGTGCGGTGCCTTGCGCAGCTGTGACCAGTCATAACCCGAGATGCGCACGAAGGCGTTGTTGCCGGCCCGGATCGTGCCGCGCTCATCCGTGCGCGAGATGAAGAGGTCGTCGAGCCCGTAATTCGGCACCTCCTCGGTGATGCAGGTCTTGTCGCTCTCGACTCGGCTCATGGGGTCTGTCCTTCCTGGCTCGTCGGAAGAGTGACCGCGGCGCGTTAACAAGTGCTTGATCCGCGTCCGGTTTCGCCCGCGTCAGGTCACCGCGCCGCGGGCCTGAAAACGCGGGTCGTCCCAGGCCCGCGTCTCGAGCACATCGCGCAGCGCCAACGCTGCCGCTGTCAGGTCGGCAAAACGCAGGTAGAGCGGTGCGAAGCCGAAGCGCATCATCTGGGGCGCGCGGAAATCGCCGATGATCCCGCGCGCGATCAGCGCCTGCACGATGGCGTAGCCCTCGGGGTGATCGAACCCGACATGGCTGCCGCGCGGCGCCGCGCGTGGCGATACCAATGCCAGCCCGTGACCGGCGCACAGGTCAAGGACCGCGTCGATGAAGAAGGCGACCATGGCTTCGGACCGGGCCCAGAGGGCAGGGCGGTCGACCTCCTCCCAGATCTCGAGCGCGGCATCCAGCGCCGAGAGGCTCAGGACCTGCGGCGTGCCCGCCATCAGCCCGCGCGCCCCATCGGCCGGGGCGTAGTCGCGGTCGAAGGCGAAGGGTGCGGCATGGCCCATCCAGCCCGCCAATGGTTGCGAGACGGGCGCCAGCCCGGGCGCGACCCAGGCGAAGGCCGGCGCGCCGGGCCCGCCGTTGAGGTACTTGTAGGTGCAGCCGACCGCCATGTCGGCACCGGTTCCGCCCAGGTCGACCGGCACCGCGCCGGTGGAATGCGACAGGTCCCACAGCACCAGCGCGCCCGCGGCATGGGCCGCGGCATTCACGGCCGCCATGTCCTGCACCGCGGCGCTGCGGTAATGAACATGGCTCAAAAGCACGACGGCCACGTCCGGGCCCAGCTTTGCGCGCACGTCCTCGGCATCGTCGAACCAACGCAACTCGGCCTTCTCGACCAGCCGTGTTAGCCCCTGCGCCATGTAGCCATCGGTCGGGAAATTCCCGGCCTCGCACAGGATCACCGACCGGTCCGGCCGGGCGTGCAGCGCGGCGGCGAGGCATTTGAAGAGGTTGACCGAGGTGCTGTCGCCAACCGCGACCTCGCCCGCCCCGACGCCGATCAGCGGCGCGATCCTGTCCCCCACGCGCAGCGGCAGGTCGAACCAGCCCGCGTCGTTCCAGCTGCGGATCAGCCCGTCCCGCCATTCGGCGTCCAGCACCTGCGCCACCCGCTCGGCCACGCCGCGCGGACGGGCACCCAGCGAATTGCCGTCAAGGTAGATCACCCCCTCGGGCAGCTCGAACCTGTCCCGCGTCCAGGCCATGCCATCGTTCGCGTCCAGCGCTACCGCGCGTTCCATCCAGTCGGTCATTTGCGTCCTTCCTTGCGCGCGCGCCCCCTCGCGCGCTACATGTCCCCCCAAGCTATCGCAAGGATGGGACCCATGGCCAAGACCCCTTCGGGCAAGAACACATCCGGGCGCGGCCAGCGCGACCTGAAGGTCAAGGTCAAGTCGGCCCGGGGCCGGTCGCTCAGCTCGACCCGCTGGCTGCAACGGCAGCTGAACGACCCATACGTCAAGCGCGCGAAGGAGGAAGGCTACCGTGGCCGCGCCGCCTTCAAGATCATGGAGATCGACGACAAGTACCGCTTTCTCGTGCCCGGCGCCCGGGTCGTTGACCTGGGCTGCGCGCCCGGCGGCTGGTGCCAGGTCGCCGTCAAGCGGGTGAACGCGTTGGGAGAGAGGGCGGGCAAGAAGCAGGGCTCCATCCTCGGGATCGACCTGCAGGAGGTCGAACCGATCCCCGGCTGCGAGATCCACCAGCTGGATTTCATGGCGGACGATGCAGATCAGCAGGTCAAGGAATGGCTGGGCGGCATGGCCGACGTGGTGATGTCGGACATGGCGGCGGCCTCATCGGGTCACAAGCAGACCGACCACCTGCGCATCATCGCGCTCTGCGAGGCGGCGGCCTACCTCGCCTTCGACGTGCTGGAAGAGGGCGGCACCTTTGTCGCCAAGGTGCTGGCCGGCGGCGCCGAGGGCGAGTTGCAGAAACTGCTGAAGCAGAAATTCGCCAAGGTCTCGAACTTCAAGCCGCCCTCGTCACGGGCGGATTCATCGGAAAAATTCGTGGTGGCGACCGGGTTCCGGGGCTGAGGAGACGCGCCGTCAGAAGGCGTGGCGCAAGCGATCGACCAGCGTCCGCTCGGCCCGGACCAGTTCGAAACTGCGATGGGCACTGGCGAGGAAGGCGGCGGCGTCGGCCGCATCGACGGCATCGGGCCGGACGGGCAGGCGGCGCGGGCGACTCGCGACCTGTTGATGGATCAACGCAAAGAGCTTGTCATGGCGTCCGCTGCCCGGCACCGCGTCTTGGCGCTTGTCGTCCATCCTTGCCCTCGCCTTTGGTGGGGATACCCGCGCGACGCGAACGCCGCGCAACTGGGCCGATCCTGACCTCACTTTACGGCCAAAGAAGTTCGCAAAAGGTTCATTCCAGGGGAAAAACCAAAGCAAAACCCGTCGCATTTGACCTATCTCGCCTGCGCGCGCCCGTGTTACGCCTTGGGCAAAACACCAATGAGGGGGTCACATGCCGCTTTCCATGAACAAGGAGGTGTTCATCACCTGCGCCGTCACCGGGTCGGGGGCCACGCAGGACCGTTCGCCCCACGTGCCGCGGTCGCCCAAGCAGATTGCCGAGAGCGCGATCGAAGCTGCCAAGGCCGGCGCCGCCATCGTCCATTGCCACGTGCGCGATCCGGAAACCGGTGCGCCGTCGCGGGACCTTGCGCTCTACCGCGAGGTCACGGATCGCATCCGCGACGCCGAGGTGGACGTGGTGCTGAACCTGACCGCCGGCATGGGCGGAGACATCGTCTTCGGTTCGCCCGACGCGCCCTTCCCGGTGAACGAGGCCGGCACCGACATGATCGGCGCCGAGGCGCGCGTGGCCCATGTGGCCGAATGCCTGCCCGAGATCTGCACGCTCGATTGCGGCACGATGAACTTTGCCGAAGCCGATTACGTCATGACCAATACGCCGGGCATGTTGCAGGCCATGGGGCGCCGCATGACCGAACTGGGCGTGAAGCCCGAGATCGAGGCCTTCGACACCGGGCACCTCTGGTACGCCCGCCAGCTGGTCGCCGATGGCGTGCTGGACAGCCCCGCGCTGGTGCAGCTCTGCATGGGCGTGCCCTGGGGCGCGCCGGATGATCTGAACACCTTCATGGCCATGGTGAACAACGTCCCGCAAGACTGGACGTTCTCTGCCTTTTCCCTCGGTCGCAACCAGATGGCCTATGCCGCCGCCGCCGTGCTGGCGGGGGGCAACGTCCGTGTCGGCCTCGAGGACAACCTCTGGCTCGACAAGGGCGTGCTGGCAACAAATGCGCAGCTGGTCGAGCGGGCGGTCGGCATCGTCGAGGGCATGGGCGCCCGCATCATCGGTCCCGCCGAGGTGCGCGCCAAGCTGGGCCTCACCAAGCGCGCGCCGGTCGCGGCATGACCATCCTCTGTTACGGCGACAGCAACACCTATGGCACGCCGCCGATGGAGCGGCTGGGCGTCAGTGGCCGCTACGCGCCCGAGGTCCGCTGGCCGGGCGTGCTGCGCGCGGCCTTGGGCCGGCCGGTGATCGAGGCGGGCCTGCCCGGTCGCACCACCTGCCACGATGACCCGATCGAAGGCCGTTATCGCAATGGTCTCAGCGTTCTGCCGGCCATTCTTCATTCTTCGACTCCGCTGGACCTTATGATCCTCAAGCTTGGCACAAACGACGCGAAACAGCGCTTTTCGCTGACCGGCTTCGACATCGCCCTCGGCGTCGGGGCGCTGATCCAACGCGCCCGCGCCGACCTGCCTGACCTGCCGATCCTCGTGATCTGCCCGGCGCCCGTAAAGGAACGCGGATGCCTCGCGCCGATCTTCGCCGGGGCAGAGGCACGGATGGCCAGGCTGTCGAGCGACATGGCGCGGATCGCCAAGTCGCATGGCACACACTACCTCGATGCATCGGCAATCATCGAAACCGACCCGCTGGACGGCGTTCACTACAGCGCCGAAGCCCACAAGACGCTCGGCATTGCCGTGGCAGACAAGATCAAGGAGACAGGCCTATGAGCAAGATCGCAGCAATCGTCGGAGGCGGCGTCATCGGTGGCGGCTGGGCCGCCCGTTTCCTGCTGAACGGTTGGGACGTGCGGGTCTTCGACCCCGACCCGGAGGCACCGCGAAAGGTCTCCGAGGTGCTGGCCCGCGCCCGCCGTTCGCTGCCGATGCTCTACGATGTGGCCATGCCCAGCGAGGGCGAGATCACCTACTGCACCTCGCTCGAAGATGCCGTGACCGGCGCGACCTGGGTGCAGGAAAGCGTGCCTGAGAGCCTCGAGTTGAAACGCAAGGTGCTGCAAGGCATTGGCGAGTTTATCTCACCCGATGCTTTCATCGGCTCCTCCACCTCGGGTTTCACGCCGACCGCGCTGCAGGAGGGGCATCCGCACCCAGACCGCGTTGTCGTCACGCACCCCTTCGTGCCGGTCTACCTGCTGCCGGTGGTCGAGCTGGTGGGAAGTTCGAAGAACGCATCGGAAGACATTGAAAAGGCACAGGACATTCTGCGATCCGTCGGCATGTATCCGCTGCGGGTCCGGGCCGAGATCGACGCCCATATCGCCGACCGCCTGCTGGAAGCCGTCTGGCGCGAGAGCCTCTGGCTGGTCAAGGATGGCATCGCCACGACCGAAGAGATCGACAACGCGATCCGCTACGGCTTTGGCCTGCGATGGGCCCAGATGGGCCTGTTCGAAACCTACCGCATCGGCGGCGGCGAGGCCGGCATGGCGCATTTCCTCGCGCAATTCGGCCCGGCGCTGAAATGGCCCTGGACCAAGCTCATGGACGTGCCCGAGCTGACCGATGAGCTGGTGAAAACCATTGCCGATCAATCGGATGCTCAAGCCAATGGCGCGACGATCGCGGATCTCGAAGCACGGCGCGACCGGAACCTCGTCGTCATCCTGCGCGCCTTGCGCCAGCAGGACCAGGCTGCCGGCAAGCTGCTGCTCGAGCACGAGGAGAACGAGCTGAAGACCCCGCTGACCGAAACCGTGCCCATGGTCACGGTGCGGCGCGTCGTGCCGGTCGACTGGACCGATTACAACGGCCACATGAACGAAGGGCGCTATGGCCAGGTCTTCAGTGACGCCGCCGATGCCATCATGCGGCACGTGGGCGCCGATCTTGCCTATATCGACGAGGGCAACAGCTATTTCACCGCCGAGACCAATGTGACCTACCTGGCCGAGACCCATGCCGCCGATCCCTTCGTGGTCGAGACGCGGGTCATACAGGGCGAAGGCAAGAAACTGCGTCTTTTCCATGAGATGCGGCGCGAACATGGTGGGGAACTCCTGGCTACCTGCGACCAGTTCATGCTCCACGTCAGCCTCGAGACGCGCAAGTCCTGCCCGCCGCGGCCCGAGGTCCTAGCCCGGGTCGAGGCGCTTGCCAAGTCCCACGCAGAGGCCTGATCCTCCTTCATCTTGTCTGCAAATTCTCGGGGGTTGCCATTGTTGTGGCATTGGTCCGAGAGACAATGGCAACCGGGGGCCAGACAGCCCCCCACTTACCCGGCCAGGGCGTCGATTCCGTTCGGGGTCAGGCGGTAGACCCCGGTCGTGACCCGTTCGAACCATCCGTAATGGTCGTCACGCATGATCCGGGTCGCCGTTTCCACGCCCGTGGCCTTGGCGACTGCGGCGCCACGACTCTCTCCGTTTTCAGATAGATACGTGGCGATCTTCATGCAATCCTGCCGATAGGCCGTCACCAGCCCCGTCCGGGTCGCCCCTCCGGTGTTGGGATCGCCCTCGCGCCGGGCGAATTCGCGCAGCAGGCGCGACTTGCGGGGCGCGGACTTGCGTGGCTGGTAGGGCGCGGGGTCGAGGTGGATCTCGGGGTGGCTGTCCGACAGGCGTATGGTCAGCAGGCCAAGGCCAAGCCGGCGACACAGCACCTTCATCTGCTTCAACGACCCCAGCCAGCGTTTGCCGGTGCCGCGCGGCACGCAGATGTAGACGGCATCCGTCATCGCCTGCCGGGCCACGGCCTGGTGCACGAGGGTCAGCGAAAACCCGGTCTTCAGTTCGACCACCACGGGCGCATCCTCGCCCGGGCGGCAGGCGACCACGTCGGCCGCGCCGACTTCGGCCTTGACCTCGTAGCCCTGGCCTTCCAGCAGGGCCTTCACCGGCGCGTAAAGCTCGGTCTCGCGCATCAGAACCCGTCGTGGAATTCGTCGATGAGATGACGGACGACGGCACAGGTGGCCTCGTCGGTCGAGGTGCCGCCGTCAAGCGCCGCGGCATGGACCGCCCGTTGCCGGTCGGCCGAGGTGCCCTGCGCGGCGATGTCGGTGACGCGCTGCACCTCGCGCTGGCAGCGCAGCACGCCGGCATCC
This sequence comes from Mesobacterium pallidum, assembly GCF_019966535.1. Lineage (GTDB taxonomy): Bacteria > Pseudomonadota > Alphaproteobacteria > Rhodobacterales > Rhodobacteraceae > Mesobacterium > Mesobacterium pallidum. Next base: position 178,905 of record NZ_JAIMID010000009.1, on the reverse strand, counting down.
TCGGCGATCAGTTCGAGCAGCTCGTCCATCAGCGCAGGAAAGGGCACGATCTGACCGGCGCCGAAGTCGATCAGCCCTTCGCTGACCCCGTAGCGCTGCGCCCGCCAGCGGTTTTCGCCCACGAGGAAGTTGTCGTAATAGCGCCAGCGCTGGTTCCTGAGCTTCAACCGCCAGAGCATGCGCAACAGGCACTGGTTGACCGCCGCCAGCGTCAGCGCATCCTCGAGCCGGGGCGAGACATCCATGATCCGCGTCTCGAGCGTCGGAAAGCGCGCGGACGGCCGCAGGTCCCACCAGATCTTGGAGCTGTCCTCGATCACGCCAAGATCGACCAGCGTCTGGACCGAGCGCTGGTATTCCGGCCAGCTGTCGAAATGCGGTGGCAGGCCGGTGCGGGGCAGGTTGTCGAAGACGGAAATGCGGTACGAGGCCAGCCGCGTGTCCTGCCCCTGCCAGAAGGGCGAGGAGGTGGACAGGGCCAGCAGGTGCGGCAGGAAGTAAGTGAGCTGCCGCATCAGGTCCGTTCGCAGCGCGTCGTCACCAAGGCCCACGTGCACATGCATGCCGCAGATCAGCATCCGCCGCACGACCCCGCCAAGGTCGCGCTGCAGGTCGTTGTAGCGGTCCTTGTCGGTGTGATGCTGGTCCTTCCAGTCGCTGAACGGGTGGCAACTGACCGCGATCGGGGCAAGCCCGAACTCGGCTGCGTGCCGTGCCACGGTGGACCGCAGGCGCCGCAGCTCGTCCCGCGCCTCGCCAATGGTCTGGCAGGGCCGGGTGCCGATCTCGATCTGGCATTGCAGGAACTCGGGGCTCACCTGGTCCTCGAGATCGGCGCGGCAGGCCTCCATCAGCGCCTCCGGCACGTGGCCGGCCAGCGCGAGGCTATCCTGGTCGACGAGAAGGTATTCCTCCTCGATCCCGATGGTGAATTCCGGCTCCTGCATGCCCCAGCTCTCCCGCACCCTTTGAGGCAGGAAACCAGAGCGGGGCGGTCAGGGCAAGGGAGGCGTCAGGCGGTAGCGCGGTCCGTCGTCGCGGCGGAGCCAGGAAAAGGCCTCGGGCCGGGTCTGGAAAACCCGGGGCGTGGTGGACAGGCGGCCATCGATGACGGATTCGTACATGCGCGCCACGCCGTAGCCCACGTCTGTCGGGGCCAGGATGGCCATACGCGACAGGTCCGGCCGGACATCGGGCAATTGCAGCGACGAAATCTCGAACAGCAGGGTAGAAAAGGTGATCTCGTAATCCGTGACATGGGTGAAATCGACAAGGCAATCCTGCATCGGATGCGCCTCGGGATGTCGCCGGTATTCCTGTATCAGCGCGGAATGTTCGCGGGCCGTCATCACGCCCCAGTGCAGCGAGATGACGAAATTGTCCTCGGGGAACATGTGGAACGCGCTTGGCATCTGACCCCGGCCCCTGTCTGGAAGCGCTTTAAATTTGCGACTATCCCTACAAGGTAATTCAACTTTCGCACCGATCAATCGGGAAATGACCGATCTGCGAAAAGTGAGGCCGCGCTGCAAGGCATGTCCCGCAGCGCAAAGGGTCGGCCCGCGTGGCGGACCGACCCTCGAGCCAGGTGAGTGGGCGGCTGCCCGATGTCGTCAGTCCATGGCCTTGAAGTTGAAGGCCGCGCCGTCCTTGATGCCCGAGAACCAGCGCGCGGTGACGGTCTTGGTCTTGGTGTAGAACCGGAAGGCATCGGGGCCGTACTGGTTCAGGTCGCCAAAGGCCGACTTCTTCCAGCCGCCGAAGGTGAAGTAGCTGAGCGGCACGGGGATGGGAAAGTTGATCCCGACCATCCCGACATTGACCCGGCTGGCGAAATCCCGCGCCACGTCGCCATCGGCGGTAAAGATCGCGGTGCCGTTGCCGTATTCATTGTCCATCGTCAGCTTGAGCGCCTCGTCATAGGACTTTGCGCGGACCTGGCTGAGCACGGGGCCAAAGATCTCCTGCTTGTAGATATCCATGTCCGGGGTCACGTTGTCGAACAGGGTCGGGCCAACGTAGAACCCGTCCTCGTAGCCCTGGAGCGAGAAGTCGCGGCCGTCCTTGACCAGCGTCGCGCCTTGCTCGACGCCGCTGGTGATCAGGCCCTTGATACGTTCCTGCGCCTGCTTGGTGATGACCGGGCCATAATCGACATCATCGCCCGAAGTGTAGGGGCCGACCTTCAGCTTTTCGATCCGGGGCACGAGCCGCTCGATCAGCGCATCGGCGGTCTCGTCGCCCACCGGCACGGCGACCGAGATCGCCATGCAGCGTTCGCCCGCCGCGCCGAAACCGGCACCGACCAGCGCGTCGGCGGCCTTGTCCATGTCCGCGTCGGGCATGATGATCATGTGGTTCTTGGCGCCGCCAAAGCACTGGGCGCGCTTGCCGTTCGCCGCCGCGCGGCCATAGATGTACTGCGCGATCGGGGTTGAGCCGACAAAGCCCACGGCCTGGATCGTCTCGTCATCGAGGATCGTGTCCACCGCTTCCTTGTCGCCGTTCACGACCTGCAGCACACCATCGGGCAGGCCGGCCTCCTGCAGCAGCTCGGCAAGACGCAGCGAGGTCGAGGGGCAGCGCTCGGACGGCTTGAGGATCATGGCATTGCCCGAGGCCAGCGCCGGCGCCATCTTCCACAGCGGGATCATCGCGGGGAAGTTGAACGGGGTGATCCCGGCGACCACGCCCAGCGGCTGGCGCATGGAATAAAGGTCGATGCCCGGGCCGCCGTTGTCCATGAACTCGCCCTTGAGCATCGCGGGCGCGCCCATGCAGACCTCGACCACCTCGAGACCGCGCTGCACGTCACCGCGGCCATCGGGCAGGGTCTTGCCATGCTCGCGGCTCACCAGCTCGGCCAGCTCGTCCATATGCGTTTCGATCAGGGCGCCGAACTTCATCATCACGCGGGCGCGACGCTGCGGGTTGGTCGCGGCCCAGCCCTTCTGCGCCTCGGCGGCGCTGGCGATGGCGGCGGTCAGCTCGGCCACGCTGGCCAGCGGCACCTTGCCGGTCTGTTCGCCCGTCGCGGGGTTCATCACGTCTGCGAAACGGCCCGAGGTCCCCTTGACCCGCTTGCCGTCGATCCAGTGGCACAATTCTTCCATGGGACTCTCCCTGATGTCTTTGAACGCAGCATAGGCTTGCATTTTTCACCCGACCAGACGAAACCTGCCAAAAAGACTTTGCAAGAATGCAGGAGGGGCGGGCGATGGACCCCCAATGGGACGACATGCGGATTTTCCTGGCCGTGGCGCGGGCGGAATCGCTGTCCGAGGCCGGGCGGCGGCTGCGGGTGGACCCGGCGACCGTGGGCCGACGCGTCGCGCGGCTCGAGGAATCGCTGGGCGCGCCGCTCTTTGCCAAGTCACCGCAGGGCTACGCGCTGACCGATGCGGGCCAGCGCCTGCTGACCCATGCCGAACGGGCCGAACAGGCCATGGGCGCCGCCGTCGAGGAAATGCAGGGCAGTTCGAACACGCTGTCGGGCCAGATCCGTATCGGCGCCCCGGACGGCTGCGCCAATTTCGTGCTGCCGCAGGTCTGCGCGCGCATCGCCCAGGCCAACCCCGATCTCGAGATCCAGATCCTCGCGCTGCCCCGCGTGGTGAACCTTTCCAAGCGCGAGGCCGACCTTGCCATCACCGTCAGCGCGCCGACGGCGGGGCGCCTGAGTGTACAGAAGATCACCGATTACCGGCTCAGCCTTGCCGCCGCCCGCAGCTACCTGCGCACCGCGCCAAAGCTCGACAGCCTCGCCGACCTCCCCGGCCAGCGCATCGTCGGCTACATCCCCGACATGATCTTCGACAAGGAACTCGACTATCTCGCCGATCTCGGGCTCGAGACGCCGCATGGCGCGTCGAACTCCGCCTCGGTGCAGTTCAACATGATCCGCCAGGGCGCCGGTGTCGGCATCGTGCACGATTTCGCGCTGCCCTTCGCGCCGCGCATGCAGCGCGTGCTGACCGAGGCGTTCGCGCTCACCCGCAGCTTTTACCTCGTGCGCCACGATGATGACCGGCGGCTGGAACGGATGAACCGCTTTGCCACCGCGCTGGTCGAAGGCATCCGTGCCGAGGTGCAAAGGCTCGAATCCGAAGTGGCCTGACGCTTGACAGGTCACACGCTTCGGTGGACGCTGGAGAAACAAGCGTGCCGATAGGAGGAGTACCGCATGATTGTCGAGCAAATCCTCAAGTCCAAGGGCGACAGCGGTGTGATCACCGTGTCCACCGCGACCAAGATCTCCGAGATCGCAGACATCCTGGCCGAAAAGCGGATCGGCGGGGTGGTCGTGTCGGATGACGGGGTGACGCCGACGGGAATCCTGTCGGAACGCGACGTGGTGCGCGCGCTGTCGCATCGCGGGGCGGCGATCCTCGAGGACACGGCCGAGGCGCTGATGACCCGCAACCCGGTCTGCGCCAGCCCGCGCGACGAGACCGACGAGATCCTGCATCAGATGACTGTTGGCCGTTTCCGCCATATGCCCGTGGTCGAGGGCGGCAAGCTGGTCGGCATCGTGACCATCGGCGACGTGGTCAAGGCGCGCCTGAGCGAGCTGGCGATGGAAAAGGATGCTCTCGAAGGCATGATCATGGGCCACTGAGCGCGCTGAACAACATTCATTCGGGCCGGTCGTCGGATCGGCCTGTCTTCATCGTTTTGAAAATACCTCGGGGGAGTCCGCCTTGGCGGACGGGGGCAGCGCCCCCGGATCCACGCCGGCCCCAAGCGCTGTCCCCCTCAGGTCACGACATGACCGCCCAAGATTTTCTGCACTTGCATTATCCTGCGCAATATTGTTGCGTGCCCTTAGAACGCAGGGGGAGTGAGCGTCATGCGCATCGGGCTGTATCCGGGCACCTTCGATCCGATCACGTTGGGCCATATCGACATCATCCGGCGCGCGGCGCTGCTGGTTGACAGGCTGGTCATCGGCGTCGCGATTAACCGCGACAAGGGGCCGCTTTTTCCACTCGAGGAACGCGTTGCGATGATCGAGGGCGAATGCGAGGCGCTGTCCCGCGAGACCGGGACCGAGATCGTGGCGCATCCGTTCGAGAACCTGCTGATTCATTGCGCCAAGGATGTCGGCGCCAGCGTCATCGTGCGGGGGCTGCGGGCCGTGGCCGATTTCGAATACGAGTTCCAGATGGTCGGCATGAACCGGGCGCTCGATTCCTCGGTCGAAACGGTGTTCCTGATGGCCGAGGCACGGCACCAGGCCATCGCCTCCAAGCTGGTCAAGGAAATCGCCCGGCTGGGCGGGGATGTGTCGAAATTCGTGACCCCGCCGGTGCTGGCCGCGCTTGACGGCCGTTTCAAGGGCTGAAGGGCAGGGCGCCTGCGCGGCCCCTTGAACGAAAACCGGCCGGGGTCAGGCAGACACCGGCCGGTTTCGGTACGTGGCTTCGATGGTCTCAGTGCGCATAGACCGCCTCGCGTGCGATGCGGCGCACATCGCCGGGCGCGATGTCGAGGTCACGGGCGATGGTGCTGTTCAGTCCGCGCAATTCGCGCAGGGTGCGGCGGTAGGCGACAGCGCGCGCGGCGCGGCCACGCAGGTTGGTCAGCAGGGTCATGGGCTTGCTCCTTGGGTTGGTCTGGTCGGCGACTCCATGTCGCCGATAGCGCTAACTTAGGAATTGCTGCGCCGCAGCACAAATGCCAGGCACCCAAAGCCGCGTTGCATTCCCTGCATGGCGCGAAGCCCGGGCCAGAAACGGCGAACGCCCCCACCGATGGCAGGGGCGCTCGACATGATTTACGCTGTGATCAGAGATACTTGGCCATCTCGGCAGCCGTGTCGGCCATGCGGTTGGAAAAGCCCCATTCGTTGTCGTACCAGGTCAGGATGCGCACGAAATTGCCGTCCATGACCTTGGTCTGGTCCGTCGCAAAGGTCGAGGACGCCGGATCGTGGTTGAAATCGGTCGACACCAGCTTGTCGTCGGTGACGGCCAGAACGCCCTTCAGCGCACCTGCCGCGGCGGCGTGCATCGCGGCGTTGATCTCGTCGACGGTCGTGTCGCGGCCCACCTCGACGGTCAGGTCTACGCAAGACACGTTGGGCGTCGGCACGCGCACGGCGACACCGTCGAGCTTGCCGTCAAGCTCGGGCAGCACGAGGCCCACGGCCTTGGCCGCACCGGTCGAGGTCGGGATCATCGACATGGCGGCCGCCCTCGCGCGGTAGAGATCCTTGTGCATCGTGTCCAGCGTCGGCTGGTCGCCAGTGTAGCTGTGGATCGTGGTCATGAAGCCGCGCTTGATGCCGAAGCTGTCGTGCAGCACCTTGGCCACCGGCGCCAGGCAGTTCGTAGTGCACGACGCATTCGACACCACGCGGTCATCGGCGCCGAGCGTGCCGTGGTTGACCCCGTAAACGATGGTCTTGTCCGCGCCCTTGGACGGGGCCGAGACCAGCACCCGGCTCGCGCCGTTCTCGAGGTGGATCGCCGCCTTGTCGCGGTCGGTGAAGATGCCGGTGCATTCCAGCACGATGTCCACGTGGCCCCAGGGCAGCTTGGCCGGGTCCCGCTCGGCCGTGACCTGGATCGGCCCACGGCCTACGTCGATCGAGCTGTCGGTGGTCGTGACCCCGGCCGGAAAGCGGCCGTGGACAGAATCGTAGCGCAACAGGTGCGCATTGGTCTCGACCGGGCCGAGGTCGTTGATGGCGACGACCTCGATATCGGTGCGTCCGGATTCGATGATGGCGCGCAGGACGTTACGGCCGATGCGGCCGAACCCGTTGATGGCGACGGTGACGGTCATGGCTCTTGCCCTCCGTTCGATATGTTCTTGGTAGCGCTAACACAGGCGCAAGCGAAAGGGAAGACGGCAACCGCGTACCGACCCAATGAACGGCGTTCAGGTCAAAGAATGCCCGCAATGGATGCATTTCTGGCCGGTGTGACGCAGGACCGGTCCGCGACGGCTAGCGCCAGAAGGCGACCCAATTCAGCAGGTCGGCGAATTCGCGCGCCAGGAACAGCGCGGCCGCGCCGCCCGTCAGCAGGTAATCGCCAAGCAGGAACAGCAGGATCAATCCGCCCAGCCAGAGGGCCAGCTTGTTGGTCATCTCTTGCCCTCCTTGCCGCCGCGCGACCCTGCCGCAAGGGGCCGGGCGATGCAAGCGGGGCGCGCAAAAAGGCCCGGGTCCCACCGGACCCGGGCCTCGCCTCCCTGGGATGCGCCCTCTCCCCGGCGCCTCCCGGCTCGCGCGTTACTGGTGCAGGCGGCCCATCGCGGCGGCGACATCTGCCATGCGGGCGGAAAAGCCCCATTCGTTGTCGTACCAGGCCAGGACGCGGACGGTGCGGCCGCCGACGACCTTGGTCTGCTCGGGTGCAAAGATCGAACTTTGCGTGGTGTGGTTGAAGTCGATCGAGACCTTGGGCTCGGCATCCCAGCCCAGGACCGCGCGCATGTGACCCTCGGCCGCCTCGCGCACCACCTCGTTGACGTCCTCGACGGTCACGTCCTTCTTGGCCTCGAAGGTCAGGTCTACGGCCGAGACATTCGGGGTCGGCACGCGGATCGCGGTGCCGTCCAGCTTGCCCTTGAGGCCCGGCAGAACTTCGCCCAGGGCCTTGGCGGCGCCGGTCGAGGTCGGGATCATCGCCATGGCGGCGGCGCGGGCGCGGTAGAGGTCGCTGTGGCGGCGGTCCAGCGTCGGCTGGTCGCCGGTGTAGCTGTGAATGGTGGTCATGATGCCGCGCTCGATGCCGATCGCCTCGTCCAGCACCTTGGCCAACGGCGCCAGGCAGTTGGTGGTGCAGGAGCCGTTCGATATCATGGTGTGCTGGGGCAGCAGGTCGCGGTGGTTCACGCCGTAGACGATGGTCTTCTGCACGTTCTTGGCCGGGGCCGAGATCAGCACCGACTTGGCGCCCTGGCGGATGTGCACGTCGGCCTTGTGGCCGTCGTTGAACTTGCCGGTGCATTCCAGCACCACGTCGCAGCCCGACCAGTCCAGTTCCTCGGGGTTGTAGGTCGAAAAGACCTGCATCGGCCCGCGGCCGATATCCATCGTGTCGCCGTTGACGGTCACGTTGCCACCGAACCGGCCATGCACGCTGTCGTACTTGAAAAGATGGGCGGTCGTCTCGATCGGGCCGGTGGCGTTCAGCTTGACCACCTGGACGTCGTTGCGCGCGCTCTCGGCGATATGCGCGAGGGTGCAGCGCCCGATACGTCCAAAGCCATTGATCCCAACGGTGACGGTCATGTTCCCACTCCTCGGCGCGTGTCTGAAAGGTTGGGTTTTACATAGCTTCGGAACATCACGGCGGAAAGACAAAAAGGGGTCATTTCTCAGTGTGTTAGCGTTAAACATGTCGCCCGGACCGATGGTTGCGCCACCGTTAGCGCCCAACATCCACCCGGGGCCGGGGCGCCGGGTCCGGGCGGCGCTGCAACGCGGCACGGGATTCGCGCACGCAGGCTTGCAGCCACCGGGCGGCGGGCTAGGGTAAGCGCAGGCAACAAAAGGACACGGCGGGATGAGCGGACTTCTGGCCCTGATGGACGATGTGGCGGCGATTGCAAAGGTCGCGGCGGCCTCGGTCGACGATGTCGCGGCGGCGGCGGGCAAGGCCGGGGCCAAGACCGCCGGGGTGCTGATCGACGACGCGGCGGTGACGCCGAAATACGTCCAGGGCTTTGCGCCCGCGCGGGAATTGCCGATCATCTGGCGCATCACGCGCGGGTCGCTGTTCAACAAGCTCGTGATCCTGCTGCCGCTGGCCATGCTGCTGGCGAACTTCGCGCCCTGGCTGATCACGCCGCTCCTGATGCTGGGTGGCAGCTACCTGTGTTTCGAGGGGGCGGAGAAGATCTTCCATGTGCTCTTCCCCCATGCCGACCACAAGGTGGCCGAGGACATGGAGGTCAAGGACCCCGGCCATCTGGAAGAAAAGAAGGTGAAGGGGGCGATCAAGACCGACTTCATCCTCTCGGCCGAGATCATGACCATCGCGCTCTCGGTGATCGAGGCGCCGTCGATCTGGATACAGGCCGCCACGCTGGCGGTGGTCGGCGTGGGCGTGACCGTCGCGGTCTACGGATCGGTGGCGCTGATCGTCAAGATGGACGACGTGGGGCTTTACATTGCCCAGAACGGCCGCACCGGCCTTGGCCAGGCCCTGGGGCGCGGGCTTGTCGCCGTCATGCCCTGGCTCTTATGGCTGCTGTCGGTCGTCGGCACGGCGGCGATGCTCTGGGTCGGCGGCTCGATCGTGATCCACGGTCTCGAGGTGCTGGGCTGGCCCTGGCTCTACGACGAGATCCACCATCTCGCCGTGGCCTTCGCCCAGATGGTGCCCGCGCAATTCGAGGCGGCCGCCGAATGGGTCGCCACCGCGACCATGGACGGGATCGCGGGCCTGGCCTGGGGCCTGGTCCTGATCCCCATCGCCACCCGCATCATCGGCCCGCTGATCGGCGCCGTCACCGGCAAATCCGCCGCGCATTGAGCGCAGCGGCCCCACCTATCCCCGGCACTTCATTGTTTTCCAAATACCTCGGGGGGGCGTCGCCAAAGGCGACGTGGGGGGCAGCGCCCCCCTCCCACCTGGTCACCTGGCAGAAAGGGCGGCCCAGTCGGACCGCCCCCTGTCTTCTTTCGTCCCGAAAATACCCCGGAGGAGTCCGCGGCACGCGGACGGGGGCTGGCCCCCCTTGCGCGCCGGCTCTGCCGGCGCGCGGGTCGGATCGCAAAGCGATCCGAAACCAGCCGGTCAGAGCAGCGCCTTGACCTTCTCCACCACCGCATCGGCGGTGATGCCGAACTTCTCGTACAGCACCTCCGCCGGGGCCGAGGCGCCAAAGCCCGTCATGCCGACGAAATCGGACCGGTTCGACCGGCCCCGTTCGCCCAGCAGCCAGCGGTCCCAGCCGCCGTCGCGCACGGCCGCCTCGATGCCGACGCGGACCGGCCCGGCGGGCAGCACGCGCTTGCGGTAGTCCTCGTCCTGCTCGGCGAACAACTCCATGCAGGGCATGGACACGACGCTCGTTCCGATCCCCTCGGCCTGCAGCTTCTCGCGCGCCTCCATCGCGATCGACACTTCCGAGCCGGTGGCAATCAGGATCGCCAGGCGCTTGCCTTCGGCCGGGGCCAGCACGTAGGCGCCCTGGGCCGTCAGGTTCTTCTGCTTGTGCTCGAGCCGCACCGCCGGCAGGTTCTGGCGCGTCAGCGACAGCACGGACGGGGTGGTCTTGGAGGTCAGCGCGATCTCCCAGGCCTCGGCGGTCTCGACCACATCGGCGGGGCGGAACACGTAGGTGTTCGGCGTCGCGCGGCTGATCGCCAGGTGCTCGACCGGCTGGTGGGTCGGGCCGTCCTCGCCCAGGCCGATGCTGTCATGGGTCATGACAAAGACCGACGGGATCTGCATCAGCGCGGCCAGGCGCATCGCCGGGCGGGCATAGTCGGTGAAGGCCATGAAGGTGCCGCCATAGGGCCGCTGGCCGCCATGCAGCGCCATGCCGTTCATCGCCGCTGCCATCCCATGCTCGCGGATACCCCAGTAGACATAGCGGCCATTGCGCGCGCCCACGTCAAAGACACCCATGTCCTGGGTCAGCGTATTGTTCGACCCCGTCAGGTCGGCCGAGCCGCCGACGGTTTCCGGCATCACCGGGTTCACCACCTCGAGCACCATTTCCGACGCCTTGCGGGTCGCGGCCTTGGTGGCATTTTCCGAGGCCTGCTTTTTCAGCGCGCGGATCACGGCGGGCAGCTTCTTGGGCACGTCGCGCTCGTAGACGCGCAGCAGGCGGTTGCGGCGGATGTCGCCGGTTTCGGCCAGGCGGGCCTCCCAGGCTTCGCGCTCGGTCTTGCCGCGGGCGCCGATGGCTTCCCACTTGGCCTTGATGTCCGAGGGGATCTCGAACGGGCCATGGATCCAGCCCCAGGCCTTCTTGGCGGCGGCGTTCTGATCGGCATTGGTCAGCGCGCCGTGGCCTTTCGACGTGTCCTGCGCGGCGTGGCCCAGGGCAATATGCGTCTTGCAGGCGATCATCGACGGCAGGCGCGATCCCTTGGCGGCCTCGATGGCGGCGTCGATGGCGGCCGGGTCATGCCCGTCGATCTCCTGCACGTGCCAACCGCTGGCGCGGAAGCGCTTGGCCTGGTCGGTCTTGTCCGACAGGCCCACTTCGCCATCGATGGTGATATTGTTGTTGTCCCAGAAGACGATCAGCCGGCCCAGGCGCAACCGGCCGGCCAGGCCGATGGCCTCTTGGCTGACACCCTCCATCAGGCAGCCATCGCCGGCGATCACATAGGTGTAATGGTCCACCAGGTCTTTGCCGTAGCGGGCGCGCTGCATCTCTTCGGCCATGGCGAAGCCGACCGAGGTGGCGATGCCCTGGCCCAGCGGGCCGGTGGTGGTCTCGATCCCCTTGGCATGGCCATATTCCGGGTGGCCCGCGGTGATCGCGCCCCATTGGCGGAAGTTCTTGATCTGGTCGATCGTCATGTCCGCATAGCCCGTCAGGTGCAGCAGCGAATAGAGCAGCATCGAGCCATGGCCCGCCGACAGGATGAAACGGTCGCGGTCGATCCAGTCGGGGTTGGAGGCGTCGAACTTCAGGTGCTTTTCGAACAGCACGGTCGCCACGTCGGCCATGCCGATGGGCATGCCGGAATGGCCCGAGTTCGCCGCGGCCACGGCATCCAGCGTCAGGGCGCGGATCGCGGCGGCACGCATCCAGTGGTCGGGATTGGCTTTGCGGAGGGCGTCGATGTCCACGGGGCGGACTCCTCTGGTTGACGATGTTAGCGCCCACATCGGGCGTTAATCTCGCCCGGACCGGGCGTCCGATCTGCTGCCGCTGCATAGCAGTCCCGGCCATAAAGGCAAGCGATCTGGCCCCGCGCGCGGCGAAATGCCGAAGGGGGGGTAATTTCCGTCGGCCGCCGTTACACTTGGCCCATCAGGCGGCCCCGAGGCGATTCGCTCGTGGATCCCGGGGCCAGGCAAGACGAAGAGGCAGACCATGTCCGAGATCGAAGAGCTGGAACGCCGGATCTCCGCCGCGATGGATCGCATCGCCCGCGGGATCGAGGCGATCGAGCCGGCAGAGCCCGCGGCCCCGGCGGCCGATCCGCAGGACCTTGACGACCTGCGCACCGCGCTTGAGGAAGAGCGGCTGGCCAATGCCCAGCTGGAAAGCCGGCTGAACGCCATTCACGGCCGCCACGCCACGGAAAAGGCCGCGCTGCAACTGCAGGCGACCGAGGCGCGCGGCGCGCTGGCCGCGCTCGAGGTCGAGATGCAGCGCCTGCGCCGCATCAACGCCCAACTGGCCGAGAACAACGCGGCCCTGCGCGCGGCCAACGAGGCCGGCGTGGGCGAGCCGCACCTGATCAACACCGGCATGCGGACCGAGCTGGAAAGCCTGCGTGCCGCGCGCTCGGCCGACCGGGCCGAAACGCAGGCCATCCTCGACGTGCTGACGCCCATGGTCGAAGCCGCCACCGCCGAGAACGAGGAGACCGCCTGATGCCCGAAGTCGAGATCACCATCGGCGGCCGCAGCTTCGAGGTCGCCTGCGCCGCCGGCGAGGAACATTACCTGCAATCGGCCGCCAAGATGCTGGACATCGAGGCCTCGGCCCTGGCCGGACAGATCGGCCGCTTGCCCGAGGCGCGGATGCTGCTGATGGCGGGGCTGATGCTGGCCGACAAGACCGCCGGGCTCGAGGACCGGCTGCGCGAGGCCGAGGACCGCATCGCCGCGCTGACCGAGCAGACCCGCGAGATGGGCGCCGCCCCGCCGCCGGAGCCCGAGCGGATCGAGGTGCCGGTGGTGCCGCAAAGCGTCACCGACACGCTGTCGGAAGTGGCCGCCCGGGCCGAGTCGCTGGCCGAGGAGCTGGAACAGAAGGTCGGCTGAGGACGCGCATTCCGCGAAGCCCTGATCTGTGTTAAACTCTGCGTAGAAATTACGCAGATTTGACACATCTATTCGGAGCCCGCGATGTCCGACCCGGCCGCAGACACCTCCAGCCGCAGCCCCCGGTTCGGGGAGGATCACACCAACTGGATGCGGGCGCTGGGATACGCGCTGCTGGCCTCGCTGCTGGTCGTTTTGTTCCTGGGCGTCTCGCATGGCGGTGGCACGGTCTCGCGCCCTGCGGCGACCTTTGCCGGGCTGGTGCTTGCCGGTGCCGCGGCGATGGTGGGGGGCTTTCTGGGCTTCATCTTCGGCATTCCCCGCGCGCGGCAGACCCCGGACGCCGACGGGGATTACAACGAGAACACCAATCTCGAACAGATGTCGGATTGGCTGACCAAGATCGTTGTCGGGCTGACGCTGGTCGAATTCGGACCCCTGCGCGACCAGTTGATCGTCGCGGGCGGGGCGCTGGGACCGGTGCTGATCAAGGGCGATGCCGAGATCCAGACTGCCGTGGGCGTGGCGTTGATCCTGTATTTCCTGATCCTGGGGTTCCTGTTTTCCTACCTCTGGACGCGGGTCTACATGGCGACCGTGCTGCGCCGGCAGAACGCGCTATCGACCCGTGAAATCAAGGACATCGTCGCCGAAGAGCGCAAGCGCGAGGCCAGCGCCGACAGCGACGCGATCGAGCTGGTGGCGCGCTACCTCGAGCCCGAGACCAACCCGGACGACCCGATGTTCCGCGGGCTCAAGGGCAAGGTGCAGGCGGCCTCGGTCCTGGCGCGGTCGATCATTTTCGACCGGGCGCGCAACGTGCGGCGCGAGAACTGGCTCAAGCCCGAGCGGACGGCGCTGGTCGACCGCACCATCCCGGTGTTTCAGGGGCTGATCGCGGCCGATCCGGACGGGTCTTACCGCAACTACGGCCAGCTGGGCTATGCCATGGTCAAGTCAAGCAATCCGGACTGGGCCGAGGTGCAGCGCATGTTCGAAACCGCGATCGAGAAGCGCCCCGAGAGCAGCGAATTCGGCGCGGGCGCCTATGAGTACAACCTGGCGCTGGCACTGGTCATGCAGGATCCGGCCTTCAAGGCCGGCACGCCGTCGGATGCGGAGACCCGCGCCCGGATCGCGGATTTGCTGGATGTCGGGGTGGAGGTGCTGAAGCTCGAGGCCGAGAAACCGCTTGAGGACTGGGCCCGGTTGAACAAGTACGGACCATTTGCGGACAGCCAATGACGACAAGGCCGGGCGGTTTGCGCCCGGCCTTGACTGGAAATCTCGCTCAGGCGGTGCGAACCGCCGTGAGGGATCAGGCGTTGGCCTCGCGGATCTTCTCGGCGGCGGCCTTGTCGTAGCTGACGCCGCTGTCTTCGAACAGCTGGTCCAACTCGCCCGACAGGGTCATCTCGGTGATGATGTCGCAGCCGCCCACGAACTCTCCCTTGACGTAGAGCTGCGGGATGGTCGGCCAGTCCGAGTAATCCTTGATGCCCTGGCGGATCTCGTCATCGGCCAGCACGTTCACGTCGGTGAAATCGACGCCCATGTAGTTCAGCACGCCGGCCACGCGGCTGGAAAAGCCGCATTGGGGCATGGACTTGGTGCCTTTCATGTAAAGCACCACGTCATGGGCTTTGACGGTTTCGTCGATACGGGTCTTTGCGTCGGTCATGTCGCGTTTCCTTGTCGTCGGACGTGGGCTCACGTCGCGCGGGGTCTGTGGAGTCGGGCGGTCGGCCCGGCCGTCGGTCTCTGGCGCCCGGGGCTCAGCCCGGGACGCGGGTGGTCAGGGCCAGCGCGTGCAATTCGCCCGCGCTGCCGTCCATCTTGCCCTTGAGCGAGGCATAGACGGCGCGCTGCTGCTGCACCCGGTTCATGCCGCGAAAGCTTTCGTCGACCACCTCGGCCGCGAAATGCTGTCCGTCGTCGCCCTGCACGGTGATGCGCGCCTCGGGAAAGGAGTCGCGGATCAGGGATTCGATTTCGGCGGCGGTGATGGCCATAGGGGGCTCCGTTGCTTGGGATCTTGCCCGAAATGTAATTGGGCCGGGCAGGGGCTGCAAGGGGCGCTAGGCCGGGCGGCGCGGGGCCGGGGGCGGCGGCAGGGTCACGGGCGCGCGGCCCGTCACGTGCCGTTCGAGCCCGCGCAGGAACAGGTGCACCTCGGTCTGCAGGGCGCCGGTGGCGCGGGCGGCCACCGTGTCACGGGTCAGCGGTGCGCGGATCGCCGCGATATGCGCCTCGGCCGCCTGCCGTTCGGCGGGCGTCAGCGGCAGGGTCAGCGCGGTCTCGAGCAGCTCCCACAGGGAATGCAGCAGGCGCATATGGGCAAAGGCGTCGATCATCGGGCGCATCAGTTCCGGTTCGTCCTGCCAGCTGGCACCGCCGAACAGCTCCTGCGTGACGCGCTGGCCGGCGCCAAGACAATCATAGGCCGCGCAGCCGGAAAAACCCTTGTCCTCGAGCGCGTCATGGATCGTGCAGAGGTGGCGGCCGAGGTTCGGGCAGGGCCGCCCGGCCGGCTTGTCGTGCCCGAACCGCGCGCCCTTGTCGAAGGCAAGCGCCATGCAGCAAAGCGCGGCACAGCGGCCACACTCGGCTGTCATCCGGGGCTGTGAGGGGGATCGCGCGAACATGGCCCGACAGTGTCGATTTGCTGCTGCCAATGCAAGATGCGCCGGGCGCCCGCCGCCCGCGTGTAGCGGGCGTTCGCGGGGGCGCGCGCCCGAACTCTGGGCAATAGCGGTGCGGCGCGGGAACGCAGGCGCCGCCCCGAGCGGCCTCGACGGCAAGTTGTGGGTGCCATCCGGATATGGCTGCGCTATTCGACGGGTAACATTTCTGCCGAATCAAGGAGAGACCCATGGCTTTTGATCTGCCGATGCGAGCGAAGAAATCGTTCAATGAGCGTTGGAATGGCGGAATGGGCGCCGTTGACGGGTTCGACCTGACATTCATCAATGCCATCATCCAGCGGGACAAGCCCAAGCAGGTGGTCGAGATCGGCTGCGCCTCGGGCATGTCCACCGCGCTGATGTCTCTCATGCTCGACTCGATCGGCGGCGGGCGCATCGACAGCTATGACCTTGCGCAAAATTACTACGTCGATCCGTCCAAGAAGGTCGGCTACCTGGTCGACGAGATCGCGCAGCAGTCGAAGACGGTCGTCGACATCCACCGCGGCCACACCGCCGTGGACGTGGGCGAGAGCTGGGATCCAGCCAGGCCGATCGACTTCTGCTTCATCGATGCCAGCCACCAGCACCCCTGGCCGCTGATCGACACGCTCTGCGTCATGCCCTACGTGCGGCCGGGCGGGCTGCTCGCGCAGCACGACCTGATGATGTATATCGACAAGACCAACAAGCTGGCCATCGGCCCCAAGATGCTGTTCGATCAGGTGCCGCAGCGCGACCTCGTGACCTTCAACAGCCTCGTGGACCCGTCCAAGGTCGAGGGGCTGCGGACCCGCAAGTTCGCCGGCAACATGTTCGCCATCAAGCGTCCGCCGCAGCTTGCGCGTATCGGCCTTGCGCTGTCGCGCGGCTTCTACCTGCCCTGGAGCGTGGCGCAGCCCATCCCCGAGGACGTGCTGATCCGGGTCGAGGCGATCCTGCGGCGGCATTACCCCAAGGGCGTCGTGCAGGCGTTCAACGACGGGATCGAGCGCTACCACGGCATGTCCGGTCTGACGCTGAAGCACGGGTACCTGCCGCCGAGCTGACCTTGGGTCTATGGCGCAAGAAAAAAGATCCGGGGCGGCTGGCCCCGGATCTTTTCGTTTCGACGGTTCGTGCGGTCAGGCGAAGGCGCCGGCAAAGGCCCCGCGGTACAGCGACGACAGCTCGGAGAGCGGCGCTTCGCTGCCGGCGATCTTGACGCTGTCGCCGGTGAACTTGCCGACACTGCGGATCGGCACGCCCGCCTTGCCGGCATTGACCATCAGCGCCTCGGCCTGGTCAAAGCTGCAGGCGACGAGGTAGCGCGCCTGGTCTTCGCCCCAGAGCTGGCGCATGTCGGTGTCGTCGAGCTGCACGCCGACGCCGCCGGCCTCGGCCATCTCGAAGGCGGCGAGCGCAAGGCCGCCGTCGCTGAGGTCGGTGCAGGCCTTGATGAACTCGCGGTTGTCGCGGATGAAATCGCCGTTGCGCCGCTCGGCGGCAAGGTCGACATGGGGCGCGTCGCCCTCGACACGGTTGAAGACCTCGGCCAGCAGGGCCGACTGGCCCAGGTGCCCGACCGTGTCGCCGATCAGCAGGGCGACATGGCCGTCGCGCGCGGTGCCCAGGATCGGTTCTTCGCCCGCGGCGATCAGGCCCACGGCGCAGATCGTCGGGGTCGGCAGGATGCCCTGACCGTCGGTCTCGTTATACAGCGACACGTTGCCGGAGACGATGGGCGTATCGAGCGCGGCGACTGCGGCGCCGATGCCCTTGATGGCGCCCACGAACTGGCCCATGATCTCGGGCTTTTCGGGGTTGCCGAAGTTCAGGTTGTCGGTCGTGGCCAAGGGCTTGGCGCCCACCGCGCAGAGGTTGCGGAAGGCCTCGGCCACGGCCTGCTTGCCGCCCTCGACCGGGTTGGCCTTGACGTAGCGCGGGGTCACGTCGCTGGTGAAGGCCAGCGACTTGCCCGTGCCATGCACGCGGACGATGCCGGCGCCGCGGCCCGGCGCATTGACCGTGTCGGCCATGACCATGTGGTCATATTGCTCCCACACCCATTGGCGCGAACAGTAGTTGACCGAAGACACCAGCGCCTTCAGCGCGTCGATGGCATCCACCGTGGGGATCGAGGCGGCGTCCAGCGGCTCCACCGCCGGGGTCTCGACCCAGGGGCGATCGTATTCCGGAGCAGAGCCAGACAGGGTCGCCAGCGGCAGGTCGGCCTTGATCTCGTTGCCGTGCAGGATGAGGAACCGGTCCTCGGGGATCGTCTCGCCCACGATGGCGAAATCGAGGTCCCACTTTTCGAACACCGCCCGCGCCTCGGCCTCTTTTTCGGGCTTCAGCACCATGAGCATCCGCTCCTGGCTTTCGGACAGCATCATCTCGTAGGCGGTCATGTTCGCCTCGCGCTGCGGCACGTCGTCGAGCTGCAACTTGATGCCCAGACCGCCTTTGTCGCCCATCTCGACGGCCGAGCAGGTGAGACCAGCCGCGCCCATGTCCTGGATCGAGATCACGGCCCCGGTCTGCATCAGCTCGAGCGTCGCCTCCATCAGGCGCTTTTCGGTGAAGGGGTCCCCGACCTGCACGGTGGGGCGCTTTTCCTCGATGCTCTCGTCGAACTCGGCCGAGGCCATGGTCGCGCCGCCGACGCCGTCGCGGCCGGTTTTCGCGCCCAGGTAGACAACGGGCATGCCGACGCCGCTGGCGGCCGAGTAGAAGATCTTGTCGCTGTCGGCGAGGCCGGCGGCGAAGGCGTTGACCAGGCAGTTGCCGTTATAGGCGGGGTCGAACCGGACCTCACCACCGACCGTGGGCACGCCAAAGCAGTTGCCGTAGCCGCCGATGCCTTCGACCACGCCATGCACCAGCTGGCGGGTCTTGGGGTGCGCCTGCTCACCGAAGGACAGCGAGTTCATCGCCGCAATGGGCCGCGCGCCCATGGTGAAGACGTCGCGCAGGATGCCGCCCACGCCGGTCGCCGCGCCCTGGTAGGGCTCGATATACGACGGGTGGTTGTGGCTCTCCATCTTGAAGACCACGGCCTGGCCGTCGCCGATGTCGACCACGCCCGCATTCTCGCCCGGCCCGCAGATCACCTGAGGCCCCTCGGTCGGCAGGGTGCGCAGCCATTTCTTGGAGGACTTGTAGGAACAATGTTCATTCCACATGGCGGAAAAGATGCCGAGCTCGGTAAAGGTCGGCTCGCGGCCGATGATCTCGAGGATCCGCGCGTATTCGTCGGGCTTCAGCCCGTGGCTTGCGATCAGCTCTTCGGTGATGGCTGGTTCTTGCATCCCATGTACCCCCAATGTCGGCTTGGCCGCTCTTTAAGCCATGCAGGACTTGGGGGGAAGGGGCCGCGCGGCTTCAGCGCGGTGTCGCGGCCGCGCGTTCCTCGAGTGTCAGCACGGTCGGGGGCGCGATGGGCGCACCGCCGGCGGTGAAGAACGGGCTGGCACTGCGGCCGGACAGCTTTGCCTGGGCCGCGCGGGCAAAGAGCGTCGCGACGGCACCAAGCATCCCGCGTTCCTTGACGGGGCGCCGGGCGGCCTTGGTCTGCACCTGCGCGCGGGTCCGGCCAAAGCTGTCGTCCTCGGGACGCAACACCGCGCCGACAAAGGGAAATCCCGGCTTCGGCAGGGTGTTGGCGATGGGCGTGTTGCAGCAGGTGGTGTGCCAGCGGAACAGCCCCCTGGGGCCAAGTCGGGTCAGCCCGACCCGGTCCGTCCCATCGGGAAAGGAGATCGCCACCGGGATGGTCTGCCGCAGCTTGGTCCCGCCCGCGCTGTCGAGGTAGCCAGCGGCGCCAAGATGCTTGGCATAGGCTTGGCAATCGGCGCAGTAGCACGTCACCACACGGCCCGGCTGGGCGCCGTCGATCTGCCATCGGGTCCGGCCGCAGTCGCAGGTCATCTCGTGCTGGTCGGTCATCTGTCCCTCCGGTCCCCGCAATCCACGAAGATTGCATCAATGCGGGCGGTTGACTACCGCCGATGGCCAAAAAAAAAGGCCGAGCACTAAGCTCGGCCGTAGTCCAACAGGGAGGTGAAGGGGCAAGCGCGAAGCGTCGCCGCCTTCAAGGGATGAATTAGTGAGCAGTCCGCGTACGATCAAGACTTTTCATGCCGCAGACGCAGCATAACGGCCATGCGTGTTGCGCATATCGCACACCAATAGGTAGGTATTGCAGCATGTTAGCGCACGCCTGCCGGTTTCAATAGCGATTCGCGGTCAGGCCACGGCCGCTTCGTCGCGCAGCTTGCGCCGGTGATCCATGATCTCTTCGGTCACGAAATCCCGGAACGCGGCGACTCGCTTCGAGGCGCGCAGCTCCTCGGGGAAGGCGAGGAAGACGGGCACCTCGTTCGATTCGACATTGGGCAGCACGCGCAGCAGGTCGGGGAAATCCTCGACCAGGTAATCGGGCAACACGCCGATGCCGAGATCGTTGAGCACGCCTTGAAGCACGCCGAAGTAATTGTTCACGGTCAGCAGCGAATGCACGTCATAGGTCATCAACTCGGCCACGAGGCTGGCGCCCGCACTGACCTGGGTCGAGCTGGGGCTCTGGCAGATCAGACGGTGATTGCCCATGTCCTCGAGCCGTTCGGGAAGGCCCTTTGCGCGGATGTAATCGGGCGAGGCGTAAAGGCGCATGCGCACGGACATCAGGCGGCGGCGGATCAGGTCCGCCTGGCTGGGTTCCTTCATGCGGATGGCGACATCGGCCTCGCGCATGGGCAGGTCCAGCACGCGTTCTTCGAGCATGAGGTCGATGTTGAGGTCGGGGTATTTCTCGTAGAGCTTGGGCAGGCGCGGGGCCAGCCAGAGCGAGCCGAAGGCAATGGTCGTGGTGACGCGCAACTCGCCGAACACCTCTTCTTCGCTGTCCTTGATGCGCGCCGATGCCGCCTCGAGTCGCTTGGACATGGCGGCCGTGGCATCGAACAGCAATTCGCCCTGCTCGGTCAGGATCAGCCCGCGGGCATGGCGGTGGAACAGGGTGGTGTTCAGCGATTCCTCGAGCGCGCGGATCTGGCGGCTGACCGCCGATTGCGACAGGTGCAGCGCCTCACCCGCATGGGTCAGGCTGCCCGCGTCCGCGACCGCGTGGAAGATTCTGAGCTTGTCCCAGTCCATTTTGCCATCCGTTTCGTCCTGCTCGCGCCTTTACATACAGCATGGCGGGCGAAGGTCACCAATCTCTTACCGGAAAATTGATCTCCGCACTCTATACAGGTCAGCAATTGCGACCTATTATCACGACAGAGCTACACATCTGCCCGTTCCTTGGGCAAGCTGGAGCACAGAGGAGGAGACCGCATGACCCTACAGGCCGTCTCGTTGCAGGACCGCTTCGATCTGACGAAATCGCCGGTGCTGCTGACCGGAACCCAGGCGCTGGTGCGTCTCATGTTGATGCAGAAGGAACGCGACCGACAGGCCGGGCTGAACACGGCCGGGCTGTGCACCGGGTATCGCGGCTCGCCGCTGGGCTCCGTCGACATGCAGATGCAGCGCGCCGAAAAGCTGCTGACCGAGCATGACATCCGCTTTCAGCCCGGTCTGAACGAAGACCTCGCGGCGACAGCTTTGTGGGGTGCGCAGCAGGCCGAGCTGCGCGGTGAGGGCAAGTATGACGGGGTCTTCGGGCTTTGGTACGGCAAGGGGCCGGGCGTGGACCGGACGGGCGATGCCTTCCGCCATGCCAACATGGCCGGGACGTCGGCGCATGGCGGCGTGCTGGTTGCCATGGGCGATGATCACACCGGCGAAAGCTCGACCGTGCTGCACCAGTCCGAATGGGCGCTGGTCGATGCCTACATGCCGATCGTGTCCCCCGCGGGCGTGCAGGAGATCCTCGACTACGGCATCTACGGCTGGGCGCTGAGCCGCTTTTCCGGCCTCTGGGTCGGGCTGAAGACCATGAAGGATACCATCGAAACCACGGCCGTGGTCGATGGCAGCCCGGATCGGATGAACGTGGTTCAGCCCGATTTTCCCATGCCCGACGGGGGCTTGAACATCCGGCTGCAGGACACGCCGCACCTGCAGGAGGCGCGGATGATCGACCACAAGCGCTTCGCGGCCGAAGCCTTCGCCCATGCCAACAAGATCAACCACCGCGTCTGGGGCAAGCCGGGCGCAAAGATCGGTTTCGTCGCGGCGGGCAAGAACTGGCTGGACCTCGTTCACGCGCTGAGCCTGCTCAATATCGACGAGGCCGAGGCCGAGCGGCTGGGCATCACCACCTACAAGGTGGGGCAGGTCTGGCCGATAGACATGCAGGGCTTTCACGACTGGGCCGAGGGGCTCGAGTTGATCGTGGTGGTCGAGGAAAAGCGCAAGCTGATCGAGGTGCAGGTCAAGGAGGCGATCTTTGACGACCGTCGCGGCCGCCGGGTCTATGGCTGGCACAAGGGTGGCGGGGCAGGGTCCATGCACGGGCCCGAGCTGTTCCAGACCAAGTCCGCGCTGGATCCGGTAATGATCGCCGAGCGGCTGGGCACGATCCTCTGCGAGGAAGGCCGCGAGACCGACGGCATCCGCGCCGGCATGGCGCAGCTGGCCGAGGCGCGCCGCGCCGACAATGCGCAGGACCTCGCGGCGCGGGTGCCGTATTTCTGCGCCGGCTGCCCGCACAACACCTCGACCAAGGTGCCCGAGGGCAGCCGCGCCTATGCCGGGATCGGCTGTCACTACATGGCGCAATGGATGGACCGCGAGACGCTGGGCTTTACCCACATGGGGGCCGAAGGCGCGAACTGGATCGGCGAGGCGCCGTTCTCGACGACCCCGCATGTCTTCCAGAACCTCGGCGACGGGACCTACAACCACTCGGGCATCCAGGCGATCCGCGCGGCCCATGCGGCCGGCACGCGCATCACCTACAAGCTGCTTTACAACGACGCGGTCGCCATGACAGGCGGGCAGGGCAATGACGGGGGGCTGACCGCCCCGCGCATCGCGCGCGAGCTTCTGGCCATCGGACTGCCGCATGTGGCGCTGGTCTATGACGAGAAAGAGGATATTGATCTCAATAACTTCCCCTCCGGTCTTGAAGTTCATGAGCGGGCCGAGATGGACGCCGTTCAGCGCAAGTTCGCGCAGTACGAGGGCACCACGGCCATCCTCTACCTGCAGACCTGCGCGGCCGAAAAACGCCGCCGCCGCAAGCGCGGCACCTTCCCGGACCCGGACAAGCGCGTCTTTATCAACACCGATGTCTGTGAAGGCTGCGGCGATTGCGGCGTGCAGTCGAACTGCGTCGCCATCGTCCCCGAGGAAACCGAACTGGGCCGCAAGCGCGCCATCGACCAATCGGCCTGCAACAGGGATTTTTCCTGCCTCAAGGGCTTCTGTCCGTCCTTCGTGACGCTCGAAGGCGCCAAGGTGAAGAAGTCGGAAACCGCTCAGCTGGACCTGCCGGACATGGTGGAACCGGCGCTGCCGCAGATCGACGGCACCTGGAACGTGGTCATCACCGGGGTTGGCGGCACGGGCGTCGTGACCATCGGCGCGGTGCTGGCCCAGGCCGCCCAGATCGACGGCAAGGGTGCAGGCATGATGGAGATGGCGGGCCTTGCCCAGAAGGGCGGCGCGGTGCATATCCATTGCCGTCTGGCTAATTCCCCCTGCGATATCAGTGCTATCCGGGTCGCGACGGGCGAGGCGGACGCGCTGATCGGCGGCGATCTGGTGGTCAGCGCCGGGGCCAAGACGCTGGGCCTGACCGCCTCGGGCCGCACGGGCGCGGTGGTCAATAACCACGAGATCGTCACCGGCGATTTCACCCGCAACACCGAGTTCCGCATCCCGAGCGCGCAACTCGAGCTGTCGCTGCAGGCCCGGCTGCGCGACCGGGTGACCCTGTTCGACGCCAGCGAACTGGCGCGGGCCGTCATGGGCGATTCGATCTTTTCCAACATGATGATCTTTGGCGCGGCCTGGCAGAAGGGCCTTGTCCCGCTGTCGCGCGAAGCGATCCAGGAGGCGATCCGCCTGAACGGTGCGGCCGTCGAGCGCAACCTGCGCGCCTTCGAAATCGGCCGCTGGGCCGTCCTGCACCCCGAAGAGGCGGCGCGCATGGCCGCGCCCAAGGTGGTCGCGCTGCCGAAGACGCTGGAGGATCGGATCGCCTTCCGCGCCGAACACCTGACCGCCTACCAGTCCAAGCGACTGGCGAAACGCTACCGCAAGCTGGTGGACGGGATCGCGGATGCCGAGGTCCGCGAAGCCGTGGCGCTCGGCTATCACAAGCTCTTGTCCTACAAGGACGAATACGAGGTGGCGCGGCTGCTGCTCGACACGCGCGAGAAGGCCGGCGAGGTCTTTGAGGGGGATTTCAAGATGTCCTACCACATGGCGCCGCCGATCCTCAGCAAGACCGGCCCCGACGGCCGCCCGGTCAAGCGCCAGTTCGGCGAAGGCATGGGGCGGATGCTCAAGGTCCTGGCCAGGATGAAGGGCCTGCGCGGCACGCCGCTTGATCCCTTCGGGCGCTCGGCCGAGCGCAGGATGGAGCGGGCGCTGATCACACAATACGAGGCGGACATGGCCGAGGTGCTGCCCAGGCTCACCGACGCGACCCGCGACCCGATCGTGGCGCTTGCCAAATTGCCCTTGCAGATCAAGGGATACGGGCCGGTGAAGGAGGCAAACGAGGCGAAAGCCGCCAAGCGGCGCGAAGAACTGCTGGCCGTGATCCGCGCCGGCGGCGAACAGCAGGCGAAGGCCGCGCAATAGCCAAGCCTGTCATATCTCTGTCACGCCCGTGTTTCATAGGCAGGGGCGCCGCCCGCCGGCGCCCCTTGCACGGCCATAGACCATGACCCGCCACGTCGCCCGCGATATCTCTTACGCCCATTCGGCTGCCACCCGCGGCGGCCGTACCCTGATCAAGCTGATGGAGAATGCCACCGGCCGCATCGGCCTGATCCGCAAGGCGAGGGGCTACGACCTCGAAGTGGGCGAGGGGCGGGATTTCTGGCAGGTGATGGTCGAACGCTACCGTCTGTCGCTCGAGCTGATTTCAGGCTCGCTGGACATGATCCCGCGCGACGGCCCGCTGGTGGTGATCGCGAACCACCCCTACGGCATCCTCGACGGGCTGGTGCTGGGGCATCTGCTGTCCGCGACGCGCGGCGATTTCCGCATCCTTGCGCACCAGGTGTTTCGCAAGTCCGACGACCTTGCCCGCGTGATCCTGCCCATCGCCTTCGACGAGACGCGCGCGGCCGTCGCGACGAACCTCGAGACGCGGCGCCTGGCGCTTGACTACCTGCAGGCCGGCGGCGCGGTGGGTGTCTTTCCCGGCGGCACCGTTTCGACCGCCGCCACTCCCTTTTCGCACCCGCTCGATCCCGGGTGGCGCGGGTTCACGGCGCGGATGATCGCGCGGTCCGGCGCCACGGTCGTGCCGGTCTATTTCGACGGCCACACCAGCCGCATGTTCCAACTGGCCAGCCACCTGCACACGACGCTGCGCATGGGGCTCCTGATCCGTGAATTCCGCGCACGCGTCGGCACGCCGGTCAGCTTGGCCATCGGCGCACCGATCCCGCCGGACGAAATTGCCGCACGCGCCCGGGACACGCGGGAATTGATGGATTTCCTGCGCAAATCGACGTATGAGCTTTCCCCGAAGCCCCTCGTTCACCTCGGGTACGGTTTCGAGTTCGAAGAAAAACACGAAAAGCTCGGAAAGCACTAAGCGCCTCATGTCAGTTGGTATTTTCGATTCCGGCCTGGGCGGTTTGACCGTGCTCGACGCCGTGACCAAGCGCCTGCCGGACCTGCCGGTGGTCTATTTCGGCGACAACGCCCACGCGCCTTATGGCGTGCGGGATGCTGATGACATCTACGACCTGACCACGGCCGCCGTGCAGCGCCTGTTCGACGAAGGCTGCGACCTGGTGATCCTGGCCTGCAACACCGCCAGCGCCGCTGCGCTGCGCCGTATGCAGGAATCCTGGGTGCCCCGCGACAAGCGCGTGCTGGGCGTCTTCGTGCCGCTGATCGAGGCGTTGACCGAACGCCAGTGGGGCGACAATTCCCCGCCGCGGCAGGTGGCCGTGCAGAACGTCGCGTTGTTCGCCACGCCGGCGACGGTCAGCAGCCGCGCTTTCCAGCGCGAACTGGCCTTCCGCGCCATCGGCGTCGATGTCGAGGCGCAGGCCTGCGGCGGGGTGGTCGACGCGATCGAAGAGGGCGACATGATCCTCGCCGAAGCCCTCGTGCGCAGCCATGTCGACGCGCTGAAACGCAAGATGCCAAAGCCTGAGGCGGCCGTGCTCGGCTGCACCCATTACCCGCTGATGGAGGAGATCTTCCAGGACGCGCTTGGCCCGGATGTCGAGGTCTTTTCCCAGCCGCGGCTCGTGGCCGACAGCCTGGCCGACTACCTGGAACGTCACCCGGACAAGCGCGGGGCCGGCGACAATTCCAAGTTCCTGACCACGGGCGACCCTAAGCGCGTGTCGGGCGGAGCCACCCGGTTCCTGCGCCGCGAGATCACGTTCGAGAAAGCCTGACCAAAGGCGCATTGGACGGCCTCGCCTGCGGCGATATGATCCCGTTGCAATCGCGCCGCGGATGATTACATCGCGTTTACAGAATGTCGGAGGCCGTGCCATGAAGTCGCTGAAAAAGACCCGCCGGATCCAGGTGATCTTTGTCACCGTCTTCGCCCTGATCCTCGCAACGGGGCTGATCGGCTATGCCATGCGCGACGGCATCAACTTCTTCCGCTCGCCCAGCCAGGTGCTGGCCGAACCGCCCTCGGCGAACGAGACCTTCCGCATCGGCGGGCTGGTCGAGGAAGGCTCGCTGCGTCGCGGCCAGGGCCATGTGGTTTCGTTCAGCGTGACCGATGGCGGCGCCTCGGTGCCGGTGACCTTCGAAGGCATCCTGCCCGACCTCTTCGAGGAAAACCAGGGCATGGTCGGCACCGGGCGCTACATCAACGGCGTCTTCGAAGCCTCGGAAATCCTTGCCAAACACGACGAGACCTACATGCCGAAAGAGGTCATCGACGCGCTCAAGGAACAGGGCGTCTACAAGGAAGCGGACACCGGCTCCTGACCCCCGCGCAACACCTTGCGTGACGAGCAACCTGCGCCCGCTTAACCCCTTGCTGCCAGCTTTTGCGATCATGAGCAGCAGCAGCAGGGGTGCGACATGCACAACGTCCGCGATATCGCCGCAGAGATCGTCGCCCGCGAGGGTGGCTACGTCAACGACCCGCACGATCCGGGCGGGGCGACGAATTACGGGGTCACCATTCACACCATGCGCCGGCTGGGGCTTGACCTGGACGGCAACGGTCGGGTCGATGCGACGGACGTGCGGCGCCTGACCCGCGACCAGGCCGTCGAGATCTTCATCGACCATTACTTCACCCGGCCCGGGATCGCGCGCCTGCCGCAGGTGCTGCAGGCCTCCGTTTTCGACATGTATGTCAACGCCGGGGCCAACGCTGTGAAGATCCTGCAACGCCTGCTGGTGCAGATGCGGCAGGAGGTGACCGTCGATGGCGTCATCGGCCCGCAGACGGCCGCCGCCGCGCAGCGCGCCTGTGAGGCCGCGCCGGATCACATCGCCGATGCCTACGGGATCGCCCGGCGGAACTACTATTTCGGCCTTGCCGATGCCCGGCCCGCCTCGCGCAAATACGCCCGCACCCGCGCCGGCGGCAAGGGCGGCTGGATCCGCCGGGCCGAGGAATTCATCAGCCCGCGCTATCACATGAGCGACGCGGAGTTTGCCCGGAGGGTCGCGGCATGGGGCTGATCGGACGTCTGCTGTCGACCGTCTTCGGCGATGGTCGCAACGTGGTGGCCGAGACGGCCGAGGTCTTCCGCGTCAATGCCGAGGGCCAGGCCAAGCGCGAGGCCGAGCTGCGCGCCGCAGCTCTGGCGCAGTTCGGGGCGGAATTCGCCGTGCCGCGCCGGGGTCTCTTTGACCGGCTCATGGATGCGCTGAACCGCGTGCCGCGACCGGCCATGGCGCTGGGAACTCTGGCGCTGTTCGTGTCGGCCATGGTTTCGCCGCTGTGGTTCGCCGAACGGATGCAGGGGATCGCGCTGGTGCCCGAACCCCTGTGGTGGCTGCTTGGCGCCATCGTCAGCTTCTATTTCGGCGCGCGTCACCAGGTGAAGGGGCAGGAGTTCCAGCGCGAGATCGCCACGACCATGGCCGCCGTGCCCACCATGGTCGAGAACGTCGAGGCCCTGCGCAGCCTGCGCTTCGACAGCCCGGGCGCGGCGCAGACCACGACCGACGCCGCGCTCACGCTGCAAACCATCGAGCCCAGCGACAACCCGGCGCTGGACGACTGGCGCCGCAGCGCAGCCTGATCCTCTTCACTTGCCAACAAACTCCGGGGGCCAGCCCGTCGCCATTGGTCCAAGAGACAATGGCGACGGGCTGGCCCCCGCAGTGCCACCTCGGCCAAAGCCGGACCGTCGGACCGGGGCGCTGCCCCGGACCCCGGAGTATTTTCAGAAAAGTGAAAGCAGGGGCGGGGCCTAGCCCATCACGGCCGTGAAGCGGCGCAGGGCGGCAAGCGGATCCTCGGTGCCCCAGATCTCGTCGCCGAGGGCAAAGAAATCGGTGTAGGGGGCGAGCGAGCGGACCATGTCCACGTCGAGCCCGCCTTCGGCCACCACGGGCAGCTCGATCAGCTCGGACCACCAGTGGAACAGCTCTTCGTCGGCGAGCGTGCCGTCGCCAAGGGCCGCACCTGACAGCGGGCCGAAGGCGACGTAGTCGCTGCCCGCTTCGCCGGCGCTCATGCCGTCGTGCCGCGAGGCGCCGCAGAAGGCGCCGACGATGGCGTCCGGACCCAGTTCCTTGCGGGCATAGCGCACGCCCTTGCCGCCAGTGGTCAGGTGAACGCCGTCGAGCCCGTGCCGTTCGGCCAGGCCCAGGTGATCGTCGATCACGATGGCCACGTCCCGGGCATGGGCGATGTCGCGCAGCTGGTCCGCGGCGCGGCCCAGCCGGTCCTCGTCGCGCGAGGCCAGCGCGATGCGCAGGCAGGCGACCTCTTCGGCGTCGAGCACGGCTTTCAGCCGGTCGGAGAAGGTCGACAGCTCGATCTCGGCCGGCGTGATGAGGTAGAGGCCGGGGCGCTCGTCTTGGGCCATGGTCTTTCGGTCCTTTGCGGGGTCCGGCAGGGATTACCGCGTCGCGGCCCGCGCGGCAAGAGAGGCTATTTCGGTGGCAGGCTGGCGGCGTGGTCCAGCGCCATCGCCAGCCATTGCCCGCGGCGGGTGTCATCTGCGAGCGCGTCGGCCGTCACCTCGATCATTCCGCCCATGGGCCGACCGGTGAAGGTCATCGGCCCCGCGCCCTCGATCGCGCGGGCGGCCGCTTCGGACGGCTTGCCGACGCGGAACATGGCGCCGTCGCGCGTCACCCCGCCCAGCATGTGGCCGTGGCGCAGGAAGCAGAGGCCGCCGAACATCTTCTCTTCGCTCACCCCGTCCAGCTCGGTCAGGTCGTCGCGGATCAGCTGGGCCAGGCCTTCGTCATAGGCCATGTCACCGCTCCGGGATCAGACCGCGCGGGGAAAAGCGCAGCACCAGCAGCAGCACCAGCCCCATGGTCAGCAGCCGCATATGTGCGACCGAGTCGAGCAGGTGGGCCTTGAGCGCCGATCCGTCCGCCATGCCGGCCGTGATGACGCTCATCAATGCCTGGCCCATGGGTTCGACCTGCACCCAGAGGAACCAGATCAGGAAGCCGCCCAGCACCGCGCCGAAATTGTTGCCCGAGCCGCCGACGATCACCATGACCCAAACGAGGAATGTGTAGCGCAGCGGCTGGTAGGTCCCCGGCGTCAGCTGCCCATCGAGCGTGGTCATCATCGCGCCCGCAATCCCGCAGATCGCCGAGCCGAGGATGAAGATCTGCAGGTGCCTGCGCGTGACGTCCTTGCCCATGGCCTCGGCCGCGACCTCGTTGTCGCGGATCGCGCGCATCATGCGGCCCCAGGGCGAATGCAGCGCCAGCTGCGCCAGCACCAGCAGGATCACCAGCACGATGGCAAACAGCACACCATAGCCCAGCTTGACCGTGTAGGTCGAGGCGGTGACGGCATCGAGGCCGAAGCCTGCCGCGCGCTCGACAAAGGCCGGGTCGGCCTGCAGGTCGACCTCGTAAGGGACCGGGCGGGGCAGGCCGATCACGTTCTTGACGCCGCGCGCCAGCCAGTCCTCGTTCTTGATGATGGCGATCAGGATTTCGGCGATGCCCAGCGTCGCGATGGCCAGGTAGTCCGAGCGCAGCCCCAGCGCGGTCTTGCCGATCACCCAGGCGACGCCCGCGGCCATAAGCCCGCCGATGGGCCAGGCCAGCAGCACCGGCAGGCCAAGCCCGCCCAGGTAGCCCGTGGCGGCCGGGTCCACCGCCTCGACCGCGTCGACGGCCGGATCGAGGATCCAGCGGTAAACGAAGAAACCCACGATCATCAGTGCGGTCAGCGCCAGCCCGCGGTTCCGCCCCTTGGGCATCCGTTTCCAAAGCAGGATGGCGGTGGCGATCAGCCCCGCGCCGAAGGCGAGCGCGCCGATCAGGCGCGTGCCGCCTGCGCCCCAGGCCTCGGGCACTGGCGGCATCGAGGTCAGCACGACCGCCAGCCCGCCCACGGCGACAAAGCCCATGATCCCGACGTTGAAGAGCCCCGCAAAGCCCCATTGCAGGTTCACGCCAAGGCTCATCACCGCGCTCACCAGTCCCATGTTGAGGATCAGCAGCGCCGTGTTCCAGCTTTGCACGAACCCGGTGACGAGGATCAGCGCGGCGACGGCGGCAAAGAGAAGGGCGGCTCTCATACGGATTTCCCCCGGAACAGGCCCGTCGGGCGGAACAGCAGGACAATGACGAGGATCGCGAAGCTCACCGCGAACTTGTAATCGGTGGACAGGAGCTGCACGAGCCCCTCGGGTTCCAGGCTTTCGGGCAGCGCGTAGCCCAGCACCTTTTTCCAGGCATAGGTGACCGTCACCTCGGAAAAGGCGATCAGGAACCCACCCGCGATGGCGCCCAGCGGCGAGCCGAGCCCGCCGACGATGGCGCTGGCAAAGACCGGCAGCAGCAGCTGCACGTAGATGAAGGGCTTGAAGCTCTTGTCGAGCCCGTAAAGCGTGCCGGCGATGGTCGCGAGCGCCGCCACGATCAGCCATGTGACCAGCACCACCCGTTCGGGGTTGATGCCCGACAGCAGCGCCAGGTCCTCGTTGTCGGAATAGGCGCGCATCGACTTGCCCGTGCGCGTGCGGTTCAGGAACCAGAACAGCGCGATCACGACCACGATGGCCGTCGCCAGCGTGATCGCCTGGGTCGAGCGGATCGCCAGCCCTTCCTCGAGGCCGGTCATTTCCTTGAACGTTCGGGCGCTCACCAGGAACCGCTCGCCATCGGCAAAGCGCTGGTCATCGGGGCCGATCACGATCCGGATGAGGCCGTTCATGACGAACATCACGCCCATGGACACGATCACCAGGATCACCGGCTTGGCCTTCTGCACCCGGTAAAAGCGGTAGACCACCCGGTCGGTCCCCAGCACGAAGAGCGCCGTCAGCGCGATGCCGAAGGGCAGGGCCAACAGGGCCGTGGGCAGGGGGCCAAGGCTGAACCCCATCGACTGGATCCACCAGGTCAGCAGGATCGTGACCATGGTGCCAAAGGCCATCGTCTCGCCATGGGCAAAGTTGGAAAAGCGCAGGATGCCGTAGACCAGCGTCACCCCCAGCGCGCCAAGCGCCAACTGGCTGCCATAGGCGATGGCGGGGATCAGGACGAAGTTCGCCAGCGCGACGAAGGCGTTCAGAAGGTCCATCAGAAGGCCCCCTCGCAAGTGCCGTGGTAGGTCACCACCTGCGGCCCGTCCTCGATTTGCGCGGTGAACCGCGCGCCGTCCTCGGTCACGGTCAGCAGGTAGGTGGACTTGGAATCGTTGGCGAAGATGTTGATCACGTCGCGCAGTTCGCGGATTGCGACCACGTTGAAATCGCCGGCATCGGTGCGGATCTCCTGCCCCTCGGTGTCCACCTCGAAGGTGAAATCCGCCCCGGCGCAGGTCTCGGTCTCGTAGCATTCCATGTTGAAATTGCACGAAAAGGTATTCGCCATGGCAGAGGTGGCGAGAATGGGCAGGGCGGCGAGGGCGATCAGAAGTTTCATCATTCGGTCCGGCAGAGGAATCGGGTCAGCTGGCCGCGCCCCTCGGGCGGCTGGCGGTGAAGGATCATGAAGGCTTCGGGCTTGGACCCGCGCCCACCGTCGTAGATCAGCGTGTGCTGAACGCCGTTCAGGCCCCAGACGAACGGCCCGAAGGCGCCGGCCGAGCGGGCAGGGACGGTCTCGCCGCCCGTGGTCAGCTGGAAGGTGCCCGAGCCGTCGGCGGCGACGTCCTGCGGGGCCAGCACGATGTCCAGTGCCTCTCCGCCCTGCGGGCAGGGCTGATCGGGGGCGCACATGTGGTCTTGCAAGCAGTCGAAACGCACCCGTGCGCCTTCGGCCGCGGCGGGGCCGGCGATGGATAGCAAGACCAGGGCCAGGTGTCTCATGCGCGTTCCTCTGCAGTCGTGGTGTCGCGGCAGGTGCCGGCGCCGATGCCCTTGGCCTCGGTCGCGGCGGCAGGCGTGGCAAAGACGGTGAAGTTGCGCCCGTTGAGGCGGATCTCCAGCACGCCATGGGTCTCGTCGCGGCTGGTATAGGTGACCGTGTCGCCGTCGCGCAGCACCGACACCTTGGTGGGCCGGGTGCCCAACCACAGCGCCGCCCGGTCGTGATCGCCCTTGGGCACAAGGATGAATTGGCCGGGCATGGCTTCGGTGCAAGTGGGATCGGTGCAGCTGTACGTCTGGACGTCGCAGGCCAGCGCGGGATAGTCGCGGACCTCGGTCGCCCGCGACCAGACCGACCAGAAAACCGCACCGGCCCCCAGTGCGATCGCCCCGAGCGCAAGGCCCGCATATGCCCCCGCGCGCCCGGTCATCCGCCCAGGAAACTCCGCCGGACCTGTTCGTCCGCCAGCAACTCCTTGCCGGTGCCGGTATGGGCATTGGCGCCCTGCACCAGCACGTAGCCCTTGTCGGCGATCTCCAGCGCCTGGCGCGCGTTCTGTTCGACCATCAGGATCGGCAGGCCGGTGCGCGCCACCTCGATGATCCGGTCAAAGAGCTCGTCCATCACGATGGGGCTGACCCCGGCGGTCGGTTCGTCCAGCATCAGCACCTTGGGCTGGGTCATCAGCGCCCGGCCCACGGCCACCTGCTGGCGTTGCCCGCCGCTGAGCTCGCCCGCCGGCTGGCGCCGCTTTTCCTTGAGGATCGGGAACAGGTCGTAAACCTGCGCCATGGTGTCCCGGAAATCGTCACGCCGGATGAAGGCGCCCATCTCGAGGTTCTCCTCGACGCTCATCGAGGTAAAGATGTTGTGGGTCTGCGGCACGAACCCCATGCCCTTGATCACGCGGTCCTGCGGCGAGAGGTCGGAAATATCCTCACCATCCAGGCGCACCGCGCCACCCCGCAGGTCGAGCATGCCAAAGACCGCCTTCATTGCCGTGGACTTGCCTGCGCCGTTGGGGCCGACGATCACCGCGATCTCACCCTTCTCGACGCTGATCGTGCAATCATGCAGGATGTCCGGCCCCTTGCCGTAGCCCCCGGTCATGCTGTCGCCAATGAGGTACGGCCCCCCCGGCGCCGGTCGCGTTCCGCCCTTATGCTCAGGCACGGCCGAGCCTTGCCCGTCCGGGTTCGCGATCGACCGGTCCTTGTTGCCCCGGTCGTCCTGGTAAGCCGAGCCGCTCACGACCGATCCCCTGCTTCATTTTGCCAGCTAAACTCCGGGGGAGTCCGCCCCAGGCGGACGGGGGCAGCGCCCCCTCTTTCGGAACTGCGCGCAAAGCTCATCCCACGGCCTCCTTGTTCTTGAGCCCGGTGCCCAGGTAGGCCTCGATCACCCGCTCGTCGGCCTTGATCTCTTCGAGCGTCCCTTCGGCCAGCACCTTGCCCTCGGCCATGCAGATCACGGGATCGCACAGGGACCCGATGAAATCCATGTCATGTTCGATGACGACGAAAGTATAGCCGCGCTCTTCATTCAGCCGCCGGATCGCGTCGCCGATGGTGTTCAGCAAAGTCCGGTTCACGCCGGCGCCCACCTCGTCCAGAAAGACGATCCGGGCATCGACCATCATCGTGCGTCCCAGCTCGAGCAGCTTCTTCTGCCCGCCCGAGATCTGCCCGGCCTTGTGATCGGCCAGATGGCTGATGGTCAGGAACTCGAGCACCTCGTCGGCCTTGGCCTTCAGCGCGCGTTCCTCGTCGGCGATACGCTTGCGGCCGAACCAGGTGTTCCACAGCGTCTCGCCCGACTGGCCGCCCGGCACCATCATCAGGTTCTCGCGGCAGGTCATCGAGCTGAATTCATGCGCGATCTGGAAGGTGCGCAGCAGTCCCTTGTGGAACAATTCGTGCGGCGGCAGGCCCGTGATGTCCTCTCCGCCCATGGTGACACGGCCGGAAGTTGGTGGAAGAACGCCTGCGATCACGTTGAATAGCGTGGATTTTCCCGCGCCGTTCGGCCCGATCAACCCGGTGATCGACCCCGGCGCGATCTCGAGCGTGGCGCCGTCTACAGCGCGAAAACCGCCGAAATGGCGGTGCAGGGCCTCGACCCGGATCATGGCATGTCCTTCACGTGAACGTTCTTCCGCAAACGACGGAAACGGCCGGGGAAACCCCGGCCGCTCCGATCTCGAGTTAGCGGAACTGGACGGTCGAGTAGTCGCCGTCCTTGACCTCGTATTCGCGGTAGCTGCCGGCGGCCTCACCAGGGCCGATCAGCTCCACGTTGGTGGCGCCGACGTAGTCGATGTCACCACCCGAGGCGAGGATCTCGAGCGCCTTGCCCAGCTCGCCCGGCAGGATCGGCTCGCCCGGGGCGTTGGCCACGGCCAGGACGTTGGCCGCCACGGCCTCCGAGGTCGCTTCGCCGCCCGCCATCATCGCCAGCGCGATCAGCGCCGCCGCATCATAGCTTTCGCGGGTGAAGGAGCTTTCGCCGTTGATCCCGGCCTCGGTGGTGATGCGCGTGAAGGCTTCGGCGCCCTCGCCCTGGCTCCACGGCACCGCGCCGAACGACCCCGCCATGTCGGCGCCCAGCGTTTCCATCAGGCTGTCGGCATACATGCCGTCGCCCATCATGAAGGTGTCGAAGGCGCCCTGGTCAAGCGCAGTCTGGATGATGCCGTTGCCGCCCGAGTCGGCATAGCCCAGCACCGCCAGCACCTCGCCGCCGGCCGAGGCCAGCGCGCCGACTTCGGCCGAGTAGTCGCCCTTGTCCGCCTCGTGCGGGGCGTTCAGCGTGATGGTGCCGCCCATGCCCTCGAACGACGCCGCAAAGCTGTCGCTCAGGCCCTTGCCGTAATCCGAGTTGTGGTAGGTCACGGCGACTTCCTTGATGCCCTTGTCCATCAGGATCGAGGCCAGCACTTCGCCCTGGCGCGCGTCCGACGGGGCGGTGCGGAAGAAGAGGCCATTGTCCTCGGCCGTCGAGAGCGCGGGCGAGGTCGCCGAGGGCGAGATCATCGGCACGCCGTTCGGAACGGCCACGTTGGCCAGCACCGCGCCGGTCACGCCCGAGCAGTCGGCGCCCATGATCGCCACGACACCGTCCGAGGTGACGAGGCGTTCGGCGGCGGCCGTGGCGGCGGCGCTGTCGACGCAGGTCGAATCCGCGCGTACCGGGGTCAGCATCATGCCGCCCAGGAACTTGCCGCTGTCGTTGATCTCCTTGATCGCCAGCTCGGCCGAGTCGGCCATCAGCGGGGTCAGAGATTCGATGGGGCCGGTGAAGCCGAGGATCACGCCGATCTTCACCTCGCCGCCACCATGGCTTTCGGCGCTTGCCGCGCCGGCGATGAGAGCCGTGGCCGCAGTGGCCATGAGGAGGTTTTTCATTGTCTGTAGTCTCCCTGTTTGGACTTGGGTCCTGGACCAGAGCCTAGGCGGGGAAATGGCAAATGAAAAGAGGGGCCTTGCGCGTCAATCCCGCGTGAGTGGGGCTGGCCGCGACGTCACCCGGCGCTAGTGTTTTGCGCAGGCCAGACAAGGAGAGCGCGATGCAAGCGATGCGAGTGACGATGATGGCCGCGGCCCTTTGCGCGGCCGTGCCACTTTGGGCGGAGCTCGCGCGGATCGGCGATGTCGCGGTCGAGGTCGACGAGATGGCGAACCGGCTGAACGAGCCCTGGTCCATCGGTTTTCTCCCCGGCGGAGCGTTCCTGGTGACCGAGCGCGGCGGGCGGCTCTGGCGCTACGACGGCGCGGGGCGGCAGGCGGTCTCGGGCGTGCCGAAGGTCTTCGCGAACGGGCAGGGCGGGCTGTTCGACGCGATCCCGGCGCGCGATTTCGACAGCTCTGGCGAGGTCTTCCTGAGCTATGCCAAGGACCTGGGCAGCGGCCGGGCGGGCACGGTGCTGGCGGTGGCGCGACTGGAAGGCGCGTCGCTGACGGACCTGCGCGAGATCTTCGTGATGGAGACCGATTCCACCGGCGGGCGCCACTTCGGCGGGCGCATCGTCGAGGGGCCCGAGGGGCACCTGTTCCTGACCATCGGCGAGCGCGGCGACCGCCCCGCCGCGCAGGACCTCGGCCGTCACAATGGCACGGTGATCCGGGTGAACCGCGATGGGTTGGTGCCCGCGGACAACCCCTTTGTCCGGCAGGCGGGCGTTCTGCCCGAGATCTGGTCCTACGGCCACCGCAACCCGCAGGGCGCGGCCCTGGACGCCGCGGGCCAGCTCTGGGTCAATGAGCATGGCGCCCGCGGCGGGGACGAGGTGAACCGCGTTCAGGCCGGCGCCAACTACGGCTGGCCGGTGATTTCCTACGGCCGGCACTACAGCGGCATGGCCATCGGCGAGGGCACCGAGAAGGCGGGCATGGAGCAGCCTGCCCACTACTGGGACCCCTCGATCGCGCCCTCGGGGATGGCGATCTATTCCGGCAGGCTCTGGCCGGACTGGGCGGGTGACTTCTTCGTCGGTTCGCTGAAATTCGACTATATCGCGCGGCTCGATGGCGAGAGCCTGGAGCCGCTCGAGGGGCTGGACGGCCCCTGGACCGGCCGCGTGCGCGACGTGCGCGAGGCGCCGGACGGCACGCTCTGGTTCCTCAGCGTGCAGGCGGGGGCCGTGTATCGGATTTCTCCGGCGGAATGATACCTGGTGGGTCGGGCTGATGGGGCCGTCTGCCCCCTCTTGGCTGCGCCAATTCACCCCCGAAGGTATTTGGAAAACAATGAAGTGTCAGAGGTCGATGATCTCGACGGTCTCGCCGGCCTCGCGGGCGGGGTCGTTCGGCGGGCGCACCACCAGGCAATTGGCAGCCGAGAGCACTGAGAGGAGCGAGCTGTCCTGGCGGTCGGCGATCGTAACGCCCTCGGGCGTCAGGCGCGCGCGCATGTAATGTTCGCGCGGGCCGTTGGCGGGGGCCGGGGCGGCGAGGGGCGCGGTGCGTCGCGCCGTCGGGCGCGCGCCGAGGCCGAGCATCTTGCGGATCACCGGTGCCACGAAGACATGGCCGCAGACCATGGCCGAAACCGGGTTACCGGGCAGGCCGATCATCGCGGCCTGACCGAGACGTCCGCCCATCAGCGGTTTGCCTGGGCGCATGGCGACCTTGTAGAAGCGGCGCTCCATCCCCAGGGCTTCGGCGACAGTCGCGACGATGTCATGATCGCCGACCGAGGCGCCGCCGATGGTGACCAAAAGGTCCGCATCGGCGGCCAGATCGAACGTGGTCCGGAGGCTTTGCGGCCGGTCCATCGCGATGGGCAGCAGGCGCGGCGCAGCGCCCAGGGCGGTGAGCAGCGCGTGCAGGCCGAAGGAGTTCGAGGCGATGATCTGGTCGGGGCCGGGGTCTTCGCCCGGCATGACCAATTCGTCCCCCGTGGCGATCAGCGCCACGCTCGGCTTGCGGGTGACAGTGACGCGCGGGATGTTCATCGAGGCCAGCAGGGCCACGTCTTCGGGGCTGAGGCGGCGTGGGGCGTCCAGCGTGTCGCCGGTGCGGAAGTCACCGCCGGCGGGGCGGATGTGGGTGCCTGGGTCGAGCTTGTCGCCCAGCGTGATCCGGTCGCCGTCGCGGATCACGTCCTCCTGGATGACCACGCGGGTCGCGCCCTCGGGCAGCGGGGCGCCGGTGAAGATGCGGGTGCACTGGCCGGGCTTGAGGTCTCCGTCAAAGCCATGGCCCGCCGCGCTTTCGCCGATCACGTCGAAGCTGGCGCCGGGCGTGGCCGCGCCGTTCACCGCGTAGCCATCCATGGCCGAGGCCGAGAAGGGCGGCTGGTCGCGCCGCGCCGCGGCCGGTTCGGCCAGCACGCGGCCGGGGGCCTCGATCAGCGGGATATCCTCGGTGCCCAGCGGTGTGACGAGGTCGAAGAGATGGGCGAGGGCCTCGGTGACGGAGATCATGTGTCGCCTTCCATTTGTTCGGCTTCCCAGTCGGCATAGCTGCGGCCGTCGGGCAATTTCCAAATGCGCGGGCCGGGTGTGCTGGTGCCGCAGACAACGGAGGCCGCGGCGGAGGGACTGGTGAAGGCGTAGTCCTCGGCCATTACGGCCTCATTGCCCGTGACACGGATGATCTGCCGCTGGACCAGCGCCCGATGCAGGGCTGCAGGGGTCGCGTTCTTGGGATGTGTCCCGATATAGCTGGCGCGGACCTTTGAGCCGGCTTTGACGACGAAATCGCTGCCGGCAAGCGCAGCCTGTGCCTCGACGCCGCTACGCGGCATCGACAGCATAAAGACAGGTGACGTTACGACGGCTTCGGTTTGCGGCGTGTCCGGACGCCGACCGCTGTGGAAGATATCGACCCGAATGGCAGGCAGAACCAGCTGAAGCGTGTCCAGAAAGCTCTCCATGCTCGCCGTCGCAGCCTCGTTCAGACTCGACCGGGTCGGGGCAGCGGCGTTTGTCAGGCGCATTGCACCTGCGGCAAGCGCCAATTCGACCATGCGGGCTTCGAGGTATTTCACATGGGCCTTGTGCAACGCGTCGCCGGAGGTTGTGACAAGGACCGCCTCGTCCCACCAGTCCTTTGATTTCGCGTGCTGTTTCAAGCGGCCAGCGAGGTTTTCCGCCTCGCCGACATAGGCCATTTCGCCATCATCATCCGCGCCGGTCAGGATGTAGACGCCTGTCTGATCGGCTTGCGGCCGCTTCAATCCGTCGGCCAGCCGGGTCCGCGGGATTCGCAGCACATGCCCGGTCCAGTTGAACACCTCGGCCGTGAGCATGCCGTCGGGGCGGCCGTCGACGAAGTAGAGCTCGAGCGACCGGCCCGCACTCATGTCGCCTCGTAGCGGCCTGATTTTCCACCGTCTTTTAGAATGACGCGGATGCCGCCGATCTCCATGGCCTTGTCCACCGCCTTGGCCATGTCGTAGACCGTCAGCGCGGCGGTCGACACGGCCGTCAGCGCCTCCATCTCGACGCCGGTCTGGCCGGTGGTCTTGACCGTGGCCTCGATCCGCACGCCCGGCAGGTCCGGGTCGGGGACTAGATCGACCGCGACCTTGGTGACGGGCAAGGGGTGGCAGAGCGGGATCAGCTCGGGCGTCTTCTTGGCGCCCATGATGCCGGCCAGTCGCGCGACGCCCAGAACGTCACCCTTCTTGGCGCGACCTTCGGCAATGATGTCAAAGGTTTCGCGCGCCATCTTCACCCAGCCCTCGGCCGTCGCCACGCGCGACGTCACGGGCTTGTCCGAGACATCGACCAT
Organism: Mesobacterium pallidum; assembly: GCF_019966535.1. Taxonomy (GTDB): domain Bacteria; phylum Pseudomonadota; class Alphaproteobacteria; order Rhodobacterales; family Rhodobacteraceae; genus Mesobacterium; species Mesobacterium pallidum. The sequence goes on along the minus strand of NZ_JAIMID010000009.1, from coordinate 139,494 downwards.
ATGCGCATCGCCCTTGGCGTCGAAATGCGTGAGGCCCGCCATCACATGCCACCCGGGCGCAGCGGGTTCGCCAGCAGCGCGCGCGTCGCGCCTTCGACATCGTCCTGGCGCATCAGGCTTTCGCCGATCAGGAAGCAGCGCGCGCCATAGAGGGCCAGCTCGGACAGGTCCTCGGGCGTGTTGAGGCCGGATTCCGAGATGATCAGCCGGTCTTCGGGCACCCGCTTGGCCAGCTTGCGCGTGGTGTCCAGCGTGGTCTCGAAGGTATGCAGGTCGCGGTTGTTGATCCCGATCAGCGACGAGGACAGATGGCAGGCGCGTTCCAGCTCTTCGGCGTTGTGAACCTCGATCAGCGTGGCCATGCCCCATTGGGTCGCGGCGGCCTCGAGCTCCTGCGCCTGGGCGTCGGACACGGAGGCCATGATGATCAGGATCGCGTCGGCGCCCCAGGCGCGCGCCTCGGCGACCTGGTAGGTGTCGTACATGAAATCCTTGCGCAGCGCAGGCAGGTCGCAGGCCGCGCGGGCCTGGCCCAGGAACTCGGGCGCGCCCTGGAAGCTGGGCGTGTCGGTCAGCACCGACAGGCAGGTCGCGCCGCCGGCCGCATAGGCGGCGGCGATGGCGGCGGGGTCGAAATCGGGACGGATCAAGCCCTTGGACGGGCTGGCTTTCTTGACCTCGGCGATCAGGCCGTAGCCCTCGCGGCTGGCCCTCATCAGCGCATCGGCAAAGGGGCGGACGGTGCTGGCGGCCTGCGCCTCTGCCTCGAGCTCCGAGAGCGGCTTGGCCTCTTTCGCGGCGGCGATTTCGTCGAGCTTGTAGGCCTTGATCTTTTCCAGGACGGTTGCAGTCACTTGAAGTCTCCGGTGGCGGCGGCAAGCGCTGCGACCTTGTCGCGCGCGGCCCCGCTGTCGATGGATTGAGTGGCGAGCGCCACGCCTTCCTTGAGGTCCGACGCCGTGCCGGCGACAACCAGCGCCCCGGCCGCGTTCAGCAGCACCGCGTCGCGGTAGGCACCGGGGGCGCCGTCCAGCAGCGCGCGGAAGGCTTGTGCGTTCTCGGCGGGGGTGCCGCCGACGATCGCCTCGAACGGGTGAACGGGCAGGCCGGCATCCTCGGGATGCACCTCTGCCTCGCGGATCTGGCCGTCTTCCTCAAGCGCGGCCAGCCAGGTCTTGCCGGTGATCGTCATCTCGTCGGTGCCGTCCGAGCCATGGACCAGCCAGGCGCGTTCGGACCCGAGCTGCTTGAGCACCTCGGCCATGGGGCGGATGAGATCGCGGGTGAAGGCCCCGGTCAGCTGGCGCTTGACCCCGGCGGGGTTGGTGAGCGGCCCGAGGATGTTGAAGATCGTCCGCGTGCCGAGTTCCGCCCGGGTCGGGCCCACATGAGCCATGGCCGGATGATGCATCGGCGCCATCATGAAGCAGATGCCGACCTTGTCGAGCACCTTCTGAACGGCGTTCGCGGGGATCATGACATGCACGCCCATCTCGGTCAGCGCATCGGCGCTGCCGGATTTCGAGCTGAGATTGCGGTTGCCGTGCTTGGCCACGGTCACGCCCGCACCCGCCACGACGAATGCCGTCGCGGTCGAGATGTTCAGCGTGCCCTTGCCGTCACCGCCCGTGCCGACGATGTCCATGGCGCCGGCAGGCGCGGTCACCCGGTGGCACTTGTCGCGCATCACCTTGGCGGCGGCGGCATATTCGTGGATCGTCTCGCCCCGGGTACGTAGCGCCATCAAGAGGCCGCCGATCTGGCTGGGCGTCGCCTCTCCGTCGAACAGGATCTGGAAGGCACGTTCAGCCTCGGCGCGCGACAATGCGCGATCGGCGGCGGCGCCGATCAGCGGTTTCAGCTCTTCGCTCATGCAGGGACTTTCAGCAGGTCGAGGAAATTCTGCAGCATCGCGTGGCCGTGCTGCGAGGCGATGCTCTCGGGGTGGAACTGCACGCCCTGGATCGGCAGATCGCGGTGCTGCAGGCCCATGATGGTGCCGTCTTCCAGCTCGGCCGTGATCTCAAGGCACGCGGGCAGGGTGGCCCGGTCGACCACCAACGAATGGTAGCGCGTCGCCTCGAAGGGCGAAGGCAGGCCCTTGAAGACGCCTTTGCCCTCGTGGTGCATATGGCCCATCTTGCCATGCACGATCTCGTGGCAGCGCACGACGTTGCCGCCGAACGCCTGGCCGATGGTCTGATGGCCCAGGCAGACACCCAGCAACGGCGTGCTGGTTTCGGCCGCGGCTTCGGTCAGCGCCAGGCAGATGCCGGCCTCGTTCGGAGTGCAGGGGCCGGGGGACAGGATGATCCCGGCCGGGTTCATCGCCATCGCCGCCTGCACGTCCAGCGCGTCGTTGCGGCGCACCTCGATCTCGGCTCCGAGCTCGCCCAGGTAATGGACTAGGTTGTAGGTAAAGCTGTCGTAATTGTCGATCAGTAGCAACATGTTGTGGTCCCGGTCCGATGCGCCCGATTTCAGGCTGGTTCTGGCCGCCGTGGTCGCGGTATACATGTTCAGGCTTGCCAAGGGGCGTCAAGGGGCGCAGGCAGGAAAAGACGGCAGAGCGGCCATGCGCCGGTTTGCCCGGGCGTCGCGGGCGGGCAGGGCCCGGACCCGGCGGCGCGGTGGGGTTGAAACAAGGCCGGATCACGGTCGGCAGAAGTTGCAGAGGTCAGGCATGCGAGGCGCGCTTTCAGGTGTGATCTGGGGAACGTTGGTATCCGGCGTGGTGCTGGGGGTGTCGTCGGTGACGACGATGCCGCCCGGGGTGACCGGGCCCGCCGTCACGCCCGAGACAGGGGCAACCGAGACGCGCGCGCCCGAGCCGCAGGCGACGCCCGAGCGCGAGGATGCCGTGGTCACGGTCGAGCTGCCGACGGAAACGCCGACGCCCGCAGAGGCCGCGGACGAGACCCAGGTCGAGACCCCGGCCGAAGACCCGGTCACTGACCCGGCCCCGGAGACGCAGACTGCCGAGACCGGGGCGCCTGTTGCCACGGCGCCCAGCGCGCCGCCGCCGCCCAGTGACGCGCCCGAGCTGGCCTCGGACGCGCCCGGCATGGCCGCGCCGCGCGACGGGGCAGACCGCGCCCCCGCGGCCGATACCGCCAGCGCCGACCAGCCCGTGGTGGAAAGCGCCGAGACCGTGATGGCCGCGCCGGACGCCGGCGAGACCGGCGGCATCGCGGTGCAGACCGAGGCGCCTGTCCTGGCCGGCAGCAGCGTGGCCCAGCCCGCGCAACCGCTGCCCGAAGAGGACCTGTCGATCTCGACCGACCCGGCCCAGCCGCCGGCCCCCGATGCGACCGAGGGCGACGCCGCCTTTCCCGTTGCCGATGCCGGGACCGATGCCGCGCCGACCGTCCAGTCGGAGGATCCGGCCCTGCCGATGGCGGAACCGATCGCCGAGGAAAGCTTCGGACAGCCGGGCCGCGCGCCTGCACAGGGCCCCGTGGTCTCGGACCTGCCGCGCGTCACCGAAGAACCCGAAGCAGCTGCCGAACCGGTCGATCAGGGCCCGACCATCGGCCAGCGGGCGGGCGATCTCGGCCGCTTTGGCACCGGGGTCGAGACCTCGCGCCTGCCTTCCGTCGGCACTGCACCGGTTGCCGAGGGTGACGCAGAGGACACCGCCGCCCGCGCCATCGACAGGTTCGCCGCCCCGGTCGAGATCGAGCCGGGCAAGCCGCTGATGTCGGTCGTTCTGATCGACGACGGGTCAAGCCCGATCGGCATCGCGGCGCTTAGCGCCTTTCCCTACCCGTTGACCTTTGCCGTCGATGCCAGCCTGCCCGACGCCCGTGCCGTGATGGAGGGTTACCGGGCGCAGGGTTTCGAGGTGATGGCCCTGGCAAGCATGCCCGAGGGCAGCACCGCGCGGGATACCGAGGTCGCGCTCGAGACCTATCTCTCGGCGGTGCCCGAGGCCGTGGCCCTGATGGAGACGCCGGGCAACGGGCTGCAGGGCACGCGCGATGTCTCGGACCAGGTGGCGGCCATCCTCGCGGCCAGTGGTCATGGGCTGGTGCTGTTCCCGAAAGGGCTGAACACCGCCGAGGCGATTGCCGAAAAGGCTGGGGTTCCGGCCCACATCGTCTACCGCGACCTCGATGCCAGGGGGGAAGATGCCCTGGCGATCCGGCGCCAGCTGGACCAGGCCGCGATGAAGGCCGGCGCGGATACGGGCGTGATCGCGACGGGCCGGTTGCGGGCCGACACCATTTCCGCGCTGCTTCTCTGGGGTCTGCAGGACCGCGCATCGCGCGTGGCCCTCGTCCCGGTTTCGGCGGTTCTGACCCAGGACGAGAGCCGCTAGCGGCCTTCGCGGCCACGTTACCGCACCGGCATCAGCGGCAACGCGACCGCCGCACGTGCCAGGACACATTCCCGCAAGCCCGGCCGGTCCACCACCCGGCTGGCATGACATGGATCGGAGCTGCAAGGCTGAGACCCGACCCAAGCCCATCGGCGCCACCCGCTGCGGAGGCAACGGGTTCGTGGTCGGCTGCCAAGATTTGCCGGATCGCCTGTGCCTGACCCGGTTCCAAGCTCCCTCTCTACATGGGCCCAAGGCAGCCCCCCTTGATCCAGCTCCCAAAAGGTGAGCTCAGCCATCGCGACCCCCAACACGTCGCCCTGGCGCAACCAGCACGACGCCATATCCCGAGAGGATCACAACGGCGCGCGCGGCAGCGACGCCGCGGCCTTGCGCTTGACCCGGGCCGAATGGAACACCGGCCCCTTGTCGACCGCCTCTTCGGTCTTGCGCGCCTCGTTGCGCAGCGGCGCGCGCAGGTGCGGCGGAGGCTCGTAGGGGGGCGCATTGCCAAGCGCCAGCTTCACCTGCGCCATGTTCAACGGATGATCGAACGCCACCCCGATGAAATGGGCATTGCGCCAGGCGATCCGCGTCGACAGCCAGACCCCTTCGACCTGCACCCAAAGCCGCGAGGGCCCGATCACCCGGTCCGGCCGGGTCAGCTTGGCCCCCATGCAGGACAGGTCCTTGATGGTGATCTCCGTCTCGTCCCGCCCTTGCCGGACCCGCGAGGGGATATGGCAGGGGTGCCGCATCTCCATCCGGCGCTGCCGCTGGTTCCGATGGATCATGACACCCGAGGCCGCAGCAAAGAGAGACATGCCGAACAGGAACATCGCCTGGTGCCAGCGCGAGCCGTAGATCGTCTCGGAGGCGATCAGCATCTCGGGTTTCGCAAAGGCATTCAAAAGGCGCGACAGCCAGTCCGCCGGCCCCGGCCGCTGCGCGATCAGCGCCTGGACCCGCGCGGATTGCGGCACCGGACAGCCCAGGCCTTCGACCATATGCTCCATCCGTGCAAGTCCGGTCACCTGCATGATCGCCCCGCCGTCCCGCAGGTAACGCGACACGGCAGCAAGAAAGACGCCGATGTCGTCGGCATGGAGCCGCAGCGCCGGCGCGCCCCGCGCGGTCAGCACGTCGCTCGGCCCGACCATGCCCATCCAGTGCCGCAGAATCTGGCGATGCGCGGCCTGCACCTGCGGATCGGTGGTCGACCCGATGGCCCGCAGGTCCTGTGACATCAGCCCGAGGATCGCGACGAAGTCGCACTGCTCCCGCGTCATGGTCTCGCGCCCCTGGGCAAGCGCCCCGCTGCCCAGCAGCAGTGCAAGACCCATCACCCAGGCCCGGATCCATCGCTGCATCATCGCAAGGCTCCCATCGCGTCCGACGCCAGCCTAGACCCCCAACCCTACCGAAAGGTGAATCCCGCCCGGTCTTGTTGGTCCCCAAGGACCCTGGGGCGCCCGCGTGGCCAGACCCTCGGTCCCGCCCATCCCACGTGCACAGCCGCCGGAGAGCAAAGCGACCCCTCCAAACCCGCCCATGACTTCATCGTTTTCCAAATACCTCGGGGAGCGCGAGGGGCTGGCCCCTCGCTCCCGCAGGCACCACAGGCGCCCCGCCGGGCCCAAAAAGCCAGGACCGCACCAAAACCGGGGGCCGGGGCGCCAGCCCCGGCCCCCGCCGGGCGGATCGCTTGCGATCCGAAATCACTCGAACGCGCTCAGTTCCCGGTCTTGATGAACCGCGCCGCATCGGCCGCCGCGCGCCGGATGGCGTTCGACTTGTGCACGGTCTCCATGTACTCGGCCTCGGGGTCGCTGTCATAGACCACGCCGCCGCCGGCCTGGATATAAAGTTTGCGATCCTTCACCAGCGCCGTGCGCAGCGCGATGCACATGTCCATGTCGCCCCCCGCGCTGATATAGCCGCAGCCGCCGCCGTAGACGCCACGCTTCTCCGGCTCCAGCTCGTCGATGATCTCCATCGCGCGGACCTTGGGCGCGCCCGACACCGTCCCGGCCGGCATCCCCGCGTAATAGGCGGACAGGGCATCCTGCCCCTCGGCCAGTTCTCCCACCACGTTGGACACAATATGCATGACGTGGGAATAGCGCTCGACCACGAATTTCTCGGTCGGGTGCACGGTGCCGATCTTGGCCACCCGGCCCACGTCGTTGCGGCCGAGGTCCAGCAGCATCAGGTGCTCGGCCAGCTCCTTCTGGTCGGCCAACAGGTCCGCTTCCAGCGCGGCATCCTCGGCCGGAGTCGCCCCGCGTGGCCGCGTTCCGGCGATGGGGCGGATCGTCACCTCCTTACCGAAGACCCGCACCAGGATCTCGGGGCTGGCGCCGACCACCTGGAAGCCGCCGAAGTTGAAATAGAACATGAAGGGCGAGGGGTTGGTGCGCCGCAGCGACCGATAGAGCGCGAAGGGCGGATGCGGGAAATCCTGCGTCCAGCGCTGCGACGGCACCACCTGGAAGATGTCACCGGCGCGGATGTAGTCCTTGGCCTTCTCGACCGCCGCCTTGTAGCTCTCGCGGGTGAAGTTCGAGACCGGCTCGCCCACCTCGACAGCCTCGCCCAGGTCGCGCCCGGCCTCGGGCACGGCGCGTTCGAGGTCGCGCACGGCGTCCATGACGCGCTCGGCCGCCTGGGCATAGGCGGCGCGGGCCGATTGGCCATCGCTGACCCAAGCCGGAGAGACCACCGTCACCTCGCCCTTGACCCCGTCCAGAACCGCCACGACCGAAGGGCGCATCATGATGCCGTCGGGCAGGCCCAACGGGTCGGGCGGGCAATTCGGCAGATGCTCGACCAGCCGGATCGTGTCGTAGCCGAGATAGCCGAAAAGGCCCGCAGAGGCCTGCGGCAGGTCCTCGGGCAGATCGATCCGGCTTTCGTCGATCAGCGCGCGCAGGGTCGCCAGCGGGTTGCCGTCCAGCGGCGTCCAGCTGTCGGGATCGAACCGGGCCATGCGGTTGATCCGGCTCTCTTCCCCATGACATTGCCAGATGACGTCTGGCTTCATCCCGATGATCGAATACCGCCCCCGCACCTCGCCGCCGGTCACCGACTCGAGGACGAAGGCATCCTTGCCGGCGCCCGTCAGCTTGAGCATCAGCGACACCGGCGTGTCGAGATCGGCGGCAAGGCGCGTGTAGACGACCTGGTTGCGGCCGGCGGAATAGGCGGCCTCGAAATCGGAAAACTCGGGAGTCAGTGCCATGGGGTCGCTTACTGCAAGGAAGAGTTGACGGCGTTCAGCGCGGCCTGGTCCAGCGAGATGCCGGCGCGGCGCTGGATGTCGGCGGAATAGGCCTGGTAGAGGTCCTGGGCGACGCCCTGCGCGGCGCGTTCGACCAGCTGGGCGCGGGCCTCGGTGAGGTCGGTGTTGCCCGGATCGGGCGGCAACTCGGCCTCGAGCTGGACGACGATGGCGCTGTCCCCATCGGCGATGACGTCGACCGCGCCCACCTCCATCGCAAAGACCTGCTCCATGAAGCCCGCCCGGGTCCCGGCCACGAAATCGCTGCGGATCAGGCCCGACTCGGCGGTCGGCTCAAGCTCCAGCGCCTCGAAGGTCCGGCCTTCGCCAAGCGCGGCGGCGATCTCCTCGGCGCGGGCGACGACGGCCTCGGCCAGCGCATCCTCGGTCCAGGCGGCGATCACGTCGGCGCGGACCTCGTCCAGCGGGCGCGGGGCCGGGTCCACCACCTCGTCGAGGCGCAGGGCAAAGAGCCCGCCGTCCGACAGCTCGGCCACGTCGGGGAAATCCTCCATGGTGACGGTCGCGGCGACCTCCTGGAATTCGACATAGCCGGCGATGTCGCCCTGGGCGCCGTCGAACCAGTCAATTTGGCCCAACTGCATGTCGGTCTCGGTCACGAGATCCTCGAGCGTGGCGCCGCCGGCCAGCAGGTCGGCGATGTCCTCGCCCCGGGTCTCGATCAGGCGGCGGGCGCGGTCGCGGGCGATCTCGTCGCGCAGCTCGTCCCGCACGTCCTCGAGCGCGATCTCCTGCGCCGGAAGAACACCGTTCACCCGGAAAAACGCGGGGCCAAGGTCCGACTGGAACGGCCCGACCACGTCGCCCACCTGGGCTTCAAAGACCGCCTCGCCGGCAGCGCCAAGCTCGGCCCGGGACATGTCGCCCATGTCCACGTCGGCGAGCGCCAGGCCGCGGTCCTCGACCAGCGTCTCGAAGGTGGTGCCCCCGACCTCAAGCTGGGCGGCGGCGTCATTGGCGCGCGCCTCGTCGCCGAAGGTCAGACGCTCGACCAGCCGGCGTTCGGGCTGGTTGTACTGTTCGGCGCGGGCATCATAGGCGTCCTGGATCGCGTCCTCGGGCACTTCGACGGTATCCAGCATCATCTCGGGCGTCAGCCAGGCATAGGTGATGCGGCGGATCTCGGGCGCGGTGAAGTCGGCGATGTTGTCGTCGTAATAGGCCTGGATTTGCGTCTCGCTGGGTGCGGGGATCTCGGCCTCGATCTCTTCGCCGGTCACGCGGACCCAGGAAAAGCTGCGCCGCGCGCCGATGTAATCTATCAGCGCATCGCCATAGGCGTCCGGCATCGGCGTGCCCGACAGCACGGCGGCCTGAAGGATGGTCCGGGCGGCTTCCTCGCGCAGCTGGGCTTCGAACTCCGCCTCGGACATGCCGGAGTTCTGGATGGCAAAGCGGTAGGCTTCGCGGTCGAAGGTGCCGTCAATTCCCTGGAAGGCCTGGATCCCGACCAGCTGGCGGCGCAGGTTCTCGTCGCCGATGGACAGGCCCAACTGGCTCGCTTCCCAATCCAGCGCCCGCGTGGTCACCAGTTGGCCCAGCACCTGACGGTCAAGCCCGAAAGCCCGCGCCTGCGCCAGGCTGATCGGCTGCCCGGTCTGGGCCTGCAGCGCGCGCAGCTCCTGCTGCAGCGCGCGCACATAGGCGTCGGTGCTGATCGGCTTGTCGCCGACCTGGCCGACCTGCCGCACCGAGCCCGAGAAATTCACCGCGCCGAAGCCCGCGAGCCCCACGAAGAGGAGGCCCATGAGAACCCACACGATGGTCTTGGAAACCGAGTTGCCCTTGCGTGCCATGCCCGTCCTGCCTTGTTGGTCCCGCACCCTCCCGCGCGGGGTCGGCCTTCTCTAATCGGCTCTGCGGTCAAAGCCAAGGGCCGCAAGGCGGGTGCACAATTCCTTGAGCGTCCCGGCCTCGACATTGGCAAAGGCCAGGCGCAGGTGGCGGTCTGCCTCTGCATCGCCCTCGGGCATGAAGAAGGTGGCGGGCAGGGCGAGGATCGCCGCCGTCTCAAGCATCGCCTTGCAAAGCGCATCCGAGGGCAGGGCGAAGGGATGTTCGACATAGGCGAAATAGGCGCCGAGACCCTTGAGCTTCCAGCCCAGCGGCTCCAACGCCGTGAAGGCCTCGGCCAGCGCGGCGCGGCGGGCGAGGATCTCGTCCCGCTCACCGGCGAGCCATTGGTCAAGGTTTTCCATCCCCCAGACGGCGGCGTGCTGGCCCAGCTGCGGGGCGCAGATCGCGACCGTGTCCATGAATTTCTCGACCTCGGGCAGCAGGTCCTGATGCGCCACAAGACAGCCGGTGCGGTGGCCAGTCAGCCGGTACGCCTTTGAAAACGAATAGAGCTGGATCACCGTGTCGGCCCAGTCCGGATCGGTGAAGAGGTCATGCGCCGCGCCGCTACGCGCGTCGAAATCGCGGTAAGTCTCGTCGATAATGAGCTTCAGCCCGCGCGCGCGGGCGAGGTCGCGGAAGGCGGCGACCAGCTTTGGGGGATATTCCACGCCGCCGGGATTGTTCGGCGTCACCAGCACGATGGCGCGGGTACGGGGCGTGATCAGAGCCGCCGCCGCCTCGGGGTCCGGCAGCAGGCTGTCGCCGGTGGGCAGGGGCAGGGTGGTGATGCCCGCCATGTCGAGCCACATCTTGTGATTGAAGTACCAGGGCGTCGGCAGGATCACCTCGTCGCCCTGGTCCGTGATCGCGGCAATGGCGGCGCAAAAGGCCTGGTTGCAGCCGGCCGTCACGGCGACCTGGTCCGCCCCGATCTGCCCGCCGTAATCGCGCGAGAACCGCGCGGCGATGGCCTGGCGCAGCGCGGGCAGGCCAAGGTCGGGGCCGTAAAGATGCACGGCGGGCACATCCATCACCAGCTGCGCCATGTGTGCGCGCAGCGGCTCGGGCGGCGGCGCGGCAGGGGCGGCCTGGCTGACGTTGATGAGCGGCAGGCCCTCGGGGCGCGGGGTCTCGGCCAGCCAGCGAAACGCCTCGACCACGGGGGCGGTGAAGGTCTGTTCGGTGCGGCTGGTCATGAGGGGCTCCGTGGCTATTGCGCGTACCCTGCCGCGCGGCGCGGGGAATGACCAGAGGGCGCGGGCCTAGCGCTTGCGCTTTGCCGGTTTGGGCGCCGGCGGATGCGCCCTGAGCAGCATGTCGACGATGCCGCCGACCAGTGCATCGTCCAGCGGCGCATGGCCGACAAGCAGCCGGTAGAACAGCGGCCCGTAGATCATGTCGAGCAGCACATCGGTGTCGGCAGGGGCCGAGATCAGCCCCTCCTGCACGGCGGCCAGGATCAGCCCGCGCCCCTCGTCCCGCGCGGCCATGACGACCCGCTTGCGAAAGGCGCGGCCCAGCGCGCTCTCGGGGTCGGCCCCCGCCAGCACCTGCGCCATCTGACGGCCAAGCGGGCTGGAGAAGGCCTCACACAACCCGGTCAGCTGCCGCCGCAACACGTCGAGAATATCCGAGGACCACAGCGCATCCGGCCCCGGCACCTGTGCGATCAGCGCGGCCATGGCCAGCTCCTGCGCATTGGCCCAGGTGCGATAGATCGTGGGCTTGCCGATCCCGGCGCGGGCGGCCACGCCCTCGACCGTCAGGCGGGCGACGCCCTCGGTCTCGATGATCTCGCGCGCGACGGCCAGCGCCCTGTCGCGGGCAGCCTTTGAGCGCGGACGGCCGCGGGGTTTTCGGGGCAGGTGACTCATTGCGGGCCGATGCGTAACGGAAATCGCGGCCATGTCCATGCAGGAAATGTGCAGGGCAGGACGACCCCGCGCCGGATTGGTCATGCTGGATCGCGGGAGCGCTTGGTGCGATGCTCCATCAGCACCAGCGCGATGACCACCACGTCGATGGCAGTCATCACGACCAGCGCCGGATCATGGGTCTGAACGTAAGTCACCGCCTGGTAGGCGACGAAGCCGATGAGCACCACCAGCGAGCCGGTGAAGGCCCCCGGCAGCCGCAGCAGCAGCGCCAGCACGACACCGAAGTTCAGCGCCCCATGGCCCAGCAGGTAGATGATGTAGAAATGCTCGGCCTGCAGGCTGAGCGCGGCGGCCCAGTCGCGCAGATGGGTCGCCACCATGTCGCCCGGATCCTGCGCCAGTTCGTTCGCGGTCAGCCAGTCGATGAGGCGCGGCAATCCGCTGGCGGGCGCCAGCCAGAGCCCCAGCGCGCCGATGAGCTGCGTGAGCCCAAGCGCCCCCTTGCCCAGCAGGCTGAGGGTGAAGAACAGCTCGAGCAGGCGGTCGCGCCTCATGCCCGGCTCAGTCCTTGCCGCGATAGGGCTCCACGTATTGCAGGGCCATGTCCCAGGGGAAGAAGATCCAGGTGTCCTGGCTCACCTCGGTGATGAAGGTATGCACCATCGGGCGCCCCTGCGGCTTGGCGTACACAGTCGCGACATGGGCCTTGGGGTAGAGCGAGCGCACAAGTTCCAGCGTCTTGCCGGTGTCGACCAAGTCATCGACGATCAGGATGCCGGTCCCGTCGCCCATCATCTCGGCATCGGGGGACTTCAGCACCTCGGCCTCGCGCCGCTCATCGGCCTTGCCACCGCCCGAGTGGTAGGATTTCACGCTGATCGTGTCCACGGTGCGGATGTCGAGCTCCCGCGCGACGATCATCGCCGGGGCCATGCCGCCGCGGGTGATCGCGACCACGGCCTTCCAGCCGCCGTCTTCGGGGCCTTGCCCGTCCAGCCGCCAGGCCAGCGCCCGTGCGTCGCGGTGCAGCTGGTCCCAGCTGACGTGAAAACCCTTTTCATGCGGCAGGCGGTTGTCCATGGCGCTCTCCTGATCCTCGGTTGGGCAGGGCTATAAGCCGGACAGGCCCTTTTGGGCAAGCGCGCCTTAACGTCCCCAAAGCAGCCGCAGGCCCAGTGCGCCCAGCACCAGCGCCGCGACGCGGTCGAGGCCGACCTTGGCCCTGAGATAGCCCGCCCGCGCGGCCGGGGCGGCCAGCAGGGCAGCGAACCCGCAGTAGACTGCGACCTCGACCAGGAAATGATTGAACACGATCAGGGACTTGTCGGCAAGACTTAGACCGGCCGGAAAGATAACAACCAGCACCGAGGCCGCAAAAAGCACGGACTTGGGGTTCGACAGGTTCACCAGCATCCCGTCGCGAAACGCGGTCCGGGAACTGTCGCGCCCCGCGCCCACCGGCTGGCGCGCGTCGCGCCACATCATCCAGGCAATGCGGATGAGGTAGAGCGCCCCTGCCACCTTCATCACCACGAAAGCGGCAGGGAAGAGGCGGAAAACGATGTCGAGCCCCAGCAGCGCCGCGCCTGTCCATCCGGCCGCAACCAGCCCCAGCCCGGCGCCGGTGGCAAAGCCGCGCCGGAACCCGCCCGCGATCGCCTGGCGGACCAGGAACAGCAGCGCCGGCCCGGGCGAGGCCATGGCTGCGAGCAGCGTGAGGTTGAAGGCAAGGATATGGGTCCAGTCCATGGCGCGCTCCGATCTGTTCCGATCATTCAGCGCAGGGGCAGGGCCTTCGTCAAACGAAACACGCCCCGGCGGGTCGGCCGGGGCGTGAACGGCGTTCAATCGTTGGGCGCTCAGCCCTTCGAGATGTCGGGCGCGTCCACCGCCTTCATGCCCACCACGTGGTAGCCGGCATCGACATGGTGCGTCTCGCCGGTCACGCCGGCGCCAAGATCGCTCAGCAGATACAGCGCCGAATTGCCCACGTCCTCGATGGTCACGTTGCGGCGCAGGGGCGAGTTGTATTCGTTCCACTTCATGATGTAGCGGAAATCACCGATGCCCGACGCGGCCAGCGTCTTGATCGGCCCCGCGGAAATCGAATTCACGCGGATGCGGTCCTTGCCCAGATCCTCGGCCAGGTAGCGCACCGATGCCTCGAGCGCGGCCTTGGCGACGCCCATCACGTTGTAATGCGGCATCACCCGCTCGGCCCCGTAATAGGTGAGCGTCAGCAGCGAACCGCCGTTCGGCATCATCTTTTCCGCCCGCTTCACCACGGCGGTGAAGGAGAACACGGAAATATCCATGGTCATCGCGAAATTGTCGCGGCTGGTGTCGACATAGCGGCCCCGCAGCTCGGTCTTGTCCGAGAAGCCGATGGCGTGGACGACGAAATCCAGCGAGTCCCAGCGCTCCTTCAGCCCGTCGAACAGCGCGTCGATCGAGGCGCCGTCGCTCACGTCGCAGGGCAGGACGATGTCCGAGCCCAGCTGCGCAGCCAGCGGATCGACGCGTTTCTTCAGCGCCTCCCCCTGGTAGGAAAAGGCCAACTCGGCCCCCGCGTCGGCCAGGGCGCGCGCTATGCCCCAGGCAATCGACTTGTCATTCGCCAGGCCCATGATCAGCCCGCGTTTTCCTGCCATCAGCCCGTTCGACATGCCGGAACCTCACCCTATTTGACGTGATCGATGCTTTAGGCGATTGCTTGACGCGCATCAAGGCAGGAGCACCACATGTCCGACAGAAGCGGTATCTTTGCAGGCGAGGACCCCTTTGCCATCGCGCGCGCCTGGCTGGCCGAGGCGGAGGGGACGGAAGTCAACGACCCGAACGCCATCGCCCTTTCGACGGTGGATGCGGACGGATTGCCGAACGTCCGCATGGTCCTGCTGAAAGAGATCGAGGCAGCTGCTTTCGTCTTTTACACCAACTACACCAGTGTGAAGGCGCAGGAGCTGGACGGCGCCGGCAAGGCGGCGTTCGTGATGCACCACAAGTCGCTGCGCCGGCAGATCCGGGTGCGCGGGACCATCACCCGCGAGGACAGCGCGCAGGCCGATGCCTATTATGCCTCGCGCTCGCTCAAGTCGCGGCTGGGGGCCTGGGCCTCGCATCAGTCGCAGCCGCTCAGCTCGCGCGGCGCGCTGATGGCCGAGGTCGGAAAGGTCACCCTGGCCCATGGTCCGAACCCGAAACGTCCCCCGTTTTGGGGCGGTTACCGGCTGACACCGGTCGAGATCGAGTTCTGGGCGGACGGCGCGCATCGGCTGCATGATCGCTTCCGCTGGCGCCGTAATTCCCCAGAGGAAACCTGGCAGATCGCCCGGCTCAGCCCGTGAACTCACGCAGCGTGAAGCGGTGAAACCAACTGCATTTCACGCAACGTGAACTGCATATGGTTGTTATTTCGAATTTTATTCAACTTGCATCCCGACGTGCCATGGCGCAGTAACGTTCTGGGGAAAAAACTTAACCGGACGGGGTAAAACCTTGCCTGAGGGGAATGATGGCGCGCGCGAAGTCGCGGGCCAGGTAAAATGGTTCGACCCAACGCGAGGGTTTGGCTTTGTCGTGGCCGATGAAGGAGGTGCGGACATCCTCCTTCACGCCAATGTGTTGCGCAATTTCGGACAAAGCTCGGTCGCCGATGGTGCCCGCATTCGCGTGATGATACAGTCGACCGCGCGCGGCGTGCAGGCGCTGGAAGTGCTTGAGATCGAACCGCCGGAAGGTGCCGGAAATGCCGTGCTCGCGGATTTCCAGGACATGGATCCGGAGGTGCTCGCCGCCGCCACACTTGAGCCGGCGAGGGTGAAATGGTTCGACAAGGTCAAGGGCTTCGGCTTTGCCAACATCTTCGGGCGACCGGAGGACGTGTTCATTCACATCGAGGTGCTGCGGCAGTCGGGTCTTGCCGACCTGCAGCCGGGCGAGGCACTGGGTCTGCGGGTCGTGGACGGCAAGCGTGGCCGGATGGCCACCGAGGTCTGCGCCTGGGAAGCGGCGCTGCGGTCGTCGGACGACTGATCCTTCTGTTCCTTCTGACGCTGGGCAGCGCCGCCGCGGCGGCCTGCCGCGAGGACACGCTGCGCCTGCGGGGCGATTTCGGCGAGGCCCTGTTCCGGGTCGAGATCGCCGATGACGCCGCCGAACGCGCGCAGGGCCTCATGCATCGCGAAAGCTTGCCACGCGGGGCGGGGATGCTGTTTCTCTACCCGTTTCCGCGCCAGGCCAGTTTCTGGATGCGCAACACGCTGATCCCGCTCGACATGATCTTCATCGACCGGACCGGCACCGTGACCCGCGTGCACTCCAACGCGATCCCGCTGGACGAGACCGCCATCGATGGCGGGCCGAACGTGCTGGCTGTGCTCGAGATCAACGGCGGCATGGCGGCACCCATGGGCCTTGCGCCCGGCGTGCAGATCCAGCACCCGCTGATGCCCCAGGGACCCGCGGTCTGGCCCTGCGAGCCCTGAGGCGGGGTAGGGCGCAAATCGTTGCACGCGGCCCCTTTCCTTTTCGCCGCGCGACCGCTAAACCCCGCGCACGGTCCGGGGCGTAGCGCAGTCTGGTAGCGCACCTGTTTTGGGTACAGGGGGTCGTGAGTTCGAATCTCGCCGCCCCGACCATTCTTCCTGCTTCTTTTCGTAGACGCCGATCGACCGGCCGGATTCCGGCAGGGGCCCCCGCGCGCCCCGGCATGCACCCCGCGCCGGTCATGCGCGCGAAACCGTGGCCAGGTCGGCCGACCTTCGTGGCCGCTCAAAATTTCCCCGAGATGTCCAGATCTGGGCCGTGCGATTCGCCGAGGCACGGGTTCGCACGTCAAAGCTTTGGGCTGCGCCGCACCCTACATGTGGTAAGAATTCGCTGCGACCCCCATGATGTGGGGCCTTTGCCCGCATTTTCGGCAGCAGACGCCGCGGCGAATGCGCAACAGCTGTCGCGAGATCGAAAGAAAATCGACCTGTGGAAGAATCATCGGGAAACTTTCTCGAAACCTTTTCGCGCTCGCGGCAAGCGTACTTTTTTCAAGGTGTTTCGCCTGCTTCCTCGGGCATAGGGTTCATTAACCTTTTGTGGATCAGCTCTGCGCCCCCCCTGTGGGCAAGTCGGGCAGGAGGCCCGTCAATACGGCACAAGGCAAAAAATCCAGAAAAATTGGATTGACCAGACCCCCAGATTTTGGCCAGTTTGGCGATGTTCACGCAAAGACCCCACAAGATGTAGTGGGCATGTGAACGGGGACAGCTACGACGTTAACCATCTTTGGACCCACCGGGCTTGCGGCCGGTGACCTGGGAGGTTTTGCGTCTCGCGCCCCTTGAAGACGAGGCATGACGACCCTGGCAACGACCGGGGCGTCGATCACAAAAAGACGGGACCGGGGCTCATGAAAATCGAAAGAAAATTCACCAAGGCAGGGCAGGATGCCTATGCGGAAATCACCTTCGTCACCACGACGTCCGAGATCCGCAACCCCGACGGCCGGGCCGTCTTCAAGCTGGACGAACTCGAGGTGCCCTCGAGCTGGAGCCAGGTCGCCAGCGACGTGATCGCCCAGAAATACTTCCGCAAGGCCGGCGTGCCCGCCGCGCTCAAGCGCGTGCCCGAAGAGGGCGTGCCCGAGTTCCTGTGGCGCTCGGTCCCTGCCTCCGCCGACACGCCCAAGGTGGGCGAGACCTCGTCCAAGCAGGTGTTCGACCGTCTCGCCGGCGCCTGGGCCTACTGGGGCTGGAAGGGTGGCTATTTCTCGACCGAGGAAGACGCCCGCGCCTATTACGACGAGATGCGCTACATGCTGGCCACCCAGCGCGCCGCGCCGAATTCGCCCCAATGGTTCAACACCGGCCTGCATTGGGCCTATGGCATCGACGGCCCGAGCCAGGGCCACTATTACGTCGACTACCAGACCAAGGCGTTGACGCGCTCCTCCTCGGCCTACGAGCACCCGCAGCCGCACGCCTGCTTTATCCAGTCGGTCGCCGATGACCTGGTGGGCGAGGGTGGCATCATGGACCTCTGGGTCCGCGAAGCGCGCCTGTTCAAATACGGCTCGGGCACCGGCACCAACTTTTCCTCGCTGCGCGCCGAGGGCGAAAGCCTCTCGGGCGGCGGCAAGTCGAGCGGTTTGATGGGCTTCCTCAAGATCGGCGACCGCGCGGCGGGCGCGATCAAGTCGGGCGGCACCACGCGCCGTGCGGCCAAGATGGTCATCTGCGATGCCGACCACCCGGACATCGAGGAGTTCATCAACTGGAAAGTGAAGGAAGAGCAGAAGGTTGCCAGCCTCGTGGCCGGCTCCAAGATGCACGAGCAGCGGCTGAACGACATCTTTGCCGCCATCCGCGGTTGGGATGGCAGCAGTGAAGATGCCGTTGATCCAGGCAAGAACGAGCAGCTGAAGACCGCGATCCGTGGCGCGAAGAAACACGCGATCCCCGAGACCTATATCAAGCGCGTGCTGGATTACGCCAAGCAGGGCTATGCCAGCATCGAATTCCCGACCTACGACACGGATTGGGACAGCGAAGCCTATGCGTCGGTCTCGGGCCAGAACAGCAACAACTCCATTCGCGTCACGGACGCCTTCCTGCAGGCGGTCAAGGACAACGCCGACTGGGAACTGATCAAGCGCACCGACGGCACCACCGCCAAGACCATCAAGGCGCGCGACCTCTGGGAACAGATCGGCCATGCCGCCTGGGCCTGCGCCGACCCGGGCATCCAGTACCACGACACGGTCAACGCCTGGCACACCTGCCCCGAAGACGGGGCGATCCGCGGCTCGAACCCGTGCTCGGAATACATGTTCCTCGACGACACCGCTTGCAACCTGGCCTCGATGAACCTGCTGACCTTCCTCGAGGACGGCGTGTTCCAGGCCGAGGATTACATGCATGCCACGCGGCTCTGGACGCTGACGCTGGAAATCTCGGTGATGATGGCGCAGTTCCCGTCCAAGGAAATCGCGCAGCTGAGCTATGACTTCCGCACGCTCGGCCTCGGCTATGCCAACATCGGCGGCCTGTTGATGAACATGGGCTTCGGCTATGACAGCGACGAGGGCCGCGCGCTCTGCGGTGCTCTGACCGCGATCATGACCGGCGTCGCCTATGCCACCTCGGCCGAGATCGCCGAAGAGCTGGGCGCCTTCGACGGCTACGCCCGCAACCGCGAGCACATGCTGCGCGTCATCCGCAACCACCGCAACGCCGCCTATGGCGCCACCACCGGCTACAAGGGCCTGGCGGTCAAGCCGGTCGCGCTGGACCATGCCAATTGCCCCGATCCCAAGCTGATCGAGCTGGCCATGGCCTCCTGGGACGAGGCGCTGCAACTGGGCGAGCGTCACGGCTACCGCAACGCGCAGGTCTCGGTTATCGCACCGACGGGCACCATCGGCCTGGTCATGGATTGCGACACGACGGGGATCGAGCCCGACTTTGCTCTGGTGAAGTTCAAGAAGCTGGCCGGCGGCGGCTACTTCAAGATCATCAACCGCTCGGTCCCGGCCGCGCTGGCGAACCTTGGCTACGGCTCGGCCCAGATCGAAGAGATCATCAGCTACGCGGTCGGCCATGGCACCATCGGCAATGCACCGGTGATCAACCACACCTCGCTGATCGGCCACGGTTTCGGCCCGCGCGAGCTGGAAAAGGTCGAAGGCGCGCTGGCGTCGGCCTTTGACATCCGCTTCGTGTTCAACCAGTGGACCCTGGGCGAGGAGTTCTGCCAGAAGACCCTCGGGATCCCGGCGGCCAAGCTGAACGATCCGACCTTCGACCTGCTGCGTCACCTCGGCTACACCCGCGCCGAGATCGAAGCCGCCAACGACCATGTCTGCGGCACCATGACCCTCGAGGGCGCGCCCTTCCTGCGCGAAGAGCACCTGAAGGTCTTCGACTGCGCCAACCCCTGCGGCAAGAAGGGCAAGCGGTACCTCAGCGTCAACAGCCACATCGACATGATGGCGGCGGCGCAGTCCTTCATCTCGGGCGCGATCTCGAAGACGATCAACATGCCCAACGACGCCACGATCGAGGATTGCCAGGCGGCCTACGAACGCTCCTGGGCGATGGGGGTCAAGGCCAACGCGCTTTACCGTGACGGCTCGAAACTTTCGCAGCCCCTCGCAGCCGCGCTGGTCGAGGACGATGACGAGGCCGCAGAGATCCTCGAGAGCGGCACCCCGCAGCAAAAGGCTCAGGTGCTGGCCGAGAAGATCGTCGAGAAGGTGGTCATCAAGGAGATCATCCGCAACGAGCGCACCAAGATGCCCGAGCGCCGCAAGGGCTACACCCAGAAGGCGGTCGTCGGCGGGCACAAGGTCTATCTGCGCACGGGCGAATACGAGGATGGCTCGCTTGGCGAGATCTTCATCGACATGCACAAGGAAGGCGCCGGTTTCCGCGCGATGATGAACAACTTCGCCATCGCCGTGTCCGTGGGCCTGCAATACGGTGTGCCGCTGGAAGAGTTCGTCGATGCCTTCACCTTCACCAAGTTCGAACCGGCGGGCCTGGTGCAGGGGAACGACTCGATCAAGAACGCGACCTCGATCCTCGACTACATCTTCCGCGAACTGGCGGTCTCCTATCTCGACCGCACCGACCTCGCGCATGTCAAACCGCAGGGCGCGTCCTTCGACGACCTCGGCCGCGGCGAAGAGGAAGGCGTGGCCAACGTCAAGGAGCTGAGCGAAAGCGCGGCCTCGCGCTCGCTGGAGGTGCTCAAGCAGATCAGCTCGACCGGTTACCTGCGCAAGCGCCTCCCGCATGAACTGGTCGTGCTGAACGGCGGCCAGACCATCGGGGCCACGGCGCTGGCGGGCGATGCCGCCACCGCACTGGCGACCCTGGTGCCCGAGACCTCGGGCAGCGTCTCGGCCGCCGGCTCGACCGCGATCAGCTCGGGCGCGGTGTCGATGGATGCGCGCGTCAAGGCGCGGATGCAGGGCTACGAGGGCGAGGCCTGCGGCGATTGCGGCAACTACACGCTGGTCCGCAACGGCACCTGCATGAAGTGCAACACCTGCGGCGGGACCTCCGGCTGCAGCTAACGGTCACCGGAGCGCGTGCGCGCGCTCCTGGCGGCGTCCAGGTCGCAGGCAAAAACGATATACTCGAGCGGTGAATCAATCGAGCCTGGACGGCGAAACTTCAAAGGGGGCCACCGGCCCCCTTTTTTTGCGCAGGTTGTCCGTCGGGGTCAGCGGCGTGAATTCGCCCAACACGCGAACCCGCACGCGAGACCCTGCCTGAACCGCGTTCATCTCGCCTCGGCGATGTTTTGCCCGGCCATTGCGCGCCGATGAAAACGCCCCCGACAGGCGGCACATGGCGCGAAACCGGGGCGCGCGGGGCAGGGGCCTTCACGACGCGCCGGCTTGCCCTCATCTCTTGCGCATCCGGGGCCGGACCGCCCCGGGCCCATGTCAGCAAGAAGGATGACACCATGCTCAAGACACCGCTCACGGCCCTCGCCACCCTCGCCCTCGCCACCCCGCTCCTCGCGCTCGAAGGCCCGGCGGCAGAGGCGGATGTCAACGGGGACGGACTGCTCAGCTGGGAAGAGGTCACGGCCGCCTGGCCCGAGATCAGCTCCGACATGTTCGGCACGCTGGACGCCGATGCAGATGGCCAGCTGAACGAAGACGAGGTCACCGCCGCGATGGAAGCCGGCACGATCCCGATGACCAGCGACGGCTGACGCGCCTCGCGGGTCGGCGCGGCCCATTCCCCACCGCGCCGACCCGATCATGCGCTTCACCGCAGTCCACCGAACGGAAAATCGACCCGGCTCGCACAGGCACGCTTCATCCCTTCATTGTTTTCCAAATACCTCGGGGAGCGCGAGGGGCTGGCCCCTCGCTCCGACCTTCGCGCCAAAAACCGGCCTGGCTCGAACGCGCCCCAACTCCTCGTCCACGGGTGCTTTGGACGAAGGACCATCGGCTGGCGAGCGCAGAGTTTCTTCTAGAAAACGACGTCATGCGAGAACGCACACGGGGCCGGGGCGTCAGCCCCGGCCCCGCCGGTCGGATCGTGAAACGATCCGAAATCCTTTCCGAAACGCGCCGTTTCAGTATGTCCGGATCAACCCGACCAGCCGGCCTTGCACGCTGACCTCGCCCTCGGGCAGCACGCGGGTCTCGTAGGCCGGGTTGGCCGGTTCCAGCGCGATCATGCCCGACTGGCGACGGAACCGTTTCAGCGTCGCCTCGTAGCCCTGCACCTGCGCCACGACGATGTCGCCATTGTCCGCATGGCTCGTCTCGAGGATCACCACCACGTCGCCATCATTGATCCCGGCGCCGGTCATCGAATCGCCCTTCACCTCGAGCGCGTAGTGCTTGCCCGAGGACGACAGCATCGAGTTCGGCACGGTCACCCGCACGTCATGTTCGAACGCCTCGATCGGCTCACCGGCGGCGATGCGGCCCAGCTGTTCCAGTTCCGTCGCCTCGATCCCCTCGACCGACACGGCCCCCGCGGGGCGGGCAGAGGGCCGACCGCCGTCGATCACCTGGGGCGTGAACCCGGCCGGATCGCCCCCGAGCGCCTCGGGCAGCTTCACGATCTCGATGGCGCGGGCGCGGTGCGCCAAGCGGCGGATGAAGCCGCGTTCTTCCAGCGCGGTGATCAGCCGGTGGATGCCGGACTTGGACCGCAGGTCAAGCGCCTCCTTCATCTCGTCGAAGGACGGGGGCACCCCGTCGCGGATCATCCGCTTGTTGATGAAATCCAGCAAATCCAGTTGTTTCTTGGTCAGCATCGCTCAAACCTCGCGCCAGCGGAGCGTCCAGGCCCCTTGGTTTCAACCGCGGCATCTTGATTGGCCATCCATGTGCGCCGCTCGGGCGGGTACAGTGCCCCGTCTGGTTTTGTTCTACCGATGTTCTTGTTTTGTGTCAACGCTTTCGCGTCACTTCGAAAGGTGACGCCCCAAGGTGCGCTCGCTATGCTGGATCCGAACCATCCAGACCGGAGGCCCCATGCGCCCACTCTTCCCGCTTCTCGCCCTTTGCCTGCCCGTCGCCGCCTTGGCGCAGGAGGCCGAGCGCGATTCGCTTTTCGCCGATTACCAGGACTTCCGCGCCTACATCGACTCGCATATGATGCAGCGCGATTTCATCCCGATGATTCAACGCCTTGGCGGCCGGGATGAATACACGATGGAGCAGCTGTCCCAGGTCAACACCCAGCTTCTGACCGCCTTCCCGGCGGATTTCACGGATGTCGCAACCGTGCGCAGCATCGAGATGGCGGGCGGTTTCCGCGAGGAAGCCTATGCCTATTGGAACGGGCTCAGCTACGCCTGGTTCTACGCCCTGCTGCACGAACGCGCCGATGACCTCGTGGTGATCCAGTTCAACGTGAACTCGAACGCCTCGATCGTGCTCGACAAGTTCTGAACGCGCCTCAGACCGAGAGCTTGGTGGCGTGGCTGCCGCGCTCGCGGTAGGGGGTCGTCTCGTAATGCGCCCGGTAGCATTTCGAGAAATGCGAGGGCGAGGCGAACCCGCAGGCCAGCGCCACGTTGATCACGCTCATGTCGGTCTGCATAAGCAGGTTTCGGGCCTTCTGCAGCCGCAGCTCCATGTAATATCGCTTGGGGCTGCGGTTGAGATACCGGCGGAACAGCCGCTCCAGCTGCCGGGTCGACATGCCGACCTCCTGCGCCAGGGTCGAGGGGCTGATCGGCTCCTCGATATGTGCCTCCATCTTCTGGATCACCTGCGCCAGCTTGGGATGGCGCACGCCGATGCGCGTGGGCACCGACAGGCGCTGCGTGTCCTGGTCGGTGCGGATCGTGGAATAGATCAGCTGGTCCGCCACGGCATTGGCCAGTTCCTCGCCGTGATCGTCGGCGATCATCTTGAGCATCAGGTCGATCGAGGCCGTCCCGCCCGCCGTGGTCATCCGCGTGCCGTCCACGACAAAAACCGACTTGGTCAGCGTCACCTCGTCGAATTCCTCGGCAAA
This sequence comes from Mesobacterium pallidum, assembly GCF_019966535.1. Taxonomy (GTDB): domain Bacteria; phylum Pseudomonadota; class Alphaproteobacteria; order Rhodobacterales; family Rhodobacteraceae; genus Mesobacterium; species Mesobacterium pallidum. Next base: position 116,157 of record NZ_JAIMID010000009.1, on the reverse strand, counting down.
GCTGTCCTGGTTCTCCCAATGGATCGTGGCGCGCTTGCCGTCCAGCAGCCCGGCCTTGGCCAGGGTAAAGGCCGCGGTGCACAGCCCGCCCGTCCTCAGCCCGCGTCGCGCTTCGCGCCGCAGCCAGTTGAGCAGCTTCTTGGTGGTCGCCGATTGCACGTCGATCCCGCCGCAGACCAGCACCACGTCGTCGCGGCTCAGCTCTTCCAGATCGCCGTCGAGCGCAAAGCTGGTGCCAGCCGAACAGCTGACCATCTCTCCGCCTTCGCCCAGCAGACGCCATTCATACAGCTTGTGCCCGGCCATGCGGTTGGCGATCCGCAAGCAATCCAGCGCCGAGGCGAAGGACAGCAGGGAAAAGTCGTTCAGCAGGACAAAGATGTAGCGTCGCGCCTTGGCGCCGGTCTCGGCGGCTTCGACGGGGACGATCTGGCGCTGTTCCTGCATGCGGGCTCTCGAAAAACGCGTGGCTGGCGCCGAAAAGGACAGCTCATGTCGTTTTTCGGTGGCGATACCTTGGTCAGAGCGTAAAGACCGCGTCAAGGGGCGCAGGACATTTTGCCTGTGGCCCTTGAGCCTTGGCTTCTGTATAAGCCGGGCTCCGAGTGCTGATTGCGCAAACATGCGCAGGGAGAGAGAGCGATGAGCGACTGGAAAAAGACCGACTGGAGAGCGAAGCCCCGGATCCAGATGCCCGACTATACCGACGCGGCCGCGTTGGCATCGGTCGAGGCCCAGCTTGCCAAGTATCCCCCGCTGGTCTTTGCCGGCGAAGCCCGGACCCTGCGCGAGGCGCTCGCGGGCGTGTCCCGGGGCGAAGGATTCCTGCTTCAGGGCGGCGATTGCGCCGAGAGCTTTGCCGAGTTCAGCGCCGACGGCATTCGCGACACCTTCAAGGTGCTCTTGCAGATGGCCATGGTGCTGACCTTTGGCGCCAAGGTGCCGGTGGTCAAGGTCGGCCGCATGGCAGGCCAGTTCGCCAAGCCGCGCTCGGCCCCGACCGAGGTCGTGAACGGCGTCGAACTTCCCAGCTACCGCGGCGACATCATCAACGGTTTCGACTTCACGGCGGATAGCCGCGTGCCCGATCCGAACCGGATGCTGCAGGCCTACACCCAGGCCGCCGCCTCACTGAACCTGCTGCGCGCCTTCTCCAAGGGCGGCTATGCCGACGTGCACCTGGTGCATGCCTGGACCCTCGGCTTCACCGAGCGGGACGAGGCTGAAAAGTACCGCGACATGGCCAACCGCATCCAGGACGCGCTGGATTTCATGCGCGCGGCCGGCATGACCGGGGATCACAACCCCGATCTGCAGACGGTGGATTTCTACACCAGCCACGAGGCGCTGCTGCTGGAATACGAAGAGGCGCTGACCCGCGTCGATTCCACCTCCGGCAAGTGGATCGCGGGCTCGGGCCACATGATCTGGATCGGTGACCGCACCCGCCAGCCCGATGGCGCCCACGTGGAATTCTGCCGCGGCGTGATGAACCCGATCGGGCTCAAATGCGGCCCGACCACCACGGCCGAGGACCTCAAGGTGCTGATGGCCAAGCTGAACCCCAGGAACGAGGCCGGCCGCCTGACCCTGATCGCGCGCTTCGGCGCCGGCAAGGTGGGCGATCACCTGCCGCGGCTCATCAAGGCGGTCGAGGAAGAGGGCGCCAAGGTGGTCTGGTCCTGCGACCCGATGCACGGCAACACGATCAAGTCGGCCACGGGTTACAAGACGCGCCCCTTCGACAACGTGCTGCGCGAGGTGCAGGAATTCTTCGCCATCCACAACGCCGAGGGCACGATCCCCGGCGGCGTGCATTTCGAGATGACCGGCAAGGACGTGACCGAATGCACCGGCGGCGTGCGCGCCGTGACGGACGAGGACCTGAGCGACCGCTACCACACGGCCTGTGATCCGCGCCTCAACGCCAGCCAGGCGCTGGAACTGGCGTTCCTCGTCGCCGAGGAACTGACCAGCCGCCGCGTGGCGCAGCAGCAGGCCGCCGTCTCCTGACGCCGACCCGGCCCTGACAAAGCAAAACGGCGCATCCCCCACAGGATGCGCCGTTTTTCTTTGGGCAGCTATCGGTCCGAACGCGGCCCGTGCACAGATCCACTCTGTGTCTGTTGCAGCCCGACCGCAGCGAGGGACCGGATCTGATCCTCACCGCCCGTGGGCCGGATCCCCTTCATTGTGCCGATAAACTCCGGGGGTGAGGCCGCAGGCCGAGGGGGCTGGCCCCCTCCGACCTCAACGCTCCGCGCGCCCGCTCGGGGCAGGCGCAAGCGCGATCACTCGTCGTCGTTCTTGACGACACGCAGCCAGGGGGCGGCGGGATTCGGCACGGCCGACTTGAAGACCGGGCGCGGCTCGCGGAAGCCGGTCAAGGGTTTGCGGATCGGCGCCTCCTCGTCCCCGTCTTTCGCGGGGATGGTCGGCGTGCTGCGCAGCCTGTTGACACGGGTGTCGCTGATCACGAAGCGGCGTGGCGTGCGGCCGGTGCGGCCCGAGGATTCGAGGCAGCCCAACACGCGGCTGACATCGCCCAGGTCGTTGCGCATCGGCAGCAGCACGAGGCGGGCCACCAGCTCGGGGCGGCGGAACCCCGTGTCGCCGGTCAGCGACATCGACACGGCCGCAGGGCCGTCGAACACCTGCTCGAGCGCTTCGGACAGCTGCTTGCGGGCGGTCGGGTCGAACATCGCTGACAGCGGCATCCCGCGCACTTCCATGCCCATGAGATCGGTCAGATGCGTGCCGGCGATGCGCAGACGCACGTGGCCGGGGGCCACTTTCTCGCCGATGAAGGCGTAGGGCAGCGTGTTCTCGATCGCCCGGGGATCGACCTCGGAGCGGTAGGGCACCAGCTGACCACGGCGCAGCGTTTCCCAATAGGCCCGCACTTCGGCGGGGGCCTGCATGTCATTGTCCTGCTTGAAACTGTTCATCGAGATCACGTTTCCGATTTCGTTCTGGTCCAGCCGCATCGCTCTCACCCTGTCTGCGTATCTTGACGCCCCCGCGCCCAGCTAGCGTTTCCAGCTTTCGCCCAAGAAACTTCACAATTATTGCTCGAGTGTTAATGTGACATAGTTTCGCCCAATTTGGGCCAAAATCTGCGAAAAAGGTTAACTATTGTGGCGTTACGGGGTCCGCGATGTCTGCTTTGTTTTGCTGTGACAATGCGTTAAGGGGTGCCGAAACAGGCACGTGAGGGCAGCGAAATGATCCATTCCATGACCGGTTTCGCCAGTGGACGAGGGCAGGAAGATGGCATCAATTGGGCCCTCGATCTGCGCGGGGTTAACGCCAAGGGGCTCGACCTGCGCCTGCGGGTGCCCGACTGGATCGACGGGCTCGAGCCCCGGATCCGCAAGCTTCTCGGCACGAAATTGCAGCGCGGATCGGTACAGCTGAGCCTGCGCGTGGCCCGGGACGAGGGTGAACAGGCGCTGCGCCTCTCCGAATCCGTCACCGGCTCGGTCCTCACGGCGCTCGAGCGAATCGAATCGATGGCGGCCGAGCTGGGCCTCGCCCTGACGCCGGCCAGCGCGGCCGATATCCTTGGCCAGCGCGGCGTGCTGGAAAGCGTCGGGGTCGAGGATCATGGCCCCGAGCTGGCCGACACGCTGGTGGCAGGTGTCGAAGCGGCGCTGGACGAGTTCATCGCCATGCGCGCCACCGAGGGCGCGATGCTGGCCGAGGTGCTGAATGACCAGCTGGCCCAGGTGGCCAGCCTGACCGACCAGGCCGCGACCGAGGCCGAGGCACGGCTGGGTGACATGGCGGCTGCGCTCAAGCGCAACCTCGCCCGCGTGCTCGACAACAGCGACGGCGCCGACCCGGACCGGGTGGCGCAGGAGCTGGCGATGATCGCGGTCAAGGCCGACGTCACCGAGGAGATCGACCGGTTGCGCGGCCATGTCACCGCCGCCCGGGACCTGCTGGCGCAGGGCGGCGCGGTGGGGCGAAAGCTCGATTTCCTAATGCAGGAGTTCAACCGCGAGGCCAACACGATCTGCTCCAAGGCGCAGGGCAGGGGGTTGACGAATGTCGGGCTGGAGTTGAAAGCCGTGATCGACCAGATGCGCGAGCAGGTGCAGAACGTCGAGTGACGTGCCTGCGGCGGCCGGAGGGAGGGGGCGCTGCCCCCCGTCACCCTTGGTGACGTCCCCCGGAGTTTATCTGGCAAGATGAAAGGGATCAGGTGGCCCGGGCCGCCTGGGGAAGGACAAGAATATGGCCGATCGGCGTGGATTGCTGGTGATCTTGTCGTCTCCGTCCGGGGCGGGGAAATCGACGCTGTCGCGGATGTTGCTGGACTGGGATCCGAGCCTGAGGTTCAGCGTCTCGGCGACCACGCGCGCACCGCGACCCGGCGAAGAGGACGGGGTGCATTACCATTTCCTGTCGCAGGACGCCTTCCGGCGCGAGGTGGCCGAGGGCGGGATGCTGGAGCATGCCCATGTCTTCGGCAATTTCTACGGCTCGCCCAAGGCACCCGTGGCCGCGGCCATCGAAGCGGGGCGTGACGTGCTGTTCGACATCGACTGGCAGGGCGCGCAGCAGATCGTGAACTCGAGCCTGGGCCCGCATACGCTATCGATCTTCATCCTGCCGCCCTCGATTGCCGAGCTGCGGCGGCGGCTGGTGAGCCGGGGGCAGGACGCGCCCGAGGTGATCGCCAAGCGGATGCAGAAAAGCTGGGACGAGATCAGCCACTGGGGGTCCTATGACTTCGTGCTGGTCAATGACGATCTCGGTCGGACCTTCGAGGATCTCAAGACCATCCTGACCGCGACCCGGTTGCGGCGCCTGCAGCAGCCGGGGCTGGTCGAACATGTGCGCAAACTGCAGGACGAATTCGAGGAGCTCTCATGATCTACGAACTGGACGGAATCGCCCCGAAGCTGGCCGGGGATGCCTGGGTCGCGCCGGATGCCAATGTCATCGGCAATGTTGTGCTGGAGGCCGGCGCGAGCGTCTGGTTCGGCAGTACCCTGCGCGGGGACAACGAGGAGATCCGCCTTGGCGCCGGGTCCAACATCCAGGAAAACTGCGTCTGCCACACCGATCCGGGCTACCCGATGTCCATCGGGCCGGGCTGCACCATCGGCCACAAGGTCATGTTGCACGGCTGCACGATCGGAGAGAACACGCTGATCGGCATGGGCGCGATCATCCTCAACGGCGCGAAGATCGGCCGCAATTGCCTGATCGGCGCCGGGGCGCTGGTGACGGAAGGCAAGGAGATCCCCGACGGCAGCCTGGTCATGGGCGCCCCGGGCAAGGTCGTGCGGCAGCTGGACGAGGCGGCGATCGAGGGGCTGAAGCGTTCGGCCCGGCATTACCAGGACAATGCGAAGCGCTTCGCCAGGGGGATGCGGGCGCTCTGAGCCCGGGCAGACGCAAGGGCGCGTCTTGCCTGCGACACGCGGCCATGTCACCACTCGGGGCGAAAGACCCGAGGTGATGACATGCGCAATTCCCGAACCACCCTGATCCGCCCCGAGGCCCTGGCCGAGAGCGTCTCGACCCCCGTCGTGGCGCCGCTGTCGCCTTCGGTGGTCTATGCCTCGTCCAGCCCGGACGAGCTGGACGACCAGTACGAGGGGCGGGCCGAGGGATTCACCTATGCCCGCGAGGGGCACCCCAATGCCGCCGCATTGGCGCGCCGGATCGACGCGATGGAGGGTATGACAGGCGGCATCGTCACCGGGTCGGGCATGTCGGCCGTGGCGGCCGTGCTGCTGGGGCTCTGCAAGACGGGCGATCACGTCATCGGGGGCGACCAGCTTTATGGCCGGTCGCTGCGGATGATGAAGGAGGATTTGCCGCGCATCGGCGTGACGACCACCCTGGCGACGCCCACGGATGCCGCGGCGATCCGCGCCGCGATCCGCCCCGAGACGCGGCTGATCCTGGTCGAGGCGGTCTCGAACCCGACGCTGCGGGTGGCCGACCTGGAAGGCATCGCGAAGGTGGCCAAAGAGGCGGGCGTGCTGCTGGTGGTCGACAACACCTTCACCACGCCGCGCGCGTTGCGGCCCGTGGACCTGGGCGCCGATATCGTCATCCATTCGGTGACCAAGCTGCTGGCCGGCCATTCCGACGTGACGCTGGGCTGGGTCGCGGCGAAGGACCCCGAGGTTAACACCCGGCTGCGGGTTTTCGCCGTGACCGCCGGGCTGACGGCCAGCCCCTTCGACTGCTGGCTGGCCGAGCGTGGCTTGGCGACCTTCCCGCTGCGGTTCGACCGGGCGCAGGAGACGGCAGCACGGCTCGCGGATTTCCTGGCCGAGACCGGCGCGCGGGTGCTTTACCCGGGCCGCGCCGATCACCCGGAGCATGACCGCGCCCGGGCGCTGCTGGGCGGTAACTATTGCAACATGGTGACCTTCCACATCGAGGGCGGGCGCGCGGCGGCCAATGCCTTTGTCCGCGCCGCCGACGGGATCGCCTTTGCGCCGACGCTGGGCGACGTGGGCACGACGCTGTCGCACCCGGCCACGTCCTCGCACCGGGCGCTGCCCCCGGAGGATCGCGCCAAGCTGGGGCTGAGCGAAGGGTCGTTCCGCGTCTCGGTGGGGCTCGAGGAACCCGAGGCGCTGCTGGCCGTCTTCGGCCGGGCGCTGGCGGCGGCCCGGGGATGAGCACCGAGGCGGCGGACCTGATCGAGGCGCTGCCCGTCCCCGCGCTGCTGATCGGCCGGGACGAGCGGCTGACGGCGCTGAACGGGCTGGCGCGGCAGCTGCTGGGCGACCGGGCGGTCGGCTGGCACTATGTCTCGGCCCTGCGCCAGCCGCAACTGGTGGGCGCGATCGAGGAGGTCTTTCACACCGGCGAACGGCGCGTGCCGCGCTACCGGATCCGGCAGGGCGAGCGCGATATCGAGTATGATGTGCATTGTGCGCTGACCCCGTCGGGGATGGTGGTGGCGAGCTTCCTCGATGCCGGGCTCGAGGAGCAGGTCAGCCAGATCCGGCGCGATTTCGTCGCCAATGTCAGCCACGAGCTGCGCACGCCGCTGACGGCGCTGCTGGGCTTCATCGAGACGCTGCGCGGACCCGCGCGCGAGGATGCCAAGGCCCGCGACCGCTTTCTTGGCGTGATGGAGACCGAGGCCAACCGCATGGTGCGCCTGGTCGGCGACCTGTTGTCCCTGAGCCGGGTCGAAAGCGAGGAGCGACTGCGGCCACGCGATCGGATCGACCTGGCGGGGCTGTGCCGATCCTGCCTGAACGGGCTGGCGCCGCTGGCCGAGGACGCGCAGGTCACGCTGGTGCCCGACCTGCCCGAGGGCGCGGTCATGGTGCCCGGCGATTCCGACCAGTTGCGGCAGGTGCTGACGAACCTGCTGGAGAACGCGATCAAGTACGGCGGAGAGGCCGGCCGCGTGGTGTTGCGCCTGACCGGGCCCACGGAAGATCCGGGCCTGCGCGGGCCAGCCGTGCGGCTGGTGGTCGAGGACAGCGGACCGGGCATCGACCCGCTGCACATCCCGCGGCTGACCGAGCGGTTCTACCGGGTGGACAGCCACCGGTCGCGCCAGATGGGCGGGACGGGGCTGGGGCTGGCCATCGTCAAGCACATCGTCTCGCGCCATCGCGGGCGGTTGCGGATCGAGAGCGAGCCGGGGAAGGGCAGCCGGTTCTCGGTCACGCTGCCCGCCTGACGCCCGGCCTTGCGCCTAGCTTGGGGGGGCGACTCCCCCCGAGGTACTTGGAAAACAATGAAGGGCCGGGGGGAGGCGCAAGAGGAGGGCTTGCGCCCATGGGAAAACGGGTCTATAGGCCGCCTACTCGAAATCCGCAGGCGGAGGGCGGGCCACCGGGGGAGACATCCCCGAGGGTCCACCGGTTGGGCAGATGCCCTATCCCTTCGCCGAGGCCAAACCGGAAAGGATAAGGACATGGCTCTTCCCGAGTTCACCATGCGCCAGCTGCTTGAAGCCGGCGTTCACTTTGGTCACCAGACGCAGCGCTGGAACCCCCGCATGGGCGAGTTCATCTACGGCGCCCGCAACGGCATCCACATCGTCGACCTGACGCAGACCGTTCCCATGCTGGAACAGGCGCTGAACGTGATCCGCGACACGGTTGCCAAGAACGGCCGCGTGCTGTTCGTCGGCACCAAGCGCCAGGCCGCCGCGCCGATCGCCGAAGCTGCCGAGAAATGCGCGCAGTACTACATGAACCACCGCTGGCTAGGCGGCACGCTCACCAACTGGAAAACCGTTTCGCAGTCGATCCAGCGCCTCAAGGCCATCGACGAGCAGATGGAAGGCGGCGCCGAAGGCCTGACCAAAAAAGAGCGTCTGGGCATGGAGCGCGAACAGCAAAAGCTGCAGGCTTCGCTGGGCGGGATCCGCGAGATGGGCGGCGTGCCGGACCTTCTGTTCGTCATCGACGTCAAGAAAGAAGCGCTGGCCATCGCCGAAGCCAACAAGCTGGGCATCCCGGTCGTGGCCGTCGTCGACACCAACTGCTCGCCCGATGGCGTGGATTACATCATCCCCGGCAACGATGACGCGGCCCGCGCCATCGCGCTCTACACCGACCTGGTGTCGCGTGCGGCCCTCGACGGCATGACCGCCCAGATGGGTGCGGCCGGTGTCGACCTTGGCGCGCTGGAAGATGTGCCGACCGAGGACGCGATCGCCGCAGAAGGCGCAGAGGCCTGATCGACCGTCCTGCCTTGCGGCGCGTGTCGCGGGCGGGGCAGGGGTCATGATGCTGTTACGGGGCGCGGGGTAACCCGCGCCCGGATTGCTCCGGCCCACGGAGCCCGACAAGACATAGAGGAGAGCCACGACATGGCGATCACTGCTGCACAGGTGAAAGAACTGCGCGAAATGACCGGCGCAGGCATGATGGATGCCAAGAAGGCGCTGGTGGAAACCGACGGCGACATGGAAGCCGCCGTGGACTGGCTGCGCACCAAGGGCCTGGCCAAGGCCGCCAAGAAATCGGGCCGCACCGCCGCCGAGGGGCTGGTGGCCGTCAAGGTCGACGGTGGCACCGGTGTCGCGGTCGAGGTGAACTCGGAAACCGACTTTGTCGCCAAGAACGCCGACTTCCAGGACATGGTGTCGAAGATCGCCGGCGCTGCGGTGAACGTCGATTCCGTCGAGGCCCTGGCCGAAGCGGACGTGGCTGGCAAGAAGGTCGCGGACATGATCACCGACAAGATCGCCACCATCGGCGAGAACATGTCGCTGCGTCGCATGGCCAAGATCTCGGGCGATGTCGTGGCCACCTACGTGCACAACGCCGCCACCGACGGCATGGGCCAGATCGGCGTCGTCGTCGCGCTCAAGGGCGGTGACGAGGCGTTCGGCAAGCAGGTCGCGATGCACATCGCCGCCGCCAACCCGCAGGCGCTGAACGAGGCCGAGCTCGACCCGTCCATCGTCGAGAAGGAAAAGCAGGTCCAGATCGACATCGCGCGGGAATCGGGCAAGCCCGACGCCGTGATCGAGAAGATGATCGTCGGCCGCATGAAGAAGTTCCTGGCCGAAATCACCCTGACCGGTCAGCAGTTCGTCATGGACACCGACAAGACCGTTGCCGAAGCCGCCGAAGCCGCGGGCGCCGAGATCCTCGGCTTTATCCGCATGCAGGTCGGTGAAGGCATCGAGAAGGAGAAAGAGGATTTCGCAGCCGAGGTGGCCAAGGCCGCCCAGGGCTGATCCTTTCTTCGGATCATGAAAAGGGAAGGGCGCCCCGAAACGGGCGCCCTTTTCCTTTGTCCGGATTGCGCCCGCCGGACGCCGCACAACGAAAAAGGGTGCCGTCCGGACCGACGACACCCTCTTCCTTTCAGACCGGCCCCGCTTGAAGTTGGGGATGAGGCGGGATCCGGCCCGGTTTGAGTGCTGGCGCGAAGGCCGACTATAGACCCCCGCAACCAGCTCCGGCGAACCGGCAGATCGGAATGGCCCAGTTATGTCTGGGGTTCCAACCCGGTGTTCCCTGGCTAAAGCCACCACTCACGGAACACGGCCAATCTGCCAATTTACCCGGGGTTAAGGAAGTCAGGGATTCCCTACCTTTCGGTAAAAAACGCGGCCAAAATTCCCCCTGATTCTGGAATCACGCTTCCATAACAAACATTTGGTTCTGGAAGGCCGCCTTGAGCACGGCCTGGGCCGTTGTCTCCACGTTTAGCGCCTCACGAGCAAGACGCAAATGTTTCTCGACCGTAGCGGGAGTGAGGCCCATGAGAATCGCGATATCGGCCGTGGTCTTGCCGTCGCCGACCCATTCCAGCGCCTCGCGCTGTCGCTTGGTCAGCGTGCGGCCCGACAGCGAGGTGTTGGGCAGAGTGAGGATCTTCAGATGCGCCACGTTGTTCATGACGATGATGTCCTCGCCATGTTCGGCCCAGATCGCATCGACCTCGTCCTGATCCATCCCGGCGCGCGCGGTCAGCGCGATGGCGCCCTTGGAGCGGACAGAGACGGACTTGAAGCTGATCGAGTAACCGGCCGTGACGCCCATGGAGCGGTTGAACTCGAGCACCTTGCGTTCGCTGTCGCTGAGCGTGCCGGTCTCGACCATGTCGCGCAGCAGGCTCCAACTGGCGGCGCCTTCGTGCTCGACTGCCCAGCGGACCATCGGCGCGTGGAAGTAGAGGCCGTCGGTCAGGAAGGCCTTGCGGTATTCCGCGCTGTGGTTCGTCAGGACGATGAAATCGTCGGGATCGCCCAGAGAGGTCGCCGTGCGGTAATGGGTGAAGCCATAGATCAGCCGGTCAAAGCCGTATCCTGCCATCTTGCGCGTGTGCATATCCCAGAGCGCCTCGATCGATGGCGCATTGGTCAGAGCGATCAGATAATCGTCATAGGGATACACGTGGGCGGACTCCTTGCTGTCGATGTTCGGCTGGTGAGAATTTTTGTGCCAGAGGTGCAGGTTCCTGTCTACAGCAAGGTTTCTGCCAGGTCGGGGGGAATTCCGGGCGGTCTGCCGCAATGCGGATCCTTGGGACAGTCCGTATGGATGAGCGTATTGCCATAAGGCCTTGATGTGGGGGCCCATTCGGTCCCAATATAAAAATCACATAATACCGATTACTCGACTTACGCGTACAGCGGCGATCAGCCCCGGCGTGCGCCGATCCAATGAAGCGCGCGTGCTCCCGTCTCGACGACGAGACTGCGCATCCCCGGCATGGCATCGCGGTAGCGCGCATCGCTGACGGGAACTGGCATTGCGGTGGTGTTGCCGGTGATCATGGATTGCGCCACGGCGCGCCCCATCAACGTGCCCGGGCCGATGCCGCGACCGGAGTACCCCATGACGGCCCAGGCATCGCGACCAAGGTCGATGACCTTGGGAATGTGGTCGCTGGTCATCGCGATGCGGCCCCACCAATGATGGGTCCAGTCCTGCGAGCCAAGGTCCGGGAAGATCTTCAGCAGCTTGCGCCGGGCCCAGTCGTGGTGGAGCCTTGCACCCACCCCCTCGGGAATTCCCAATGCGCCCAATATGATGCGGCCCGCTCTGTCCCGGCGCAGGCTGGTCATTACCGTGCCGGTGTCCCAGCAGCCTTCGCCCTCTGGCAGGATCGCGGCGGCGACATCGTCGGGCAGCGGCGGCGTCGCCATCTGGAAATAGCCGACCACGGCCGTGCGCGGCACGTGAAAGCCAGGCACGAACCGATGGTAGGCATTGGTCGCGATCAACAGTTTCGGCGCCGTCACCTGGCCATCTGCGCTGTGCAGGCGCCATTGACCTTCTACGTGAAGAATACGTTCCAGTGTACTGTTTTCATGCAGGATTGCTCCAGATCCTTGCGCCGTGCGCGCAAGGCCGCGGACATAGGCCAAAGGTTGGATCGTGCCAGCCCGCGGATCGAAGAGACCGCCGTGGAAATGCCGCGTGCCGGTGCGCCGGGCGACCTCGTCCGCATCCAGCAGTTGCACCGGGGCGCCGCGTGCTTTCTGTTGCCGTGCCCGTTCCGAGAGGTCCGACAGGCCCGAGGGCGCATGGGCCAGGTGGATCGTCCCGGCGCGCCGCGCCTCGCAGGCGATGCCGTGGCGCTGGATCAGGTCGAACACGAGGTCGGGCGCGCCGGCCAGCGCCGCGTTCAGTCGCGCGCCGGGTTCCGTGCCCATGGATTTCTCGACCGCGTCGGGTGGCAGCCAAAGCCCCGCATTCACCAGCCCCACGTTGCGGCCCGAGCCGCCGTGACCGATCGTCTCGGCCTCGAGCAGGATCACGCGCAGCCCTGCCCCGGCCGCCTCCAGCGCCGCCGAAAGGCCGGTGAAGCCGCCGCCGACGATGGCAAGATCGGCGGTCTGCGCGCCCGCCAACGGCGCGCAGGTCACATGTTCGGCGGACGTGTCCTGCCAGAGGCTGGTCATGATGTCAGAAGAACGCCTGCAAGCCGGTCTGCGCACGCCCGAGGATCAGCGCATGCACGTCATGGGTGCCCTCGTAGGTGTTCACCGTCTCGAGGTTGACCATGTGGCGCATGACCTGGAACTCGGCCGAGATGCCGTTGCCGCCGTGCATGTCGCGGGCCATCCGGGCGATCTCGAGCGCCTTGCCGCAATTGTTGCGCTTGACGATCGAAATCATCTCGGGCGCGGCCTTTGCCTCGTCCAGCAGCCGACCCACGCGCAGCGAGGCCTGAAGTCCCAGCGCGATCTCGGTCTGCATGTCGGCCAGTTTCTTCTGGAACAGCTGCGTCTGCGCCAGCGGCTTCTTGAACTGGTGCCGGTCGAGCCCGTATTGCCGCGCCGCCATCCAGCAGAATTCCGCGGCGCCCATCGCGCCCCAGGAAATGCCGTAGCGCGCGCGGTTGAGACAGCCGAACGGGCCCTTCAGCCCCTCCACATGCGGCAGCAGCGCGTCCTCGCCGACCTCGACGCCGTCCAGCACGATTTCCCCGGTGATCGAGGCGCGCAGGGACAGCTTCTTTTCGATCTTCGGCGCGCTCAGCCCCTTCAAGCCCTTGTCCAGAACGAAGCCACGGATCTTGCCGCCATGCGCCTCGGACTTGGCCCAGACGACGAAGACATCGGCGATGGGCGCGTTCGAGATCCACATCTTGGACCCGTTCAGCACATAGCCGCCCTCGGTCTTTTTTGCGGTAGTCTTCATGCCGCCCGGGTCGGAGCCCGCGTCGGGTTCGGTCAGCCCGAAACAACCGATCCATTCGCCCGAGGCCAGCTTGGGCAGGTACTTGGACCGTTGGTCTTCGGATCCGTAGGCATAGATCGGGTACATCACGAGGCTGGATTGCACCGACATCATCGACCGGTAGCCGCTGTCCACCCGCTCCACCTCGCGCGCGACAAGGCCGTAGGTGACATAACCCGCGCCGATGCCGCCGTATTCCTCGGGAATGGTGGTGCCCAGCAGGCCCATGGCGCCCATCTCGGCAAAGATCGCCGGGTCGGTCTGCTCGGTCAGGTAGGCATCGGTGACGCGCGGCTGCAGTTTTTCCTGCGCGTAGGACCGCGCGGCTTCGGCTACCATGCGTTCCTCTTCGCTCAGCTGGTCGGCCAGGCGGAAGGGGTCTTCCCAGTCAAATGAGCCAAGGTCCGGGGCATCCTTGGCGCGCAGCTTGGGTCGGTCGAGCATCCCTCTTCTCCTCCTGAATCGTGTTCCGTCAGGAGTATATCAGGGAACGGGCGATTTCGACCGGAATCGCCTGCGCCGATTGGCGCAGGACGCAAGTCGGCCTCCATGTTCCGAAGGCCGGAACAAGCGCCCTGCCCGTCACCCCAGCGCGTAGCCCGCGCCGCGCACCGTGCGCACCGGATCGTCGCCGCCATGCACGCAGAGCGCCTTGCGCAGCCGGCCCACATGGACGTCGACCGTGCGGGTGTCGACATAGACGTCACGGCCCCAGACGAGGTCCAGCAGCTGCGCGCGGCTCAGCACGCGGCCGGGTTTTTCCATTAGTGTGGCCAGCAGGCGGAATTCGGTGGGCCCGAGCTTCAGCTCTTCACCCGCGCGGAACACCTTGTGGGTCGCGGCGTCCAGCGTGATATCGCCGACCTCGAGCCGTTCGCCCACGGCGGCGGCCCGCGTGCGGCGCAGCTGGGTGCGCACCCGCGCCATCAGCTCGCGCACCGAATAGGGCTTGATGACGTAATCATCGGCGCCGGTCTCGAGGCCACGCACACGGTCAACCTCTTCGGACCGGGCCGAGAGCATGATGATCGGTACGCCGCGGCTTTCCGGCCGGGATTTCAGGCGGCGGCAGACCTCGATCCCCGAGAGCTGGGGCATCATCCAGTCCAGCACGACCACGTCCGGGCCTTCCTCGTCGAAAAGCAGCAGCGCGTCTTCGCCGTTGTCGGCCGAGACGACGTCAAACCCTTCGGCCTCGAGATTGTAGGCCAGCACTTCGCGCTGCGCCGGTTCGTCCTCGACCAGCAGGACGACGGGATGGGGCACGCTCATGGTGTCACTCCCCGGCGCCTTGCGTGCTCATCGCTGCATCGGTCGAGGTGCGGTCGAGCTTTTCGCGCACCTCGTCGGCGGTCTCGCCCGTCACAAGGTAGACCACCTGCTCGGCGATCGAGGTGACGTGGTCGCCCATGCGTTCGATGTTCTTGGCGATGAAATGCAGGTGCATGCAGGGGGTGATGTTGCGCGGATCCTCCATCATGAAGGTCAGCAGTTCGCGGAACAGCGCGTTGTACATCTGGTCCACGTCCGCATCGCGCGCGATCACGTCGCGGGCCAGCGCGTCGTTGCGCTGCATGTAAGCGTCAAGCGCGTCGTCCAGCATCAGCTGTGTCTCGCGGGCCATGCGTTTCAGCGCCTGCCCGGCCCCGTCGATGGTCGGCAGCTGCATCAGCACGCCGGTGCGCTTGGCGATGTTCTTGGAATAATCGCCGATCCGCTCGAGATTGCTCGAGATCCGCAGCACCGACAGGACAAGCCGCAGGTCGATGGCCGTGGGGGCGCGCAGCGCGATGATGCGGGCGGCCTCCTCGTTGATCTGCTCTTCCATCGCGTCGATGGCCTTGTCGCCGGCGCGGACCTGCTCGGCCAGTTCCTCGTCGCGTTCGACAAGGGACCGGGCGGCCTCGGTGATGGCCTCTTCGACCATGCCGCCCATCTTCATGATGCGCGCCTGCACCGCTTCGAGGTCACGGTCGAAGGCCGAGGAAATATGCTGTGCCATGTGGTCTGGCCCTCCCGTCAGCCGATCCGGCCGGTGATGTAGCTTTCCGTGCGCGGATCGCTGGGGTTGGTGAAGATCGTCGAGGTGTCGTCGTATTCCACCAGGTTGCCCAGGTGGAAAAAAGCGGTCTTCTGGCTGACCCGCGCGGCCTGTTGCATCGAGTGCGTGACGATCACGACCGAGTAGCTTTGGCGCAGTTCGTCGATCAGTTCCTCGACCTGGGCCGTGGCGATGGGGTCGAGCGCTGAACAGGGTTCATCCATCAGCAGCACCTCGGGTTCGGTCGCGATGGCGCGCGCGATGCACAGGCGTTGCTGCTGGCCGCCCGACAGGCCCGTGCCCGGCGCGTGCAGCCGGTCCTTGACCTCGTTCCAGATTGCGCCGCGGCGCAGGGCCTTTTCGACGATCTCGTCCAGCTCGGCCTTGTTCTTGGCCAGCCCGTGGATCTTGGGTCCGTAGGCCACGTTGTCGTAGATCGACTTGGGGAACGGGTTCGGTTTCTGGAACACCATGCCGACCTTGGCGCGCAGCTGCACCGGATCGACGCGGCGGTCGTAGATGTCCTCTCCGTCCAGCATGATGTCGCCGGTCACGCGGCAGATGTCGATGGTGTCGTTCATCCGGTTCAGGCAGCGCAGAAAGGTGGACTTGCCGCAGCCCGACGGGCCGATGAAGGCGGTCACGGTCTTGTCCTGGATATCGACATCCACGTCCTTGATGGCATGGGTGTCGCCGTAAAAGACTTGAACCTTGCGGGCCGAGATCTTGGTATCCTTGGTGTCCACGCGTCTCTCCAGCAGTGACATGTCGTTCATGGGAAGCTCTCCTTCCGTTACCAGCGGCGCTCGAAGCGGCGGCGCAGGATGATGGCGATGATGTTCATGGTCATCAGGAACAGCAGCAGGATGATGATCCCGCCCCAGGCCCGTTCATAATAGGCCGGATCGGCGCGTTTTGCCCATTCGTAAATCTGCGCGGGCATGGCCGAGTTCGGGTCCATGAAGCCCGAGGCCAGGCCGTCGGGATAGTTGGTGGCGATGTAGCCGACCATCCCGATCAGCAAGAGCGGCGCGGTTTCGCCGAGCGCCTGTGCCAGGCCGATGATGGTGCCCGTCAGGATGCCGGGCATGGCCAGCGGCAGCACGTGGTGGAAAACCGATTGCGTGCGCGAGGCGCCAAGGCCAAGTGCTGCGTCGCGGATCGACGGCGGCACCGCCTTGAGCGAGGCGCGGGTCGAGATGATGATCGTCGGCAGGGTCATCAGGGTCAGCACGAGGCCGCCCACCAGCGGAGCCGATTGCGGCAGGTGCGCGAACTGGATGAAGACCGCAAGGCCGAGGATGCCGAAGACGATCGACGGCACGGCGGCGAGGTTCGAGATGTTCACCTCGATCAGGTCGGTCCAGCGGTTCTGCGGCGCGAATTCCTCGAGGTAGATCGAGGCGGCAACGCCGATGGGCAGTGCCAGAACCAGCACCACGATCATCATGAAGAGCGAGCCCAGCATCGACACGCCCAAGCCAGCCTGTTCGGGGCGGCTTTCCGAGGCATCGGCGCCGATCACGAAGTCGATGTTGAACTGCTTGGCGACGATCCCGGCGTCCACGAAGGCGTCCGTCAGGTCGAGGTGCTCGGCGTCGATGTTCTTGTCGCGCGCCACGTCCTCGCGCTGGACCCGGCCCTTGAGGTAGCCGTCGACGCGGCTGGCGGCCAGCATGCGGAAGCTCACGGTCTCGCCCACGAGGTCCGGGTTCGCCAGCACCACGTCACGCACCTGCGCGGCGGCCGAGGCCGAGATCAGCGCCTTCATGTCCTTCGAGCTGTCGAGCGGCGTGGCGATCCCGTTGGCCTCGACCTGGGCAAAGATGGCCTGTTCGATCAGCGGCCCGTAGCCGAAGGTCGACACCTTGGCCATCTCGGCCGGGTCGCGGTTGCCATTCTTGTCCAGCTTGGCGGGGTCGAGGTACACGGGCACCTCGATAAAGGTCTGTTGAAAGGCGCCCAGCCCGGAGGAAAGGATCGAGACCAGCAGCACGAGCAGGAAGAACAGCCCGGCGCCGATGGCGGCGATCCCGTACATTTGGAAGCGTTTCTCGGCGGCGTTGCGCTTTTTCGTCCGCGCGTCTTCGGTGGTCAGCGACCCCTTGGCGGCGGGCGTGGCGCCCATGCTTGCGTCGGTCATTCGTACTGCTCCCGGTACTTGCGCACGATGTAGAGGGCGAGGACGTTGAGCCCCAGCGTGATGACGAAGAGGCTCATGCCCAGGGCAAAGGCCACCAGCGCCTCGGGCGAGGCGAAATCGCTGTCGCCGGTCAGCTGGCTGACGATCTTGGCGGTCACGGTGGTCATCGCCTCGAAGGGGTTGAGCGACAGCCGGGCCGCGGCCCCTGCCCCCAGCACCACGATCATCGTCTCGCCGATGGCGCGGCTGGCGGCCAGCAGGATGGCGCCCACGATGCCCGGCAGGGCGGCGGGCAGGATCACCTGCTTGATGGTTTCGGACTTGGTCGCGCCCAGCCCGTAGGACCCGTCGCGCAGCGATTGCGGCACCGCGTTGATGATGTCGTCCGACAGCGAGCTGACGAAGGGGATCAGCATGATGCCCATGGCGATGCCGGCGGTCATCACGGCACGCTGGCCCTGCATCCAGCCGACCGTGTCGTCACCGAAGACGCTCAGCAGGATCGGCCCGATGGTCAGCAGCGCAAAGAGGCCGTAGACGATGGTCGGGATGCCGGCCAGCACCTCGAGCAGCGGCTTGGCGATGGCCCGCACCTTGGGCGTGGCGTATTCGCTGAGGTAGACGGCGGCGAAGAGGCCCACCGGCACGGCCACCACCAGAGCGACGAAGCTGATGTAAAGCGTGCCCCAGAGCAGCGGGATGATCCCCAACTCGGAGCTGCCGCCGCGGCCGGAAAAGCTGGGCGCCCAGTTGAGCGAGAAAAAGAACTCGGCCGCCGGGTAGAGCCGGAAGAACTCGATCGTGTTGAAGATCAGCGACAGCACGATGCCGATGGTGGTCAGGACCGCGATCGAGGCCGCGGCGATCAGCAGGGCGCGGATGCCTTGTTCGACCGTGTTGCGGGCGCGGAATTCGGCTTGGCTTTCGCGCAGGCCCCAGATCAGCCCGGCCAGCGCCAGCACCAGCACGACGCCGGACATGATCCAGGCGCCGGAGTCATGAAGCGCGCGGTAGCGCTGCGCGGCCGCGAGGATCGGCGCGGTCAGGGTCGAGGTGACGACCTGGCCCGCGTCCTTCAGCCGGTCAGTCATCGTCTCGGGGTCGGCACCGGGGTTGCGTGCCGTGTCCTCGTCGATGATCCCGGCGGCGACCGCGTTGCTCAGCCCCTCCGAGGTGCGGTGCACCTCGGCCATCACGAGGCCAAGGTTTGAGCCCTCTGAAATCTCGCTCTCGGGGATCATCCCCGAGACCATGCCGTTGACGACGAAAGGCTGGACGATCAGCCAGACCACAAGCAGCAGCAGCGCCGGCACGGCCGCCTTCATCGCCACGTTCGAGCCGTAGTAGCTGGGCAGCGAATGCAGGTTGCGGATCTCGCCGCCGGCGCTGGCGAGCGCCAGCGACCGGCCCAGGACGTAGCCGACAAGGGCGATCCCGAGAACCGCCAAAACGAGCCAAAGTACAGGCATGTGCCCCCCGATCAGGTCTGCTTGTCGCGTAAAAAGGTTCTAAAAGAAAAGGGGGCGGCGGAATATGCCGCCCCCGATCCGTGGGCCGAAACCCTTTCGGATCACATACCTTCGTTCATGGTCCGCTCGTCGGCGACCTTGGCTTGCGTTGCCGCCAGCTCGGGGTCGGACACGAGGCCGTATTCGGCCAGCGGGCCATCGGGGCCGGCGATCTCGTCGCTGACGAAGAACTCGGCATATTCCTTCAGGCCGGGGATCACGCCGATGTGGGCCTTTTTGATGTAGAAGTACAGCGGCCGCGACACCGGGTATTCGCCGGTCGAGATGGTCTCGGTGGTCGGCTCGACACCGGACATGGTGGCGACCTTCAGCTTGTCGGTGTTGTTCTCGTAGAACGCGAGGCCAAACACGCCGATGCCGTTGGCGTTGGCGTCGATCGAGGCGAGCGTCTCGGTGTAGTCGCCGTCGATGTCCACGGCGCGGCCGTCCGACATGACTGCGAGGCAGGCGTCTTCGGCGTCGTCTTCCGACATGCCGCCGGCGATCATGGCTTCCAGGGCGCCGGTGACTTCGCAGCCGGCCGCGACGACCTTCTCTTCGAACACTTCACGAGTGCCGTGCTTGGTGCCGGGAATGAAGGCCAGGATCTCTTCGCTGGGCAGATCGGGGTTGAAGTCCGACCACAGCTTGTGCGGGTTGTCGACCAGCTGGCCGTCGACCATGACCTTCGGCGCCAGGGCGTTGAAGATGTCGGCCTCGGTAAAGGCGGTGTAGTCCGGGCCGTCGAGCTGCGAGGCAAACACGATGCCGTCATAGCCGATGCGGACTTCGATGATGTCGGTCACGCCGTTCTCGGCGCAGGCCGCGATTTCCTTTTCGCGGATGGCGCGCGAGGCGTTCGCGATGTCGGTGTGCTCTTCGCCGACACCCTGGCAGAAGCGCTTGAGGCCAGCCGAGGAGCCGCCCGATTCCACGACCGGCGTCGGGAAGTCGAAGTTCTCGCCAAAGGCTTCGGCGACGATCGAGGCGTAGGGCAGCACGGTCGACGAGCCGGCGACCTGCACGTTGTCGCGTGCGGCAGCGGCCGAGGCCGAAACGGCGGCGATCGTCAGGGCGGAGGCGGTGAGTTTCGCGATGGACATATGTCTCTCCTGTTTCACAACGAGGCCACATGGGGGCAGCCTTCGGGGCGGGGACTACCAGCCGGGTCGCGATGCTTTTGTGACACTCGTGTAACAGGTTTATGACAGGGCCCGCCGCGGCCCCAAATGACGCTTCGGCAGGGGCACGGGCGATCCGCAGCCCCTGCCCCTTATGCCGCGTTTTCCTAGAGAAAAACGCGTTCGACGCACCAATAGGCGCCCACGAGGGCGATCAGGAAGGAGGCCGGCATCTCGACCATGCGGCGGTAGACACCGACCCCGCCGGCGGCCGAGGCGGCCCCGCAGAGCCCCGCGAGAATCGCGATTGTAACAAGCAGCGGCGGCAGCGCTTCGGCCATCTCGCCGCCCATCGCGGCGACCGGGATCAGCGCCAGCGGCACCAGCACCAGCGCGGCCGCCAGGTAGACGATGGCCTGAACGCGGTTCACCTCGCCGAACTCCGACAGGCGTATGGTGGCCCAGGCGATCAGGAAGGCGACGGCGATCACCGTCAGCTGGCCGATCTCGACGCCAATGTTGAAGCCCAGCAGCGCCGGGATGAACTGGCCCTCAGGCAGGCCGAACTCCCCCAGTACGCTGGCAAAGCCGAGCCCGTGCAGCAGGCCGAAGACAAAGATGATGACCGGCCGCCAGGGGTTGAGGCCATCGGTAAAGATATTCTCGACCGCGACATAGACGATGGAGGCGGCGATGATCGGCTCCACGATGGAGCCGGGGATGGTGACGATCCCCAGCGCGCCAAGCGCCAGCGTGACCGTGTGCGCGGCGGTGAAGGCCGTGACCTGCCACAGCAGCGGTCGCACCCCCGGTGCCAGCAGGAACAGGCCCAGGACGAAGAGGATGTGGTCCAGCCCCAGCGGCAGGATGTGGTCGAACCCGACGGGGATATAGGACAGGAAGGCCACCAGCCCGGTCTGTTGCAGCCCGCCCGCCACCGGGATCTGCGGCGACGTCTCGCCGGGGCCGACAAGGCCGGTAAAGGGCTCCTCGACGCCTTGCTGGCGCAGGATCAACTCTCCCCACCCCTCGGGCCAGGCCAGCGCGGCGGTCTGCACCCCGTCCGGCAGATCGGCCGTCAGCCCCAGCGTGGTCATCCGCGCAAGGTCGGTATTGCCGACCTCGGGCACGTCCACGGTGTCGATGGCAAAGGGCACCACAGCCCCGGTCCCGGTCTCGAGATACAGCACATCTGCCGTGCCCGGAAAGGCGCCGCGCAGCCGTTCGGCGATCTGATCGGGTGCCAGGGCGCGCAGGGCGTCGTAATCGTCCGACCCCTCGGTTTCGTTGGTGTCGGCGACGCCGTCCACGTCGATCCCGGCCAGGAAGACCTCGGCGTTGAAGGCCAGGTCCATCCGCGCGGCCTCGCCCGACAGTGTCAGGTCGGCAATCGCCGGCTGGATTTCATGCGCGGCGGCCGGAACGGCCAGCATCGCGGCGGCCAAGAAGGCCAGGCGGCGAATATATGCGAACAAGGTGAGCTCTCCCCAAGGTTTCGGCACAGGATGACCCGCGGGCAGCAAAGATCAAGGCACGCCCCGCCTTGCGCCGGGCCAATAGGTCGGTCAAATGGGCGCATGACGGATATTCTTTGCATCGGCGCGGTCCTGTGGGACATCATCGGTCGGTCCGACCGGCACATGAAGCACGGGGCCGACGTGCCCGGGCGCATCACCCGCCTGCCCGGCGGCGTGGCGATGAACATCGCCATGACCTTCACCCGGTTCGACCTGCGGCCCGTGCTGCTGTCGGCCATCGGCCAGGACAGCGAGGGGCACGAGCTGGTGGCCGAGGCCGAAGGGATGGGGATGGTCACATCCTTCCTCTACCGCTCCGAGGATCTGCCGACCGATGTCTACATGGCGGTCGAGGGCGCCAACGGGCTGATCGCCGCCATTGCCGATGCCCATTCGCTCGAGGCGGCGGGCGACAAGATCCTGCGCCCGCTGGCCGACGGACGTCTCGGGACCGAGCAGGCGCCCTACGAGGGCCCCGTGGTGCTGGACGGCAACCTGACGGTGCCGCTGCTGACCGAGATCGCGCACAGCCCGCTGTTCGCGAACGCGGGCCTGCACGTGGCCCCCGCCTCGCCCGGCAAGGCGGAACGGTTGCGGCCTTTCCTGAACCGGTCCGGCGCCACGCTCTACGTCAACCTCGAAGAGGCCGGGCTGCTGTGCCATTGCGACTTCGCGGATGCGCCCAAGGCCGCCGAGGGGCTGGTCGCGGCCGGGGCCGACCGGGTGCTGGTCACCGATGGCGGCAAGCCCGCCGCATCGGCGGGCAGCCACGGCCTAGTCACGCTCACCCCGCCCGAAGTGATGGTGACCCGCGTCACCGGCGCGGGCGACACATTCATGGCCGCGCATATCGCGGCCGAGCTTTCCGGCGCCGATCCGCGCGCCGCGCTGGATCGCGCGCTCAAGGCCGCGGCCCGCTACGTCTCCGGAGAATCTGCCCAATGACCCCGCTTGCCCTGTCTCCCGAAGTTGCCGCCGCAAAGGCCGAAGGCCGCCCCATCGTCGCGCTGGAATCGACCATCATCACCCATGGCATGCCCTGGCCGCAAAACCTCGAGATGGCGCAAAAGGTCGAACAGGTGATCCGGGATGGCGGTGCGGTGCCCGCGACCATCGCCGTGCTGGACGGCACGCTGCACGTGGGCCTGACCGAAGAGCAGCTGACCGCGCTGGCGCAGGCCAAGAACGTCGCCAAGCTGAGCCGCGCGGACATGGCTATGTGCCTGGCCACAGGCGGCACCGGCGCCACCACCGTCGCCGCGACAATGATCGGCGCACGTCTGGCGGGGATCAGCGTCTTTGCCACCGGCGGCATCGGCGGCGTGCACCGCGGGGCCGAGCTGACATTCGACATCTCGGCCGATCTGCAGGAGCTGGCGCAAAGCCCGGTCACGGTGGTCGCAGCCGGCGCCAAGGCGATCCTCGACATTCCCAAGACACTCGAGGTGCTGGAAACCCTCGGCGTGCCGGTGATCGCCTATGGTCAGGACGACATCCCCGCCTTCTGGTCGCGCAGCTACGGCATCCCTGCCCCGCTGCGCGCCGACACGGCCGCGCAGATCGCCCAAGCGCAGCACCTGCGGACGGCCATGGGCATCCCCGGCGGCCAGCTGGTCGCCAACCCGATCCCGCCCGAGGCCGAGATCCCACTGGCCGAGATGACCCCGATCATCGACACCGCCCTTTCGGAAGCCGAGGCCCAGGGCATCAAGGCCAAGCAGGTGACGCCCTTTCTCCTCCAGCGCATCTTCGAGCTGACCGAGGGGCGGTCGCTGACGTCCAACATCGCGCTGGTGCTCAATAACGCGCGCCTTGCGGCGGAAATTGCCGTTGAATTCACCCAAGGTGACGCCGGGCAGTTGTAGTGCCCGGCCGTTGGCCCTAAATGACCCCTGACCGGCCGCGTTGCGGCAACCGGCCTCTCAACCCCTGCCCGAGCTCCCGATCGACCAACCCGATGAACACACCTTTCGACGACGACCCCCATCCGCGCCGCCCCGGCTGGTTCTCGAGCCTGCGGTCGAGCTTTCTGACCGGGCTCATCGTCATCTTTCCGATCTCGATCACCATCTGGCTGCTCTGGAGCTTCATCGGCTGGGTCGACAGCTTCGTGCTGCCCTTCGTGCCGGCGGGCTATCACCCCGACGCGATCATCCGCCGCCTCGTCGGGTTCGAGCGCTACAATTACTGGATCGGCGAAGACGTCCACATCAACATCCGCGGCGTCGGCGTGGTCATCTTCCTGCTGTTCACGATCTTCGTCGGCTGGGTCGCCAAGGGCTTCATCGGCCGCAGCTTCCTCCGCTGGGCCGAAAGCATGGTCGACCGGATGCCGGTCGTCCGCTCGATCTACTCCGGCATCAAGCAGATCGCCGAGACGGTCTTTGCCCAGTCCGAACGCAGCTTCGAGGTCGCCTGCCTGATCGAATATCCCCGCAAGGGCATCTGGGCCATCGGCTTCATCTCGACCATGGCCAAGGGCGAGATCGCGGCGCGCGGCGGTGGCGGCTCTGCACTGGTCAGCGTCTTTGTCCCGACCACGCCCAACCCGACCTCGGGCTTCCTGCTGTATTTCCCGCAAGAAGACGTGATCGAGCTCGACATGAGCGTGGAGGACGCGGCCAAGCTGGTGATCTCGGCCGGCCTCGTCTATCCCAACTCCAAGAACCCGGCGCAGCCGCCGGAAGAGGCCGCCGACCGCGCCGCGGAATAGGCGTCAGCCATACATCTCGCTCAGGTTCATGGAATCCCGCACCCCGATGTCCTCGAGATGCCGGCCCAGGAACGCCTCGGCCGCCGACCGCCCCGCGCTGCGCAACTGGCCCATGACACCCGGCAGGGGCAGCAACTTGGTCGCCACCGACAGCTCGTTCATCAGCTCGTCATCGGCGATCATGTGCACCCGCACCCGTTTCATCGCCCCATCCGCCACGTGGCCGTCGTCCAGCAGCCGCTGCACAAAGCCGATGGCACGCAACTCGCGCAAGAGCGAGGAGTTGAAGCTGATCTCGTTGATCCGGTTGCGGATGTCCTGCGGCGTGCGCGGCACCTCCTCGCGCACCAGCGGGTTGATATTCACCACGATGATGTCGTCGGGCAAATGCGGCTCGAACAGCGGGAACAGCGCCGGGTTGCCGGTATAGCCGCCGTCCCAGAAGGCCTCGATCTTGCCGGTCCGCGGGTCGGGCAGCTCGACCGCCTTGAACAGCGTCGGCAGGCAGGCCGAGGCAAGGATCGCCTTGGCCGTCACCTCTTCGCCGGCGAAGACCCGCACCTTGCCCGTCCGCACGTTGGTGGCGCAGATGTGCAGGTGCGGCCCCTCGCGATGGCAGACCTTGCCGAAATCGAACTTGTCGACCACCGGCTCAAGCGGGTGGCGGTAGAACGGCCCCCAGGCGTAGGGCGAGAACATCTGCCCCATCGCCTCGGCGATCTGGTAGCCCGGCAGGTAATCCATACGACGTGACAGGGCGACAGCATCCGACAGGTCCATCCAGGCCGGCATCGCCGCGTCGTCGATCGCGCCAAGCGCCTCCCACAGTTCGGCCAGCGCCGCGCGCGCGCCCTGCCGCCCGTCGGCGGCGAAACCCGACTTCAGCGCCGCGCCGTTCACGGCCCCGGCCGAGGCGCCGGAGATGCCGCAGATCTCGATCTCGTCGCAATCCAGCAGCCCCTCGAGCACGCCCCAGGTGAATGCGCCATGCGCCCCTCCGCCCTGAAGCGCGATGTTGATCTTCTTCTTCGTCTTCCGTGCCATTCGGTCACCTATACCGTCAGGCACCACCCTCCCCAAGGGACCCGATCCAACTTCATTGTGCCAATAAACTCCGGGGGTGTGGGGCTGGCCCCCACCAGACCTTCATGTGGTGCCAGCCCCTCACCCCGAGGTCAAAGTGCCGTCCAGCCCCCGTCGACCGAGATCGTCGTGCCGGTGATCTGCGCCGCCGCGTCCGAGCACAGGAACACCGCCGTCCCGCCGATCTGCTCGACCGTGGCGAATTGCTTCGACGGCTGCCGCTCGAGGATGACCTTCTCCTTCGCCTCCTCCTCGGTCATGCCGTACTTCTTGGCCGTGTCGGGGATCTGGGATTCGACCAGCGGGGTCAGCACGTAGCCCGGGCAGATCGCGTTGCAGGTGATGTCTTCCTTGGCCGTCTCCAGTGCGGTCACCTTGGTCATGCCGACGACGCCATGCTTGGCCGCGACGTAGGCCACCTTGTAGGGCGAGGCCGTGAGACCGTGGGCCGAGGCGATGTTGACCACCCGCCCCCAGCCCGCCTTGCGCATCATCGGCAGCGCGGCGGCGGTGCAGTGAAACGCCGAGGACATGTTGATCGCGACGATGGCGTCCCATTTCTCGATCGGGAAATCCTCGATCGGGGCGACGTGCTGGATGCCGGCATTGTTCACCAGGATGTCGCAGCTGCCCGCCTGCTCGACCAGCGCACGGCACTCGTCCGCCTTAGACATGTCCGCCTTGATGTAGCGGGCCGAGACGCCGAATTCCTCGCCCAGGCTCCTGGCCAGCGCATGGTCTTCCTCGTTATCGGTAAAGGAATTGAGAATCACGTCCGCGCCCGCCTTGGCCAGTTCCCGGGCGACGCCCAGGCCGATTCCCGAATTGGAACCCGTGATGATCGCGGTCTTGCCCTTGAGTGACATCTCACTCTCCTTCTGTCCAAGTGAACCTGTGCAGGAGTAATGCTGCACCTGCAAAGAAGTTCAACCCTGCACAGCTTCGTGACCCCTTGTGCGCAAGGGGTGAGGGACGGCCACTGGCGCGCCGGCCGGGGGTCTGTCATGAGGGGGGACACGCGGAACCCTGCCCAAAAAAAACGCCCGCACGAAGCGGGCGTTAAGTTATTGAGGCAGGTTTCATACAGGCAAGAAACCTATCGAGCAGTGCCCTTGTTATAGACCCCTTGCGAGAGGAGTCCAAGCTAAAAGTTTGAAAAGGCAGCTATCCCGGGTTAATCTCGGTCCCAAGAAAACAAGAGCAGATCGGGATTGTTTCGCAAATGCGACCGAACTATTTCCATGTCGCCCCGCTGGTCGGGCTGGCGGCCCTCGCGGTTTTCGGGCTATCCGGCCCGACTTTGGCCGAGCCCGCGCATGGCATAGCTATGTATGGTTATCCCGCGCTCCCACCGGATTTTGTGTCGCTGCCCTATGCCAACCCCGAGGCACCGAAGGGCGGGCGGATCACCTTCGGCGAGGTCGGGACCTTCGACTCGCTCAATCCCTTCATCCTGAAAGGCAACGCGCCCTGGCAACAGCGCGCTCATCTTTATGAAAGCCTGATGGGCCGCAGCCGGGACGAACCCTTCACCCTTTACGGTCTGCTCGCCGAATCGATCGAGACGGGGCCGAATCGGGAATGGGTCGAATTCACCCTGCGGCCCGAAGCGCGGTTCAGCGACGGCAGCCCTGTCACTGTCGAAGACGTGATCTGGTCCTTCGAGACGCTCGGCACCGTTGGCCATCCCCGCTACCTGACCTTCTGGACCTCGGTGTCGGGGATCGAGCAGGTGGGCGAGCGGACGATCCGCATCGCCTTTTCCGAGGACAATGCAGAACTGGCGCTGATCGCCGGGCTGCGGCCGATCCTGAAAAAGGCGCAGTGGGACGACACCGATTTCACCCGGTCGAGCCTTTCGGATGTGCCCATCGGTTCAGGGCCTTACGTCATCGGCGATTACGAGCCCGGCCGCTACGTGACCTTCCAGCGCGATCCCGATTACTGGGGCGCGGACCTGGGCCTGCGGCGCGGCACCAACAATTTCGACCAGATCCGGATCGAGTATTTCGGCGACGCGGGCGTGGTCTTCGAGGCGTTCAAGGCCGGCACGCTCACCGTTTTGCGCGAACAGAACGCCGAGCTCTGGCAGACCCGGTTCGACTTTCCGGCCATCGACAGCGGCGATGTCGTGAAATCCGAGATCCCCGACCAGCGCCCCTCGGGCATGCAGGGGCTGGTGATGAATTCCCGCCGCCCGGTCTTTGCCGATTGGCGCGTGCGCGAGGCGATGATCCAGGCGTTCAACTTCGAATATGTCAACGACACGCTGACCGGCGGGCGCCAGCCGCGCATCACGTCCTATTTCTCGAACTCCAGCCTGGGGATGGAGCATGGCCCGGCGACTGGCGTCGTGCGCGACCTGCTCGAGCCGTTCGCCGCCGACCTGCCCCCCGGCGCGCTCGAGGGTTACGACCTGCCCGTCTCGGACGGCTCGGCCCGCAACCGCGCGGGCATCCGCGCCGCCTCGGACCTGCTGGCCGAGGCCGGCTGGACGGTCGAGGATGGCCAGCTGCGCGGCCCGGATGGCCAGCCCTTCGCCTTCGAGGTGCTGCTGCGCAAGGGCAGCCAGGAAACCCAGTCGATCATGGACATATATGCCCGTGCGCTGGAACGCCTCGGCATGCAGGTCACCGTCTCGACGGTGGACGATGCGCAATGGGAAGAGCGCAAGAATGCGCTCGATTTCGACGTCACCTATTTCGAACGCGCCCTGTCGCTGTCGCCCGGCACCGAGCAGCGCTATTACTGGGCGTCCGACCAGGCCGACCAGCCGGGATCGCGCAACCTGATGGGCGTCAAAAGCCCCGCGGTCGACGCGATGATCGACACCTTGCTGACAGCAGAGGACCCGGAGGTCTTTACCGGCGCCGTGAAGGCGCTCGACCGGGCGCTGATGGCGGGCCGCTACGTCATCCCCTTCTACCGGCGCGATGCCAGCATGATTGCCCATGCCAGCAGCTTGCGCTATCCCGACACGCTGCCGATTTACGGGGACTGGGGCACCGAATGGTTGCCCGAAGTCTGGTGGTCCGAGGAGTGAGCCAATGAGACATGTCTTGCTGATTGCCGCCCTGCTGGGTCTGGGCGCCTGCGCAACGATCGACGGGGTCGGTCAGGATATCTCGAGCGGGGCGCGCACCGTGCAGGGGTGGTTCTGAACCGCGTTCAGCCGGGTGGAGCCTGTCTAGACCAGCGAGGTCACCCAGAGGATCGTCGCATCCTCGGGGCTGACCGAGATCACGTTATGCCCCATCGAGGCGTCGTAATAGGCGCTGTCGCCACGGCGCATCTCGATGGGCTCGTAGAACTCGGTGTAAAGTTTGATGATCCCGGTCAGGACGTAGAGGAATTCCTCTCCGTCATGGCGGACCCAGCCGTCGAACTCCTCCATCGACCGCGCGCGGATCCGCGCGCGATAGGGCAGCATGTGCTTCTGTGTCAGGTTTTCGGCCAGCAGCTCGTGCTCGTAGGTGACGGTGGCCTGGGCCTGCCCCTCGCCTGACCGGGTGGTGACCATGCGGCCGATCACCTGCTCGCGCTTCGGCGGGGTAAAGAGCTGCGGGACGGAAATGCCCAGCCCCAACGCCAGCTTTTTCAGCGCCTCGTAGGTCGGCGACATCTGACCGTTCTCGATCTTGGAGAGCGTGGAGCGCGCCAGCCCCGCCTGCTTGGCCGCCTGTTCCAGCGTCCAGTCCCTGGCCTTGCGCAGCTCGCGCACCCGGTGGCCCAGGTCCAGCGGTTCGGGCTGGTCGGCTTCGGCTCCGGTTTCCCGGGCGATGCGGATGATGCGCGTGTTGTCGGTCTGGCCCATGGCCATCCTATAGGCAGCGCCGCGCAGGCTTGCAACAGCGGCGACGGGGGCCTAACCCAGTGGCATGAAAGCCATCTTCGACCAGGGGGCGCCCGCGCCCTGCCCCAAACCCTTCAACATGGCGGCCCATGTGCTGGCCGCCGGAGCCGCCGCGCCGGACAAGATCGCGCTTGAGGTGCTGTCGGGCGATGCGCCGCTGCGGCTGAGCTATGCCGAGTTGATCCGCGCCGTGCGGGGCACCGCCGGCGGGCTGCTGGCGGCCGGGTTCCGGCCCGGAGACCGCCTGCTCATGCGGCTGGGGAACACGGTCGATTTCCCCATCGCCTATCTCGGCGCCATCGCGGCGGGCATCCTGCCGGTGCCGACCTCGTCCCTGCTGACCTCCGAAGAAGTCGCTGCCCTTGCTGGCGATCTTGACCCGGCCGGCGTGTTGCAGGACCCGGAGGTGTCGGGAGTCGAGACCGGACGCGTGGTCAAACTGCACGAGCTGCGCGCGCTAAGAAATTGCGAACCCGCCGATTTCCACATGGGCGATCCCGATCGCCCGGCCTACCTGATCTTCACATCCGGTACGTCCGGCAAGCCCCGTGGCGTAGTCCATACCCATCGTGCGATCTGGGCGCGGCAGATGATGATGCAGGGCTGGTACGACCTGAGGCCCCATGACCGGCTGCTGCACGCGGGCGCCTTCAACTGGACCTACACGCTGGGCACCGGCCTCATGGACCCCTGGACCATGGGCGCCACGGCGCTGATCCCCGGCCAGGGCACGCCTGCCGCGCAATTGCCCGACCTGCTGGCCGAGGCGCGTGCCACGATCTTTGCCGCCGCCCCCGGCGTTTATCGGCAGATGCTCAAGCCGGGTGGCAGGATTAACCTTCCCGACCTGCGCCATGGCCTTTCCGCCGGGGAAAAGATGTCCGCCCCGATCCGCGATGCCTGGCGCGCGGCGACAGGCACCGAGGTGCACGAAGCCTTCGGCATGTCGGAATGTTCGACCTTCATCTCCTCGTCGCCGCTCAACCCCGCCGACCCGGCCGCGCTGGGACGCCCGCAGAAGGGGCGCAAGGTCGCGATCCTGGGTGAGGATGGCCCGGTAAATATCGGAGAGGACGGCGTGATTGCCATCCACCGCGCCGACCCAGGCTTGATGCTGGGCTACTGGAACGCGCCAAACGAGACCTCGGATAAGTTCCAGGGCGACTGGTTCCTGACCGGCGACCGGGGCGAAATGAACGCCGTCTTCGAGGTCTACTACCACGGCCGCGCGGACGACATGATGAATGCGGGCGGCTACCGGGTATCCCCGATCGAGGTGGAACACGCCATGGCCAGCTTGCCCGGCCTCACCGCCTGCGCCGCCACGGATGTCGAAGTGCGGTCCGGCGTGCGCGTCATCGCCTGTTTCTACACCGGGCCCGTGCCGCTGGACGACGGCACGCTCAAGGCCCATGCCGCCGCGCATCTCGCGCGTTACAAGCAGCCGCGTCTGTTCATCCATCGCGATGCCCTGCCCACCAACCCCAACGGCAAGCTCTTGCGGCAGGCCCTGCGGGACGGCTACAACCCTGTCCCATGATCAAGCTCGCCATCTTCTCCGACCCGATCTGCCCCTGGTGCTACATCGGCAAGACGCAACTCGACCGCGCCCTTGAGGCAGCGCCCGACCATCCGTTCGACGTGGAATGGCATCCGTTCCAGCTGAACCCGGACATGCCCGTCGGCGGCATGGACCGCCGCGCCTACCTCGCGGCCAAGTTCGGCGGAGAGGAGGGCGCGCTGGCCGCCTACACGCCGATCATGGAGCACGCCAAGTCCATCGGCCTCAATATCGAATGGGACAGGATCGCCCGTACGCCAAACACACTGGACGCCCACCGGCTGATCCACTGGGCGGGGATCGAGGGCTGCCAGACGCCGGTCGCCGCCGCGCTGTTCCGGGCCTATTTCAAGGACGGGCGCGACATCGCCGACCCCGAGGTGCTGGCCGATATCGGGGACAGCTTCGGCATGGACGGCGCCGCGATCCTGCGCCTGCTGGCCACCGACGCCGACCGCGAAGAGATCCGCAACCGCGATGCCGCCGCCCGCGAGATGGGGATCACCGGCGTGCCCTGCTTCATTGTCGCGGGCCAGCACGCGGTGCCGGGTGCGCAGCCGGCCGAGCTTTGGGCCAAGGTCATCGCGGAGCTGAACGGTGCGGCTGAGGCATAGAAAGGCCGCGCTCAGCGCCTTGTTCCTGCTGACCACGCTGGCGATGCTGGTCGCCAGTGGCACGGTCTACTTTCACCTCATCGAGGGGTGGAGCCTGCTTGACAGCTACTTCTTTACCGTCGTGACCCTGTCGACCGTCGGTTACGGCAGCCTTGTCCCCGCCACCGCGCTGGGAAAGATCGGCACCACGGTCTACATCTTCCTTGGCCTCGGCATCTTTGCCGTCGCGATCCAGCAATTCGGCGCCTTCACCATGCGCAAGCGCGAGGAACATACCGAGTGGCTGATCGCCCGCCTCGGTGACCCCGATCCCGAGCCCGATGCGCTGAACCTGGACGCCCCGCCCGAGCCGCCACGCAAGACGCGTGACTGACGCATGTATTTTCTAGCGGCGCCCCGGCCCGCATGCTAACGCAGGCGCATGAGCGAGGCACAGACCCATCCCGACAGCGCCATCCGGCGCATGAAGACCCCGGAATTCGTGGCGATGATGGGGATGATGTTCGCCACCATCGCCTTCTCCATCGACTCGATGCTGCCAGCCCTGCCGCGGATTGCCCAGGACCTCGGGCTCGAGGATCCGAACCGAGCGCAGCTGGTGCTGATCACCTTCGTCGTGGGCCTGGGCATCGGAACCTTCGTGACCGGGCCACTGTCGGACGCTTACGGCCGTAAGCCGGTTATCGTGGTCGGTGCGGGCGTCTACATCCTCGCCTCGGCCATGGCGGCCATGGCGCCCACGCTCGAGCTGCTGATCGCCGCGCGTCTCTTGCAGGGGCTGGGCGCCTCGGGCGGGCGCGTGGTGTCGATGGCGGTGCTGCGCGACCTTTACGCCGGGCGCGAAATGGCGCGCATCACGTCCTTCGTGCTGATGATCTTCACCGTCTTTCCGGCCTTTGCCCCGCTGATCGGCACCGGCATCATCGCCGTCAGCTCCTGGCGCGGGATCTTCGTGTCGTTCATCCTTTTTTCCGTCATCTCGATCGGCTGGTACGCGATCCGCCAACCCGAGAGCCTGCCGCGCTCCGCCCGTCGCCCCTTTCGCGCCGGCACGATCTGGGCCGCGCTCAGGGAGTTGGTGGTCCAGCCGCTGATCCGCATCTCGATCCTCGTGCAGGCCTGCTGTTTCTCGATGGTCTTCGCCACGCTCATGTCGGTGCAGGGCATCTACGAACAGACCTACGACATGGGCGAATGGATGCCGCTGTATTTCGCCGGGGTCGCGGTGCTGGCGGGCACCTCGAGCTTTTTCAACGCGCGGATCGTCATGCGGCTGGGGATGCGGCACGTCATCACCTGGGCCTTCGGCGGGTTCTTCCTGACCTGCCTGCTGGCCCTGCCGCTGACGGGGATCGGCGGAAAGCTGGGCTTTCACCTCTTCGTGGCCTGGCAGGTCGGGGTCTTCTTCCAGACCGGCTTTACCATCGGCAACATCCAGGCCATGGCGATGGAGCACGTGGGCCACATCGGCGGCGTCGCCTCGAGCCTGATCCAGTCGACCGCCACGATCCTGGCCGCGATCCTGGCCACGCCGATCGGCCTCGCCTTTGACGGCACGCAGCGCCCGCTGGTCATCGGCATCACCCTGCTCTGCGGCTTCGGCCTTGCCCTCATGCTGCTGCTTGCGCGGATCGAACGCCGGTCGTTTGCCTGAAAGGCAGGCAAGCCCCCCGGATCAAGCGGAATTTTCCGTATACCATTGCATACGGACTTTCATCATTTCTTCACGCGGGCTAGGTAGAGCGCAGGTAACCCCATGCCGCAACCGAGAGGCGCGCCCATGTCCAAGATCAAGGTAGAGAACCCCGTCGTCGAGCTTGACGGGGACGAAATGACCCGGATCATCTGGGATTTCATCAAGCAAAAGCTGATCCTGCCCTACCTGGACGTGGAGCTGCTGTATTACGACCTGTCGATCCAGGAACGCGACCGGACCGACGACCAGATCACCATCGACGCGGCCCACAAGATCCGCGAGGTCGGCGTCGGCGTCAAATGCGCCACGATCACCCCGGACGAGGCGCGGGTCGAGGAATTCGGCCTCAAGAAGATGTGGAAATCGCCCAACGGCACGATCCGCAACATCCTGGGCGGCGTGGTCTTCCGCCAGCCGATCATCTGCAAGAACGTGCCGCGGCTGGTGCCGGGCTGGACCCGCCCCATCGTGGTCGGCCGCCACGCCTATGGCGACCAGTACCGCGCGACCGATTTCCACTACCCCGGGCCCGGCAAGATCACCCTCAAGTTCGAGGGCGCGGATGGCACCGTGATCGAGCGCGAGGTCTTTGACGCCCCCTCGGCCGGGGTGACGATGGCGATGTACAACCTCGACGCCTCGATCATCGACTTCGCCCGGGCGTCCTTCAACTATGGGCTCAGCCTGGGCTGGCCGGTCTACCTGTCGACCAAGAACACGATCCTCAAGGCCTACGACGGCCGCTTCAAGGACCTGTTCCAGCACATCTACGAGACGGAGTTCGCCGACAAGTTCAAGGAAGCCGGGATCTGGTACGAACACCGGTTGATCGACGACATGGTCGCCTGTGCGCTGAAATGGAACGGCGGCTACGTCTGGGCCTGCAAGAATTACGACGGCGACGTGCAGTCGGACACGGTCGCGCAGGGCTACGGCTCGCTTGGCCTGATGGCGTCGCAGCTGATGACCCCCGACGGCAAGATCGTGGAGGCCGAGGCCGCCCATGGCACCGTCACCCGCCATTACCGCCAGCACCAGGCGGGCGAATCGACCTCGACCAACTCCGTCGCCTCGATCTACGCCTGGACCGGGGGCCTCAAGCACCGCGCCAAGCTGGACGGCAACGCGGCGCTGACAACCTTTGCCGAGACGCTGGAAAAGGTTGTGGTGGACACGGTGGAAGCGGGCTTCATGACCAAGGACCTGGCGCTGCTGGTCGGGCCGGACCAAAGCTGGCTGACCACCATGGGATTCCTGGAAAAGGTCGACGCGAACCTCGACAAGGCGCTCGGCGCGTAAATCCCGAACAGCTCCGGCGCGGGGCGAAGGTGTGCTCCGCCCCGCGCCACAATGCCTTGGAATTGTCCGATGTTCGGTGCTTGCCCCAAGGGGCGACGCGGTGCCCTGCTTCGCGTGTTGCCGGTTCGGGGTTGTGTTCCATGGCTTTCGCTCTCAAGGCGCGCTTCGGCAGTTTGGCCGGGGCGGCATTCACGACTGACCCGACGCACCACATCGTCTTGGGCACCGATCACAGCGACAGCAGCGACGCGGCGGCGGGCAGCGACCCGCCCCTGGGCCTCGACATCCGGGTCGAAAACGTCCCGAGGTCTGCCGCGGATCGCTCACCGACCGCCACCTGCGCGTTGGGCTCTCGGCAGGCGACTGCCCGGTCGACAGGTGCGGCGCGTTCCCGGGCGCGGGCAGCGCCAATACGCCGCCCCCCTGCGACACGACCCTCGTGGCTGTCGGCGCCCTGCCCGCCCGCCTTGCGACGATCGAGACCATCACGCAAAGCGAGGCCGACGCAGTCTGGTCGTGATGCGGCCTCTGGACGACGCCGGCGCCGCGGGCTATCCGCGGCGCCATGAACGACACGCCCCGACAGCCCCCGCGACACGCGCTATACGAAGACGTCCTGGCCTTTGCGCTCGGCACCACCATGATGGCTTTCAGCGTGCTCATGCTGACCCATGCCGGGCTGATCACCGGCCAGACCGCGGGGCTGGCGGTGCTGGGGTCCTACATGACCGGGGCCAGCTTCGGCCTCGTGTTCTTCTTGGTGAACCTGCCGTTCTACTGGCTGGCCCTGACGCGCATGGGGCTGCGCTTTACCCTCAAGACCTTCATCGCGGTCGGGCTGACCTCGATGCTGACGCTGGTTCTGCCCGGCTATGTGACGTTCGAGACGCTCAACGCCCCCATCGGGGCCCTGCTGGCCGGGGCCTGCGCGGCCACCGGGCTCATCGTGCTCTTTCGCCACGGGGCGAGCATGGGCGGCATCGGCATCGCGGCACTCTACCTGCAGGACAAGACAGGCTTTCGCGCCGGTTGGACGCAGCTGATCTTTGACGCTGCGCTCTTTGCCCTCGCCTTCACACAGCTGCCGTGGGACCTGGTGCTGTATTCACTGATGGGCGCCATCGTGGTCAACCTGACCATCGCACTGAACCACCGCAAGGATCGCTACCTCGGGTTCTGAGCTGACCTGATCCCCCTTCACGGTGCCAAAAAACTCCGGGGAGCGCGAGGGGCTGGCCCCTCGCTCCGACGCCAGCCCTATCGCGCCACGAACGCGCCCTTGGCGCGTCGCCTCCGGCGGGAGTATTTGGGGAAAAGTGAAAGCAGGAGGTGCCGTTCCTGGCGGGGGCGGCTGTCTTGCCTGCGGCGCGCATATTTATTGGAAAGATGAAGGCCGGCGCCTGGTCTGTCTTCACATGTCCCTGAAAACTCCGGTCGAGTCCGCGGTACGTGAAGGGCGGCAGCGCCCCCCGGGCCCGTCAGCGGGCCTTGAAAATCCCGCCGAGAATGCCACGCACGATGCGTCGCCCGGTTGTGCCTGTCAGCTCCTTCATCACGTTCTTGGCCATCGCCTCGCCAAAGCTGTCGCCCCTGCGCGCGGGCTTGGCGGTCGAACGGCTGACGCGGGTGCCGGAATAGCGCCGGCCGGCGTTGAACTCGCGTTCGGCCGCTTCCATCTCCTCTTCCCGCGCCTCGGCGGCCTCGGCCTCTTTCGCCGCGGCCGCCGCGCGCTCTGCGAGGATCTCGTGGGCCGAACGGCGATCGAGCCGTTCCTCGTATTTCCCCGCGACCGGCGAGGCGGCCATCACCGCCGCCCGTTCCTCGGACCCCAGCGGGCCCAGCTGCGACGAGGGCGGGCGGATCAGCGTGCGTTGCACCACGCCGGGCACGCCCTTCTTTTCCAGCATCGAGGTCACGGCCTCGCCCACACCGACCTCGCGGATCGCGGCCTCGGTGTCGAAGTCCGGGTTTTCGCGGTAGGTCTCAGCCGCCATGCGCAGCGCCTTGCGGTCGCGCGCGGTAAAGGCGCGCAGCGCGTGCTGCACGCGGTTGCCGAGCTGGCCGAGGATGTCTTCGGGGATGTCGTCCGGGTTCTGGGTGATGAAATAGACCCCCACCCCCTTGGAGCGGATCAGCCGCGCCACCTGCTCGACCTTGTCGACCAGCGCCTTGGGGGCGTCGTCGAAGAGAAGATGCGCCTCGTCGAAGAAGAAGACCAGCTTTGGCTTGTCCGGGTCACCCACCTCGGGCAGCTCCTCGAACAGCTCGGACAAGAGCCACAGCAGGAAGGTCGCGTAAAGCCGGGGCGAGGCCATCAGCGTATCGGCGGCAAGGATGTTGATGCGCCCGCGCCCGTCCGGCGCATGGGCCATGATGTCCGACAGCTCCAGCGCCGGCTCGCCGAAGATGCCCGCCCCGCCCTCGTTCTCGAGCACCAGCAGCCGGCGCTGGATCGCGCCCACCGACTGGACCGAGATATTGCCGTAGCGCAGGCCCAGCGTGTCGCGGTTCTCGCCCACCCAGACCAGCAGCGCTTGCAGGTCCTCGAGATCGAGCAGCGGCATGCCCTCCTCGTCCGCCAACCGGAAGGCGATGTTCAGGATCCCCTCCTGCGCCTCGCTCAGCTCGAGCAGGCGCGAGATCAGCAGCGGCCCCATCTCGGCCACGGTGGTGCGCACCGGGTGGCCCTGCGCGCCGAAGAGATCCCAGAAGGTGACCGGAAAGCTGTCATAGGAATAATCGTCGAAACCGATGGTCTGGGCGCGGCTGGTGAAAGCCTCGTGCAGCTTGAAATCCGCGCGCCCGGCGGCGGCCAGGCCAGACAGGTCGCCTTTCACATCCGCCAGGAAGACCGGCACGCCGGCGGCCGAAAAGCCCTCGGCCAGAATCTGCAGCGTCACGGTCTTGCCGGTGCCGGTGGCGCCGGCGATCAGCCCGTGACGATTGGCATATTTGAGCGCGAGGTATTGCTGTTCGCCGTAGCCCTGGCCACCGCCGCCCACGAAAATCCCGTCGCTCATGATTTGCCCCTGTTGCTTGCGTGCGCACATGAAACGTAACCTTAACTTTTCGGTGCGAGTGTCAACATTGTTCGGGGCACATGTCCTCTTGGCCCCGGATTGACTTCCTCCCTGTCAGACTGGCCGCACCTTCGGGTGCGGCCTTTTTTCATGCCCGCAGCACGTTTTATTATGGCGCGATTCCATGCACTTGGGCACGATTCACCAGTCGAAATTTCCCTGTTGACCCCTCGCGGGATGTGGCATAGCGTACGGCCAATAACTAAGTCGGCCAGTCCGACGGGGAGAGAAAAATTCGCAAGGGGGGCCGCAAGGTCCCCCTTGTTGCATGATGAGGGGCGTTCTTTTCGCCTGTTCACATTCAGCGGAATTTCGCGGGCCGGGGCGCTTGCCGCCCTGGTTTCGGCCTGACACCGGCCGCGCCCCGTGGTATGCGCGACATCAATCAAACCAAGGACCTGACGGGTGAGATTCATGAAAAAGACGTTGCAGACCCTGCCCCTCGTCGCGCTGATGGCGCTGGCGGCCCCGCTTGCTGCGCAAGAGACCGACGCCGCGCCCGAGGCCGCCCCGACCGAGGAAGCGACCCCGGACGAGGGCCTGTCCATGGGCGAGGAAGTGCCGGCCGAGGAAGGCCCGCAGCCCGGCCAGACCTACGTGGTGGGCACCAGCGGCGACTGGCAGGTGCAATGCACCAAGATGCCCGAGGGCGAAGGCACCGACCCGTGCCAGCTTTACCAGCTGCTGATGGACCAGGACGGCAACCCGGTGTCGGAATTCGTGGTCTTCAAGATGCCCGAAGGCGGGCGTGCCGCGGCCGGCGCCACGGTCATCACCCCGCTCGAGACGCTGCTGACGGGCCAGCTGACGATCAAGGTCGATGACGGCGCGGCCAAGCGCTACCCGTTCAGCTTCTGCACGCCGATCGGCTGCTACGCGCGCCTCGGCATGACGAACGAGGACGTGGCCGCCTTCAAGCGCGGCAACATGGCGACCGTGACGCTGGTTCCGGTGACCGCGCCGGACACCAAGGTGAACCTGTCGCTCTCGCTGACCGGCTTCACCGCTGGCTTTGACGGGCTCGAAGCGGACACGGGCGCCGTGCCGCAGCAGTAAGCGGCCCTGCCGAAAACCAAAACCGCTGCGCGGAGCGATCCGCGCGGCGGTTTCATTTTGCCCGTCAGGCGCGGGCGGCGGCCAGCCCGTCCAGCACCGCGCGGGCGGCGCGCAGGCCCGGGGGCTCTCCGCCCGCGCCGAGGCGGTCCATGGTGCTGCGCAGCGCCGCGCGCTGGCCGCCGTCATCCGCCAGGGTTTGCAGCAATGCCTCGGCGATGGGCCCCGGCCGGCAATTGGTTCCGATGAATTCCGGCACCGTGCGGGTGTCGGACACCAGGTTGACCAGTGTCACCGTGTCGGTCCGCAGCATCCGCCCGATGATCTGCCGACTGAGCCAGTTCATGTCATAGGCGATGACCATGGGCGTATCGCTTGCGGCCAGTTCCAGCGACACGGTGCCCGAGGCCGCCAGCGCGACATCCGCCGCCGTGAAGGCCGCCCGCTTTGTCGCCGCTGCGTCCGGGGCGGCAGGGTCCAGCACAACCGGTTTGCCCGGCCAGGTCGCGGCCGCTTCGCGCACCAGCGGCGCGACCGAGCGGGCGGCGGGCAGCACGATGCGCAGATCCGGGCGGCGCGGCAGCAACAGGCGCAGCACCTCGCCGAAGATCGGCGCCAGCCGCCCGACCTCGGACCGGCGCGAGCCCGGCAGGACCATGAGAAGCGGCGCGGAGCCGATGCCATGGGCCGCGCGGAAGGCCTCGGCCTCGGCCTCGGTCGCCTGCGGTTCGGTCACGACGGGGTGGCCGACGAAATCGCAGCGCATCCCGGCGGCCTCCATGTAGGGCGCCTCGAACGGCAGGAGCGCCAGCACCTGGTCGACATGCGGCGCCATCTTCGCCGCGCGGCCCGGGCGCCAGGCCCAAACCGTGGGCGCGACGTAGTGGCAGATGCGGATCGACGGATCGGCCGCGCGGACAAGCTTGGCCACGCGCAGGCAGAACTCGGGCAGGTCCACGGTGACCAGCACGTCGGGTTTCTGCGCGATCACCGCCTCGGCCACCTGCCGGATACGGGCCTTGAGCGCGCGGTATTCCTTGAGGATCTCGGTGATCCCCATGATCGAGATCTCGTCCATTGGAAAGAGGCTGTGCAGCCCCGCGCCTTCCATCAGCGGGCCGCCGACGCCGGTAAATTGCACGCCGGGGCTGAGTTCCTTCAGCCCCGCCATCAGCGCCGCGCCCAGCCGGTCGCCCGAGGGCTCGCCCGCGATGGTAAAGACCCGCAGGCTCACCGCCGGACCCAGAGGAACATGTCCATGGCGTCGAGCAGGGCGACGAGCCGGGCCTGGTCGATGATGATGGATCCCTGGCCCAGAACGATCCCGTCCATCCCCGCCGCCGCGGCCGACAGCGCGGTGCGCGGGCCGATGGTCGGCCGGTCCGCGCGGGTTTCCTGCCCAGGTTTCGGGCCCTTGTAGAGGATGCCGCCCAGGCCCTTGGCGTCAAAACCGGCCTCGACGACCTGTGCCGCCCAGGCGCGGCCGGCCTCGGTCAGGCTGTCCCCGTCGAACAGCCACTCGTCCCATGCGCCGGTCTCGGGCGGGGTTGGCAGGGGGCCGAGGCGGGCCAGCATGGCGTCGGTGCCATCGGCCTGCTCTTCGGCCAATACGCGGCCCTTGCGGATCACGCAGGCCTGGCCGGTGTCGGACGCGCCCATGGCGGCCACGGTCTGTTCGCCCGTTTCGGCGTCGATCCGGTGCGCCGTGCGCGGCTCGCGCCGGGTCGGATAGCCGATATCCGCCACGACCTTGGGGGCAAAGCTCTCGGCGCCAAGTACGGTAAAGCCCGTCTGCTCGAAAAGCCCGATCACCGCCCGCAGCGCGCCATCGTCCCCCTGCCCCAGCGCCTCCTGCAACAGCGGCACCAGCGGCGCGGTCTCGGCGTCCAGCTTCGACGGGTCGATCTGCGGCCGGTCGATGCTGCCGCACATGCAGATGCGGCTGATGCCCCGGGTGCCCAGTTCCAGCAGAAACGTCCCGAGCGTTTCCAGCCGGAAGGTCAGGTCCACGGACAGCCTGTCCGGCGCGTTCCCTTCCAGCGCGCAGACCAACGGCGCGGGGGTGACCTGCGCGGCCACGCGCTCGGGCAGTCGGCCCCGGCCGGCGATCAACGCGAGGTCGGTCATTTCGGCGTCAGGAACGACCGATCACTGTCGCCCAGGATGAAGTCCACGATTTCCTGCACATAGGCGCTTTCCGTCTCGTCCCCGAGGCGTTTGGCGCGTTCCATGAACGACCCCTCGCCCTGCGCCAGCATCTGGAAGGCCGCGCGCATGGCGGTGATGTCGCTGCGCGCCACGCCGCGCCGCTTGAGACCGACGAGGTTCAACCCGTCGAGCTCTCCGCGCGGGGCTTGCACTAGGCCGTAGGGGATCACGTCATTGGTCACCATGGTGACCGCGCCGATGATCGCGCCGCGCCCGATGCGGACCCATTGGTGCACGCCCGACAGGCCGCCGACAATCACGTCATCCTCGATCACGCAGTGCCCCGCGAGGGCCGAGTTGTTCACAAGGATCACCCGGTCGCCCACCTGCGCGTCATGCGCGACGTGGCAGCCGGCCATGAAGAGCCCGTCGTCGCCCACGCGGGTCACGCCGCCGCCGCCCTCGGTCCCGGCGTTCATCGTCACATGTTCGCGGATGCGGTTGCGCTTCCCGATGACCAGCCGCGTCTCTTCGCCCTTGAACTTGAGATCCTGCGGGATCTCGCCGATCACGGCAAAAGGAAACACCACCGTGCCCTCGCCGATCTCGGTCTGGCCGGTGACGACCACGTGGCTTTTCAGCGTGACATCAGGCCCGAGGACCACGTTGGGGCCGATGTGGCAGAACGGGCCGATCTCGCAGCCGATGCCGATCTGCGCGCCGTCCTCGATGACGGCCGAGGGGTGGATATGGCTGGTCATGCTCAGGCCTCTGCCGGCAGGTCCATCATGGCGGTGAACTCGGCCTCGGCCGCCATCTCGCCATCGACCTCGGCCACGCCCTTGAACTTCCACACCTTGGCGCCGGGCTTGCCGCGCAGAGTCTCGAGCTTCATCACCAGCCGGTCGCCAGGCACGACCTTACGGCGGAACTTGCAGCCGTCGATGGCCATGAAATAGACCTTGAGCTCTCGGTCGGCCATGTTCATCGACACGCCGACCATCACCGCCGCCGTCTGCGCCATCGCCTCGACGATGGTGACGCCCGGCATGATCGGCAGGCCCGGGAAATGGCCCTGGAAGTGCGGCTCGTTCATGGTGACGTTCTTGATGCCGGTGGCACGCGACGTGCCCTCGATATCCACCACGCGGTCGACCAGCAGGAAGGGGTAGCGATGCGGCAGGATGCGCTGGATCAGCTGGATGTCGGCGCTGGTGGGCGTATCGGTCATGGGGGCTCCTGCCAAAAGTTCGTTTCGCGGATGATTAGCGGCCCGCGCCCCGCGGGGCAAGCGATGCGCGCCCGGTCAGGGCCGGGTGGCGCCTTCCGGCGGGGGCGCCTCGGGGGTTGCATCGGCCCCGTCGCCCAGCCGTTCGTCCATCTGCTGGATCGCCAGGTCGGTCACGTCGATCACGTCGGCGGACATGAAGACCGAGCGCCGCTCGACGATCACGGCCGCGCCGGCGTCGAGCATGATATCCTCGAGCACGGGGGTCGCGGCCACCAGCACTTCGCGGCGGATCTCTTCGCCCCGCTGGCCAAGCGACCGGGCCTTGCCGTCCTGCTCGCGCCGGATCTCGACCACCTTGGCGTCGAAGGCATCGGCCAGTTCGCGGAACTCGGCCGGGCTCAGGTTTGGGCGCCGTTCGGTCAGGGCGCGCTCTTCCTCGATCAGCTGGGCCTCGATGCTGCGGTTCTCGGTCGAGAGCTCCGCGCTCAGCGCCTCGAGCTCGGCGGCAAGGCGCTTGCCATAGGCGGATTCGGTCAGGATCCGCTCGCTCTCGATGATCAGGATCGGGCTCGAGACGCGGCCAAGCTCCTGCGCGGCCGCCGGCCCCGGCAGGAAAGCCAGGGCCGCGAGGCCGGTCAGGATAATGCGTCGCGTCAACAGCATGGCCATGGGCCCTCCTGCCGGTCGGATCGCCGGCGCGCGCTCAGAACTCGGTCGAGATCGTCAGGTTGAAGTTCTGCTCGCGGTCGTACTTCTTCTTGACGATCGGCCGCGAGAAGTTGAACTCGAGCGGGCCGACCGGGGTTGCCCAGTAGATCGTCACGCCGGCCGAATGGCGCAGCGAGAAATCCTCGTAGATCACGTCGGCATTGGACTGGTTCAGCCCCCAGACCGAGCCCATGTCGTAGAAGACGCCGCCGCGGATGCCGTATTCCTCGGGCAGGCCCAGCGGGAACTCGGCCTCGAAGCTGGCGACCACGAAGGCATTGCCGCCAAGCGCGTCGTCCACGCCTCCGCCGGCGCGTTCGCGCGGGCCGATTCCGCCGACCTCGAAGCCGCGCATCAGGTTCGGGTTCAGCACGTAGCGGTCGGTGACCCGCCCGCCCGAGCCGCCGGAATAGGCCAGGAGGCCGCCGCGCAGCGAGGCCCGCAGCGTGACCTCGTCATTGGCGATGCTGGTCTGGCCGGTCACCCGGGCCGAGGTCTTGATATAGGCGTCGCCGTCGCCGATGCCGCCGAAGTCCTGGCCGAACTGCAAGAGCACCCC
The DNA here is from genome assembly GCF_019966535.1 of Mesobacterium pallidum. Lineage (GTDB taxonomy): Bacteria > Pseudomonadota > Alphaproteobacteria > Rhodobacterales > Rhodobacteraceae > Mesobacterium > Mesobacterium pallidum. The sequence continues at coordinate 73,078 of NZ_JAIMID010000009.1, read as the reverse complement.
GCGCGACGGGTCCAGCCCGCTGCGCCGCGTGTCGTAGCTGTACTGGTAGCCGACCGAGTAATCCCAGAGCTCGCCGCGCGCCGCCTCGCTGGTGATAATCGCGCCGACAGTGCCCAGGTTGTTGATGTCGCTCGTCGCCACGGCCGCGCGCAGCTGCAGCTCGCCGTCCTCGCTGACCGGGAAGGTCAGGCTGGGCGCGAAGTTGCCCAGCGTGGTGTCGTAATCGGAAAACTGGTTGTCCGTCTCGCGGTAGCTGAGGTTCAGGCCGAACCGCAGGTCACGGCCCAGGAACGCCGGCTCGGTGAACTGCAACCCGTATTCGCGGAAATCCGACCCGGTCGAGACCTTGAGGTTCAGCCCCTGGCCACGGCCGAGGAAGTTGTTCTCGCGGTATTCGATCAGCGCGCCGAAGCCCGCCGACGAAGAGTAGGTGCCGCCAAAGCTGAGCGAGCCGGTATTCGCCTCTTCGACGTCCACGTCGACGATGACCTGGTCGGGGCTCGACCCCTCCCGGGCCTGCACCTCGGCGCTGGAGAAATACCCCAGCGCGCGGATGCGTTCCGCCGCCTCGCGGATGGCCCGCGGGTTGAACGGGTCGCCCTCGGCCGTCTCGAACTGGCGCCGCACCACGCGGTCGAGCGTGGTGGTGTTGCCCTCGATGTCGATGCGTTCCACGAACACCCGCTGGCCGCGGGTGATGACGTATTCGATGTCCAGCCTCAGGTCGCGGTCGTTGCGGGTAATGCGCGGCTCGACGCGGATGAAATCCTTGCCCTGCCGGGTCGCGTAGCGTTCCAGCCGGGTGATGTCGCGTTCAACCTCGGTCGGGGTGTAGACGCGGCCCGACGTGGCGCGCGACTGGGCCAGGTATTCCTCGGGGTCGATCTCGGGCAGATCGCTCGTCGCGGTGATCGCGCCGAACTGGAACTGCTGCCCTTCCTCGACGTTGAAGGTCACGAAATAGCCGTCGCGTTCGCGCGCCAGCTCGGAATTCACCGACAGCACGCGGAAATCGACATAGCCGCGCGACAGGTAGAAATCGCGCAGGACCTGGCGGTCAAAGGCGATCCGGTCTTCCTGGAAGGTGTCCTTGCGGACAAGCGCGCGCAGCAGGCCCGCCTGCTTGGTCTCGAGCACGCGGCGCAGGCGCGCATCGCTGAACGCCTGGTTGCCGACAAAACCGAGACGCTCGATCTCGACCAGGTCGCCTTCGAAAATCTCGAACACCAGATCGACGCGGTTGTTGTTGCGCCGGATCGCGCGGGGCTGCACCCGGGCCGACAGGCGGCCTTCGGCGGCATAGGCCTCGGTGATGGCGGCGGCGTCCTGCTCGACCGTGGAGGGGTTGAAGACGCGGCGCGACTGCGAGCGGATCACGGTCGCTAGGTCCTCGTCCTTGAGCCGGCGATTGCCCTCGAAGTTGATGCGGTTGATCGTCGGAAACTCGGCCACCTTGATGACCAGGGTCGAGCCCTGCGGCACCATCTCGACGCTCTCGAACAGGCCTGAGGCCAGCACGCGCTGGTAGGCGGCATTCAGCTGACCGCCGGTCAGGCTCTGACCCCGCGCGATTCCTGCGTAGGACAGGATCGTGCCGGGATCGACGCGCTCGTTGCCCTGGATCTCGACCGTCGAAAAGACATAGCTTTGCGCCGCAACCTCGGTCGGGACCATGGCGTAAACGCTTGCCGTGCTTAGAAAAATACCAATGGCCAGGTTGTGGCTCTGTTTCCGTGCAACGTTCTTCAGTCGCACCAGGCGATTTTCAGCCCTGATCATGGCTCACTACTCCGGCAGTCCCCCGTTGGAAATGACCTACCGATATTGTGGGACCTTGTCAAAAGCCCAAAATCTTGGGGAAGCAAGCAAAAAGCCCCGACCGGATGGGTCGGGGCCTTTCATGCGGCCGGCACGGTCTGGCGCGCGCGCAGCCATGATCCGATGGGCCGCCTTACGGCGTGCCGATGTAGCCGAACAGGGTCAGCGACAGCAGAATCGCGAAGACGGCCAGCAGCCGGTCCCAGTTGAGGCTCCACACCAGGCGAAGCCCGCGATAGCCGTCATAGATGGCGTCCATGTTTCGCACCTCAGAAGGTTAATTGCCTATCGTCGGTGGTATCGGTCGAATTGGGCACAAATGCGGCAGACCCGTGACCCTTGCGGGGCGCGGGGCCCCCGCCCGGCCCTCAGGTGCAGAACAGATCGCTTCCCAGGGCAAACACCGTCAGGGTCAGGATCAGCGCAAGGCCCAGCGTCATCATCACCCGCAGCGCGCGGTCGCTGGGCGGGCGGCCGGTGACCGCCTCGTAGGCGTGGAACATCAGGTGGCCGCCGTCCAGCACCGGGATCGGGAACAGGTTCAGCAGGCCGACGGCGGTGCTGAGCACGGCGATGAACCAGATGAAGCTGGTGGTGCCCTGGCTGGCCATGGTGCCCGAGGCCTGGGCGATGCCCACCGGGCCCGACAGGTTGCAGGTGCTGATCGCACCGGTGACGATATGCCAGATGCCCGACACGGACCCTTCGACGATGCGCAGCACCTGGTTCACGCCAGTGCTGAGGGCAAAGCCCACACCGGGCGCCTCGGTGGCGGGCTCGAAGACGAGGCCGCCGGCGATCCCGATGCGCCAGTTGTTGGTGAAGGTGCCATCGGATTGCGGTTCGTCCCGGCTGCGCGGGGTCAGCGCGAAATCAAGCTGTTCGCCATCACGCCAGACCTTGATCAGCAGCGGTGCGCCGTCCGAGGTCTCGACGATCTCCTTCAACTGGCTGAAGGCGACGATGGGCATACCGTCAACCTCGGTGATGACGTCGCCTACCTCCATGCCGATGTCATAGGCGGCGGATTTCGGGCTCAGCTGTTCGACCAGCGGCGGAAAGGGATAGGGCCCCTCGATCCGCATCGCATCGCCCTCGCGGCCCACCAGGTAGGGGACCGTGGGCGCAAGCGGCAGCGCGTCGAGAATCGCCTGGAACCCGCCGGCGCTGTCGATGCCCGGCACCGGCATACCGCCGATCTCGAGCAGGATGTCGCCCTCGCGCAGGTCATGCTCGACCGGCAGCGGCACCATCTCGCCCACGCTCAGCGGGTCGGTGGCCACGCCCTCGGACCAGATGACGCCGGCGAAGATCGCGATCGACAGGATGAAGTTGAAGACAGGCCCCGCCGCGACCGTCGCAGCCCGCGCCCAAAGCGGGGCGCCGTGCATGGTGTGGCGCCGTTCGTCGTCGCTCAGCCCCTCCATCGCCTCGGCATCCTTGCCGCTGGCGGCGTTGGAATCGCCGGCGAACTTGACGTAGCCGCCAAAGGGCAGCGCGGCCAGTTGCCAGCGCGTGCCGTGCCTGTCTGTCCGGCTCAGCAGCACGGGGCCGAAGCCCAGGCTGAACACGTCCGCCTTGATCCCCGACCAGCGGCCGACGATGTAATGCCCGTATTCATGGATCGCGACGATCACCGACAAGGCGACCACGAAGGCCAGAATCGTCCAGAGAAAACCACCGAACTCGGGAATCAACATCGTAGGGTCCAAGGATCCGTCCTGTCAGTTGCACGCAAGAGGGACGAGCGCCCCGGCCCGTTCCCGGGCGAGATGGTCCGTCTCGACGATTGTATCAAGGGTCAATTGGGCTGCTTTATGGCAATTTGCCGTGAACATCGCGGTCATTGTTTCCTCGACGACGCGCGCCATGTCCATGAAACCGATCTGCCGGGCGATGAAAGCATCCAGCGCGATCTCTTTCGCCGCGTTGAAGATGCAGCCCGAAAGGCCGCCCTGGTGCATGACCTCGCGCGCCAGCCGCAACGCGGGCCAGCGGGCCTCGTCCGCGGGGCGGAAGGTCAGCTGCGCGACGCGGGACAGGTCCAGCCGCTCGACCGGGACATGGCCCCGGTCGGGCCAGTGCAGCGCATAGCCGATGGCGTGGCGCATGTCGGGCGGGCCGACATGGGCCATCAGCGCGCCGTCCGTAAAGCCGACCAGCGCGTGGACAAGGGATTCGGGATGCACCAGCACCTCGATCCGGTCCGGGTCCACGTCGAAGAATTCCCGCGTCTCGATAACTTCGAGCGCCTTGTTGAACATCGAGGCGCTGTCGATCGTGATCCTCTGCCCCATGTCCCAGTTCGGATGCGTGGCCGCCTGCTCGGGCGTGGCACTGGCCAGCTTTTCCAGCGGCCAGTCGCGGAAGGCGCCGCCGCTGGCGGTGATGATGATGCGCTCGACCGCCGCCATGTCCTCGCCCACCAGCGCCTGGAAGACGGCGGAATGCTCACTGTCGACCGGCAGAACCCGCGCGCCATGGGCCTTGGCGGTCGCCTTGACCAGCGCGCCGGCGGCGACAAGGCTTTCCTTGTTCGCCAGTGCCAGCGTCGCGCCCTGCCCCAGCGCCGCAATCCCCGGCGCGAGGCCGGCAAAGCCGACGATGGCCGACATGACCCAGTCGGCGGGGCGCGCGGCGGCCTCGGCGATGGCCTGCGGCCCGGCGGCGACCTCGACCCCGCTGCCCGCCAGCGCGGCGCGCAGATCGTCCAGCAGCGCGGGCTCGCTGGTCACGGCCACCTCGGCCCGGAACCGGCGCGTATCCGCGGCCAGCTGCGCGATGTTGCGCCCGCCGGTCAGCGCGACCACGCGGTAGGCCTCGGGTGCGCGCGCCACGAGGTCGAGCGTGTTCTGCCCGATGGAGCCGGTGGCCCCCAACACGCTGATCGCGCGGCTCATGGCGCGGCCCCGAAGAGCCCGGTCAGGAACACCAGGAACAGCACGGCCGAGGCGCCGACGATTCCATCGAACCGGTCCATCACCCCGCCATGGCCGGGGATCAGCCCAGAGCTGTCCTTGACATCCGCCCGCCGCTTCATCGCGCTTTCGGCAATGTCACCCATCTGCGCGGCAAAGGACATGAGCACGGCAAGCGGCACCACGAACCAGCCATCCGAGGCGAAAGCCGCGCCGACCACACCCGCACCTACCCAGCCGCCGATGGTGCCCGACCAGGTCTTCTTGGGGCTGATGCGCGGCCAGAACTTCGGTCCGCCCATCAGCTTGCCGACGAAATAGCCCATGATGTCGGTGACAATCACGACCAGCAGCAGGAACACCAGCATCCGCTGCGCATCACGATACAGCCAGATGGCCAGCAGGCCGGTCGCCAGGATCGCGGCGGTATACAGCACCTGCACCAGCCGGTCGCGGCTGACCACCGCCAGCCCGGCCAGCGCGGCCACCACCAGCAGCACCACCTGCACGGCCCCGACCGGCCCCAGCATCGGCAGCACTGCGCCGGTAACCAGCAGCCCCGGCAGCGCGGCGGCCGAGTCGCCGGCGCCATGCAGCCGCGACAGCTCCCAGGTCATCAGCCCGCAGGCCACGGCGACCAGCAGGGCCCAGACCGTCAGCCCGGCCCAGGCGGCGCCAAGCGCCAGCACCACCAGCACCGCCGCCGAGGCGACACGCGGGGCAAGATCCCTCCACTTCCCGGCCATCGCTCAGGCCTTCACGGCGCCAAAGCGCCGGTCGCGCCCGCCGTAATTGCCGACCAGCTTGCCGAATTCCTCGGCGGTGAAATCGGGCCAGAGCGTGTCGATGAACTCGTATTCCGCATAGGCCGATTGCCAGAGCAGGAAGTTCGAAATCCGCGCCTCGCCGCTGGTCCGGATCACAAGGTCCGGGTCGGGCAGCAGGCAGGTGTCGAGGTACTTGGGCAGCGTTTCCTCGTCCACGTCCGCCGGGTCGAGCTTGCCGGCCGCCACGTCCTGCGCCAGCCGCTGGGTGGCGCGCGCCACCTCGTCCCGACCGCCGTAGTTGAGCGCTATGGTCAGGTTGGTGCCCGTGCAATGGCCGGTCATCTTCTCGGCCTCGTCCATCAGGCCGCGCAGCCGCGCGTCCAGCCGCGCCCGGTCACCGATGAAGCGGACCCGGACGTTCTCGGCCACGAATTGCTGCATCTCCTTGATGATGTAGCGGCGAAACAGGCTCATCAGCCCCGCGACCTCGGTCTGGGTGCGCTTCCAGTTCTCGGTCGAAAAGGCAAAGATCGTCAGGTAATCGACGCCGAAATCCGGGCAAGCCGACACGATCTCGCGCACGCGGCGCGCCCCGGCCTGGTGCCCGAAAAGGCGCGGCCGGCCGCGTTTCGTGGCCCAGCGGCCATTGCCGTCCATGATGATGGCGACATGGCGCGGCCCGGTCGGCTCTGGCTTGCGTGCGATGGCCTCTCTCCCCGTCCGGCGAAACCGGTCCCGTCCGGAACCGGCCAATCCTCAGACCTGCATGATCTCGCCTTGCTTCGTCTCGAGCAGCTCGTCGACATTCTTGATGAAGCGGTCGGTCAGGTCCTGCACCTCGGATTCCCAAAGCTTCTGATCGTCCTCGGACATGCCGTCGGCCTTGGCCTTCTTGATCTGGTCCATACCATCACGGCGCACGTTGCGGATGCTGACGCGCGCGTGCTCGGCATATTGCCCGGCGACCTTGGTCAGATCGCGGCGGCGTTCCTCGTTCAGCTCGGGGATCGGCAGCATGATGATCGTGCCGTTCAGCTGCGGGTTGATGCCCAGCCCGCTCTCGCGGATCGCCTTTTCCACCTTGCCGACCAGGCCCTTGTCCCAGACGTTGATGGTGACCATGCGCGGCTCGGGCACGTTGACGGTGCCGACCTGGTTGATCGGGGTCATCTGGCCATAGGCCTCGACCTGCACCGGCTCCAGCATCGAGGCCGAGGCGCGCCCGGTGCGCAGCGACGCGAATTCGGTGCGCAGGTTGGCAATGGCGCCGTCCATGCGCCGCTTCAGGTCATCGGTGTCGAGTTCGAAGTCTTCAGACATGTGCTCTGCCCGTTCCAAGAGTGTTTGCCGCGTTCTAAGCCAGAGCGCCCCGGATGTATAGCACCGAGATACCCCGCGCCCGCGCCCCCCCCGCCTTCATTGTTTTCCAAATACCTCGGGGGGCGGCGGCTCTGCCGCCGGGGGGCTGGCCCCCCTGCCCGGCCTGCCTCAGCCGTGAACCTTGGTGAATGTCCCTTCACCCGCCAGGATCCCGCGGAAGCCGCCCGGCTCGTCCAACGAGAAGACGATGATCGGCAGGTTGTTGTCGCGGGCAAGTGCGATGGCGCTGGCATCCATGACCTTGAGGTGCTTGGACAGAACGTCGTCATAGCTGATCCGGTCGTAGCGCACCGCGTCCGCGTGCTTCATCGGGTCCTTGTCGTAGACCCCGTCCACCTTGGTCCCCTTGAAGATCGCCTCGCAGGCCATCTCGTTCGCGCGCAGCGTCGCGGCGGTGTCGGTGGTGAAATAGGGGTTGCCGGTGCCGGCGGCAAAGATGCAGACCCGCTTCTTTTCCAGGTGCCGCACAGCGCGGCGGCGGATGTAGGGCTCGGCCACCTCGTCCATGCGGATCGCGCTGATGACGCGGGTGAAGACGCCCAGCCCCTCGAGCGCCGATTGCACGGCGAGCGCGTTCATCACCGTGGCCAGCATGCCCATGTAATCGGCCGTCGTCCGTTCCATCCCCTGCGCCGACCCGGCCAGCCCGCGGAAGATGTTGCCGCCACCGATGACCATGCAGATCTCGACGCCCATGTCATGCACCGACTTGACCTCGCGGGCCACGCGTTCGACCGTGGGCGGGTGCAGGCCGAACCCCTGGTCGCCCATCAGCGCCTCGCCCGAGATCTTGAGAAGGACGCGCTTGTAGGCGGTCTTGGAAGTGTCTTGGTCGGTCATGTTGCGCGCGCCTTGTCCGGGGGTCTAGGATCGCGCGCAAAATGTCGGAAATCGGGGCCGGGTTCAATGCGGGATCTCTGGGAAAGAGCATGGATGTGCCGCGCGGCCTGCGCGGGGCGCCGCGCATGATCGACCTCGGCGCCATCCCCGCCGACCGCCCCGTCCTGATCGCCGGCCCCACCGCCAGCGGCAAATCCGCGCTCGCGCTCGAGATCGCGGCGCGGCAGGGCGGCGTCATCGTCAACGCCGACGCGCTGCAGGTCTACGGCAATTGGCGCGTGCTCTCGGCCCGGCCCTCGGCCGAGGACGAGGCCGCCGCGCCCCATGCGCTTTACGGCCATGTGCCCTGGGATTCCGCCTATTCCGTCGGCCATTGGCTGCGCGAGGTGGCGCCGCTGCTGACCGGGCCGGAGCGTCCGATCATCACCGGCGGCACCGGGCTCTACTTTGCCGCACTGACCGCGGGGTTGGCCGAGATCCCCGCGACCCCGCCCGAGGTACGGGCCGAGGCCGATGCCCGCCTGGCCGCCGAAGGGCGTGAGGCGCTGCTGGCCGAGCTTGATGCGCCTTCGGCCGCGCGGATCGACCCGCTGAACCCGATCCGCGTCCAGCGCGCCTGGCAGGTGCTTCGCAGCACGGGTCGGGGAATCGCCGCCTGGCAGGACGACACGCCGCCGCCGCTGCTGCCGCTGCCCTCTGTGACGCCCATCCTCTTTGATGTGGACCGCGACTGGCTGAACGCCCGCATCGCCCGCCGCTTCGACGCCATGCTGGACGCCGGCGCGCTGGAGGAGGCCCGCGCCAACCTGCCCCGTTGGGACCCGGCGCTCTTGTCGATGAAGGCGATAGGGGCGCCAGAACTCATCGCGCACCTGAAAGGCGAGATGACACTGGACGAGGCCCGCGAGGCCGCGACCATCGCCACGCGACAATTCGCCAAGCGTCAACGCACCTGGTTCCGCGCCCGGATGAAGGACTGGATCAAGCTCGACCCGGCCACGTGAACGTCGTTCAGGTGCCAGCGACGCCTCGCTGATGTCGGATCAAAATCGCGCGGATGCGCACGCCCGGATCAATCCCGGCGCTCAGGTCAGCTTTGGCCGGTGATGATCTTCACGTAATTGCGGGTCTCCGAATAGGGCGGCACCCCGCCGTATTTCTCGACCGCGCCCGGCCCCGCGTTATAGGCCGCCAGCGCCAGGCGCCAGGAGCCGAACTTGCGGTATTGCTGCTTGAGATAGCGCGCCCCGCCTTCGAGGTTCTGCGCCGGATCCTTCGGATCGACCCCCAGCTTGCGCGCCGTCGCCGGCATCAGCTGCGCCAGCCCCATGGCCCCCTTGTGCGACTTGGCCTGGGCGTTCCAGCCGCTTTCCTGCTGCACGAGGCGCAGGAACAGGTCCTCGGGGATGCCATGCATCCGCGCCGCATCCCTGGCCAGCGCAAGGTAGGGCCCGCGGTACTTGCCCACATAGGCCGGCACGGTGGTCGCCCATTTGGTCGGCGTCTCGACCGCCTGCGGCGTCAGCCGGACCGAGGTGCGGTATTGTTCCTTGGCGCGGGTGTCGAGGATCTTGGTCTGCGACCGGAAGAGCTGCGACCGGTTCTTCGACGACAGCACATCGGCCACCGCCGCCTGCGCACCCACCACGACCACCAGCGCCGTGGCGCCTGCCAGCATCCGTCCGAGCATCCCTCTGCCCCTATCCTGTCCCGTCTGCTTTTGCGGGACCATAACGTCAACGAGGCGTCAAAGGAAGCCCGGGCGCGCGCAACGTCCCGGCATTGTCATGAACGTGGCCGTCAGGCGTCAGGTCGCGGCGCCGCGCGGCCCTGCGAATCCAGCAGCGGCACGGCCATCAGGTCCTCGATCAGCAGGCTCAAAAGCTCGTTGCGGCCCGAAACGCCCGCCTTGCGGTAGATGGCGTTCAGCTGCGCCTTGACCGTCCCCTCGGCGGCGCCGCGCAGGGCCGCCACCTCGGCGATGGAAAAGCCCTTGAGGGTAAAGGCGGCCACGTCTTGCTCGGCCGGGGTCAGGCCCCAGTCTTCGAACCAGGCGTCGATCAGGTCGTTGAGCGCGCCCGAGGCGACCTGCAACCCGCGCTCGATCCGGGCCTGCCGCCGCAAGAGCCGGCCAAGCGCGCGGATCTCGAACCCCACGGCAAAGATGAGCGACACGGCGGCCACCATCTCGATCCCAAGATGCAGGTCGGGCCGGAACGAGCCGCTGTCGATCAGGTCCTGCCCCGCGTCCCAGACGAAGAAGCCGGCGCAGGCGATCTGCAACAGGATCAGGGCGGCAAGGCCCGCGCCCTGCCGTCCGGGACCGTCGAGGGCGGGGCGCTGGGTCATGACAGGCGCACGTCTTCCGGAATGGACTTGGCGCCGGTTACCATGGATCGCGGCAGGTTCACACCTGTTCTGACGCTTTCATAGACCACTGCGGCGATGTGGAGCACGACCGACAGCTCGGCCCATCCGACCAGCACCTCGTGCAGCTCTTCGACCCAGTCCACGCCCCAGAAGGCGTTGGTGGTCATCATGTAGCCCGTGGCGCCTATGGCGAGCATGGTCACCAGCAGGTTGTAGATCATCAGCGCCCCCAGCGGTGTGTGGCCGACATGGACCCGGCGCCGGCCGGTGGCCATGTCCGACAGCTGCGCCATCGACCCCGAGATGCTGGGCGGAAAGTCGCGGAACCGGGCATGGGCCGTGCCGACGATCCCCCAGAACACCCGCAGCAGCACGAGTGCGACCACGACATAGCCCATCTGTTCGTGCAGTTTGCTCTCGTCCTCGACGATCAGCGCATTGGCCGTGAAGCCGGCGACGAGCGACCAGTGAAAGATCCGGACAAGCGGATCCCAGACCTTGATGTGACGCATGGCGACACCTCCTTGTTGGCAGATGGTGTCCGGGGGCGGCAGGGACGGTGCGCCCCCGGACGAAGGCCTCAGTCGTCCGACTTGGTGCGCACGATCTTGAGGTCCTTGTCGAGGTACAGCTCCAGCCGCTGTCCGTCCTTGAGCGCGTAGACCTCGATCATGCCGTCCTCGGATCGATCTTGCGCACCTCGTAGCCCTGTTCGGTCAGGGTGCGGGTGATCTCGGCGCGTTGCTCTTCGGGGATGGAGGAGCTGGCGAGCGCCGGCACGGCGACGAGGCCAAGGGCGGCGATCAGCGGGAGGGTCTTGAGCAGGGTCATGGGATGTCCTTTCGGCAATGGAGCCCCGGCATGGGGCGGTGCCGAACAGATGCCCGGCCCGGGACGCCGCGGCCATCGAACCGGGGGCCTAATCGGGGCCCGGCAGCGGCCGGTTTGCGGGCATAATCCCCCGGTTTATGCCCCCGGCCCGCGAATTTGCCCTTTCCATCGCGCGGCACCAATGGTGTAACGTCGCCGAAACACGACACAGCAGAATCCGGGGGAACAGCGCTCATGGCAGGTTCGGTCAACAAGGTCATTCTGGTGGGCAACCTCGGGCGCGATCCCGAAGTCCGCCAGTTCCAGAACGGGGGCAAGGTCTGCAACCTGCGGATCGCCACGTCCGAGAACTGGCGCGACAAGGCCACGGGCGAGCGGCGCGAGCGGACCGAGTGGCACTCGGTCGCGATCTTCTCGGAACCGCTGGCGCGGATCGCCGAGCAATACCTGCGCAAGGGTTCCAAGGTCTATATCGAGGGCCAGCTGGAAACCCGAAAGTGGCAGGACCAGTCCGGCCAGGACCGCTATTCGACCGAGGTGGTGCTGCGCCCCTACCGCGGTGAGCTGACCCTGCTTGACGGCCGCGGCGAAGGCGGCGGCGGTGGTGGTGGCGGAAGCTACGGCGGTGGCGGCGGCTACGACGAAGGCCCTGCGGGCGGCGGCTACGGTGGTGGCGGCGGTGGCTACAGCGGCGGCGGATCGGGCGGCGGATACGGTGGCCCCTCAGGCGGGGGCGGCGGTGGCCGCGACCTCGACGACGAGATTCCGTTCTGATCCGTCAGATCCTTGGAAAAACGCAAAACGGCCGCCCGGATGGGGCGGCCGTTTCTGCATTCCGGAGGGAATGGTTCAGCGCCCGGTCAAGCCGTCGTTCAGCAGCCTCAGCACCTCGTCACACGGCACCTCCGAGGTGACGAAGGCGTCGCCGATCCCGCGCGCCAGGATAAAGCGGATCTTGCCGTCCAGCACCTTCTTGTCCTGGCCCATCAGGTCGACCAGCGCCTCTGCCCCCGGCAGATCGCCCGGGATGTCCGCAAGATCGCAGCGCATCCCCATGTCTTTCAGATGCGCGCGCACCCGGCTCGGCGCCTCCTGGCTGCAAAGACCCAGCCTTGAACTCAGTTCAAACGCCAGCGCGCAACCGATCGCCACGCCTTCGCCATGCAGCAGACGGTCCGAATAGCCCGTCGCCTTTTCCAGCGCATGGCAGAAGGTATGACCGAGGTTCAAAAGCGCCCGGTCCCCCTGCTCGGTCTCGTCGCGCACGACGATCTCGGCCTTCATCTCGACCGAGCGGCGCACGGCGGCGATGCGGTCGGCCATGTCGCCATCCGCCAGCTTCGGTCCATGCACCTCGAGCCAGTCGAAGAAGGCGGCATCGCCCAGCAGGCCATACTTGACCACCTCGCCATAGCCCGCCAGCAGGTCGCGCCGGGGCAGCGTGCCCAGCAGCGCGGTATCGGCCAGCACCAGCGACGGCTGGTGAAACGCACCGATCAGGTTCTTGCCGTGGACCGAGTTGATCCCCGTCTTGCCCCCGACCGAACTGTCGACCTGCGCCAGCAGCGAGGTCGGGATCTGCACGAAGCGCACGCCCCGCCGCAGCACGGCGGCGGCAAAACCCACGAGGTCACCGATCACGCCGCCGCCCAGGGCGATGACGATATCCCGCCGCTCGACCCGCTGCTCGAGCAGCCAGTCCACGCAGGTCTCGAAATGCGGCCAGCTTTTCGTCGCCTCGCCCGCCGGCAGCGTCAGCGCCTCGAGCGTGATGCCTTGCGGCGCCAGCCCTGCGCGCAACGTGTCCAGATGCAGCGGACCGACCGTCGCATCGGTCACGACCCAGACACGCGGGCGATGCAGCAGCGGCGCAACCTCCGCGCCGGCGCGCTCCAGCAGCCCCGGCCCGATGCGGACATCATAGGCACGCTCGCCCAGCGGTACGTGGACGGTTTCGATCATGTCACCTTCTCCAACACGTCGGGACGGGTCTTGAGCGCCTCGATCACCTTGGCGCAGGTCTCTTCGATGGAATAACGCGGCAGGCTTTCCACGCTGAGGTCGGCCAACGCATAGATCGGCTCGCGCAGTTCGCACAGCGCGGCCAGCGTGCCCTTGGGATCGGACGTGCGCAGCAGCGGGCGCGTATCCTTGTGGCGCACCCGGTTCCAGAGCGTGTCGAGATCGGCATTGAGCCAGACCGCCACGCCCTTTTCGGAAATCATGTTGCGGTTGATGTCGGCCAGGTAGGCCCCGCCGCCGGTCGACAGGATCGACGGGCCGGCATCCAGCAAGCGCCCGATGACCTGTGATTCCTTCTTGCGAAAGAACGGCTCTCCGTCCCGGGAAAAGATCTCGGCAATGGACATGTTGGCCGCCGCCTCGATCTCGGCGTCGGAATCAAGAAAGGGCACCCCGAGCCGCAGGGCAAGCGCCTTGCCGATGGCCGTCTTTCCCGCCCCCATCATGCCGACAAGCACGACGGTTTTCCGCAAACGCAACGCCATGTCCCCCTTGCAGGCGGCTCCCCGCCACTTTCCGTGAATTCGTCCGCGTAATGACGTGATATTCCCCGGAATGCCAGTTATAAGTTTCGTCAAAAGCAACAGGCAGGCACGGGAAACCGACATGTGGCGGATCATCAGGTGGCTCTTCTATCTGGCAGTGCTGGCGGTCATCGCCCTTGTCATCTACGCCTATGTCGGCCCCTTCTTCGGGGCTGATTTCGGCGCCCCGCAGACCGAGATACGGGTCCCCGTGACGCTGGATGCAGACTAGGCGCGCATATCTCTCGGGCCTGGCCCTGGCTGCGGCGCTGCCCATGGTGGCCGCCGCGCAGGAACCGCTTGCGGCCATCGACTGGCTGCAACAGGCCGAGCCCGTGGCCATGGTCCCGCGCGAAACCGCCGGATCCGAGCCGCCGGTCACCGACTCGGCGGTGGTGCCGCAGGTGACGGTGACCGAGCTGGGCGAGGCGTCACGTGGTGCGGTCGGGCTGCTGCCGTCGTCGGTCACGGGCTTTCCGCGCGGTCTTTGGCGCGCCTCCGCGCCCGAGGACCTGGCGCGGCAACTCGGCGCGCTGGACGTCGAACGTTCGCCCGCCATGCAGGCGCTGCTTTATACCCTGCTGCTGGCCGAGGCCGAGACCCCGGCCACCGACACCAGCGACGTGCTTCTGCGTGCCCGCATCGCCAAGCTGATCGAGCTGGGCGCGGTCGAACCGGCCCGCGCGCTGCTGGAGCGCGGCGGCCATGACACGCCCGAGCTTTTCGCGCTTTGGGCCGACCTGTCGCTGCTGACCGGCCAGACCGACCAGATGTGCGCCGAGGCGCTGGCCCAGCCCGGCCTGACGCCCGGCTATGGCCTGCGCATCTATTGCCTCGCGCAGAACGGCGAATGGCCGGTCGCGGCCACGACGCTTGATACCGCGCGGCTGCTGGACGAATTGCCCGCCGGCCAGGTCAACCTGCTGGAACGATTCCTCGATCCCGACATGGACCCCGAGCTGGCCTCTGCGCCGCCGTCGTCACCCGACCCGCTGTCCTACCGGCTGCTGGAATCGGTGGGCGAGGCGCCGCCGACCTCGTCCCTGCCCCGTGCGTTTTCCGTGATCGACCTGTCGGGCCATGCCGGCTGGAAGGCCAAGCTCGAGGCGGCCGAGCGGCTTGCCCGCACCGGGGCCATCGCGCCGAACCTGCTGCTGGGCATCTTCACCGAGCGGCTGCCCGCCGCCTCGGGCGGGATCTGGGACCGGGTCGAGGCGCTGCAACGCATCGACATCGCCATGACGGCGGGCGATCCGCCGGCGATCGCGCGCGGGCTTGCCCGTGGCTGGCCGCTTTTGCGTGACGCCCGGCTTGGCGCCGCGCTGGCGGCGCTTTACGGCGACCGGTTGACCGGCCTGCCGCTGACCGGAGAAGACGCGGAGCTCGCCCGCGAGATCACGCTCTTGTCCGAAAAATACGAAACCGCCGTCAGGGCTTTTGGCCCTGCGGACACGGCCTTCGACCGCTTTCTTGTCGCTTTGGCTGAAGGCCGTCCGCAGGAGGTCCGCGCGCTGGATGGCGAGCAGCGCGCCATCGCGGCGGCCTTTGCCGACGCCGTGCCGCCCGACGCGGTGCAGGAACATATCGACGCTGGCCAGCTTGGCGCGGCCATCCTCACCGCCATCGAAATCTGGTCGGATGCCGAGGACGGCAGCCTGATCGCCCTGACCGATGCACTGGCCTCGTTCCGCGCCGTGGGGCTCGAGGACACCGCCCGCCGCGCGGCGCTGCAACTGCTGCTGCTGAGGTCCGAGGCATGAACGACGCGCGCTGGATATCGGCCTTTCTCGAGGCGGTCGCAGCCGAACAGGGCGCGGCCACGAACACCCAGCTGGCTTATGGGCGCGACTTGAAGGACGTCGCGCAATGGGCTGCGGATATTGGGAAAAGCTTCCTCGAATTGACCGAGGACGACGTCACCGCCTACCTCGTCCATTGCGAGGCGCAGGGGCTGGCGAAATCCACCCGGGCGCGGCGCCTGTCGGCGATCAAGCAGCTTTATCGCTTCGCGTTCGAGGAAGGCTGGCGCGAGGACAACCCCGCCATCCAGATCGCCGGGCCCGGCAAGGACCGCAAGCTGCCCAAGACCCTGTCGGAGGAAGAGGTCGACCGCCTGCTCGACGCTGGTGGCGCCCATGGCCGGACCGAGGCCGAGCGCAGCCGCAACGGCTGCCTGATGCAACTGCTTTATGCCACCGGCATGCGGGTGACCGAGCTGGTGACCCTGCCCGTCTCGGCCGCGCGCGGCGATCCGCGCTTGTTGCTGATCCTCGGCAAAGGTGGCAAGGAACGGCTGGTGCCGCTGACTCCGCCGGCGCGGGTCGCCTTGGCGGGCTGGTTGCAGCATCGCGACGCGGCCGAAGAGGCCGCCCGCGCCAAGGGCAAGCCGCCGTCGCGGTTCCTGTTTCCGTCCCACGGCAAGGGCGGGCACCTCACGCGCCACGCCTTCTACATGCTGATCAAGGAGTTCGCGGTCGAAGCTGGCGTGTCGCCTGAAAAAGTGACGCCACACACGCTGCGCCATGCCTTCGCCACGCACCTGCTGGCCCACGGCGCCGACCTGCGCGCGATCCAGACGCTTCTGGGCCATGCCGACGTCGGCACGACCGAGATCTATACCCACGTGCTTGACGCCCGTCTGCGCGAATTGGTGCTGACCCACCACCCGCTTGCCCGCGAAGGCGAGGCGGAAGAGCGTTGAAAGCCCCAGCCCGCCAAGCACTTGCCGGGCGGTGCTCATGCGTGACCTCACTTGCCTTGCCGGCGCCCGTCCCCAACGTGCCCCTTGAACGATCCCGGGGGGATGCCCATAACCGGCCCATCAGGCCAAGGGATACCGACCGAAATGGAACCGACGACAACGCTGGATGCCGCCTTCTGGATCACGGCCGGGGCGATCATCTTTCTGCTGGTCCTGTCCGGGTTCTTTTCGGGCAGCGAGACCGCGCTGACCGCCGCCTCGCGCGGGAAACTGCGGACCCAGGCCGACAAGGGCAGTTCCGGGGCTCAAAGCGCGCTCGAGATCACCGAGGACAATGAACGCCTGATCGGCTCTGTCCTCTTGGGCAACAACCTGGTCAACATCCTGGCCACCTCGCTGGCCACCGCGCTGTTCACCCGCATCCTTGGCGACAGCGGTGTCGCGCTGGCGACGCTGGTCATGACCGCGCTGGTGCTGGTCTTTGCCGAGGTGCTGCCCAAGACCTACGCGATCACCAATGCCGAAAAGGCCGCGGCCGGGGTCGCCCCTGTGATCCGCGTCGTCATCATGGTCTTTTCCCCGGTCGTCTCGGCCGTGCGCATGCTGGTGCGCGGCGTGCTGCGCATCTTCGGCGTACGCGCGGACCCGGACAGCCACATCCTTGCCGTCCGCGAAGAGATCGTGGGCGCGCTGCACCTCGGCCATTCCGAGGGCGTGGTGGAAAAGGAGGATCGCGACCGCATCCTTGGCGCGCTGGACCTGGGCGACCGGACGGTCGAGGAAATCATGCTCCACCGCTCCAAGATCGAGATGCTGGATGCCGACGAGGAGCCCGCCGCCCTGCTCAAGCAATGTCTCGAGAGCAACCACACCCGCCTGCCTCTCTTTCGCGACGACCCCGAGAACATCGTCGGCGTGATTCACGCCAAGGACCTGCTGCGCGCCATGTACGCCTTTGCCGAAAGCAACGAGGGCCGCATGGATTCGCTGGAGAAATTCGATATCCTGCAGGTGGCGATGAAGCCCTATTTCGTGCCCGACACCACCTCGCTTGACGACCAGATGCGGCAGTTCCTGCGCATTCGCACGCATTTCGCGCTGGTGGTAGATGAATACGGTGCGCTGCAGGGGATGATCACGCTCGAGGACATCCTCGAAGAGATCGTGGGCGAGATCACGGACGAGTTCGACCCCACCGACGAGGGCGCGTTGCGTGCCGCGGCCGATGGCAGCTTCATGGTCGACGGTGGCATGACGATCCGCGACCTGAACCGCGCCAACGACTGGCAATTGCCGGACGAAGAGGCGAACACCGTCGCGGGCCTGGTCATCCACGAGGCGCAGACGATTCCGACCGTGGGCCAGGTGTTCTCCTTCCACGGCTTCCGCTTCGAGGTGGCCGAACGCAAGCAGAACCGGATCACCCGGCTGCGGATCCGAAAACTTTAAGAACGCGGCGTAAGCCTAAGCCAGATACCGTTTTCCGAACGAACGGTCAGGTGCGCGACGGGCACGGGGGTGCGCCCGTCCACGGGCTCGATCCGGAACCGGCGCAGGATCATCGACAAGAGCAGCGGCCCCTCGACCATGGCGAACCCGGCCCCGGTGCAAACCCGCGCGCCGGCCGAGAACGGGATATAGGCTTGCCGCGCGCAGGTCTTGCCGTTCTCGGTCTGCCAGCGGCCCGGGTCGAAGTCGTCGGGCCGGTCCCAAAGCCGTTCGTGACGATGCAGGTGCCAGGGGCTCAGCACCATCTGCGCGCCGGGCTTGATGTCGCGGTCGCGGAACCGTTCCGGGCAGGTATTCTCGCGCACCATCATCGGCACGGGCGGATACAGCCGCAGCGCTTCGCGGAAGGTGTCGCGCGACAGGCGCAGGCGCGAGACGACGCCGAACTCGGGGCCCTCGTCCAGCGCGCGCGCCTCCTCGGCCAGCCGCTCTTGCCAGTCGGGGAAGATCGCCATGAGGTACAGCGTCCAGGCCAGGGCCGAGGCGCTGGTCTCGTGCCCGGCGAGGAAGAAGATCGCCACCTGGTCGACCATCTCCTCGGTCGAAAAGGTCTCGCCGGTCTGCGGATCGCGGGTGGTCATGATCTTGGTGGCCAGGTCATCGGGCGCGGTCCCGGCGGTGATCTCGCGCATCCGCGCCTCGGTCAAGGTGCGGATGAGGTCGCGGATCTCGCGCGCGGCGGACTTGGTGTCGCGGCGGAAGAACCGGGGTATCCAGGTCGGCAAGGGGACAAAGGCCGCCAGGTTCAGGATCGGCTGGCTGCGCTGGTAGCTGCGGAACCGGTCGAACACCCGCGCCGCCACCTCGTGCTCGATCGGGATTGAGAAGAGCGTGCGAAAGATCACGTCGGCGGCGGCATGGCTGGTCTCTGCCTCGATCTCGAGCGGCGCGCCGGTCTGGCCTTCCAGCCGTTGTACGCAGTTCAGCGCGGCGGCCCACATGGCCGGAAAGGTATCCTTGAGCCGCCCGCCTTCAAAGGCCGGGTCGATGATCCGCCGCTGCCGCTTCCAGGTCTCGCCATTTGTCAGGAAGACGGAATTGCCCAGCAACGGCCGCAGCCCTTCTCCGATCCGGCCGGACTTGGGGAAATCGTCGGGGCGGTCCTTGAGAACCGTCTGTACCAGTTCGGGCTGGTTCAGCAGGTAGGAGCGGAAGAAGGGCGTGCGGAACTCGGCCATCCAGGCGCGGTACAGCCGCGCGGGCTGGGCTGACAGGATATCGGCACGGAAGAGTTTCGCGTAGCGCCAAAGGGATACACGGTCGGGCCGCGACGGAGGCTTGGGCGGCGTCATGGTGCGGTCGAGGTGAACTTGTTCACCGGCGCGGTGATGCGCGACGGGGTCGGATTGCGCCCTTCGAACCGGCGGCGCAGCGACAGCGGACCGGCGGTGATGCGGAAGTAATCGTAATCCCCCGGCCGGTCGAAGGCGCAAAGATACTGGAAATGCAGGCGGAAATACCGCCGCTTCAGCGCGGCCCATTGCTCGGGGCTCAGCGTCTGGGTGAAGGCGGCCGAGATCACCAGCGGGCCTTTCTGCTCCGGCCCCGCCACGCCCGAGACGGCCACCGGATCGCAAAGCGCAAAGGCGCAGCCATCGCCCGGGGCAGTGACGTCGAGCCAGAAGAGCGCGTCCCGCGTCGAGAGATACGCAAGGTCCGCCCGAAGCCGCCAGGCCAGCGGCAGGAAGGAGACCATCGGCACCACCTGCCCCAGCGTGAGAAACCCGAGCGTCGGGCCATCCGCCGGGATGCGCCCCTGCCGCGACAGGTCCGCCAGCACCGACACCGCGATATGCGCGCCCGAGGAATGACCGACCACCAGAACCTCGTCCGCGTCACTGGTCAGCGCCTCGGCGATCCGGTCCGCAAACTCGGCCATCCGCGCCTCGAGCTCGGGCGGGTTCGCACCCCTGGTCGCGGCCGAATAGGCGTAGTCATGCATCAGGTAATAGGCAAGGAATTTGGCGTCCTGCTTCTTGAACCACGCCAGCACCGGCCAGACGACGGCCAGCCCCAGCACGGCAGCCCAGGGGTGGACCAGCCAGCCCAGTAGCGCGCCAAACGCCCAGGCCAGCAACAGCGCTAGCGCCAGTTGCACCAACAGGAAGACCACCGGATACAAGGCCGCGATCACCGGCCCCTTGCGCAGCTTCATCAGCCGCCCCAGCGCGCCGCTCGCAATATAGGTCCAGGCAGTGCGCGCCAGCTGCCAATAGGTGGCCGCGATCCCCTGCTCCATGCTGCCGCGCACGATGTCGGACCAGACCAGCACCTCCACATCGGCCTGCACCTCGGCACCTTCCATCCGCCCTTCGACGTGCCAGCCATAGGGGCCCTTGGTTTGCTTGGGGCTCAAGGCGATCTCGTAGCCCGACACCGCGGCCTGCGCGGCACCCTCCTTGCGGTAAAGCTCGCGGTACCGACGCGGATGGATCGGATCGTAGCCGGGGATGTAGAACACCCGGCGCCTGCGGATTTCCTGCGTGTCGCCCATGCTCGAGGCCTCTTTGCTTGAGGTCAGTCTAGGCGAGAATTCCGGCGCAAGTAAGACCCGCAGATGCCGGGCAGGCGGCAAGTAGGGGAGCCTCCGGCGGGAGTTTATCGGCACAATGAAGACTGGATCCTTCATTCATCTTGCCAATAAACTCCGGGGAGCGCGAGGGGCTGGCCCCTCGCATGTCCTGGTGCCGCGCCTCCGGCGCGAGGGGCTGGCCCCTCGCATGTCCTGGTGCCGTGCCTCCGGCGCGAGGGGCTGGCCCCTCGCATGTCTTGGTGCCGGGCCTCCGGCGCGAGGGGCTGGCCCCTCGCCTGCGTGACATCCGCAAGACGCGGTCAGCCCAGGGTGGCGAGCGCCGGGAAGGTCTCTAGCAACCAGTAGCTCATGGCCGAGAATCCGCCCGTCAGCATCAAGAGCCCGATGGTCCAGAGCAACAGGCCCATGATCCGCTCGATCCGCTCCATGTGCCGTTTCATCCATCCCATCAATCCGGTCATGCGCGGCAGGAAGGCCGCGACGGCGAGGAACGGCAGGCCAAGCCCGATGGCATAGACGCCCAGCAGGACCGTCCCGCGGGTCAGCGAGCTTTCCGAGGCGGCCATGGACAGGATCGCCCCCAGCACCGGGCCGATGCAAGGCGTCCAGCCAAAGGCGAAAGCGAGCCCCAGCACGTAGGCGCCAAAGGCCGAGCCGCCCCGGTCGCCCGCGTCCATCCGCGCCTCGCGGTCGAGAAAGCCGATCCGGTAGACGCCGACGAAATGCGCGCCGAAGACCATGACGAGCACGCCGGCGAAGGTGTTGAACCAGCCCTGGTAGGTCAGGAAGACCGTGCCAAGCGCCGAGGCCGCGGCCCCGAGCAGCAGGAACACCGTCGAGAGGCCCAGCACGAAGAACAGCGCCGGCAGGATGGCCCGCGCCGTCTTGCCCGCCTGCAGGTCGTTGAGCGACACGCCAGACATGTAGGCGATGTAGGGCGGCACGATGGGCAGCACGCAGGGGCTGGCAAAGGAAATCAACCCCGCGAGCAGGGCCATGGCCATGGCAGGCAGCAACGAGGCGTCGATGATCTCGAATCCGGACATGGGATCGTCTTTAGGCCAAAGCCGCAGGGCCGTCACGGCGCGTGTTGTCACGTCCGCGTCAGGGGATGTGTCAGTAGCAGGTGGGCCAGGTGCCTTTGCCGGGGCAACTGCGCGGCTCGCCCAGATTTGTCTCGCCCGTGGCCTTCGGGCGGCGGGTCTCGCCATCCGCCGTGCGGGCTTCGAACCCGCCTGCGCTGCTGCCGGAGAGCGACCAGGCGCCGGTGGCGGTCGGCCCCGCTGCGGTCGCACCGGGCAGCGGCGCCGCAGAGGCCGGTTTTTCATCGGCCAGCGCCGGAGCGGCGGCAAGGCAAAGCAGCAAAAGCAGGTATCTCGGCATTCGGGCGCCTCCCTGCTCCGAGCCTAGGCGCGCGGCGGGGCTTGGGTCAACATCGGCCTGCGGTCATAACCGATCGAGGATTGCCGCGACATCCATGCCGGGCAGCGCGCCCGGAACCTGGCCACGCTGCCCGGTGAGGCGCGTTGCGGCATAGGCGTCGGCCACGGCCGCATCCCCATGACGGATCAGCGCGGCGGCGGCCAGCAGCGTGGCGGCGCTTTCGGCGAACCAGCGCGCCTCGGACTCGGGCGGCAGGCCGGGCCAGCGCGCCAGATGCGCGGCCAGCGCGGCATCGAAACGGCGGTCGGCCCCGGTCGCCGCTTGCAGGAAGGACGCAAGGACCTCGCCCGCCAGCGGTTCGCGCGCCAGGGTCCGCATGATGTCGAGGCAGATCACGTTGCCCGAGCCTTCCCAGATCCCGTTCAGCGGCGCCTCGCGGTAAAGCATGGGCATCGGCGTTTCCTCGACATAGCCCATGCCGCCCAGGCATTCCATCGCCTCGACGCAGACCACCGGGCAGCGCTTGTTGTTCAGGTACTTGGCCAGCGCCACGGCGATCCGGGCAAAGGCGGCGTCGGCCACGGTGGTGCCGTCATAGGCGCGGGCCGAGATCATGCCGAGCGCCAGCGCCGCCTCGGCATCGAGCGCTAGGTCGGCAAGCACGGCGCGCATGAGCGGCTGGTCGATCAGCCGGCGCTGGAAGGCCGACCGGCCCGAGACCCACCAATGCGCCTCGGCAATCGCCGCGCGCATCAGCCCCGCGGGCGCCAGAGCCGTGTCAAGCCGCGTGTGGTGCACCATCTCGATGATAGTCCGCACCCCCTGCCCGGGCGCACCGACCTGCCAGGACAGCGTGTCGTGGTACTCGATCTCGGAGGAGGCATTGGCATGATTGCCCAGCTTGTCCTTCAGCCGCTGGATGCGCAGCGCGTTGCGCCCCCCCTCGAGCCAGCGCGGGACCAGGAAACAGGTCAGCCCGCCTGGGCCCTGCGCCAGCGTCAGGAACCCGTCGGACATGGGGGCCGAGCAGAACCACTTGTGGCCCGTCAGCCGCCAGGCCTCGCCGTCCGGCTCGGCCCGCGTGGTGTTGGCGCGCACGTCGGACCCGCCCTGTTTCTCGGTCATCGCCATGCCCAGCGTCACCGCCCGCTTGGCGGCGAGGGGCGCGATGGCGGGATCGTAGGCGGGCACGGCCAGCTTGTCGGCCCAATCCCCGAAGCCGGCCGCCCGCAGCGCGGGGATGCCGGCATAGGTCATGGTCATCGGGCAGCAGACACCGGGTTCGAGCTGCGCGAACATGTAGACCAGCGCGGCATGGGTCGCGTGCCCTCCGGGCGCACGGTCCCAGGCGCAGGCGGCGTATCCATGGCCCAGACCCAGCGCCATCAGCTCGTGGTAGGCGGCATTGAACCGCACCTCGTCGCGGCGTCGGCCGGTGCGGTCGAAAAGGTCCAGACGCGGCGGATCGCGCCGGGCCTCGTTGGCCCATTCAAGCGCCTCGTCGGTGCCGAACGCAGCCCCGGCCGCCGCCAGCGCCGCCTCGCGCGCGCCCATGGCCCCCGACCAGTGGCGCAAGGCGGTATCGTCGGCCCAAAGATCGCGCGCCCCACGCGGAAGCGGCTGATTCTCGACTTCGTGGCTCGCAAGATGCGCGTCGGGCGGCAACATCGGCGGACTCCCTCTGACTCGCACTGACGCTAACGCCCCTTGCCCCGTGGCACAAAGACAACGCCGCGTCGGGTGGCGCGCATTCAGGCTTTCCCCCGCGCACGGCTGTGGCATAGTGGCCAAACAAAGGGGCGACAGACCCCGGGGAAGAGGCAGAGCATGACCACCCACCTTGCCCGCGCACCGCTTGGGACCTTCGCGTTTTTCGCCGTGGCGCTTGCCCTGGCGACCTATTTCACCTTTGCCGCGGTGCAGGGGGATTACGGGCTGTTCCGCCGGGCCGAGATCACGCAGGAACGCGACACGCTGCGCGCCGAGCTGGCCGCGCTGAACGCCGAGGTCGATCGGATGGAGAACCTGACCCGGCGCCTGTCAGACGATTTTCTCGACCTCGACCTCCTGGACGAACAGGCGCGCGACATCCTCGGCCTGGTCCGTTCGGACGAAATCGTCATCCGCTAAAGCACTGAACCGCGTTCACGCCGCCCCGGAGGCCGGGAAATCCGGACTTGGGTTCTGCGCGGAATGCGGGCATCCTTTCGCCCATAAGGGGACGACAGGGGTGAACCATGACAGAAGAGCTGCTGCGCGCGCGCAAGATCGTTATCTGTTTCGACGGCACCGGCAACGAGATCGAGGCCGGCATCACCAACGTGCTGCGGATCTACCAGGGCGTGGACAAGGTCAAACCCGTCGGCCTGCCGCAGGACCAGTTCTGTTTCTACCAGCCCGGCGTCGGCACGATCCACGACCCCAGGCTGGCGGTCGACAAGAAGGCCCAGGCCTTTCGCAGCTTTCAAGGCCTGATGCGCGGCGAAGGGCTCGAGGATGACGTGCTTGATGCCTATCGCTTCCTTGCCCGCACCTATACGGACGCGCGGCAGAAGCAGCGCGACTACCGATCCTGGCGCGAAACGATGCGGCGCGAGGCGCTGGCCCTGGGCAAGCCGCAGGACGAGGTCGACGCGGCCTTCCCCGAGATCAAGGCCGGCGACATCCATGGCGAGGATGACCACATCCACGTCATCGGCTTTTCTCGCGGCGCCTATGCCGCGCGGGTCTTTGCCGCGTTCCTCCACGATTTCGGGCTGGTCCGGCCCGAGCAGCTGCACCTTCTGACCAAGGTCTTCATGGCCTATCGCGACATACTCGACCGCAAGGTCGAGATGGGTTCGGACGACAAGGTCTATGAGAACCTGCGCCGCTTTGCCGATATCCTTCAGCCGGTGATCACGCCGATCCGGTCGCTGTGCCTCTTCGACACCGTGGCCTCGATGCTGGATTTCTCGAAACCCGTCTCGACCTTCTTCAAGACCGGCGCCATCGTGACATACGGCAGCCATTTGCATGTGCGGGAAAACCCTTCGGTGCGGATCGTGCTGCATGCCCAGGCGCTGGACGAAAAGCGCTGCATGTTCCGGGGCCTGCCCTGGGAGGGCGACGGCACCTACCACGGCAACCGCTTTGGCAATGCACAGAAACGCACGCAGTTCGTCGACCAGACCTGGTTCGCCGGCTACCATTCTGACATCGGCGGCAGCTCGGACGAGACGGACGAGGGGCTGGGCCGCATCACCCTGACCTGGATGCTGGAGCGGCTGGCCGAGCTGGACCGGCAGGCCTGGGAGGAAGACGCCGGCCTTGGCCTGGTCAAGCCCATGCCCGACGGCTCGGACCGCCCTGCCCCGGATTTCGGCATCCGCATGCGCCGTTCGTTCCGCACGGCCATGGCGGCGATGCACGAGGACGCGCCCGGCGGTCCCACACTTGAGATGTCCATCGCCGCTAAGGCGCCGGATCACGATTCCATGTCGCGGGCCTGGAGCCTGGCCGAGTGGATCCCGCAGTCGGTCAGCCGGATGGAGGATGACCGCAAGGCCTTCTGGAACTGGTACATTCCCCGGTCCGAGCCGCGCAAGGTGCCGGCGGGGCATGGCATCCATCCAACCGTCTATCACCGGAAAGAGGCGCGGGATTACGACCCGCCCAATCTGCCGCCACAGGCGTGATCCCCCTTGACGCGGCGGGCCTGCGCGGCTACCTCCCTGCGCACGGCGCGGGTATGGTGAAAAGGTATCACACGAGCTTCCCAAGCTCTGGTTACGGGTTCGATTCCCGTTACCCGCTCCAGCTCTCCCCCCTTTCGACCGGTGCGCTGGCTGCTGAGCGTTTTCGCACGCTACCCTGCGGAAATACATGCACCGCGCAGCTTTTTCCACTGGCATCCGGTCGCGCGCCCGGCTAGCGAAAAGGCATGACTCAGCCGATCACGCCCGCCACCCCGGCGCCCGAGACACCGCCCAGCCCGCCCTCCGAGCGGCGCAACGCCATGCTTGCGATCGGGCTGATCCTTGGCGCGCTGATCGGGTTCGACCTGATGGGGGTGCTGGTCAAGATGCTGATCCCGCGCTACGCCCCGCAGGAACTGGCCGCCTATCGCAACGTGCTGGGCGTGCTGCCCTCGGTCATGCTGATGCTTTACACCGGAGAGTTGCGCCTGCGCGGCTCGCGGCTGAAGCTGCGGCAATGGCGGCTGGCGGTGGTGCGCGGCATCGTCGTCGCCGTCGCGCAGATCTTCTGGTACGCGGCCCTGGGCTATCTCGAGCTGGCGACCATCGCCTCGCTCGCCCAGACTAACGCGCTGTTCTCGGTCCTGCTGGGCATCGTTATCTTCGGCGACCGGGTCGGGCCCTGGCGCTGGACGGCTATCGGCGTCGGCTTTGTCGGCGTGCTTCTGATCCTGCGCCCGGGGGCCGAGGCGTTTTCGCCCTACGCGCTCATGCCCATCGCGGCGGCGGTCTGCTACGCCTATTCCGCCGTCACCATGCGCCATTTCGACGACGATGCTTCGAACGCGCTGATCTACCTATATTCCGCCGGTGCCTCGGGGATCGGGGCCATCCTGCTGGCCGCCGTCACCACCGATTTCTCGCCGATCCAGAGCGGCTGGGACGCAGCTGCCATCTTTGCCATGGCCATGCTCGGCGGCAGCGCCGTGCTGCTGATGATGCTGGCCTATCGGCTGACCACGCCCGCGGTGCTCGCGCCCTTCGGCTACCTCGGCATCCTCACCTCCTTTGCCCTCGGCTACATCTTTTTCGGCGAGGCGCCGATCGAGACGCTGTTTCCCGGCGTCCTGCTGGTCGTCGCGGCGGGCGGGATCATCCTTTGGCGCCAGAACCGCTGAGACATGCAAAAGACAACGCTTCCCACCGCCCTCCTCGTCGTCATCGGAACCATCGGCGGCTTCCTCGCCGCTCTGGTGCACCTGCCGATGCCCTGGCTGACCGGCAGCCTGGTGCTGACCACGCTGACCGTACGCTTCGTTCCGGCCTCGGTGCCGGACGGGTACAAGTACCCCAACGATTTCCGCAACATCTTCATCGCGGTGATCGGCATGGTGATCGGGCT
Organism: Mesobacterium pallidum; assembly: GCF_019966535.1. Lineage (GTDB taxonomy): Bacteria > Pseudomonadota > Alphaproteobacteria > Rhodobacterales > Rhodobacteraceae > Mesobacterium > Mesobacterium pallidum. The sequence goes on along the minus strand of NZ_JAIMID010000009.1, from coordinate 46,403 downwards.
GCAGGTCCACCCGGAACTCTTCCGCCAGATCCCGACGATCGCCTGGTCGCTGGCGGCGCTGACGCTGTTCGTGCCGCTCATCATGGCGCTGAACTACCTCCTGTTTACCCGCGTGGCAGGCTTTGACAAGCCGACCGCCTTCTTTGCCGGCGCGCCCGGTGGACTGGTCGAGGCCATCGCCTTCGGAGAGGAATCAGGCGCCGATTCCCGTATCCTCGCGCTCCAGCAATTCCTGCGCATCACCGTCGTGATCACGCTCGTGCCCTTCGGCATGTCCTGGTACGAAGGCCACCCGGTCGGCAGCGCCGCCGGCCTGTCGAACCAGCTGCCCAGCTCGGACCTGCCGCTCTGGGCCACGCTGGCAGTGCTGATCCCCGTCGGCGCGCTTGGCCAATGGGCCGGAACGCGCCTGCGCCTGCCCGCCGGCCACCTGCTGGGACCGCTCGTGGCGGCGGCGGTGCTGAACTTCCTGCCGATCCCGTCGCTTGCCATGCCGGTCTGGGCGCTGGTGGCCGCGCAGGTGGTGATCGGCTCCGCGCTCGGCTCGCGGTTTCACGAGCTGTCGGGTCGGCAACTGGCACGGGGGGTCTGGCTGGCGCTCGCCTCGACCGCGATGATGTTGGGCGTGGGCCTGGCCTTCGCCTGGGTGCTGAACCGCATGGGCGGCCTGCCGATCGACGTGCTTTTGGTCGCCTACGCCCCGGGCGGCGTGACCGAGATGGGGCTGATCGCCATCTCGCTCGCCACCAGCCCGGCGCTGGTGATCGCGCACCACGTCTACAGGATCATCATCAACGTGGTCATCATGAACGTCGTTCGTCGCCGCTGGCGGTGGTGAGGACCGCCGCGCAAGCGCCTGGAATCAGGCGCTTTCCGCCTTTTCCTCGAGCGTCAGCCATTCTTCCTCGGCCTCGGCCAGCTTCTGCTGCCGCTCGCTCAACGCTTCGGTCGCCTTCCTGAACTTGACCGGCTCGCGGGTAAAGAGGTCGCCATCCGACAGCAATTGCTCCAGCTTGGCGATCTCGGCCTCCAGTCGTTCGATCACGGCGGGGAGTTCTTCCAGCCGGTGCTTTTCGGTAAAGCTGAGGCCCTTGCCCTTGGTCTTCTCGGGTTTCGGCGCCGGTTTATCCTTGTCTTTCTGTGCCTTGTCGGCCGACCCTGAGGTTTCACCTCCACGCTGCGCCTGGTAATCGCTCCAGCCGCCGGCATAAAGCGTGGCCTTGCCATCGCCTTCCATCGCGATGCTCATGGTCGCCACGCGGTCCAGGAAATCCCGGTCGTGGCTGACCAGCAGCACGGTGCCGTCGTAGGAATCAAGCAGTTCCTGTAGCAGGTCCAGCGTCTCGACGTCCAGGTCGTTGGTCGGTTCGTCCAGTACCAGCAGGTTGGATTCCCGCGCCATGATCCGCGCCAGCAGCAGCCGCGCCTTCTCTCCGCCCGACAGCGAGCGGACCGGCGCCCGCGCCTGCGCCTCGTCGAACAGGAATTCCTTGAGGTAACCGACCACGTGCTTGGGCTGGCCGCGCACCATCACCTGGTCCGCCTGGCCCGACACCCGCATCTCGGGATCGCCGATCAGGCTTTCCCACAGGGTCGCCTCCGGATCGAGCCGCGCCCGCGCCTGGTCGAACACCGCCATCTGCAGGTTCGTACCCAGCTTGACCGTGCCGCTGTCGGGCGCTTCCTCTCCGGTCAGCATTTTCAGCAGCGTGGTCTTGCCCACGCCGTTTGGCCCGACAAAGGCCACCCGGTCGCCACGCTGCACCGTGACCGAGAAATCCCGCAGGATCAGCTTGTCGCCGTAAGCCTTTGACAGGCCGACCGCTTCGATCACCTTCTTGCCGGACTTCGGACCCGAATCCAGCGCCATCGCGGCCGTGCCCTGGCGCCGGATCATGTCCGCCCGTTCCTGCCGCAGGTCCTGCAAGGCGCGCACCCGGCCCTGGTTGCGCTTGCGCCGCGCGCTGATTCCCTCGACCGCCCAGCGGGCCTCGGCCTTGATCTTGCGATCCATCTTGTGCCGAGCGGAATCCTCCTCCTCCCAGATCTTGTCGCGCCAGGCCTCGAACCCCTTGAATCCCACCTCGGCTCGTCGCAGGTTTCCCCTGTCCAGCCAGAGGGTTGCGCGCGTCAGCTCATTCAGGAACGCCCGGTCGTGCGAAATCAGCACATAGGCCGCCCGCGTCGCCTTCAGCTCGCTTTCCAGCCAGCGGATCGCGCTGATGTCGAGGTGGTTGGTCGGCTCGTCCAGCAGCATCAGCTCGGGCTCTTCTGCCATCAGCTTGGCCAGCGCCGCGCGCCGCCGCTCTCCGCCCGAGGCGGTCTCGACCGGCCGGTCCGGGTCAAAGCGCAGCCCCTCGGCCGCGCGTTCGACCTTGTACATCTCGCCCAGGTCCAGCTCGGAACTCGCAAATTCGCCCAGCGTCGAAAACCCCGACAAGTCAGGGTCTTGCTGCATGTAGCTCACCTTGCAGCCAGGTGAGACGACCCGGCTCCCTGCATCCTGTTCGACCAGCCCCGCCAGCACCTTCATCAAGGTCGACTTGCCCGAGCCATTGCGGCCGACAAGGACCAGGCGGTCGCCCTCGCCGATGACCAGGTCGATGCCGGAGAACAGGGGATCGCCGCCAAAGGTCAGCGACAGGTCGGAAAGCTGGAGGAGAGGTGCGCGTGCCATGGGCGCCAGCTAAGCCCAGCCCGCGCCCCCGTCAATCCTGCGCGGCGCCCCTCCCATTCACCTTTCCATAAATATCCCGGGGAATGCGAGGGGCTGGCCCCTCGCTTGGCCTGGTGCCGCGCCTCCGGCGCGAGGGGTCGGCCCCCGGCTTCGACACCGGCAAAGGATGCCTCCGGCGGGAGTATTTGAGGAATAATGAAAGCAGTGTCCCGGATCCCCTTCATCTTGCCATTAAACTCCGGGGGAGTCGCCGCAGGCGACGGGGGCAGCGCCCCCATACCTGACAAACCGGCGCGCCGCAGGCGCACAATGGGATCAGGCAGGGCCGGCCACGGCCCGCAACAGGCGCTTGCGCGCGGCCGGGATGGCGCCGATCTCGACCCCGGTGAAGACGTGCAGCGTGTTCATGTCGCGGTCCACCACCGCGTGGTCGCTGACCCAGCCACCCATCATCAGGTAGGTCTTCAGGAGCGGCGGCATCACCCGCATCGCGCGCCGCGCATCCGGCTTGCGCCGCAGCCGCGCGGCATAGCGAAAGACCTCGCCCGCCTTCACGCGGGGCAGCCATCGCGTCGGCGCCAGGTGCCGCGCCCGCAGCATGGCGAACGCGTCGAGGTAGCGGTCCTTGTCCACCCCCTGGAACGAGGCGCAGCCAAAGAGCAGCCCGACGCCGTTTCCGTCCACGTAGCGGGTCAGCGCGGCCCATGCGATGCGCAGCACGTCGGGATCATGCACGAAAGGATCAAGGCAGAATCGCCCCATCTCGACCATCCGGCCCGGGAAATCGGACAGCGCCGATAGCTCGTAATATTGCGCGGCATAGCTGTCGCCGATGCATCCGGCGTCCAGCGGCAGGATGCGGTAGCAACAGACCAGGCGCCCGCCTGCGATCTCTTCGACCAGCACATGGGTGCAGCGCGCGTCGAAGGCGTCGCCGTCGCTTTCATGTCCGAAGGCACGCGCCCTGAGCGCCCGGCAGGCGGCCAGGTCGGCCGCGCCGCTGGCAGCCCGCGCCCGGTAGCGCCCCTTTTCGAACGGCTGGACCATCATGGCACCTCTGCCCGCAGGATACGTCGCGGGCAAATTGCCGTGCAAGCGTGTCGAAGGCGTGACGCCCCCGCGGCGCTCGCCGGGATCAGTTGCCGCTGAGCGCCGAGGCGGGATCGAAGCCGCCGAGGGCCGACAGGATCTTCTTGAGGAAGCTCGGGCTGCCCCCCGGCACCGGCGTGACGCGGCGCGACAGGGTGACGACGCGGCCGTCTTCCAGCCCGAAGCGTTCGATGTTCTGCACCGTGCCGGCCGAATCGAAGGTGATGGCGACGATCTCGCGGTTGATCACCTCGGGCTCGAGCATTCCGAAATGACGCACGCGGGAGCGCACGTAGTAATAGCCGCTCTCGTCGATGAAACTTTGCGTCGTGGGCGCGCCGATCGTCTCGGTCACGCTGTCGCGGCTGTCCACGCCGACGATCACGTTGGCGAGGTCATCCTCGGACGGGATATAGCCGTGGTTCCGATACTGTGCCGTACAGGCGGACAGCGCCAGAATCGTGCTTGCCAGGATCGCAGCCCGCAGCCCGGTCTTCATCGCTTGCACTCCCGCCCCCTTGATCTTGGCCGTGTCCGGCTTTTATCCCGATTACAGAAGGATGACCATGGGATCAAGAAAGGACGCCGGGATGTCGAGCGACATGAAACCGATCAGGACCTCGGACCTGGCAGACAACCGCCCGCGCGAGATCGCGTTGCGCCCAGGGGCGGACAGGCTCAAGGCCATCGCGGCCGAGCTGGGCCTGTCGGACCTGCGCAAGCTGAACTTTGCCGGCCGCCTCAGCCCCGCGGGCAAGCGCGACTGGCAGCTCGAGGCGCATCTTGGCGCCACGGTGGTGCAGCCCTGCGTCGTGAGCCTGATCCCCGTGACCACGCGGATCGAGGAAGACGTGACGCGGCGTTACACCCGCGACATGCCCGATCCGGGCGACGCGGACGAGGTCGAGATGCCCGAGGACGATACGCTCGAGCCGCTGGGCGCCGAGATCGACATCGAGGCGGCGATGATCGAGGCGCTGGCCCTGGCCCTGCCGCCCTATCCGCGGGCCGATGGCGCGGCGCTGGACGACGCGACCTTCACCGAGCCGGGCAAGGCGGCGATGTCCGACGACGACGTCAAACCCTTTGCCGGGCTTGCCGCCTTGCGCGACAAGCTGGACGGCGGCGACAAGGGGTGAACGGGGCTGACGCGCCCTGCCCCAAGGAATCACTTGCAAAGCGGCGGTGTTTTTCTATTTTCGCGCCTCCATCAGAATTCGCTCTTGTAAGGTGGGCACGTTACGGAATATGTGCGCCTTCAGGATATGAAACATCAGGGGTCGGCCTACCTGCCCCGCGTAACACCGAGGTTGAGACATGGCTGTCCAGCAGAACAAGGTTTCCAAGTCGCGCCGCAACAATCGCCGCGCTCATGATGCGCTGTCCGGGGCGAACCCGAACGAGTGCTCCAACTGTGGCGAGCTCAAGCGTCCGCACCATGTGTGCCCGTCCTGCGGCCATTACGCGGATCGCGAAGTGATTGCGCAGGCCGACGAGATCGACCTGGACGAAGACGCGGCATAAGCCGCTGTTTGATGCCCGATCATGTCCAGTCTGACAGACCAGACACCGGATAACGGCGGGCATCCCGTCATCAGCATCGACGCCATGGGTGGCGATCGTGGGCCGGCGACCGTGGTCGCCGGCATTGCGCGTTTCGCCTCCGAGGCGCCCGGCCCCCGGTTCATCCTGCACGGCCCGGCCGCGCAGCTTGAACCGCTGGTGGCCAAGCGCGGCCTCGAGGGGCGCATCGACATCCGCGACGTGGCGGATGTGGTCAAGATGACCGACAAGCCCAGCCACATCATGCGGCACGGGCGCGACACCTCCATGTGGCGCGCCATCGATTCGGTGCGCGACGGAGAGGCCGAGGTCTGCGTCAGCTGCGGCAATACCGGCGCGCTCATGGCCGTATCGATGGTCCGCCTGCGCCGCCTGCCGGGCGTGACGCGGCCCGCCATCGCGGTGCTCTGGCCCTCGCGCAACCCGCAAGGCTTCAACGTCATGCTGGACGTCGGCGCCGACATCCGCGCCGATGAAACCGACCTTCTGCAATACGCGCTGATGGGCGCCTCCTACGCGCGCAACGGGCTGGGGCTCACCCGGCCGCGCGTGGGCCTGCTGAACGTCGGGACCGAGGAACACAAGGGCCGGGCCGAGCTGAAGATCGCCCATGGGCTGATCCCCAAGGTCGCGGGCCCGGCCAATTTCGACTATGTCGGCTTTGTCGAGGGCAGCGATATCGCCAGCGACAAGGTGGACGTGATCGTCACCGACGGCTTTACCGGCAACGTGGCGATCAAGACCGGTGAAGGCACTGCCACCATGATCGGCGACCAGCTGCGCGAGGCGTTCAAGTTCTCGCCCCTGTCGCGGCTCGCGGCGCTGCTGGCCTATACCTCGCTCAACCGCTTTCGCAAGCGGATCGACCCGCGCCGCGTGAACGGAGGGGTCTTCCTGGGCCTCAACGGCACGGTCGTGAAAAGCCATGGCGGCGCGGACGCGATGGGCGTTGCGGCGGCCGTGAAACTGGCGCATGACCTCGCCCGATCGGGGTTCCGCGAGAAACTGGCGGCCCGGGTTGCATCCGCGGTCGAGCTTGCCCACCATGGCGAAGCTTCCGCGGAAGAGCGGGAAGAAGGGGAATCATGAAACTGCGCGCCGTTGTCAGGGGCGTCGGGCACTACCTGCCCGCACGCGTCGTCCCGAATTCCGAGTTCGAAGCCTCGCTCGACACCACCGACGAATGGATTCGCAGCCGGTCCGGGATCGAACGGCGCCATTTCGCCGCCGAGGGCGAGACCACGTCCGACATGGCCGCCGCCGCCGCGCGCGCCGCGCTGGCCGATGCCGAGCTGCGCGCCGACCAGATCGACGCCGTGATCGTCGCCACCTCGACCGCCGACCTGACCTTTCCGTCCGCCGCGACCATGGTGCAGGACAAGCTGGGCATGACCTCGGGCTTTGCCTTCGACGTGCAGGCGGTCTGCGCCGGTTTCGTCTTTGCCCTCGCCCAGGCCAATGCGCTGATCGTCAGCGAACAGGCCAGCCGCGTGATCGTGATCGGGGCCGAGACCTTCAGCCGGATCATGGACTGGACGGATCGGTCGACCTGCGTGCTCTTCGGCGATGGCGCCGGGGCCGTGGTGCTCGAGGCGCGGCAGGGCACCGGCACATCGCATGACCGGGGAATCTTGTCCTCGGACCTCAACAGCGACGGGCGGTATCGCGACCTGCTTTACGTGGACGGGGGCGTGTCGACCCAGAACACCGGTTACCTGCGGATGCAAGGCAACCAGGTGTTCCGCCACGCTGTCGTCAAGCTGGCCGAAACTGCGACCCGCGCGCTGGACAAGGCCGGGCTGGGGCACGACGACCTCGACTGGATCGTGCCGCACCAGGCCAATATCCGCATCATCGAGGGCACCGCGAAAAAGCTGGGCCTGCCGATGGACAAGGTCGTCGTGACGGTCCAGGACCACGGCAACACCTCGGCCGCGTCGATCCCGCTGGCCCTGTCGGTGGCCAAGTCGCGCGGCCAGCTGCGCGAGGGCGACCTGATCGTGACCGAGGCGATCGGCGGCGGTCTTGCCTGGGGCGCGGTGGTGCTGCGCTGGTAGGATTCGCCCAATAGGCGAAGCCTTGCGGGAAACCGCCCCCGGCCTCACGTGAAGTGGATTGTCCAAGTCATTGATGTTGACTTGGGAATGCCCTTGTCACATTCTCGCGAGAAAAGAGCCAGGGGGATGGATCGAATGTCCGGGAAGACGCTAACACGTATGGACCTCAGCGAAGCCGTGTTCCGCGAGGTCGGGCTGTCGCGCAATGAATCGGCGGATCTGGTCGAAAGCGTGTTGCAGCACATGTCCGATTCCCTGGTCGCTGGCGAGCAGGTCAAGATCTCGTCCTTCGGGACATTCTCCGTACGCGACAAGGCGGCCCGCGTCGGCCGCAACCCCAAGACCGGTCAGGAGGTCCCGATCAACCCGCGCCGGGTCCTGACCTTCCGCCCTTCGCATCTGATGAAGGAGCGCGTGGCCGCGGGCAACAAGAGCTGATCCCCCGGGACCGGCCGTCAAGACAAGTGGACCCGGCAGGCATGAGCAAGAGTGCCCAGGCATTCCGCACGATCAGTGAAGTGGCCGAGTGGCTGGACGTGCCCGCGCACGTCCTGCGCTTCTGGGAGAGCAAGTTCACCCAGATCAAGCCGGTCAAGCGCGCCGGCGGGCGGCGCTATTACCGCCCGCAGGACATGGTGCTGATCGGCGGGATCAAGACGCTGCTGCATGATGACGGCATGACGATCAAGGGCGTGCAGAAGGTGCTGCGCGAACGTGGCGTCAAGCATGTCTCGTCCCTGTCCCGGCCGCTTGACGGCTACCTCGCCGACGGCCTCGATGACGTGACCCCGATCGACGTGACACCCCTGGCCGAGGACGAACCGCGCGGCGAAGTGGTGGCCTTCAAGCCCTCCGATCCGGTCGCGCAGGAGCACGTGCCCGAGGCCGAGCTGGTAGAGACACCAGAAGTGGCCGAGCCCGAGGAGGACACCCCCGCCGCAACAGCTGGGCCGGAGCAGGCGACGGATCCCGACCCCGTGCCGGCTGACGTCGACCTCGCGCTGCCCGAGTCGCGGATCGCGCCCGAGACGCAGACCGAGGCAGGCGCAGAGGAAACCCAGCCCGCAGCCAAGGCCATGCCGCCGCTCGACCTGGTCGCGATGATGGACAGCGACGCAGAGGAAGATGCCCTGGCCAGCGCCGAGGCGACGGAAGAACCGGTCGAGGACGAGACCGCCTTTTCCATGCTCGACATGCCGGGCGCCCAGGCGGAGGCCCCGCCCCAAACGGCCGAGGACGAGCCGGCTGAACCGGCCGAAAGCGCCACGGATACCGTGACCGGGGGCATGGCAGACGAGGCGCCGCCTGCTCCGCCGCCCTTCTTTGCCGCCGTTCCTGCGGTGGACCCGTCCGAGTCCGGCGAGACGCCCGTGGCCGCGGCCGCCGACGACGCGCCCGGCGAGGCCGCGGATTGGGGCGCCATGGCCGGCGGAATCGGCCTCAGCCTCGACGACGATGCCGAAGAGCCTGAGCAACCGAGCCATTCGGAAACCGCAGAGGCGGACGCGCCCGGGCCCGACCTGCCGGAAGCGACCACGCCGGCCGTGTCCGATGCGCCGATGCCCGAGGTGGCGGCAACGCCCGAGATCCCGGACGCGGTCGAGCCCACACCGGACGACCTGCCCGAGACGGGCATCGAATTGCCCCAGGAGCCGCCGGCACCATCCGACGCGGGGGCCTTCACCCCGCGCGACACCGACTTCGTCGCGCCACTGGAGACCAACGTGGCAGAGGCGCCCGCGGCCGAGCCAATGACCGCGATCGACGGGATCGCCGCCGGCTCGTCGGACGTCGCGCCGCAGGCCGACCAAACTCTGTCCGCAGCGGATGACCCGGTCGCGGACCGCGCCGACGAGGCGCCGGAGGCGGATGACCTGCCCGCCATGGCGCCAGAGGACATGCCCGAGACCGGGGCGCTGCCGGCCTTCCTCAGCCGGGCACCAGAGACCCCGCCGACCGACAGCGACAACGAACCCCCGGCGCCGGTCCCGTCCGAGCCGGATGCCGATGGCCTTGCCGCCCTCGCCGAAGACGCGCCGCAATCGGCCGAGATCGACACCCCGGTCGCCGGGCCTGTCAGCGACCTCGATGCCGAACCCGAGGCAGAGACCGCCGCCCAACCGGCCCTCCCCGCGCCGAATGAAGGCGACAGCGCCCCGGCCGTCCTCGACCGCGACCCGGCGCCCGATCTGCCGACCGCCGAACCGGGCCCGGAACCCGAACCGGAGCCGGCGCCTGTCCCGCTGGGCCAGGAGATCCCCGCCGATCCCGACCCCGAGGCCGCGCTGGAAGAGGCGGCCGCCGCACCCTCGCCCCTGTCGCTGCTTGGGCGCGTGACGGCCCTGACCCCGGCGCAGGCACGCGAGATCGGGCCGCTTCTGGACCGGCTGCGCGCGCAGCTGGACCAGCTCTGAATTTGTCAAAAAAGCCCCTTGCGGTTGGCGCCGGAATGCGACAAATACCCCGGACAAGTCGGGCTATAGCGCAGCCTGGTAGCGCGTCCGTCTGGGGGACGGAAGGTCGCAGGTTCGAGTCCTGCTAGCCCGACCAAGAGTTTTCCGCCCGCCCACCGACCCCGGTGCGGCGGGCGTTTCATTGGCGCGATCCGCGCGCGACGTGGGAGGGATCATCATGGCCGGCGTCCTGGCAAGCCAGCAAGTGCAGCAGATGATCGCCGATGGCGAGATCGTGGCCAGCCCTGCGATCACTCCCGAACAGGTGCAACCGGCGAGCCTTGACCTGCGGCTGGGCACGACCGCCTGGCGGGTGCGCGCGTCCTTCCTCGCGGGCGAAGGCCGCACCGTGGCGGATCGCCTGGCCGAGTTCGAGATGCACCGCGTGGACCTGTCCGAAGGCGCCGTGCTGGAAAAGGGCTGCGTCTACGTCGTCCCGCTGATGGAGAGCCTCGCCCTGCCCGAAGGCATCCAGGCGGTCGCCAACGCCAAAAGCTCGACCGGGCGGCTCGACCTGCTGACGCGCACGATCACCGATGGCGGGACCGAATTCGACCGCATCTCGGCGGGCTACACTGGCCCGCTTTACGCCGAGATCTGCCCGCGCAGCTTTTCCGTTCTGGTGCGGCCCGGCATGCGGCTGAACCAGGTTCGCTTCCGCGCCGGCCAGGCCGTTCTGCGCGACGAGGAACTACGCGCTTTGCATGCCGAAACCCCGCTGGTCGATGGTGAGGCGGTCATCAGCGACGGGCTTGGCTTTTCGGTCGACCTGAAGCCCGCGTCGGGCACGCTGGTCGGATACCGCGCCAAACCGCATACCGGGGTGATCGACCTCGACTGGATCGGGCATTACGACCCGGCCGAGTTCTGGGAAGACATCCGCACCGATCGCGGCCAGATCATCCTCGACCCCGGCGCCTTCTATATCCTCGTCAGCCGCGAGGCGGTGCATATCCCGCCCGCCTATGCGGCAGAGATGGCGCCTTACCTGGCCATGGTGGGCGAGTTCCGGGTGCATTACGCGGGCTTTTTCGACCCCGGCTTCGGCCATGACGCGGCGGGCGGCACGGGATCGCGCGGGGTGCTCGAGGTGCGCTGCCACGAGGCGCCCTTCGTGCTCGAACACGGGCAGGTCGTCGGCCGGCTGGTCTACGAGCGCATGGCCGAGGTGCCGCAGATGCTTTACGGCGCGGATCTGAAGTCGAACTACCAGGGCCAGGGGCTGAAACTGGCCAAGCACTTCCGCGCCTGAGGCCTACATCCGCCCGATCCGCCGCGCCGCGCGCATGGCCATCCGGGCCTTGCGCCGCGCCTCGCGGGCCTGGCGCTGCTCGGCATTCGGACCCTGCCCGCCGGGCCGCCGGCCCTGGCCTTGCCCCTGCCCGTCACCTGGGCCGTCCTGGCCCTGGCCGCGCTTTTGCAGCGCTTTCATCCCCGAGTTCACGCCGCGATTGATCGCGCGTCGCATGAACATCTTGACGATCATGTTGATGATCTGGTTCGCGTTCATCGTCCGGCTCCTGCTTGCGCGATCACTCTAGCAGGACCTGCGCGAAAGTCAGGGGGGGCCGTGCGTCGCGTCGGCCTGCCCGGCCGCGACCAGGGCGGCAAACATCTCGGACCTGAGCGACGGGGCCACCGAGACACGGTTCTTGCCCGCGTTCTTGGCCGCGTAGAGCGCGGCGTCCACCTCGGCCACCCAGGCGTCCAGCTCCGGATCCACCTCGGGACGCGCCATGGTCACCCCGACCGAGGCCATCAGCTGCCCCGATCCGTCCGGGTCGGGGCTGACGGTCGAGACCGCTGCGCGCAGCCGGTCGGCGACGCCGAGCAGGTCGGTGACCGAATCGATCTGCAGGATGGCGATGAACTCGTCCCCGCCCCAGCGCACCAGCAGGTCGGAAATCCGCAATTCGCGCCGCATCGCCGCCACCGTGTCGATCAGCACGGCATCGCCGCGTGGATGGCCGAACCGGTCGTTGACGGATTTGAAATCGTCGAGGTCGATCATCACCACGCCAAGGCCCACATGATCGGGCGCCGCGGCAAAGGCCTGCTGCGCCGCGACCCGGGTGAAGGCGCCGGTCAGGCGGTCGCGCAGGGTAAAGCCCTGGGCATGGGTGACCTGCCACAGCAGCCTGGCGTAGCGCGCGTGGAAATGCATGATGATCGCCAGCCAGGCCACCATCACCGCAAGGTAGACCGCCGGCAGCAGTGCCATGGGGACAATGCCGGTGCTCAACATCGCCGGCACCAGCAGGGCCAGCACGCCCCAGGCGAGCATGCTCAGGCGCAGGAACCGGCCCGACTGGCCCCGGGTCACGAGGCTCCAGACCAGGTGCTTGCGGAAATGCCCGAGCAAGGAGACCAGCGACAGCGCCAGCAGCGCCACCATCGTCGCCTCTGACGATTGCCGGAAGATCAGGTCGAGGTGCAGCAGGTGGCTGACCAGCCCGGCCGAGCTGAGCAGCGATGCAAGCAAGGCGGCGAACAGCGCCAGCGGCGGCAGCCGCCCACCACAAAGCCGGGCGCAGCCGAGGCAGAGCATGACCAGCGCGGTATTTGCACAGGTCGCACCGCTGACATGGGCGGGAAACATGTACGTCGCAAGCGCCGGCGACACCGGGAACAGGGCCGCCATGGCGGTGACGCAGAGCCAGAGGATCAGCTCCACCGGCTCGGCCGTGCGGTTGGGTCGAACCATGGCGCTGGCCCCGAGCGCAAGGGCGACGCAGGCCAACGTCAGCGGGTTAGTGAGCGGACGGGCCACCCCGTCCGCACCGATCACCCAAGGGGGCACCAGGTGATCCATCATCATGACCACCCAGGCGCCGAAGGCGATGATAAGAAGGACGTGTCGCAGCCGCACCACCCGCTCGAGCAGCAGGCGGGTCTGGCCCGCGGCATCGCCGGGCACCGATACAATGCTGGTCCCGTTGTTCAACAATCTTTCCGACATGCCGATCCTGAAAAAAGTTTCCGTTATGGTCAAGATCGTAAACGTTTTCGGGAATTTCGTTAAGAAAGTGTTAATGCGACGCCCGATCCGTCGCCGGCGCGCAGCGACCGGCGAAGTCTCGCGGACCAAGGCGCTTTATCCACACTTCAATCCTCGAAAAGCTCGCTTTGCCCTTCGATCACCTCGTCGTCGTCCTCGTCCTGGGCGCCGCCCAGCGGCAGCCCGTCCATGGGCCGCGATTCCAGCAGACCGGCGGCGCGCAACTCTTTCAGGCCCGGCAAGTCGCGGGCATTTTCCAGCCCGAAATGGTCAAGGAAGGCCGGCGTCACCACGAAGGTCACCGGCCGGCCAGGCGTCATGCGGCGGCGGCCGAACCGGATCCACTCCATCTCGAGCAGCTGGTCCACAGTGCCCCGGCTGACGCTGACGCCGCGGATCTCTTCGATCTCGGCGCGGGTGACGGGCTGGTGATAGGCGATGATCGCCAGGGTCTCGATCGCGGCGCGGCTCAGCTTGCGCGTCTCGACGGTTTCCTTCTGCATCAGGTAGCCCAGGTCGGCGGCGGTGCGGATCGCCCAGGCATCGCCCACGCGCACGATGTGCACGCCGCGCCCCTCGTAGCGCTTGCGCAGGTAGACCAGCGCCTCTGCCGCGTCGCAGCCATGGGGCATGCGGTCGTTCAGCTCGGCCACCGTCACCGGCTCGGCGCTGGCAAACAGGATCGCCTCGACCATGCGCTCCTGCTCGCCCATGGGCGGCGCGGCAAACAGGCTGTCCCCGCGGGTCTGGTTCTCGGGCGCGTCACTCATGGCCTCTCTCCCTCCGGCGCAGCTGGATCGGCGCGAATGTGTCGGACTGGCGGATCTCGACCTTGCCTTCCTTGGCCAGCTCGAGCGAGGCGGCAAAGGTCGCCGCCGTGGCCGAGCGGCGGCGGACCGGGTCCTTTTCCCAGCCCTGCGGCAGGTAGCTGACCAAGTCGGTCCAGGTGCCGGCGAACCCCACCATCTTGCGCATTCGCTCCAGCGCCTGCTCCATCGTGAAGACATTGTCGCGGTCGAGCACGAAGGGCCGGAATTCATCCTTGGTGCGGATGCGGGCATAGGCCTGCATAAGGTCCAGCAACGTCGCCGACCAGGTCACCTTGCGCACGCGGGTCACGTCCTCGGGCAGGCCGCGGGCAAAGAAGTCGCGGCCCATCTGGTCGCGCGCCATCAACTGCGCGGCGGCATCGCGCATGGCTTGCAGGCGTTCAAGCTGGAAGGCCAGGTGTGCCGCCAGTTCCTCGCCCGACGGACCCTCTTCCTCGGGGTCGGGGGGCAGCAGCAGGCGCGACTTGAGAAACGCCAGCCAGGCGGCCATGACAAGGTAATCGGCCGCCAGCTCGATCCGCAGCGTCTTGGCCTTTTCGACGAAGGACAGGTATTGCTCGGCCAGGTGCAGGACAGAGATCTTGCGCAGGTCCACCTTCTGCGTGCGCGACAGCATCAGCAGCACGTCAAGCGGGCCTTCGAACCCGTCGACGTCGACGATCAGCGCCTCGGCGGCAAGGCGTTCCTCGACCGCGTTGCGCTTGTCTTCCTCGAATAGATCAGCCATCGACGCGCTCTGCCATGAGCGCATCAAGTTCCGTTTCCAGCGCCGGAATGTCAAGCGCGGCAGGGTCCCGGCGCATGGCAAGCGCGGCCTTGGCGCGGCGCATCGCCGCCTCGGTCATGGCGCCGGCGGCCGTCGCCACCTGCGCCTTGTCGCCCAGCGAGCCGTTGCAATACAGCGCAAGATCGCAACCGGCGGCGATCGCCGCCTCGGCCCGGCCGGCGGGGCATCCGCTAAGCGCCTCCATCCGCAGGTCGTCGGTCATCAAGAGGCCGTCGAAGCCGATGCGCTCGCGGATGATGCGGATCATGGCGGGCGAAATCGTGGCCGGGCGGTCGTCGACCTCTTCAAAGACGATATGGGCGGTCATGCCCATCGGCAGCTCTGCCAGCGCCGCAAAAGGCGCGAAATCGCTGCGGTCGAGCTGTTCCAGCGCGGCGCGGACCCGCGGCAGCGACTTGTGGCTGTCCTGCGTGGCGCGGCCATGGCCGGGGATGTGCTTCAGCACCGGCAGCACGCCACCCTCGAGCATCCCGCGCGCGGCGGCGGCGGCCCGTTCGGTCACGATGCCGACGCGCTTGCCATAGGTGCGGTTTTGCAGAAATTCATGGGTCTCGGGGCGCAGAAGGTCGGCCGTGGGTGCACAATTGCTGTCGATGCCGACGGCCCGCAACTCGGCCGCGATCAGGCGATAGCGGATCTCCATCGCCCGAACGGCGTTCTCGCCGGCGGTGCGCACGAAATCCAGCGGCGGGGTCCATTCGCGCCAATGCGGCGCGCGCAGGCGCTGCACCCGCCCTCCTTCCTGGTCCACGGTGATCACCGCGTCGCGCCCGACCACCTCGCGCAGCTCGGAGGTCAGGGCATGGACCTGATCGGGGCTGTCGATATTGCGCGCGAACAGGATGAACCCCCAGGGGTCGAGGTCACGGTACAGCGCGCGTTCGGAGGCGTTGAGGCGCAGCCCCTCGGGATCGAAGATACATGCGGAAGGCATCCGGTCGGACTCCTGGTTAGGGTGCGACCGTTTTACTTTTTCACGACCGGGATGCAATCGGCACGTTCCGCGACGAAGGCGGAACAGAAGCGGCGGGCGTCGGCGAGATCGTCGAACCCATGGGCGCGCAGCCGGTAGAAGGTGCGCCCGCCGGATGACGCCTTTTCGATCACGCGGTCCTTGCCCTCCATGTAGACATCGAACTTCTGCACCAGCCGGTCCCATTCCTCGCGAGCGGTTTCCGGGCTGTCGAAGGCCCCCAGCTGCGCCAGCCGCGTGCCGACGGGGATGTCGGCAAGATCCAGCTCACGCGGGCCGGCCGCTGCTTCGGGCGCCACGGTGACAGGCCCAAGCGAGGCGGTCTGCAGCCCCGCCGGCCGCTTGCTGGGACGCGGTGATTTCCACAGCCCTTCGCGCGGCAGCACCACTTCGGCCACCACGTCCGAAGCCACCGCCTCGGCCACGGCGCGGGCGAGCGGATCGTCGTTCGGGGCCTCGGTGGTGTCGGCGGCGGTGTCGCTTTCGGCCTCTGGCATGGGGGCCTCGACCGTCGCGCTTTGCGATGCGGGGGCAAGCGGCGAAAGCGGGGCATTCGCGGCGGCGATCTGGTCGGCAAGCGCCAGGAGCGAGGCCCTCTGAACCTCGTTCATCACGCCCGGCTCGCCAGCCTCGGCGCCGGTCTGGGCGATGACGGGGGCGTCTTGCACGGTCGGGGCCTCGGGCGCGGGCGCAGGCAAGAGCGCCGCAGGGCGCAGGGGCTGGTCCTCGTCGGTGAGGCCGATGCCCTGCGGGGCCAGCACCAGACGGTCGGCCGGCGGCTCGGCCGCGCCGCTACCGGCAACGGAATTGACGGCAAGGCCCTGGTGTTCGGCACGGCGGCCGCCCGGGTCCTTGGGGGCGATGCGCATCGGGCCCTCGGCCGCCCGGACCACGGGGATGCCGGTCACGTCCCGCATCAGCAGCTTGTAGCCCCAGACGCCCACGCCGGCGATCAGCGCCAGCGACACGACGGCCCCGGCCCAGTTCGCCATCGTGCCCACGCGCGCGCCCAGCGGCGCCGCGGGTTCTTCGGTGTCGGAATAGCCGTAGTGGCCCGCCTGCCCGGTCGAGCCCATCGGGAAATCTGCCATGTCTCGCCTCATGTCTCCGGGCGAGTGTTACGCGCCCGGCTTGCCTGTCGACTCCCGGGCGCGCCTTGTTTTGTCAGCGCAATTCTTCCGCAGGTGTCACACCCAAGATACCAAGACCGGCCGAAATGACAATGGCCGTGGCCCGCGCAAGGGCGATTTTCGCTTGGCTGGTGGCCGGGTCGTCCTCTTGCAGGAAGCGCAGAGACGCGTCGTCCTTGCCCCGGCTCCATTGCGTGTTGAGGTCCGAGGCCAGCTCGTAAAGGTAGAAGGCCACGCGGTGCGGTTCGTTCCCGCGCGCCGCGATCTCGACCAGGCGCGGCCATTCTGCGATCTTTTTCGCCAGCTCCAGCTCTCCGGCATGGGTCAGACCCGTCAAGTCGGTGGCGCTGAGCGTGGCGTCGTCGATGGCGATCCCGGCATCCACCGCCTTGCGCAGCACCGAGCAGACGCGCGCATGGGCATATTGCACGTAGTAGACCGGGTTGTCCTTGGACTGTTCGGTCACCTTGTCGAAATCGAAATCCAGCGGCGCGTCGTTCTTGCGCATCAGCATGTGGAACCGGGCCACGTCAGCGCCCACCATGTCCACCACGTCGCGCAGGGTCACAAAGGTCCCTGCCCGCTTGGACATCTTGAACGGCTCGCCGTTCTTGTAGAGTTTCACCAACTGGATCAGCTTGATGTCGAGCGGCACGCGGCCGTCCGACAGGGCCGACACCGCCGCCTTCATCCGCTTGACATAGCCGCCGTGATCGGCGCCGAAGATGTCGATCAGCAGGTCGTAGCCGCGGGTCACCTTGTCGTAGTGATAGGCGATATCGGGCGCGAAATAGGTCCAGGCGCCGTCCGATTTCATGATCGGCCGGTCCACGTCGTCGCCATGTTCGGTCGACTTGAACAGCGTCTGCTCACGCGGCTCCCAATCCTCGGGGGTCTTGCCCTTGGGCGGCTCGAGCACGCCACGGTAGATCAGGCCCTTGGCGCGGAGCGCGTCGATCGCAGCCTCGATCTTTCCGGTGCCATACAGGCTTTTCTCGCTGAAGAAATGGTCCATGTGGACGCCAAGCGCCGCAAGGTCTTCGCGGATCAGCTCCATCATGGCGTCGGTGGCGAATTCGCGGACTTCGGCCAGCCAGACCTCTTCCGGCTCGTCCACATAGGCGTCGCCCACCTTGTCCATCAGCTTTTGACCGACCTCGACGAGGTAGTCGCCGGGATAGGTGCCGTCGGCGAATTCGACCTCGCGGCCATGCGCCTCGAGATACCGCAGGTAGACCGACCGGGCGAGCACATCGACCTGCGCGCCGCCATCGTTGATGTAATACTCGCGCGTCACGTCATAGCCGGCGTAATCCAGCAGGCTGGCCATGGCGTCGCCCACGATCGCGCCGCGGGCATGGCCGACGTGCATGGGCCCCGTGGGGTTGGCCGAGACGTATTCGACGTTGACCTTCTGCCCCTTGCCCATCTCGGACCGGCCGTAGTCCGGCCCGCCGATCAGCGCGGCCTTGACCACCCCCTGCCAGATCGAGGGCGCCAGCCGCATGTTCAGGAAGCCGGGACCGGCGACGCTTGCCTCGGTGATCCGGTCATCCTCGGCCAGCTTGCCCGACAGGATGTCGGCGATGTCGCGGGGCTTCATGCCGGCGGGCTTGGCCAGCACCATGGCCGCGTTGGTTGCCATGTCGCCATGGGCCGCATCGCGCGGCGGCTCGACCGCCACGTTGGCAAAGTCGAGCCCCTCGGGCAGCACGCCCTCGGCGGTCATGGCTTCGAGTGCGGCGATCACGGTCGCGCGGATCTCGGCAAAGAGGTTCATCGGTCCTGTCCTTCAGATATCCTGCGCGGTTTACCACCGCAGGCGGGCAGGTCAATGGACCAAGGCCGCACAGGGCCTTATCGGACGAGAACGACGAGCAACCCGCGATACGTGAGCCGCATGAAGCAGACGAAGGCGACGAAGAGGAAGAGGCCCGCGAGGCCGACCAGCACATAGGCCATGCCGTCGGACATGAAGCCGTAGCTTTCCTCGTAGACCAGCCCTCCGACGATGACGGCGATGCTGAGACCGACCATCAGGATCATCCGCAGCGTCAACCGCCCGGCCGAGGGGCGGAACTTGACCCGGGCCGGCGTGCTGCCCCGCGCCACGTCATGCGAGACCTGGGCCAGCGTCGCGGCCTCGGCCTCGGGTCCGCCGTCGCGGCGCGCGCGGCGCACCTTGGTGGCGTCGAGCAATCCCTTGATCGCGGTGATGATCGCGACCAACCCGCCAATCACCGCGCCCAGTTCCTTGAGAAGACTTGCAATTTCATCCATGTCCTATCCCCCGTCTCGGGTCCCTCAATCGGGCGGCATCACGACCTGCGGGCGACATACCCGCCCCGTGCCCGCGCAAAGGTAGTGTGCCCCTTGCGCAGGGTGACGCCAAGTCAGGTATTCCCGACCGGCGCCCATGCCCCGAGGGCAGCGCCGGTGGCGCCGCCCGCGTGAGTATTTTTGGAATAATGAAAGGGTCAGGCGGTCGAGGCCGTCTTGTCCCCCTTCAGGATCATGCGCTCATGTTCCTGCAGCGCGAAGCGGTCTGTCATGCCAGAGATGTAGTCGCTGACGATCCGCGCCATCTGCACCTCGGTCGTCGCCTCGGCCACGTCCTTGCGCCATTGCTTGGGCAGCAGGTCCGTATGCTCCATGAACATCGGGAACAGCTCGCGTACCACCTGGGTGACCTGCTTGCGCATTTCGACCACCGAAGGCGCGCGATACATGCGGTGGAACAGGAACTTGCGGATGACCTTGAGATCCTCCCACAGCGCCGGGCTGAAGTAGATCATCATGCGGCCCGCATGGCGGATGTCCGTCACGGATTGCGGCTGAACCTCGTTCAGCGTGCGCCGGGCATTGTCGATCACGTCCTCGACCAGGATGCCGAAAAAGCGGCGCAGCGCCTCGTGACGGCGGCGGTAGTAGTTGAGGCCGGGATACTTGCGGTCCACCTCGATGAAGCAATCGGCGAGGATCGGCATCTCGGCCAGGTCGTCGGTGCTGAAAAGCTCGGCCCTGAGCCCGTCGTGCAGGTCGTGGTTGTTGTAGGCGATGTCGTCCGAGAGCGCGGCGACCTGCGCCTCGGCACTGGCATGGGTGTGCAGTTCCAGGTCGTGGCGGGCGTTGTATTGCGCCAGCGCCCAGGGGATGTCCCCCGTAACGGGGCCGTTATGTTTCGCAATCCCTTCAAGGGTTTCCCAGGTGAGGTTCAACCCGTCGAACTCGGCGTAATGCCGTTCGAGCGAGGTCACGATGCGGATCGCCTGGGCGTTGTGATCGAACCCGCCATAGGGCGCCATCAGCTCGGCCAGCGCATCCTCTCCGGTATGGCCGAAGGGCGGGTGGCCCAGGTCATGGGCCAGCGCGACCGCCTCGGTCAGCTCGGGGTTGAGGTCCAGCGCGCCACAGATCGTGCGGGCCACCTGCGCCACCTCGATCGAATGCGTGAGACGTGTGCGGAAATAATCACCCTCGTGTTCGACGAAGACCTGGGTCTTGTGTTTCAGCCGCCGGAAGGACGAGGCATGGATGATCCTGTCCCGATCGCGTTGGAAACACGAGCGAAACACGCTTTCCTCTTCCGGAATGAGCCGCCCGCGCGCCTGCGCGGGGTCCGATGCATAGGGCGCGCGCATGGATTGCCTCTCTTGTCGCCTGTCCCGAGGCCCCATATATGAGGAATTGCGAAGAACAGGAACCGCTTGCAGGAGAATGCGACCATGCAACTCCCCCCCAAAGTGACAGACCGGGCATTCGACCGGCTTTCCGAGATCGGTGCGAGCAGCGAGGGCAAGGCCCTGCGCGTCGCGGTCGAGGGCGGCGGCTGCTCGGGATTCCAGTACGAGATCAAGCTGGATGACGTGGCCGACGATGACCTCGTGCTCGAGGGCAAGGGCGAGAAGGTGGTGGTCGACAGCGTCTCCCTTCCCTTTCTTGCGGCCGCGGTGATCGACTTTTCCGACGAGCTGATCGGCGCGCGCTTCGTGATCGAGAACCCGAATGCCACGTCGAGCTGCGGCTGCGGCACGTCCTTTTCGATCTGACCGCGACTAGACCGGGCGCATCCGACGCCCGGGCAGCGGGATCGACTCGAGGACCAGCGCGAGGCCCGAGGCGATGACGATCGTCACGCCGACGTAGAGCTGGGCCGTCGGGTGTTCGCCGAACAGGACCACGCCCAGCAGCACCATCCAGACGAATTGCAGGTTGATGAGCGGCGTGACGACGTAGGCCGCCATCCAGGTCAGCGCGTGCACGAGGCAGAATCGGGCCGCAAAGAGGAAGGCGCCGTAGCCCGCGATCCAGCCCAGGTCGGCCAATGCCATGGGCTTGTAGACCAGTGGCAGCGCCAGCCCCATCGCCATCGACAGCGCGAGGTTCGGATAGAAAAGCTGTGCGAAGGCGTTGTCTTCGCGCAGGGCGAACTTGCGCGCCAGCACCATCGAGCCGGTGCCGGCCGTGGCCGCGGCAAGCGCGACCAGGTGACCGGGGCCGACCGCGCCCAGCCCCTCGGGGAACAGTGCCAACACGCCGACAAAGCCCAGGGCCAGCGCCGCCCAGGCGCGGGGGCTGACCCGCTCGCCCAACACGGGGCCCGAAAGCAGGCCCGAGATCAACGGCATGAGACCGACGAACAGGAAGACCTCGGCAAAGGGCAGTAGGCGGAAGGCGTAGAAATAGCCCACCGCCGAGCTGACCGTCATGACGCAGCGCAGCGCCATGAGACGTGGCTGCGCGATTGCCAGGGATTGCGGCCGGGCGCGCGCGCGGTTGACCGCGACGGCCAGCGCCATGACCACGAGGCCGGAAAAGAAATACATCTGCGGCGCGGCGAACAGCCCGGCGATATGCTTGGTGACCCCGTCCGCCGCCGTCGCCAGCAGCGTGTAGGCCAGCACGCAGCCGACACCGGCCGCGAGCTGGAGCCGCGAGGCGGTCATGCCACCCGCTCCAGCTCGATCGCCTGGGCCCGGGCAAAGAGGGCAAAGAACGCCTCGAACTCGGGGATGTCGCCGGCCGCCTCGACCAGAAGCGACTGGGCGTGGTCGGGCAGGACATGGGCGAGCAGGTTGCGCATGCCGCGCCAGCCGCCCTTCCGGTCACCCATGGCGAACATCGCCTCGCTCAGCGGGCGCAGGGCACCGGGGCGCGCCGGGGCGCGGCCAAAGACCAGGCGGCCGGTGGGCACGGGGCCGGCAAAGGCGCCCTGCCCGGCCATGGCCGCGGCCCAGTTGGTGACCAGCCATTCGTGGTAGTCGTCGCTTACCGACAGGTCGTCGCGCGCCACGATGGCGGCGGAGCCCGCGGCGCTGGTCACCCAGGCCTCCCAGCTGGCGGGCGGTGTCGCGCCCATCTGGCGCAGGGCGATGCAGATCTCGGCCATCAGGTCGGCGTTTTGCTCGAGCCAGGCGATCAGCCCGGCATAGGTCAGGCTGCGCCGCGCCGCGTCGCCCAGGCCAGGGTCCTTGCGGCCGTATTCCGACAGGTAAAACACCGTGTGCGTCAGCTCGTAGGCGGCTTTCTTGTTGGGCAGCGCAAAGACCTCGCTTTTCGCGGCAAAGCCCCGGATGCGGTCAGCGAGGCCGGTCTCGCGCAGCGGCTCGACCCCGCGGCGCTGCATCAGACGGCGCGCCTCGAATCGTTGCAGGTCGGACAATTCCCCGCGCGCCAGCCCCTGCGCCTCGCACCAGCGCACCATCGCTTCGGCCTTGCGGCCCGGCATTCCGAGATCCTCGAGGTCAAGCGCGATCGACAGCATGAAGCGGTAATACTGCGGGAAGAAGGCGAGGCGCCGGTCGATGCGCTCGTAGACCGGCGCGTAGATCTCGAGCATCTCGGCGCCAACCGGCTGGCCGGTGCATTCGCAGACGTTCAGGAATTCCGCGTTCTCTTTCAGCCACATGACGTCATCGCCCAGCCGCCGGTGGCGCACCAGCGCCTCGGCCAGCTGGGCAAGACGCGCCTCGGCCGATTGCATCCGGGCGGGGGCAAACTGGATCACGTTGTGCATGGCAACCTCCTGAAAGAGAGAGAGAACATTCGGGACGGGCCCGGGGTGGGCCCGCCCGTTGGCGCGCCTAGCGGTCCAATGCGCCGGACGAGAAGGCCTGGACGGCCTCGCCCGCGGCCTTGCCCCGGCCGCGATCCATCGCACCGGACGAGAACGCTTCGACCGCGTGGCCATCGGCCGCCGTGGTGCCCCGGATCAGGGCGCCGGACGAAAACGCCTGTACGGCCTCGCCGGAGGCGGTTTCGCCGCCCCGGATCAATGCCCCGGAGGAGAACGCCTCGACCACGTCGCCCGACGCGGCTGCCGTGTCGCGGATCAGCGCCCCCGAGGAAAAGGCTTGCACGGCCTCGCCGGTGGCGGCCTCGGTCCCGCCGATCAGCGCGCCGGACGAGAACATCTGCACCGCCTCGCCGCCATCCATGGCAGAGCCGGTGATCATTGCCCCCGAGGACATCAGCTCGACCCCGTGCCCGTCGTGCAGGCCATCGGCGGTTTCCGTGAAAGCGTTAACGAAGTCTTTAACCACTGCGGACATTGTTTCCTCCAAGTCGCCAGTTTCGATGCGTTAACGTTCTTCCCGCTTACCTTGTCTGTCAACGCACCAACTACCGTTATACGGGTTATCAACAGCTTTGGTATCGTTAACAAAGCCGGGCAGACAGGCCAAAGCGCTGTGTAAAAAATAGTTATCCACAAGCTTGCGCCCGTGTTCTCCAGGCTTAAACACGTTAACCGACAGTTAATTTTCGGCGTATCAACCGCCAGAATCCGGCATGACGGAGCGCGATCGTTTCGAATCAGGCGACAATCCCGGGTCGCTTGAAGCGCCCCGCTGCGACGGGTACGAAGGGGAAGAACCGGGACCGGAGCACGCCATGAAGATCGCCACTTTCAACATCAACGGCATCAAGGCACGGGCCGAGAGCTTTCCGGCCTGGCTCGACGAGGCGCAGCCGGACGTGGTCCTGTGCCAGGAGATCAAGTCGGTCGACGAGAACTTCCCCCGCGAGATCTTTGAAGAGCGAGGCTATAACGTCGAAACCCATGGCCAGAAAAGCTTCAACGGGGTGGCGATCCTGTCCAAGCTGCCGCTCGAGGACGTGACGCGCGGGCTGCCGGGCGATGACGCAGACGAACAGGCCCGCTGGATCGAGGCCACAGTGGTGGGTAAGACGGCGGTGCGGCTTTGCGGGCTCTACCTGCCCAACGGCAACCCGGCGCCGGGGCCGAAATACGACTACAAGCTGGCCTGGATGGAGCGTCTGCACGCCCGCGCTCAGGACCTGCTGGACGCGGAAGAGCCGGCACTGATGGCCGGCGATTACAACATCATCCCGCAGGACGAGGACGCCGCCCGTCCCGAAGCCTGGCGCGAAGATGCGCTGGCACTGCCCGAAAGCCGCGCCGCGTATCGCCGGATCGTCAACCTCGGCTTTACCGAGGCGTTCCGCGCCCGCACCCGCGCGCCCGGGCACTATTCCTTCTGGGATTACCAGCGCGGCGCCTGGGACCGGAATGACGGTATCCGGATCGACCATTTCCTGCTGACGCCGGCCTGCGCCGACCTGCTGGTCGAGTGCCACATCGACAAGGACGTGCGGGGCCGCGACAAGCCGTCCGACCACGTGCCGGTCTGGGTGGAACTGGACGCCTGAACGGCGTTCAGCCGGCCTGGACGCCGAGGCCGCCGGTCACGTCATGTTCGTAAAGCCAGTCGAACTGGCGCTGCATCCGGCCGGGCATGACCAGGGACGCCGCCTGCATCCCGAGATGCGCTGCAAAGCGCAGCGGCGGGAATTTCAGGTGATATTTCCACGCGTTGCCGTTCGCGGTGTCCACGATCTTCGTGACGCGCTCCTGCCGCCGCGCCTGGTACGCGGCCAGCGCGGCGGGCTGGTCGGCCGTGTCCAGCGCATCGGCCAGCACCCACGCATCCTCGAGCGCCATGTTCGCGCCCTGCGCCATGAAGGGCAGCGTCGGATGCGCCGCGTCGCCCATCAGCACCACGCCCTCGCCATGCCAGACGCGGGCGACCGGGTGGCGGAAGAGCCCCCAGAGCGCCACGTCGCCAAGCCCGGCAAGCATCTGGTGCACCTCGGGCCCGAACTGGGCGAAGGCCTCGCGGAAATTGTCGGGCGAATCCTGCATCCGCCAGCTTTCCTCGGCCCAGCCCGACCGTTCCTGCACGCCGACGAGGTTCAACTCGAGCCCCTCGCGCAGCGGGTAGCTGACAAGGTGCCGACCGGGCCCCATGTGGACCCGCGCATGGGGCGGATGGCCGACGATGTTCGGCACCACAGCGCGCCAGGCCACCTGGTGGGTAAAGAAGGGCGCGGCCACCCCGTTCAGCACCGGGCGCAGACGCGACTGGATGCCGTCGGCGCCGATCACCAGGTCGCCCCGCGCCGTGTCGCCATTGGCCAGTTGCACCCACGGCTCGGGCCCGGGATGCACCTTGTCGACCTTTTGCAGCAGGCGAATCTGCGCGCCCTCGTGCCGCACGGCGCCAGCCAGCAGCTCGACCAGGTCGGCGCGGTGGACGAACCAGTAGCCCGGGCCGGTCTCGGTCTCGAGATCCAGCCGGAACACCTGGCGGCCGCGCCGGTAGTCGCGCAGGCACACCGCCCGCGCCCGAACGCCGATCTTGCGCAGCCCCTCGCCCAGCCCCAGCGCCTGCAACACGCGCACGCCGTTGGGGCTGACCTGGATGCCGGCGCCGAATTCGGAGATCTCGCCGTCCTGTTCCAGCACGGTCACGCGCGCGCCGCGCTGCACCAGCGCCAGTGCCACCGAAAGCCCGGCGATGCCCGCGCCCACGACCACGATCTGCCTGTCCTCTACCGCCATCTGCCCGTTCCCGTGCCCGGTCTGCCCGCCCTATGGACGGAACGAGGCCGGAACCCGCAGGCCCGGCCTCGCCCAAACTCATCCGCCTTGCGACCGCGATCAATCGTCGCGATGCACCTTCTCGCGGCGCTCGTGACGCTCCTGCGCTTCGAGGCTCATGGTCGCGATGGGACGCGCGTCGAGACGCTTGAGCGAGATCGGCTCACCGGTCACTTCGCAATAGCCGTATTCGCCCTCGTCGATGCGGCGCAGGGCGGCGTCGATCTTGGCGACCAGCTTGCGCTGGCGGTCCCGCGTGCGCAGCTCAAGCGCGCGGTCCGTCTCCTCGGACGCGCGGTCGGCAATGTCGGGAATGTTGCGTGTCGAATCCTGAAGGCCTTCGATCGTATCCCGGCTGTCGGCCAGAAGATCGTTCTTCCAGTTAATCAACTTGCGACGGAAATATTCGACCTGGCGGTCGTTCATGAATGGCTCGTCCTCGGCGGGACGATAGTCATCCTCTAGGAAGTTTTCTTGTTTCATGTCTGCTCCCACTCGGAGGCCAGTGTCTGACATGGCAGCGTTCCCCTTTCAGACCTTGGCAACCCTGATGGCGAGGCTCTACCCCATGGATCGGGGAATGTCACTACACGTTTAGCACCTGATTGCGGCGAATGCATGATCGCGGTACGGTCCGCCTCAAAGCAAAGCCAAGTGCAGGATACACCTATGAAATTCGAGGGAACGAAGGATTACGTCGCCACCGAGGACCTGACCGTCGCCGTCAACGCGGCCGTCACCCTCGAGCGGCCCTTGCTCGTGAAGGGCGAGCCGGGCACGGGCAAGACAGAGCTCGCGCGGCAGGTCGCCAGCGCGCTGGGTCTGCGCATGATCGAATGGAACATCAAGTCCACCACCAAGGCGCAGCAGGGCCTTTACGAATACGACGCGGTCAGCCGGTTGCGCGACAGCCAGCTGGGCGACGAACGGGTGCATGACGTGGCCAACTACATCCGGCGCGGCAAGCTGTGGGACGCCTTCGACGCCGACGAAAAGGTCGTGCTGCTGATCGACGAGATCGACAAGGCCGACATCGAGTTCCCGAACGACCTGCTGCAGGAGCTCGACCGGATGGAGTTCCACGTCTACGAGACCGGCGAGACGATCAGCGCCAGGGTGCGCCCCATCGTCATCATCACCTCGAACAACGAAAAGGAACTGCCCGACGCCTTCCTGCGCCGCTGTTTCTTTCACTACATCCGCTTTCCCGACCCCGAGACGATGCGGTCCATCGTCGAGGTGCACCACCCCGGCATCAAGGGAGAGCTGCTGAGTGCCGCGCTGACCCAGTTCTACGAACTGCGCGAACAGACCGGGCTCAAGAAAAAGCCGTCGACCTCCGAGGTGCTGGACTGGCTCAAGCTCTTGCTGGCCGAGGACCTGACGGCCGAGGATCTCAAGCGCGACGGGGCGAATGCGCTGCCCAAGCTGCACGGGGCGCTCTTGAAGAACGAACAGGACGTGCACCTCTTCGAACGGCTGGCCTTCATGGCGCGTCGCCAGCGGTGATGGCCCTGTGCTGACCGTCCTGGTCCAGGACGTCCTGCCGGTCTTTTCCATGCTGGCGCTCGGCTTCGGCATGGGGCGGCTTGGCACGGCGAGCGAGGCAGAGGCGCGGGTGCTGAACCGCATCGCCTTCCTGGTGATGCAGCCCGCGCTGATCTTGCCGCTTGTGGCGGCAACCGACTGGGCGGCCTTCAACTTTCGCGCCCTGGGGCTCTATATCGGGGCGCAGGCGCTGGTGTTCACGGCGGCCTACCTCGCGGTGCGGCACCTCTTTCGTCGCGATCGGCTCGAGGCCTGGCTGCTGGCCATGGCCACCGTTTTCGTCAACACGCTGCTCTATGTCTGGCCCATCTCCGAGTTGATCTACGGCCCCGGCAATGCCGCCCCCGTGGCCGGAATCGTGACCTGGGACTCGACGGGCAGTTTCGCCTTCTTCATCATCACGGCCGAGCTGATGTCGGGCCGCGGCAGCCTGCGCGAGACCGGCGGGCGCATCCTGCGCAACCCGGTGCTGATCGCCATTGCCCTCGGGATCGTGCTGAGCCTGGCCGCCGTCGCCCTGCCCGGCCCCGTTCTGACCGCCGCGACATTCGCCGGCGCCGGGGCCGCGCCGCTGACGCTGTTCGCGCTTGGCGTGATCCTGTCGGGGCAAGCCCTGCGCCCCTCGCCGGTGGTCGCGGCAATCGCAGGGACCAAGCTGCTGGTCTTTCCGGCCGTCGTCTTGGGCGCGCTGATGCTGTTCAGCCCTGGCGATAGCTGGACGCCGCAGATGCTGATGGCCGCCGCCGGCCCCTCGGGCGCCATGGCGTTTTCGCTGGCGCTGCTGCACGGGGTGCGGACCGATGCCATCGCCCCGGTCATCATCTGGACCAGCGTGCTGTCGCTGATCTCGCTCTCGGCGTTAGCCTGAGGGGCGCGGAATGGTGCTGGTTCGGAAACGCCCTGCCCCCACTGTTTCTGGCGTCGGCAACCATATGTTGTGTGGGCGGCGCAGCAGGCCACCACGGATCTTCCGTTAACCAATTGTAAAATAGCCACAAATCTGAAACAGCCTCACTTTGGCCGTATTCCCTTCCTAGCCGTGCTGTATTCTTCTGGCATCCAGGCAGGGATCCAAAAGGGACCGAACGGCACATGGGACAGAACACCCTGGTCATCCGCGAATTGCGCGCCGAGGACCGCGCGGACTGGGCGCGGCTTTGGACCGATTACCTGACCTTCTACGAAAGCACGGTTCCGGCCGAGGTCTACGACAGCTCTTTCGCACGGCTGCTGGGCGACGATCCGCAGGATTACTGCGGCTTTCTTGCGGTGTTGGACGGCAAGCCCGTGGGGCTTGTCCATTACCTCTTTCACCGCCACGGCTGGAAGATCGAGAATGTCTGCTACCTCCAGGATCTCTATGCCGACCCCGAGGTGCGGGGCATGGGCGTGGGGCGCAAGCTGATCGAGGCGGTCTATGCCGCCGCCGATGCCGCCGGCGCGCCGACCGTCTACTGGATGACGCAGGATTTCAACACCGAGGCGCGCAAGCTTTACGACCGCATCGGCACGCTCACCCCCTTCATCAAGTACCAGCGGTAACGGAGGCAAGATGCGTCCGATCCTCCTGCCCCTGCTGCTGGCCCTTGGCGCCTGCATGCCGGCCCCCCAGGCCGACCAGCCCAGCCGCGCCGCCCTGGTCGAGCCCGGGCTGCCGCCGGTCAAGACCTTTGCTGCGCCGCATCCCGCGCCGCCCAGCCGCGCCAATGGCGACATCGCGCGCGATTTCCTCGACCTTGCGTTCAAGCTCGAAAGCGGGCGCGACCTGCCCGTTCTGACCCGCTTCGAGGGGCCGATCACCCTGCGCGTGCTGGGCCATGCGCCGCGCACGCTGGCCTCGGACCTCAACCGCCTGCTGTACCGGCTTCGGACCGAGGCGGGGCTGGACATCGCGCTGACCGACCGGGACGACGCCGCGATCACCATCCAGGCCGTGACCCGCGCCGACATCCGCCGCCAGCTGCCGCAGGCCGCCTGTTTCGTGGCGCCCAACGTGTCGAACCTGGCGCAATACCGGCTGGCGCGGCGGACCTCGGTCGTCAACTGGACGCTGCTGCGTGAACGCAAGCGGCTGGCGATCTTCCTGCCGAACGACACCAGCCCGCAGGAAATGCGCGACTGCCTGCACGAGGAACTGGCCCAGGCGCTCGGGCCGCTCAACGACCTCTATCGCCTGCCCGACAGCGTCTTCAACGACGACAACGTGCACACCGTGCTGACCGGTTTCGACATGCTGATCCTGCGGGCCTACTACGCGCCCGAGCTGCGCAACGGCATGACCCGGGCCGAGGTGGCGGCCCGCCTGCCCCGCCTCCTCGCCCGCCTCAACCCGGCCGGTGAGCACCGCGAAATGCGCGCGCTCGGGCCCACGCCGCGGGTCTGGATCGACGCCATCCAGACCGCGCTTGGCCCCGGCGCAGGCCCGGCCGAACGGCGTCGCGCCGCCGAACGCGCGTTGCAGATCGCATCGTCCATGGGCTGGACCGATCACCGCCGGGCGTTTTCGCATTATGCCATGGGGCGTCTCACGCAGGCCGTCGATCCGGGCAGCGCGCTGCGGGACTTCCAGGCCGCCGACCGGTTCTACGCCAGCGCCCCGGACACCGAACTGCACCGCGCCTATGTCGCCGCCCAACTGGCTGCCCATGCCATCGGCCGGGGCGACGGCGCGGCCGCGCGCCAGATCGTCGACCGGAACATCGGTGCCGCAGCCCGGTACGAGAACGCCGCCCTGCTGGCCACGCTGATGATGCTGCGGGCCGAGGCGCTGGCGCTGACCGGCGAGCCGGACCTGAGCGACAGTGTGCGGCTGGACAGTCTGGGATGGGCACGGTACGGATTCGGTGCGGATTGGGCCGTGCGTGCGAAGATGCGCGAAATCGAAAGCCTCAATCCCCTCAAGGGCTGAGCGCGGGCATTCCCGCTTCCGGCCCCGCGTGGCAGGAAGAAAGGATCGCCCATGTTCGTCATCGCAGGTGCCATCATCGGGGCGCTTCTGGGCGGCGGCATCGCCAAACGCCGCAAGGGATCGCTGGCCGACATCCTGCAATACGGCTTTGTCTACGCGATGATGTTCGCCATCCTCGGCCTCTTCATCACGCTCTTCATCAACCGACAGCTGGTCTGACCCATGTTCCTGCCCTTCTTCGAGAATCTGCGGAAGGCCGGCGTGCCCGTCACGCTGCGCGAATACCTGACGTTCCTCGAGGCGATGCGGGCCAACCTCGTGACCTATGACGTCGAGGGCTTCTACTACCTCGCGCGCGTCGCGATGGTGAAGGACGAGCGTAACCTCGACAAGTTCGACCGTGCCTTCGGGGCCAGCTTCCAGGGGCTGGAAGCGATCCCGCTGGACGCGGTTCTGCAAGCCGTGGACCTTCCCGCCGACTGGCTGCAGAAGATGGCCGAAAAGCACCTGACCGACGAGGAAAAGGCCGAGATCGAAGCCCTGGGAGGCTTCGACAAGCTCATGGAAACGCTCAAGAAACGGCTTGAGGAACAGAAGGGCCGGCACCAGGGTGGGTCCAAGTGGGTGGGCACGGCCGGAACGTCCCCGTTCGGCGCCTATGGCTACAACCCCGAGGGCGTGCGCATCGGGCAGAACGAAAGCCGCCACCGCCGCGCGGTCAAGGTCTGGGACAAGCGCGAGTTCCGCAACCTCGACGACACGGTCGAGCTGGGCACGCGCAACATCAAGGTCGCGCTCAAGCGGCTGCGGCAATGGGCCCGCACCGGCGCGCATGAGGAACTCGACCTCAACGGCACGATCCGCGCCACGGCCGAACACGGCTACCTTGACGTCAAGACCCGGCCCGAGCGGCGCAACGCGGTCAAGGTGCTGCTGTTCCTCGACATCGGCGGGTCGATGGATGACCACATCAAGGTCGTCGAGGAGCTGTTCAGCGCCGCCAAGTCCGAGTTCAAGCACCTCGAGCACTATTACTTCCACAATTGCCTTTACGAGGGCGTCTGGAAGGACAATCGCCGCCGCTGGGACAAGCAGACCCCGACCTGGGACGTGCTGCACACCTATGGATCGGACTACAAGTGCATCTTCGTCGGCGACGCCTCGATGTCGCCCTACGAGATCGCCTACCCGGGCGGCGCCAACGAGCATTGGAACCCCGAGGCCGGCCAGGTCTGGCTGCAGCGCGCACGCGAACAATGGCCCGACCACATGTGGATCAACCCGGTGCAGGAACGCTACTGGCAACACACCCAGTCGATCGCGATGATCCGCGAGATCTTCGAGGATCGCATGGTGCCGATGACGCTGGAGGGGCTGGAACGCGGGATGAAGGAGCTGGGGCGCTAGGCGCCGCGCTGAACGCCGGTCAGCCAGGCGACGAAGCGCAGCAGCCCGCGCGTCCCGCCTTGCGCCCGCAGGCCCCTGCGGCCATGCTGGGCCTCATGCTCGACACTGCGCGAAAACTGGCACGGCGCCACCCGGTTCTCTTGACGGCCTTTGCGCTGGCGCTTGTGGCGACGGTCTTCTTCTCGGCCCGCATGGCGTATTTCGCGGCGCATTGGAAAGACCCCGAGTTCCACATGCAGGAACCGGCGACCTGGATGACACCGCGCTACATCAGCCATGCCTGGCACATCCCGCCCGAGGTGGTGAAGCCCGCGCTGCAGGTGCCCGACGACCTTGCGGGGCGCCCCACGCTCGAGGCGATCGCCCGGGCGCGCGGGGTTCCGGTCGCCGTGGTGATGGCCGAACTCGAGGCGCTGATCGCATCGCAGGGCGCGGCCGAATGATCACCGAGTGGCTGCTGAGCGCCCTTGCCGCCTATGGCGTTCTGCTGCTGGGGGCGGTGACCTTTTTCAGCTGCCTCGCCCTGCCCGTCCCCTCGTCGCTGATGATGCTCACCTCGGGCGCCTTCGTGGCCTCGGGCGATCTGCCACTGGCGGCGGCGGTCGGATCCGCCTTTACCGGGGCCGTGCTGGGCGACCAGGCGGGCTACATGCTGGGGCGCGGGGGGTCCGGACTGCTGGACCGCGCGGCGGCGCACCCGAAACGGGGCCCGCTGATCCAGCGCGCCCGCAAGATGATGCAGGAGCGCGGCGGGCTCGGCGTCTTCTTCTCGCGCTGGCTGGTCAGCCCGCTGGGGCCCTACGTGAACCTCGTGGCCGGCGCGGCCCGCACCGACCGGGTGCAGTTCACCGCCTGGAGCATCGCCGGAGAGGCGATCTGGGTCTCGGTCTATGTCGGGCTTGGCACCTTCTTTGCCAGCAATATCGACGAGGTGGCCGAGGTCGCGGGCAACCTCAGCGGCCTTCTGGCCGCGCTCGCCCTCACCGTGGTCTCGGGCTGGTTCCTGCTGCGTGCCCATCGCCAGTCCGAGCGCCGCAAGGAGGCCGCGCGCATGCGCTGAGCGCTTGTCGCGGGGCGCCTGCGCCCCCATATTCCCCCCATGCTGGCGCTGCGCATCACCCCCATCCTGCTGGCCGTTCTCTACGGCTACGTCATGTATCGCTTTTCCGTCTGGCGGACCCGGGCCGAGCTGGACGCGAAATCGACCGAACTGGTCGATCCCGGCCTGCGTGAGGTCTTCACCCGCCTGGCACGCGCGCTGGACCTGCCGCGCATCAAGGTCATGATCTACGAGATCGAGCCGGTGAATGGCCTGGCCGACCCCGATGGCCGGATCTTCCTGACCCGTGGCTTCTACCAGCGCTACCGGGCGGGCGACGTCTCGGCCGAGGAGATCGCCAGCGTCGTCGCGCATGAAATGGGCCACGTGGCGCTGGGGCATTCGCGGCGACGGATGATCGACTTTTCCGGCCAGAACGCGCTGCGCACGGCGCTGGCCATGATACTCTCGCGGTTCCTGCCCGGCATCGGCGTCTATATCGCCAACGGGCTGACCCGGCTGCTGGCCGCGCGGCTCAGCCGGGCGGATGAATACGAGGCGGACGAATATGCCTCGGCCCTGCTGGTCAAGGCGGGGATCGGCACCGGCCCGCAGAAAAGCCTTTTCGGCAAGCTCGAGGCGCTAACCAATGCGCGCGGCGGCGCGGTGCCGGCGTGGCTGCTGAGCCACCCCAAGACGACCGAGCGCATCGCCGCCATCGAGGCGCACGAGGCCCGCTGGGGCGTGACCGACCGTTAGCGCCCGATCACGATCTCGGCCCGAAGCCCGCCCAGCGTGTCCGACTGCCCCAGCCGCAGCACCCCGCCATGCGACCGGGCGATGTCGGTCGCGATGGCCAGCCCCAGCCCCACGCCGCTGCCCCTGTTCTGGTTGCGCGCCGGATCGAGCCGGGCAAAGGGCTTCTTGGCCTCGTCCCGCCGGTCCTCGGGGATGCCTGGGCCATCGTCATCGACGCGGATGCGCAGGCTCTTGTCGGTGATCCGGACCGAGACTTCGGCTCGCTCGCCGTAGCGCACGGAGTTGGTCAGCAGGTTCCCGACCGCGCGCCGGATCGCCACCGGGCGCAGGCGCAGCCGGCCCGCGCCCTCGGGCGGCAGCAGCGTCACCGCCGCCCCGCTGCGCACCATGTCGGCGACAAGCTCCTGCACCAACTCCTGCGGATCGACCAGCTCGGTCTCGCCCTCGCTGGCGCCCTTGGCAAAGCTCAGGAACTCTTCCAGCAGGCGCTCCATCTCGTCCACGTCGCGCTTGAGGCCCTCGGTCTCGGCCTCGTCCAGCATCGACAGTTCGAGCCGCATCCGCGTCAGCGGCGTGCGCAGGTCGTGGCTGACCCCCGACAGCATCATGGTGCGCTGCTCGATCTGCCGCTCGATACGCGACCGCATGTTCAGAAAGGCATTGCCCGCCGCCCGCACCTCGACCGCGCCCGAGGGGTTGTAGGGCAGATGCTGGCCGCGCCCGAAGGCCTCGGCCACGCGGCCGAGCCGGGTCACGGGGCGCAGCTGGTTGCGCAGGTAGAGAAAGGCGATCACCGTCATCAGCACGCCGAAGACCAGCATGTTCACAAGCAGTTGGTGCGGGTTCGAGGCCGAGACCCGCGTGCGCCGAAACTCGATCCGCAGCGGCCCGTGCGGCGTCTCGGCGAAGAGCGTCACGTTGCGGTCGTCGGGCAGCATCAGCCGGACCACCTCGGGCACCCGTTCGTCCAGCACGCGGCGCACCACGATCCCCGAGAAATCGTACCAGCGCCGGTAATCGGCCGCCGGGATCTCGGACCCGGCCGCGAACCGCGCCTGGTACCCCAGCGCCGAGGCCAGCGGAGAGATCTCGGCCACCGCCTCGGTCGCGCTGCCGGCCTCGGCCGCCACGTCCAGAAGCAGCGCCAGCTCGGACGAGACCGAGCGCGTCATCTGTTCGGTCACGCCCTCGAAATGCCGTTGGATGAAGACCACCGACACGACAAGCTGCAGCGTCACCACCGGCAGCACCAGGATCAGCGCGGCCCGGCCGTAGAGGCTGCGGGGCATGTAACTTTTGAGCCAGGCAAAGGACATGGGCCCAGCTATGACGCAATCCCCGCGCCTTGGGAACAGGGAACGGGGGTTGCGGGCGGCGCGGCGCTGTGGCCTGTTCTGGAGCGACAGACGACAGGAGCCGCCATGCAGGACCCCGACCCGACCTTCCAGCCCGCCCCGGGCGTGGCGGAACCGCTGGCCCCGGGCCTGCGCCGCCTGCTGGCGCCGAATCCTTCGCCCATGACCTTTCGCGGCACCAACACCTACCTCTTGGGCACGCGCGGCATCTGCGTCATCGACCCCGGCCCCGACGACCCGGCGCACCTGTCGGCGATCCTGGGTGCGCTCGAGCCCGGCCAGCACGTCAGCCATATCGTCGTGACCCATGCCCATCTCGACCATTCCCCCCTGTCGCGCGCCCTGTCGCACGAGACCGGCGCGCCGGTCTACGCCTTCGGCCCCGCCACCGCCGGCCGCAGCGCGGTGATGGAGGCGCTCGCCGCCACGGGCCTAGCTGGTGGCGGTGAAGGGGTCGATCCCACCTTCGTGCCCGACCATGCGCTGCCGGATGGGGCGACGATCGACGGAGACGGCTGGAGCCTCGAGGTCCTGCACACGCCCGGGCATTTCTGCAACCACGTCGCGTTGGGCTGGGGCGACACCTGTTTCACCGGGGACCTTGTGATGGGCTGGGCCACCTCGCTGGTCTCGCCCCCGGACGGAGACCTCACGGATTTCATGGCGTCCTGCGCGCGCTTGGCCGCGCGCGACTGGCGGGTCTTCCACCCCGGCCACGGCGCCCCGGTGACGGATCCCGCCGCCCGGATCGCGGCGCTGCTGGCCCATCGCCGGGGTCGCGAATCCGCCATCCTCTCGGCCCTCGCGGACGGGCCGGCCACAGCCGAAGCCCTCGCCCGGCGCATCTACACCGACACGCCCCCGGCCCTGCTTCCGGCCGCCACGCGCAACGTCCTGGCCCACCTCGTCGACCTCACCGGACGCGGGCTACTGGCGCCCGAAGGCCCCCTCTCGGCCAGCGCCCGCTACGCGCTTTCGGGGTGATCCCGGCCGCCGCGATATTTTTGTCCGAGAAGTGAAATTTGCCTCTGGACGCCCCCGGGGGCCATTGCTATACGCCCCTCGTGTTCCGGCGTAGCTCAGCGGTAGAGCAGTTGACTGTTAATCAATTGGTCGTAGGTTCGATCCCTACCGCCGGAGCCAAAATCCCCTGAGTGGTTGATTTCATTGGTTGAGCCCCGACCGGAGTAGGAGCCACGCGTGCATGTGCACAGATAGGTGCACAAACGCGTGCCCGAACCGGTGCACCACCGCGACTCCCGGATGCCCTGGAACCCGTTTCGGAGGCTGCCCGCATGGCCGGAGTCGCACACACCGCTCAACTTGAAAAACGCCCCTCGGGCTACATCCTCCGGCGCCGTCTGCCGAAGGCCTGGGTCGAGATATCGAACCCTGATCAAAGTTCGGCCATCTGTCTTTCCCTGCGGACCGACGTCCTCTCCGAAGCGACATGCCGCGTCCGGGCCCGCACGGCACTCACGGACCTGGCCGTCGCGCTGACGACGGAGAGACCGGTGGACCACCTGAGCGCCGAGCACGTGACATTGCTGATCGAGCCGGCGCGTTGCCAGATCGCGGCGCACGAGGCTCTGAGCGCCTTCACCGAGCCGTGTTCGGAGGCGCCGGCGAATTTCGCGGCGCGGACCGAGCCCGCGACCCAGGACATGCTGCGCTGGGCCCTGGCCCTCGGTGATCGGTCCCCGGTCACGGACCCCTTGCACGAGATGGCGAAGCAGTTCGGCGTGACCCTCGACGAGACCAGCTCGGACTGGCGCGCGCTCGGGTTCGAGGCTTTGCGGCTCATGCTCGACGTGTCCCGCGAACGGGAGAAGCGCGAGGTCGGGACCTACGAGTAAATGACCCCGATCTTCCGGTCGGTCATGGCGAGCCGATCAGCCTCCCCCGCTGCCGCCCTGCCCGTGGCTGCCTCCCGATCGTCCGCCCCGACCTAGCCATCCCGGCAGCAGCCGCATCGGTCGCGACCTCCATCGCCGTGCCGCTCATGACGGCAGCTTCCACGCCACAGCCGGCAACGCAGGCGGCTGCTCCTCTTCAGGCGCCGGTCGACACGGCCGTAACCCCGGCCGCGAATGCGGACACAGTGCCGGCGACACCCCAGCCCGCGGCCAGGGACGCGTCCCCGGATACCGCGGCCAAGGATGACGACACCGCGGTCCGGATCAAGCTGCGCCCACCGCTCCTGAAGAACATCGACCTGAGGGACCTCTCTCCCGAAACGCAGGAAGTCCTTCTCACAAAGCCCCGGGGCATCACGCTCCTCGAGGGGATCAAGATGATGAAGGAGCTCAAGATGGCCGCATACGGGGATGATGTCTGCATTGAGCAGACCGGAGACGCGGCCGACGGCAAGAACTGGACGTCCAGCAGTGGCAGCAAGGCGAATGTGGCGCAAAAATTCTTGGTTGAGTTCGGTCTTTTCGGTGCCCAGGTTCTCAGCGGCCACCCGTTGAAGATGGGCGCATTCGGCGAAGGCCCTGGCACCGACTGCGTCAACCTGGCTGCTTAGCGATAACGGCTCGTCTTGCGTCGCTTCCGATCTCGCCGAGTACCTGGAAGGCAAGAACATGGATCATGTGCGTGGCGCGCCACATCACCCGCAGACCCCGGGCAAGATCGAGCGCTGGCACCAGACCATGAAGAACCGTGTTCTGCTGGAAAGCGACGTCCTGCCCGGCGACCTGGAACGCAAGATCGGCGCCTTCGTCGACCACTCCACCACCGCCCTCATGAGAGCCTGGCAAACCTGGCCCCGGCCGACGTCCACCACGGTCGCGGCGCGAAGATCCTGACGATGAGAGAAGAGACCAGGAAGCTGACAATCCGACAACGACGGTTGCAGCACCCAGCCGCGACTGCCTAAACTCAAACAGAAACCGAACCAGAGCCTCCGTTACAAGACGACCCATGCTCTCCGGAAAACTCTGACCACGGACTGATGTGACGCCTCGACCGTGCGGATGATCTCGAGCGTCTCGGAGGCCGGGTATCTCTGTCTTCGAACGCGCGCGACATTGTCCTCGGACCAATGCGGGACATGGCCCGCCCCCGATCATGCTTTTTGAACACCCGGTTCTCGAGCGTCGGTTCGGCGACCACCTCCTTCAAGGCGGCCGATGCCGACCGCAATTCCGTGACCTCGGGCGTCGTCGCCTGACCTGCGGTGTCGCCCGACAGCGGGGCCGTCCCCGCCTCGAGAAACCCTTTGGACCTGGAACACTGCAGGCTCCGGGCAATCCCCTTGCGGCGACACGGGGCGGAAATGCTGTCCTCGCCACGCAGGCCCGCGAGGGCGATCCTGGTCTTCTCCCCGGCAGAGTCGTGTTTACGGGTCTTCCGCTTGATGCCCCTGACCAGCTTGTCCGCGAGGTCCTTCGATGTTCCGGATTTCTGGTCCATCTTCGCTCCATAATGGCTTCGACGAACCAGAAATCCTCCGTTCCTCAAACCCCTGAATCTGTCCGGCGGGCGCTGACGTCAGACAGTATGTCACGAATGATCATTGATCCTGACCCCGTCCACCTTATGGTTCCCGGAACGCGGCAACCAGGCGGACCCCCTCGTGACCCAGACATTCGACGTCGTGATAAACGGAGGCGGCCCCGTCGGTATGGCTCTTGCCATCGACCTGGGTCAACGCGGCATTCGGACCTGCGTCGTCGACCGGCACCCCCAGCCGCAACAGATTCCCAAGGGTCAGAACCTGACCCAGCGTACCTGCGAGCATTTCATCGCCTGGCACTGCGAAGACGCGCTGCGCGCGGCGCATGTGCTTCCCAAGGGCGCGGGGATCGGCGGGATGACCCTGTATGGAACTCTTCTGTCGGACTACCACCTCGACTGGTTCAACCGCGCGACGGTGGGCCAGTATTACCACACCGCCAACGCCCGCCTGCCACAGTACAAGACCGAGGCCGTGCTGCGCGCCCGGGCGGCCGAGATCGAGGCGATCACGCTGCTTTATGGCTGGAACGGCGAAAGCGTGCAGCAGGATGCGTCCGGCGCACGGCTGGAGATCCGCAATCGCGAGACGGAAGAAAGGCGCGGGCTCGCGGCTGCATATGTCGTCGGCGCCGATGGCAGCCACTCGATGGTTCGCAACGCGGTGGGGCTGACCGAGACGCAGAAAAGCCACGACAAGCTGATGGCGCTTCTCGTCTTCGAGTCGGAAGAGCTGCACCAACTGCTGCAACGCTATCCTGACAAGGCGATCTACAAGGTGCTGCATCCCGACCTCGATGGCTACTGGCTGTTCTTCGGTCGCGTGGATCACGGGAAAAGCTGGTTCTTCCATGCGCCTGTGCCGGTGGGAACGACCATCGACAATTTCGACTTTGCCGGGCTGCTGCACCGCGCCGTCGGCAAGCCCTTCGAGCTGACCCTGACACATGTCGGGTTCTGGGACCTGCGTATCGCGATGGCGGATTCCTACCGGGCCGGGCGGGTCTTCATCGCCGGGGACGCCGCGCATTCCCACCCTCCCTACGGGGGATACGGGATCAACACCGGCTTCGAAGACGTGCGCAACCTGGGCTGGAAACTTTCGGCCTGCCTTCAGGGTTGGGGCGGCGCGGCGCTGCTGGACAGCTACACGGCCGAGCGGCAGCCGGTCTTTGCCTCGACCGCGCGCGACTTCATCGAACGCTACATCGAAAAGGACCGCGCCTTCCTGCGGGCGCATGGGCCCGACAAGGACGGCCCGGCCTTCGACGCGGCCTGGAGGGACAGCCAGAGCGACACCTGGGACGTCGACAAGTTCGAGCCGAATTACGCCGGTTCGCCCATCGTGCCGGGCAGTACCGGCACCCCCAGCGCCATGGGCCATCACGAGGTCGCGGCCCGCCCGGGGCACCACCTTCCCCCGCCTTCGGCCGATGTTCGGGGCCTGACGGCGACCTTCAACGATGGCTTCACCCTGCTCACGCCTGACCGCGCGGCCGCGCGCGCCTGGTCGCGGGTCGCGCAGGACATGGGGATCCCGCTGGTCGCGCCCGAGACACAACTGGAATGGTTCGACGTTTGGCAGGCGCCGCAGGTCCTGGTCCGGCCCGACGGGTTCGTTGCCTCGGTCTCTGCGCCCGCGCAAGAGACGGCGATCCGCGACCTCCTGGCGCAATGCTGCGGCTGGACCGAAGGCGCCTGATGCCGGCATATGTGAACACGGTAACTATCTTTTCTCTCAGCATTGGTTAACATTCGGGGACGAGAGCCGGTGACGCGGCCAGTCTGGGAGGACATCATGAAGAGTATTCTAGGAGGCGCCGCGCTGGCGCTGATGGCATTTGCATTGCAGGCCCCGACCGCATCCGCGCAGGGCCGCGTGACCATCGGTACGAACCCGCAGGGATCGCTGTACTACACCGTCGGCGGCGGTATGGCGGCCGCGCTGCAGGAGGCGATGGGCCGACAGGTCACCGTCCAGCCCTACGCGGGCTCGACCGTCTACCTGCCGCTTGTCGCAACGGGCGAAGTGACCGTGGGAATCAACTCCAGCCTCGACACCGGCGCGGTCGCGCGTGGCGAATACGGTGGCGACGGGTATGACAACCTGCGGGTTCTGGCTCGGCTCTGGGGGCTTCGCGTGGCGCTCGCGTCGCGCGCCAATGACAACCTGGTCGAGGTCAAGGACCTCGTGGGCAAGCGCGTGGTCACCGACTTTTCCGCGCTCAAGGCCGTGAGCCTTGTCGACCAGACCTACCTCAGGGCCGGCGGCGTCGAAGTCGAAGATGTCGAGGGCGTGACCGTTTCGGGCCTTGGGCCGGGGATGGACGGCCTGACCGAAGGCACGCTCGACGCGACCGGGATCGCGGTCGGCATCCCGCTGACCCAAAAGGCGCATGCGACCATTCCGGGCGGCATCCGCTACGTGTCTATCACCGGGCCGAACGCGACCTCGGACTACGTCAACAGCATCTACCCCGGGACCTATATCGTGACGGTCGAACCCTCGGCGCGCCTGCCCGAGGTGACGGAGCCCGTCAACGTGATCGGCTATGACGTCTACCTAACAACCTCGGCCGACCTGCCGGATGAGGAGGCGACGGCGATCCTGACCGCGCTTTACGACAGCTTCGAAAAGTTGCGCGAGGATTACCCGCCGATCCGGTCCGGCAGCACCGAGATGTTCTCGGCCACGTCGAACACGGTGCCCTATCACCCGGCGGCGGTGGCCTTCTACGAGGAAAAGGGAATGTGGACGGAGGCGAACGCCTCCAACGACATGAAAGTCGCGCCGTAACGCACGCCCCAGGCATTCGAGACGGCGCGGCACCTGTCCGCGCCGCCCCGGTCGATGCCGTCTTTTGTGAGACGTTTCCACATGCTGCGTGCCATCATCTCGGCCATCGTGCCGATCCTCGGTGTCCTCTGGTTTCTTGACGCGCCGGGCTGGTTGGGCTTGGTCATCATCACCGAGCAATACCTTGCCGTCATTTGCGGCCTCGCCTGCCTGGCCGGGGTCATAACCAAGCCCCTGCCCGGCAAGCTCGAGGCGCTGGACTGGCTGGTCGGGCTGGCGACGATGCTGTCGTGGTGCTGGCTGGCCTGGAACTACGAGGCCTGGCTGATCGACCCGATCAACCGCGGACCGGAAAAATGGGTTCCCGCGATCCTCGCCATTCTCGGCGCGCTCGAGGCGACGCGGCGGCAATGCGGCACCGTCCTTGCGGGTCTTGCCGTGCTGTTCCTGGCCTACGGGTTCTTCGGTTGGATGGCCCCCGGGATCTTCGAGGCCTCCTACCTCACGCCCGTGCGCTACCTGCTCTACATCTACAACGACACCAACGGCATTCCGGGTCTGGTGCTCAACGTGGGCGCCACGCAGATCCTCGGCTTCATCATCTTCGGCGCGACGCTGAACGTGGTGGGCGGCAGCCGCGCGATGACCGACCTGGCGCTGGCGACCATGGGCCACCGCAGGGGCGGTCCGGCCAAGGTCGCGGTGCTGGCCTCGTCGCTCTTCGGCACGCTGTCGGGGTCGACCGTGGCCAATGTCATGTCGACCGGTGTCGTCACCATCCCGATGATGAAGAAATCCGGCTTCCCGCCGCGCTATGCCGCCGCAATCGAGGCTGTCGCCTCGAACGGCGGGCAAATCGCGCCACCGGTCATGGGCGCCACGGCCTTCGTCATCGCTGAGTTCCTGCAGGTGCCCTATACCGATGTCGTGCTGGCCGCGGCCATTCCGGCCTTTTTCTACTACTTCCTGCTGTACCGGATGATCGACCGGTTCGCCTTAGCCAACGGGCTTGACGGCGAACCGAAAGAGAGCTTGCCAAAGATCGGGACCGCACTGCTGGGGGCCTGGCCGCTGATCGCACCGATCGCGGTGCTCATCTGGTTCCTGTTCTACCTTGGCTATTCGCCCGGCAAGGCGGCCCTCTATTCCGCCTTCGCGGCCTATGCGCTGTTCGTCGTGACCACGCCGCGCCGGGCCCTTGCGGTGATCCCCGAAATCCTGCGCAACAGCGGGCAGACGCTGTTGCCGATCCTGCTGGTTTGCGCCGTCGCCGGCATCGTCATCGGCACCATCAACATCTCCGGGCTGGGCTTTGCGCTGACCCTTGCACTGGGCAAGATCGCGGCCGTCGGCGGCGTGTTCCCGCTGCTGCTGGCCACGGCGCTCATCGCCATCATCCTCGGCGTCGGGATGCCGACGACCGGTGTCTACGTGATCGTCTCGGTCCTGCTGGCGCCGGCGCTGGTGCGCCAGGGGATCGGTGACATGTCGGCCCACCTGTTCATCCTGTACTTCGGCCTGCTGTCCATGCTGACACCGCCCGTCGCGGTGGCGTCCTACGCGGCGGCCAGCATCGCCGGCAGCGACATGTGGCAGACCGGCATCAGCGGAGTGCGCCTGGCCATCGTGGCCTACCTACTGCCCTTCGTCTTCGCGTTGAACCCGGCGCTGCTGATGGACGGCACCTGGCTGCAGATCGGCATCTCGTGCCTCACCGTGGCGGTGGCGGGCACCCTGCTGGCCGACGTGCTGGCCAGCAAGCGGTCTTTCGGCGGCGGGGCCATGCGTCTCGTGGCGCTCCTGGCGGCGCTGGTGATCGGTGCCAGCACCGCCGTCGTCGCACCCGACAGCCTGCCCGCCATCGCCATCGCGGTGATCTCGCTTCCCGTCGCTTGGGCCCTCACCCGGATCGGCCTGCACTCTCATCCCATCAAAAAGGAGCCAGCCCAATGACCGACCGTTACCCTCCGATGCCACCGCGCAACCCGAACCCGCCATACAAGCGGATCGCCACCGAAGAGGCCTGGCTGTCACCCGAGATCATGAAGCGCTACCGCAAGGAAATCGCGGAGCCCCAGATCAACGACCCCGGCTTTACCCAGCTTTGGGGCTTCTTTTGCGGCGATCACCCCATGGCCGAGGCGCAGCGCCGGAGGATCCAGGACCTTGGCGAAGAACGCATCCGCGACATGGATGACAGCGGCATTGACATGGCCGTCATCTCGCTGGGCTCGCCCGGGGTGCAGATCTTTGACACCGACACCGCCAGCGCACTGGCCGAAGCCGCCAACGACGAACTGGCCGAGGGCATCGCGAAATATCCCGACCGGTTCGTCGGCCTCGCCGCGTTCTCTCCGCTCGACCCCGACCGTGCCGCCAGGGAACTCGAGCGCGGCGTCACCAAGCTGGGCTTCAAGGGCGGTATCCTGAACGGCCACACGCTGGGCACCTACCTGGACGACAAAAAGTACTGGCCGGTCTTCGAAGCGGCCGAGGCGCTCGGCGTGCCGATCTACCTGCACCCCAACATGCCCTCGGCGCAGATGATCCAGCCATTCCTCAGCCGCGCGCTGGATGCGGCGATCTACGGCTTTGCCTGCGACACCGGGCTGCACGCGCTGCGCCTCATGGTGTCGGGCATCTTCGACCGTTTCCCGAACCTGCAGATCATCCTCGGCCATTGCGGAGAGGCCCTGCCCTACTGGCTGTATCGCATCGATTTCATGCACACGCGGATTTCGACCACCGGCCGGCACCCGAACGTGCCCAAGCTCAAGCGCAGGGCGTGGGATTACCTGTGCGACAACTTCTACTACACCTCTTCCGGTGTCGGCTGGGAACCTCCGATCAAGTACCTGATGGACGTGATCGGGACCGATCGCATGATGTATGCCATGGACTACCCCTGGCAGTTCGAAAAGGGCGAAGTCGGCGTGCTGGACGCGATGGACATCACGCCCGAGGCCAAGAAGGCATTCTTCGAAGACAACGCGCGGCGGCTTTTCTCGATCGTGTGAACTTGGCGGTCGCCCTTCACGCGAGGGCGACCTGCCGGCCTGGCAGGCGGGGACCGGTCCTGAACCGACATCCAGAGCTGGGCTCGATTGGCGCAGGCCACCAGCCCTGCCCGACGGCGGAGTGCCGCCCCCGTTGGAAAAGGCGCCCCGCCTGCCAAACGACCATGGTCCGGCGGCAGCGTTCAACTCAGTCGTCTCGAGCGTCCCACTCCGCCAGCGAACACAGCTATTGGCTCCCCGATTCCGCGCCGGCTGTGGCGGCACCCGCTTTGGGCGGCCCTCGCCGGAAACATGCCTTGTGTGGTGCCAGACGACTGTGAACGCGTCCAAGACCGGGGGCGTCTTG
This sequence comes from Mesobacterium pallidum, assembly GCF_019966535.1. GTDB lineage: Bacteria > Pseudomonadota > Alphaproteobacteria > Rhodobacterales > Rhodobacteraceae > Mesobacterium > Mesobacterium pallidum. The sequence continues at coordinate 2,309 of NZ_JAIMID010000009.1, read as the reverse complement.
ATTGGGCGCCGGTCTCAAGCGACCCGTACATGCCATGGCGCGATACCGCGGATATGACGCCCGGGTCAGGCATCCAGCCCCATTTCTGCACGCGCAAGCGGCCCCGGCTGCTCGCGGATCGGCAGGTGAATGAGCGCGGCCAGGAGGCCAAGAACCACTGCGGCCCACCACATGGGCGTGTAGTCCTGAGCCAAGTCATAGATGCGCCCACCCAGCCATGCGCCGATGAAACTCCCCGTCTGGTGGCTCAGGAACACCAGTCCGGCCAGGGTCGACAGGAACTTCAGGCCCTGGGTCTGGGCAACCAATCCCATGGTCAGGGGCACCGTTGACAGCCACAACAGGCCCATGATGGCCGAGAAGATCAACACGCTGGCCTCGGAGGCCGGTGCAAGGACGAAGCCCGCGATGACCACCGCCCGCGCGACGTAGATACCGCTCAGAACGCCTTTCTTGGAAAAGTTCTGGCCAGACCAGCCCGAAAGAAAGGACCCGAAGATGTTGAACAGGCCGATCAGGGCCAGCGACCAGGCGCCGATCGAAGCGGCAAGCCCCAAATCCACGACGTAGGCCGGCAGGTGTGTCTGGATGAAGGCGACGTGAAATCCGCACACGAAAAAGCCAAAGAACAGGCACAGGTAGCTGCGGTCGGAAAACGCGGCCGCTATCGCCTTTCCGAAATCGCCGGCGCCGGATCCCGACGCCGTCGGATGTGCGACCCGTGCGATGAAGACGAGAAACGGCAGGATCAGTGCGAAACTGACCCCGATGGCGATCAGCGCGGTCTGCCATCCGATCGAACTGATCATCGCTGTCGCCGTCGGTGCCGCCACGAACATCCCCAGCGAGGCCGAAGCGGTGCCGAGGCCCAGCATGAAGCTCCTGCGTTGCGGGCCGACGATCTTGCCCAAGGCCCCGATCACGATCGGAAATGACGCCGCACCTGTGCCGGCTCCCACCAGGATCCCCGTCAAGATGAAGGCCACCGGATCGGTCGTGACACCGCGGAGCGCAAAGCCGATCCCCGCACATACCGCCCCGAAGGCCAGCACGCGGGCGGTTCCATACCTGTCGGCGATGGCGCCGGCGATGGGCTGTGAAAACCCCCAGACAAGCGCCTGCACGGCCACCGACAGCGAGAATGTCTCGCGGCCCCACCCCAGGTCCGCTGACATCGGCCCGAGAAACACGCCAAACGTCGCGGCAAACCCGAAGCCGAGGAAGGCGATCATGCACCCGCCAAAGATTGCGGCATTCAACCCTGCGACCTCTTTACCCAAGCCCATCAATGGTATCCCGCTGGCATATGGAACGTGAAGAAGAACGCTGACATGCGCGGCTGGACAAATCGACTGATCTTGTCGGCGGCGAAAGCCGCTTTGATTTCGACACCGCAAGATCTGGACTTGCCCAGGTTTGGTGGAGGGCGATCAGCTCGCTTATCTGGCCTGTCGCTCAAAGGCTATCGGGGGTAGTCTCAGACGAATTCGAACCCGGCTCACAAGGGGGAATTGCTGCCGCCTATGCCGCGCAGGGGCCTCGCCACCCGGTGAGAGCCGGGGCGCGGTTGGCCTTGAAGATATCCCGGCTGGAGAGGCCGCGCTCCTGGTTGAAGTGGTTGCAAACAGAGGCGTGGACGGAGGCGAATATTTGCAAACTTCGCATGCGCCGAAAGCGGAGCATCGCCCGCTCCTGTCGTCGAAATGGCAGATGCGCATTTTCCGCCCCGCTGTTCGCCCAGCGGCGGGTCGCCTGCCGAGCGCTGGCGCAGATCCTTCTGGTTTTGCAGCGGCGAAGGTCCCGTCACCGCCTTGAAGTGGTCGAGGAAGGCGGAACTGCTCATGCAGTCCCGATCCGCAAGATCGCCAACCACGAGTGGGCGGGCTAGGTCCGACTGGATTTCGCACGTGGCCTGGAAGATGCGGCTGACCGTCGTCTCGTGCCAGAGAAGCTTGCGCAATGGCTTGGCACGCAAACCCAGGAGGAGCCGGGCATGGATTTCGCGCGCCGTGATTGGGGCCGGCAGGCCGCGCGCCTCATCGCGTGCGCAGTGCCGGAGGTCGCGCAGAAGCGCCTCCTCCCTCTCCAGGTCGATCGGGAAGACCGCCGCGATCCAGGGGCGATCCGCCGCAGCCTCGGTGATGCGCGAGATGACCGGAAGGGCATGGCTGAAGATAAGGGATAGCCCGTCCGCGACGCGCAAGGTCCTTTTGATCGTTCCCACCTCCTTCGTGAATAGCCCCATGGTTCGTGGACGCCTTCTTCCCTAATTTTTGAGGCAAGGAGGCCACGATGGGCAAAGGCAACTA
>NZ_JAIMID010000008.1 GCF_019966535.1 Mesobacterium pallidum | reverse complement strand
AAGCTGTCCTCGACCCGGTCGCCCTGCGACAGCGCGTCCAGCGTGGCCGAGCCGGTGGGGTCGTAGGTGATCGTGCCGTCGAGGTTCAGCGTCAGCGCCGCGCCCAGCGTGCTGGTCGCCGCCACGCCCGACACCGCCAGCGTGGCGCCGTCCGGGTCGCTGTCATTGGCCAGCAGGTCCGCCACGTCGATCAGGGCGGGGGTGTCTTCGTTGGTGAGCGGCGCCTCTGCGGCGCTGATCGCGCTGTCCAGGACCTGCAGCCATCCGCCGTCCTGGGTCCCGACCGGCCGGGCGCTGTACCAGTCGTAGGCTAGCGTCACGACCTGACCCGATCCGACACCCATGGCCGCCACGGCCGTGTTGTTCGTGTTCGTGTACAGGATCAGGGCGTCCTCGGGCAGCGAGGCCCTCTGGATCATGTAGGTCCCGTTGTTGAGGTTCAGCGTGCCGGGATCGTCGGCAAAGGTCGTCCCGACGCGGTCTGTGGTTGCCGACGTCGTGCCGATCGTGAACTCGTAGCCATTGACCAGCGACCAGCCAAAGATCGCGTTCAGGAAGGCTTCGTCGCCGGAATCCCGGTCGCCGTGGATGACCAGCGAGCCACCGTTCGACACGAAGGCGCGGATCACGTCACGGACCTCTTCGGACGGCAGGAAATTGCGCCGTTCCAGTTCGGGCACCAGGAACACGTCAGCTGTGACAAGCGCGGTCGCGAAGGCCTCTGCAGTTGTGCCGGTGAAGGTCGTCACGCTGTGGCCAAGCGACCGAAGTGACGCCTGGACGTTGTCTGACTCGCTTGCCGTGCCTCCCGCGGAATCCACGTAAACCGGGTCGTCAAAGACCACGACGTTCGCATTGCTCAGCTTCACGGAGGCGGGTCCGTTCGCCTGGATCACGTCATCCACCGCAATCGGTGCCATATGCTCTGCCATCGCCTGAAAACTCCGTTCTGAAACCATCCGAAACCGGAAGCGGCCCGGGGTCCCGGCCACCGCCGCCCTGGGTCAGCGCGCCGCCGGGGGTCGAGGACCCATCCACGAAATGCCCGTCCAGACTACGTCGTACCTGCGGGAACAAAAGCAAAAAGCGAGTCCCTCGGGCGGTTTTCCCGCGTGCGGGAGCGCCCCTGCGCAAGATGCCGCCCCCTTGGAGAGTGCGAGGCGCAGGGGCGCGAGAGCGGATCGCCAGGAGCCGAGGCGCCGTGCAGGCGGGCAATCCGATGGCCACCGTCAGCTACACCACGCCCATGGACGTCACCGTCCGAGCAGCGGTCGACCATGTACCAACGTTCTTGGCGGACCACTCGATGGGAACAGACCAACCGGGGCGAGCGACGTGCCTTCGCTCAGGCAGATTCGAGCGGCTGATCCTCCGAAGTCTCGACCTTTCGAGGTGCCGAAACCGGGAGATTGTCGATCAGGCGGACGCCGTCGAGCCAGGCGGCCAGGAACAGGCGTGCGGGGCGGTCGGCCTTTGTCATGAGCTGAAGGTCGGGGTCGCTGCGCAGTTCGAGGTAGTCGATGCTGTCGAACCCGGCGGCGAGCAGGGCCTCACTGGCGGTGTCGAGGGCCTTCAGGACGTTGCCACCGCGAGCGATGATGTCGGCGGCGCCTGTTAGCACCCGCGCAATCACCGGCGCGGTCTCGCGCGGCCCGATCCCCAGCCGCAGGTTACGCGAGGACATTGCGAGACCGTCGCCTTCGCGGACGGTCGGGCAACCGACGATCTCGGTTTTCAGGTCGAGGTCGGTCGCCAGTCGCTTGACCACCTGAAGTTGCTGGTAGTCCTTTTCGCCAAAGAACGCCCGGTCGGCATCAGTCTGGAGCAGGAGTTTGGTGACCACCGTGGCGACCCCGTCGAAATGGCCGGGCCGCGTGGCACCGCAGAGGCCGTCGCTGACGCCGGACACCGAGACGTTGGTGGCGAAACCGCCGGGATAGATCTCTTCCGGCTCGGGAATGTAAAGCACGTCGACGCCGAACGGGGCGAGTTTCTCGGCGTCGCTTTCCTCGGTGCGGGGGTACTTCGCGAGGTCCTCGGGGTTGTTGAACTGCCGGGGGTTCACGAAGAGCGTCACGATAACGTGGTCGGTCCCGGCCCGGGCAGCCTCGACAAGGCTCAGGTGTCCGGCGTGAAGCGCGCCCATGGTGGGGACGACGCCGATGGTCCCGCCGGCGCGGCGCCAGGCCTGGGTGAAGGCGCGAAGGGCGGCCTTGCGGCGGATGATCTGCATTCAGTCTGCTCCTTCATCGGCGAAGACATGCGCCGGGGCGGGAAAGTCGCGGGCGCGGACCTCGACGGCATAAGCGCGAACGGCGTCGCGGGCGTCGCGGGCAAGCTGGGCGTACCGCTTCACGAACTTCGGTCTGAAATCGTCGAACAGGCCAAGCATGTCGTCGATCACCAGGATCTGCCCGTCGCATCCGGCCGAGGCGCCGATGCCGATGGTGGGAATCGAAAGGTCGGCGGTGATCCGGTCGGCCAGGGCGGCGGGGACCTTCTCAAGCACCACCGAAAAGGCGCCGGCTTCGGCCACCGCGCGGGCGTCCTCCAGGATACGTGACGCATCTTCGCCCTTGCCCTGCACCCGGTAGCCGCCAATCGCGTTCACCGCCTGCGGGGTCAGCCCGATATGGGCCATGACCGGGATGCCCCGGTCAGAGAGGAAACGGATCGTCCCGGCCATGTGGGTGCCGCCCTCGAGCTTGACCGCCCCGGCGCCGGTCTCGGCCATGATCCGGACCGCGTTTCGCATCGCCTGGGCCGGGCTTTCCTCGTAGCTGCCGAAGGGCATGTCCACGACCATGAGCGCGCGGTCGAGGCCGCGCGCCACCGCCTGGCCATGCAGGATCATCATGTCGAGCGTGACCGGCAGGGTGGACGGCAGGCCATGCAGCACCATGCCCACGCTGTCGCCCACGAGGACGACGTCGCATTCGGCATCCGCGATCCGGGCAACGGGGGTGGTATAGGCGGTCAGGCAGACCAGCGGGTCCCCGCCCTTGCGGGCACGGATGTCACTGGCCGTCAGGGCCTTGTGGGGGGCGGATTGGCTCATCTCCGGTCCTTCGTCTTGACGTTGGGGAAGGGCGATACGGGGTCCCGGCGCCTTTTGCAAGCGCGGCGTAATATTGTTGCGCGGAAATGGGCGGCCGCTTGCCGGTTCAGAAATCGAGCCCGAGGTCGAGCGTGCGGGCGGAATGGGTCAGCGCCCCGGCCGAGATGTAATCCACCCCGGTCGCCGCGACCTCGGCGATGCGCCCGAGGCGCATGGTGCCCGAGGCTTCAAGCACCAGCCGCCCGGCGGTCATCCGCACCGCCTCGCGCAGGGTAGGGGTGTCCATGTTGTCCAGCAGGACGACATCCGCACCGCCTTCGTCAAGCACCTCGGCGAGCTGGTCGAGACGGTCGACCTCGATCTCGGTCCGGACCATGTGCGAGGCCCGCGCCTTGACTGCGCGCAGCACCGGGCGGATGCCCCCGGCGGCGGCGATGTGGTTGTCCTTGATCAGGATGGCGTCCGAAAGGGACAGGCGGTGGTTGAACCCGCCGCCGTGCAGCACCGCCATCTTCTCGACGATGCGCAGGCCGGGCGTGGTCTTGCGCGTGCAGGTGATGCGCGCCTTGGTGCCCGCGGTCTCGGCGACGAAGGCGTGGGTCTGGGTCGCGATGCCGCTGAGGCGGCCGGCGAAATTCAGGGCCACCCGTTCGGCCGAGAGGATCGCGGCGGCAGGGCCCTCGATCTCCATCAGCAGGTCGCCGGGGGCCATGGCCTCGCCATCCGCCCTGTGCGGGGTCACGGTGAGCCCGGGATCGACAAGTCGGAAGGCAAGCGCGGCGACCTGGAGCCCCGAGGCGATCCCGGCCTCGCGGGCGTGGAGGCGGGCAGTGTACCGGGTGCCGGAGGGGATCACCGTCCGGGTGGTGATGTCGCCATAGGCGCCGAGGTCTTCCATCAGGGCGGCACGGACCAGCGGTTCGAGGATCAGGTCGGGCAGGGGCGCGGTCATGTGGTCTCCAATGCGATTGGACGGAGGGCCTCGGCGAGGGTGAGGAAAGAGCGGTCGCCCGTGGGGCCGGACGATGCCGGGAAGTCCGCGCGAAAATGCGCGCCCCGGCTCTCCTCTCGGCGGAGGGCGGCCGTGGCGATGAGCATCGCGGTGGCGGTCATGTTGAGAATCGGGGCCGAGCCCTGGGCCGCCGCTTCTATCGCGGCGATCTCGGCCAGGGCCGTGGTCAGGCCTGCAGCGTCCCGGACGACGCCGACGCCGTCGGTCATCGCATGACGCAGGCGGGTGACCAGCGCGGGGTTGGGCAGAGGGGCCGGCGGGAGGTCCGGAACCGTGACCTGCGGCGCGGCGCCGGACGGTGAGCCGAGCGCGGCGCCGATGTGGCGGGCCGCGCGGCTGGCATAGACCAGCGCCTCGAGCAGACCGTTGGAGGCCAGCCGGTTGGCGCCGTGCAAGCCGCTCGAGGCGGCCTCGCCGCAGGCCCAGAGGCCGGGCAGCGAGGTGGCGCCGTCGGCGTCGGTGGCGATCCCGCCCATGTGGTAATGCGCGGCGGCGGCGACCGGGATCGGATCGCGCAGCGGGTCCAGCCCGGCGGTGCGGCAGGCGGCGGCCACGGTGGGGAAATCCGCCAGCAGCCGGGGCCCGAGGGCCGCGCGGGTATCGAGGGCCGGGGCGTTCCCGGCCTGGCTCTGGGCGTAGATCGCCCGGGCCACGATGTCGCGCGGGGCAAGTTCGGCATCGGGGTGGACGGCCGACAAGAATCGTTCGCCATGGCGGTTGACGAGGATCGCGCCCTCTCCGCGCAGCGCCTCGGTGGCGAGCGGGGCGGGATCGCGGCCGCAGGCGATGGCGGTCGGGTGGAACTGGACGAACTCGGCATCCGCGATGACCGCGCCGGCACGGGCGGCCATGCCGATGACCTCTCCGCGGATACGTGGCGGGTTGGTGGTCATCGCGTAGAGCCCGCCAGAGCCGCCGCCGGCCAGCAGCACGGCCGGCGCGCGGAGCAAGCAGGATGCTGTGAGGCCGCCGTCGCAACGCGCAATCTCGACGCCGCAGACCTGTCCCGCCTCGACCCGCAGCCCGGTGGCCATGACGCCTTCGAGCACCTGGATAGAGGGCGTCTCGCGAAGCTGCGCGATCAGTGCCCGCATGATCCCGGCCCCGGCCTGGTCGCCCCGGATGCGCACCACCCGGGCACAAGAATGCGCAGCCTCGCGCGACATGACGTAGCTGCCGGTATCACTGCGATCGAAGGGTGTGCCAAGGACGGTAAGGTCGAGGATATGGGCGCGCGCCTCCTCGGTGACGCGGCGGGCCACCTCCGCGTCGACAATGCCGGCTCCGGCCAGCAGGGTATCCCGCGCATGGGCCGCCGCGCTGTCTGCCGGGTCCATCGCGGCGGCGACCCCGCCCTGCGCCCAGCCCGAGCTTGCGCCCTGACCTAGCCGCTCCGGCGAGATCACCAGCACTGGCCTTGGCGCCAGCTTCAGTGCGGCGTAGAGCGCCCCGAGGCCCGCGCCGACGATGACGACGCGGGAGGTGTCGATCCGCTGCATCGGCTCAGGCGGACCGTTGCGACAGGGCGATCATCCGCTCCACCGCGACCCGGGCCGGGGCGGCGATGGCGGGATCCACCTCGACCGCGCCCTGCATCGAATGCAGCGACCACAGCACCTTTTCGAGCGTGATCTTCTTCATGAAGGGGCACATGTTGCAGGGGCCGACGAACTCCACCTCCGGCAGCGCATCCGAGATGTTGGAGGCCATCGAGCACTCGGTGACCAGCATCGCCTTCTCAGGCCGCTCACGGTCCACGTAGGCGATGATGCCGCTGGTGGAGCCGGTATAATCGGCCTCGGCCACCACCTCGGGCGGGCATTCGGGATGCACGATGATCCGCGTGCCGGGGTTCCAGTCCCGGAACTCGCGCAGGTCCTGCGCCGTGAAACGCTCGTGCACGATGCAGGCGCCGTCCCACCAGACGATCCGCTTGTGCGGGACCTGCCGGGCGACGTTCTGGGCAAGGTACTTGTCCGGGGTCATGATGACCGTGTCGCTCTCCTGCGCCGCGACGATCTGCGCCGCGTTCGAAGAGGTGCAGCAGATATCCGATGCGGCCTTCACTTCGGCCGACGTGTTCACGTAGGTCACCACCGGTGCGCCCGGGTAGCGGGCCCGCATCTGGGCGATACCCTCGGGCGTGATACTCTCGGCCAGCGAGCAGCCGGCCTCCATGTCCGGGATCAGCACGGTCTTCGCGGGGTTCAGGATCTTGGCGGTCTCGGCCATGAAATGGACGCCGCATTGCACGATGACCTCGGCCTCCACCTTTGTCGCCTCGATGGCGAGTTGGAGGCTGTCGCCCACGACGTCCGCGATGCCGTGGTAGATCTCGGGCGTCATGTAGTTGTGCGCAAGGATGACCGCGTTGCGCTCTTTCTTCAGCCGGTTGATCGCGGCGACATAGGGCGCATGGATCGTCCAGTCGGGCGGCGAGACAACGCGTTCCATCCTGGCATAGAGCCCGGCATTGGCTTCGGCGATATCGATGGAGGGCGAGAGATCGTAGTGATCGGCGAGTTCGGCGCGCAGCGCGATCTGGTCGAGCAAGGGCGTGTCATCCTCAGGTCGTTTCGGGCCGCCGGAGAAGGCGCGACCGTGCGCGGAGGGCGACGGCTGACGGTCGTCTACGGCACGCGTGACGCTAGGGCAAGTTGACGTGCGGGTCATATGTCGATGACAGGCGCTAACACTGGGTGAGGGGCGGCGGATCATCGGTCCCCGGCGGATGACCCGGCGGTTGGGCGCACTGTTCCAAGGGGCATTGTCATGGTGTTGAAGCCGACTCGCCGTTGCAGCGTGCTGCCATGTCGACTCTGTCTGATCTGTCTCACCTTCAAGGATTTCGTTTCCCGCTTTGCGTCATTGGCTGGGCAGTCCGGACGTATCCATGCCCTCGGTTTGCGTGACCTTGACGATCTCCCGGCCTCTCGCGGGATCGCGGTTTCCGACGAACCTGTCCGGAACCGGGTGGCGCGCATTTCAGGACATTGGGCAAGGTTTGAGGCCGACCATGAACAATCGTGACCGACAAGCTGCGTTTCCCCGGTGTGGCAAAGGCAGCACTGGCCCCGGGGATTGAGCATCGCCACCATAAAGGGTTGACCAATCGCGCCGAGGCTTCGCACAGACATACACGACGGCGAGAAAAGACAATGGGGCGCTTAAAGTTGCCGGGCCAAGCGCAAAGGGTCTTGTCGGTTCCCGATCGAACCGCTCCCCTGTTCCGCCCCGAACGCCACCGTCTTTCAGCCCATTCCGATCACCACGCACAAGCCGATGCCTTTGAGCTTTCGACCGAGTCTGCCCCCAGGATGGCCGCTTGAGGTTGACGATCAGTCCCACTCTGGTCGGCCGGCAAGAAGAACCCAACAAGGCCGCTCGGCGATGTGCGGTCGCCCATGCCACCGGGCGGTCCGTCGATCCGAAAACTCGAAAAGGCGCCTCTTACGGGCAAGATCCTTTGCCACGCGCAGGGATTCGACATGTTGACCACAGCGGCGCGCGAGCACGACCGGGGGTACCGTAAGCTTGAAACGTCGGGCCCGGAAATCGCGAGATATCCTGGCTTTGGGCAGCTGTCAACGCAGCGATTTCGCGCCAGATCTCGTTGGCGACCGAAGGCATCTGGCGAAATTCGGATGATGGCCTTTCGCGGCGCCCGAGATGAGGCAGGTTGTTGATTCGGGTCGTGCACCCAGACAAGGCAATGCACCTGCCCCGGCGATTTGAACCGCTTCATCCTGCGCTCTCGCCGCCGTGTAGCGAGGCGAGAGGTTTCGGCACGGTTGTTCAGACCTTTGTGCGTTCGGTGCTCGACGCCGGGCATTATCCTGCCTTTCGCGGCGCCATATGATCTCAACCTGTCGGTGACGATGACGCGTGGCACGCCATTCTGCCGCAGCAGTTTCCGCATCGAACGCATCGCTGCCTTGGTGTTTCGGTGGCTATGTACGCGACCTTCCGGGACGAGCCCTTCTTGATCCACTGCGCGCCAAAGCCGGTGCAGAATCTGGAGCAGGCCCCACGAGAGACGGCCGAACCGGACGACCAGGCGGGGCAGGACGGCTGAGCGGGCCTCAGCCTGGTGCGTCGAACACGCCCTGCAGCACCTCGACAAAGCGCTGGGAGGCCGGGGTCAGGGACCGGCCCGCCTTGGTCACCAGCGACATCGGCCGCATGACGCGCGGCGCGGTCAGGGGCACGACCGACAGGGTGGCATCGAAATAAAGCCGGGCCAGCCGTTCGGGCAATATGCACACCCCGATCCCGCTGGTCGCCATCCAGGTGGCCGAACTGAGAAATCCCACTTCGGCCGCCACGCTCGCGGCCTGCCCGGTTTCCTGTTGCAGCACCCGGTCGACAAGGTCGCGCACGCCGTAATCGCGGCGCGACAGGATCAGCGGCTCGCCCGCGATGTCGGACCAACGCAGGCTGTCGCGCCCGGCCAGGGCGTGATCCTTGGGCAGGACGCAGCACAGCTGGTCGCTGGTGATCGACACGGAGTCGAACTGGCCGGGATCCTCGGGCGCGACGCCCAGGCCGAATTCGACCTTTTCCTCGGCGATGTTGGTCAGGAACTGGTTCGGCGCGCAATCGTCGATCACCAGCCGGATCGCGGGAAAGGCGGCGCGGAACCGGCGCACCACCTCGGGCAGGAACGCCATGCCGGTCGCAGGGGTCGCCGTCAGCCGGACCGTGCCGCGCTTGAGGTCGCGCATGTCGCGCACCGAATGGTCCAGCAGGCGGACGTCGTCGAGGATCCGTTCGACCGTGCCGATGGCGTTCTCGCAGGCCACGGTGGGTTCCAGCCGCCGCGTGGTGCGGTCGAAGAGGCGCACGTCGAGCGCCGATTCCACCTGCTTGATCAACACGCTGACCGCCGATTGCGTGACATGCAGCTCACCCGCCGCATCGGTCAGCTTGCCGGTGCGGTAGACCGCCGAGAGGGCGCGCAATTGCTTGAGGGTGAGGTGCTGGATCGACATGGGGCTTTCATAAAGCAACTTCATGAAACCAGCAAAAACTTTCGTTTTTGCAATCTGAATCTCTCCTCTACCCTGCCCGCAAGTGGAGGAGAATTCAGTGACCGATCACACCCCGACGCGCGGCTATCGCCGGATCGCGACCGAAGAGGCTTGGTGCCCGCCCGAGCTGTTCCGCCTGTTCCGCAAGGAGCTGGAGGAAAAGACCATCGACGAGCCCGGCTTTCACAGCCTCTACGGCTTTTTCGCCAGCGAGGCGCCGCGCGCCAAGGCGCTGGCCAGCCGCATCCAGTCGCTGGGCGAGGAACGCATCGCCGACATGGACCGGTCGGGCATCGACATGCAGATCCTCGCGCTGACCGCGCCGGGCGTGCAGCTGTTCGATCCCATCGAGGGCTCGGCGCTGGCCGTCCGCTTCAACGACGAGCTGGCCGAAGGCGTGGCCCGCCACCCGGACCGCTTTGCCGGGCTCGCCGCCTTCTCGCCGCTCGACCCCGGCCCCGCCGCGCGCGAGCTTGAGCGGGGCGTGACCAAGCTGGGGCTCAAGGGCGGCATCCTCAACGGTCATGTCAACGGCACCTACCTGGACGATCCGCAATACTGGGAGGTGTTCGAGGCGGCCGAGGCGCTGGACGTGCCGATCTACCTGCACCCGAACTGCCTGCCCAAGGACATGGTGCAGCCCTTCCTCAAGCGCGGGCTCGATGCGGCGGTCTACGGCTTTGCCTGCGACACCGGCCTGCATGCGCTGCGTCTGGTGGTGGCGGGCCTCTTTGACCACTTTCCCAAGCTGCAGATCATCCTTGGCCATTGCGGCGAGGCGCTGCCCTACTGGCTCTACCGCATCAGCTACATGCACGGGCATATCTCGAAGACCGGGCGCTACCCGGATGTCGCGCCGCTGAAGCGCGAGGCCAAGGATTACCTGCGCGAGAACTTCCTCTACACCAACAGCGGTGTCGCCGACCCGGACCCCATCAACTACATCCGTAAGGTCATCGGGCCCGAGCGGATGATGTACGCTATGGACTACCCTTGGCAGTTCGAACCGCAGGAAATCGCGCTGCTCGAGGACGGGCTGGGGCTGGATGCGGCCGGGATGGCCGCGTTCTTCGAAGGGAATGCCGCCCGGGTCTTCAAGCTATGAGCGCGGCGCCGGAATATCGCTGGGCCGTGACGGCCCCGGGCGCCCCGCTCGAGCGGATCGCAGTCACGCGGGAGGCACCGCAGGGGCGCGAGGTGCTGCTCGAGGTGACCCATTGCGGCGTCTGCCATTCGGACGTGCACTTCTGGGAAGGCTTCATCGACATGGGCGCGCGCAAGGTGCCCGTCGCGGCGCTGGGACTCGAGACGCCCTATACGCTGGGGCACGAGATCGTCGGCCGGGTGGTCGCGACGGGCCCCGACGCAACGGGATGCGCGCCGGGCGACCTGCGGCTGGTCTATCCGTGGATTGGCTGTGGCGATTGCGCCGATTGCGCGGCCGGGCAGGACAATGCCTGCGCCAACCCGCGCACCATCGGGGTGCGGCGCAGCGGCGGCTTTGCCGACCAGGTGCTGGTGCCGGACGCGCGCTACCTCTTCGACATCGACGGGATCGACCCGGCGCTGGCGGCAACATACGCCTGCGCAGGGCTGACGGTCTATTCGGCCATCTCAAAGCTCTTGCCGATGGACCCCGAGGCGCCGCTGGTGATGATCGGGGCGGGTGGGCTGGGCCTGTCGGCGCTGGCGATCCTGGCGGCGCGGGGCCATCGCAACATCGTGGTGGTCGAGCCGCAGGAGCAGGCGCGCGCAGGCGCGTTGGCCGCAGGGGCCCGCGCCGTGGTCGATCCCGGCCCCGAGGGCGCGGCCGAGCGGCTGGCGCAGGCGGCGGGCGGCCCGATCAAGGCGGTGCTCGACCTCGTGAACGCGCCCGCCACGGCCGAGCTGGCATTGGCCGTGCTTGCGCGCGGCGGCACGCTGGTGATGGTCGGCCTTTACGGCGGGGCGATCAGCCTGCCGCTGGGCGCGCTGCCGGTGCGGGGCCTGACGATCATCGGCAATTACGTCGGCAGCCCGGCCGAGCTGGGCGCGGTGCTGGACCTCGCCCGTGCGGGGGCGCTGCCGCCGATCCCGGTGACCTGCCGTGCCAGCCACGAGGTGACCGGCGCGCTGACGGATCTGCGCGAAGGACGGGTGCGCGGACGCATCGTCCTGACCGACACGGCCCGCTAGGGGCCACGCAATTTTCAGGGAGGAAAGACAATGAAACGCATGTTCGCACTGGCCGCTTCGGCCATGATCGCCCTTGCCAGCCCCGCGCTGGCGCTGGACCGCATGACGGTGGGCACGGGGCCGGCCGGCTCGCTTTACAACCAGGTCGGCACGACGATCTCGACCCTCGTGCAGGACAAGCTGGGCATCCCCGGCGCCGCGCGGCCCTTTACCGGCACGACCAGCTATCTTGCCATGGTGCAAAGCGGCGATATCGAGGCCGGCATCCTGGGCGGGCTGGAAAGCCGCGACGCCTATGCCGGCAACGCCCCCTATCCGCAGGCCATGGGCAACCTGCGCGCCCTGCTGGTGGTGACGCGGCCGTCGTTCCAGTTCTTCACCCGGGCCGAGGACGGCATGACCTCGGTCGCCGATCTTGCGGGCAAGAAGGTGGTGACCAAGTTCCGCGCCATCCAGGCCTTCGACGAGGTGATCGCGGCAACGCTCGCCTCGGGCGGGCTGAGCTTTGACGATGTCGAGGGCGTGACCACGGCGGGCATCGCCGATGCCATTACCGGGGTGCAGGAGGGACGCATCGACGCTTCGATGGTGGCGCTTGGCATCCCGCCGCTGCGCCAGGCCGACGCGGCGCTGCCCGGCGGCATCCGCGTGCTGACCATCGGCGACAAGCCCGAGGCGATCACCGCCGTGCTCGGCCTCTCGCCGGTCGAGATCGCGCCCTCGCCCGCGCAGGTCGGCATCGACGCACCGATCACGGCGGTGTCGTTCAATACCTTCTTCAACGTCGGCGCCGGCATGTCGGACGACGACGCCTATACCCTGACCAAGACCATCCACGAGAACTGGGCCGAGGCGCAGGAGGCCCTGCCCCCGCTGCGCGGCATGAACCCCGACTGGATGGTGCCCGAGACGCTGTCGCTGCCCTTCCACCCCGGCGCAATCCGCTACTTCACCGAGGCGGGCATGTGGACCGAGGCGCACCAGGCGCAGCAGGATGCCTTCGTGAACTGAAGCTGACCCTGGCGCCCCGGCCCGAACCGGGGCGCCGCCCGCATTAAGGAGCAGCGGATGGCCCGCATCGTGACCGCATTCTACCTGGCCTATGTCGGCTGGCTGTTCCTGGGCGGGCTGGCCTGGATCTTTGATGTGCCCGGCCGCATCGGGTTGCCGCTGATCGCCTATGAATGGCTGGCGCCCTACCTTGGCGTCGCCGCCGCGGCGGTGCACCTGCGCCACCCCTACGGCGCGAAGGCCGGGTTGGTCGAGATCGCCATCGGCCTGATCGGCATCGCGGCCTGGGTCTGGGCCGCGCTGCATACCGAGGCCTGGATGTTCTCGCTGACCGGCAATTCGCCGGACAAGATCCTGCCCGGCGCGATTGCCCTGCTGGTCATGCTGGAGGGCCTGCGCAAATCCTGCGGGCTGTCGATCACGCTGCTGGTCTACACCATGGTCGCCTATGGCCTTCTGGGCCACCACCTGCCGCAGCCGATGCAGGCGAATTACTCGGACGTCAAATCGCTGGTCTACTACCTTTACACCGACACCAACGCGGTCGTCGGGATGATCCTGTCCATCGTCGCGACGCTGGTGCTGGCCTTCCTGGTCTTCGGCCGGATGCTCGAGGTGTCGGGGGCCACGACCTTCTTCACCGATATCTGCATGGCCGCGATGGGCCACCGCCGGGGCGGGCCGGCCAAGGTGGCGGTGATCGCCTCGGGCCTCTTCGGGTCGGTCTCGTCCTCTCCGGTCGGCAACATCATGTCGACCGGCGTGGTCACGATCCCGCTGATGCAGCGCACCGGGCTGCGCGCCCACCAGGCGGCGGCGATCGAGGCCGTCGCCTCGACCGGCGGCCAACTGGCGCCGCCGGTGATGGGCGCCACCGCCTTCCTCATGGCCGAGTTCCTGCAGGTCGATTATGCCGACGTGGTGCTGGCCGCGCTGCTGCCCGCCGCGCTTTACTACGCCTGCCTTTATTTCCACGTCGACGCGCTGGCGCTGCGGCGCGGGGCCGAGGGGCTGCCCCGGTCCGAGCTGCCCCGCTTTGGCGCCGTGCTGCGGCGCGGCTGGATCTTTGTCCTGCCGCTGGCCTGGCTGATCTACCTGCTGTTCTGGCGCGGCTCGCAACCGGCGATGGCGGCGCTCGGCTCGGCCGGGCTGCTGTTGGGGCTGGCGCTGCTGAAACGCCGGTTCTGGACACTGGAGGACTGGAAGCGTTTGGTCATCGACGGCGGCGAAGGCATGCTGCCGATCCTGATGATCGCCGGCGGCGCGGGCGTGGTCGTGGGGGTCATGAACCTGAGCGGGCTGGCGCAGTCGCTGTCGTTCGTCCTGACCCAGGCGGGCGAGGCGTTGGGCCTGCTGCCGGTGCTGATGCTGACCGCGGTGCTGTGCATCATCCTTGGCATGGGCATGCCCTCGACCGCGATCTACATCGTGCTGGCGACCGTCATCGGCCCGTCGATCATCGCCATGGGCGTGACGCCGATGGCGGCCCACCTGTTCATCTTCTACTTCGGCGTGATGTCTTTCCTGACCCCGCCGGTGGCCGTGTCATCTTATGTCGCGGCCGGCCTCGCCAAGGCGAACATGTGGGCGACCAGCGTGCTGGCGCTGCGCGCGGCGGCGGCGGCCTTTGTGCTGCCCTTCGTCTGGTGCTTTCGCGAAGAGCTGCTGCTGCAGGGCAACCCGCTGTCCATCGCCGCGCTGACGCTGTCGCTGCTGCTGGCGGTGATGGTCTTTGCGCTGGCCGCACAGCGGCTGTCCATGGTTCTGCGGCTGGGGGCGTTGGCACTGGCGGCCGGCCTGGTCGTCGCGCCTTCGGCGCTGCCGCCGGTGTCGGCGCTGCCGCTGCTGCTAAGCGCGCTGGCCATCGCCGCCCTGCTGGCCGCGCGGGTGACGCGGGCCGGGGCGCTGCCGCTTGAGGCGGCGAAAGGACGGGGATGACCGACCAGATGAGCCGCAGGTTCGACAGCGCCAAGACGATGCAGGCAGCGCGGATGAACGAGGCAGGCGCCGAGAACGTGCCGCTTTATTCGCCCGAGGGCGCCGCCATGTCCCCTGTCGTCGTCGTGGCGCCGGAGCCGGAGCGCGCCTGAGGGCGGCGCGGTCAGACCGTCGCAGGGCGCAGACCCCGAAGCGTTTCGGGCAGGTCCCTGCGCGCGGCGATGATCCGGGCGGGGGGGCCGTAGGCGATCAGCGCGGGCCGGTGCGGCAACGCGGGAAACAGCCCCGCCAGCGCGTGCCGCTGGACGGGTCGAAGGGCGGCGATGGACTGCGGCCCGGGATAAAAGCTTTCAGCCGGCGCGCCGTTGGCAAGGATCACCTGGTGCGCTGCGAACATCAGGTGAAAATAGGTCACGGCGCGACAGCCCAGCATCACCCGCGCCGCGCCGTCCCGCATCCGGGCCAGGTGGGTGGCGCGGACCAGCCTGTCCTCTCCGTCCTGGCGGACCAGCAGCCCGTGCTGGGGCGAGACGATCAGCGGCGCATCACCGCCGATCGCCTCGGGCTTGATGAAGATGGGTTTCTGCTGCGGCTCGGCCGCTAGCCGGTGCTTGCCCAGGTGGCGCCATCCGACCCAGAGCAGCTCTTGCAACCCGTTGTCCACTGTCTGCACCAGGTCGCCCGGGCGCAGGTCCTCGACCCGTGCCTCACCGGCCCCGGTGCGGATGCGGGTGCCCTTGGCGAAACAGACCACGCCCGTGTTCTCGGCAGTGAAGAAGCTGGGGTTGGCCGAGGCGCCCGAGAAGGTCAGCGAGCCCGCGCCGAACTGGGTGTTGTCGGAATAATCGACCCCGGCCACGCCCTGGTTCGACTGGTTCAGCACCCCGTCGTCGGCCTGGTCCGCGTAAAGCTCCCATATGCCGTCGTAATAGGTCGACAGGTCGATGAAATCATTGTTGCCGGATATGCCGTCGAGCAAGGTGCCGCTGTTGCCGGCGTTGAAATCGGAGATCGTGTCGTGGCCGTCGCCGGGGGCATAGGCAAAGGTGTCGTCGCCGCCGCCGCCGGTCAGCAGGTCGTCGCCTGCCCCGCCGGAGAGGGAATCGTCCCCCGCGCCGCCGCTCAGCGTGTCCTGACCTGCGCCGCCGGTGATCGTGTCGGCCCCACCGCCCGCGTCGATGGCGAGGCCCGCCGCATCCGCGCTGCCGTCGACAAGATCTGCGCTGTCGGTCAGCACCAGCGTCTCGATGTTCGAGAAGGTGATCGTATGGGTGCCGTCGCTGATCGTCCCGGCCCCGTCGGCGGTGTAGGTCACCGTGACCGGCACCGTGACGGCAGAGAGGTCGATGGTGTCGACCTCGGTCCCGCCGTCGATCGTGTCGTCGCCGAAGCCGTCATTCAGCACGATCACGTCCGCGCCCGCGCCGGTCGAGATCACGTCCGCGCCGCCGCCGCTGATCACCGTATCGGCCCCGGCGCCGGTGTCCAGCGCCACGGTCGCGGTGCTGGCGCTCAGATCGACCCGATCGGCGCCGAGGCCGAGCCACAGCGTCTCAATCTCGGCAAAGGTGGCGGTGTCGAAGCCGTCGGTGAGCGTGCCGCCGTGGTTGGCGGTATAGGTGACGGTGACATTGCCGGTCAGGGCCGAGGCGTCCAGCGTGTCCTCGTCCACCCCTCCGCTGCCGCCGTGGATCGAGTCGGTGCCGAACCCGTCGGAGAGCTGGATCAGGTCCTCGTCCTGGTTGCCGCGGATGGTGTCGTTGCCTGCGCCGCCGGCCAGCGTGTCGCGCCCGGTGTCGCCGATCAGGATGTCATCGCCGGAACTGCCGAGGATGCTGTCGTCGCCCGCCCCGGCCTCGAACTTGATCCCTGCCGAATCCGCGCTGGCATCGACCGTGTCGTCCTGCGCGGTGAGGATGATCGTCTCGACCTGGTAGAAGGACACGGTCGAGGCGCCGTCGGTGAAGCTGCCCTGCTCGTAGCCCGAGAAGGTGACGTTCAGCCCGGTGGTGTAGCCCGAGGCGTCGATGCTGTCGGCATCGGTGCCAGTGGTCAGCGTCTCGCCGCCCCAGATCGTGTCGTTGCCGTCGCCGGTGCCGAGGACAAAGTAATCCTCGTCCGCGCCGCCGAAGAGCTGGTCGTTGCCGGCCCCGCCCTGCAGCGTGTCCATCCCGCCGTCGCCGTAAAGCGAATCCGCCCCGTCGCCGCCGGTGATCGTGTCGCGCCCGCCGCCGCCGCGGATCGTGTCGTTGCCGGTCCCGCCGGCGACCGTGTCGTCGCCCGAACCGGCGATGAGGGAATCCGCCCCGCCGCCGCCCGACAGGGCCAGCCCCGAGCCATCGGCCGCCGCGTTGATCGTGTCAGCCCCGGCGCCGCCGGTGATCGCCTCGATGCTGTCGAAGGTCAGGCTGTCGGCGCCTGCGCTGGCCGTGCCGTCCTCCCACCCGGTGAAGGTGACGGTGACATTGGCGGACATGGCCGAGAAATCCAGCATGTCGCTGTTGCCGCCGGGGGTGCCGTCGGTGTTGTCGCCATAGACCGTGTCATGGCCGAAGCCGGCGGCAAAGGCGAAGGTGTCGTCGCCGTCGCCGCCGATCAGCAGGTCGTTGCCGGTGCCGCCGATCAGCCGGTCATCACCGTCTCGGCCCGCGATGGTGTCGTTGCCGCCGCCGCCGTCGATGGTGTCATTGCCCGCGCCCGCGTCGATCAGGTCACCGCCGCTGGTGATCGTGTCGCCATCGGCATCCACGTAGCCGGGGCCCATGCTGTCGGCCCCGGCGGTGCCGTCGACCGAGGCCATGAAATGCATGGCAAAGCGTTCGGCCGACATGTTCGCCGTGTCGGTGTTCACGCTGTTGAGCGTGAGCGACCGGATCGGCCCGGCCTGCAACACAGCCACGTCGGCGTTGTTGGTCATCTCGGGCATCAGGTACAGCCGCCCGGCGGTGTCCTGCATCACCAGCGCGCTGATGCTGCCGGTCGTGCCGTCGACATAGGTGACAGTGGCCTCGTAGAGGACGAGCGCGTCGTAGGTCTGCGTCGCGCCGCCGTCGATCCGGAAGGTGTCGTTGGTCAGGTTGTTGTCGGTGTCGTAGGCCGCCGCGTCTCCGCCGCCGTAATTGCCCGGCGTGAAGTCGTGCACCTGGGTATAGAGCGGCCCCGCGGGGGTGCCGAAGGTCTGGCCGACCAGGCTCGCCGCGTTCTCGGACGTGGCGTTGCCCTCGGTCGGGTCGATGGCGCCGACGGTGCCGAGATAGATGACCTCGAAGGATGTGGCCATGTCAGGCTCCGCCCGTTTGCCGCTTGACCCTGGTCCATGCGGCAACAGCTCCGGAACGCCTGTACGTGGCGCGGAGTCGTTTCGTCATTTTCGCGGCAGTCATTCCGTTCATGCCAACCTGCACCGCGCCCGGGCCCTCGGTCTGACGGGGGCTCGCACGCGCACCATCTTGCGGCGTGGATCCTAAGAATTCGCCCCGGGGTCGCGAGCTGTCTCGGAATGATGACTAAAATTGGTTCGATCCGTCGCGCCCCCGAGCCGAGACTGGGCCAGGGCTGGGCCCGTGCGAGAAGCGATGGCTGTCCACCACCGTCAGGTCCATGAGGACCTGCCGCGCATCTCTTTGGCGCCAGATCGGTAGTGTCGAGAGGGTGCGACGTTCATGAATGAGTGAGTAAAGACAAATTGGTGCAGATCTTCCCTGATCGGCACGGACGAACTGCCGACGCAAGATTCAGCACGCCGAAATGCGGTGCCCGATCCTTGTCGGGCGTGCACGGCCGGGCACAGCCCAGGGCTCGTAGCGGCCTTGTGGGCGTCAAGGTGCAACTGCACATTGCGCGATACCGCTGTCTTTTGGATGGTTCCCGGATCACCGGGACAGGATCGTCACCGTACCCGCATCCGCATCCACCCGCAGCCGATCGCCGGTGCGGATCTCGGCAAAGATATCGGTGTCGAAATCGGTCATGGCAGGGGCCCGGGTGACCACCGCGCCCAGCGCGATCTTGGTCGTCATCCGCGTGAACAGCATGGCCGCCGGGGCGACACCGTTGATCCGGGTCATATGGAAGAACGCCGACCAGCCCGAGGACCCCTTTGCACCGGGAAAGACCAGGATCTTTCCGGCAAAGCTTTGTCCGACCAGATCGTGACGGCGCTCGATAATGGACCCGTCGGCCTCGTTGATGCCGCCCCACCCTGAAATCGTCTGGGTGGTGACCAGGGCTTCGCCCTCTGCGATGCCGCCGACGACCTTGCGCCCACGGATGACCAGACCGGACCCATCCATCAGAAATCTCCTGTCCACTGGCCCGTCAGGCCGGCCGATATGCATGCCTCCAGCGACCCGAACCAGCCTTGCACCTTGGCAATCGCGGGCAGGTAGTGCGCCTGTTTGGCGGAATCCGTCGCGATCACCCGCGTTCCCGCCGGGATCCGGCGGGAAATGGCGGGGCATGTGTCCGACATGACCGTGCCGCCGGCTGCCTCGATCAGCCCGACATAGCCGGACCGCACGGCGACTTCGCGGATGGCGCGGGGCGTATGTACCCAAAGCACCACATCCGGGTGGAGCCGTTTTCCGTCCAGCATATGCGCGATGCGTCCGACCTGTTCGATCGAATTGTGCGGGCAGCCCAGCATGATGAAGTCGACCTTGCGGTCGGTGGCGGACTGCAACATCTCGTACATCCGCTTGCGGGCGGTGGCGTCGTAGGTGAAATCCTCCTCTGCCCGGTTCGGACCGAAGGCTTCTTCGGCACTGCGGGCCTCGGGCGTGTGGCCGGGAACGTGATACATCTCGACCCCCCCGGACGAGGCGGCGGAGGCCCCGAAATGCTTGAGCCGGATGAGGTCCACGCCGGAGACCTGGCCTTCGATCACCGGGACCGCCTCCTCCACCATCTCGCCGGTGAAATAGCCAAGCAGGCCCCAGTCCATCATCGTCTCGACCGGCACATCCACCCGGATCCGGCGGGTACCATACCGGTTCTCGGTCAGGTGATACCCCCAGTAGGGGATCCGTCCGGTCAGCGCGGCGGCCCCGGCACTTTCCTTGCCTTCCACGTTGGTCCGCCCGCCAAGCGCGCCGTTGCAATAGATCACGGCCGAACTTTCCATCCAGGCGCAGTGCTCGCCGAAGGTCGGGACGTTGCCCACCTGGTAGGGCGTGCAGGTGGCAAAAAGATTGATGCCTCGCCGGCCGATGAAGGCCTCGTTCTTCCGCTGCATCTCGACCAGCTGCGGATCGGCGCCCTGAAGCGCCCAGTTCTGGTCGTCGAGCCCGGTGATCAGCTGGCATGTCCGCGCGGCCATGTGTGGGATCTCGACCGTCTTGTCGCTGTCGAGGTTCAGCTTCGAAAAGACCTCCTCCATCCCGCGCTCCGCGATCGGGCGGATCGAGGGCGTCGAGGCGTTGAAGGCCCCGGCGACATTGTCGGTCTTGACCAGCCGGTCGGCGCCAAGGGCCTCTCCGTACCGGATCAGCAGGTCCATCGCCGCCGCGACCGCCTCTCCGCCGTCGCCGTCGCGCATCGCGCGTTCCGCATCGGTAAGCTGCATCGGTCTGCTCCCTTCCCCGCTCAGGACGCGGTGACGACCGAGGCCAGCTCTGCCTCGTCCCACCTGTAGTGTTCCCGCTCGACGTTGTCTGCCACGCGCCTGCGCATTTCGGACATGTCGATCTGGTGGACGCTGCCCGTCCCGGCGAGGTCGAGCGCGTGGGCCGCCGCCATCCCCATGGCCATGCACGGCCCCATGACCCGCACCGAAGACAGCGCCGCACTGTCCGCATCGATGCAGCGGCCCGCCGCGACAAGGTTGTCGCACCCTTCGGGCGTCAGCGACCCGAGCGGGATGTAATGCACGTGATCCTTGTCGAAGAGGATCCAATGATGGC
The DNA here is from genome assembly GCF_019966535.1 of Mesobacterium pallidum. Classification (GTDB taxonomy): domain Bacteria; phylum Pseudomonadota; class Alphaproteobacteria; order Rhodobacterales; family Rhodobacteraceae; genus Mesobacterium; species Mesobacterium pallidum. The sequence continues at coordinate 227,168 of NZ_JAIMID010000008.1, read as the reverse complement.
CGTCGCCGTGGTCGTGAAGCTCGATCGGCCAGGCCGTCCGGCCGATGGAGTCCTCGAACCGGGTGCCGGCGCGGATTTCCTCGACCGTGAGGTGATGCGTTCCCTTGATCCAGCGTGTCTGGCGGATCCCCGGAAGCCCGAAGGAACGGACGCGGGACTGCCCGAAACAATCGGCGAATTCTTTTCGCAGGAAGTCGACGACGCGCATCGCCTGGTCCTTGCCGTCGAGGGCGGCCGCCGATGCGGCGACCGGTTCCAGCGGGGTCTCGACATGGGTCATGTTCATCGCCGCGATGCCGCGACCGGGAATGGTGAAGCCCAGCCCTTCACGGCGGCGCAGTCCGTATGTGTCACCGACCTCCTTCATCCGCGCGGCAAGCTGGTCGCGCGTCGGCTGGGCCGCTTCGTTGATGTTCTCAAGCACCACCATCTGGGTTCCGAAGACACCGTTGCGGTCCGGTTCGCGGCATTCCAGCCCGGCCTCCCAGGCCAGGGCCGCATCCCCGGAACTGTCCACCCACCCCGTCGCTTCGACCTCGATCCGGCCGTAACGCGTCATGAAGGCCGCGCTGCGGATCCGGCGGCCCTCCATCTCGACAGTGTCGAGGATCGCCCCGAGGACCACGGTGATCCCGGCGGCCAGGATGCTTTCCTCGACCCATCTGCCCAGCGCCACCTCGTCGTAGTAGACGACCGTCGTGTTCGGGCCGTGCCGATAGTAGACGGCCTGGTCCTGGCGCTGCAGCCAGTCCAGCATGTCATCCGCGATCCCGTGGGTGAATTGATACCCGTGGGTGCCGTTGGAAAACAGGCCGCAGAAGGTTGCGATGATCGAATTGACCGCCTGCCCGCCGAGCGCGGGCTGGCTGTCCACGAGAATGACCTTGCGCCCCAGCTTGGCCGCCTCGAGCGCCGCGGTCACGCCTGAGATCCCGGCCCCCACGATGCAGATGTCCGCGCTCAGGCGGTCGGCTGCGGCCGCCGCGTCCTTGCGCACAATGCGCGTGCCTGTGCTGAAAGCGTCGCTCATGCCGGTATCTCCTCGCTGCCGGGGTCTCGTGCGACTGTTTCATCCCGGATGTGCCAGAGAAAGACCAAATGTGCGCCTTTACCTTTCGCAATTCGGGAAAGATAGTCAGGTAAGGAGGCCCCGACATGGACACGATCGACAACATGCGCACCTTTCTTGCCGTGGTCAGGGCGGGAAGTTTCTCGGCCGCGGCGCGCAACCTCGGCACGGTGCCTTCCGTCGTGTCAAAAAAGATCTCCCGGCTTGAGGATCAGGTCGGCGGACCGCTGTTCCGGCGCTCCACCCGCAAGCTCGAGCTGACCAAGACCGGAGAACGCGTCCACCCGAGGTTCGTCGCGATCGTGGCTGATGTGAGCGACACGTTCTCCGAGCTCCGGGACTCGGCCTCGCCGATGGACGGGACGCTGACGATCAAGTGCCCGACGACGCTTGGCACGACCCATTTCGGGCAGATCATCACCGATTTCCAGCTTGCCCATCCAAGGGCCCGCGTCGATCTTGTCCTGATGGATCGGTCGGTGAACCCGGCGGAGGAAGGCTTTGACATCACGATCGGGGCAATCGCGACATCCTATCCCGATGTGGACATGCTGCCGCTGTGTCCCTACCCGCGCCGGCTGGTCGCGGCGCCGAAGTATCTTGAGCGGTCCGGCCACCCCGACCACCCGGGAGAGCTTTTGAAACATGAATGCCTGACCTTCCGGCCGACGGGATCGGTCTGGAGCTTCGACGGCATTCACGGGCCGGTGACCGTCGACGCCCATGCCCGGCTTTCGGTCAACGACAGCGGCATCCTGCTGGATGCGGCTGTCTCCGGGCTGGGCATCGCCCTGGTGTCCGAATACCTTGCCCGGCCCCACCTGGAACGGGGCACGCTGGTCGAAGTCCTGCCGGATTTTCCCGTGCCGGACCTCTGGATCAGCGCCTGGGTCCCGCAGGCGCGGAGCCAGGACCGGCTTGTCATGGGCATGTGCGCGTGGCTGCAGCGCGCGGTTCAACCGGTGCCGCCCTGGGACAAGGGATAAGCCGTTAGCCGTCCTTCCTGGGCCGGACCAGGATCGCGCCGCGCGACAGGGGCTGGACGACCTCTTCGTAGGACGCGAGGTAGCCCCGCTGGTCGGACAGCTCGGCCGGGGCGCATGCGGCCCGCCGCTCGGCCCACTGGGACTCGGTCAGGTGGGCATCCACCCGGCGCGCCATCACGTCGATCGTGATCAGATCACCGTCCTCGATCAGCCCGAGAGGGCCGCCGCCATACGCCTCGGGCGTGACCTCGCCCACGACCAGCCCCTTGTTGACGAGCCCCGAAAGCTGACCGTCGGTGATCACCGACACATCTTCGCTCAGGCCGGCCCCCTCGATCGCAAAGACGACGCGGGACGCCATGCCCATGCCGGGACCGCCCTTGACGCCCAGACCGCGCAGGACCAGCATGTCCCCCGCCTTGACCTTGCCCTGTTGCAGACCCTCGATGGCGGCGATCGGCGTATCGAAACAGATCGCCGGGCCTGTCATCACCAGCTTGCGGTCATAGCGCAGGCCCAGCTTGATGATGGCGGTGTCGGGCGCGAGGTTGCCGCGCACGATGACGATGGCCGGCTTGTCGGACAGCGGGGCGTCGGCGGTCTTCACCGTATCGTCCGGCGGCGTGTAGTCCGAGAGGATGTCGCCAAGCGTGCCGCCGGTGACCGACCGCGCATCATGGCGCGCCAGGCTGCCGAGGTTCTTGAGGATCGCGCGCGCGCCGCCGCCGTCCTCGAACGCCTCGATGCTCGTATCGCCGTTCGGTCGCACCGCGACAAGGACGGGCGCGTTTTCCATGAAGGTTTCGTACATCTTGTAGACGTCGATGTCCGTCCCGGCCTCGGCGGCCACCGCCTGCAGGTGCTTGACCGTGTTGATCGACCCGCTGATCGCAAAGATCGAGCGCACCGCGTTCTCGAACGCGGCCTCGGTCAGGATGTCGCGGGGGCGTATGTCTTCCCACACCATGTCGACGATCCTCCGGCCGGCATCCGCCGCATGGACGAGCATCTTGGGGCCATAGGCGCGCACCGGTGCGTGGCCGGGCAAGGTCATCCCAAGCGCTTCGCAGACCGTATGCATCGAATTGGCGGTTCCCATGCCCGAACAGACGCCTGACGAGCCGATGGCCTGTTCGCTCATCTCGCGCAGCCGCTCGAGCGTGATCGCGCCCATGGCATGGTGACCGGCGCCAAGGAACACCTCTTCGATATCGACATGTTCGTCACCGATATGGCCGCTGCTCTGATATCCGCAGATGACGAATATGGTCGGGATGTTCAGCCGTGCTGCCGCCATCAGCTGGCCCGGCGCGGTCTTGTCGCAGGACGCCAGGCAGACCATGGCGTCCAGCTGTGCGCCTTCCACCTGCACCTCGATGTCATTCGTGATCAGGTCGCGGGCCGGAAGGATATACTTGCCGGCATTGCCGGCGCTGTGGATAAAGTCGCTCGGCGCGGCGGTGCGCACCTCGAAGGGCAGTCCGCCCGCCTCGCGCACCGCGTCCTTCACCACCGCCGCCACCGCGTCAAGGTGGTTGAAGCAGATCGCCAGTTCGGACGAGGTGTTCACCACCGCGATCTTCGGCTTTTCCATGTCCTCGTCCGTGAGGCCGAGCGCGCGCCACTGTGCCCGCCGCACGGCCCAGAAGGACGACCCGACCGGGAAGTTGCTGCGCAACGTGACGCTGTTGGTCTTGCGGGTGTCTGTCATGAACGGTTTCCTTCATCCTTGCCGGGCCACGAGGCTTCCTGTAAACATGATTAAACAATTTTTGACATATCAACAAGATGGTGAAATCATGAACGGGACAGGTTCTTCAGCGCGGATCGAGACACTGTTCGACGTCTCGGGCCTTTCGGTCGTCGTGACCGGAGGCGCCAGCGGGATCGGACTGGGCTTTGCCCGCGCGATGGCCGAGAACGGCGCGCAGGTGACGCTGTTCGACATCGACCGCGACGCGCTTGACGCGGCCTGCACGGCCCTCGGACCGGATGCCGTCGGGGTCGAGGTCGACGCGACCGATGCCGCGGCCCTGGACCGCGGATTTGCCCAGGTGGCCGAAGCGCGGGGCGTGGATGTCGTCTTTGCCAATGCCGGTATCAGCGGCGGCCCCGGTTTCGTCACGCCCGACGGGGAACGGCTTGGGTCGCGCGCCTTCGAAGCACTGGATCCGGCGCTTCTCGACCGGGTCTTGTCCGTCAATATCGGCGCAACCTTCCGGACGATGCAGGCCGCGATTCCGCATCTCAAGGCGCGCGGCGGCGGGCGGATCATCGTCACAAGCTCCATCTCGGCCACGCATACCGAACTGCTGGTCGGCGCACCCTATGTCGCCTCGAAGGGCGGTGTCGGCATGTTGGTCAAGCAGGCCGCGCGCGAGCTGGCGCGCTACGGGATCCTCGTGAACGCGATCTCGCCGGGGCCGGTGATCACGAACATCGGCGGCGGGCGCCTGCAGGACGACGCATCCCGCGCGCCGTTCGAACGCGCCGCCCCGCTGGGCCGGATCGCCCGGCCGCAGGATCTTTACGGGGCCGCCCTGTTCCTGGCCTCTCCCGCCTCGTCGCACGTGACCGGGGCCGAGATCATCATCGACGGCGGCGCCTGCCTGGGGCCGGATCGACCCGTTTGACACCCCTGGAGACCCTGGAAGGAACGCCATGACCCAGATTGATGTGACGGCCGCGGACGGCCATGTCTTTTCCATGTACCGCGCCGACCCGGACGGCCCGAGGCGGGGCGCGGTGGTCGTCCTGCAGGAGATCTTCGGCGTCAACGGCCATATCCGGTCGGTCTGCGACCGACTGGCGGCCCTGGGCTACGTCGCCGCGGCACCTGCTCTGTTTGACCGCGTGTCGCGGGGCTACGAGACCGGGTATGCGCCCGAGGATGTCCAGAGCGGGCTGGCGCTGATGAAGGACTTCGACCTCGATGCCGCGCTGCGGGACGTGGCCGCGGCCGTGAACGCGCTTCAGGATGAAGGCCCGGTCTCGGTGATGGGCTTCTGTCTCGGCGGCTCTCTGGCCTACCGCATCGCGACGCAGGACGCGCGCGTGGCCTCGGCCGCGTGTTACTATGGCGGTCTGATCGAAAGATTTTCCGACGCGGCCCCGCTTTGTCCGGTCCGGCTGTTCTACGGGGCCGAAGACCCCACGATCAGCGCCGAAAACGTCGCCACGGTCCGCCGCAAGCAGCCCGACCTGCCCGTCCATGTCTTTCCGGCGGGCCATGGGTTCAGCTGCGACAGCCGGCCCGCGTTCGACCCCGACGCCGCAATCATTGCGTGGACCATCAGTATGCGCATGATAGACGAGGTATCGATACAATCCGCGACGGACGTCGCTGCAGCCACGGAGACCGACACGTGACGAGAAAGTCCAGCGCAGCGACGGAAGAAGACGCCCTGGTCCTGCTTATCGACCAGGGCGTCACCTTCCGGATGATCGGCGTCGCCAACAGGCTGAACCGGTCGGCATCAGCGTTCTACCGGACCCGGTTCGGCCTTGGCGTCCAGGAATGGCGGATGATCCTGGCGCTCGCAAGGAACGGCGACCTGACCGTGGGCGACGCGGCGCTGTCTGCGGATCTCGACACGGCCTCCGCCAGCCGGGCGCTCAAGCTGCTCAAGGCAGAGGGTTACGCCACGCTCGAGGTGACGACAAGCCGGGGGCGCGCCACCATCGCGCGGCTGACCGAAAAGGGCTGGGCCATGCACGCACGCCTGGCCGAGGCCGGCGCGATGCGCGCGGCGCGTATCACCGCGGGCCTCTCGCCAAAGGAACTTGTCCAGCTCAACGCCATGCTGGGACGCATTCGTGGCAATGTCGACGCGCTCATCCAGGATCTGACGCAGGAGTGATCCACACCGGGGTCCGTCACCGCCCCCGGGCCCCTCAGGGCAGAAGCGCCAAGGCGATGACCGGGAAGGCGATGACAAGGGCAAGCCGGACAAGATCGGCAAGCAGGAACGGCACGATCCCGCGATAGATCCGGCGCAGCGAGATATCCGGCGCCACCCCGTTCAGGACGAACACGTTCATTCCGATCGGCGGCGTGATCATCCCGATCTCGATCACCATCACCAGCACGATCCCCCACCAGATCGGGTCGAAGCCAAGGCCGGTCACCAGCGGGAAGACAAAGGGCGTGGTCAGGATCATCGCGGCGATGGCGTCGAACACCGCGCCGAGGAAGAGATACATCAGCATCAACAGGAAGATCACCATGTAGGGGCTGAAATTCGCTGCCTCGACCTGGGTTACGATGGCCTGCGGCGCCTGTGTGAGCGTGAGGAAATAGCTGAAGAGCGACGCGCCCACGACCATCAGAAAGATCATCGCGGTGCTCTGCGCGGTTTCGACCGCCACAAGTTCCAGCGCCCGGCGCCAGTCTGACCGCGGGTAGCGCAGCAGGAAGAAGATCAGTGTCAGGCCGACGCCGACCGACGCAGCTTCCACCACGGTGAACAGGCCGACATAGAGGCCGCCGACCACAAGGGCGATGACCACGACGGCCCGCCATGCGTCACGCATGGCACGGACCCTCTGACCCCAGCTCTGGGCCGGGACGGACGGCGCGACGGAAGGCTTGATCCAGGTGGTGATGACGATGGCCAGACAGTACAGCACGATCGCGAGCAGCCCGGGCAGGATCCCGGCAAGGAAGAGGTCGAGCACGAACTGTTCCGTCAGCACGGCGTAGATCACCATCACGATGGACGGCGGGATCAGGATGCCAAGCGTGCCGCCGCTGGCAATGGCGCCCACGGCCAGCTCGGGCGAATAGTTCCGCGCCCGCATCTCGGGCAGCGCCACCCGCCCCATGGTCGCCGCCGTCGCGACGGACGACCCGCACAGCGCCCCGAACCCGCCGCAGCCGACGACGGTGCCCATGGCCAGCCCGCCGCGCAGGTGGCCGATCCACGCGCTTGCCAGGTTGTAGATATCCCCAGATATCCCGGCCCGCGCCGCCAGCGATCCCATTAGGAGAAACAGCGGAATTGTCACGAGATCCCGGCTGACGAAGGCCGCCAGCACCTCTGGCGCGACGGTGCCCAGGGCCGCCGGCAGGCTGACCTGCATCGAGAACATGACGATCCCGGTCAAGGCCATCGAAACGCCGACAGGCACATGCAGGATGATCATGCCGATCATCACCGCAACGCCGAGGAGAAGCATCAGAACCGGTGCATCAAGCATCGGGGTGTCCTTTTCTTGCCAGTCGCCAGCAAGCGACGCACTGCACGAAGGTCGAAACGGCCATGAGAAGGGCCACCATGGCCCATGTCGGCGCGACCGGCCATTTCAGCGTCAGGGTCGAATACCCGGCGGTCCAGTCGGACAGCGCCCGCGCCCCCACTTTCCAGGTGAAAAGCGCCAGCAGAAGCGCCAGAAGCGCTTGTCCGATCAGGTCGAGCACATGCGCCGGGCGCGGTCCGACCACGGTCGCCAGAAAACGGACGACGATCATCGACCCGGTCTGAAGCGCGATCGGGAAACAGCAGGCGATCGCCACGGGATAGGTCAATTCGGCAATGTCCGATACCCAGCTTTGCGGCTGTGACAGCAGCCAGCGCATCAGGACGTCGACAATCGTCAGGACCACGTTGCCCACGAGGATCAGCACGGCGGCCAGCGCCAGGGTTCGGCCCGACGCGGGGCCTTTGACGGGCCCAAGATCCGCAAGGGCGGTCTCACCGCGAGCCTCGCGCGTGATGCGTTCAGAAGTGTCCGACACCGTCGACCTGCCTTTCATCGCCGATCCTCTGCCGGCATCCCGGCCCGAAACGGCCCCGCCACGTCGGCGGGACCGCTCCTGTAGTGCTGTCCGGGATCACTCGGCGCTTTGAACGCCGGCCCGGTAGACCTCGAGAAGCGCCTCGCGGCCATCGGTCTCGGCGACCCAGTCGTCCACCACCTTGGCCAGGGCCGCATCGACCTGCTTGGTCTCGTCTTCCGACAGGCTGACCGCCTTGTGACCCTGCGCGACATACTCCGACCGGTAGGTGTCGACGGCGTCGTCGAACGCTTTGCCGCCGGCCTCGGCATAAACGCGACCGCCGTTCGAGGTCAAAGCGTCCTTCGCGGCCTGGGGAAGCTTGTCAAAGCTTGCCTGGTTGATCGCCAGCATCAGCACCAGACGGCCGAAGTCGATCTCCAGATGGTTTTCGGCAAGCCGGTCGACGCGGAACTCGCGGATCCCGATCCAGTCCATCAGAGTGCCGTCCAGCAGGTTCCGGCTCATGCCCTCGGCGATCTCGGGGCCGGCGATATTGCCAATGACCGACCCGCCGAGTGCTGCGACGGCGGCCGACTGGATGCTGCCCGCGGCCCGGATCTTGAGGCCCGCCATGTCCGACAGCTGCGCCACGGGCGGCTGCGTGTGCAGGACGTTGTTCGCGGTGGTCACGATGCCTAGGACCTTGACGCCTTCGGGCTGCGGCAGAAGGCCCTTGTCGAAGGCTTCCCATGCTCCGACCGATGCGGCGGCCGTGGTCGGCGCCGTGTTCGGCAACTGGGTGACGTTGTAATCCTCGAAGGCGCCGGGCGTGTAGGCGGGCATGACAACTGCCATGTCCGTCGTGCCCGACTGCACCAGGCTCAGTTGTTGCGCCGGGGCGCGGCCAAGCGTGCCGCCGGGGAAGAAATCGAACTTGAGCGTGCCGTTGGACGCGGCCTCGACCTTCTCGAGATACGGCTGCACGACAGCGACGTTCAGAAATCCCTGTGCGGGAATGAAGCTGGCGACGCGCAGCGTGACGGCGTCCTGTGCGGCCGCGGAACCGACCATCAAGGCGGTGCCGACAGTCGTGGCGGCCATCAGGCGGCAGACCGCGCCTGCTCCCAGGAATTCTCTCAAAGAAATCATAGTGTCCTCCCCTCGGGTCCTTGACCCCTGTCATCCTCCCTCATTTATTGACTGATCATTACTTGGTGTGTCAATAAAAAACTTTCACGCATCCTGCGCCGCCCTTCCCGAGCGGCGGACGAGACGTCCGGGAGCATTGGGTTTGTCGATGACCCGGATCGGCCCCCTGCCGGCGAGAGCTGGCGCGAGGTGGCCGAACGACTTTTTCCGGCTTGGCCCAGGCTGACCAATCTCGTGCAGGCCAATGCGCGTTGTCTTGTCCTGCCGGTCATGTTCTCGCCAGCGCCGGACGGGTCTTGTCAGGTCGCAGCCCGCACGATCGCCGGATCGTGACGCGTCATGCCGACGGGATCCGTCGCGCGCGCCCGGGGCCCGGCGGACATGTGACATCCCGGTCCGCGCCACCGTCCGACCGAGAGCAGGAAGCATTGGCCCCGGCGGGCGGTCGACGCCAATGGCGGCGTGCTGGTCGGGAACCAGTTCGGTTCCTGCGCCGCGGTCAAAGCCGAGAACGCTCATGGGAACGACGCAGCGCGCCTGCGATTTGACCGCCCCTGAAGCACGAAAAATCCCGCAAAGGCGGCCTGCCTCGCTCGCGTGATGCGGGTATTTTCGCCGCCTGGTCCGCCCAGACCATTTGCCTTGATCCAGGCCATGCGCCATTGTGCCGCCATGGAGATCCTGCCGATCGATCACAACGCGTTTCTTGTCGCCATGGCCTGCGTCGTGGCGCTGGTGTCCGGATTCACCGCGCTGTCGCTGACCCGCAAGATGGCGGCCAAGACACTGTTCGAAAAGAAACTGTCGATCGCTCTTGCCTCGGTCGCGGCGGGGGGCGGGATCTGGGCGATGCACTTCATCGCCATGCTGGGCATGCAGTTGCCGGTGCTGTTCTACTACGACGCGGCGATCACGCTGATTTCGGCACTTGTGGCGATTCTCATCGTGGGCGTGGCGCTGATCCTGCTGCATTTCGTCGACCGGACCCCGGCGGTGATCACCCTGGCCGGCACGGTCCTGGGCGGTGGCATCCTGGCGATGCATTACATCGGCATGGCCGGGCTCGAGCTGTGCCAGGCGCTGTATACGCCGATGGGGGTGATCGGCGCCTCGGTGACGGCGCTGGGGCTGTGCATCGTGGCGATCTGGGTGGCCTATGGCCAGCGCAATGACCGCACGATCCTGATCGGCACCCTGTGCTTTGCCGGCGCGGTGACGGCCGCGCATTTCCTGGCCATGGCGGGGACGCGCTTTCGCGAGGTGCCGGGGGCGTCCGAATTCGGCCCGGCGATGAGCAACGAGACCCTGGCGCTTGGCGTGATCGCCTTCAGCTTCGTGATCTTCGGCGGCTGTCTCTGGGTCGGCGTGACCTACCTGATGCCGCAGGAGGACCACGCAGACGCGCCGGTGCCCGCGGATTTCGAACCATCCAAGCCACGCGCCACGCCGCTGCAGATCCCCTGCGAACGCGATGGCGGCAAGGTCTTTGTCGCCCCAGGCGACGTGGTCTTTGTCCGGGCCGACGGGCATTACACGCAGGTCTACACCACCTCGCAGCGGCTGTTCTGCGCCTGGCCCGTGACCGAGGCGTCAAAGCGCCTGCTGCCGCTCGGGTTCCTACAGACGCACCGCAGTTACCTGGTCAATCCTGCCCACGTCAGCCGCTTCGAGCGGGAGAAGGACAAGGGCCGTTGCGTGTTCCGGGGCGAGGGTCTGCCGAACGCGCCTGTGAGTCGCTCCAAGCTGCGGCCCATACAGGAGGCGCTGGCAGAGCAGCCCGGCGCATTTCGTGCAACCTGACGCGCATTTCGTGCAAAATAACTGGTTTTCGTTGAATTTCTGAAGCGGCCCGCCGGGCGCTCGTGCCTCATCCCCCCCAGCCAGACATGTGCTTTCGGGGAGGAAACGGCAGATGATTCCAGCGTCATTCGAGTATTACAGGCCAAAGGACATCGCGGGTGTCCTGGCTCTGCTCAGGGACCACGGCGACGATGCGCGGGTCATGGCGGGGGGCCACAGCCTGATCCCCATGATGAAGCTGCGCATGGCCGAGGTGCCGCACCTGATCGACCTTCAGGACGTCGCGGGCCTGGGCGGGATCGAGGTTGGCGAGAGCAGCATTCGCCTCGGCGCCATGGTCACGCAAACCGAGATCATCGGCCATGACGGGCTGGCCCAGGCCGCGCCGATCCTGCGCGAGGCGGCGTTGCAGATCGCCGATCCGCAGGTGCGCAACATGGGCACAGTGGGCGGCAACGTGGCCAATGGCGATCCGGGCAACGACATGCCGGGGTTGATGCAATGCCTGGATGCGGTCTTTACCCTCGTGGGGCAGGACGGCGAGCGGCAGGTTGCGGCGCGGGAGTTCTACGACGCGGCTTACATGACCGCCCGTGAGGATGACGAGGTGCTGACCGCCGTCACGATCCCGCTGCCGAAGGGCGGCCATGCTTATGAAAAACAGAAACGCAAGATCGGCGATTACGCCACCGCCGCAGCGGCGGTGCAGATCACCCGCGAGGGCGGCAGCTGTACGGCGGCCAGCATCGCCATGACCAACCTCAGCGACACGCCGGTCTTTTGCGAAGAGGCGGGCGCGGCGCTGGTCGGCACCTCGGTCGATACGGCGGCGCTGGATGCGGCCGTGGCGGCGATGCAGGCGGCGATCGACCCGAGCGAGGACAATCGCGGGCCGGTCGAGTTCAAGCGCCACGTGGCGGGGGTGATCCTGCGCCGCGCGATAGAACGCGCCTGGTCGCGGGCCTGAGGGGGAGAGGACCACATGGGAAAGAAGATGCACATCCAGATGCAGGTGAACGGCAAGGCCGAGGAATTCCTCGCCGAGCCGCGCGAGCTGCTGATCTACACGCTGCGCGAGCGGCTGAACATCACCGGGCCGCATATCGGCTGCGAGACCTCGCATTGCGGCGCCTGCACGGTGACGCTGAACGGCAAGTCGGTGAAGGCTTGCACGGTTTTCGTGGCCCAGGCCGACGGGGCCGAGATCACCACGATCGAGGGGCTTGGCACTCCGGACGCGCTGCATCCGCTGCAGACGGCGTTCAAGGAGCATCACGGGCTGCAATGCGGCTACTGCACGCCGGGCATGATCACCCGCGCCACCAAGCTGCTGGAAGAGAACCCGAACCCGACCGAGGAAGAGATCCGGTTCGGCATGGCCGGCAACATCTGCCGCTGCACCGGCTACCAGAACATCGTGAAATCCATCAAGGCCGCCGCGGCCGAGATGAATGCAGCCAAGGAGGCCGCGGAATGAAGGACGACGTCGAAAGCCGCGAAGACCGCGTCGGCAAGCTGAAGGGCCTGGGATGCTCGCGCAAGCGGGTCGAGGATGCCCGGTTCACGCAAGGCAAGGGCAATTACGTCGATGACATCAAGCTCGACGGGATGCTGTTCGGCGATTTCGTCCGCTCGCCCTATGCCCATGCGAAGGTGGTGAGCATCAACACCGAAGAGGCGCTGAAGGTGCCGGGCGTGCTGGCCGTGCTGACGGCCAAGGACCTGGAACCGCTGGGCCTGCACTGGATGCCGACGCTGGCGGGTGACAAGCAGATGGTGCTGGCCGATGGCAAGGTGCTGTTCCAGGGCCAGGAGGTCGCCTTTGTCGTCGCCGAGGACCGCTATGCCGCCGCCGATGGCATCGAGGCGGTCGAGGTCGAATACGAGGAGCTTCCGGTCCTGGTGAACCCGTTCGAGGCGCTCAAGTCCGACGTGGTGCTGCGCGAAGACACGGTGGACGAAAACGGCGCGCCCAAGGACGGCGCCCACGGTCCGCGCAAGCATCACAACCACATCTTCACCTGGGAAGCCGGGGATCGGGAGACCACCGAGCAGGTGATCGGAGAGGCGGAGGTCGTCGCGACAAGCGACATGTATTATCACCGCACGCATCCCTGTCCGCTCGAGACCTGCGGCTGCGTCGCCTCGATGGACAAGGTGAACGGCAAGCTGACGCTGTGGGGCACCTTCCAGGCGCCGCATGCGATCCGCACCGTGGTTTCGCTGATCTCGGGGATCGAGGAGCACAACATCCGCGTCATCTCGCCCGATATCGGCGGGGGGTTCGGCAACAAGGTGGGGGCCTATCCGGGTTATGTATGCTCGGTCGTCGCCTCGATCGTCACCGGCAAGCCGGTGAAGTGGATCGAGGACCGGATGGACAACCTGATGACCACCGCCTTTGCCCGCGATTACCACATGACCGGGCGGATCAGCGCCACGAAAGAGGGCAAGATCACCGGGCTGCACTGCCACGTGACGGCGGATCACGGCGGGTTCGACGCCTGCGCCGACCCGACCAAGTTCCCGGCCGGGTTCATGAATATCTGCACCGGCTCCTACGACATCCCGACGGCCTACCTCGAGGTCGAGGGCGTCTATACCAACAAGGCGCCGGGCGGGGTCAGCTACCGCTGTTCCTTCCGCGTGACCGAGGCGGTCTATTTCATCGAGCGGATGATCGAGGTTCTCGCGATCAAGCTGAACATGGACGCGGCCGAGCTGCGGCGCATCAACTTCATCCGCAAGGAGCAGTTCCCCTACAAGGCCGCGCTGGGATGGGAATACGACAGCGGCGATTACCACACCGCCTGGGACAAGGCGCTGAAGACGGTCGACTACGAGGGGCTGAGGGCCGAGCAGGCGCAGCGGGTCGAAGACTTCAAGGCCGGCAAGACGCGCAAGCTGATGGGCATCGGGCTGTCGTTCTTTACCGAGATTGTCGGCGCCGGGCCGGTCAAGAACTGCGACATCCTTGGCCTTGGCATGTTCGACAGCTGCGAGATCCGCATCCACCCCACCGGGTCGGCCATCGCGCGGCTCGGCACGATCAGCCAGGGGCAGGGCCATGCGACCACCTTCGCGCAGATCCTCGCCTCCGAGATCGGGCTGCCGGCGGACAGCATCACCATCGAGGAAGGCGATACGGATACGGCGCCGTATGGACTTGGCACCTACGGGTCGCGTTCGACCCCGGTGGCCGGGGCGGCTACGGCGCTGGCCGGGCGCAAGATCCGCGCAAAGGCGCAGATGATCGCGGCCTACCTGCTCGAGGTGCATGACGACGACGTGGAATTCGACGTCGACCGCTTTGTCGTCAAGGGCGCGCCCGAGCGGTTCAAGACCATGAAGGAGATCGCCTTTGCCGCCTATAACCAGGCCATTCCCGGGATCGAGCCGGGGCTGGAGGCGGTCAGCTACTACGACCCGCCCAACATGACCTATCCCTTCGGCGCCTATGTCTGTGTCATGGATATCGACGTCGACACCGGCGTGCCCGAGATCCGGCGCTTTTACGCGCTTGACGATTGCGGCACCCGGATCAACCCGATGATCATCGAGGGCCAGGTGCATGGCGGGCTGACCGAGGCGCTGGCCGTCGCGCTGGGGCAGGAGATCGCCTATGACGACATGGGCAACGTCAAGACCGGCACGCTGATGGACTTCTTCCTGCCGACCGCCTGGGAGGTGCCGAATTACGAGACGGACCACACGGTCACGCCCTCGCCGCATCACCCGATCGGCGCCAAGGGGGTGGGCGAGAGCCCGCATGTGGGCGGGGTGCCCTGTTTCTCGAACGCGGTGCAGGATGCCTTCCGCGCCTTCGGGAACGTGCATACCAACATGCCGCATGACCATTGGCGGATCTGGAAGACCGCGCATGAGTTGGGGCTGCACGGGTGAAACGGTTTCGGCGCGCCTGGGCGCGCCGACCGGCTGGGGGAGGCTAGCCTCCCCCAGACCTCCACCAAGGTATTTTTGAAACAATGAAGAAAGGGGGGCGTCGCGTGAGTGACTTCCGCTTGATGCAGGCCGCCCTGGCCGGGCAGGGCTATGTCGCCTCGGACGACCTGTCGATGGCGCTGCACCTTTCGGTCGCGCTGGGGCGGCCCCTGCTGCTGGAAGGGGCGGCGGGCGTCGGCAAGACCGAGGTGGCGCGGGCGCTGGCGGCGGCGCGGGAGACGCGGCTGATCCGGCTGCAATGCTACGAGGGGCTGGATGCGGCGCAGGCGATCTACGAATGGAACTACCAGCGGCAATTGCTGTCCATCCGGGCGGCGGCCGAGGATGGCGAGACCGGCCGCAGCGTCGAGGCGCGGATCTTTTCGCGCGACTTCCTGCTTGAACGGCCCTTGCTGGCCGCGATCTCGCAGGAGGTGGCGCCTGTGCTGCTGATCGACGAGATCGACCGCGCGGACGAGGAGTTCGAGGCCTACCTGCTGGAAATCCTGTCCGATTACCAGGTCACCGTGCCCGAGCTTGGTACGCTCGAAGCGGTGACGCGGCCCATCGTGGTGCTGACCTCGAACGGGACACGGGACCTGTCGGACGCGCTGCGGCGGCGCTGCCTTTACAGTTTCGTCGACTATCCCGACCGGGCGACCGAGCTGGCGATCCTGCAGGCGCGCCTGCCGGGGGTCGAGGCGCGGCTGGGCGCGCAGGTCGTCGGCTTCGTCCAGGCGCTGCGGCGCGAAGAGCTCGAGAAGGTGCCGGGCGTGGCCGAGATGCTGGACTTCGCCGCCGCGCTGATGGGGCTGGGGCTGGCGGACCTGACCCAGGACCCCGAGGTGTTGCAGGCGACGCTGGTGACGCTGTTGAAGACGCAGGAAGATCGGGCGCGTGTGACCACCGAGGTGGCGCAGCGGCTGGCGGGGAAGGCTGCATGAGCCGGGTGACCCGCTTTGCCGGGCGCGATCCGGGGCCGGCGGCGCGGATGGCCGGGTTCCTGGCCCATCTGCGCGAGAATGGCCTGCGATTGGGCGTGGCCGAGACGGGGCTCTGCCTTGAAGCGCTCGAGGCCGCCGGGGCCGTGACGCCCGAGGCCTGCCGCGGCGCGCTCAAGGCGGTCTGCACGGGCTGCAAGGACGAAGCGGAGCGGTTTGACGATCTGTTCGACGGGTTCTGGATGGACGCCGGGCGGGTGCGCCAGAAGGTCCTGCCCAAGGCACAGGTGACCGGGTCGGACGCGGTCCATTCCTCGCGCGAGGGGGGCGGAGAGGCCGCCGGGACCGGGACCATGACCGCGCCCGACGAGGGCGAGGGCGAGGCCGCCGGGGATGGCACCGGCAAGCTGATGGCCACGCAGCAGCGGACCCTGTCGCGCAAGGACCTGCGCGAGCTGGTCCAGCCGGGCGATATCGCCGAGGCCGAGGCGGTGGCGCGCAGGCTTGGCGCGGCGCTGCGCGACCGGCGCTCGCGGCGCCGGATCGCGGCGCGGCGGGGCGACCGGCTGGATTTCCGCAAGACCATCCGGCGCAGCCTGTCCTCGGGCGGGGAACCGGTCGTGCTGCTCAAACGCCGCCGCCCCGAGCGGGCGCGCAGGATCGTCGCGCTGTGCGACGTGTCGGGGTCGATGTCTGTCTATTCCCGCGTCTTCCTGGCCTTCCTCGCCGGGCTGATGCGGACCGATGCGGAGGCGGATGCCTACCTGTTCCACACCCGGCTGGTGCGGATCACCGAGGCCCTGCGCGACACCGACACGATGCGGGCGATCGGGCGCATGTCGCTGATGGCCGATGGCTTTGGCGGCGGCTCGCGGATCGGGCCCTGCCTCGACCTCTTTGTGCGCAGCTATGCCAAGCGGCTGGTCGACGGGCGCTCCGTCGTGCTGATCCTGTCGGACGGCTACGACAGCGCCCCGCCCGAGGAGCTGGCCGAAGCGCTGGCGCGGCTGAAGAAACGCGGGTGCCGGATCGTCTGGCTCAACCCGCTCAAGGGGTGGCGCGACTACGCGCCGGTGGCGGGCGGCATGGCGGCGGCGCTGCCGCACCTGGACCTGTTCGCGGCGGCGGGCACGCTGGGCGACCTGGCCGCGCTGGAAGGGGAGCTTGTGGGATTGTGAAGATGACACCAGGCATGACGGCAGACGTGGACAGCGTGGCGCGCGCGCTGCGCGACCGGGGCGAGGCCTTTGCTTTTGCCACGATCCTGCGCACGGTGGGCGCGACGGCGGCGAAACCCGGGGCCAAGGCCGTGCTGGGCGCGGATGGGGCGATCCTGCATGGCTGGCTCGGCGGCGGTTGCACGCGGGGCGCGGTCAAGGCGGCGGTGCTGCGGGCGCTGGAGGAGGGGCGGCCGCAGCTGGTCTCGGTCGCGCCCGAAGAGCTGCTGGCCGACATGGGCGTTGCGCCGGGGCAGGAGGTCGACGGGCGGCGCTATGCCCGCAACGGTTGCCCCTCCAAGGGCAGCATCGAGATCTTTGTCGAGCCCTGCCTGCCGGTGCCCGAGCTGGTGGTGCTGGGCGCCTCGCCCGTGGCGCAGGCGCTGGCCGGGCTGGCGCCGCAGTTTCACTGGCAGGTCAGCGGCGCGGTGCCCGAGGCGGCCAGTGCCCATGGCCAGCGGATTATCGTGATCGCCACTCAGGGGCAGGGCGACATGGACGCGCTGACGGCGGCGCTCGCCGAGCCCTTCGATCACGTCGCCTTTGTCGGCAGCCGCAAGAAGTTCGCGGCGCTGGCCACCCGGCTGAAAGAGGCGGGCGTCGACCCGGCCCGCATCGACGCTGTGCGTGCGCCGGCCGGGCTGGATATCGGGGCCGTGACGCCGGAAGAAATCGCGCTGTCGATCCTGGCCGAGCTGGTGCAGGTGCGCCGCGGACGCGGGCCGTCATGCGCTGGCTGACCCGCCTCTGGCGCCGCGCCGCCCCGACAAAGGACCAGGCCGAACTGCTGGCCTCCATCAAGTTTCCCTGTTGCTGAGAAGGACAAGACCATGGAACTGACCGAAGAAATCACCATCAACGCGCCGAAGGCCAAGGTCTATGCCGCGCTCAACGATCCCGAGGTGCTGCGGCGCTGCATTCCCGGCTGCGAAGAGCTGATCAAGCATTCGGACGAAGACCTCGAGGCCCGGGTCGTACTGAAGGTCGGGCCGGTGAAGGCGAAGTTCGGCGGCACCGTCACGCTTGACACCTCGGGCGCACCGGATGCCTTTTCGCTGACCGGACAAGGCAATGGCGGTGCTGCGGGCCATGCCAGGGGCGGCGCGGATGTGACCCTGACCGAAGTCGATCCCGAGACCACCGTGCTGCGCTACGAGGCCAAGGCCGAGGTTGCAGGCAAGCTGGCCCAGCTGGGCAGCCGACTGATTCAGGGCACGGCCAGGAAACTGTCCACAAAGTTCTTCGACAGCTTCGCGGAGGTGGTGGAAGAACGGATCGACAGTTGAGGCCGGCCCGGGCGGGCAACGCGCGGGCGGCCCGCCACGCCGGCCCCGCGCGCTGCGTTACACGAGGTCAGGATCGGGATGTCCGATGCCCATGCGGAACCAGACTGCGGGCCCCCGCTTCCGGTCAACCGGGCCATGCGACGGGGCCGCAGGTGACCTCAGGCGGATAGCATGATCCGGGCGACGATGGCATAGGCGCGCTGCCAGCCAAGCCGGGCGGTCGGGGTCATGTTCGGCCCGGCGACCCTGGCAATCGTT
The DNA here is from genome assembly GCF_019966535.1 of Mesobacterium pallidum. Classification (GTDB taxonomy): domain Bacteria; phylum Pseudomonadota; class Alphaproteobacteria; order Rhodobacterales; family Rhodobacteraceae; genus Mesobacterium; species Mesobacterium pallidum. The sequence continues at coordinate 208,801 of NZ_JAIMID010000008.1, read as the reverse complement.
TCAATCAGGACCTCGCCCACCAGGTGATAATGCTCTGCCGTCGCGCCCAGGTTCGCATGAAACCGACCGAGGTCCCGGATGGTCGGCACGAGTCCGTCCAGGTTGTCCAGCCCGTCGACCACGATGGCCAGCGTCTCCATCAGCTTGCGGCCCTGGATCTTGGGCGAACTGGAGAACATGGGCCGCACCTGTGGCGCGCGCTTGAACAGCTCTTCGTAGAACAGCTCTCCGGTGCGGTCACGTTCGCCCGCGACGGCAAGCCAGGTGGACCGAATTGCAAAGATCTCGTCTTTCGTGAGCATGGGCTGCGCGTCCTTTCCATGTGTCGTTTGTACGGCGTCGGGCCGCGTTCGGTGACGGATCATGACATGTGACCCGCATGGCCGCCGGTGCAGATGCGATCATGAATGTCCCGCTCCTCGGGCACCGAGTAGAGCGTGCGCATCACGGCGGCGGCGGCCATGGCGTCGGGATCCGCCACGGCCTGCGGGCGTCGCGCCCGACGCTGCGGGTCCGACAGGTCGGACCCGGCGGCGATGATGGCATCGACCGTGGCGCGCTGGTTGGACAGACGCTGGCCGATCTGACGCAGCTCGGCGACCGTGGCCGCCCCGGCCACCATCAACCCGGCAAGGCTGGCGTCGAAGTCGCGCCACAGGGCAAGCGGCCGGGCCAGCCCGCCCAGCTGGTCGCTGATGTCGTCGAGGTCATGGGTCATTTGACGGGCGTCGCGCATGCCGGCCGTCTCGATCATGTCGCGGATGCCTTCGATCCCGCGCACGATTTCGACCCGCGAAGCCAGGCAGGCATCGACCAGCTCGCCGGTCTGGCGGGCCACCGTCGACAGCACGGCCGAGTTGCCGGCAAAGTTGCGCCCTCGGAGCGAGACATTGTAGCTGCCCATCTTCATGTCCTGGTCGATCCCGGCCTGGTCGGCGAGGATGGAATCCATCTTGATGACCGTTGTCCGCATCTCGGCCAGCCGCCGCTCGAGCGCGCGGCGCTCGGTCCGCAAGGCGTAGAGCTTGGCCAGCACGCCGCCGGCCTGCCCTTCGAGAGTGGCGAGCAGGCGCGACAGTTCCGAGCCCTCGCGCAGGCTGCTCACCCGGCCGAGAAGGTGGCCCATGTCGGCGGAAATCGTGTCGATGTCGCCGCCCAGCTGCGACAGGTCCCTGTCAAGCGCCCGCGCGGCCCCGACCAGCTGCGCCGCGCCGATGTCGCGGATCAAGTCCGCCGTCAGCGGCGCGGGCGCGGAGCCGAGCCGGCGCAGCGCCTCGGCCACGTGCTCGAGTCGCTGGCGAAAACTGTCGCCGACCTGAAGTGACGAGATGCAGGAACTCGTCCCCGAATGCAGGCGCTGGGTCACCTGGTTCAGCCCGCGCGAATCCTCGAGGGCCGCCTGCAGGGCGGGCGCGATCCGGGACGCCATCGTTTCCAGCATGCTGCAAGATTTCGCCAAGGGTTTCAGCCCCTTGCTCCGCAGGTTCTTCTGCTGGTCCAGGATGGCCCTGATGGTTTTCAAGAGCGACATCGCGCACCCGTCGAGCACCTCGTAGCCCTGCAGGCTTTGCTTGGTCAGCATGCCCAGCTCGTGCGAAAAGGCCTGCTTGTCGGCAAGGCCCAGCTCGGCTTCGACCACGCGGGCCGTGCTTGAATAGGATTCCAGCATGCGCACCTGGCTCGAGAGGCTGCCCAGCGGGCCGTCAAGTTCGACAACGCCCATCATGATGCGGGTCGAGTCGGAGAACTCGCGGTCGACCGAAGCGGTCGTTTCTTCCAGCCCGCCTGCCAGGCCGTCAAGACCGCGCTGAATCGTCTGCGCAGAGAGCCCCTCCAGCCCCGCCTCGTAGGCACGCAGGCACTCCGTCAGCTCCATCAGCTTGTCGCGCCCGGCCAGCAGGGCATCGGCGGCCAGGATGAAGGCACCGTCGATCGCGCCGGCCTCGGCATCGAGCAGCGCAACGACGCGTGGCAAATCGGCCCGGTCCGCGTCCGGGCTGGCGTGCTGATTCCTGTCGTGCCGCGACGCAAACATCCGCGCCCAATCCCCCTGCTGCCGGTGACCCGGCCCTGCCGGACCCGGGCAGCCATGCGCCGTTTCGGGGCGACCCTAGCCCGCCAATCTTCACACCGGGTAAATGTCGGCGACGTCATGGTCTTAGGGATCTGGAAATATCTGTTCCGTAAGAAAACCCGTGCAGCAGACCGCTTGGAACACGGGAGTACACGCCATGGACCTCAGGATCGGCGGGATCGAGGAAGGGAAAACCGCCCTTCTGGCGATCCTCGAAAAGGATCAACCAGCGGTCGCGCTGTCCGATACGGACGGGCTGGACGTCGCCGGAGCCCAGGTTCTGGCCGCCGCGGTGCTGACCGCACGGGCCGCCGGCCGTCCCCTGTCGGTGTCCATGCCGGAAGGCGGCGAGGCGCGGGCGCTGTGGCACGCGCTGGCGCTAGACGCGATCTGCAACCCCGACGCCTCTGCGCCGGAGGCAGCCGCATGAGCCGGCGGGTGCTTGTCGTGGACGATTCGGCCTCGGTCCGCCGGTTGATCGTCGGCACACTGCGCATGGCCGGCTTCGATCCCGTCGAGGCCGGGGATGGCGAAGAGGCGCTGGCCAAGGCGCGCGAAACCATGCCCTCTGCGGTGATCACCGACCAGAACATGCCGCGCCTCACGGGGATCGAGTTCATCCGCGCCTTCCGCCAGATGCCCGGAAGCGCCGGTGTGCCGGTCATCTTCCTGTCGACCGAGAACGCGGATGCGGTCAAGCAGCAGGCGCGGGCCGCCGGGGCCATCGGCTGGATGACCAAGCCCTTCGACGATCAGAAGCTGCTGGGCGTGGTCAAGAAGGTGCTGGGCTGATGACAAACGACGCCGACGCATTGTTCCTGGTCGAGGCCCGGCAACTGGTCGAAAGCCTCGAACAGGGGCTGCTTGACCTGAAATCCCGCCCGGACGACCGCGCCTTGATCGACGGCGTGTTCCGCGATCTGCACACGCTCAAGGGCACCGGCGCGATGTTCGGCCAGGTCGAGCTTGCGCAGTTCCTGCACGATTTCGAATCCGCTTTCGAGGCCGTGCGCGAGGGGCGGATTCCCGCGACACCGGCCTTGATCAACCTCGGCCTCAAGGCGCGCGACCACGTGACGACCCTGCTGGACGGGGGGCCTTCCGGTCCGGGGGCGGACCTGCTGGCGGACCTGCAGGATCTCGTCACCGGCGCGGGCGACGCCGCCGGCGTCGAGGCGCCAGACTGGTCGCTGACCTTCCACCTCGCGCCCGATTGCCTGGTGCTGGGCGCGCGCCCGCAGGGCCTGCTCGACGACCTGCGCTCGGTCGGCGCCAGCGGGATCGAACCGGTCCTCGGCCGCCTGCCCGACCTGCGGGCGATGCAGGCGGACCGGCTCTATATCGGCTGGCGCATGACCTTGCCGAGCACCCTGGACGAAGCCGCGATCCGCGACGTGTTCCTGTTCAACGAAGAGGGGCTCGAGTTCGACCTGCACCGGGACGGCAGCGCAGAGCCGCAGCCGGAAGAAGACCCACCCGCCGCGATGGCGGCACAGCCCAAGGGCCGCGAGAGGGCGATGATGCGCGTCCCGGCCGAACGGCTGGACGAGATGATGGACCGCGTGGGCGAGCTGGTGATAGCCGAGGCCCGGCTGGCCGAGATCGCCGCCCGGCTGGGCGATCCGAACCTGGTCGCCGTCGCCGAAGAGATCAAGCGCCTCGCCACCGGCATGCGCGAGACGACGATGAGCATCCGCATGACTCCGATCGGGTCGATCACCGGGCGCTTCCGGCGCCTGGTCCACGACCTGAACGACACGCTCGGCAAGGAGATCGCGCTCGAGATCGCGGGCGAGGAGACCGAGCTAGACAAGACCGTGATCGAGATGCTGGCCGATCCGCTGATGCATCTGATCCGCAACGCCGCCGACCACGGGCTCGAGCCGGCCGCCGACCGCCGTGCGCTTGGCAAGCCCGAGGCCGGGACGATCCGGCTTTCGGCGCGCTATTCCGGTGCCGAGGTGGTGATCACCCTGGCCGACGACGGTCGCGGGCTCGACACCGCGCGCATCCGTGCCCGGGCCGAAGCGCGCGGGCTGGTCGCGGCGGATGCCGAGCTGGACGAGGCGGCGATCCGCGCGCTGATCCTGGCGCCCGGCTTCTCGACCGCCGAGGCGGTGACCGAGCTGTCGGGGCGCGGCGTCGGCATGGACGTGGTCAAGCGCACGGTCGAGCAGTTGCGCGGCAGCATCGACATCGACAGCGAGCCGGGGCATGGCACGCAGATCCACATGCGGCTGCCGCTGACCCTGGCGATCATCGACGGGTTGCTGGTCGAGATCGCGGGCGAACGCTACACCATCCCGCTCGCGGCCGTGGAGCATATCATCGAGTTGCCCGACGAACATGCCACCGCCGGGAACCGGACCCGGTTCCTCGACATTCGCGACCAACTGGTGCCCTTCCTGCGGATGCGCGACCTGCTGGACAGTCCCGGCGATCCCGGTCCCTACCAGAAGGTCGTGGTCGTCACCGCCGGTGAGCTGCGGGTCGGCCTGACCGTCGACCGGATCATCGGCTCCAGCCAGACCGTCATCAAGCAGCTCTCGCCGCTGCATGCGTCGCTCAAGACCTTCTCAGGCGCGACGGTGCTGGGCGACGGATCGGTCGCGTTGATCCTCGACGTGCCGCAGCTGGTCGCCTTCGGACAAGGTCGCGACAGCATGGAGGCCGCGTGATGAGCCCCGTTACCGACCTGGCCGCGCGCCCAGGCGCCCGCGCAGACCGCACCATGGTCACCTTCAGCCTTGGCGGAGAGTTGGTCGCGATCCCGACCGCGGTGCTGCGCGAGGTGATCGAGCCGGGCACCATAACCCGCGTGCCCAACGCGCCCGGCTTTGCCGCCGCGCTGATCAACGTGCGCGGCATGGTGGTGCCGCTGACCGACCTGCGCATCCCGCTGCGGATGCCGGTCCGCCCGCCGGATGTGGACACGCGCATCCTGGTGCTCGACCTCGTGCTCGACGACATGCCCTGTGTCGTCGGCATGCTGGCCGAACTGGTCCACGAGGTGACCGAGGTGACCGGGACAAGCCTGGACGACGTGCCCGACGTGGGCGCGCGCTGGCCACGTCACTTCGTCCAGGCCATCGGCCGCAAGAACGGCCGCTTTTTCATCATTCCCGATCTCGATGCGATCTTTGCCTACCAGCTGGATGGCGCTGATCGCAAGACCACCTCCAGCTGAGGGCCCGCCGATGCGCTTTACCTTGAAACTGAAACTCTCGCTCACCCTGGCGGTGCTGGTGCTGGCCTCATTCGGGGCCTCGATGCTGGCGCTGAACAAGCTGGCAGGCATGCAGGACCGGATGATCGAAGTGGTCGATGTCACCGCCGAGCGGGTCCGTCTCGGCGAAGAACTCGGGTGCGAGCAATTGCGCGTGCAACGCGACGTGCGCGAGTACATCCTGGCTGAAACGGCGGCGAACAAACGGGACGTGATCGCGTCGATGGATGCGGCCCGCAGCCGGCACGACGACTACCTGCGCGCGATGCGGACCATCGCGTCGGAAGAAGGCCAGGCACGCCTCGACACCTACGAGGAAATCCTCGGGCGCATCCGGGACATCAACGGCCGCGCGATGGAACGGTCCGAGAGCGGCGACAACCTGGGCGCCTTCCGGCTGGTCAACGGCGAAGGGAAAGCCGCCTGGCGCGAGATGGAGGCCGAGATCGACAGCATCCTGACCACCAACCGCCAGGGAATGGTGGATGCGGGCACGGCGGCGGCGGCGAATTACGCGGGCGCGCGTAACCTCACGATCGGCATCATGGTGGCGATCGGTGTGCTTTCGGTCGCGGCGGGCCTGTGGATCGTGATGACCATCTCGGCCGGTCTGACCCGGGCGATCAACCTCAGCCGCAAGGTCGCCTCGGGGGATCTGACCCAAACGGTGCAGGTCCGGTCGAACGACGAGATCGCGGACCTGCTGTCTTCGATGAACGAGATGACCGAGAACCTGCGCCGCGTCGTCGGCGAGGTCACCAGCGGCGCGGGCCAGGTCGCCTCCGGTTCAGCCGAAATGGCCTCGACCGCCGAGCAGCTGAGCCAGGGCGCGACCGAACAGGCTTCGTCGACCGAGGAGGCGTCGAGCTCGGTCGAGCAGATGACCGCCAGCATCAAGCAGACCGCCGACAATGCCGGCCAGACCGAGGCGATGGCCCGCAAGTCTGCCTCCGACGCGCGCGATTCGGGCCGCGCCGTGGCCGAGGCGGTCGAGGCGATGAAGACCATCGCCGAGCGGATCATGGTGGTGCAGGAGATCGCCCGCCAGACCGACCTGCTGGCACTGAATGCCGCGGTCGAGGCCGCTCGCGCGGGCGAGCATGGCCGCGGCTTTGCCGTCGTCGCCTCCGAGGTGCGCAAGCTGGCCGAACGCAGCCAGACTGCCGCGGGCGAGATCTCGTCGCTGTCCGGCAACACGGTGCGTGCCGCGGAAGAGGCCGGCAAGATGCTCGAGGGGCTGGTGCCCGACATCGAGCGGACCTCGGAACTGGTGAGCCAGATCAGCTCTGCCAGCCAGGAACTCGCCGCGGGCGCGACGCAGGTCAACCTGGCCATCCAGCAGCTCGACAAGGTCACGCAGGAAAACACCTCCGCCTCCGAGGAAATGTCGGCCACGGCCGAAGAGCTGTCGGCGCAATCCGAGACGCTGCGGGCCTCGATCGCCTATTTCCGCACCGACGATCGCGGCACCGTGGCAGCCCCGGCGCCGGCAAGAACGGGGCGCATGTCCAAGCCCAGGCGCAAGTCGCGGGCCATGTCGGGCGGCGGGTTCGATTTCGACATGTCCGGCGGAGAGGACGATCTGGATGCCGAATTCACCCGTTTAGCGCCCGGAAAGTCCGATGCAGCCTGACGTGGCGACGGCAGATGCGCGCGGCCGGACACGGGCCGACACGGTGGTCACCTTCTCGGTCTCGGGCTCGCTCTTTGCCGTCGAGGTGGGCATCGTGCAGGAGATCCTGTCGCCGCAGGAACCGACCCGCCTGCCCAATGCCCCGGCCTACCTGCTGGGCCTGATCGACGTGCGTGGCGCCTCGGTCCCGCTGGTCGACCTGCGCTGCCTGCTGGGCGAGCCGATGCGCGACGAGGACGAGAACACGCGCATCCTGCTGCTGGCGCTCACCGTGGGCGGGCGTCAGCACCGTGTGGCCATGCGTGTCGACCAGGTGATCGAGGTCGCCGCCCTGGACGACGACGGTCGGATCGACCCGGTGCACGAGGCCGAGATGCTGTCGTGGGATCCGCGTGCCATCTGGGGGATCGGCCGCCGCGACGGAGTCATCACCACATTGCTCAATGCCGACACGATCTTCGATCCCGCGGTCATCGTGGCCGCCCGTTCGCGCAGCGCCGACAAGCCCGCCGGATCATGTCCGAGCTGATGCAAGCCGACCTCAGGGCCCGGTTTCGCGAAACGATCTATCGCGAGACAGGGATCCGGATGCCGGACAGCAAGGATCACCTGATCGTCTCGCGGCTGCGCAAGCGACTGCTCGAAACCGGCTACGGGACGCTCGACGATTACCTGCGCTACCTCTTCGAACAGGGCGGGATGGCGGACGAATGGGAAAACATCGTCGACCTCGTCACCACGAACAAGACGGATTTCTTTCGTGAGTCCAGGCATTTTGACATCCTGGTGTCGCGAGTCATCCCCGAGGCGCTGGAACGGGTCCGGCCCGGTGCGGTGGCCCGATTCCGGCTCTGGAGCGCGGCCGCCTCGACCGGGGCCGAGGCCTATACCGCCGCGATGCTGCTGGCGGATGCGGCCTTCGCCGACCGGCGCCTCGACTGGGCGGTGCTGGGGACCGACATCTCGACCGGGGTGCTCGAGCAGGCGGCGCGGGCGATCTACCCGGCGTCCCAGCTGGCCGACGTGCCGGCGGAGATGCGGGCGCGCTACCTGATGCGTGGCAAGGGTCCAAAGGGCGCAACGCGGATGCGGTTCGCGCCCGAGATCCGGTCGCGGGTGCGCTTTGCCTGGCTGAACCTGATCGATCCGCCCTTTGACGTGGCCCGGCAGCTTGACGCGATCTTCCTGCGCAACGTGCTGATCTACTTCGACGCCGCGGAACAGGCGCGGGTCGTACACAATGTCGCGGGCCATCTCAGGCCGGGCGGCTGGTTCTTCGTCGGCCACGCCGAATCGATGATCGTGCAGGAAGTGGGCCTCGAGCAGGTCGCACCGGGGGCGTTTCGCAGAAGGGTGACAGGCTGATGTGTCCGAACTCCGTTCCGATCGAGGTCATGATCGTCGACGACAGCGCCGCGGCGCGCGCGGGGCTGGCCAAGCTGCTGTCCGCCGACAGCGGGATCCGCGTGGTCTCCATGGCCCGCGATGCCTTTGAGGCGGCCGACATGATGCGCCGGGACCTGCCCGATGTCATGCTGCTCGACCTGGCGTTGCCACGCATGGACGGGCTCAGTTTCCTGCGACGGATCATGGCGCAGCATCCCTTGCCGGTCGTGGTCTGTTCCAGCTTTACCGCCGAAGGGTCCGAGAACGCGATGCGCGCGCTCGAATGCGGCGCGGCCGAGGTGGTGGCCAAGCCGCGCCTGCGCAGCGCGGCCGACTGGGCCGAGGCCGAGGTGGTGCTGTGCGACGCGGTCCACGCGGCGGCCTCCACCCATCCCCGCCGCAAGGCCAGGCCCGGCCCCAAAGTGCTGAGCCCGGGGCCCAAGCTGACCGCCGATGTCATCCTGCCGCCGCTGCCGGCGCGTCCCAACGCGGGGCCGCCGAACGGCCATGTCATCGCGATCGGGGCCTCGACCGGCGGCACCGAGGCGCTGGTCACCGTGCTTGCCGCGCTGCCCGCCGACCTGCCGCCGATCGTCATCGTTCAGCACATGCCCGAGCATTTCACAGAGACCTTCGCGCGGCGCCTCGACGGGCTGTGCCGCCTGTCCGTCGCCGAGGCGCGCGGCGGAGAGCGCCCCGAGCCGGGCCAGGCGCTGATCGCGCAGGGCAACCGCCACATGATGCTGCGGCGCAGCGGAGCCGGATACCTGATCGAGCTGGCCGATGGTCCGGCCGTTTCGCGCCATCGTCCGTCCGTCGATGTCCTGTTTCGTTCGGTCGCGCAGTCGGCCGGCGACAAGGCCCTGGGGGTCGTGTTGACCGGCATGGGTGACGACGGGGCACGCGGTCTGCTCGAGATGCGGCAATCCGGTGCCGAGACCTTTGTCCAGGACGAGGCGAGCTGCGTGGTCTTCGGAATGCCCAAGGAGGCGCTGGCCATGGGCGGCGCGACCGTTCAGAAGCCGCTGACCAAGATCGCCTCGGAGATCGCCGGCTGGGTGCACAAGACCAAGCCCGCCCACAGGTCGGGCTAGGGCGGTCCCCTTGCCGCAACGCCACGCAGGACACCGCCCCAAGCCCCGGTGGTCGCGCAGTCTTCGTGGCCGCGCGTCATCACCGCCATCGACGTGAGCTCGGTCCCGCAGCACGTCGGGAACAGGCGTTGCCGTTATGGAGTGGCCGCGCGCGCAGGTCCGAGGGCGAGGTGTCCGCCACCAAGGCCGGGCATTCCCGACTGTCGTCGTCAACCCCGGCCAGAACTCGGAACCTCCTGCCATCCGTGAGCGCGCCGCTCACGAAGTCGGGGCTCCGGCGCTGGTTGGGGGCACCTGACGCCAGCATCGGCCTGCACGACCCTAGCGCCCGTTTCTGGCCGCCCCGGCGGAGCACTCCGCACCGAGCCGGTGTCGCAAGAAAGCCGTCCCCGGGCGAAGTGCTTGCCAACAGGGCAAAATACCGGGACGGCCTCGGCCTGTTCCTGACCGATGGCCGGATCGCGCTTGGCAACAGCACCGTCGAACAGACCATCCGCCCCATCGCGTTGAACCGAAAAACCCCTCTTTGCCGGTCACAAGCCGGGGGCCGATAACCGGGCCGTCGTCGCCGCGTTGATCGAGATCTGCAGACCGGACGCCGTCAGAAGCGTCGCACGCGATCATGGCCGCATGGACCCGGCGATCGCGGCACAGCCCGTTGCCCCGGATTGACAGGATGTAGTTGCCAAAATAATTGTCTTGATAAGTTTATTGGGGAGGAGGCCCGACATGATCGCTCTCGAGCAAGGCACGATCCACCAGCCCGCGCGGGACCTGCCGCTTGCCTACACGGCCGACGTGGTGGTGGTCGGCGCCGGACCCTCGGGCTTTGCCGCCGCGCTCAAGGCCGCGCGGATGGGGGCCAGCGTCGTCGTGGTGGACAAGCTGGACATGCCGGGCGGAGTGCATACCTCGGGCCTGCAGGGCCATGCCGGCGAGGGGATCGGCGGCATCCATTCCGAGCTGATGGAGCGCTTTGCCGCCCATGGCTACATCTACCGCGCCGATGCGCGCAGCCATGCGAACTGGGCCGGCAACCCGTTGTCGCATTACGAGCGGCGCAAGCGGCCCGGTGACGATTTCATCCGCCTGTCCTTCAACCCCGAGGGGTCGGGCAGCGTGATGGCGCAGATGCTGCACGAGGCCGGGGCCCATGCGCTATATGATACGCGCTTCGTCGATTGCATCACCGCGGAAGGCCGGATCGAGGCCATCGTGGTCGAGAACAACAGCGGGCGCTTTGCGATCTCGGGCAAGATCTTTGTCGACGGGTCGGGCACCGGACTGCTGGCGGCCGCGGCGGGCGTGCCCTATGTCTCGGGCGGCGGCGGCCAGCCAGACGGGTCGGACTGGGACGGCATCCACCGGCCGGTCCCCGGCGGCTTGCTCTGGACGCTGCATGGCGTCGACCTGCCCGCCCTCACCCGCCACCAGGACCAGGCCCGCGACCCCTTGCTGCAAAAGGTCATCGCCGAGGCGCGGGCCGCGGGCGACATCCCCGAAGGCCTCTACCGCCCCGAGATGGCGGGCGAGAACGTCTATGCCAGCATGTATATCGGCCACCCGACGCTGGACATGAGCCCGATGGCGGCGCCCGGCACCTACTGCCTGTGGCAGAACGTGCCCTACGAGCTGGGCCTGCACATGGACGAAAGCGGCGAGGACAATTCGCTGGCCATGCGCTTCTTGCGCGGCTTCATCGATGCCGAGGCGCGGTTCCTGAAAAAGTACGTGCCTGGGTTCGACAAATCGACCATCGGCAGCGTCGGGCGCTACGTGGGCGTGCGCGACGGGCGCCACCCGGTCGGCGAACATGTTTTCACGCTGGACGACGCGCGCGAGGGCCGGGTCTTTGCCGATGCGGTGACCGAGCCGATGACCAAGCCGTTCTACTGGGACCGCTACACGCCCTATACCTTCACCGTGCCCTACCGCTGTTTCCTGCCGAAAAAGGTCGACAACCTGCTGCTGGCCGGGGCCTCGCTGTCCTTCACCTACGAGACGCTGTTCATGGTGATGCGCAACTTTCCCTGGACCACGCTGACGGGCGAGATCGCCGGTTTTGCCGCCGCGCGCTGCATCGAGAGGAAGATCGGCCCGAAAGAGCTGGACTGGACCGCGCCCTACGGACCCGGCGGCTAGGGCGCCGGGCGGGTCAGGTGGGGATGGCGCTGCGGCACGGCGGCCAAGGTTTCCAGCAGGTCGCCGACCTGGGCGAGGGCCGCCGCCTCGGGCGTGGCCTGGAACTCGGCCGTGCGCGCCTCGATCAACTGGCCGACGCGGATCACGATGTCCCGCCCCGGCGGCGTCAACGACACCTGCGCCCGGCGCTGATCGGTGCCCGAGGCCGTGCGTTCGACGAACCCCAGCTTGACTAGCTCGTTCAGCACCCGGCTGACATTGGGCGGCTGCATGAAGGCCCGCGCGGCCAGTTCGGACGGCTCGAGGAACGGCGCGTCGTAAAGGTTCCGCAGCACCCGCCATTGCCGTTCGGTGATCCCCGATTCCTTGAACAGCGGGCGGTAAAGCTGCATGATCGCCTCCCGCGCGCGAAGCAGTCGCACAGGCAGGGACTCGGCCAGGCTGCGGGCCGGGGCCCAGGTGTCCCCGTCCGGGGTCTTTGCGATATCGGTCATGCTTTGGTGCGGAGCTGGGCCTTGGGATGTCGGGTCATACTGGGGTCTTATGTTGGGTACATGAAGCGCCGGACCATGGCAACTTGCGCTCGTATTCCCCGCGGCAATCAAACCGAAAGGTGTATCCGCCCTGCCTGCCCGGACGGCTTAACCTTTCTCAAAACAAGAAAACTGATAGTCAATATTAGCTGTTATCAAGAAAGATAAGCGGGGTTAACCTGATTTCATGCCGGCATTCTTTGGGAGGGGACATGCAGCTTACCGATACCGAGAAAGCCATGCGTGACGGGGCCAGCGGCCCCGCGGTCGCGCGCGCCATGGACCTGCTGATCCGCTACGGCAAGGCGCTGGGGGCCGAGCGGCTGGTCGAGACGCGCAATGTCGCGGGCGCCTTCAACGCCTCGACCCCCTCGGTTCGCGATCTGGCCAGGCAGGGCATGGACAAGGTCTTCTCGGAACTGAACCTCGACAGCGACGAGGAGGTCGAGGTGCCGCGCATGGCGGTCCCGACCTGCCAGCTGATCACCGGCATCGACATGGACAACCACGCGCTTCAGGGCGCCGACCCAGAACTGGTCGAGATGCAGCGCCAGAACGAAAAATACCTGGGCAAGCGCGGCGTCAACATGATGTGCACCTGCACCCCCTACCAGGTCGGCAACGTGCCGGTGAAAGGCGAACATTGCGCCTGGATGGAAAGCTCGGCGGTGATCTACTGCAACTCGGTCCTCGGGGCGCGCACCAATGTCGAGGGCAAGGAAAGCACCGGCGCGGCCGGGCTGACCGGGCGCATCCCCTATTGGGGCCTGCACGATCCCGCCAACCGTCGCGCCAACCGCCTGATCCGCGTCGAGACCGAGGTGGACGACATGGCCGACTGGGGCGTGCTGGGCTATTTCACCGGCTTCGAAGTCGAAGAGAACAGGCCCGCATTCGACGGGTTGACCCACCTGCCCGACCTGGTGAAGCTCAAGCATTTCGGCGCCGCCGCGGCGTCTTCGGGCGGGGTCGAGATGTACCACATGCCGGGCATTACGCCCGAGGCGCCCAGCATGGACGCGGCCTTTGGCGGCACCGAGCGCCCCGAGGCCATTGTCTTTGACGAGGCCGCCAAGCGCCGCACCTGGGCGCGGCTGCAGAACGCGACCGACCGCAAGCTCGACTTTGTCATGCTGGGCTGCCCGCACAATTCCATCGAACAGATGTCGCTGGTGGCCGAACTGCTCGAGGGCCGCAAGATCCACCCCGACACGGCGCTGTGGGTCCATACGCCCCGCGCCATCCGCCAGATCGCGGACCGGTCGGGCTATACCGACGTGATCCGCGCCGCGGGCGGAGAGGTCATGTCGGACACCTGCCCGTCGATCTCGCGCCGCCTGCCCAAGGGCGTCCGCGTCATCGCCACCGACAGCGCCAAGCAGGCGCATTACCTGCCCGCCATTGCCAAGGTGCAGGGCTGGTTCGGATCGGTCCGGCAATGTGTCGACAGCGCCGTGGCAGGCGAATGGCTGGGGGTGGTGCAATGACCGAGACCAAGGCCCGCACCATCACGCTCCATGGCCGCACGGTCGTCGGCGGCAAGGCCAGTGCCACGGCGCTGGTGACCACGCAGACGATCTCGGGCTGGGGCGGCATCAACGAACGCGACGGGTCGGTGATCGAACTGCACCACGAGCTGAACGGGCAAAGCTTTGCCGGCAAGGTGCTGGTCTTTCCCGGCGCCAAGGGCAGCTCGGGCTGGTCGGCCTATTTCCACATGTGCCGCCTGAACGGCACGGCGCCGGCGGCGATGATCTTTACCCGCATGACCACCAAGATCGCCCTTGGCGCGGTGGTGACGCGGGTGCCGACGGTCACCGACCTCGACGGCGATCCGTTCGAATTGATCGAAACGGGCGATCTGGTGGAGGTCGATGCCGACACCGGAAAGGTGACGATCACCAAGTCCCGAGACTGACAGGATTCCCGGCCCGGCGTGCGGAGGAGGACCCGCGCCGGAGCACCGGACCGAAAGGGGCAGAGGCCCCGCACAACAAGGAGGAGGAAATTCCAATGCTGAAACGCGCAACCCACCTGCTGGCAGGCGCCGCCCTGGCCCTTGGCCTCGGGGCGACGACCGCCGCGGCGCAGGATTACGACTGGCCCGACTATTTCTCGGTCGTCACGCCCATCGTCGGCACTGCGAACCACTCGCTGGCCGTGGCCTGGACGGCGGAATTCTCGGCCCAGACCGCCAGCCGCGCCCGCGTGCTGCCCGCGCCCAACGGCTATGCCCGGGCCGAGTGGCTGAACACCGGCGAGGGCCTGATCGCGATGATCCAAGCCAGCGACTATTTCGACATCATGGACGCGAACGAAGGCTACGCCACCCCGCAAAGCGGCCCCTCGGACAGCCGCGTGGCCGTGATGAACATGATCACCCCCTGGGGCTACATGGTGCGCGGCGACAGCGACATCCAAAGCTTTGACGACATCGGCCCGGGCACGCGGATCGCGTTCTCGCCCTCGTCGTCCTTCCTTGTTGCGGGGGTCGATGCGCTGCTGGCCTATCGCGGCCTCACCCGCGACGACGTGGAGCTGGTCGAGGTTGGCAATTACGGCGCCAACACCCGGATCACGGTCGAAGGCCGCGCCGACGTGACCTTTACCTCGCCGCTCTCCGGCACCAGCTACGAGGCCGAGGCGAACCCGCAGGGCATCCGCTGGCTGCCCCTGCCCGCGCGCGATGCCGACCCCGAGGCCTATGACCGCTACCGCGCGATCCATCCCGGCTACGTGCCGGCGTCGATCACCTCGGGCGTGACCAGTTCGCAGGGGTTGAACATGGACCACGCCTACCAGGCCAACCACGTTCTGGCCGGCGATCATGACGACTTCGTCTACAACCTCGCCAAGTGGCTCGACGAGCATCACGGCGATTTCGCGGATGACTTCACCCATGCCAAGATGATGTCGATGGGCAGCCTGCAAAGCTTCCTCGACGTGGGCGCGCTGCAACCGATCCACGACGGCGCGATCCGCTATCTCAAGGAAAAGGGCGTCTGGACCGAGGCGCACCAGGCCCGGCAGGACAAGCTGGTCGAGCTGGCCGAGGCGCGCGTTGCCCTGTGGCAGGAAACCCTGGCCGAGGCCAAGGACAAGGGCATCGACGTCGCCCCCGACAGCGAAGCCTTCGCCGAACTCTGGCACGCCAAGCGTGACGCGGCCAGCGGCGGCAAGACCTATGGAGAGCTGGTCCTCTCGATCGAGTGACCCCGCCTTCGGGCCGCCCCTTTCCCGGGCGGCCCTCCCCTTCCCCCTGATCCAGTGACCGGCCCCCCGTGGCCGAAGGATACGACATGAGCACCGATCCCAGATCCGAAACCCGCGCCCTCACCGACGAGGAGACGGCCGCCGCAGCTGCCGCCGCCGTGCCCGAAAGCTTCCGCGACCAGGCCGAAGAGCGTTGGCAATCCATGCCCGAATGGGTGCGCGCACTGGTGCTGCTCATGTCCGCCGCCGGGGTCGCCCTGTCGGTCGTCTACATCTTTGCCATCGTGCCGATGCTGGACCTGACCTATTACTTCCTGCTGATGGCGGCCTTCCTGCCCGTGGTCTTCCTGCTGCTGCCCGCCTGGAAGGGCGAGGGCCGGGTCACCTGGGCCAGCTACGCCCCCGCCATCGCGATCTGCGGGTTGACGCTGTTCATGGCCTGGCAGGCGCGGGGCCTTGTCTTCGGCACCTGGGTGCCGGTCAAGGAGACCTGGCAGCTTGTCGTCGCCGCCTCGATCTTCGTGCTGGTGCTGGATGCCGCGCGCCGGTCGGGCGGGTACATCTTCCTGGTGATCGTGGTCGCGCTGGCGCTTTACCCGGTCTACGCCTTCTACATGCCCGGCATCCTTTGGGGGCCGCCGACGACGCTGGCACGCACCATCGCCTTCAACGTCTTTTCCGGCGATGCCATGCTGGGGGTCGTGACGCGGGTGGTGGGCGAGCTGATCATCGGCTTCCTGATCCTCGCCGCCCTCATGGTCGCGACCGGTGCCGCCGATTTCTTCCTGCAACTGGCCATGGCGCTCATGGGCACCTCGCGCGGCGGGGCGGCCAAGGTGTCGGTGCTGGCCTCGGGCTTCTTCGGCTCGCTCTCGGGGTCGATCTTCGGCAACGTGGTCTCGACCGGGTCGGTCACCATCCCGTCGATGAAAAAGGCGGGCTTTCCCGGCCATTACGCCGGCGCTTTGGAAGCCTGCGCCTCGACCGGCGGGATGCTCATGCCGCCGGTGATGGGGGCCGTCGCCTTCATCATGGCCGATTTCACCAACACCGAATACCGCGTGATCGTGCTGGCCGCGCTGATCCCCTCGCTGCTCTATTACTTCGGCCTTTACTGCCACGTCGACGGGTTCGCCGCGCGCCACGGGCTCAAGGGCCTCAAGCGCGCCGACCTGCCCCGCGCCCGCGAAGTGCTGAAAGACGGCTGGCCCTTCCTCGTCGTGCTCGCCTTCCTCGTCTGGGGCCTCGTCTTCATGCGGTGGGAGCGTCTGACGCCCTTCTACGCCTCGGCCCTGCTGCTGGTGCTGACCACGCTGCATCCGCGCCTGCGCATCCGCCTGTCGCGCATCCCGGAACTCTTCTACCAGGTCACCAAGCTGCTCAGCCAGACCATGGGCCTGCTGCTTCCCACCAGTTTCATCCTGGGCGGGCTGATGGCCACGGGCGTCGCCCCGGTGATCGCCGCCAGCCTGGTGCGCATGGGCGGCGACGGGCTGATCCCTGTCCTCGCCATCGGCATCGGCGTCTGCCTGATCTTCGGGATGCTGGGCATGATCGTGGCCGCCTACCTGATGTTGGCGCTGACGCTGGCCCCCGCGCTGGAACAGATCGCCGGGCTCAACACGCTCGCCATCCACATGTTCATCGCCTATTACGCCTCGCTCGCGGCGATCACGCCGCCGGTCGCGTTGGCCGCCTTCCTCGCCTCGCGCATCTCGGACAGCGACCCGATCAAGACCTCGGTGCACGCGGCGCGGCTGGGGATCGTGCTGTACTTCGTACCGATCTTCTTCCTGTTCGAGCCGGCGCTGATCCTGCAGGGCCCGTTCCACCTGACCGTGATCTGGACGGTGATGAACATCCTGGCCGTCATGACCATCGCCGCCGCCTCCGAGGGCTACGTGCCCTGGCGCGGCAAGCTGTCGGGCTGGGCGCGCATCCCGCTGTTCGCCTGCGGGTTGATCATCGGCTTTCCCGAATGGACCAGCACCGCCATCGGCCTTGTGATCGCCGCCGCGCTGGTCCTGATGGCCAGCCAGCCCGCGGCGCGCGAGGCCCCGGCCAACGCCGCCTGACATCCTGCGGGGCGCCCGCGCCCCCACCGCCACATCCTGACCTGACCCGAAACGGAGAGACACCCATGTCCTACGGCCGCCCGATCAATCCCGCGACCCGCGTTGTCCGCCACGACGGATCGGTCCTGCACCGAGAGCTCGAGGTCGACCTCTGCGTCATCGGCGCCGGCATCTCGGGCACGACCACCGCGCTCGAGGCCGCCAAGCTGGGCAAGACCGTCGCCATCGTCGATGGCCTGCCGGCGCTGGGCGGGCAGGCGGTGAACTCGATCATCGGCACCTTCTGCGGGCTCTATCGCAACGGCACACACGGGCACCGGTTCACCTTCGGTATCGCGGACGAGATGCTGGCCTACCTCGAGGCGAACGATGCCTGCTACTACCGCCACGGCCCCATGACCACGGTGGTGCATTACAACGAGGTCGCCCTGTCGCGCTGGGTCGAGACCTCGCTGGACGCGGCCGGCGTGATCCCGATCACCGGCGCCATCCTGCGCGAGGTGGACCGCGACGGCCGCCGCATCACCGCTGCCAAGCTGGTGACGCGCTACGGCGACGTGACCATCCGGGCCGAGGGCTTTGCCGATTGTTCGGGCGATGCCGCGCTGGCCTACCTTGCCGGCCTCGAATGCCGCGAGCCCGAGGAGAAGGTCTTTGGCACCCAGCAATGCGTGGTAGAGGGGCTGAACATCGAGGTCGACCCGCCCGAGCGCGACGAGCTGTCGGAGCGTATCGCACAAAAGGCCAAGGAGTACGGGCTGGTGCGCCACGGCGGCATCGCCTTCTACTTTCCGGGCAAGGACGTGGCGGTTCTGAACATGACCCACCTCGAAACCCCGCTCGACCCGATCGCGGCGTCGAAGATGGGCCAGATCGGCAAGGACCAGGTGGATCGCGGCATCCAGTTGCTGAAGGACGAATACCCCGATTTCTTCGGCAACATCCGCGTGCGCAGCTACGGCTTTCCCGGCATCCGCCAGACCCGCTGGATCAAGGGCGCGCATCACCTCGTCGTGGACGAGGTGGTCGGCCAGAAGAAGTTCGACGACGCCATCGGCCGCACCGCCTGGCCGATCGAGCTGCACAATGCGCCCGAAGGCTTCGTGTGGGAGACCTTTGACGAGAACCACACCCACTACATCCCCTTCGGGTCGATGATCTGCCCCGAGGCGGACAATCTTGTCGCCGTGGGCCGCTGCATCGACGGCGACCCGGCGGCGCTGAGTTCGGTCCGCGTCATGGGCCCCTGCATGGCGCAGGGGATGGCGGCGGCGCAGGCGCTCGACATGGCGGGCTCGGGCTCGGTCCACCAGCTCGACATGCCGGCGTTGCAGGCGCGGCTTTCGGACAACCTGACCCGCACCGACGGTGTGGCCCCGTAACCCCAGAGAGAGGAGGAGAAGACGATGGAGACGAGACAGATAGAGAACGGCTTCGGCGTGGAGATCATCGGCGGGCTTGACGTGCTGAAGCCCCTGACCCCCGCCGAGGTGGCCGAGATCGACGCGCTGATGGACGAACATTCCATCGTCGTGATCCGCAACCAGCCGATGACGACCGACCAGCAGCTGGACTTCACCCGCCAGTTCGGCCCGCTGGACCAGGGCTTCAAGAAGGTCACGGCCAAGTGGAACACCAACACGCAGGTGACCCATGCCGAGGTCGGCGACATCTCGAACATCGGCCGCGACGGCAAGCCGGTGCCGCGCACCGACAAGCGGGTGCTGAACAACATCGCCAACCAGATGTGGCATTCCGACAGCTCGTTCCAGAAGCCGGCGGCCAAGTATTCCATGCTGCATTCGGTGCGGAACCCCAGCTGGGGCGGCGATACCGAGTTCACCGACCTCAAGGCCGCCTACGACGCGCTGGACGACCGGATGAAGGATTTCCTCGACGGTAAGGAGGCCGAGCATTACGCGCTGCATTCGCGCTTCCTGCTGGGCGACGACAGCTACACCGAGGAACAGAAGGCGGCGATCGAGCCCGCCTGGTGGCCCATCGTGCGGGTGAACCCGGCGACCGGGCGCAAGCACCTGTTCATCGGCGTCCATGCCCGGCAGATCGACGGCATGACCGTGCCAGAGGGGCGGATGATGCTGGCCGACCTGCTGGAACACGCCACGCAGCAGCAGTTCATCTATCGCCACAAGTGGCAGGTCGGCGACACGGTGATCTGGGACAACCGCGCGACGCTGCACCGGGGCCGCCACTTTGACCTCGACGAGCCGCGCGAGCTGCGCCGCACCACCACGCTGGACGACCAGGCACCCGAGCTGTCGCTGGCCTCGTGACCCCAAGCCGCCCCGTCACAGGGGCGGCACGGGCTCGTTCTCCCAGGGCGCTTCGGCGAAGTCCTTTTTCAGGAAATCCAGCAGCGCCGCCACCTCGGGGCGGTGCAGCTTGTTGTTCGGGATCATCGCCTTGAACCACAGCTGCGCGACCGGGAAATCGGGCAGCACCTCGACCAGCCGGCCCTCGGCCAGGTCCTCCTGCACCAGGAAGCCCGGTGCGATGCAGATGCCAAGGTGGTGCCGGGCGGCAAAGTGCAGAAGACGCGAGTCGTTGACCGTGAAGACCGGGTTCACCGTGACCGAGATCGGCCCGCCCTCGGATTCGAAGAACCAGGTCATGCCGGCGGCCACGTAGATGATGCAGCGATACGCGACCAGGTCGCCCGGGGACCTGGGCGTGCCATGCTTGGCCAGGAATTCGGGCGTTGAGACCAGCACGCGCGGGTAATAGCACAGCGGCACCTCGTGCACGCTGGCAAAGCTTTGCGGCAGACCACCAAGAGCAAGGTCGAACCCTTCCTCGAGCGGGTTGACCGCGCGGTCGATCAGCATCAGCTCGGTCGTGATCGACGGGTTCTGCGCCATGAACCGTGCGATGGACCGGCCCGCGAACAGCGTGCCCAGCGTCGTCGGCGCCTTGATCCGCAGGTGGCCGGCGAGGCCGGTGTCGGGCGGGGCGGCGCCGTCCAGCGCCTCTTCCAGCTGGCTGACCAGCAGTTGCAGGCGCGGGCGCAGGCGGTCCGCCTCTGCCGTCATGACCAGCGCGCGGGTGGACCGGACGAAGAGGCGGCTACCGATGTGATCCTCAAGCCGCCCGACCCGTTTCGTCACGACCGAGGGCGCGACCCCGATCTCGCGTGCGGCGGCGGAAAAGCTGCCCGTCCGCGCCGTGGCGAGAAAGGCCTTGATATCCACCAGCAGCGTCATGGCCTAACGCGTCGTGCCGCGTACGACCGGAACCGGGGGAAGGCGGATCTTGCGCACCTCGGTGTTGCCGTCCTCGATCGCGCCCAGCAATTCGCCCACCGCGGCCGAGACCATCTGGTTGATCGGCTGCCGGATGGTCGTGAGGTTGAAGGACGGCCAGCTGGCCTGCGGGATGTCGTCGAACCCGACCACGGCCACGTCCTCGGGGATGCGCAGGTTCAGCTCGTGCCGGATCACGTCCATCGCGGCCAGCGCCATGTGGTCGTCGCTGACGAACAGCGCATCGGGCGGCTCGGGCACGTCGAACAGGAGGCGCGTCGCATCAGCCGCGTCGGAATAGTGGAAGTTGCCGTCCTCGCGCGCATGCAGGTCGCGCCCCGCCTCGCGCAGCGCGTCGGTGAACCCAGCTTCGCGGTCGATCTGGGTCGAGGCGCCGCCGAAGCCCGCAAGATGCGCGATCCGCTTGGGGTTGCTGCGCAGCAACAGCTCGGCCGCCATCCGCCCCCCGGCGTAATTGTCCGACGTCACCGCCCGCAGCACGTCGTCGCGCTGGTCGCGGTTGAACAACAGCACCGGGATGCCCAGGCCATTGCACCGCTCGGCCAGGGTCGAGGAGATCGAGACCGAGACCATCACGATCCCGTCCACCCGGTAGCCCATGATCTCCTGGATCACGGGTTCCACGTCGCCGATGGTGTTCGACGCCATGAACAGCAGCACGTGGTAGCCGTTTTCCTGCAGCGCGATCGACAGCTTTTCGACCGCCTCGGGGTAGAACTGGTTCTCGAGGTAATAGACCACCAGCCCGATGATCCGGCTTTTCCCGGTGATCATCGCGCGGGCCAGCACGTTGGGGCGATACCCCAGCTCATCCGCGGCGACGCGGATCTTGTCGGCCATCTTTTTCGAGACCGAGGCGCCGGGCGTGAAGAACCGCGAGACAGCGGACTGGCTGACGCCGGCCTTTCGGGCCACGTCCACGGATGTTACCGGTTTACCGCTCACGTCTTTCTCCTGCACCCCGACGGTTAACCATGTACCCGGCAGGGGCGAACCTGTCACCCCTGCCCCGTCGCCGCGCGGACGGTGAGGTTCTGGCCGGTGGTCACGTCGAACAGGTGGCAGGTCTCGGGCGGGATCTGCGCGCGGATCGTGCTGCCGATCTCGGCCCGGAAATCCTTGGCCGCCTTGAGGTTGACCAGCACGCCGCCGACGCGGACGGCCACCATCGACGCCTCGCCCAGCAGTTCCAGCGCAAAGGCGGGGGCCACGAGGTCTCCGCCATCCGGCACCAGCGTCACGTCCTCGGCCCGGAAGCCCAGCGTCACCGGGCCGGACTGGCCCGTGGGCAGCCCTTCGAGCCGCAGGTTCTCTGCCTCGAACACGCCGTTCGCGATCGTCCCGTCGACCAGGTTCATGGCCGGAGAGCCGATGAAGCTGGCGACGAAGGTGTTGGCGGGGTTGTCGTAAATCTCGGTCGGGGTGGCGACCTGCTGCACGACGCCCTTGTTCATGACGACCACGCGGTCGGCCAGCGTCATCGCCTCGATCTGGTCGTGGGTCACGTAGATCGTCGTGGTCTTGAGCCGGTGCTGCAGGTTCTTGATCTCGGCCCGCGTCGACACCCGCAACTTGGCGTCGAGGTTCGACAAGGGCTCGTCCATCAGGAACACGGTGGGTTCGCGCACGATGGCGCGGCCCAGCGCGACCCGCTGGCGCTGCCCGCCCGACAGCTCGGCCGGGCGCCGGTCCAGGAGTTCAGTCAGGTCCACCATCTCGGCCGCCTTCATCACGCGGTCATGATGTTCCGACTTCGGGACCTTGCGGACCTTCAGCGGAAAGCGGATGTTCTCGTAGACCGTGAGGTTCGGATAAAGCCCGTAGCTTTGGAACACCATCGAGATGTCGCGGTCCTTGGGTTCGAGATCGTTGACGACGCGGCCGCCGATGATGATCTCGCCGTCGGTGATGTCCTCGAGCCCCGCGATCATGCGCATGGTCGTGGACTTGCCGCAGCCCGAGGGGCCCAGCAGCACCAGGAACTCGCGATCCGCGATATGCAGGTCGAACTTGTCGACGCCGACCACGTTGCCCCAGCGCTTGGAGATATTCTTGAGGTGGATGTCGGCCATGGTCTTATCCCTTGACGGCGCCGGCGGTCAGGCCGCTGACGATCTGGCGTTGGAAGAACATCACGAGGATGAACAAAGGCACGGTGGCCGAGACCACGGCCGCCACGGCGTACATGATCGTGCCCTCGGTCTGCACCGTGCCGAGGAACGAATTGATCTTGGGCACCATGGTCTGGTTGTCCTGGTTCAGCAGCATCGCGGTCACGGCAAAGTCGTTATAGGCGAGGAGGAAGCTGAACAGCCCCGTGGTGATGACGCCCGGCCACATCACCGGCATGATCGCCAGCCGGAAGGCCTGGAACCGCGTGCAGCCGTCGACCATGGCGGACTCATCAAGGTCCTTGGGGATCGACTGGAAAAAGCTGTGCAGCATCCAGATCGTGAAGGGCTGGTTGATCGCCACCAGCACGATGATCGCCGTGGGCAAGTAGCCCCAGATGTTCATCTCGAAGAACGGCAGCAGGTAGCCCGAGACCAGCGTGATATGCGGCATGGCGCGGAAGACGAGCGCGGCGATCAGAATCCAGAAGGTGTATTGCCGGCTCGACCGCGACAGGGCGTAGCCGCCCAGCGTGCCGAAGACGAGGCTGATCGAGGTGACGCAGACCGTCACGATCGCGGTGTTGATGACCGAGTGGTAGAACTCGCGTTCCACCCAGGCACCGCGGTAGCCGTCGAGCGTGAAGGTGCCGCCGGTCTGCCGCTCGGTCGCGGGGCCGGTGATGGCGTTCCAGAAGGACTCGCGGCTGAAGAAGTCGGCCTGCACCTTGAACGATCCCCAGACCGTCCAGAAGAACGGGAAGGCGGCGAGGATCAGCCAGACCAGCAGCACGAGTCCGGTGGTGATCGCCAGCGGGCGGGAGTATCCGATCTTGCGGTCCATCAGCGGGCCTTCCGGTTGAAGTCGCGCCATGTGCGGATCAGCACCGGCGTCAGCAGGACGATCACGCCGATCATGGTCAGCACCGAGGTCGCGGCGGCCGAACCGAAGAGCTGGTCCACCTGGCCGTTCAGGTCATTGTAGATCGACCAACTCAGGGACGTCGCGTTGGCTTCGGACGAGAAGCCGATGATCGGCTCGAACACCCGGAAATTGTCCATCAGCAGCACGAGGCCCACGAAAGTGGCGAGCGGCACGAGGTGGGGGATGACGACATAGCGGATGCGTTCCCACCGGTTCGCGCCGTCGATCATCGCGGATTCCAGCGTGTCCTGCGGCAGGGTCTGAAGCCCGGCGTAGAAGACGACGAAGGCAAAGGGCGTCATGTGCCAGGTGCCGTAGACGATCAGCGTGACCCAGGTGAGGAAGGGCGAGGCCTTGAGGCTCAGCGTCGGGTCCGCAAAGACCCATTGCAGCGTCGCGCCGATCACCCCGTCGGAATTGATCATCCAGAACAGGATCAGCGAGCCCAGCAGTGGCGTCACGATATAGGGCAGCAGCGACAGGAAGATCACCGGGCCTTTCACCGCCTTGGGGATCGTGTTGACCCCCAGCGCCACCATGAAGCCGAAGATCATCGACAGCGGCGTGACAAGGAAGGTGTAGACCAGCGTGAAGGCGAGCGCCTTGTAGAACGGCAGGTTGTAGATGCGGCGGGCCACATCCCCGAACCCGTCATTGTCCGAGAGGATCTCGCCCACCTCCTGCGTCGCGAGATGCGCGCGGTTGAGATAGGTGCCGAGCCCGTTGAACTGGCCCAGCGGCTCTTCGGCCTTGAGCGCGGCGGTGGCGTCGGGGTCGACGCGGGTTTCCTGCTGGCAGCCGAAGGGGCCGCAGTTCTCGACCGTCACCAGCACCTTGTCGTGTTCGACATAGAGCGACTGGACAAAGACCGACACGATGGGCACGGCGATGAACAGCAGCATCGCCAACGCCGAGGGAAAGATGAACTTGACGAAATCGCGATGCCGCATGGGGCCGTGTCCTTGGCTTGGCTCCCGGCCACTGAGGCCGGGAGCGCCGTTCTAGAGGCGGTGCCTCAGTTCAGGAAGCCCGCTTCCTGCGCGGCGGTGCGATAGGCGGCCTCGACATCGGCCAGCGCCTGTTCGGCGCTTTCCGTGCCCTGCATGAAATCGGCCAGCTCCGCGCCTAGCGCGGTGTGCAGCAGGCCCATGTAGGGCGACATCGGGTAGGCGCGCGCGCCGCCCGAGGCGTTGCCCAGCACGCCCTTGGCCGTTTCAGGGGCGGCAAAGTCCTTCATCAGCCAGGTCGCGGCCGAGGGGTTGGCCGTCGCGACCTCGGGGCGGATGCCATGGACCATGGCGGCAAAGGACGCCTCGGCATCCTCGTCGCTGATGTTCTTGGCGATGGTGAAGCCGTCCCACCACAGCGCGGCGGCCGGGATGGAATTGCCGCCAACGGTCGGCGCGGGCGCCAGCATCGTGGCCTCGCCGATCTCGGGCGCCGGGCCATTCGGGTCGATATGGCCGTTCACCATGGACCCCCACTGGTTCATGATCGCCACTTCGCCGGCAAGGTACATCGCCTTCATCTCGTCCGAGGTGAAGGTCATGTACTCGGGCTCCATGTACGCGGTCATGGCCTTCATCATTTCCAGCGTCTTGATGCCGGTCTCACCGCTGATCGCGGGCTCGGCGCTGCCGGGCTCGAAGAACTCGCCGCCGTAACCGAGGTAGGTGTTCACGAACTCGTTGCCGAGGTACCAGCCCGCCTGGTCGGCTGCGGCCAGCGGGTATTCCATGATCCCCTTCTCGCGGATCACCTTGGCCGCCTCGAGGATCCCTTCCATCGTGGTTGGCTGCTCAAGGCCGGCTTCTTCCAGGATGTCCTCGCGGATGAACAGGTGCTGGCCGTTGCCCATGAAGGCGATCGCCATGACCTGCCCGTCGATGCGGATCAGCTGGCTCGGCGACAGGCTGTCGCCGTACTTGGCGACCAGGTCGTCCAGCGGGCGGATCAGGTCCTCGTTCAGCAGCGGCACGATCGAGTTGTTGGCGACCACGGCAACCGTGTACTGCGCCGGGCTGACCGTCAGCGCGGGCACCTGCAGCGCCTTGTGCTCGGTCGTCATGTTCACCTCGACGCTGACGCCGTCACCGGCGCAGGTCGCGGCCTCATTGATGACGATGCCCAGCGCATCGAAATCGTTGGCCAGGATGCGGACGCTGCCGCTGTCGACACCGCAGCCGGCATGGGCTGCACCGGCCGCCCAGACGAGGGCAAGGGCCGTGGTGGTGCGCGTGATATGGGTCATGTTGCTCTCCGTTGGTTGGACGCCCGCTGTTTTTGTTGTCATGCGGGCTTTGTGGGTCGGGCCGGGCTGCGCCGGCCCGGATGTCAGGCGCCGGTCGCCTCGGTGGCCGAGGGCGCGTCGGCCAGTTGCGCCAGCTTGATCTGCACCAGCAGCGCCAGCTCGTCATAGACCGTCCATTCGTCGACGATCTTGCCGTCCTTGTAATGGTAATGCGACATGCCCATCACCTGCACCCGCTTGCCGGTCGGATCGCCGAGGCTTTCCAGCCCGCCATAGCCCAGGTGATGGCCTTCCATCACCCAGCGCACGGCGACCTTGGTGCCACCCTCGATACAGGGGGTCGAGCAGATGTGCTGCGGCTGGTAGACCGCATCCGGGAAGGCGCCGATCAGACCCAGCGCCTGGTGGGTGACCGAGGCGGTGCCGTAAAGCTCCTTCATCAGCGGCCCGTGGTACATGATTGTGGGGGCGTAGACATCGCGGATCCGGCCGAACATCTTGCGATTGAAGGTGTCGTGCAGCCAGGTCAGCGTCTCGCGTTCGAGGTCGGTGCCCGCGATCGACAGGTCGGCCTCTTCGGCGGGCGGGTACTGGCCCATCATCAGGCCGGTTTCGCCGATGTCGAGCACGCTGAGCCCCTTGTCGAACTTGGCCTGCGCCAGCTTCAGCGCATAGGCCTGCGGATCCAGACCCAGCTGCTGCACGATGGCCATCTGGTCCGACACGACCCATTCGCGGTAGATCTTGTTGCGGTGGATCATGCAATCCGCGACCGTGCGCGAGGTGAATGTGCGCCCCGTCGCCGGACCATACGGACCCGGCTGGCTATGCCGCCCCGAGCCGGTCACGAGGTGAGAGGTATAGAACCCGTCCTTGTCATTGCCGTTCCAGACAACATGGGTCGCCATCCCGCGCCGTTCGGGCAGGGCAACGAGCCGCTGGATGGTGTCGCGCACCACGTCCTCGCGGTTGTAGATCGTGCCCGTCGGCAGGTAGAGAACGATGTTGTGCGTGTAATGGGTGTAGATCAGGCCGACGTCGCGTTCGTCCCAGATCTTGTGGGTGCAGCGCACGATGTAGTCGACGATGTCGGAATAGCAGGGATCGAAGCCCTCCATCCCCTGCACCGGCGCGCGGCCCTCGGGCACCAGGTCGGTGAAATCGGCGCGCTCGACCTGCATCACCTGGCCATTGTGGGGGGCGTCATCGGCCGTCTTCGGTGCGGCCTTGGCGCCCTTGGTGAGTTGTGCGGTGTCGTCCTGCGTGCCCATGGTGGCCCTTCCGGTGGTGTTCGTTCGGCGGGCCGGGCCCGCGCTTTGCATACCTATTCAAATGCGACCGTGCCGCATTTCCTTTCACCGGTCAACTGGAAATGCATACTTATGCAAAATCCTGGTTCGGCGGCCTTGCGCGTGAGGGTCGACGCATCATGACGCTTGATCGCACGCGCGTGAATACCTATGCAAAAAGAAGCACTCACCGCCAGCACGGGGCCGCCCAGATGACCGCCGAAGATTTCGCCACTCTGCTCGCCCGGCAGGGTCTCACCCTTCCCGATAGCGACCTCAAAGCCGCCCTGCCCGCCGCCCAGCGTCTGCGCGAGGCGGCGAATCGGCTGAAGGAGGCGCAGGATGACTGACCCCATCGACCTGCCGCTGGCCGCACAGGCCGCGCTGCTGGCGCGGCGCGAGGTCTCCGCGCGCGAGCTGATGCAGGCCACGCTCGACCGCATCGCCCGGCGCGATCCGCAGTTGGGCGCGGTGGTGCACCTGTCCGATACCGCGCTGGCAGAAGCCGCCCGCTGGGACGACACCCCGCCCGAGGATCGCCTCCCGCTCGCCGGGCTGCCGCTGGGGGTCAAGGACATCCTCGACGTGGCCGGGCAGCCGACCCGCTGCGGCTCTCACGCCCACCCGGTCGAAACCGCGGGCGATGCCGCCGCCGTCGCTTTGCTGCGGCGGGCCGGGATGATCCCGTTCGCCAAGCTCGCCACCTATGAATACGCTCTGACCGGCCCCGCCTGGGACCAGCCCAACCCGCCCGCGCGCAACCCGTGGAACGGGGCGCATATCACCGGCGGCTCGTCGTCAGGCTCGGCCGCCGCCGTTGCGGGCGGGCTGATGCGCGTGGCGCTGGGCACCGACACCGGCGGCAGCATCCGCGCGCCCGCCGCCTATTGCGGGATCACCGGGCTGAAGCCCACGCACCATGCGGTGCCGGAGGGTGGATGTTTTCCCCTGTCGCCCAGCCTCGACGTGATCGGCCCGCTGGCCGCCTGCGTTGCCGATGCCGCGCTGGTGATGGAGCATCTCTCCCCCGCAACCCGCGCCACCGCCGGGCTGGGGCAGGACATCGCCGGGCTGCGCATCGGCTATGCCCGCGACTGGTTCGCGAACGACCCGCAGGCCGACCCTGCGCTGATCCGCGCCATGGACGACATGGCCGCCACCCTGTCGATGCTCGGCGCGCGGATCGAGCTGATCGACCTGCCCGATTATCAGCCCTTGGAAGAGGCCGGCACGATCCTGCTGCAGGCCGAAGCTTGGGCCGTCCACAAGGACGCGCTCGCCACCCGTTGGGACCTCTACGGAGTCGATGCCCGGCGCAATCTTATCACCGGCGCCGTCCTGACCGACGACGACGTGACCCGCGCACGTCGTGTCGCCGCCCGGTTCGGGGCAACGCTGGACGAACGCCTCGCGCAGGTCTCGGCCCTGCTGGCGCCGACCACGCTGGGCCCCGCGCCGAAGTTTTCCGATTTCGAGGATGGCCCGGTCTGGACCGCCATGCGCACGCTACCGGTCAACATGTCCGGGCATCCGGCCCTGTCTGTGCCCTGCGGATTTGCCGCCAATGGCCTGCCCTTGGGCGCGCAATTCATCGGGCCGAAGGGGAACGAGGCGCTGATCTGCCGTCTCGGGGATGCCTACGAGCATGCCAGCGCCCACATGGCCCGGCCCGCGATCGGGGCCGAGCCGGTGTCGTTGGATCAGGCCTGAACCTGCATCCGGTCCAGCCGCAGCTGGGCCGCGCGGCGGTGCCCTTCCAGCGTCTCGGACGCCGCCTGCCGCGCCGCGGGCGGGGCGACCTGGCGGACGCCTTCCTCAGTCAGCCACTGGTGGGTCACGGTCTTGATGTAGGTCCCGACCCAAAGCCCGCCGGTGTAACGCCCCGCGCCCATCGTCGGCAGCGTATGGTTTGTGCCCGAGCACTTGTCGGAATAGACCACGCTGGAATTGGTCCCGATGAAGAGCGACCCGTAATGGCGCAACTTCTTCGCCAGCCCGTGCGCGTCCTCTGTATGGACCTGCAGGTGCTCGGCCGCGACGATGTCGGAATAGGCGATCATGGTTGCCTCGTCCGGGCAGACGACGATCTCGCCATAATCCTGCCAGGCCCGGCCGGCCGTTTCCGCGGTGCTGAGCGTTTCCAGCTGGCGGTCGACCTCGGCCAGCACCGCCTCGGCCAGGGCAGCGTCGGTGGTGATCAGGCCGACACGGGTGCGCACGTCATGTTCGGCCTGGGCCAGCAGGTCGGTCGCCAGCATCTCGGCATCGCCGGTGTGATCGGCCAGCACGAAGATCTCGGACGGGCCGGCCAGCTGGTCGATGCCCACGGGACCAAAGACCTGACGCTTGGCCTCGTTGACGAAGGCATTGCCGGGCCCCACGATCTTGTCGACCGGCGGCACGCTTTCGGTGCCCAGCGCCATGGCCGCGATGGCCTGCGCCCCACCAATGCGGAAGACGCGGTCGGCGCCCGACAGGTGGCAGCCGGCGATCATCGCCTCGTGCGCGTTCGGCGGCAGGCAGGCGATGACCTCCTCGACGCCCGCGACCTTGGCCGGAACGATGGTCATGATCGGCGCCGACAGCAGCGGATAGCGCCCGCCGGGCACGTAGCAGCCGACCCGCTCCAGCGGGATGTTGCGGTGGCCAAGATGCACGCCCGGCCGGATCTCGACCTCGAGCTCGCTGAGGGTGCCCAGCTGCGCCTCGGCAAAGGCGCGGACGTTGGCGATGGCAAACTCCGTATCCGCGCGGGTCTGCGGGTCCAGCCGCGCGACAGCGGCCTCGCGGTCGGCCATGCTCACCTCGAAGACCTCGAGCTCGGCCTTGTCGAACCTGGCGGAGTACTCGCGCACGGCGGCATCGCCCTCGGCGCGGACGCGGGCCAGCACCTCGGCCACCAGCGCCTCGACCGGGGCATTGTCGGCCACGGCGTCGCGGCCGGGGGATTTGACGAAACGGAGCGTGTCGGGAATGGGCAGTCGGGTCATGAGCCTCGTCCTTTGAGGGTGTCAGGTGCGCGCCGCTTCGAAGGCCGTCCAGGCGGCCTCGAACCGGGCAAAGTCGAAATCGGGGGCGCGGGCGGCATCGAGCACGATGGCCTCGGTCGCCTGCATCTTCGCGATGGCGGCGGGCAGCTCGGCCAGGTAGGCGGGCGGGATGACCAGCGCGCCGTGGCGGTCGGCATGGACCCAGTCGTCCGGGGCGATGGTGAGGCCAAAGACGGTCACAGGCCCGGCCACTTCGGTCACGTGGACGAAGCCGTGGCTGGGGCCGACCTGCCCCGCGATCACGGCAAAGCCGGGGGCGAGGTCGCCAAGGTCGCGCATGAGGCCATTGGTCAACGCGCCCGTGAGGCCAAAGCCCTTGTGGACCGTCGTGTTCAGCTCGCCCCAGTAGGCGCCGACGGCATCCGGTCCATCCATGTCCTCGACCACCGCGATGCGGGGGCCGGTGCCTTCGGCCATGTGGCGGTAGTAATCCATGCGCCGGGCGCGGATCTCCTCGGGCGGCTCGATCGGCGCGAAGCGGGCGCGGATGCGCGCGGTGCGGGCCTGGCCGACGATCACGGCCGACGGATCGCTGGCCAGCGGCGTGCCGCGGGTGAAGGCGTCAAAGCCGCGCCGCCCCTCGATCACCTCGATCGCGTTGCAGACAGTGGGCGTGTCGACCGAGCGCAGCAGCGCCAGTGTTTCCGGGGTCATGTCAACCATGTGCTGAGGGCCTTCGTGGTTGCCTCGGGCGCTTCCAGCGTGGGCAGGTGCCCCGCGCCCTCGAGGATGGTGTAGGTGGCATGGGGCATCAGCCCGTGCAGGAGGTCATGGCGCGCGACCGGGCAAAGCCGGTCCTCGCGACCGCAAAGGATCAGCGTCGGGCGCTTGGGCGCGTCGCGCAGGATGTCGCATTGGTCCGGACGGTCTCGCAGGGCGCGGGACTGGCGGGCAAAGACATCCGCGCCCAGCGCATCGGCCATGTCGCGGCAGGTCGCCTCGATCCCGGCGTCGGGGGCGGCGAGGTAGCGCGGGATGAAGGAGTCCTGCATCATCGCGCCCAGCTCGCCAGCCATGGCGCGGTCGATCTGGGCCGCACGGCCGGCCTGCACCTCGGGCAATTCCGCAAGGGGGTTGGTGTCAAGAAGGGCCAACCGCGCCACCCGGTCCCCGGCCTGGCGCAGCACCTCCATCGCGACGATCCCGCCCATCGACAGCCCGGCCAGTGCAAAGCGCGGCGGCGCGTCACGCAGGACCCCGGCCGCCAGCTCGTGGACCGTTTCTGCGCCCGAGAGGTCGGCGCAGATGACCGTCCGCCCGGCCGAGAGCGCCGCGATCTGCGGGGCAAACAGCCGGGCGTCGCACATCATCCCGGGCAGGAAGACCAGCGGCAGCCCCATGGCTCAGCCCCGCCAGGTCGCGCCGGCGGACTCGTCCGTGTCGCGCACGCGGTAAAGGCTCGCCTCGCCCGACATCGACGGCACCAGCCGGTAGGCCAGCCCCGGCGGCACGGCGCAGGTGTCACCGGGGGCAAGGATCTCTTCGCCCCCCTCCCACGACAGACGCCAATGCCCGCGCATCGCCATCAGCACGTCGTTGCGGGTCGAGTGCACCTCGACGTCCGTCGCAGAATTGTGGTTGAGGAAATCGACCTCGAACCCGGGCTTGTCCTTCAGGACACCGTTGGGCCCGATCACCTGCACCGGGGCACGATCGGCCAGCGCCATCAGGTCCCAGTAGCGGGCGACGTGGCCGGGGATGACCTCGGCCGTGGTCGGTTCGGGGAAGGCTTTCAGTTCGTCCTCGGTCAGCAGGGGCATGGGGGCGATCCCTTCGGGCAACGACTGGCCCTTCTTGCTGTCGTAGAGCTTGCCGTTCTCACCCAGCACAAGCCCGTGCTCTCGCGCGTCCTCGATCACCTGCGGCGCCCAGATCACGCCGCCACCGGCATCGTCACCGCCGAGGATCGCCATGATCATCCCGTAGTCGGTGCCGATGTTCTCGAAGCCGCGGAAGATGCCCGTGGGGATGTTGATGATATCGCCTTCCTCGAGCACCACCTCGCCCGCGGTGCCCCAACGGCCCCAGAAAAAGCGCCAGCGGCCCGAGAGGACATAGAACACCTCGGCCGTGCGGTGTGAATGCAGCGAGTTGCGGCAATGCGGCGGCTGCCCGGCCGCGCCAATGTTGAAGCCGGGCGTGTCCTTGATGTGGACGTACTGGTCGGGGCTTTCCGACACGCCATCGCCGATGATGGTGAAGTTTTCCTTGCGGTCGCTGCCCGGCGTATGGGCGTCGATGAAGGCGGTCTTGCAGGGCACCAGCTCTCCGTATCGGACGATCCGGGCGCGCATGTCTTGCGGTGTCATGGGGGTTTCCTTGGTCTGAAGCGTCACGCGTCGGAGAACGGTTCGGCCGCCGCGCCATAGGGCACGTTGACCCCGCCGTAGCGCCGGACGCGGATGTTGCATTGTTCGGCATGACCGACGAAGCCTTCCAACATGCACAGGCGCGAGCCATAGGCGCCGATGCTGGCCGCGGCCTCGTCCGTCAGGATGCGCTGGTAGCTGTGGGTCTTCAGGAACTTGCCGACCCAGAGCCCGCCGGTGTAGCGCCCGGCCTTCTTGGTCGGCAGCGTATGGTTGGTGCCGATCACCTTGTCACCATTCGCCACGTTGGTCCGCGCGCCGAGGAACAGCGCGCCGTAGCAGGTCATGTGCTCGAGGAACCAGTCGTCCCGGTCGGTCATGACCTGCACATGCTCGCTGGCGATGTCGTCGGCAAGGGCCAGCATCTCGTCGTAGGTGTCGCACAGGATCACCTCGCCGTAATCCTGCCAGCTGGTGCGGGCGGTGTCGGCGGTGGGCAGGATCTCGAGCAGGCGGTCGATCTCGCGCAGCGTGCCTTCGGCCAGCTTGCGGGAATTGGTGACCAGAACGGCGGGCGAGTTGTAACCGTGCTCGGCCTGGCCCAGCAGGTCGGTGGCACAGAGTTCCGCGTCGACCGTGTCGTCCGCGATCACCATCGTCTCGGTCGGCCCGGCGAAGAGGTCGATGCCGACGCGGCCGAAGAGCTGCCGCTTGGCCTCGGCGACAAAGGCATTGCCCGGCCCGACCAGCAGGTGGACGGGGGCGATGGTTTCCGTGCCCAGTGCCATGGCGCCGACGGCCTGGATGCCGCCCAGCACGTAGATCTCGTCGGCGCCGCCCAGGTGCATGGCGGCGATGACCGCGGGGTTCGGTTCGCCCTTGAACGGCGGGGTGCAGGCGATGATGCGCGGCACGCCGGCGACCTTGGCCGTGGCGACGGACATATGCGCGCTGGCGACCATGGGGAACTTGCCGCCGGGCACGTAGCAGCCGACCGATTGCACGGGGATGTTCTTGTGGCCCAGGATCACGCCCGGCAGCGTCTCGACCTCGATATCCGTCATGGACGCGCGCTGCGCCCTGGCAAAGTTCACCACCTGCGCCTGGGCGAACTTCAGATCTTCGAGGTCGCGCGGCGGCACCTTGGCGATCAGCGCGTCGATCTCGTCCTGGCTCAGCCGGTAGGTTTCCCGGTCGTAGCCGTCGAACTTGTTGGCCAGCTCGCGCACGGCCGCATCGCCGCGCGCCTCGATGTCCTTGAGCGTGGCCGCGACTGCCTCGGCCGTCTTCGCGTCATCCTCGGCCCGGTCGGCCGCGGGTTTTCCGTGCTTGAGATGCGTGACGGCCATGGCGCGCTCCTTCCCTGTCGATCGCGTTTGCATACGATTGCAATACGCCGCCGCCGCGTATCGCGCAAGGGTTTTTGCATACCTATGCGGCGAGGCCCGACCCAGGCGACCGGATTCGTGATGCCCCCCATGGGCAGATGCGGACCCGAGGGGTAATGTGTCGGTGACGGCAAGGCCGACGCGGACCTGCCACGTCGCGACATCGACCAAGCCACCGCTTTGCGAAAGGACCCGCCTTATGAAGATCATCCGTTCCGGCACGGCCCCCTCGATGGCCGGCCCCGGCGACTGGTTCACCGGCACCGTGCGCATGGACCCGCTGTTCCAGGCCGAAGCGCCCGGACGGGCCGTCGGCACGCATGTCACCTTTGAACCCGGCGCCCGCACCGCCTGGCACACACACCCGGCCGGCCAGACGCTGATCGTGACCTTCGGTCGTGGCCGCGTGCAGCGCGAAGGCGGTCCGGTCGAGGAGATCCGCCAGGGCGACGTTGTCTGGTTCCCGGCCGGTGAAAAGCACTGGCACGGCGCCTCGGCCGAAACCGCGATGAGCCATATCGCGATCCAGGAAGCGGTCGACGGATCGACCGTCACCTGGATGGAAAAGGTCGAGGACGCCGATTACAACGGCTGAACCGACCTGCGGGAATGCGAAAGGGCCGGGGATCTCTCCCCGGCCCTTTTCGTGTGCCCTGTGGCCTTGCGGTCAGGTCTTGGCCGACTCGCCGGCCGGCTCATCCGATGTCGCCACCGTGACCGGCGCATCGTCGGTCTCGACGATCTCGGCATCCATAACCTCGGGCTCGGACGGCGGCGTCGTCGGCCGCGGCGCGACCGGCGCCGGGGCGGCGGCGCCCTTGTCCTCGAGCGCGCCGACGATCAGCGGCAGCATGGCGACACCCGTGGCATTGGCCATGTCCGCATGGGGCGGGGTCTTCCAGCTGAGCGTGTCGAAGCTTTGGCAGTTCGTGCAGACCGGCGTCCATTCGCCCTGGATGTTGTGGCAATTGTCGCAGACCCAGGCAGGCCCGCGCGGCGCGGTCAGCGCGCGTGCCAGCCAGCCCTTGACCACGGTGTCCGAGGCGCCCTCGCCCCGCTCGATGGCCGCCATCAGGGTCAACGCCCGGGCATCGGGCGCCTTGTCCGGCAGGTCGCCCAGCGCACGGCGGGCGCCCGGGAAATCCTCGGCCGCGATGTGCAGCTCGGCCTTGACCAGCCGCGTCTCGGCGCTTTCGGGATAATGCTTGGTCAGCGCGACAAAGCGCTTCAGCCGGGCCTCGGGGGTCTCGTCCGGTTCGATCTCGGCGAAGGCGGCAGCGAGGTCGGGATGCGGGTGCACCTGCCAGGCCTTGGTCAGGATGCGCGTCGCGTGGCGCTTGTTGCCCTTGGCGATATAGCTGCGCGCGGCCATGCAGGCGGCGGGAATCAGGTCGGGCGAGGCCTTGTTAGCCGCGATTGCCGCCTCCTGCGCCTCGATGCTCTTGCCCTCGTCCAGCACGCCCTTGGCCTCGCTCAGCGCCAGAACGGCGTCGCGGCGCTTGTGCACGTCGCGCGGCAGGGTGCCGGTCTTGAGCTTGGTCGCCAGCGTCTTGCGTGCGCCGGCCCAGTCATTGGCCTGGGCCTGCAGCCGCAGCAGCGTGTCCTGCGTTTCCTCGTGCCGGGGGCGCAGCGCGATGGCCTTTTCGGCCAACTGGCGCGCGGTCTCGGTGTCGCCCTCGGAAAGCCGCTGCTTCATGATCCCGCGCACGCCGACGAACCGCGTCTTGTCGTCCTGCACCAGCCGCTTGTAGACCTCTTCGGCCTTCTTGCGGTCGCCCACCATCTCGGCCGCCTGCGCGGTCATCAGGTCGGTGAGGTCGGACCGGTTCAGGAACCGTTCCGCCTTGGCCGCCTTGGTCATGGCCAGCTGCCCCTCGCCCGAGGCAAGCGCCATCATCCCCTCGCTCAGGGCTTTGTAGCCCTTGCGCTCGCGGTTGCGGTCGAAGTAGCGCGAAATCGCGGTCTCGTCGCCGTTGATGAAGCGGATCGTCGCGACCAGGAACCCGGCCAGCTTGAGCAGGAGCCAGACGCCGACCACGATCACCACGGCCGCGATCACCGACTGAAGCGGCCCCAGCGTGTATTCCGTCCCGGCGACGGTGACCTGGATGCCGCCTTCGGTCTGCATCAGCCAGCCCGCGCCATAGGTAAGCGCGGCAACCAGCGCGATGAAGATCATGACCTTGATGAGTGACCACAGCATATCGGCGTCTACCTCTTATTCGTTCAGGCCCTGGGCGAGGCCTTCGGCCGCGTCCAGTGCATCGCGCCGCAGCGTCGCGGCAGCCACCCAGTCGCCCAGGGCGGCCTGGGCCGGTTCGGGCAGCGTCTCGATCTCGGCCAGGGCATCGGCCAGGCGGCCCTGCTGCACGGCGGCCTCGACCCGGCTCAGAACGGCATCGGGGTCATCCCCGTCACGCGGCGCGACTGACCGGGCGCCCAGCTGGCGTTTCAAGAAATTGCCGATACTGCCGCCATCGCCGGTCTCTTCCCGCGCGGCCGACAACGCGTCGCGCGCGGCGTCGGGAAAGGTATCCTCGAGCACGGATTGCGGCGGCACGCCCTCGGTGGCGGCGCGGTCCAGCACCTCCGGCACTTGCGTTCCGGTCTCGGCCAGGTCGGCCAGCGCGGGACCGAAGGGCGTCCCGCTGTCCAGCGCCGACTGGATGCGCGTCACGGCCGAGCGGGCCATGGTCTCGCGCGCGGTCTCGGTGGCATTCGCCTCCATCTGCGCGGCCTCGCTGGCCATCGTCTCCATCTCGGCGCGCTGG
Organism: Mesobacterium pallidum; assembly: GCF_019966535.1. Classification (GTDB taxonomy): domain Bacteria; phylum Pseudomonadota; class Alphaproteobacteria; order Rhodobacterales; family Rhodobacteraceae; genus Mesobacterium; species Mesobacterium pallidum. The sequence continues at coordinate 172,050 of NZ_JAIMID010000008.1, read as the reverse complement.
GCGGCGACCGACTCCTGCAGGCGGCGCAGCTCTTCCTCGTAGGCAGCGATGGCCGCGTCCGAGACGTTGTTCTCGATCGGCGCGCGCTCGAGCTCGGTGATGCGCGCGGCCAACGCGTCGATCTCGCCCGTCAGCCCGTCCAGCGCATCCAGACGCCCCGTCAGCTCGTCGCGCAGCGCGGAAACGGCGCTGTCCAGCTGGTCTCCGGTCAGCCCGGCTTCGCTGGCGGCGGCCAGTTCGTCGATGCGGGTCGACTGGGCCGAAAGGCTCGCGTCCAGGGCATCCCGCGTCACGTATTCTGGCGGATCGTAATCGGGCGTGGAAAAGGGCCAGCCGCCGTTGCTGTACTGCGCCGCACCAAAGCCCAGCGCCGCGGCGATCACGCCGCCCAGCACCATGGCCCCGGCGCCGCCCTTGCGCTCGACCACGCGGACGGTCTCGGGCGCGGGTGCGGGCTGCGCTGCGGCGCCTGCGGCCCCGGCTGCGGCCATCGTGCCGATCCCTGCGCTGTCCGGCGTGGCGTCCACCTGGCTCGGGCCGGTGTCTTCCAACGCGTCCGGTTCGTCCGTCGGCTCCTCAAGAAGGGTCTCTTCCTCGGCGGGCGCGTCAACGTGTTCATTCTCGGAATAGGTTTCGGCCGGTTCTTCCCCGGGCCCGGCCGCGAAGCCCTCGGGGCCCTCGACCTCCGGGTCGATGATCGTGCCCTCGAACTCGGCGGGCTCTTCCTCGACCGCGGCATCCGTCCCCTCGGCAGGCTCGTCGGCCGGCAGGTCATCCCAATCGGCCTCATCGGCGGCTACCGTGTCGGCGCCCTCATCCGTCGCGGCAGAGGTCTCCTCCGCCTCCGTGCCCTCTTCGGCGGCTGCCTCGAGGCTGTCCTCGGTCTGGTCCTTCGCCGCTTCGGCGTCTTTCCTGTCAGACTCGGCCACTTGCACGTCCTTCCGATTCCCTGCGTTCGCTGCAACGCAACACCACGACACTAGCGGCCCCCCACGGGACCCTCAAGGCGGCGTGACTGCGTCCAACCGTCCCGACAGCGCCGCCTTGAGCGCAGCCAGGTCGGGCCGCTCGGCCACCGTCACCGCGTCCGGCCGCACCACCTGCGCAGCATCGGCCACGGCCGGGCTGAGTGCAACCACGTCGAGAAACGCGCGAAACGGCGCCTCGTTCCCAAGTAACGCGGCCGAGCGCGGGGAAAAGAGCGGAAGGATCACACGGCCCGTCCCGGACAGCATCTCGCGGGCCTCCGTGCCGAGTTTCCGGGCATGTTGATGATAGACGACGCGGTCGGCGGTCTCGATGCCGGCCGCGCTCAGCCGCGCCGCAAGATCGCCGCGCACCACCGCGCCGCGCAGGTGCAGCAAGGGGCCATCGGGCGGCTGGGCCACAAGCGCCGCCAGCAGCGTCTCGGCATCCGGTGCGACCCGGGCGACATCCCACCCGGCCTCCCGCGCGACCTGCGCGGTCCGCTCCCCCACGACAAAGGCCTGGCGGCCCCGGCCGGGACCGATGAGCGGGACCGCATGGCGCGAAGTCAGGATCACGCCCCGGGCCCCGCCAAGATCCGGCACCCTGCCCACCGGCGCGATTTCCATGAGCGGAGAGATCACGACCCGCGCCCGCCCGCCGATCCAGGTTGCCAGCGCCCGGGAATCGGGTTCGGGCCGGGTCAGCAAGACGTTGGGCAGGGGCTGGATCATCGGGGGCCGGGATTGTTTGCACCGCGTCAAGGTGGTACCTGCGCCAAGGGCCCGATGCAACGGGCCGGCAAGGGGCATGCGCGGCCATGGGCGACACGCTGACACTTCTGGGGTTGGAAAGCAGCTGCGACGACACTGCTGCCGCCGTTGTGCGCCATGTGCCGGGACACGCGCCGCAGATCCTGTCGTCCATCGTGCACGGCCAGGCCGAGCTGCACGCCGATTTCGGCGGCGTCGTCCCCGAGATCGCCGCCCGCGCCCATGCCGAGAAAATCGACCTCTGCGTCGAGCAGGCGCTTGCGGACGCCGGGCTGACCCTGGCTCAGATCGACGCCATCGCCGTCACCGCCGGGCCGGGGCTGATCGGCGGTGTGCTGTCTGGCGTGATGTGCGCCAAGGGGCTGTCGGCCGGGTCGGGCAAGCCGCTGGTGGGGGTCAACCACCTGGCCGGCCACGCGCTGACCCCGCGGCTGACGGACATGGCCGCCTTTCCCTACCTCATGCTGCTGGTTTCGGGCGGGCATTGCCAGCTGCTGCAAGTCAACGGCCCCGAGGACTTCACCCGCCTCGGCGGCACCATCGACGACGCCCCGGGCGAGGCCTTCGACAAGACCGCGCGCCTGCTCGGCCTGCCGCAACCCGGCGGCCCGTCGGTCGAGGCCGAGGCGCGCGCGGGCGATCCCAAACGGTTCCGTTTCCCCCGCCCGCTGCTCGACCGGCCGGGCTGTGACATGAGCTTTTCCGGCCTCAAGACCGCGCTCTTGCGCACCCGCGACCAGGTGGCGGCCGACAAGGGCGGGCTGACGCGGCAGGACCGCGCCGACCTTTGCGCCGGCTTCCAGGCCGCGGTGCGCGACGTTCTGGTGGAAAAGACCCGCCGGGCCCTCGCGACCTACATGGAGGCATCGCCCGAAGCGCCCATGATCGCGGTCGCCGGCGGCGTGGCCGCGAACCAGTCGATCCGCGCGGGGCTGGAAGAGGTCGCGGCCGCGGCCGGTGCCACCTTCACCGCGCCGCCCCTGCGCCTGTGCACCGACAACGCGGCGATGATCGCCTGGGCCGGGCTGGAACGCTTCCGCGCCGGCCAGACGGACGACATGACCCTTGTCGCCCGCCCCCGCTGGCCGCTGGACACGGCCCGCGCCGGGATGCTGGGCGGCGGCAAGAAGGGGGCCAAGGCATGAGCGTCGGCGTCCTTGGCGCCGGCGCCTTCGGCACGGCGCTCGCCATCTCTCTGGCGCGCGGCGGAGCCGAGACCGTGCTTTGGGCGCGCGACGCAGACCTCGTGCAGACCATGGCCGAGACGCGCGCAAATCCGCGCCTGCCCGGCGCGCCCCTGCCCGAGACGCTGCGCGTCACAGCCGACATCCGCACGGCCACCGCCTGCGACATCCTGCTGGTCGTCGTGCCGACCCAGAAGGTCCGCGACCTTGCCGTGCAATACCGCGACATGCTCGACGGCAAGACCCTTGTCGCCTGCTGCAAGGGGATCGAGCTGACCTCGCACCTCGGCCCCGTCGCGCTGCTGGACAGCCTGCTGCCGCATGCCCGCACGGCCATCCTGACCGGGCCGAGCTTTGCCCATGACATCGCGATCGGCCTGCCCACCGCGCTGACCCTGGCCTGCGCGGACGAGGTGCTGGGTGAGGCGTTGCAGACCGCGCTGACCACGCCGAACCTGCGGCTCTACCGCACCACGGACACGGTGGGCGCGGAACTGGGCGGCGCGCTCAAGAACGTCATGGCCATCGCCGCCGGTGCCTGCATGGGCGCGGGGCTGGGCGACAGCGCCCGGGCCGCGCTGATGACCCGCGGGTACGCGGAAATGACCCGCATGGCGGCCGCCCTCGGTGCGCAGCCGGAAACGCTGGCGGGGCTGTCGGGCTTTGGCGACCTCGTGCTGACCTGCACCTCCGAAGGCTCGCGCAACTACCGCTTCGGCCTGTCGCTGGGGCGCGGCGAAGACTTTGACCCGAGCGTCACGGTCGAAGGCGCGGCGACCGCCCGCGCGGCGCTCGCCTGGGCGCAGGACCACGACATCGACATGCCCATCACCCGCGCGATCACCGCGCTGCTTGACGGCGAACTGGACGTGACCGAAGCGGTGCAGGCGCTGCTCTCGCGCCCGCTGCGCCCGGAACAGGAGGACTGAGAATGCGTTATTGGCTCTTCAAATCCGAACCCGCCACCTGGAGCTGGGACGACCAGGTCGCCAAGGGCGACGCGGGCGAGGAATGGAACGGCGTGCGCAACTACCAGGCCCGCAACTTCATGCGCGAAATGGCGCTGGGGGACCGCGGCTTTTTCTACCACAGCCAGACGGAAAAAGCGGTCGTCGGCGTGGTCGAAGTCTGCGCTACCTCGCATCCCGACAGCACGACCGACCAGGCGCGCTGGGACTGCGTGGACGTCAAGGCGGTGATGCCGGTGAAAACTCCTGTCACGCTGGACCAGATCAAGGCCCATCCGCGGCTTGCGGACATGGTGCTGGTCAAGAACTCGCGCTTGTCGGTCCAGCCGGTGACCGAGGACGAATGGCGCATCGTCTGCAGCCTCGCCGGCATTCCGGCCTGAGATCCGGAAAATTCTAGGCGTTCCACGGAATTCGCGGCACAGTCATGCCGGGAAACGATGTGGAGAGGGCCCACACATGGAACTCATCAACGTATTGGTCGCCGCGCTGGCGGCCTGGCTGTTTGGCGCCGCCTGGTACATGACACTGGCCAAGCCATGGATGGAAGCAGCCGGGGTCGAGGTCGGCCCGGACGGCAAGCCCCAGGGCGGACAGGGCGCACTCCCGTTCATCCTGTCGGCGCTGGCCATGGTGCTGGTCGCGGGCATGATGCGGCACATGCTGTCGATGGCCGGAATCACCGGCATCGGAAAATCGGCGCTGACCGGGCTGGGCATCGGGCTGTTCTTCATCAGCCCCTGGATCATGATCAACAACGCCTACCCCGGCCGGCCGTTCAAGCTGACGCTGATCGACGGCGGTTACGCGGTGTTCGGCTGCATGATCATCGGGATCGTGCTGGCGCTGTTCTGACGGCGCCGGGGCGGCGGCCGACCGGTCCTTGAGAGGACGAACCGGAAGGCGGGACAGAGACCGGACAGCGACAAAAAAGGAGGGTCCGGCACAGGCCGAACCCTCCTCTCACCCCGCGTGCTCCCCTACGCACCACACGCGAAACCATGATCAAAAGGGCCGGCCTTACTGGCTCGAAACTTCCCTTTTCTTACCGGCATTCGGGTCCGCCCGCAAAGGCCGAGTGCGTAAAACACGCCTAAAACGCGAACGACCCGCCGGCCGTGCCGACGGGTCGCCTTGGACAGTTCTGCGCCCGGCTCAGCCGTAGACGGCTTCCTTCCGGAAATGCTTGGTCAGCATATAATAGACCACGGCGCGGTACTTGTTGCGCTCGGACTTGCCGTAGGTCTCGACGACCGAGTTGATCGCATCCATCAGCTCGGGCCCGTCGGCAAGGCCCAGCTTTTTCATCAGGAAGTTCGTCTTGACGGTCTCAAGCTCGGCCGGCTGGCTTGACGCGACGGTCGAGGCGTCGTCGTTGTAGATCGCCGGGCCGCAGCCGATGGTGACCTTGGTCAGCAGGTCCATGTCCGGCTCCATGCCGCACTTGGTCTTGAGATCGTCCGCGTACTTGGCGATCAGCTCGTCACGTTTGCCCATTTCTGTCTCCCGGTCCCTGACATTGGGGTCTTTGCAGGCGGTTTGCCCACTGTTCAGGAGGTTAACCACTTTTCCGTGAAACGACCAAGGGTGAATGCGCCACACGCATTCACCCCCGGCAATGTGTGTCGATCCTGACTCGTCGGGATCAGTAGCGGTAATGCTCGGACTTGAACGGCCCCTCGGGCGTCACGCCGATATAGGCGGCCTGGTCGGCGCTGAGCTTGCTCAGCTTGACGCCGATCCGGTCCAGATGCAGGCGCGCGACCTTTTCGTCGAGATGCTTGGGCAGGATGTAAACGCCGGGCTGGTACTCTTCGCCCTTGGTCCACAGCTCGATCTGCGCCAGCACCTGGTTGGTGAAGCTGGCCGACATGACAAAGGACGGGTGCCCGGTCGCGTTGCCGAGGTTCAGCAGGCGCCCTTCGGACAGCAGGATGATGCGCGAGCCCGAAGGCATCTCGATCATATCCACCTGGTCCTTGATGTTGGTCCACTTGTGGTTCTTGAGGTTGGCGACCTGGATCTCGTTGTCGAAATGGCCGATGTTGCCGACGATGGCCATGTCCTTCATCTCGCGCATGTGCTCGATGCGGATCACGTCCTTGTTGCCGGTGGTGGTGATGAAGATGTCGGCGCTGTCCACGACATCTTCCAGCAGCACCACCTCGAACCCGTCCATGGCGGCCTGCAGGGCGCAGATCGGGTCCACCTCGGTCACCTTGACGCGCGCGCCGGCGCCGGCCAGCGACGCGGCCGAGCCCTTGCCCACATCGCCGTAGCCGCAGACCACGGCGACCTTGCCGGCCATCATCACGTCGGTGGCGCGGCGGATGCCGTCGACCAGCGATTCCTTGCAGCCGTACTTGTTGTCGAACTTCGACTTGGTGACGCTGTCGTTCACGTTGATCGCGGGGAAGGGCAGCAAGCCCTTCTTGTGCAGGTCATAAAGACGGTGCACGCCGGTCGTCGTCTCTTCGGAGACGCCCTTGATCGCGTCGCGGGTCTTGGTGAACCAGCCCGGGCTCTCCTTTATCCGCTTCTGGATCTGCGCCTTGATGACCGCTTCCTCGTCCGATTGCGGCACGGGGATGATGTCTTCGCCCGCCTCGGCCCGTGCCCCCAACAGGACATACAGCGTCGCGTCACCGCCATCGTCGAGGATCATGTTCGCGCCCTCGGGGAACTGGAAGGACTTGTCGAGGTAATCCCAATGCTCTTCCAGCGTCTGGCCCTTGACGGCAAAGACCGGCGTCCCGCCAGCGGCGATGGCGGCGGCGGCATGGTCCTGGGTCGAGAAGATGTTGCACGAGGCCCAGCGCACGTCGGCGCCCAGCGCCACAAGCGTCTCGATCAGCACGGCGGTCTGGATGGTCATGTGCAGCGACCCGACGATCCGCGCGCCGCTCAGCGGTTTCGACGCCCCGAACTCATCGCGGCAGGCCATCAGGCCCGGCATTTCGGTTTCGGCGATATCAAGCTCCTTCCGGCCGTACTCGGCGAGGGCGATATCCTTGACGATGTAATCCGCGGTCATGCTGGTCTCCGTTCTGGCTGATGCATGGGCTGCATCCGCCTAACATTCCTTGATTCGGCTGGCAATGTCGGGGATAAGCGTAATTGGATACCGCGACGTGAACGGCTCAGATCGACGGCGCGAAAACGGCTGGAGCAGGCCCCGGATGAGCGTGAAGACGGACCTTTCGACCCCCGTGGCCAGCCGAAGCATGCCGCGCCGCACGATTCCCGGGCTCGATTTCGACCACATGATGGTGGCCAACCGCCACGGCATCTACTGCCTGCCGACCGAATTCGCCGAGCGCGAGATCGGCATGATCCTGACCCGCGGCAAGGTCTACGAACCCGACATGCTGCATTTCCTCTGCACCCGGCTGGGGGATGGCGACATCGTCACCGGCGGCGCCTTCATCGGGGATTTCCTGCCTGCGCTCTCGGCCGCCATGGCCCCCGGTGCGCTGATCCACACGTTCGAGCCGCACCCGGTGTCCTTTGTCGCGGCCGAGACAACGCTGCGGCTGAACCGGATCGGCAACGTGCACATCTCGCCCGTCGCGGTGGGCGAAGCGCCGACGAAACTGCCGCTCAAGATCACCCGCGCGGGGTCCGGCGCCGCCATCGCCGCCGGCTCGCGCATCGTCGAGACCGCCGATGCCGGCACGATCGAGGTCGAGGTGGTGCGTCTGGACGACTTGGTCGATGCCTCGCGCCGCGTCGGGGTGCTGCATCTCGACATCGAAGGCCACGAGGCGCCGGCGCTCGTCGGGGCCGCGCGGATCCTGTCCGACAACCACCCGCTGGTGGTGCTCGAGGCGGGCAAGCCCGCCCAGCGCGCCGCCTTCCTGGACCAGCTCGAGACGCTGGTGCCCGCCGCCGCCTACCGCATCGGCGGCGTGATCGAGAACAACACGATCTTCGTGCCCACCGCCAAGCTTTAAAGCCGTGCGCCGCTGGCCCTGGTCGCCAGAGCCCCGGGCGCGCCGCCCAGGAAATCCGTGCCGGTCGCCACGACGCAGGACCGCCCGTCCGCGCCGGTGACGAGCACGGTGAACGACCCCGTCGCCTGGGACGTCCAGATCTCCATTACCTGGGTTTCATCCTGAAGGCCCGTCGCGGTCAGGCGCTCGCCGAATTCCGCCTCGAGCCGGTCCGCGATCACCGCCCTTGGCCCGCAGCTGTCGCTGGCCGCCAAAACGGACGGTGCCAGCACGACACAGGTCGTGCACAGGTATTTGAACATGGGGATACCCCCTGCTGATCTGCCTCGTTTTCGGGCGCCTTGTGGCGCCTCGTAGGCCGGCGGCATTGCCCACCGTCCGGCCCGTCATTAACCGACCAGGCAAGTTTGCGACCCATTTGTGTCAAAAGCAAGGCAATCCGCTCCGCCCTTGATGCGCGCGCGCGGCTCGGGCCATATGGCGGAAAAAACCGACAGGTGACCCATGCCCGCCCAACCCCGCGCCTGGCAACGCATGCTTTCGGGCCGCCGGCTCGACCTTCTCGACCCCACGCCGGTGGATATCGAGGTCGAGGATATTGCCCATGGCCTGGCCTTCGTCGCCCGCTGGAACGGCCAGACCCGTGGAGAGTTCGCCTATTCCGTCGCCGAACATTCCCTGCTGGTCGAAGAGATCTTTGCGCGCATCGACCCCGCCGCGCCGCCGAAATGGCGCCTGGCGGCGCTGCTGCACGACGCGCCGGAATACGTGATCGGCGACATGATCTCCCCGGTCAAGGCCGCGGTCGGGGCGGGCTACGGGCAGCTCGACGACCGGCTGACGGCGGCGATCCATATCCGCTTCGGCCTGCCCGCGCAGGTCCCCGTCAAGATCAAGAAACTCATCAAGAAGGCCGACCGCGTCTCGGCTTGGATGGAGGCGACACAGATCGCCGGCTTTTCCGAGGCCGAAAGCACCCGGTTCTTCGGCCGCCCCGATCCCGCGCTGATGGCGGGCCTCGCGATCACCCTGCGCCCCCCGGTCGAGGTGCGCGCCGATTTCACCGCCCGCCACGCGGCGCTGCTGGAGCAGATGCGATGATCATCCGCCGTGCCGGGGCCATGGACGCCCGCCCCATGACCGAGCTTCTGAACGAGATCATCGCAATCGGCGGCACCACGGCCTATATCAACCCGCGCAGGCCCGCCGAGCTGCAAGCGCAGATGGCCGAGCCCGGCGCGATCTGGCACCTGGCCGAGGCCGAGGACGGCACCCTGCTCGGCTTCCAATGGATCGCCCCGCATCCCGCCTACGGGCCGGACGTCGCCAATATCGCCACCTTCGCCCGGGCCGGCCGCACCGGCCTCGGCATCGGCTCGGCCCTGTTCGAGGCGACGAAAGAGGCCGCCCGCACCGCCGGCTTCGCCTGGATCAACGCGGAAATCCGCGCCGACAACGCAGGCGGGCTGATCTACTACCAGTCCCGCGGCTTCGAGGACCACGGCCGCATCACCGGTTACGTGATGGAAGACGGCACGTCGGTCGACAAGATCCTCAAGCGATACGACCTGTGACCCCGGCGGCTTGACCCGGCCGGGCCTGCCACCCAGACTGTGACAGGTCCGACCCTCAAAGAGGCCGCCCATGAGACATGCCCGCCTTCCGGCCTGCGCGCTGGCGCTCATCGCCTCCGCGCCTCTTGCCGACACGGCGACCTGCCGGGGCATGCGCGACGCCCTGCCGGACCGGCTCGGCCCCCTGTCCCTCGTCACCCATGCCGATGACGAAGCCACCCATCCCGGCCTAGGCTATGCCGCCCAGTTCCGCGATGCCAACAGCGGGCAGACCGCCAGCTTCTTTTTGTTCGACATGGGGCACGACGCACCGGACGCTTCCGCCACCCTCGACGCCTTCAAGTCAAGCGCCGTGGACATGAAGACCGGCAGCCTGTTCGCCCCGGTCTCGGACCTGCGGGCCTTCGAGATGGCAGAGCCTTTCCACGGATTCACCCGCGTGGCCGACGGTCGCAACGCGCGCGGCGGAGGAGAGATCCTGCTGATGGGCCTGCGTCCCGGCTGCATGATCAAGCTGCGCCTGAGCGACCCGCGTGGCCTCGACACTGCGCAAACCTCGCTCGCCCCCATCCTCGAGCCCTTTGCGACGGCCAGGTAATCCGCCCAGCCCTTCATCGTTTTGAAAATACCTCGGGGGACGGTGCCAACGGCACCGGGGGGCAGCGCCCCCCACCGGCGCGCCCATGGCGCGCTGACCCTGCGGGCCTCCGGCACACAATCGGATCAAGACTACTTCGGAGACCGCTTTGCCAGGATCCGTTGCAGCGTGCGCCGGTGCATGTTCAGCCGCCGCGCCGTCTCGCTCACGTTGCGGTCGCACAGCTCGTAGACCCGCTGGATATGCTCCCAGCGCACGCGATCGGCGCTCATCGGGTTCTCGGGCGGTGGCGGCAGCTCGTCGCCGCGCGCCAGCAGGGCATTGGTGATGTCGGTGGCATCGGCCGGTTTCGACAGGTAATCCGTCGCCCCGATCTTGACGGCCGCCACCGCCGTGGCAATCGCACCATAGCCGGTCAACACGACCACCCGGCTGTCGGGCCGCTTCTTGCGCAGCACCTCGACCACGTCGAGCCCGTTGCCATCCTCGAGCCGCAGGTCGACCACTGCAAAGGCCGGCGGCCGCGCGGTGGCGATGGCCTGGCCGGCCGCGACAGAGCCGGCGGTCTCGACCTCGAACCCGCGCTTTTCCATCGCCTTGGCGAGACGTTTCAGAAAGGGCTCGTCATCGTCGACAAGCAACAAGGACTTCTCCGGCCCGATGTCCAGATCCTGCTCAGCCACGCGTTTCCTCCGCCCCGACGCCTGCATATTCAGAAACTATTATCCAACGGGGGCTTGAGGGTCAAACCCCCCGCGATCACAAGCTGTGATCACGCGCCCCGATGCCCACCCCGGTCACGACGCCGCGTCGATGAAACACGCCGTCCGCTCGGCCATCTGCTCGGGCGTGATCTCGCGCTTGAAGAAATCGACGAACCCCGTCCCCGGCAACACCAGGTAGGTAAAGGTCGAATGGTCGACGAGGTAGAACTCCTCCTCGCCGTTCTCGCCCTTGTGGCTCTTGTAATAGGTCCGGTAGGCCTTGCTGGCCGCCGCGACCTGGCTTGCCGAGCCGGTGAGGCCGATCATCCGGTCCATCTCGAACGCCGCATTGAGGTTCTCGGCGAACTCGCCCACTTCGCGCGGGCCGTCCCGGTCGGGATCGACCGAGATGAAGACCGGCTGCACGTCATAGCCCTGCTCGGCCAGCAGCGCGGTGGCCTCGGCGTTGCGGGTCGTGTCCATCGGGCAGACATCCGGGCAGAAGGTATAGCCGAAATAAAGCAGCGTCGGCTTTGTGATCACGTCGGCATCGCTCACCGTCTCGCCGGCGGCATTCACCAGTTCGAACGGCCCGCCGATATCGGCGCCGGTCTGCCCGCCGCCGCATTGCGCGACGCCGTCGCCGCCGAACCCCAGCGCCGTGCGCACGGCGGGCGAGGTCGCGGCAAACAGCAAGACCAGCAGCGTGACCAGCAACGCGCCGGCGATGATGACGAGTGTACGTGCCACGTAAGCCTCCTTGACCGTGCCCGGCCCTTGCAAAAGTCTTCCCTGACCTAGCAACTGTACCCCGAACCTCAAGCGAGACAAAGGCGCGCACCATGGCGGATGTCCGGACGGATCCCGAGTTTGACCTGATGATGGGCCGCAACCGCGGCAACTGGATCCGCCTGCGCACCATGATCCTGCTGCGCTGGGCCGCCATCGTCGGCCAGCTGGCCGCGATCTTCGTGGCCTCCCGCTTCTACAACCTGCAGATCGAGGTCGGCCCCTGCCTGCTGGTGGTCGGCATCGCCGTGGTCGGCAACCTCGTGGCGATGTTCATCTTTCCCGAGACCAAGCGCCTGTCCGAGATCGAGAACTTCGCCACCGTCCTCTTCGACCTGCTGCAATTGTCGCTGCTGCTGTTCCTGACCGGCGGGTTGCACAACCCCTTTGCCATCCTGCTGGTCGGTCCGGTCACGGTGGCGGCGACGGCGATGTCCACCAGGTCGATCCTGCTGATGAACGCCGTCGCCATCACCATCGTGACGCTGCTGGTGATCTACCACCTGCCGCTGCGCACCGAACTGGGCTACGAGATCCGCATGCCGTCGATCTTCGTCTTCGGCAACTGGGCGGCGATCATCATCGCGCTGGTCTTCCTGTCGGTCTATTCCAACCGCGTGACCTCGGAAATGCATGCCATGGCCGACGCCCTGACCGCGACGCAGATGGCGCTGGCGCGCGAGCAGAAGCTGACCGACCTCGGCGGTGTCGTCGCGGCCTATGCCCATGAACTCGGCACGCCGCTGGCGACGATCAAGCTGACCTCGGCCGAGCTGATGGAAGAGCTCGACGACCGCCCCGAGCTGGCCGAGGACGCGGCGCTGATCCGCGCCCAGGCCGACCGCTGCCGCGACATCCTGCGGTCGATGGGCCGCGCCGGAAAGGACGACCTGCACATCCGCCAGGCCCCGCTGATGGAGGTGATCCGCCTCGCCGCCGAGCCGCATATCGACCGCGGCAAGCTGATCCGGTTCGAGGAAAATCCCGACCCCGCGCTGGCCGACGCCCAGCCCTCGGTGCTGCGCCGGCCCGAGATCATCCATGGCATCCGCAACCTGGTCCAGAACGCGGTCGATTTCTCGAAATCCCAGGTCTGGGTCGAGGCCGCCTGGACCGCCGACCGCATCACCCTGCGCATCATCGACGACGGGCCGGGCTACCCGCAACACGTCATGGGGCGCATCGGCGATCCGTTCATGGCGCGGCGCCGCTCGGGCACGCGCGGCAAGGCCCGGCCGGGCTACGAGGGGATGGGCCTTGGCCTCTTCATCGCCAAGACGCTGCTGGAACGCACCGGGGCCGAGCTGAGCTTTGCCAACGGCTCGGACCCCTTTCTCGACCCCGCCGAACGGGCCGAACGCTCGGGCGCCATCGTCGAGGTGACCTGGCCCCGCGACCGCATCGACGCCCGCCAGGGCCCGAATGCGGTGCCCCTGGGCGAGAACCAGCTGATCCTTCCCTGACCGGCACGGTTTTCCACCGGTCTTTAAATTTTGTTAACCAGCGCGGGTCTAGGCTCGGCGGAAGCCCACCTAATTGCGGATTCCATGTCTGGCCTCTCAACGCTGCTTCTTGTCCTTGGCTCCAGCGCCGTCACGGCGGCCCTCGCCCTGACCCTCATGCGTCGCTTTGTCGGGGCAGAGGCCGGACCGGCCGGGGCGGAGGCAAGCCGCGGCCTGCTCACATTCGTGCTGTCCGGGCGCAAGGTGCTGGATTGTTCGCCGGCGGCCTACGACCTGATCGCCACGTCAGACCTGCTGCCCGACATCCCTGCGCGCGCCGACATTGCGACCTGGGACTCCGTGCGCGCCGTCCTGCTGCCTCGCTTTGCCGGCATCGCCGACATCGACCCGGACATGCCGCCGCTGGACCGGGTCGTGCTGCGCGCCGCCGATCCGCTGGACAGCGGGCTGCTGATCGTGGACCCCGGCCGCAAGTGGATGCGCCTCACCGTCGAGGAGCCCGATGCCATGGTTGCCGACCGGCACCGGCTGGTGCTCACGGAGACCCAGCTGAAATCGCGCGACAAGATGCTGCAGATGGCCCCCTACCCGATCTGGCAAAGCGATGCCGAAGGGCGGATCCTGCAGGCCAACCCGGCCTATATCACCCTGACCCAGATCGCCGGCACCGGGATGGAAGGCGGGCGCCCCGCGCGCATCTTCGACCTGGCGCTGGGCACCGCGCCCGACAAGCAGCAGAACCGCGTCCGCATGGCCGATGCGGAGGGCGGGCTGCACTGGTTCGACATCTGCTCGACCCCGATGGGCGACACCTGGATGCACCATGCGGTCGACATCAACGCCGTGGTCAAGGCCGAGCTGCAGCAGCGCAACTTCGTGCAGACCCTGACCAAGACCTTCGCGCATCTGTCGACAGGCCTCGCCATCTTCGACCGCAACCGGCAGCTGGTGCTGTTCAACCCCGCGCTGGTCGACCTGACCGCGCTGCCCATCGACTTTCTCTCGGCCCGGCCCGACCTCAGCAGCTTTTTCGACCGCATGCGCGACAAGCAGATGATGCCCGAGCCCAAGAATTACGCCGAATGGCGCACCAAGCTGACCCGGATGATCGCGGATGCCGCCGCCGGCCAGCACCTCGAGACATGGACGCTGCCCTCGGGCCAGACCTACCGCGTCACCGGCCGGCCGCATCCCGACGGTGCCATCGCCTTTTTGTTCGAGGATATCTCGGCCGACATGTCGCTGACCCGCCGTTTCCGGTCCGAGATCGACCTGGGCCATGCCGTGCTCGACACGCTGGAAGAGGCGATCTGCGTCTTTTCCCGCCACGGCGTGCTGGTCTACTGGAACAAGGCCTACACGATGCTGTGGCAGACCGACACGCATGACACCCTGGCCGAGGTCGACATCCTCAGCAGCTCGCGACACTGGCAGAAGCTGAGCGCGCCGTCGCCGGTCTGGGGCGAGCTGCGCGATTTCGCCCGGAACACGGGCGTCCGCGCCGGCTGGACGGCCGAGGTCACGCTGGCGACCGGCGAGCGTCTTGACTGCCGCGTCGTGCCCCTGGCGGGCGGCAAGACGCTGATCGGCTTCCGTCCCGAAAGCGCCGCCCTGGCCGCGCAGCTGACCGAACGGCCGACCCTGCGCGCCTGACCCCACTTGCAGCGCGGGGCTGGGCGGGTAATGTCCCCCCATGTCGCAGACCAGCCGCACGATCCACCTCGCCTCGCCCGATGCGACCTGCCGCCTGGCCGAACGGCTGGGCGCGACCCTGGCTGCGGGCGACGTGCTGCTGCTCTCCGGCCCCGTCGGCGCCGGAAAAAGCCATTTCGCCCGTTGCCTGATCCGGTCCCTGCTGCGGACGCCCGAGGATATCCCCTCGCCCACCTTCACTCTCGTGCAGACCTACGAAACTTCGGCTGGGGAACTTTGGCATGCCGATCTCTACCGTTTGTCGGACGGAGGCGAGATCGAGGAGCTGGGCCTGGCCGAAGCATTCGACACCGCCATCGCGCTGGTCGAATGGCCCGACCGCCTGCCCGAACCGCCCGCGCAGGCGCTGTCGATTGCCTTCGCGCCGCTGGACGACCCCGAGGCGCGGAACGCGACGCTGACCTGGACCGACCCGCGGTGGGACCCGCGGCTGGAGGGCCTCGATGCCTGATCGCAGCGCGCTAATGGACGGGTTTCTCGCGGCCGCCGGCTGGGCCGAGGCTCGTCGCGAAGCGCTGGCCGGCGACGCCTCGGCCCGGCGCTACATCCGTCTCTATCACGGAGAAATGCGCGCGATCCTGATGGATGCCGACCCCGCGACGGGCGAAGATACCCGTCCCTTCCTCCGCATCGCGCGGCACCTCGCGGGCCTCGGCCTGTCGTCGCCCGCGATCCTCGCCGAGGAGCCCGAGACCGGCTTCCTGCTGCTCGAAGACCTGGGCGACGGCCTTTTTGCGCGCCTCTGCGAAGGCGATCCCTCGTCCGAGCCCATGCTCTACGAAGCGGCCGCCGAGATGCTGCACCAGCTGCACCAGGCACAGCCGCCCGATCTCGTGCAGGCCACCCCCGCCCTGCTGGCGCAGATGCTGGACCCGTTCTTCGACGCCTACCTGCCCGCCATCGGCGCCAGCGTCGACCGAATGGCCGTGCACCAGGCCATGCTGACCGCGCTCATGGCCCATGCGGACGACACCTCTGTCCTGGTCCTGCGCGATTTTCACGCCGAGAACCTGATCTGGCTGCCGACCCGTGACGGGACCCGCCGCTGCGGCCTGCTGGATTTCCAGGACGCGCTGGCCGGCCACCCGGGTTATGACCTGATCTCCCTGCTGCAAGATGCCCGCCGCGACGTATCGCCTGCCGCGAACGAGGCCGCGCTGACCCGTTACATCACCCTTTCGGGCCGGGACAGAGACACATTCCTCGCCAGCCTCGCCACGCTCGGCGCCCAGCGCAACCTGCGCATCCTCGGCATCTTCGCCCGCCTCGCACAGGCGCGCGGCAAGCCCGGCTACATCGACTTGGTCCCCCGCGTCTGGTCCCACCTGCAAGCCGACCTCTCGCACCCGGCGCTCGCCGCCCTGCGCGGCGCGCTCGCCGGACTGCCCGCGCCGACCTCGGACATCCTTGCCCGGATGAGGCCCTGATGCCCGATACCGTCATGCTTTTCGCCGCCGGGTTCGGCACCCGCATGGGCGCGCTGACCGCGGACCGGCCGAAACCGCTGATCCCGGTCGCGGGCCAGCCGCTGCTTGACCACGCGCTGCGGCTGACCGACCAACCCTTCATCACCCGCCGCGTGGTCAATGCGCATTACCACGCGGACCAGATCGAACGGCACCTCGCCGGGCGCGACGTGGCGGTCAGCACCGAGCGGCCCGAGATCCTCGACACCGGCGGGGGCCTGCGCGCCGCGCTGCCGCTGACCGGGCCGGGGCCGCTCTTTACCATGAACACGGACACGGTGTTTGACGGGCCTAACCCGCTGGGCTGGCTGCGTGACGCCTGGCAGCCGGACCGCATGGACGCCCTGCTGATCCTCATCGACCCGGCCAGGGCACTGGGTCGCAAGGGCGCGGGGGATTTCGACCTGGACGGCCAGCGCCTGAAACGCGGCACGCAGTGGATCTACGGTGGCATCCAGATCCTCAAGACGGACGGGCTGGCCGCGATCCCCGACCGCGCCTTTTCGCTGAACCGCCTCTGGGACCAGATGGCGTCGCGCGGCCGCCTCTGCGGGCTGCCCTATCCCGGCCGCTGGTGCGACGTCGGCCACCCCGAGGGCATCGCCCTGGCCGAGAGCCTGCTGCGAGGCGCCGATGTTCAAGACTGACGGCCCCCGCGTCTTTGGCCTGCCGCCCGGCGTCGATTTCCCCGCCGCGCTGGTAGCCGGCCTGCGCGCCCGGCTTGCCGGGCAGCCGCCGCTGGCCATGGCGCGCGTCCGGCTGGTGGTCAACACGACCCGCATGGCCCGGCGCCTGCGCGAACTTTTCGACGACGGCCCCGCCGCGCTGCTGCCGCGCATCCACCTGGTCACCGACCTGTCGACCCTCGCGCAGTTTCCCGATCTGCCCGCGCCGGTCTCGCCCCTCCACCGGCGGCTTGAGCTGGTGGACCTGCTGTCCAAGCTGCTCGACCAGGCGCCCGACCTCGCCCCCCGCGCCGCGCTGTACGACCTGGCCGACAGCCTCGCGCGGTTGATGGACGAGATGCAGGGCGAAGGCGTCCCGCCCGAGGCGATCGCCGCCCTCGACGTGACCGACGAGTCGGGCCATTGGCGGCGGGCGCAGCAGTTCCTGTCCATCGTCCAGCACTACTTCGAAGACACGCATCCCGCCCCCGATGCCCAGGCCCGCAGCCGTGCGCTGGTTTCCCGGCTGGCCGCGCTCTGGCAGGACGCGCCGCCGCCGGACCCGGTGATCGTCGCCGGCTCCACCGGGTCGCGCGGCACGACGCTGGCGCTGATGAAGGCGGTGGCCGCCCTGCCCCAGGGCGCGCTGGTTTTGCCGGGGTACGATTTCGACATGCCGCTGGCCGGGTGGGACGACCTGCAAGGCGCGCTGACCGGCGAGGACCACCCGCAATACCGCTTTCGCCGCATCGTGGACGAGCTTGGCATCGGCCCCGCCGACGTCCAGCCCTGGAGCGATGCGACGCCCCCTGCCCCCGCCCGCAACAAGGCCCTGTCGCTGGCCCTGCGCCCCGCGCCCGTCACCTCGTGCTGGCTGGCCGAGGGGCCGCATTTGCCCGCGTTGGAGCCTGCCTTCGCCGACGTCACCCTCGTCGAGGCCCCGAACCGCCGGGCCGAGGCGTTGGCCATCGCGCTCCGCCTGCGCGCCGCGACCGAGGCGGGCGTGACCGCCGCGCTCATCACCCCCGACCGGCTGCTGGGGCGTGAGGTGACGGCCGCGCTCGACCGCTGGGCGATCCTGCCCGACGATTCCGGCGGCACGCCGCTGCACCTGACCGCGCCCGGCCGCTTCCTGCGCCATGTTGCGGCGCTGATGACCGGCGAGACGCAGGCCTCGGCCCTGCTGGAGCTGCTCAAGCACCCGCTGACCCACACCGGGCAGGATCGCGGCCCGCACCTGCTGCTGACCCGCGACCTCGAACTGCATATTCGCCGCAAGGGCATGCCCTACCCGACCCGCGAGACGCTGCACGGCTGGGCGCTGAAGCACCGCGAGAAACACGAGGATGACCGCGTGGTCGGCTGGGCCGCCTGGGTGGCCGAGACAATGACGGCGCTGGTTTCTGCCCCCGCCCCGATGGAGGCGCTGATCGACCGCCACATCGCCCTGGCCGAGCGCATCGCGGCCGGGCCGGACACCCTGGACACGGGCGAGCTTTGGCTGAAAAAGGCCGGAACAGAGACGCATCGGCTGATCCAGCACCTGCGGGACAGCGCCGGGCTGGTGGCCGGGATGACCCCGCGCGACTACGCCGATTTCCTTGGCAAGCTGCTGCAATCCGAACAGCTGCGCGACCGCGACGCGCCCCGGCCGGACGTGCTGATCTGGGGCACCCTCGAGGCACGGGTCATGGGCGCGGACCTCTTGATCCTCGCCGGGCTGAACGAAGGCACCTGGCCCGAGATGCCCAGCCCCGATCCCTGGCTGAACCGGCGCCTACGGCACCAGGCGGGGCTGCTGCTGCCCGAACGGCAGATTGGCCTCTCGGCGCATGACTTCCAGATCGCCGCCTGTGCGCGCGAGGTCTGGCTGACCCGGTCGCTGAAATCCGACGACGCGGAAACCGTGCCCTCGCGCTGGCTGAACCGGCTGTCGAACCTGCTGAATGGGCTGCCCGACCTCGGTGGCCCCGAGGTCATGACCGCGATGAAGACGCGCGGCGAACACTGGCTGGCCCAGGCCCGCGCGCTCGAGACGCCTCTCAGGACCGCTCCGGCCCGGCGCCCCTCGCCCCGACCGCCTGTCGAAGCGCGGCCGAAGGACCTGTACGTCACGCAGATCCGCGACCTCGTGCGCGACCCTTACAAGATCTACGCCCGCAAGGTGCTGCAGCTCTATCCGCTCGACCCGCTGGACCAGGCGCCCGACGCGCTCTTGCGCGGGATCGTCATGCATGACGTGCTCGAGGCCTTCATCCGCCAGGCGATGGCGGATCGCGACCACCTCTCGGTCGCGCGGCTGCTGGACCTCCTGGCGACCAAGCTGGACGACGACATTCCCTGGCACACGACCCGCGCGCTGTGGCAGGCGCGGCTGGCGCGGGTGGCCGAGCGTTTCGTGACCGAGGAACAGGGCCGGCTGATGCGCGGCACGCCCGCGCTGTTCGAGGCGACGGGCGGGGCAGAGCTGGCGGGGATGGAGTTCACCCTCAAGGGCCGCGCCGACCGGGTGGACGTGACGCCGGGCGGGCAGCTCAGGATCTACGATTACAAGACCGGCACGCCGCCCACGGTCAAGCAGCAGAAGACGCTGGACAAGCAGCTGCTGCTGCTCAGCGCCATCGCCGAACGCAGCGGCTTCAGGGACCAGCCGCCCGCCCCCGTGGCCGAGGCGCTCTTCGTCACGCTCAGCGCGTCCGCCAGCAACGTCGAGGCGCCGCTGGACGAGATGCCGACCGGTGTGGTGTGGGAGGAGCTGACGCGCCTCATTCGTCACTATTCCAGCCCGGAACAGGGCTATACCGCCCGCCGCGCCATGGTGAACGACAGCGACACGGGCGATTACGACCACCTCGCGCGCTTTGGCGAATGGGACGTGACCGACCCCGCCGATCCGGAGGATTTCGCATGAGGGATGCCGCCAGCGAACGCCAGGTCCGGGCGGCCCGGCCGGACGTGTCCACCTGGCTGTCCGCCAACGCGGGGTCCGGCAAGACGCGGGTGCTGACGGACCGCGTGGCGCGGCTGCTGCTGAACGGCGTCTCGCCCGACAACATCCTGTGCCTGACCTACACCAAGGCCGCCGCCTCCGAGATGCAGAACCGGCTGTTCAAGCGGCTGGGCGAATGGGCGATGAAGCCCGATGCCGCCCTGCGCGAGGAGCTGGCCAAGCTCGACGCCGCGCCGAAAGATGCCGATGGGCTGGCCGAGGCGCGCACGCTGTTCGCCCGCGCGATCGAGACGCCGGGCGGGTTGAAGATCCAGACGATCCACTCGTTCTGCGCGGCGCTGCTGCGGCGCTTCCCGCTCGAGGCGCAGGTCTCGCCGCAGTTCACCGAGGTGGAAGACCGCGCCGCCGCCCTGCTGCGTGCAGAGATCGCCGAGGACATGGCCGCCGGCCCCGAGGCCGCGCTGATCCGCGACATGGCGCGGTACCTGACGGACGAGGATTTCGACCGCATCACCGCCGGGATCGCCGGCCGGTCGGATGCCTTTCGCAAGCCCGTCGACCCCGAGGCGCTGAACGACCTGTTCGGGCTCAGCTCGAACATGACCGAGGAAGGGCTGGCCGAAGACGTCTTTCGCGGCGATGAACGCGAGCTGATCGACCGGTTGATCCTGGCGATGCGCGGAAGCGGTCCCCAAGACCAGAAGGCGGCCGCGAAACTGGCAACGCTGGGCGCGCTCGACCTCTCGGCCCTGCCCGTTCTCGAAGGTACCTTCCTCACGGGGGCCAGCGCGAAATCGCCGTTTTCCGCCAAGATAGGGTCTTTTCCGACCAAGGCGCTGCAAAACGGCCCACTGTCGGACGTCATGCCCGACGTGGACGATTTCATGCAGCGGGTCGAGGAGGCGCGCGTGCAGCGCATGGCCCTGCAAGCCAAGCGCCAGACCCTTGCGCTGCACCGCTTTGGCCATGCCTTCGTCACCCGCTACGAATCCGCCAAGCAGGCGCGCGGATGGCTCGATTTCGACGACCTGATCCAGAAGGCGCGCGACCTCTTGCGTGACCCGGCCGTGGCGCAATGGGTGCTCTGGCGGATCGACGGCGGCATCGACCACATCCTCGTGGACGAGGCGCAGGATACCTCTCCGATCCAGTGGGAAGTGATCCAGCTGCTGGCGCAGGAATTCACCTCGGGTCAGGGCGCGCGGGACGACGTGGAGCGCACGATCTTTGTCGTCGGCGACAAGAAGCAGTCGATCTATTCCTTCCAGGGCGCCGATCCGCGCGAGTTCGACCGCATGCGGGCCCATTTCCAGGAGCGGATCACCGCCCTTGGCCAGCCGTTCGAGGCGACGGAGCTGGAATATTCCTTCCGCTCGGCCGAGGCGATCCTGCAGGTGGTGGACGAGACCTTCCGCGGCAAGGCCGAAGCCGGGTTCGGCGGGTCGCTCCACCGCGCCTTCAAGTCCGAGATGCCGGGCCGCGTGGACCTTTGGCCGCCGGTCGAAAAGGCGGGCACCGAGGAAGACGGCGACTGGACCGACCCGGTCGACCGGCTGGGCGTGCAGAACGAAAAGGTGGTGCTGGCCGACAGCATCGCCGCGCGGATCGAGGCGATGATCGGGCGCGAGGCGATCCCGGTCGAGATCGGCCATTCCGGCCAGTACGAGATGCGGCCGGTGCGCGCCGGCGACATCCTGATCCTGGTCCAGCGGCGCAGCGACATCTTCAAGGAGCTGATCCGCGCCTGCAAGGCCCGCCAGCTGCCCATCGCCGGGGCCGACCGGCTCAAGGTCGGGGCGGAACTGGCGGTGCGCGACCTGGGTGCGCTGCTGTCGTTCCTGGCCACACCCGAGGACGATTATTCGCTGGCCGTGGTGCTGCGCTCGCCGCTCTTCGGCTGGACCGACCGGCAGCTGTTCGAGCTGGCCCATGGCCGCAAGGGCTATCTCTGGGAAGCGCTGCGGGCGCGCGATTGCCCCGAGTCAGAGACGATTCGCGACCTGTTGGGCCAGACCGACTTCCTGCGCCCCTTCGACCTGATCGAACGGATCCTGACCCGGCACGAGGGTCGGCAGAAACTGCTGGGCCGGCTGGGGCCCGAGGCAGAGGACGGCATCGACGCGCTGCTGACGCAGGCGCTGGCCTTCGAGCGGGGGAATATCCCCAGCCTCACCGGGTTCCTTGGCTGGATGCAGACCGACGATTTCGAGATCAAGCGCCAGATGGAAAGCGCCGGCGACCGCATCCGCGTGATGACGGTGCACGGGTCCAAAGGGCTCGAGGCGCCGATCGTGATCCTGCCCGACACCGGCCAGCGCAAGCGCGATTACAAGGGCTCGATCCTGCCCGGCGATCCGGCCCTGTGGAAGGTGCGCGCCGCCGACCAGCCCGCCGCGATGCAGGCGCAGATCGCGGCCTTGCTCGAGGCGCAGGATGCCGAAAGCGAGCGGCTGCTTTACGTCGCCATGACGCGGGCCGAGAAATGGCTGATCGTGGCGGCGGCGGGCGAACTGGGCAAGGACGGCCGCGCCTGGCACGACCGCATCCGCGAGGGGATGGAGGCGCGCAATGCCCTGCCCTTCGAGACCCCGACCGGCCCCGGCATCCGCTACGAGACCGGCGATTGGTCGCTGCCGAAATCCGCCGAAAAGCCTGTAACAGAGACTGTTTCGGCCCCGCTCGACCCAGTCTTTACCCGCCCAGCGCCTGCGGCAATTGAAAAGCCCAAAACCCTCAGCCCCTCAGACCTGGGCGGCGCCAAGGCGCTGCCCTCGGAACAGGGGCTGGACGAGGACGCCGCGAAGCGCCGCGGCGCGCTCCTCCACCGTCTGCTCGAACATCTGCCGGGCCAGCCGCGCGACACCTGGGAGGCCTTTGGCGAGACCATCCTGCAGACAGGCGAAGACCCCGCGACCGAAGCCGAGATCCCCGCCCTTCTGGCCGAGGCGATCCGCAACCTCGACGCGCCCGAACTGGCGCCGATCTTCGGCCCGGACACGCTGGCCGAGGTGCCGATCACCGCCAGCCTCGGCGGCCGACGTATCCACGGCATCATCGACCGACTCATCGTCACCGACGACCATGTGCTGGTGGTCGATTTCAAGACCAACGCCGCCGTCCCCGAGACGCCCGAGGCGACCCCCGACGGGCTCCTGCGACAAATGGGGGCATATCGCGAAGCGCTGGCGCAGATCTGGCCAAGTACCGAGATTCGCACGGCGATCCTCTGGACGGCCAGTGCCACGCTCATGCCGCTGCCACACGATCTGGTGACGCAGGCCCTGGCCGACACCAAGATACCTTGACCCTGTCTAGGCCAGTGCCTACCTTCCGGCTCCAAGCTGACCCATATCCTTCCAGGAGAACCGCCATGTCCACCGTCGCCGTGACCGACGCCACCTTCGACGAAGAAGTGAAAAACTCCGACGTGCCCGTCGTCGTCGATTTCTGGGCCGAATGGTGCGGTCCCTGCCGCCAGATCGGCCCGGCCCTGGAAGAGCTGGCCAAGGAATACGGCGGCAAGATCAAGGTCGCCAAGGTCGATGTCGAAGAGAACCCGATGACCGCCGCCGCCCTGGGCGTGCGCGGCATCCCCGCGCTCTTCATCTTCAAGGACGGCCAGGTCGTGTCGAACAAGACCGGCGCCGCGCCGAAAGCCGCGCTGCAAAGCTGGATCGACTCGGCCGTCTGAGCCGCGACCCATCGCGTTTCGAAAGGGCGTCCCGACCGCGGGGCGCCCTTTGCGTTTCCGCCCCCGCCCTTGTTCCCCGGCGCCGGCACGGCCATATAGCCCCCTGAACGAACGGAGAGCGACATGGCAGAGAGCGATTTTCCCGGCTGGCACGGCACGACCATCATCGGCGTCAAGAAGGGCGGCGAGGTGGTGATTGCCGGCGACGGACAGGTCAGCTTGGGCAACACCGTGATCAAGGGCACCGCCCGCAAGGTGCGCCGGCTCAAGCCCGGCGGCTATGACGTGGTGGCAGGCTTCGCCGGCTCGACCGCCGATGCCTTTACCCTGCTGGAACGGCTCGAGACCAAGCTCGAGGCGACGCCGGGCCAGCTGACCCGTGCCGCCGTGGAGCTTGCCAAGGACTGGCGCACCGACAAGTACCTGCAAAAGCTCGAGGCGATGCTGATCGTCACCGATGGCGAGACGCTGCTGGTCATCACCGGCGCCGGCGACGTGCTCGAGCCTGAACATGACGTGACCGCGATCGGGTCGGGCGGGAACTATGCGCTCGCCGCCGGTCGCGCGATGATGGACACGGACAAGGACGCCGAGACCGTCGCGCGCGAGGCCATGGCCATCGCCGCCGACATCTGCGTTTTCACCAACGGCAGGCTCACGGTCGAGAAGATCGGCAAGTAACGCCGCGCGCACTGCATGATACCCGCCGCAGGCCTGGTCCCGCGGCCGCACGAGGACATCCCATGACCGACCTGACCCCCCGCGAAATCGTCTCGGAACTCGACCGGTTCATCATCGGCCAGAAGGACGCCAAGCGCGCCGTGGCCGTGGCCCTGCGCAACCGCTGGCGCCGCAAGCAGCTGAGCGATGACCTGCGCGACGAGGTCTATCCCAAGAACATCCTGATGATCGGCCCCACCGGCGTCGGCAAGACCGAGATCTCGCGCCGGCTGGCGAAACTGGCCAAGGCGCCCTTCATCAAGGTCGAGGCGACCAAGTTCACCGAGGTCGGCTATGTCGGCCGCGATGTCGAGCAGATCATCCGTGACCTGGCCGACGCCGCCATCGTCCAGACCCGCGAGTACATGCGCGAGGAGGTGAAGGCCGGCGCCCAGAAGGCGGCCGAGGATCGGGTGATCACCGCCCTCGCCGGCACCGATGCCCGCGAAGGCACGCGCGAGATGTTCCGCAAGAAACTCCGCTCGGGCGAGCTGGACGATACGGTGATCGAGCTCGAGGTGACCGAGCAGGCCAATCCGTTTCCGACCATGGACATTCCCGGCCAGCCGGGCAGCCAGATGGGGATGATGAACCTTGGCGACATCTTCGGAAAGGCCTTCGGCCAGCGCACCACGCGCAAGTCGATGACGGTCGCCGAAAGCTACGACGTGCTGGTCAGCGAAGAGGCCGACAAGCTGCTGGACGACGAGACGGTGAAGACCGCCGCGCTGACCTCGGTCGAGCAGAACGGCATCGTCTTTCTCGACGAGATCGACAAGGTCTGCGCCCGGGCCGAGGCGCGCGGCGGCGACGTCAGCCGCGAGGGCGTGCAGCGCGACCTGCTGCCGCTGATCGAGGGCACGACGGTGTCGACCAAGCACGGGCCGGTCAAGACCGACCACATCCTCTTTATCGCATCGGGCGCCTTCCACATCGCCAAGCCGTCGGACCTACTGCCCGAGTTGCAGGGCCGCCTGCCGATCCGGGTCGAGCTGCGCGCCCTGACCGAGGGCGATTTCGTCCGCATCCTGACCGAAACCGACAACGCCCTGACCCGCCAGTACACCGCGCTGATGGGGACCGAAGAGGTCACGGTCGATTTCACCGAAGACGGCATCGCCGCGCTCGCCCGCATCGCGGCCGAGGTCAACGGCAGCGTCGAGAACATCGGCGCCCGGCGGCTTTACACGGTGATGGAGCGGGTGTTCGAAGAGCTGTCCTTCACCGCGCCCGACAAGGCCGGGGAAAGCGTCACGGTCGATGCGGCTTTCGTCGAGAAGAACCTCGGGGAGCTGACGCGGAACCAGGATCTCAGCCGCTACGTGCTGTGATGCGGTGTGCCGTGGGAGGCCAGCCCCCCACACCCCCCGGAGTTTACAGGCACAATGAAGGACGGATCCCCTGCTTCATTGTGCCACTAAACGCCCGCCGGAGGCATCCCGACCTTCTGGCTGGGCGCCGAAGGGTCAGGCCATCCACCAGCGTTCGGCCAGGCGCGCATTGTCGAGCGGCCAGAGGTTGCCCATGACCCGCGGCAGGGCGAGCCGCTCATGGGCCGAGACAACGTAATCGGCGAAGGGCGGCAGCGAGACCTGCTCGGGCACGCCCGGGTAGGGTTGGCCGGTTACGATGCGCGACGAGACGGCGCGCGCCTCGGCCTCGCCGTCGATCACGTCGACCTGGCGGTTGGCCAGCGCCTGTTGCGCGGCATGTCCGTCCAGGGCCCGGATCTCGATCTCGTCGAACCAGCCGGCCGTCTCGCCACGGTCATGATCGCGCACACGGCGCGCCTCGAGCCGGCCTTCGGCGAGCCGTTCGGTCCGGTAGAGCCCCGTGCCGATGCCCTGCGCCATGGCGCCCGTGATGTCGTCGCCGGGGTAGATGACCAGGTGGTAGTCGGACAGCAGGTAAGGGAAATCGGCATCCGGCGCGTGCAGCGTGACGTCGAGCGCGTGGCGTCCGCGCGGCTGCATGGACGCGACGCGGCGCATCACTGCCCAGCCAGCCGTCCCCGGCCCGTGCAGCGCGAGCGAGGCGATCACGTCCGTCGCCTCGAGCGGTTTGCCGTTGTGGAACATGGCATCGCGGCGCAGCTCGAGCGCCCAGCGCGTGGCGCCGTCGAGGGCCTCCCAGCGGGTGGCGAGTTCGCCGCGCAGGCTGCCATCGGGCGCGACCTCGGTCAGCGTGTCGAAGACCGCGCCGGCACCGCAGACCGCCATGGCAAGGCCCCAGGGCCGGCGCGCATCCCAATCGGTCGCAGTTCCGCCCGACACGCCCGCCCGCAAGAGCCCGCCGCGCTTGGGCCGCGCGCCGACCGGCATGCCAGCCCCGGCAAAGGCCGCGGCGAAGGCGCCTGTCGTCAGCAGTTTGCGTCGGTCGATCCGGGTCATGCCACCATCCTGATTCGGCCCCGAACTATACCGTCTGCCGCTCGGCCGCGATACGGTCCATGGCACGCACCAGCTCGTCCGAGATGCCCGGCTCGCTCAGCGCGTGACCGGCGTGTCGGACCATCTTCAACTCGGCCTCGGGCCAGCGCTGCGCCAGCTGCCAGGCCTTGCGCGGCGGGCAGATCATGTCGTAGCGGCCCTGCACGATCACGCCGGGGATATGGGCGATCCGGTCCATCTCGGCCAGGATCTGCCCGTCATACTCAAGGAAGGCCTTGTTGGTGAAGTAGTGGTTCTCGAGCCGGGCAAAGGCGCGCTCATAGTGCCCCGGCCCCTCTCCGCCCTTGCCATCCGACTGGATCGAGGCCAGCGCGTTTTCCCAGGCCGACCAGGCGCGGCCATGCTCGGTCTCGACCATCAGGTCGCCCGAGAACAGGCGCTTGTGGTAGGCCGCGATCATGTCGCCGCGTTCGTCCTCGGGGATGAGCCGTTCGAACCGTGCCCAGGTCTCGGGAAAGAACTGCCCCGCGCCGCCGCCATAGAACCAGTCAAGCTCGTCCTGCGTCGCCAGGAACACGCCGCGCAGCACCAGGTTCGTCACCCGGTCCGGATGTGCCTGTGCGTAGATCAGCGCCAGCGTGGCGCCCCAGGAGCCGCCGAAGACCACCCACTCCTCGATCCCCAGCTCCTGCCGGATCCGCTCGATATCCTCGACCAGGTGCCAGGTCGTGTTGTCCTTGACGCTGGCATTGGGCGTCGAGCGCCCGCAGCCGCGCTGGTCGAACAGGATCACCCGGTAGTGATCAGGGTCGAAATACCGCCGCATCGCCGGGCTGCATCCGCCGCCCGGTCCGCCATGCAGCACCACCACGGGCAGGCCGTCGCGCCGCCCGGATTGTTCGAAATAGACGCGGTGCCCCTGCCCGACATCCAGCATCCGCTGATCGAAGGGATCGCGGGGCGGGTAGAGGTTCTGACCTGCGCGCTTTTGGCCCGAGAATTTGTCCATGCACGATCTATATTGTGCCTCAGAGGCAAAAGACCATAGGCCAGATCCCATGCACCCCGAGACAAATACCGTCGACCCCGCGGAAATCGCCAAATTCGAGGCAATGGCAGCCGAATGGTGGGATCCGCATGGCAAGTTCAAGCCGCTGCACATGATGAACCCGGTGCGGCTGGACTACATCTGCCGGCAGATCGCCGAAGAGTTCGACCGCGATCTCATCCAGCCACAGCCCTTCACCGGGCTGCGCCTGCTGGACATCGGCTGCGGTGGCGGGCTCTTGTGCGAGCCGATGGCGCGGCTGGGCGCCACGGTCATCGGCGTCGACGCCGCCGCGCGCAACATCCCCGTGGCCGAAACCCATGCCGCGCAATCGGGGCTCGACATCGACTACCGCCACGACACGGCCGAAGCCATGGCTGCGGCGGGCGAGCAGTTCGACGTGGTGCTGAACATGGAGGTGGTCGAGCACGTCGCCGACCCGCTCGCCTATCTCACCGCCTGCAAGTCGCTGCTGAGGCCGGGCGGTCTGATGGTCTGCTCGACCATCAACCGCAACCCCAAGAGTTTCGCCATGGCCATCGTCGGCGCCGAATGGGTGATGCGCTGGCTGCCGAAGGGCACGCATGAATGGTCGAAATTCATCACCCCGGACGAGCTGTTCGACCTGCTGTCCCGCGCGGGCCTCACGCCGGTCGACCGCAAGGGCTTTGTCTTCAACCCGGTCTCCTGGCAATGGAGCATCTCGCCCCGCGACCTCTCGGTCAATTACGTGACCGCCTCCACGCGCCCGGCCTGATCCCCTTCATCTTGCCAGGTAAACTCCGGGGGTGAGGCGCCCTGGCGCCGAGGGGGCTGGCCCCCTCCTACCCCGTTTCGAGCTTGGCGCGCACTTCGCGCAGAATCGGCAGGGCAGCGCGGACCTTGTCGGCGCCAAGCTCCTCCATCAGCTCGGACACCATCGGCTCGATGCTTTGCAGCGCGGCGTCGCGGGCGGCGCGGCCGGCGGGGCTGATCGCCACCAGTTTCTTGCGCGCATCGTCCCAGTCGGGGCGGATGTGTACGAACCCGGCCGCCTCGAGCCGGCCGAGCGTGTTGGTCATCGCCCCGCGCGTGACGTGAAAGCTGCGCGCCAGCTGGGCCGGGCTGCGTTCGGTGCCCGCCCGCGCCAGGTGATTCAGGACCGAGAAATGAGAGATCTCCATCCCCTTGGGCAGGGCCTTGGACAGACGCGTCCTGAGCAGTTGCTCGGCCGTCAGGATCTCGCTGAAGAGCGTCGCGGCCAGGACCTGTGTCTCGGCGCTCATGCGCCCGGGCCCGTGTAGGGCCGGTCGTGGCCGAGAGAGCCGATCTTTGCGCGGGCGGAGGCGACCTCGGCCCGGTCTATGTCCACATAGCTCACACCCACGCCGGTGCCGGCGTCCAGCAGCACCTCGCCCCAGGGCGAGACCACCATGGAGTGGCCGTAGGTGGCGCGGGGGCGGCCGCGCGAGACGTCATGCTGGCCGGTCTGGGCCGGGGCGAGAACGTAGGCGCCGGTCTCGATGGCGCGGGCGCGCAGCAGCGGCTCCCAATGGGCCGCGCCGGTGACGGGCGAGAAGGCGGCGGGCACGGTCAGCACCTCGGCCCCGGCCTGGGCCAGTGCGCGGTGCAGGTGCGGGAAGCGGATGTCGTAGCAGATCGTCATGCCGATCCGGGCGAAATCCGTCTCGGCCAGCACGGCACGGTCCCCGGGGCGGTAGTTCTTTGATTCGCGGTAGGTCTCGGTTTCCGATACCTGCACGTCGAACATGTGGATCTTGTCATAACGCGCGACGATCTCGCCCTTGGGCGACAGCAGGATCGAGCGGTTGGCAAAGCGCCCGTCCGCGTCATCGGTCTTGACGCCGATGGAGCCGATCAGCAGCCAGAGCCCCAGCTCGGACGCCGTTTCGCGCAGGCCCGCGAGGGTCGGATCATCCGCCTCGGCCACCAGTACGGCATCCTGGTGGGTGCGGCTGCCCGAGACGCAGTTCGTGACCTCGGGCGTCAGGGCAAAGCCCGCGCCCCGGTCCGCCGCCGCGCGCAGCATCTCGCGCACGGTGGCGAGGTTGCGCGCCGGATCGTCCGAGGACGAGAGCTGAAGCAGCGCGGTCTTCATGCCCCGGCGAGCATCGGATCGAGCTTGCCGGCCCGCTCCAACGCCATCAGCTCATCGCAACCGCCGACATGGTCCTTGCCGATGAAGATCTGCGGCACCGTCCGCCCGCCATTCGCGCGCTGCACCATCTCGGGGCGGCGATCGGGGTTGGCGGCGACGTCGATTTCGGTGAACTCGACCCCTTTCGACGTCAGCAGGCGCTTGGCGGCGAAGCAGAAGCCGCAGAACGGAGTCGTATAGATTTCAACCGGTTGCATGATACCCAGCCTTCGCGTGATGGCATTGTTACTGGGTCATGTAGGCGTGCTTTGCAACCCGTGCCAGTGCCACCACGTCGATCCGCGCCGGATTTTCCGGCAAAAGCGCCTGTGTGGCGGCCGCAAATGTGGCGCCGCTGGTCATCACGTCATCGACGAGAACCACCCGCCGCCCCGTCGCCAGCCCCTGCCGTTTCGGCGTCACCTGGATCGCTTGTGACAGGATCTCGAACCGCTCTGCCCTTGTCTTGCCATCCAGCGAGGGCGTCGCGATCCGCCGTTGCAGCAGGTCGAGCGCGGGCACAGCACCGGTCTCGCGCGCCAGCGCCTGCACCAGCAGGGCCGACTGGTTGTATTTGCGCTTGAGGATACGCTTCCAGTGCAGCGGGATCGGCACGATCAGCGTCTCGGCATCCACCAGCGGGCCCAGCGCCTGCGCCAGCCAGCGCCCGGCGGGGCGCGCGACCTCTTCCCGGTCGCCATGCTTGAAGCCGAGGATCAGCTTGCGCGCCATCTCTTCGTACATCAGCGCCGCGCGGCCATGGGACCAGGGACGCGGATGGGCATGGCACTCCTCGCAGAGCGCGCCCTCCGCCTCCTCCTCGCCCAGCAGCGGCACACCGCAGGCGTCGCAGACCGTGCCGCCGATGAAGGGCATCTGCCCCCAGCAGGCGCCGCAAAGGCCGAAGTCGCGCTCCACCCGCCCGCCGCAGCCCAGGCAGGCCGGCGGGTAGATCACCGCCAATGCCGTTTGAATTGCCGACGCGAACATCCTATGAGACCGTTCCATGACCGAGGCTCCGAAGCTCACCGATCGCCCTGCCCTGACCCGCGCCCGCCGCCGCCTGGCGGAGGACGCGCTGTTCCTGCATGACGAGGCCATCGCCTCGCTCCAGGATCGCCTGAGCCTGGTTAACAGGACGTTTACGGACATCGCCATCGTGACCGGGGCGCCCGGCCCCTGGGCCGCCGCCTTTCCCGGCGCCACAATCGTACCCGATGACGAGGTGCTGGCGCTCGAGCCCGGCGCGCATGACCTGGTGCTGCACGGGCTGGCGCTGCACTGGGCCAATGACCCGGTCGGGCAGCTGATCCAGTCGCGCCGGGCGCTACGCGGCGACGGGCTGTTCCTCGGCGTGATGTTCGGCGGGCAAAGCCTCAACGAACTCCGCACCGCGCTGGCCGAGGCCGAGAGCCGGTTGACCGGCGGGCTCAGCCCCCGGGTGCTGCCGATGGCCGATATCCGCGACCTGGGCGCGCTGCTGCAACGGGCCGGGTTGGCGCTGCCGGTGGCGGATGCGGACCGCTTCACCGTCGAGTACGGCGACATCCTGCGGCTGATGCGCGACCTGCGCGGGATGGGAGAGGTCAACGTACTGGCCTCGCGCCTGCGCAAAACGCCGCAGCGTGATCTTTTCCCGCTGGCCGGGCGTATCTATGCCGAGACGTTCGGTACGGCCGAGGGCCGCCTGCCCGCGACGGTCGAGTTGATCACGCTGAGCGGCTGGGCCCCGGACCCGTCGCAACCAAAGCCGCTGCGCCCCGGCAGTGCCGCCCAACGGCTGGCCGATGCCCTGGGGACCGAGGAAAAGAAACTCTAGGGCCCGCCGGCCAAGGAACCGCCAGAGATGACCGACGCCACCCGCCCCGCGCATGCCCCCGCCGACCACCCCGCCCTGCCAAAGGGCAAAGTGGGCATCCTTCTGGCCAACCTCGGCACGCCCGATGCGACCGACTACTGGTCGATGCGGCGGTACCTGAGCGAGTTCCTGTCGGACAAGCGGGTGATCGATTACCCGGCCTGGAAATGGCAGCCGATCCTGCAAGGCATCGTGCTGTCGATCCGGCCGTTCAAGTCGGGCGCGGCCTACCGGACGATCTGGAACACGGAAAAGGACGAAAGCCCGCTGATGACCATCACGCGGGACCAGACCGAAGCGATTGCCGCGCAGATGGCCGAGCGCTACGGCGACCGCGTCATGGTCGATTTCGCGATGCGTTACGGCAATCCGTCCACCGAATCCAAGGTGCGCAAGATGGTCGAGGCAGGGTGCCACCGCATCCTCTTTGTCCCGCTTTATCCGCAATATGCGGGCGCCACCTCGGCCACGGCGAACGACCAGTTCTACCGCGCGCTGATGAAGGAGACGTGGCAGCCCACGGCCCGCATCATCGACCCCTATTTCGACCATCCGAAGTATATCGAGGCGCTGGCGCAATCGGTCGAGCGGGTGGTGGGCGATGACCGTCCCGACGTGCTGGTCTGTTCCTATCACGGGCTGCCGGAACGCTACCTGCACCAGGGCGACCCCTACCATTGCCACTGCGCCAAGACGACCCGCCTGCTGCGCGAACGGCTGGGCTGGGGGCAGGACGAGGTCATCACCACCTTCCAGTCCAAGTTCGGCCCCGAGGAATGGCTGAAGCCCTACACGGTCGAAGAGGTCGCGCGTCTGGCGCAGGCGGGGAAAAAGAAGATCGCCGTGGTGGCGCCCGCGTTTTCCGCGGACTGCATCGAGACGCTCGAGGAGATCAACGAGGAGATCCGCGAGAGTTTCGAACATGCGGGCGGCGAGAGCTTTACCTACATCCCCTGCCTCAACGACGACCCGGCCCATATCGACGCGCTTTGCGCGGTGATGGAGACGCATCTTGGCGGCTGGCTCTCCTGACCGGTTCCGCTGGCACCCGGCGTCGCGGGTGACCGGGCCGGACGGGGGGGGCGTCGCGCCTGATGGCGCGCCACTTGATCATGAGCCTGATGGCGCGCCGCGCGGTCATGCGCCTGATGGCGCGCCGAGTGACGGCGAGCTGTGCGCGATTGTCGACCGACCGATTGGCGCGGCCCTGGCGCAGGTTATGGCCTGCGCCGCTGTTGCTCGTCCATTCTGCGTCCACGCCGATGGAGTCACCGTGCAGGGTGAAGAGGCCCCGGGCCACTTCCAGTGCACCACTTCGGGCAGCACCGGCGCGCCGCGTCGCATCCGGCGGAGCATGGCCTCGTGGCGTGCAAATTTCGAGACGAACACAGGGCTTTTCGGCCTGTCCTCGTCAGATCGCTACGCCACGCTCGGCGGGCTGTCGCATTCGCTCACGCTCTACGCCGCCTGCGAGGCGCTGCATGTGGGCGCCGACCTGCGGTTGCTGGACGGGATGCGCCCGGACCGGCAGGCACAGGCGCTGCGCGAGGACGGGACCACGGTGCTGTACGCCACGCCGGTGCAGTTGCGGCAGCTGGGCGAGGCGCCCTGCCCCAAGCTTAGGCTGGTGCTGGTCGGCGGCGGCGCGCTGGACAGCGCGACAGCCGGGCAGGTTCGGGCGATGGCGCCGAATGCTGCCCTGCACGTCTTTTACGGCGCGTCCGAGACGAGTTTCATCTCGATCAGCGACGCGACAACGCCCGAAGGCTCGGTCGGTCGCGCCTATCCCGGGGTGCAGGTGATGATCCGCGATGCGCAAGGCGCAGCGCTGCCCGTGGGCGCGGAGGGCGAGATCTGGATCGAGACCCCCACCGCCTTTGCCGGGTACGCAGGGGGCGACACGGGCAGCACGCGGCGCGACGGGGCCGCGCTGACGGTCGGAGAGCATGGGTACCTGGACAGGGACGGCCATCTCTGGCTGACCGGGCGCGGCGACCGGGTGTTCCAGGTGGCCGACCAGAAGGTGCATCCGGAAGAGATCGAAGCGGTGCTGCTGGCCCTTCCCGGCGTGACCCATGCCGCCGTCCTCCCGCGCCGCGACACGGCGCGCGGCCAGGTGCCGATTGCGCTGGTTTCCGGTGAAATAGAGACTGAATCCGCGTTGATCGCTGCCCGCACGGCACTGGGTCCGACCAAGGCGCCACGCGCCATGATACGGGTGGCGGACTGGCCACTTCTGCCTTCGGGCAAGACCGACCTGCGCGCGCTCGAGGCGCTGTTGTGAGGGCGGTCTACCTCCATGCCGCGCGGCGCAGCATCGTGGCCCCGCGCGGCGGCGCGTTGGCCGGGTTGTCCCTGCATGAGCTGGGCGCGCCGGTGGTGCGGGCGGTCATGGAGGACGCCGGGATCGGAACCGCGGACGAGCTGATCTGCGCCAATGCGCTGGGCGCGGGCGGCAACCCGGCGCGGCTGGTCGCGCTGGCGGCAGGGCTGCCCGAACAGGTCGCGGGGCTGAGTATCGACCGGCAATGCGCAGGCGGGCTGGATTCGCTGCTGCTGGGGCAAGCGCTGATCGCCTCGGGCATGGCCGAGACGGTGATCGCCGGCGGGGTCGAGAGCTATTCGCTGCGGCCTTATCGCGCGAGGGTGCAACCCGATGGCAGCCTCGTCCCCTACGACCGGCCGCCCTTCTCTCCCTGGCCGGGCCGCGACCCGGAGATGGACGCGGCGGCCGCCACTCTGGCGGAGATGCAGGGCATCAGCCGCGACCGTCAAGACGAATGGGCCGTCATCAGCCATGCCCGTGCGCTGGCCGCGCGGGAGGTGCTGACCCCCGAGATCGTGTCGATTCCGCCCGTGTCAGAGACGCATGACCCCTTTGCGCGGCGCCTGACGCCGAAGGTCTGCGCACGGGCCAAAGTCCTCGTGGGCAACATCACCGCGGCCAATACCGCCGTGGCGGCGGACGGGGCGGCCTTTGTCGTGATGTCGGCCAGGCCCGGCCCGGTGCGCATGGTCCGCGCCGCAACCCGGGGCGCGGCGCCCGAGATGCCGGGGCTCGCGCCACTGGCGGCGATCCGGGCGCTCGAGGTGAACCCGGACACCCTTACCCATGCCGAGATCATGGAGGCCTATGCCGTGCAGGCCATCGCCTGCGTCGACGGCGCAGGGATCAGCCCCAAGATCGTCAATGGGCGCGGCGGCGCGCTGGCGCGGGGGCATCCGATCGGCGCCTCGGGCGCGGTGCTGGCGGTGCGGCTGTTCCACGACCTCTGCCGCGATGGCGGCCGGGGGCTCGCCGCGATTGCCGCGGCGGGCGGGATCGGCACCGCCGCGCTGTTCCAGGCCTGAGGATCAGCCGCGCGAGAGCAGCGACTCGGGCCGCGCCTGGGCCAGCATCACCGTCAGCGCAGAAGCGATGACCGCCTTGGCGATGTCCCCTGGGATGAAGGCCGCGACCAGCAGCACCGCCTCGGGCACCGACTTGCCCAGCACGAAGGCCAGCCCCAGCACGCCCGGCACGTAAAGCGCCAGCACACCGCCGACGAGGGCCGAGAGCAGCGCGGCAGGGAAGACCGCGACGCTGCGCAACCGCTCCATCACCAGGCCGGTGACGAAGGCGGCGATGGGGAAGCCGACGACGAAGCCAACGGTAGGCGAGGCAAAGACGCCAAGGCCACCCCGGCCGCCGGCCAGAAGCGGCAGGCCCAGCGCTACCAGCGCGATGAACAGCAGCGCCGCCAGGCCGCCGCGACGCGCGCCCAGGACGCAGCCGGCCAGCATGACCCCCATGCTTTGCGCCGTGATCGGCACGCCAAAGCCCAGCGTGACCGGCGGAATCAGCCCCAGCGCCGCGATCAGCGCGGCAAAAAGCGCCACCATCACCAAGGAACGTTCCATGTCTCACTCCCCTTCCGGGATCCCGCCCCGGGCGCGCAGCGCCTCGGCGACATGATCCGCATCATCCACCGCCGCCAGAAGCAGCGGCCCCAAAAGTCTCCAGCCCGGCCGCCGGGCGGAGCGCGCGCGCCACGCCTGTCGCAGCGCCTCGGCCTTGTCCGTCAGCACGGGTGTAAAGCGGATCACGAGCGCCACGGCAAGCCCCACGGCACCCGACTTGAGTCCAAGCGGACGCAGCGGGCGGGTCAGCCGCGTGACAAGGCCGATGACATCGTCGAGCCGGGTTGTCATGGTGACCAGCGTTGCCAGCGCGACAAGGGTCACCATGCGCAGGATGATCAGCGCGCCACTCGCCCAGGCGCCGGTGATCGCGTGCCAACCGGCAAGGAGCACGACGAGCCACATCAGCGGCCGCAGGTTGCGCCAGCCCTCGGCCAAGAAGGTCCGGCCGCCCACCGCGTAGAGCGCCATGACCCCGGCCAGTGCGAGGGCCTGCACCCAAAGCTGCGGCGCAAGGAAGAGGCCAAGCGTGGCCAGCGCCAGCGCGGCGAATTTCAGCGGTGTGGGGATGCGGTGATAGGGCGTTTCAACCGGTGAGGTCAGCGAAAGCATCGGCGCCTCCGTCGGTCATGGCGGCAAGGTAGTCGCGCAGCACCGCAGGCGCCGGGCCGTCCTGCTGCACCCGGCCGCCGTCGAGCCAGAGGACACGGTCGTAACCGTCGAGCAGCGCGGGGTCGTGGGTGATGTGGATCACCTGCGGGTCGAGCCCGCGCAGAAGCGCCTGCAACTGCCGCACCGTGGGGATGTCGAGCCCGGTGAAGGGTTCGTCCAGCAGCAGCACGGAGGGTTTCATCGCCAGCACGGAAATCAGGCAGACAAGGTGCCGCTGACCCTGGCTGAGCGTGGCGACAGGCCGCTCGGCCCAGTCTTCGCGGCCGAAAATGGCCAGCTCATCGCGCGCGACGGCGCGCGCCTCGCGGCGGCTGCGGCCTTGTTGACGCAGGCCAAAGGCGATCTCTTCGACCACGGTGGGAAAGATGATCTGGTGATCGGGGTTCTGGAAGATCATGCCGACCGCGCCCAGCGCGCCCTTGCGGTCCCGCACCACGTCGACGCCGCGAATCGTCACCGCGCCGGCCTGCGGCTCGATCAGCCCGCAGATCGCCCGCGCCAGTGTCGTCTTGCCCGACCCGTTGCGGCCCACCAGACCGATGCGCGATTCGGTCAGCATCAGGTCGATGCCGTCCAGCAGACGCCGCCCGGCCTTTTCGACCGTCAGCCCGGTGATGGATATGCCCGCGTCCCGCTCCATTCCTGCCATGTCGCGGAATTCCGGCGCAAAGCAAAGCCCCGAAATGCAAGAACGGCCGCCCCGATCCGGGACGGCCGTTCTTTTTTGCTGTGCCGCCGGGACAAGTCCCGGGACATCCGACTTAGTCGGCTGCGACTGCAGCGGCGACCAGCGCCAGAACCAGCAGCGGAACGATGATGCCGGCGCCCGAGGACGATGCGGCAGTTTCTTCCACGATGACCGGAGCTTCGATGATCGGCTCGGCCATGTTGCCGGCAAATGCGGTCGAAGCGGCGGCGGTCAGAGCAGCAGCGAGAACGAGTTTCTTCATAGTATCCTCCAGATATTCGCCTGGCGACGGCGCATAGAACGCAAGCCAGCAGGCACCCAAGACTTACCTCGTACCTAACGTCTAACCAGCAAAATCGAGCGAAGGCAAACGCTTCTTAGGATCCGGAGGCAGCGACGCGGGCCGATGTCGTCAAATTAGCAACACCTGTGTGCCCACTTTCGTGGCCGCGAAAAGCTGGGCGATATGTTCGTTGTAAAGCCCGATGCACCCGTTCGACGACCGGCGCCCGATCTTGCGCGTGTCATGGGTGCCGTGGATCCGGTAATAGGTCCAGCTGAGGTACAGCGCATGGGTCCCGAGCGGGTTATCCGGGCCGGGGCCGACAAAGTCCGGCCATTCGGGGTTGCGCAGCTTCATCGACGGGGTCGGGCGCCAGGACGGGCCCTCGACCTTTTGGACGACCGAGGTACGCCCGCGGCGGGTCAGGTCTTCGGACAGGGGCACGGACGAGGGGTAGAGCTTGTAGGTCACCCCGTCCTCGGCCCAGAAATGCAGCGCGCGCGACGAGATGTCGACCAGGACCGCGCCATTGTGCAGATCGCTGAAGTAGTTGCGCCAATCGAGCGTCCGGAAGCTCGAGATGTTGTGGCGCACGGCCTGGCTGATGTCGCTTTCGATCTCGGTGGTTTCGGCTCCGGTCTGGGCCAGCGCGGGCGCGGCAAGGGCCGCCGCCGTGCCGGCAAGGAATCCGCGGCGTCCGAGGGTGCGTGTCTTGGGATGGGTCATATAAGCCTCCGCTTCCTGGCAGAAAATGCGGGAATACCCTTAGATTTATTGCGAGAATGCCTCAGTGGCAAATCAAACAAGCGACATTTGGCCAAGTCACGTGCTTGTGGGTTTGAAACGCAACGCGGCAGCGGATAAGCCGGTCGGGCACGAAAAGGGGTGGACTTGCCAAATGCTTCGCGGATTCTTGATCCTTGCCGTCTCTCTGACGCTGGCGGCCTGTGCGGCCCCGCCGACGCAGACCATGGGTCCCGATGGCAAACCCTTGCCCAAGCTCTACCGCATCAGCAATGCGCAGACGGCGCAGATCCAGTACCGGATGCTCGATTCGGTGAATTCGCTGCGTGCGGCCGCCGGCCGGTCGCCGGTGCAGCTGAACGCGCAGCTCAATGCCGCCGCCGCCACCCATGCCCGCGACATGTCGGTGCAGAACCGGCCCTGGCACTTCGGCTCGGACGGCTCCTCGCCCATCGACCGGGTGCGCCGCGTCGGCTACCCGGGCCGCCTGACCGGCGAGACGATTTCCGAGACCTACGAGACCGAGCTGGAAACGCTTGCCGCCTGGATGGAGCAGGAGGACACCCGCCGGGTGATTCTCGCGCCCGACGCGTCGGACATGGGCTTTGCCTGGTACCAGGAGAACAACGGCAAGATCTGGTGGACCATGGTGCTGGGCGCGATGTCCAGCCCGGCCCCCATGATCGCTCAGGTTCAGTAAGCTTTTCCGGATCTTACGGGTAGATATCGATCGGCGTGCCGTCGCGCACCATCGCGTAGATCCGCTCGATTTCCTTGTTCGTCACGGCAATGCAGCCGGCCGTCCAGTCGGCCGCCAGCTTGGCCCGTGCGCGCCCGTTCGGCGCGCCGTGGATGAAGATGTCACCGCCGGGCCGCTTGCCCAGCTCCAGCGCCTCACGGATGTCGTTTTCGTTCGGGTAAGAGATCCCGACCGAAAGGTGGAACTGGCTGTTCGGGTTGCGGCGGTCGATGAAATAGCGCCCCTCGGGCGTCTTGCCGTCCCCCTCGACCTGCTTGTCGCCGACGGGGGCGAAGCCAAGGTCGAAATCGTAGCTGTTCAGCACCTTGTCGTGATGCAGCAGGTGCATCCGGCGTTCGCCTTTCATGACGACGACGCGGGTGACTTCGGGGCCGTTGTAGGTCTTGAACTTGCTTGCGCAGCCGGAGATCCCGGTGGCGAGGGCTAGGAGGAGGGCAATCGTGACAGGGCGCATTCTGGGGCGTCTTCTGTTGGGGGCTCGATACGTCGCCTTTTACACGAATCGGGGGGTCCGGTGAAGCGATTCCGGGGACAGCGGCGCCGGCTGGCTGGTTTGTGATGTGATGTGCCGGCTGGTGCGTAGCCGCGCATCGTCGGGCCGCGCCCGGACCTACCGCGCGAGGCTGAACCGCGCCGCCAGCTCGATATGCACCGACCAGCGGAACTGGTCCACGACCTGCACCCAGTCCATCGCGTAGCCGGCCTGGGTCAGGATCGCGGCATCGCGCGCAAAGGTCACCGGGTTGCACGAGACAAAGGCGATGACGGGCACGCGGGCCTCGGCCAGCTCGGTCACCTGCGCTTGCGCACCCGCGCGGGGCGGGTCAATGACAGCGGCGTCGAATCGCTTCAGCTCGTCCGGCAGCAGCGGGCGGCGGAAGAGGTCGCGCGTCTCGTGCGTCACCTTCTTGAGCCCCTTGGCATTGCGCCAACCCAGGTCGAGCGCTTGCATCATCGCGGCCTCGCCCTCGACCGCATGCACCTCGGCCCGTTCGGCCAGCGGCAGGGCGAAGGTGCCGCAGCCGGCAAAGAGGTCGACGACCTGCTTCGCATCGCCCACAGCCTCGGTCACCGCGTAAAGCAGGGCCGATTCGCCCTGCCTGGTCGCCTGCAGGAAGGCGCCGGGCGGCGGGGCGACATGGGCCGCACCGAAGACCTGCCGGGGCGGGGTCCTGAGGGCGATGACCTCTCCGTCCCACGCCAGCCGCGAAACTCCGCGCTGGCCGGCCAGTTGCGCCAGCGACGATTCGAGCGGCCCGTCCAGCGGCTTGCCCCCCGTCACCGACAGGTCGAGCCCGTCCAGCGACAGGGTCACCAGCGCCGTGATCTCCCCTTTCCGGCTACCGCCCATCATGGCGAACTCGGCCACCACGTCGCGGGCGGCCAGCAGGTCGGGATGCAGCAGGTGGCAAGTCTCGATCGGAACGATCACACCCGAGGCACGACCGTGAAAGCCGACCTGCACGCCCTTCTTGGTGCGCCGGGCCGAAAACGCGGCACGGCGGCGCGAGAATGGCGGCGAGGTCAGGATCGGGCGAAAGTCAGCCTCGAGCCCCTGCGCCTGCAATGCCTGCCGCACCACGTCGACCTTCCAGCCGGCGACGAAATCGTCGCTTGCGTGCTGCAACTGGCAGCCACCGCAGCTGCGGAAATGCGGGCAGGGCGGTTTCACCCGGTCGTCCGAGGGCGTCACGATCTTGACGTCGTGCAGACGGGAACCGTCGGCCTCGCCCGTCACCTCCTCACCCGGCAGGGTCAGGGGGGCAAAGATCGGTCCGTCGGCTATGCCGTCGCCATGATGGCCAAGCCTATGTATTCGGTACTGCGTCACGCTTCCTTATCCGCTGCCGCACCGGTTTCGGTGCCTGCAGGCCGTCGAGGTAGCGCGCCACCTCGCCCTTACTGCGCAACACGACCACGTCGACCTCGTGGTCCGCCTTCTTGATCCAGGTCCCGAGCGTGGCGCGGTGCAGCTTGCGCGTCCGCCACATCCATTTCAGGAACTGGAAGTTGAAGCTCTCGGGGCAATCCGGCGCCATGTCGGGCCGGGTCCGGCCGTAGCGGACCACCGTCCGCCAAAGCACCCGCGCGAATCGCTTGGCGAAGGGCAGGTCGAGAAGGATCAGCGTGTCGCAGCGGTCGATCCGGTGCGCATAGGTGCGCGACAGCCCGCCCTCGAAGATCCAGGCATCGCCATTCTCGATCTCGGTCGCCATGCGGATCTTTTCCGACATCGGCCGTTCGATCCAGCCGGGCATGTAGTGGATCTGGTCCATGTGGTGAACGGGGAGTCCGGTGATCTGCCCCAGCCGGCGCGCAAGCCAGCTTTTGCCCGATCCCGGTTGACCGACGATCATGACCCTGCGCATGGAATTTCCCTATTCCGCCGCGTCCCTGAGTCCCAGAAAACCACCGGATTGCCGCTGCCAGTACCGGGCGTACAGGCCGTCCGCCGCCAACAGGTCCTCGTGCGTCCCTGTCTCGACGATCTGTCCCCCGTCCAGCACCACGATCCGGTCCATGTCGGCTATCGTCGAAAGTCTGTGCGCGACGGCCAACACGGTCTTGCCTTCCATGACCCTGTTCAAGGCCGATTGTATCGCGGCTTCGACCTCGGAGTCGAGGGCGCTTGTGGCCTCGTCCAGGACGAGAATCGGCGCATCCTTGAGAATCGCCCGCGCCAGCGCGATCCGCTGCCGCTGCCCGCCCGACAGTTTCACCCCCCGTTCGCCAAGGTAGGCGTCGTAGCCTTCCCGCCCCTTGTGATCCTTGAGCGTACGGATGAACTCATCCGCCTCGGCCTTCTCGGCGGCGGCGATCAGCTCGGCCTCGGTGGCGTCGGGGCGGCCGTACATGATGTTGTCGCGGGCCGAGCGGTTGAACATCGCCGTATCCTGCGTGACCATGGCGATCTTGCGCCGCAGGCTGTCCTGGGTCACGCCGGTGATGTCCTGCCCGTCGATCAGGATTCGACCCTGTTCCGGGTCATAAAGCCGCAAAAGCAGCGCCACGAGCGTCGATTTCCCGGCCCCCGAGGCGCCGACGATCCCGACCTTTTCGCCGGGCTGGATGGTCAGCGTCAACTCGGACACGCCGCCCACCTGCCGGCCATACGCAAAGCCCACACCGTCGAAGGTGATCGTCCCGTCGGGCACGGTCAGCTCTTGCGCGCCGGCGCTGTCCTCGAGCCGGTTGCGCGGGGTGAGGGTGCGGATGCCGTCCTCGACCTCGCCCACGCTGGCGTAGATGTTCATCAGGGTGAAGCTGACCCAGCCGGTCATCTGGGCGATGCGGATCGCCAGCGTCCCGGCTGCGACAATATCGCCCGTCGTGGCCGTGCCCTGCGACCAGAAGATCAGCGTGCCGCCCACCAGGATCACCGGCAGCGACCCCGCCAGCGTCATCAGGAAGAATCGGAAACTGGCCGCCAGCCGCCCGAAATGCAGCGCCGAGTCGCGGAAGGTGCCCAGCGCGCCCAGCGCGGCCTGATCCTCGAACTCGGAATGGGCGAACAGGCGCACGGTCTTGATGTTGGTGATCGTATCGACGATCTGGCCCGAGACCATGGCCCGCGTGCCCGCCCGGTCCTTGGACCGTTCGCGGATGCGCGGCAGGTAAAAGCGGATCAACGCGAAATAGGCCGCCAGCCACACAAGGAAGACCAGCGCGATGCGCCAGTCGATCCCGCCCAGCAGCAGCAGCGTCCCGGCCAGCGAGGCGAGCGCAAAGGCGACGACGTTGATCATCTCGACCGTCACATCGGTCACGGCGCGGGCGGTCTGCATCTGCTTTTGCGCGATCCGCCCCGCGAAATCGTCGTCGAAGAAGGTGACCGACTGGCCCAGCGTCCAGCGGTTCAGCCGCGCCAGCACCAGTGGCATCACGTTGGGCTGCACGACGATCGAGTTCGCAGCCGCGCTGAGCCCCATCAGCACGGGCCGCGCGATCAGGAAGAAGACGACCGCCAGCACGATCACCGCGACATTGCCGGCGGAAAAGAACGCCCCGGGGCCCGATTCGGTGGCGCGGTCGACCACGAGGCCAAGGAAATAGGCCGTCAGCGTCTCGGCCCCGCCGGTCAGCGCGGACAGGACGGCGGCCACGATCAGCACGGGGAAGGATCCGCGCAGCGCCCAGCCTATAAAGGCGCGCAGGGTCTGCGGCGGCGGGCCCTCGGCGGGCTGGTACACGTCGATCAGGTCGGATGCTTTCATCGTCTCGTCTTGCTTGGCTGTCGTCCGGGCACGCCCCGGTCCCGCCATGACCTAGGGCCGGCGGGGGGAAATTCACCTG
This sequence comes from Mesobacterium pallidum, assembly GCF_019966535.1. Lineage (GTDB taxonomy): Bacteria > Pseudomonadota > Alphaproteobacteria > Rhodobacterales > Rhodobacteraceae > Mesobacterium > Mesobacterium pallidum. Next base: position 129,100 of record NZ_JAIMID010000008.1, on the reverse strand, counting down.
TCACCTTGCCCCAGCCCCGCGCGCTTGACCATGGCCGTGACGGCACGGCTTGCTGTGCGGGGCCGCACGGCCAGGCATTGCCTGTCGTCGATGCGAACGGGTCAATCGTTCAGCAGGTCGTCCCGCGTGGCCCGAAAGCCCGAGGCGATCCAGGCGGATTCCAGCGCGGCCAGCTTGCGGCCCAGCGCCGGGCCCGCGTGGTCCGGCATCAGGTCGGCGGGTTTCACTGGGAATTGCGCGGCGGCGCCCGTCGCGATCTCGGCCTCGAGCTGCGGAGGCAGCAGCTGGCCCATGAGCGCGGCACGCAGCAGGGCCGCGTCACGGGCGGTCTCGGCACCATGGCGATATGCCGTCTCGGCGGGGCCCATGCCCTCGGTCGCAAGGTCACGCAACACGCCCGTTCGGGTGCTTTGTGCCTTGCTCAGGCGCAGGCGCGTTTTCAGGCCTTCGCCGCCCAGCAGGGCCAGCCGGCGCAGCGCGTCCGGTGCGATGCCGACCTGCTGTTCCAGGTGGACCAGCACCGCCAGCGCGGTGTCGTCGCAGCCCGGCAGCAGCCGCATCAGCACGCCCAGCTGGCGCATGGTGGCGACGGCGGGCGCCGGGTCGGGCGCGGCCAGCAGCTTGAGCAGCTCGGCCCCGACCCGTTCCCGCGACAACCCGTCGAGCCCGTCGAGATGGGCCGCGATGGCCTCCAGCGCCTCGGGGTCGAACCCCTGTGCGGGGTCGCCGTACCAGGCGTTGAAGCGGAAGAAGCGCAGCGCGCGCAGGTAATCCTCGCGCAGCCGTTCGGCGGCGTCCTCGATGAACCGCACGCGGCGCTCCAGCAGGTCGGGCAGGCCGCCCAGGGGGTCGACCACGGTGCCATCGGCCCGGGCGTAAAGCGCGTTCATCGTGAAATCGCGCCGCCGCGCGTCGTCGGCGATCTCGGTCGAAAAGGCCACGACGGCGCGCCGCCCGTCCGTTTCGACATCGCGGCGAAAGGTGGTGATCTCGTGCGGGACATGGTCCGCGACCACGGTCACCGTGCCATGCTCGATCCCCGTCGGGACAACCTTGAACCCCGCGCTTTCCCCCAGTTCAGAGACTGTTTCCGGCCGCGCATCGGTCGCGATGTCGATGTCGTGGACCGGCGCGCCCAGCAGGGCGTTGCGCACGCAGCCCCCGACCACCAGCGCCTGGAAACCGGCATCCACGAGGCAGGCCATCACGGCCTGTGTGCGCGGATCGGTCAGCCAGTCGCCGCTGACGCGCATCACGGCGCCCAGCTGTCGGCGAAGGCACGCAGCACGCGGGCCGTGGCGCCCCAGATGTAATAGGGGCCGAAGGGCACGGTGTAGTAATACCGCCGCTCGCCGCGCCAGCGCCGGTACTGGATCGCGTAACGCGCGGGGTCCACGAGATGCGCCAGCGGGACCGAAAAGACCTCGGCCACCTCGCCCGGTTCGGGCCGCCAGTCGAAGGGTTCGCGGATCAAACCCACCACGGGGACCATGTCGAACCCGGTGATCGTCTCGTGGCCGGGCAGTTGGCCCAGCACCTCGACATTGTCCGGGGGCAGGCCGATTTCCTCATGCGCCTCGCGCAGCGCGGCACCCACGGGCCCATCGTCGCCCGGATCGACCTTGCCGCCGGGAAAGGCAACCTGCCCCGGGTGATGCTTGAGCGCCGAGGACCGCTGCGTCAGGATCATCCGGGGCTCTCCGCCGCTGGTGTCGATGGCCATCAACACCCCGGCCGGGCGCAGCTTGCGCCCCTCGGGCAGCACGACCTCGGGGTTCAGGTCGAAATCGGACGAGGCAACCTTGCGCCGGGCAATCGCCCGGGCAAGCTGGTCCCTCAGGTCACTCGCCATCCGCCTCGAACCCCACGCTGGCGGGGTCCAGGTCGTAATGGGCGCCGCAGAACTGGCAATCGGCCGTCACCCGGCCGTCGTCGGTGGTCATCTTCTCGATGTCGCGGGCCGAGTAGATCGACAGGCTTTGCCGCACGCGCTCCTCGGAGCAGGTGCAGCCGAACCGGATCGGCTGGCTGTCAAAGACGCGCGGCCCTTCCTCGTGGAAGAGGCGCACCAGCAGGTCGGTCGACGGCAGGTGCGGGCCGATCAGCTCAAGCTCGTCCACCGTGTCGACGTGGAAGTTGACGCGGTTCCAGTTCTCTTCGTCGTCACCCGACACGATGTCCGACGGACGCAGCAGCCCCGCTTCGCCGGTGCCGCCGTCCTGCGCGAAAGGCGAGGCCTTGGGCATGTGCTGCAGCATGATGCCGCCGCCGCGCCAGGTCTCGCGGCTGTCGCCGGGGGTCTGCGAGGTGCCGAACATCAGGTTGAACCGGGTCGGCAGCTGCTCGGACTGGGCAAAGTAGCTTTCGGCGCAGGCCGCAAGCGACCCGCCGGCCAGCGGGGTGATGCCCTGGTAGGGCGCCGTGCCCTGGCCCTGGTCGATCAGGATCGCGAAATAGCCCTCGCCCACCTGCTCGAACGCGGGGGCGTCGGTCAGCTTGTCTTCGTCAAAGCTGGCATAGGCGCGGATGCGGGCCGGCTCGCCCTCTTTCGTGGGGGCGTAGTAATCGGTGGCGATCATCCGCAGGGCGCCCTTGGCCTGCACCTGCAGCGACAATTTCCAGCGCAGCTTGATCGAGCCGCCGATCAGGGCGGTCAGCAGGGCCATCTCGGCCACCAGCGCCTCGACCTGGGGCGGGTAGTCGTGCTGGCTCAGGATCTCTTCGAGCGTGCCGTCGAGCCGCGCGAGGCGGCCCCGGACGTCGGCGAGATCAAGCTGAAAGGGCAGGACGGTGTCGTCCCAGGCGATACGGCTGCCAATGCTCATGGGGTTTCCTCGGGCTGAGAGCGGTGCCATACCGCGAAGCAGGTTCTGAGGCAAGACGGGGCGCGGCGCATGCATTCCTCCTCCATCCGGCGGTTCGGGGACACGCCCATCGCCGGAAAACGCTACGTGCACCGGCCGGGCGCCTATGCGCTGCTGCCGCGGGGCGATCAACTCCTCGTGACATTGCAGACCGCGCCGGGGCCGGAACTGCAATTGCCCGGCGGCGGGATCGACCCGGGCGAATCCCCCGTGCAGGCGATCCACCGCGAGGTGATGGAGGAGACGGGCTGGCGCGTCACCGGGCTGCGGCGGCTGGGCGTGTTCCGGCGGTTCACCTGGATGGAGGATTACGACATCTGGGCCGAAAAGCTGTGCCACATCTACCTGGCCACCCCCGTGCGCCAGGTGGCCGAGCCGGCCGAGCCTGCACACGTCACCCTCTGGGTCCATCCGGCCGAGGCGGCCGAGAACCTGGGCAGCCCCGGGGACCGGGCCTTTGCGGCCTGGCTGGCGCGGGGCTTCAGGCGCCCTTGAACTCGAACAGCACGGCCGAGATGTCGTCGTCCATCCCGGCATCCGCCGCGCATTGGCTGAGCTGCCAGTAGAGGTCATCAAGGAACTCGACCCCGCGGCTGTCTTCGGGCACGCGGCCGACCAGCTCGACCAGGCCCTCGGGTTCCAGCATCTCGCCATCGCTCAGCCGCGCCTCGGTGATGCCGTCGGAATAGAGCAGCAGCCGGTCGCCCGGGTTCAGCTGCAAGGTGACCGAGGCATAGCTGGCCCCGGGGATCAGGCCGATGGGCACGCCGCCCTCGCCCACGAACTCGGTCGTGCCATCGGCGCGGATCAGCAGCGGGTGGGGATGGCCGGCCTGCACCATCTCGACATGTCCGGTGTGCAGGTCGACCAGGGCGAAGGCCATGGTGAAATACTCGACCACGCCGACATCGGCCGACAGCCGTTCGTTCAGCCGCAGCGCCACCTCGGCCGCGTCGCGCACGCTGTAGCTGCCGTCGGGCAGCTGGCGCATGGCGACGTTCTGTTCGGGGAAATCGGCGCTGAGGTAACCGCTGACCCGCGCGGTCATCAGCGCCGAGGTGATGCCATGGCCCGACACGTCGATCGAATAGAACCCCAGCTTGCCCGGCTCGGGCGAGAAGCGCCCGACCAGGTCGCCGCCGACGTGCCCGCAGGGTTTCAGCTGCAGGCTGACGCGCGAGCCGTCGTAGACCTTGCTCACGTCCGGGATCAGCGCCTGCTGGATCTTCTTGGCCTGGATCAGGTCCTTGTCGATGGCATCATACAGTGTCTGCAGCTCGGCCATTTTGTCGGCGATCAGCCGGTTCTTGTCGCGCAGCTCCTTCTGCATGTGCAGGATGCGTTCGCCTGCCGTGATCCGCGCGCGCAGTTCATCCGCGCTGACCGGCTTGGTCAGGAAGTCGTCGGCCCCGGCATCGAGCCCGCGCGCGATCTCGTCCTTCTCGCTCTTGGAGGTCAGCAGGATGAAATAGCTGTAGGACTCCCCGGCGCCGCGCACCGCCTGGCAGAACTCGAGCCCGTCCATTTCCGGCATCATCCAGTCGCTGATCACCAGCTCGGGCCGCAGCGCGAGATATTTTTCGAACCCATCGACGCCGGTCTCTGCCTCGATCACGTCGTAGCCCCAACGCGCCACCATGCTGGCCAGGATCCGCCGTTGCAGGCGGCTGTCGTCGACCAGCAGCACCGTGCGGATGCTGCCGGTCCCCGGTTCAGGCAGGGAGTCTGTGGGTTTGTGTTGTTCCAAGTCCGGTTCCTTGCCGGCGGGATGTCCGCGCTGCCTCGTCCGCACCTACCTAAGGCGCTGCGCGTTAACGCGGGGTGAAAGCACGCCGGACCGGCTGCCGCGGATGCTGGCGGAAAGGTTTCCTTAAACATTGGCTGACATTGTTCCTGCCAACATCCAGGGGAGCGACAAGATGATCGACTGGGCCCGTGTATCCGAATTGAGGGAAGAGATCGGCGCAGAGGATTTCGACGACGTGGTCGACATCTTTCTTGAAGAGGTCGAGGACACGATCGCCCAGCTCAAGACTTCGGCGCCCGACGACTACGAATCCCTGCTGCATTTCCTGAAGGGCAGCGCGCTGAACCTCGGCTTCGTCGAGTTTTCGAACCTGTGCCAGCGGGGCGAATTCCTGTCGGCCGGCGGCAAGGGCCCCGAGGTCGACGTGGGCGAGGTGATCGCGTCCTTCAACGCCTCGAAGGATCAGTTCATGACCCAGCTCAAGAAGCGTTTCGCGGCCTGACGCGGCCGGTCGTCCCCCCTTGGGCCTCAAACCAGCTTGTGCATCTTGCCCGGGTGCAGCGTGCCCACCTGGTCCAGCGCCGTGCGCCGCAGCTTGCGCATCCCGCGCAGCCAGCGTTCGGGGTCCGCCGCCTTGGCCTGCCAATACTCGGCCACGACTGGGTGGGGCAGGATCAGGAATCGTTCCGCCTCGATCCCCGCAACGAGGGCCTGCGCGACGTCCTCGGGCGCGATCAGGCCGGGATGGGCGGGCGCGTCCTCGAAACTCTCGAAGCCCAGCATGGGCGTCGCCACGTATTGCGGACAGATGACCGAGACCTTGATGCCATCGTCGCCATGGGCAATCGCCAGCGACTCGGCAAAGCTGACGGCGGCGTGCTTGGTCGCGGAATAGGCAGCGTCGCCCACCTGCGCCAGCAGCCCCGCGGCCGAGGCGGTATTCACCAGGTACCCGTTGCCCCGCGCGATCATCCCCGGCAGCAGCGCACGGGCCGCATGGACATGGGCCATGACGTTGACCTGCCAGCAGGTCTCCCACGTCTCAACGGGGGCAGAGGCGGCGTGGTCCGGCTCTCCGAAGCCCACGCCGGCGTTGGACACCCAGATGTCGACAGGGCCAAGATCGCGCTCGATTCCCTTGATCAGAGACTGAACGGCCGCCGCATCCGTCACGTCGCAGGCCAATCCCGGCACGCCCAGCGCCTCGGCCGCCGCCGCGATCCGGCCCGCGTCCAGGTCGCAGATCGCGACCCTGGCACCCGCCTTGGCCAATGCCCGCGCCATGGCCAGCCCGATGCCGCCCGCGGCGCCGGTGACCACGGCCACCTTGCCTGAAATCTCCATGCGTTTCCTCCCCCCGGGGCAGCTCAGCCGATGCCGCGTTTCTCGATGTAGACGCCGTAAAGCGTCGTCAGCAGGCTCACCTGCACCAGCCCGACGAACACGGTCGCGGCGAGCGACACCAGCAGGCCCAGCACCGGCACCACCTCGCTCAGCACGTAGACCGCCATCTGCACGGCGAGGTTCATCAGGAAGAACCCGAACTGCATGACGAAGATGGTGCCGAAACTGCCGCGCGTCGCGACCCAGGCCTGGCCCAGGGTCAGCGGCGCCCCGACCGCGCCGGCGGGCAGGATGATCGCCAGGCGGTAATAGCTGACCAGGATGAAGACGTAGAACGGCACCGCCAGCAGCAGGAGCAGCATGACGCCGCCTTCGCCCATCGCCGCCACGAAGCCCGAGGCGACAACAATCACAGGGATCATCAGGACGAAGCCCAGCAGGAGAAGCAAAAGGAGCCGCCCGAAATAGCCCAGCACCAGGTCGCCGCGGAACGGCGGCACCCAGCCGCGCGGGTATTCCTCGAGCAGGACGAAGCGGTGCCAGGACACGACAACCCAGAGAAAGGTCGCCAGGCCGAAGATCACCGTCAACAGCGCCAGCAGCGCCGCCACGCCCGCCCCGGCAGGCGTGGCGGCGCCGCCCATGCCGCCCATGTCGCCACCCATGCCGCCCGGCCCCATGGTCACGTTGGCAAAGGACAGCCCCATGCCGACCGCCACCATCAGCCAGACAAAGAACAGCCCGATCGGCACCAGACCGATCTTGAGCGCATCGCGCCAATTGCGCACCACCAGCGTCACCGAATGGGTGAACAAGCTCCAACCTTGCATGAAAATCCCTCGTGCCACCTTTTCGCGAACGCTATGGGCCAGCCCGCCCGCCGTCAACGCGTTCACCTTGCCCCGCACGGCAAAACCCGCTATCGCGCGGACGCTCATGCCGAAAGGAGTTTCCATGTCCGCGCCCAAGAAAGTCGTCCTGGCCTATTCCGGGGGCCTCGACACCTCGATCATCCTCAAGTGGCTCCAGACGGAGTACGGCTGCGAGGTGGTGACCTTCACCGCCGACCTCGGCCAGGGCGAGGAGCTGGACCCGGCACGCAAGAAGGCCGAGATGCTGGGCATCAAGCCCGAGAACATCTTTATCGAGGATGTGCGCGAGGAATTCGTGCGCGACTTCGTCTTCCCGATGTTCCGCGCCAACGCCGTGTACGAGGGGCTCTACCTGCTGGGCACCTCGATTGCGCGGCCGCTGATTTCCAAGCGGCTGGTCGAGATCGCGGCCGAGACCGGCGCCGATGCCGTGGCCCATGGTGCGACCGGCAAGGGCAACGACCAGGTGCGGTTCGAGCTCAGCGCTTACGCGCTGAACCCCGACATCAAGGTGATCGCGCCCTGGCGGGAATGGGATCTGTCCTCGCGGACCAAGCTGCTGGAGTTTGCCGAGGCGAACCAGATCCCGATCGCCAAGGACAAGCGTGGCGAGGCGCCGTTCAGCGTCGACGCGAACCTGCTGCACACCTCGTCCGAGGGCAAGGTGCTGGAGAACCCGGGCGAGATGGCGCCCGATTACGTCTACCAGCGCACCGACGATCCGGTGACCCAGGCGCCCGACACGCCGGAATACATCGAGATCGGGTTCGAGTCGGGCGACGCCGTGTCGATCAACGGCGAGGCGCTGTCGCCCGCGACGATCCTCACCAAGCTGAACGAATACGGCAAAAAGCACGGCATCGGCCGGCTGGACTTCGTGGAAAACCGTTTCGTGGGCATGAAGTCGCGCGGCATCTACGAGACCCCGGGCGGTGACATCCTGCTCGAGGCGCATCGCGGGATCGAACAGATCACGCTGGACAGCGGCGCGGGTCACCTCAAGGATTCGATCATGCCCCGCTATGCCGAGCTGATCTACAACGGCTTCTGGTTCTCCCCCGAGCGCGAGATGCTGCAGGCCCTGATCGACAAGAGCCAGGAGCACGTGACCGGCACCGTCAAGCTGATGCTCTACAAGGGCTCGGCGCGGACCGTGGCCCGTTGGTCGGATCATTCGCTTTATTCCGAACAGCACGTGACCTTCGAAGAGGACGCCGGCGCCTACGACCAGAAGGACGCGCAGGGCTTCATCCAGCTGAACGCGCTGCGGCTCAAGCTGCTGGCCGCGCGGAATCGTCGCCTGAAAGGCTGACGTGACCCAGGCGCAATACGATCTGCCCTGGCTGAACGGGGTCAATCGCGCGCTGATCGGGGCGGCCAATGGCCTCAGCCCGTATTACAAAGCCCATCCCTACCGGGGTGGGCTTTGGCTGTCCGAGGTCGACATGCGCGTCGCGATCAGCCACGCGCATCGGTTCCTCTACAACCGTCTGCCCAAGAACGCCAATTCCACGGTGACCGCGCTGCTGCATGTCGGGATCGGCGGCAGCGGCACGGTGGATGCGTCGAAACACGGGTTCGCCCGGCCGTGGAAGCTGAGCCGCGCCGAGGTCGCCGCGCTGGAGGGCTATTACACCTTCTGCATCGTGCGCGATCCGTATTCGCGCACGCTTTCTGCGTATCTCGACAAGATCGTGCGGAAACGACGACAAGCCAAGCGGCCCCTGCGCTGGCTCAAGGCCCGGTTCGGGACGGATGCGCCGACTTTCGAACAGTTCTGCATCTACCTCGACGAGGTCGGGCTGATGGATGACAACCACTGGGCGCCCCAGCTGGACGGGCTGGTGCTGCGCCCGGAGGAATTCGACCACATCGGCCGGTTCGAGCGGTTGGGAGACGAGATAGCCACGATCACCACCCGCATTTTCGGCGCGCCGGTGACAACCGTGAAACGTCGCGGCCCGCCCAGCACAGGCGCCGCCGAGGCGCGGGAGGCGCATTACACCGAGACCGCGACAGGCATCGTGAAACGTCTCTATGCAAGGGATTTCGAGGCGTTCGGCTACGAGCCCTAAGGCTCAGAACCCCGCAAACGTCTTGAGGTACGGCAGCGCCCCTGCCGCGACCATGCCCACCCCGGCGCCGATCCCCATGCGCAGGCCGGTCGACTTGATGCGCGGCGAATAGACGGTGAGTGCGGCGCAAACAGCCAGGTAGTAGACGATGGCAATCGGGTCCATGGGCGGCCTCCTTGCCCGTGATCCTCGCGCCTTGCGGGTCGCCGATCAAGCCTCTTCGCGCGGAAGGCTCAGTGCAGCGCGACGGCTTTCATCTTCTCGTAGGCGGGCAGGGCGGCTTCGGCCATCGCGGCAGCATTGCCGGTCAGCCTGGGCAGCGGCCCCTCCGGCCCTGCGAACCCGGTCGAGCCATGCAGCGATCCGTACCAGACCGGCGCCCAGACCCCGTCATAGGGTTTCGGCCCCGCCGGCCAGGACAGCATCGCCGGATCCCAGCTGAGGCCGACCGCGTCGCAGAGCCTGCGCAGCATCCCCTCGGGGTCGTCGCGGATATCGGCACTGTCCACCACTACCGGCGACTGGCCCAGCGCGCGGACATGGTCATAGAGCTCAACCTGTTGCAGGAACCCGATATCGGCCAGCGTCAGCGCCTCGTATCCCTTGGCGAAACTCGCCACGACCCGCGCGGGATGGCGGATCAGGAAGACATTTACCACCTCGGCCATCCAGCCACGCGGCACGGCCTCGATCATGTGCTGCGTCATGTGCTTCTGGTACCAATGCGCAGCGCCATCCGGGTTCGGCCCGGCCAGCTGCGCCGCCACGTCCCCCGCGTCCTGCGGCTGCGAGGCCATCACCTCCGCCCGCATCGGATGCGCGAGACCCGTCTGCGCCAGGTAGGCGGCATAGAACGGCTCATCGCTGACGGTGAAATCCGCGCGCTGGGCAAAGCTGTACATCATCGCCGTCGACAGGTTCCGCGGCCCGGACCACATCGCCAGCTTCATGGGCTGACCAGCGCCTTGTAGAGATCGCGCAGCCGCTGCGTGACCGGCCCCATCTGCCCGTCGCCGATCTGCCGCCCGTCGATCACACCCACCGGGGTTTGCGCGCCGAAGGTGCCGGTCAGAAAGGCCTCGTCCGCACCATAGGTATCGACCAGCGAGTAATTCCGTTCGAACACCGGGATGTCATTGGCGCGGCAGAGGTCGATCACCTTGGCCCGCGTGATCCCGTTCATGCAGTAATCCCCGGTCGAGGTCCAAACCTCGCCCTTCCGCACGATGAAGAAGTTGCAGGCGTTCGTCGTGTTCACGAAACCATGCACGTCCAGCATCAGCGCCTCGTCCGCGCCGGCCTTTTCGGCGGCGATACAGGCGAGAATGCAGTTCAGCTTGGAATGCGAGTTCAGCTTGGGGTCCTGCGTCATCGGCTGACCCCGGAGATGCGGCACGGTCGCCAGCCGGATCGGGCGCGGGATCGAGGGCTTCGAATGCTCCATCAGGATCACGATGGTCGGGCCCTGCCGCGACAGGCCGGGATGCTGGAAGGGTCGGGTCTTGACCCCCCGCGTGACCATCAGACGGCAATGGGCGTCGGTCTGCATCTCATTGGCTGCTTGCGTCTCTGACAGGGCGGAAATCAGCTCTTGCCGCGTCATCCCGATGTCGAGGTCGATGGCCTTGGCCGCCTCGTAAAGCCGGTCCATGTGTTCGTCGATGAACGACCAGCGGCCATCATACAACCGCAGCCCCTCCCACACGCCGTCGCCCAGCATGAAGCCGCTGTCATAGACGCTGACCAGGGCCTCGGCCTTGGGTTTCAGCACCCCGTTCACCCAGATCAGGATGTCTTCGTTGCGCGCATCTTCCTGCGCCTGGTGGGTCGTCACATGCTCTGTCATGACCGCACGCTAGGGGGCGCCGGCCTGCCAGTCCAGCACCGCCTGGCTTGGCGCGACCAGCATCAGGACATTCAGCGCCAGCCCGTCGCGGATCAGCAGCATCGTCAGCGCCTCGAACCCGATCACCACCGCCACGGTCGCCCAGACCGGCAGTTTGCGCGCCAGCCAGAACCCCAGCCACATGGCGACGATGTCCACCATCGAGTTCAGCACCGAATCACCGTTGTAATCGGCCGAGACGGTGACTTCGCGGTAGCGGTCGATCACCATGTTGGTGTTCTCGGTCACCTCCCATGCGGCCTCGACCAGCGTGGCGATCACCAGCCGCCAGCCCAGCGGCATCCGTCGCGCCACCAGCAAGAGCGCGCCAAAGAACAGGATGCCGTGGATGATATGGCTGGGCGTATACCAGTCCGTCAGGTGCATGTTGCCCTGGTCCGTGCCCAGCGGCCCGTACCACGGCAGGACATAGCCGCAGGGGCACCAGGGCGCCCGGCCCATCCCCAGCAGGATGATGGCGGAGCCAAGCGTGACCAGCGCGGTCACGACAAAGGGAAGCGATCTGTTCATATGCGCACGGAATCACGCCGCGCTGCGCCTGTCCAGCTGCCTGATGTAGGGGAGGGTGCGATTGTTTCCATCCGTCAACACCCCGTGACCTCACGCCCGGTTGTGTTGAGTGAAACCGTCCCGGCGCCCATGCTGCCCGAAAGGAGTATTGCCATGTCGACCCGCTTGAGCACCGTGAAACCGATCCTTCTGGCCATTGCGATCGCGCTGGGCCTCTTTGCCCGTGCGCACCCGGTCGAGGCCGCCGCCTCGGAAACCCTGGTCGTCGCGGGCGGCTGCTTCTGGTGCGTCGAGGCGGATTTCGAAAAGGTAAAGGGCGTGCGCGAGGTCGTGTCGGGCTATACCGGCGGCTCGGTCCAGAACCCGACCTACAAGCAGGTGACGCGCGGTGGCACCGGGCATTACGAGGCGGCCGAGATCCGGTTCGACCCCTCGGTGGTCAGCCGCGCGCAGCTCTTGAACCTCTTCTTCCGCTCGGTCGATCCGACGGATGCGGGCGGGCAGTTCTGTGATCGGGGCGACAGCTACCGGACGGCGGTTTTCGTCTCTACACAGGCGCAAAAGACCCTGGCCGAGCAGGCCAAGGCCGAGGCACAGCGCGCCCTGGGCCAGAAGATCGTGACGCCGGTCCTGACGCTGGGCCGGTTCTACGAGGCCGAGGACTACCACCAGGATTACTACAAGGGCAGCAACCGCGTGCTGACGCGCTTTGGCCCGATCCAGCAGTCGGATGCCTACAAGCGCTATCGCGACGCCTGCGGGCGCGACCAGCGGGTGCGCCAGCTTTGGGGCGACGCGGCGCCCTTCGCGGGAAGCTAGGGCTCAGGCGCGAAAGGCCCGCACCTCCTTGAGGTCGGGGATCACGTCGGCGGTGCCATGGCGCGTGACCATCAGCGCGGCGGCGCGGGTGGCCTGCCCGATGGCATCGGCCATCTCCATCCCCCGGTCGAGCCCGGCCAGCACGTAGCCGGTAAAGGTATCGCCTGCCCCGGTCGTGTCGACGGCCGTGACCTTGGGGGCGCCGAACTCCTCCACCCCCTCGGGCCCGTACCACCGGCAGCCACGCGCGCCCAGCGTGACGATCACGTCGGCGACGCCCAGCTCCTCGGGCCACTTGCCGGTCGCTTCCTTCAGCTGCGCCGCCTCCACCTCGTTCATGAACAGCAGGTCGACGAAGGGCAGCAGCTGCGTCACCGCGGCGGCGTCGAAGGGCGCGGCGGCATAGGCCACCCGCAGCCCCAGTTTCGACCCCAACTCGGCGGCATAGGCCTGGTGAGAGGTCTCGTTCTGCATCACCAGCAGATCGCCCGCATCCGCCTCGGACAGCGGTGCGCCGATCATCTCGTCACTCAGCGCGCGGTTGGCCCCGGCAAAGATCACGATGGAGTTCTCACCGTCGGCATCCAGCAGGATCAGCGCATGGCCGGTGGCCGCGCCGACGCGGGCGATGTGCCGCGTGTCGACGCCGTATTCCAGCAGCCGCTCCATCGCCCAGGCGCCATCCGGCCCCACGGCGCCGATGTGGCACACCCGCGCCCCGGCCCGCGCGGCGGCGACGGACATGTTGGCCCCCTTGCCGCCCAGCCCCTTGGTCAGCCGGTCACAGGCGATCGTCTCGCCCGGGCGGGGCAGACGCGGCAGGTCGTAGAACAGGTCGGCATTGATCGACCCGAGATTCCAGATGGTCATGCGCCGCCCCTCCCTTTCATTATTCCCGAAATACTCCCGCCGGAGGCACCGCGCCCCGCGCGGTCAGCCCACCTCGCAGGCCGCGAGCATCGCCATGTTCAGGATATCCGTCGCCGTCGCGTTCGTCGAACAGATCTGGATCGGCTTGCCGACGCCCGCCAGGATCGGCCCGATCACCGTGGCGCCCGCCATCTCCTGCATCAACTTGACGCTGATCGAGGCCGAATGCCGCGCCGGCACCACCAGGATGTTCGCCGGGCCCGACAGGCGCTGGAACGGGTAGGCGGCCGCCGCATGGGTGTTCAGCGCCACGTCCACGGTCATCTCGCCGTCGTATTCGAAATCCACGCCGATCTTGTCCAGGACGCCGGGGGCCAGGTGCATCTTTTCCGCCCGCTCCGACACCGGGTAGCCATAGGTCGAAAAGCTGACGAAGGCGACGCGCGGCTCGAGGCCCAGGTCCTTGACGACCGAGGCCGCCTGGATCGCGATGGTCGCCAGGTCATGTTCGTCCGGCCATTCATGCACCAGCGTGTCGGCGATGAACACGATGCGCCCCTTGTGCAGGATCGCCGTGATGCCGACCGCGCCATGCTGGGCATCCGCATCGAAGACGTGGTTGATCAGGTCCAGCGCATGGGCCGATTTCCGCGTCGCGCCGGTGATCATCCCGTCGCCATGCCCATGTGCCAGCATCAGCGCGGCGAACACGTGCCGGTCGCGCGCCGCCAGCCGGTGCACGTCGGTCATGTCGTAGCCCTTGCGCTGGAGCCGCTTGTACAGGAACTCCTTGTAGGTCCCCAGGTGCGAGGTGTTGGCGGCGTTGACGATCTCGAGCTCGCGGAAGGCGTCGGCCAGACCCGCCGCTTCCAGCTTGGCCTTCACATCCGCGTCGCGGCCGACGACCAGCGCCTTGCCGAAGCCGGTGCGCTGGTACATCACCGCCGCGCGCAGCACGCGCGGATCATCGCCTTCGGCAAAGATCATCGTTGCCTGCGCCTTGCGGGCCCGCGCGTTGATCGACTGCAGGATCGAAGCCGTGGGATCCATCCGCGCCTTGAGCGTCAGCTCGTAGGCGTCCATGTCCACGATGGGCCGCCGCGCGGCGCCCGTGTCCATGCCCGCCCGCGCCACGGCCGAGGGGATGCGCCAGATCAGCCGCGGATCGAAGGGCGTGGGGATGATGTAATCCCGGCCGAAGGCCAGCTTGCGGCCATAGGCCATCGCGACCTCGTCCGGCACATCCTCGCGCGCCAGTTCGGCCAGCGCCTGGGCGCAGGCGATCTTCATTTCGTCGTTGATCGCCCGGGCATGGATGTCGAGCGCGCCGCGGAAGAGGTAGGGGAACCCAAGCACGTTGTTGACCTGGTTCGGGTAATCGCTGCGCCCGGTCGCCACGATGGCATCGGCCCGCACGTCATGCGCCTCTTCGGGCGTGATCTCGGGGTCGGGGTTTGCCATGGCGAAAATGACCGGGTTGTCCGCCATCGCCTTGACCATGTCCTGCGTTACGGCACCCTTGACCGAGACACCCAGGAAGACGTCTGCGCCCTGCATCGCCTCTTCCAGCGTGCGCAGTTCGGTCTTGATCGCATGGGCCGATTTCCACTGGTTCATACCCTCGGTCCGGCCCTGGTAGATGACGCCCTTGGTGTCGCAGACGATGCAGTTCTCGTGCTTGGCGCCCATCGACTTCAGCAGCTCGATACAGGCGATCCCGGCCGCGCCGGCGCCGTTGAGGACGATCTTCACGTCCTCGATCTTCTTGTCGTGCAGGTAAAGCGCGTTGATCAGCCCCGCCGCGCAGATCACCGCCGTGCCGTGCTGGTCGTCGTGAAAGACGGGGATATCCATCTCTTCCTTGAGACGCTGCTCGATGATGAAACACTCGGGCGCCTTGATGTCCTCGAGGTTGATGCCGCCAAAGGTCGGCCCCATCAGACGCACGGCCTTGCAGAATTCATCCGGGTCCTCGGTATCCAGCTCGATATCGATCGAGTTCACGTCGGCGAAGCGCTTGAACAGAACCGACTTGCCCTCCATCACCGGCTTGGACCCCAGTGCGCCGAGGTTGCCGAGGCCCAGCACCGCAGTCCCGTTCGAGATCACGGCGACCAGGTTGCCCTTGTTGGTGTAGTCATAGGCCAGCTCGGGATTTGCCGCGATATCCTCACAGGGTACGGCCACGCCTGGGCTATAGGCCAGGCTCAGGTCGCGCTGCGTGGTCATGGGGACCGTGGCCTGGACCTCCCACTTGCCCGGCGTCGGTTCCAGGTGAAAGGCAAGCGCTTCTTCGCGCGTGATGCGTGTCTTGGCCAAGGTCGTCCCTCCCGCTTCGGTCCGGCGATCCTTACGGGGAAACGCGGCCCCGCTCAACCGGGCGATTTCGCCTTTCACCGTCGGGGTCGGAACGATAAGTTCCGCCGAAATAACCGGCACGGGCAGGGGACAGGTCGTGAGCAAGCAGGCCGCTGGCGTCACGCCGATGATGGCGCAATATCTCGAGATCAAGGAGCAGCACCCCGACGCGCTGCTGTTCTATCGCATGGGCGATTTCTACGAGCTGTTCTTTGACGACGCCGTGGCCGCCAGCGAAGCTCTGGACATCGCCCTGACCAAGCGCGGCAAGCACCTGGGCGAAGATATCTCCATGTGCGGCGTGCCGGTGCATGCGGCCGAAGGCTACCTGCTGACGCTGATCCGCAAGGGCTTTCGCGTGGCCGTGGGCGAGCAGCTGGAAAGCCCGGAAGAAGCGAAAAAACGCGGGTCGAAGTCGGTGGTCAACCGCGGCGTGGTGCGGCTGGTCACGCCCGGCACGCTGACCGAGGAATCGCTGCTCGAGGCGCGGCGCCACAACTTCCTCGCCGCCTTCGCGCAGGTGCGGGACGACGCGGCGCTGGCCTGGGTCGATATTTCCACGGGCGCGTTTCACGTGATGCCGCTGGCCCCCGTCCGGCTGGGGCCGGAACTGGCGCGGCTGCGTCCCTCCGAGCTCCTGATCTCCGAGGCGTCAGAGGCGGATTGGCACGAATTAGTGACTGAATCGGGTACGGCGCTGACCCCGCTGTCCCGCGCGTCCTTCGACAGCACCTCGGCCGAAAAGCGCATCCTGGCGCTCTACAAGATCGGCGCGCTGGACGCCTTCGGGTCGTTCGGCCGCGCCGAGGTGTCGGCCATGGGCGCGATCGTCGATTACCTCGACATCACGCAAAAGGGCAAACTGCCGCTGCTGCGCCCGCCGGTGCGCGAGGCGACGGGCGGGACCATGCAGATCGACGCCGCCACACGGCGCAACCTCGAGATTACCGCCTCCATGTCCGGGGGCCGGGCCGGGTCTTTGCTGGCTGCCATCGATCGGACGGTGACCGCCGCCGGGGCGCGTCTGCTGGAACGGCGGCTGTCCTCGCCATCGCTCGACGTGAATGTGATCACAAATCGTCTGGACGCGGTATCGGCCATGGGCGCCGATGCCCGGCTGGCGGCCGACCTGCGCGACGCCCTGCGCAAGGTCCCCGATCTCGACCGCGCGCTCAGCCGCCTTGCGCTGGATCGTGGCGGCCCGCGTGATCTGGCCGCGGTGCGCAACGGGCTGGAACAGGCCGTGCAGCTGGCCGACCGATGCACGGGCGAAGACCTGCCGGAACTGCTGACCCAGGCCACCCATGCGCTGACCGGCCATGATGACCTTCTGACCCTCCTGGGCGATGCGCTGGTGGCGGAACCGCCGCTGCTGACGCGCGACGGCGGCTATATCGCGCCCGGCTACGACAGCGACCTCGACGAGGCGCGCGAGCTGCGCGACGAGGGGCGCGGCGTGATCGCACGGATGCAGCAGGACTACGCGACCCGGACCGGCATCCAGAGCCTGAAGATCAAGCACAACAACGTTCTTGGCTATTTCATCGAAACGACGGCGACCCACGCGCAAAAGATGCTCTCGGCGCCGCTGAGCGAGACCTTCATCCACCGCCAGACCACCGCCAACCAGGTGCGCTTCACGACGGTCGAGTTGAGCGAGATGGAGACGCGGATCCTCAACGCCGGCAACCGGGCGCTGGAGATCGAAAAGCGTCTCTATGACAGCCTGAAAGGCGCAATCCTGGACTCCGCCGCGCAGATAGGAGACGCCGCCCGGGCACTGGCCGAGTTTGACCTGGCCGTGGCGCTGGCCGAGCTTGCGCGCGCCGAGGATTGGGCGCGGCCACGGGTGGACGACAGCCGCGCCTTCGAGATCCAGGGCGGGCGTCATCCGGTCGTGGAACAAGCGCTGCGCGGGCAGGGCGGCGCGCCCTTCATCGCCAATGATTGCGATCTTTCCGACAGCGCGATCTGGCTGCTGACCGGCCCGAACATGGCAGGTAAATCGACCTTCCTGCGCCAGAACGCGCTGATCGCACTGCTGGCGCAGATGGGGTCATTCGTTCCGGCTGAATCGGCGCATATCGGCCTTGTCAGTCAATTGTTCAGCCGGGTCGGCGCCAGCGACGACCTGGCGCGCGGCCGCTCAACCTTCATGGTCGAGATGGTCGAGACGGCGGCGATCCTGAACCAGGCCGACGACCGTGCGCTTGTGATCCTCGACGAGATCGGGCGCGGGACGGCGACCTATGACGGGCTGTCCATCGCCTGGGCGACGCTGGAGAACCTGCACGAGGTGAACCGTTGCCGCGCCCTCTTCGCGACCCATTACCACGAGATGACCGCGCTGTCGGGCAAGCTGGACCGCGTCGACAACGCCACCGTTGCCGTCAAGGAGTGGGAGGGGGAGATCATCTTTCTCCACGAGGTCCGCAAGGGCGCGGCGGATCGCAGCTACGGCGTGCAGGTCGCGCAGCTGGCCGGGCTGCCGCCGAAGGTCGTGGAACGCGCCCGTGTGGTGTTGGAAGCGCTGGAGAAGGGCGAGCGGGAAGGGCCAAGCCACAAGGCGCTGATCGACGACCTGCCGCTGTTTGCCGCCATGCCCGCGCCGAGACCGCAGCCGAAACAGGAGAGCGCGGTCGAGGCCAGGCTGAAAACCGTGCTGCCCGACGACATGACCCCGATGGAGGCGCTGCGACTGGTCTACGAGTTGAAGGACCTGCTGAAATAGGCCATGTCGGGCGAGTTAGAGACTGTTCCTACCAGCTTCCGCTGGCTCCGCCGCCCGAGGACGATCCGCCGCCGAAGGAACTGCCTGACGACGAAGACGAGTCAGACTCGCGCGGGATGATCTGGGTTTCGGAGTAGCGGTTGTTGCAATGCTGGCAGTGGTAGTCGATCCGCCGCGTGCCGGTCGAGCTGGTCGTCGCGGCTTGCAGGATGGTCGAATCCCCATGCAGCGTCTTGAACTTGCATGCGTGGCAGGCCCCGTAGGAACTGAACCAGGACATGTAGCTCTCAATCGTCACGTGATCGCATCTCGGGCAGACCCAGACATCGTGGTCCACGGATTTCAACGTCTCTTCCAGGATCTGGCCCTTGCTGAGGTGCCGGTCGTCGGAAAATTCGTCCAGCCGTTCCATCTTGGCCCCGTCATTGGGGCAAATGCGGGGGCGGTTGCGATGAATGCGCCGCAGCAGGAATGCGCCGGCGACGCCGACGGGCGCGAGCAGCAAGAGCAGCCAGTTGCCCAGTGTCTCGACCACGGAACCGGCGCCCGACTTGACCCGGTTCCAAAGCTTTCTGACCCCGCCCACATCGTATTCGCCCGGCCAGGATCCGGTGAGATCGTGGATCACGTAATCCACGCCGCGCTCGATCCCGGCGGCGTAATCGTCCTGGCGGAACAGCGGCAGGATGCGCTCTTCGATGATCTCCTTCATCGGGGCGTCCTTGGAGGTGCCATAGCCCGAGCCGACCTCGATCCGCATGACCCGGTCGTAGACGGCGACCAGCATCATGACGCCATCGTTGCGCTGCGCGTCACCGACGCCCCAGGTGTTGAAGAGACCGGTGGCAAAGGGCTCGATCGCGCCGTCATGGCCGTAGTCGGACATGGTGCCGATGGTGACCAAGGTGAACTCGATGCCCGCTTCGTCGCGCAGTTCCTGCAGCTTTGTGCGGATCTCATCCTCCTGCCGGTCGTCCAGCAGGTCGGCGAAATCGTTGACGTAAAGCTCGGAATAGCCGGGGTAATCCTGCGCCGCGACGGGCAGCGCGAAGACCACGAAACAAAAGAGCCGCGCGAGGATATCCCGCGCGGCCCGCATCGCTTAGCCCGTGAAGCTGGACACGCCGACCTGCGCGGGGCGCAGCAGGCGGTCGTAGAGCATGAAGCCCTCGGCCGAAACCTGGATGATCTCGCCGGCCTTGGTGCCGGGCAGGGGCGCCTCGAACATGGCTTCGTGCTGGTTCGGGTCGAACTTGTCGCCAACCTCGGGCGTGATGATGGTCACGCCGTGTTTCTTCAGCACGTTGGTCAGCTCGCGCAGGGTCAGCTGCACGCCCTCGATCA
Organism: Mesobacterium pallidum; assembly: GCF_019966535.1. Classification (GTDB taxonomy): domain Bacteria; phylum Pseudomonadota; class Alphaproteobacteria; order Rhodobacterales; family Rhodobacteraceae; genus Mesobacterium; species Mesobacterium pallidum. Next base: position 109,660 of record NZ_JAIMID010000008.1, on the reverse strand, counting down.
GCGCGGCCTGGTCGTCGCTTTCGGCCTTGGAGGCCGATTCGACGGCGCGCTTGAGGTTGTCATAGACCGGCAGCAGGTCGCGGGCCAGTTTCGACCCGCCGTATTGCTGCGCCTCGCGCCGGTCCTTGTCGGACCGCTTGCGCGCGTTCTCGGCGTCGGCCAGCGCGCGCATCCACTTGTCGCGCAGCGCGTCCCGCTCTGCCTTCAGCTCGTCCAGGTCGGCTGCGTCGCTGTCGATCTCGGCCATGTCGTCGGCAAATTCCTCGTTTGCCGCGGCGTCGATGTCGTCCAGGAAATCGTCTGCCTTGTCTGCCATTTCACTACCTCTGACTTCGGTCGGACATCAGCCGTCCCACCAGCTGAGCCGTGTAATCCACGATTGGGACGATACGTCCATAGTTCAGGCGGGTCGGGCCGATCACGCCCACCGCGCCGATGATCTTTCGGTCCGCGTTCATATAGGGAGACACCACCAGAGAGGAACCCGAAAGTGAGAAAAGTTTGTTCTCGGACCCGATAAAAATGCGCACCCCCTCGCCGGATTGCGTGAGTTCGAGGAACTCCTGGATGTCGCGCTTGCGTTCTAGATCGTCAAACAGCGTCCGGATGCGCTCGAGGTCCTCTTCCTCGGCCTCGGACCCCAGCAGGTTGGCACGGCCACGGACGATGAGTCGCTCGGTCCCTTCGCCCTCGTTCTCCCACAGGGCCAGCCCGCTTTCCACGAGGTCGCGGGCGAGGCTGTCGATCTCCTGCCGGCGGCGCGTGATCTCGGTCTTCATGACCTCGCGCAGCTCGCTCAGCGTCCGACCCTCGGCCAGCGCGTTCAGAAAGTTCGCCGCCTCGCGCATCGACGAGGGCGTCTGCCCGAGGGGCGGGGAGAACAGGCGGTTTTCGACATGCCCATCGGCAAAGACCAGCACGACCAGCGCGCGGTCGGGGCCAAGGCTGACGAATTCGATATGCTTGATCGGCGCCTCGTGCTTGGGCGCCAGCACCAGGGACGCGCCATGGGTCGCGCCCGACAGCGCATGACCCACCCGGTCCAGCAGGCTGGTCGGGTCGTTGCCGCCGCCCATGGTGCTGTCGAGATGCTCGCGGTCCTCGGCGCTGAGATCGCCGACCTCGAGCAGACCGTCCACGAACATCCGCAGCCCCAGCTGCGTCGGCACCCGGCCTGCGCTGACATGCGGGCTGTCGAGCAGGCCCAGGAACTCGAGATCCTGCATCACGTTCCGCACCGTCGCGGCGCTGACCTTTTCCGACAGCGTGCGGGTCAGGGTGCGGCTGCCCACGGGCTCCCCGTTGTCGAGGTAGCCTTCGACCACGCGGCGAAAGACCTCGCGCGAGCGCTCGTTCATCTCGTTCAGGATTTTCGACGTATCTGTCATAAGCCCCTGTCCATCCGATGGGCCATTAAAGCGGCACGGGCGGAAAGGTCAATCGGGGTTGCGAACCCGGCCCTTGCCCGCGTATTCCGGGCGCGACAGACGAAAGGATAGCCCATGCGCCCCTCGGGAAGAGATCTAAGTGAAATGCGGCCGGTTTCAATCGAAACCGGGGTCACGAAACACGCCGAGGGGTCCTGCCTGATCAAGGTCGGGGACACCCATGTGCTGTGCACCGCCACGGTCGAGGCGCGGGTGCCGCCCTTTATCAAGGGCACGGGGCTGGGCTGGGTCACCGCCGAATACGGCATGCTGCCCCGTTCCACCACATCGCGGATGCGGCGCGAGGCGGCAGCGGGCAAGCAGGGCGGCCGCACGGTCGAGATCCAGCGCCTGATCGGCCGCTCCTTGCGCGCCGGTGTCGACCGCGTCGCGCTGGGCGAACGGCAAATCGTCGTCGATTGCGACGTGATCCAGGCCGATGGCGGGACGCGCTGCGCCTCGATTACCGGCGGCTGGGTCGCCCTGAAACTGGCCGTCAACAAGCTGATGAAGGTCGGCGACGTGGTCAGCGATCCGCTCACCGATCCGGTCGCGGCCGTCAGCTGCGGCATCTATGCCGGCCAGCCGGTGCTGGACCTCGACTACCCCGAGGACTCCGAGGCCGGCGTGGACGGCAATTTCATCATGACCGCGTCAGGCAAGCTGATCGAGGTGCAGATGAGCGCCGAGGGCTCCACCTTTTCGCGCGACCAGATGAACAGCCTCATAGACCTTGCGGACAAGGGCGTGAAGGAGCTGGTCGCGATCCAGAAGGCCGCCTGCGCATGAGCCGCAAGTTCTCGGGCGACCGGATCCTTTTTGCCACGCATAACGCGGGCAAGCTGGAAGAGATGGAGGCGCTGCTGGCCCCCTTTGGCGTCGAGGTGATCGGCGCCAAGGCCATGGACCTGCCTGAACCGGTCGAGACCGAGACGACATTCGTCGGCAATGCCCGGATCAAGGCCCATGCCGCCGCAAAGGCGACGGGGCTGCCGGCGCTCTCCGACGACAGCGGTATCGAGGTGGACGCGCTGGACGGCGCGCCCGGTGTCAACACGGCCGACTGGGCCGAAACCGGCAACGGGCGCGATTTCGTCATGGCGATGACCAAGACGCATGACCTGCTGATCGCGTCGGGCAAGCCGCAGCCGCATACGGCGCGGTTCCGCTCGACCCTGGTGCTGGCCTGGCCCGACGGGCATGACGAGGTGTTCGAGGGCAAGATCGACGGGCAATGCGTCTGGCCGATGCGCGGGATGCAGGGCCATGGCTATGACCCGATGTTCATGCCCGACGGCTACGACATCACGCTGGGCGAGATGGACCCGGCGGAAAAGAACCGCATTTCGCACCGGGCGGATGCGCTGAAGAAACTGATCGCGGCCTGTTTTGGCTGAGGATTGGCAGAACGGAGGCTTCGGCCTTTATATCCACTGGCCCTGGTGCCAGTCGAAATGCCCCTATTGCGATTTCAACTCCCACGTCGCCGCCTTCATCGACCAGGATCGCTGGGCGGCGGCCTACGTGGCCGAGATCGAGCGCATGGCCGCCCTGACCGGCCCGCGCGTGCTGAATTCCGTGTTCTTTGGCGGGGGCACCCCGTCGCTGATGGCGCCCGAGACAGTCGATGCCGTGCTGACCGCCGTCCGCCGCGCCTGGCCTTTGGCCAATGACCTCGAGGTGACGCTGGAAGCCAACCCCGGCTCGGTCGAGGCGGGACGGTTCCGGGGTTATGCCCAGGCGGGCGTGAACCGGGTTTCGATGGGCATTCAGGCTCTGAACAACCGCGATTTGCGCCGTCTGGGTCGTCTGCATTCGGTCGAAGAGGCCCGCGCCGCTTTCGACATCGCCCGCGCGCAGTTCGACCGGGTGAGTTTCGACCTGATCTATGCCCGGCAGGATCAGACTTTGCACGATTGGCGGTCGGAGCTGACCGAGGCGCTTGAGATGGCCGTCGATCACCTGTCGATGTACCAGCTGACGATCGAGCCGGGCACCGCCTTTGGCGACCGCTTTGCGCGCGGCGGACTACATGGTCTGCCGGACGAAGATATCTCCGCCGACATGTATGATCTGACACAAGATCTATGTGGCGAAGCCGGTTTGCTCAACTACGAGGTTTCGAACCACGCGCGACCCGGCGCGGAGAGCCGGCACAACCTGGTCTATTGGCGCTACGGCGATTACGTGGGCATTGGGCCGGGTGCCCATGGGCGGGTGACACTTGACGGGGTGAAGCACGCCACCGAGGCCGAGCGTATTCCTGGCAAGTGGCTGGAAAATTTGAGTATTCATGGGAAAAGTGAAAGCTGGGAGGTGCTGGACGGCACCGAACAGGCGCTCGAGATGCTTTTGATGGGCATGCGGCTGGGCGAGGGGATCGATCCGGCGCGCTTTGCCGCGCTGAACGGGGCGCCTTTGAACCCAAATGCCATCGACAGGCTGACGGAAATGGGGATGCTGAAGCCTGGCCCCCGGCTGATCGCGACGCAGCAGGGGCGGGTGCTGCTGAACGCGGTGCTGCGTGAACTGGTCGTGGAGTAAGCGGATATGCGGCCGATCTGGTTCCTGTGCGGATTGACCGCCCTCGGGCTGGGGCTGATCGGCGTGGTGTTGCCGCTGTTGCCCACCGTGCCCTTCATGCTGCTGGCCGCGTTCTGCTTTGCCCGCTCCTCCGAGAAGATGCACGCCTGGCTGATCGAGCACCGCGTCTTTGGTCCGATGATCGAGGATTGGAACCGCTCTGGTGCGATCCGGCCCAGCGCGAAACGCTGGGCCACTGTCTCTATCGCGGCGGTTTTCGGGCTGTCGCTCTACCTCGACGTCAAGACCGTCGTTCTGGCGATCCAGGCCGTGACGCTGGGCTGCGTGCTGATCTTCATCTGGACGCGGCCCAATATGTGAGGCTCAGCCGCCGCTGAGCATCCGGCAGAGATCGTCGAGCTCTTCCAGCGTCTGGTAGGTGATCGTCACCGTGCCGCCTTCGGTCCCCGGCTTGTGGTCGATGCTGACCTTCATCTTCAGCGTGGCGCTCAGGTCGCCTTCGATCGCGCGGGTGTCGGCATCCTTTTCCGATTTCGGCGGGCGGGGCGCGGCGGGTTTCGGGGCAACCGGCCCCTTGGCCAGTTTCTCGGCCTCTCGCACCGACAGCCCGCGCGAGACGATCTGCTGCGCCAGGCCCACCGGGTTCTCGGAGGTGATCAGCGTCCGGGCATGGCCGGCGGTGAGATCCCCGTCGCGCACCATTTCGATCACTTCGCCGGGAAGGTTCAGCAGACGGAGCAGGTTGGCGATATGGCTGCGGCTTTTGCCAAGCGCTTCGGCCATCTTCTCCTGCGTATGGCCGAACCGGTCCATCAGCTGACGATAGCCCGCCGCTTCTTCGATCGGGTTGAGGTTCTCGCGTTGGATGTTCTCGATGATCGCGACTTCAAGAACTTCGGTATCCGTAAAATTGCGCACCAGCACGGGCAATTCATGCAGTTGCGCCAGTTGGGCAGCGCGCCAGCGACGTTCGCCGGCCACGATTTCATAGGTGCCGGGTTGCTCTGGGCGGGCGCGCACGATCAGCGGCTGGATCACGCCCTTGGTGCGGATCGAATTGGCCAGGTCGTCCAGCTGGTCGGGCGTGAAGGTGCGACGCGGTTGGTCAGGATTCGGGAAGATCTTTTCGACCGGGACCATCGCCTCTGCCCGACGGGCTTCGCCCTGCTGCTCAACCGGGCCCACATCTGCCATAAGCGCGGAAAGGCCGCGGCCCAGCCCGCGGGTCTTTGTCCTGTCGTTCATCTGCGTCTCCTCAGGCCGCCAGCGTGGCGTTATTCTTCATCAGTTCGTGGGCGAGGCTGCGATAGGCCATCGCGCCCTTCGAATTCGTGTCATAGCTCAGCACCGGCATCGCGTAGGACGGCGCCTCGCTGACACGGACATTGCGCGGGATCACGGTCTGGAACACCAGCTGGCCCAGGTTGTCGCGCGCATCCGCCTCGACCTGCTGCGACAGCTTGTTGCGGATGTCGTACATGGTCAGGACGACGCCCTCGATCCGCAAGGCAGGGTTCGCGCTGTGCCGGATCTCGCGGATCGTCAACATGAGCTGACTGAGCCCTTCGAGCGCGAAGAACTCGCTTTGCAGCGGGACAAGCACGCTGTCCGCCGCAACAAAAGCGTTCACGGTCAGAAGGTTCAGCGACGGCGGGCAGTCGATCAGGATGTAATCCCAGTTCATCTGAGCCAGGGACACCTGGCGCAATGCATCCCGCAACAGGAAGCTGCGCTTTTCGTTCGAAATCAGCTCGATATCAGCCGAACTCAAGTCGACCGTGGCCGGGATGATCGACAGGTTGGGCGTGTCGGACGGCACGATCGCCTCGAGCACGTCGATATCGTCGAGCAGCAGCTCGTAGGTCGTCAGGTCACGATCCTGCGCCTCGAGACCCAGGCCGGTGGAGGCATTGCCCTGCGGATCGAGGTCGATCACAAGGACCTTCTGACCCAGTTCGGTCAGCGCTGCACCCAGGTTGATCGTGGTGGTGGTCTTGCCGACACCCCCTTTTTGGTTGGCAATAGCGATGATTTTTGTGCCGCCAGGCGAAGAAAAATCAGACACGCGCGACTCCGGTGATCTTGAGGATGGAAGCTGCTGGATTGGTTTTACTTGTACAGGTTTCGAGGTCGAATGACCAATGATTCCGCGCCTCTTCGACTTCGGATCGCCAGCTTTGACCCTTGGGAAACAACAGGACGGTATCGTCCTGGCGATACGGCTCCGACAGGTCGAGCAAACGGGCCAAGTCGGCCAGGGCGCGTGCGGTCACCACCTCCGCCTTCAGGTCCTGCACCTGCTCGATGCGCCTTGCGTGAACCTGAGCCTGAAGGCCCAGGTCCCGGATGGCGGTGCGCAGGAAGGTCGCCTTCCTCGTATCCGACTCGATCAGGTGAAAGGTCGTCTCGGGCGCAAGGTCTTTGGCGAGGATGGCACAAATGATGCCGGGAAAGCCCCCGCCGCTGCCAAGATCCACCCAAGTACGGGCAATTCGTGGTGCCAGGTCGAAAACCTGTGTCGAATCAAGGGTGTGGCGGGTTCGAATGTCGGGCAGGGTTGATGGCGCGACCAGGTTGATCCTGCGCGTCCACTTCGCCACCAGGGCTTCGAACGCGTCAAGACGATCCAATGTTTCACGTGAAACATCCCCCAGGCCAGGCGCCGTCATGCCGAGCGCTCACGTTTCGACTGCCTGAGTTTCGCAAGGATCAACGTCAGCGCAGCCGGCGTCATTCCTTCGACACGCTCAGCTTGCGCCAAGGTCGAAGGTCGCACCCGATCCAGCTTGGTGCGCAACTCGTTGGACAGGCCGGAAATCGCGCCGAAATCGAAATCTGCGGGAATCCCGTGCTGTTCGTCGCGACGCATGCCCTCAACCTCGCGCTTCTGGCGCTCGATGTAATTGGAATAAAGGGCATCCCGCTCGAGCTGCTGGCTGATCTCGGCCGGAATGTCGTTCCAAGACCCGTCGAGCTGACGGACGGTACCGAAGTCAACATCGGGAAATGCCAGCACGTCATAGGCCGAGCGGCGCGCGCCATCCTGTCCCACCTTGATCCCGGCATCCCGCAATTCGCTTGGTGTGAAAGTCCGCGCTTGCAACCGGTCCCGCGCATGTTCCAACGCCGCATGCTTGGCGGAATAGGCGGTCCAACGCGTATCCCCGACGCAGCCGATCTTACGGCCCATGTCCGTCAGCCGTTGATCCGCATTGTCCGCCCGAAGGCTCAAGCGAAACTCGGCGCGGGATGTGAACATGCGATAGGGCTCCGTCACGCCGCGGGTGGTCAGGTCGTCAATCATCACGCCGATGTAACTGTCAGTCCGGCTGAATTGGACGGAGTCCCGGTTCAAGGCGCGCGCCGCAGCGTTCAAGCCCGCGACCATACCTTGTGCCGCCGCCTCTTCGTAGCCGGTCGTGCCGTTGATCTGGCCGGCCAGGTAGAGCCCGTGCTGGTCCCGCACCGAAAGCGTCAGGTCCAAGGACCGTGGGTCGACATAGTCATACTCGATGGCGTAGCCGGGCTGCATGATCTCGGCCGCCTCGAGCCCGAAGATCGAATGCACATAGTCCTCTTGCACATCGAGCGGCAAAGAGGTCGAGATCCCGTTGGGATAGACAGTTTCGGCGTCCAGTCCTTCGGGCTCGAGGAAGATCTGGTGCGAGGTCTTGTCCGCGAACCGCACGATCTTGTCCTCGATCGAGGGGCAGTAGCGCGGTCCGATTCCGTCGATATGCCCCCCGTACATCGCGGAGCGAGCAAGGTTTTCCCGAATGATGTCATGTGTTTGCGCGTTCGTGTGGGTGATCCCGCAGGACACCTGCGCGATCTCCGGCCGCTTGGACAGGAACGAGAACATCACCGGCTCATCGTCGCCCGGTTGGCTTTCCAGCTTGTCCCAAGCGATGGTCGAACTGCGCAGACGGGGCGGGGTCCCCGTCTTGAGCCGCCCCATCAGAAGTCCCATGTCATTGAGCCGCTCGGCCAGGCGCACGGACGGGTCGTCGCCCATTCGACCTCCGGGACGGCTCACGTCGCCGATATGGATGACACCCTTCAGGAAGGTGCCCGTGGTCAGAACAACCGCCCGAGACGACAGCTCGGAGCCGTCTGCCAGCACAACGCCGGCGATGCGCTCTCCGTCCAGACGGAAATCGACAACTTCACCTTCTAAGATGGCAAGTTGCGGCTGGGCTTCGGTCACCTGCAGCATCCGTTCCCGGTAGACCTTGCGGTCCGACTGCGCGCGGGGTCCCTGAACGGCCGGCCCCTTTCGGCGGTTCAGCAGCCGAAACTGGATCCCGGCTGCATCGGCGACACGACCCATGACACCATCCAGTGCATCAATCTCGCGCACCAGGTGGCCTTTGCCCAGCCCGCCAATCGCAGGATTGCAGGACATCACGCCGATACCGGCACGCTTGAGCGTAACCAGCGCGGTTCGGGCCCCCATGCGCGCTGACGCATGGGCGGCCTCGGTCCCCGCATGGCCGCCACCAACGACGATGACATCGAAATCCAGATGTTTCACGTGAAACACTCCTTACTTGCCGACGCAAAAGCTCGAGAAGATCTCACCGAGCACCGTTTCCACATCCACACGCCCGATCAGCATATGCAGCGCGCGAATCCCCCGGTGGAGTTCTTCGGCAGCTATATCATAGGTGACCGGACCTTGGGCAATCAAAGGCAGCGCCGCGTCCAAGGCATCTGCGGCAGACGCCAGCGCGACGCGGTGGCGTTCGCGAATGGCCAGGCCACTGCCAACGATCCGGTCGGCAAACACGGTCGACAGGTGACGCAGGAGAGAATCAATCCCCTGGCCCGTTCGGCCCGAAATTGACTGAGGCTCATCTTTAACCAGGTCGGCCTTTGGCGTGAATCGAATATCACCCTCTTGCCATAGCGACGTTTCAACGTCCGTTTCAGCTGCAAGAAAGACCCTCAGATCCGCTTGCCTGGCCCTGTCACGCGCACGGGCCACGCCGATTGCCTCGACCACGTCATCCGTCTCTCTCAGCCCCGCGGTATCCAGGAAGGTCACGGGAAAGCCGTCCACTTCCATCCGCACCTCGATCACATCGCGGGTCGTTCCGGCGATCTCGGACGTGATGGCCGCATCTCTACCGGCCAGCGCGTTCAAAAGGGTGGACTTTCCGACGTTTGGCGCGCCGACGATGGCAACCTCGAAGCCATGCCGGATCCGTTCCGCGATTTTCACACCGCGTTCATCCCGGCGCAGCTCGGTCAAGGTGCGCGAGACCAGATCCACCACCTCGGGCGTCACGTCCTCGGGCACCTCTTCGTCGGCGAAATCGATGGTCGCTTCAAGCAGGGCGGCCGCGCGCAACAGGTTCGCCCGCCAAGCCTCGGCGCGCTGTGCCAGTTCGCCCGACATCACGCGGACAGCCTGCCGGCGCTGCATCTCGGTTTCGGCGTCAATGAGGTCAGCCAAGCCCTCGACCTGCGTCAGGTCCAACCGGCCGTTCTCTAGTGCGCGACGCGTGAATTCCCCGGCCTCGGCGTGGCGCAGTCCGGGCATGTCGCCAAGAAGGGACAGGACATAGGACACGACGCTGGTACTGCCGTGCATCTGCAATTCAACCACCGGCTCACCGGTAAAGCTGTGGCCGGCTTCGAAGCACAGAACCAGGGCCTCGTCGATCAAGGCCCCGGCCGGATCTGTCAATCGACGCAGCGCGCTGTGCCGCGGGGCGGGCAGGGCGCCGCACAGCGCCGTGCCGGCCGCGAACGCCTCGGGGCCCGAGACGCGCACGACCGCCACCCCGGCCTTTCCGCGGGCCGTGGCAAGCGCAAAGATTGTGTCCATGGGAACCCCGTCAGGTGTTCATCGAGTCGAAGAATTCGGCGTTCGACTTGGTCTGCTTGAGCTTGGAGATCAGGAACTCGACGGCATCGGTCGTGCCCATCGGGTTCAGGATCCGCCTCAGGACAAAGGTCTTCTGCAGGTCCACCTTGTCGATCAGCAGGTCCTCTTTCCGGGTGCCGGACTTGAGGATGTCGATCGCCGGGAAGACGCGCTTGTCGGCCACCTTGCGATCCAGGATGATCTCGGAGTTGCCGGTGCCCTTGAATTCTTCGAAGATCACCTCGTCCATCCGGCTACCGGTGTCGATCAGCGCGGTCGAGATGATGGTCAGCGAGCCGCCTTCCTCGATATTCCGGGCCGCACCGAAGAACCGCTTGGGCCGTTGCAGCGCGTTGGCGTCCACACCGCCGGTCAGGACCTTGCCCGAAGACGGCACTACGGTGTTGAAGGCGCGACCAAGTCTTGTGATCGAATCGAGAAGGATCACAACATCTCGCTTATGCTCGACCAGACGCTTGGCCTTTTCGATGACCATCTCGGACACGGCCACGTGGCGGGTCGCCGGTTCGTCGAAGGTCGAAGAGATGACCTCGCCCTTCACCGAGCGCTGCATATCGGTGACTTCCTCGGGGCGTTCGTCGATCAGAAGGACGATCAGGTAGCACTCGGGGTGGTTGGTCTCGATCGAGTGGGCGATGTTCTGCAGCAGAACGGTCTTGCCGGTGCGCGGCGGGGCCACGATCAGCGAGCGCTGGCCCTTGCCGATGGGCGCCACCAGGTCGATGATCCGGGCCGAGCGGTCCTTGATTGTCGGGTCCTCGATTTCCAGCTTGAAGCGCTCGTCGGGATAAAGCGGCGTCAGGTTGTCGAAACTGACCTTGTGGCGCGCCTTTTCCGGATCTTCGAAGTTGATCAGGGTGACGTCGGTCAGCGCGAAATAGCGTTCGTTCTCGTCGGGTGCCTTGATCTCGCCCTCGATCGTGTCGCCGGTGCGCAGCGACCATTTGCGGATCATGTCGGGCGACACGTAAATGTCGTCCGGGCCCGGCAGGTAGTTCGCCTCGGGCGAGCGCAGGAAGCCGAAGCCGTCCTGAAGCACTTCGAGCACGCCGTCGCCCGAGATCTGCCAGCCTTCATCCGCGCGTTCGCGCAGGATCTGGAACATCATCTCGCCCTTGCGCATGGTCGAGGCGTTCTCGATCTCGAGCTCCTCGGCCATGGCCAACAGGACCTTGGGGCTTTGCGCCTTGAGATCGGCCAGCGCCAGGCATTCGGTGATCGTGTCGATTTCGTCGTTCATCGGAGGCAGCTCCTCGGGCGGAGGACCGGGCGGTCCAGCATCGCGTGATGGCAAATGGGAAGACGGGTCCCCAAGGACTGGGGCCGTGTGCTGCAGGTCCTTACAGCGAGGCGGCAGCGAAAGTCAATCGTTCAGAATTTCACCACGACGCTGAGCACGATCACGATCATCAGCAGCGTCGGGACCTCGTTCATCATCCGGTAGGTCCGACCGGGGCGGGTGTTGGTCCCGGCGACGAAGTCCTTGCGGCGCAGGCCCAGCCAGTGGTGAAACCAGGTCATGACCAGCACCGCCGCCGCCTTGGTCCAGGGCCAGACCGATGACCAGTCGACGATGCCCGGGGTGAAGACCAGGCACAGCCCCGCGATCCAGGTCGCGATCATTGCCGGGTTCATGATTAGGCGCAGCAGTTTCTGCTCCATCATCTGGAAGGTGCGGTCCATCTCGCTGCCGACCTCGGCCTGTTCGGTGTGATGCACGAAGAGGCGCGGCAGGTAGAACAGGCCAGCCATCCAGGACATCACCGCCATGATGTGAAAGGCTTTCACGTAAGGATAGGCCAGGGCCAGGAGATCGGACATGGGCGCCTCGGGGTCAGGGTTTCCCCTCTCTAAGAATAAATAGAAAGTTTAGAAAGATTGTTGTTTTAAGTAGGGGGCAGCCAATCGGTGGATTACTCGCTTGTCCACCAGTTCTCCACATCGGGATAAGATGGCGCGCCCGGTCCGGCTTACCTTGAGCGATTGAATTTAATACAAACTTGTCAGGCATTTGACCTTAAAAAGCTTCGTCCTCACCGGTGGAAAACCTTGTGAGCGGCTTGGGGGTCACCGTTTTGGACACAGGCGCGGATTTATCCCGTCCACGGAAGGAGAACCCATCGAGGGCGTGAGGGGGTTTCCGGGATCTTAACGTCCCTTGCCAAAATGCGAACGAAACCCCACAAACCGTCACATGCCGTCCCACAGCCTCATCCCCTGATCTGTCCACATGCCCTTGCCCCTCGTCCTTGCTTCTGGCTCCGAGATCCGTGCGCAGCTTTTGCGCAACGCGGGGCTGACGATCGAGGTGCGCAAGCCTCGCGTCGACGAGGACATGATCAAGCAAAGCCTGCTGGCCGAGGGCACGCGCCCCCGCGACATCGCCGATGCGCTGGCCGAGGCCAAGGCGGGCAAGGTCGGCCGGATGCAGCCCGAGGCGATGGTGCTGGGCTGTGACCAGACGCTGGACCTGAACGGCCGGCTCTTCGACAAGCCCCGCGATGTGGACGAGGCGCGCGCGCAGCTGACAGCCCTGCGGAATGAAAAGCACATGCTGCATTCCGCCGCCGTGCTGTTCCACGAGGGCCAGCCGATCTGGCGCCACGTCGCCACCGTCCGCCTCTGGATGCGGGACTTCTCGGACGACTATCTCGACGCCTACCTGGCGCGGAACTGGGACTCGATCCGTCATTCGGTCGGCGGTTACAAGCTGGAAGAAGAGGGCGTGCGCCTCTTCGCCCGGATCGAGGGCGACCATTTCGCGGTCATGGGGCTGCCACTGCTCGAATTGCTGAATTTCTTCAGCCTTCGCAAGGATATAGATGCATGAGTGACAACAGGATCCCGCTGGCCGGTGTCATCGGCTCGCCCATCGCACACAGCAAGTCGCCGCAACTGCACGGCTACTGGCTGCGCATGCTGGGCCTGCGCGGGCATTACATCCCGATGGACATCGCGCGCGAGGATCTCGAGACCGCGCTGCGCACCCTGCCCAAGCTGGGCTTCGTCGGGGTCAACGTGACGATCCCCTACAAGGAGCGGATTCTCGAGATCGCAGACCTGATCACCGACCGGGCCACGCTGATCGGCTCGGCCAACACGATCATCTTCCGCAAGGACGGCAAGATCCACGCTGACAATACGGATGGCTACGGGTTCCTTGAGAACCTGCGCCAGCAGGCGCCGCATTGGAACCCCAAGGCGGGGCCAGCGGTGGTCCTCGGGGCTGGCGGGGCAGCGCGCGCCGTGGTGGCGACGCTGCTGGATGCCGGCGTGCCCGAGGTGATGCTGACCAACCGCACGCGGGTGCGGGCCGAGACTCTGGCCGAGGATTTCGGCAAGCGCGTGCGCGTGGTCGAATGGATCCAGGCCGGCAACGCGATCGAAGAGGCGAAGACGCTGGTCAATGCCACCTCGCTTGGCATGGTCGGCAAGCCCGAGCTTCGGGTGCTGCTGGACGGGTTGCGGCCGGATTGCGTGGTCAACGACCTCGTTTACGCGCCGCTGCAAACCAAGCTGCTGCTGACGGCCCAGGCCGCCGGCTGTACGGCGGTCGACGGGCTTGGCATGCTGATCCACCAGGCGGTACCGGGGTTCGAGCGCTGGTTCGGCACAAGGCCCGTGGTGGACGAGGCGACGCGCGCGGCCATCCTGCGATGAGCTTTGCGCTTGGCCTCACCGGCTCCATCGGCATGGGCAAGAGCACGACGGCGCAGATGTTCGCGGACGAGGGCTGCGCGGTCTGGGATGCCGATGCGGCCGTGCATCGCCTTTATTCCGCCGGTGGCGCGGCCGTCGCGCCGATGCAGGCCGCCTTTCCGGAGGCTATCGTGGACGGCGCCGTCTCTCGCGACGCGCTGCGCGCGATCATTGGGACCGACCCCGAGGCGCTGGGGCGGATCGAGGCCATCGTGCATCCGCTGGTCGGTGCCGACCGCAAGGCGTTCCGCGATGCGGCCACGGCGGACATTGTCGTCTTCGACGTGCCGCTGCTGTTCGAAACCGGTGGAAACACCGGCATGGACGCGGTCGCATGTGTCTCTGTTCCGCCTGAACTCCAGCGAGAGAGGGTGCTGGCGCGCGGCACCATGACCGAGGCGCAGTTCGAGCAGATCCGCGCCAAGCAGATGCCGAACGATGACAAATGCGCGCGGTCGGACTATGTCATCGTGACCGACACGCTGGACCATGCCCGCGCGCAGGTGCGGGACGTGGTTCGTCGGATCAGAGGGGGGATGCATGCGTGAAATCGTGATGGACACGGAAACGACGGGGCTCGACCCGTTTTCCGGCGACCGGCTGGTCGAGATCGGCGGGGTCGAGCTGTGGAACCACGTGCCGACCGGCAAGACCTATCACCAGTACATCAACCCGCAGCGCGACATGCCGCAAGAGGCGTTCAACGTCCACGGGCTGAGCGAAGAGTTCCTGCGCGACAAGCCGCTGTTCAAGGACGTGGCGCAGGCGTTCCTGGACTTCGTCGGCGATGCCAAGCTGGTCATCCACAATGCCAGCTTCGACATGAAGTTCCTGAACGCGGAGCTGGGCTGGCTGAACATGCCCAAGCTGCCGATGGACCAGGCGATCGACACCCTCGCGATCGCGCGCAAGAAATTCCCCGGTTCGCCGTCTTCGCTGGACGCGCTCTGCCGGCGTTTTGGCATCGACAACTCCGCCCGGACGCTGCACGGCGCGTTGCTGGACAGTGAAATCCTGGCCGAGGTCTACCTGGAACTGATCGGGGGCAAGCAGCCGGGCCTGGTGCTGGGCAGCGTCGACCAGGGGTCAAGCGCGGATCAGCAGACCAGCGAAACCTGGCGCCCCCGACCGCGCCCCAAGGCCCTGCCGCCGCGGATCACGGAAGGCGAGCGCGCGGCCCATGCCGCATTCGTCGAAAAGATCGGGGACAAGGCGCTCTGGTCGAAATACCGGAACTGAGCGCGACAAAATTCTTCTGACGAAGAATTTTGACCGGCGCGGGGCGGGACGAAGGATCTTTGTGAAAAGATCCTTCTGCCCCGGGGCCTGGTGTCAGGCGTCGGCCTTGGGCTGCTCGGCAGCCGCGCGGCGGGCGATTTCCTGGCGGTAGAGCGACAGGAAGTCGATGTTTTCCAGGTTCAGCGGCGGGAAGCCCCCGTCACGCGTCACGTCCGACACGATGCGGCGCAGGAACGGGAACAGCATCCGCGGGCATTCGATCAGCAGGAAGGGGTGCAGTTGCTCGTCCGGCACGTTCTCGATGTGGAAGACGCCGGCATAATCGATTTCCATCAGGAACAGCTGGCTGCCGCTTTCCTTGGTCTTGGAATCCACCTTCAGCTTGATCGCCACCTCGTACTGGTGATCCGGCTGGCGCTTTTTCGCGTCGAGGTTCACCTGCACCTGCACGTCGGGCTGCGAGTCGCCGCTCGAGCCCTTCTGCGCGAGGATGTTTTCGAACGACATGTCGCGCACGAATTGCGCCAGCACGTTCATCTTGACCTGGGGGGCCTGCTGCGGCGCGGCCGCCTCGGCTCCGTTCGTTTCGTTCTCTGCCATCTGGCAATTCCCTTCGGTTTAAATCTGACGCGCAAGGCTTACCAGCATGCGCCGGGTGTCTCAATGCCCCGCTCAGTGACGCGTCCAGCCCGAGGGCGCATGGGTCGGGCGCTTGTCCGGGTCGACCTCGGTAAACTCGCCGTCGATCACGCCCGGATCGGCGCGTCGCGGCTCGTGCATCGGACCGCGCGGGCCACCGGGCTGGAACCGTTCGACCTTTACCCGCTTCTTCAGCTCGCGGAAGATCACGGCCCGCACCGGCGGCATCAGCAGCGCCAGCCCCAGCGCATCGGTGAAGAATCCCGGCGTCAGCAGCAGCGCGCCGGCGAACAGGATCATCGCCCCGCTGGCCAGCGGCTCGCTCGGGTCGGTCAGCTGGTTGAGGGAGCTTTGCAGACGGTTCAGCGTCGAGATGCCCTGCTGCTTGACCATGTACGTCCCGACCACGGCCGTGAGCAGCACGATGAACAGCGTTGGCCAGAGCCCGATCAACCCGCCGACCTGGATGAACAGCGCGATCTCGATCAGCGGAATGGCGATGAAGGCCAGCAGCAGCCACATGGCGGTCTCCTTAGACGTGTCACGCGGTGGACTTGCGCCGCCGCAGCACCTACATAAGGTCCGCAAACCGATATTTCCATGGACCCACAGGGGAACTTGATGAACTCACCCATTCTCCAGCTTCTCGTATTGGCAGGCATCGCGGTGTTCCTGATCCTGAAGCTCAAGAGCGTGCTTGGGACCCGAGAAGGGTTCGAAAAGCCGCCGGCGGTCCGCCAGGACCCGACGACTGCACGCCGCCGGACCGACTTCGAAGTGATCGAGGGCGGACCGGACCGGGATATTGTCGATCACGTTCCCGAGGGCAGCGAGGCCGCCGAGGCGCTGACCAAGATGAAGCGCGCCGAGCCGACGTTCCACGTGGCCGAGTTCCTGCAAGGGGCCCGCGGCGCCTACGAGATGATCCTGATGGGCTTCGAGCGGGGTGAACTGGCCGAGATCAAGCCTTTCCTCGACGAGGATGTCTACGACGCCTTCGCCAGCGTCGTGCAGTCGCGCGAGGAACAGGGGCTGAAGATCGAGGCCGAGTTCGTCGGCGTCCGCGAGATGGCGCTGGACGATGCCACCTTCGACGATGACACCGGGATCGGCGAGGTCACCGTGCGCTTTGTCGGTGAGCTGGTGCAGGCCGTGCGCGATTCCTCCGGCCAGATCATCGAGGGCAGCACGACCACGCCCAAGCGTCAGAAGGACGTCTGGACCTTTGCCCGCAAGATGGGCGCGGACGATCCGAACTGGACGCTGGTCGCCACGGGCGAATGATCCGCGCGGCGCTGGCCGTTCTCGCCAGCCTCGTGCTGGCGGCTGGTGAGGCGAGGGCGCAGATGGCCGACATCGAGATCCAGGTGCTCAGTTTCTCCGAGCTGGACGGCTGGGCCGAGGATGACCACGACGCCGCGCTGGACGTGTTCCGCCAGACCTGCGACCGGCTCGACGGTGTCGACTGGGACACCCTCTGCCGCGCCGCGCAGGACCAGTCGAGCGGCCGCGCCTTTTTCGAGCTGTTCTTTCGCCCGGTCATGATGACCGACGGCGACGACGCGCTCTTCACCGGGTATTTCGAGCCGGAACTGGACGGGTCGCGCTATCGCTCGGCCCGGTTCCGCTACCCCGTCTATGCCATGCCGCCCGAGGCGCGCAGCGCCGGGGTTTGGTATTCGCGACGCGAGATCCTGTCGCTGGGCCTGCTGGAAGGGCGGGGGCTCGAGATTGCCTGGGTCGATGACCCGGTCGAACTGTTCTTTTTGCAGATCCAGGGCTCGGGCCGCATCCGGCTGCACGAAGGCGGCACCATCCGCGTCGGCTATGCCGGGTCGAACGGCCACGAATACCGCTCGGTCGGGGTCGAACTGGTGCGGCGCGGGGTCTACGACGCCCACCAGGTCAGCGCGCAGGTGATCCGGAACTGGGTGCGCCGCAACCCGGTGGACGGCGAAGAGCTGCTTTACCACAACCCGTCCTACGTCTTTTTCCGCGAGGTGAGCCACGTGGACCCGTCCAAGGGGCCGCTGGGCGCCATGAACCGGTCGATCACCGCGATGCGGTCGATCGCGGTCGATCCGCGCTACACGCCTTTGGGCGCGCCGGTCTGGATCGAGAAGGGCGGCGACGGGCCGCTGCATCGCCTGATGATCGCGCAGGACACCGGGTCGGCCATCAAGGGGGCGCAGCGGGCGGACATCTTCTTTGGCACCGGCGATGCGGCCGGGCAGGCGGCCGGGCGTCTGCGCGATCCCGGCCGGATGGTCGTGCTGATGCCGATCCAGCGCGCCTATGCGATGCTGCCGGAGGCGGTCGAATGACCCGGCGCCGGCGGCTGTCTGACGACGACCTCGAGCTGTGGCGCCAGGTCGCCCGCACGGCCGAGCCGCTGCACCCGGCCAAGAAGGCGCGGCAGGCCCAGCCCGCGCCGAAACCGCGAAAAACCCCTGTGTCAGAGACGAAATCCGAGCTGATCTCGCCCTTCGAGATCGGCACCAAGGCGCCCCACACGCCCCCCGGCCACGACCTGCAGCGCCCGCTGGGCCAACGGCTGGCCGGGCAGCCCGTGGCGATGGACCGCAAGAACTTTACCCGGATGAAGCGGGGCAAGCTCCAGCCCGAGGGGCGGATTGACCTGCATGGCATGACCCTGGCCCAGGCGCATCCCGCGCTGACCGGGTTCATCCTGCAAAGCCACGCCATGGGGCGGCGTCTGGTGCTTGTGATCACAGGCAAGGGCAAGCGCGGCGACGACGACGGCCCGATCCCGCGGCAGAAAGGCGTGCTGCGCCACCAGGTGCCGCAATGGCTGCGCATGGCGCCGTTGTACGGGATCGTCTTGCAGGTCTCCGAGGCGCATCTGAAACACGGCGGGGGTGGTGCCTATTACGTCTACCTGCGCCGCTCGCGCGGTTGACGCGGCGCTCTCTTTCCTTTGCCTGGTGATATGCCCTAACCTCTGCCCGTGCAGGGGAGGACGCGCATGAAATTCCGGTCGACGGCGAAACGGCCGTTTCACCTTGGGCCCTGGCCGCTCGAGACGCTCGCGCGGCAGGACGCTGCCCTGCCGTGGGAGGGGCAGACGGCACAGCTGGGGTTCGACTGGTCGGACGACCCGGTGTCCATCGTCAATGCGATCCGCGATTACCAGGCGATGATGGACGTGCTGCGCGACGGGCCGGTGGCAGCGGTGCCCTCCGAAGTGCCCGAGGACCGGTGCGAACGGGCGCGGCACCTGAAATCCTTCGGCTATTTCAACGACGCGGCCATGGTCGGCATTTGCCGGATCACGCCCGATCTGCGGATCGCCCCGATGCGCAACCCGGATATCGACCGGCTGGCCGGCGACCTGCTGACCAAGGAGTCGAACACCCTTTCGACCGGCATCGACACGATCCTGGCCGAGCTGCGCGAGGCGCTGGCCGCCCCCGACACCGGAGCCGAGGCGCATACCCACGCCATTGTCTATCTCTACCCGCAGGCCCGCGCGCCCCGCACCGATGAACCCGGCACCGACTGGATTCGCGATGCCGAACCGCACCGCGCTGCCTTTCGCGCCACCGAAACCGCCTGCGTGATCGCCAATTACCTGCGCCTGCTGGGTCATCCGGCGCGGGCGCACTCCGCCTCGACCTCGGACATCGACCTAGGCCGCGCCGCGCTGCGCGCCGGGCTGGCCATGCCCGAGGGCGCGCGGCTGATCGCGCCGTATTTCGGCCCGCGATGGGCCGTGGCCGCCGTGACGACGACGCTCGAGATGGAGGCCGACCGCCCCCTCGCCGCGCAGGTCCTGCCATCGAAAGACCGCACCGATCCATACCGAAAGCGTCTCTATGCAAGGGGTCCGCACCCGTTCGAGCGTCTCAAGCGTGTCGACCAGCCCACCACCTATATCGATGAGCCGAACGTGCCCCGCGTGCCGAAGCGCGCCGATCTTTTCGCCCGGGCGCAGTTCGGCGACATGGGCCCAGCGCTGCAGGCCGCCGCCAAGGCCGGGCATTACGTGCGCAAATCCGCGACCTCCTACGCGCAGCGGCGGCTGCTCTCGGCGCTGAGCCTGATCCAGAACGGCGCGCCCTCAGACGGGCCGCGTCCGCAGGACGCCGCGAAGAACGCCGAGAACATCCGCGCCACCAGCTATTTCCTCGGGCTCGATGCCGTGGGCACCTCGCGTTGCCCCGACTGGGCCTGGTATTCGCATGACGCCGGCGGGCATGAGATCGACCCGAGCCACCCCCATGCTGTGTCGATGATCGTCGACCAGGGCTTCGAGACGATGGAGGGCGCATCCGGCGACGACTGGATCAGCGTCGCCCAATCCATGCGCGCCTACCTGCGGTTTTCGCTGCTGGGCGGGGTCATGGCGCGGCAGCTGCGCAACCTCGGATACGCGGCCAAGGCGCATACGGCCATCGACGGGGACGTGTTGCAGCCGCCGCTGCTGCTGCTCGCCGGATTGGGCGAGGTCAGCCGGATCGGTGAGGTGATCCTCAACCCCTTCCTCGGGCCGCGGCTGAAGTCGGGCGTGGTGACGACCGACATGCCGATGGATCATGACAAGCCCATCGATTTCGGCCTGCAGGCCTTTTGCAACGCGTGCAACAAGTGTGCGCGGGAATGTCCCTCGGGTGCGATCACGGCCGGGCCGAAAAAGATGTTCAACGGTTACGAGATCTGGAAAAGCGACAGCCAGCGCTGCGCCACCTACCGGCTGACGACCGAGGGCGGCGCCATGTGCGGACGCTGCATGAAGACCTGCCCGTGGAACCTCGAAGGGCTGTTCGCCGAGGCGCCGTTTCGCTGGGCCGCGTCGAACATTCCCGCCGCTGCGCCGTGGCTGGCCAAGCTGGACGACAAGCTGGGGCGGGGCGGGCTGAACCCGGTCAAGAAATGGTGGTGGGACCTCGGCCTCGAGGTGGACGGTGCCTATCACCCGGCCAAGGCGCCCGTAAATGCACGGGGCTTGCAGCCCGAGTTGGTCATCGACCCGGCCGAGCAGACATTGGCGGTCTACCCGGCGCCGCTGACGCCGCCGCCCTGGCCCTATCCGCATCCGATGGACCGGGAGGCGGGGATTCAGGCGTATCAGTCCCTGATTTCGGCCGAAGAGCACCGTCAGCGCA
Source organism: Mesobacterium pallidum (assembly GCF_019966535.1). Taxonomy (GTDB): domain Bacteria; phylum Pseudomonadota; class Alphaproteobacteria; order Rhodobacterales; family Rhodobacteraceae; genus Mesobacterium; species Mesobacterium pallidum. The sequence continues at coordinate 89,093 of NZ_JAIMID010000008.1, read as the reverse complement.
CGGCCGCCGGAGAGATGGCGCATCTGCACCGCACCCGCCCGGCCGAAGAGGCGCCGGTGATCGAGACGCGGGTGACGAAAGTGGTGCAGGAGACGCCGGGGATCACCCGCTACACGCTCCAGCGCCCGGACGGAGGCGACATGCCGGCATGGACGGCGGGCGCCCATGTCGACGTGGTCGTGGCGCCGGAATACCTGCGGCAATATTCGCTGACCGGCGATCCCGCGCGGCGCGACGCCTACGAGATTGCCGTGCTGCGCGAGGATTCGGGGCGCGGCGGGTCGCTGCTGATGCACCGGATCTTTGCCGAGGGGCGGCGGGTGTTCCTGTCGCATCCCGAGAACCACTTCCCCCTGGTCGAGGACGCGCCCTTCAGCTTTCTCATGGCGGGCGGGATCGGGATCACGCCGATGATCCCCTTTGCCCATCGGCTGCATGCGCTGGGGCGGGATTTCGCGCTGCATTACTCCGTTCCGTCACGCAGCGCGGCGGCCTGCCTGTCGGATCTCGCGCAGGCGCCATGGTCGGACAAGGTGCGGCTGCACGTCACCGAGGAAGGTACCCGCGCGGATTTCGAGACTGTACTGGCCCAAAACGTCCCCGGCCCGCAGCTTTATACCTGCGGGCCCGACCGCTACATGGACGCCGTCTTGACCGCGGCACGCGCCGCCAGGATGCCGGACGAAGCGCTGCACCGCGAGTATTTCTCGGTCCCCGACGCGCCGGAGCGGGAGAATTTCCCCTTCCGCCTGCGTCTGAACGATGGGACCGAGATCGCCGTGCCCGCAGACCGAAGCGCCGCCGAGGCGCTGATCGACGCAGGTTTCCCGGTCGATCTGAAATGCTCGGACGGGCTATGCGGTGTCTGCAAATGCGGGCTGAGGGGCGGCGACGTGGATCACCGCGACTACGTGCTGTCGGCAAAACAGCGCGAAACCGCGCTGATCCTCTGTCGCAGCCGCGCGGTGGACCCTGACGGGATCATGGAAATCGACTTCTGACCCCCTTGCGCCGGTTACATGCGGCTGGCATCCATCTGCGCGCGGCACCCCGCCGCAGGATGCCCCCATGCCCTTGCTAGACTTTCTGCGGCTCAATGCCCGCTGGTTGCTGGCCGGAATGCTGCTGACCCTGCTGTCGAGCTTCGGCCAGACCTATTTCATCTCGATCTTCGCCGGCCACGTGATGGAGGATTTCCAGCTGTCCCATGGCCAATGGGGCGGGATCTACACGATCGGCACGACGGCCTCGGCGTTGGTGATGGTCTGGGCGGGCGGGCTGACTGACCGCTTTCGGGCCCGCACGCTGGGGGCTGGGGTGCTGGTTCTGCTGGCGGCCGCGTGCCTTTTCATGGCGGAGAACCCGGCGTGGTACATCCTGCCGCTGGCAGTCTTCTGCCTGCGCCTGACCGGGCAGGGGATGATGAGCCAGATCGCCAGCGTCGCCGTGTCGCGCTGGTTCGTGGGCGCGCGGGGGCGGGCGCTGTCGATCTCGTCGCTGGGCTTTTCGCTGGGCGAGGCGATCCTGCCACTTACCTTCGTCTTTCTGATGACGCTGACCGGCTGGCGAAACCTGTGGCTGCTGGCCGCGCTGATCGCGCTGGCGGCGATCCCGGTGCTGCTGGGCCTGCTGCGCCAGGAACGCACGCCGCAAAGCTTTGCCGCGGGCGAACAGAGCATGGGGATGGAGACGCGCCACTGGACCCGCAACCAGGCGCTGCGGCACTGGCTGTTCTGGTTCATGATCCCGGCGCTGCTGGGGCCGGCGGCGTTCAACACCGCCTTCTTCTTTCACCAGGTGCATTACGCCGAGGTGAAGGGCTGGACGCATCTCGAGCTGGTGTCGCTGTTCCCGTTCTACACGCTGACGGCCATCGCGGCGATGCTGGCCTCGGGCTGGGCGCTGGACCGGTTCGGGGTCGAACGGGTGATGCCCTGGTACCAGATCCCGCTGGGGCTGGCCTTTGTCGTCTTTGCCGTGACCCCAAGCCCGGGCTGGGCGATGGTGGGGCTGTTCCTGATGGGGCTGACGAATGGCGGCATGGCGACCATGCCGGCGACCTTCTTCGCCACCTTCTACGGCACCGGGCACCTGGGGTCGATCAAGGCGCTGTCGACGGCGATCATGGTCTTCGGCTCGGCCGTGGGGCCGGGGCTGACCGGGGCGCTGATCGATCTTGGGCTGGCGCTGCCCAGCCAGTATTTCGGCGTGGCGCTTTATTTCGTGATGGCGACGGTGCTGATGCAGATCGGCATCCGGCGCGCCCGCCCGCTGCTGGCAGCAGGCTAGGCGGCGCGCCGGACGGGATCAGTTGCCGCCGCTGCTGCTGGCGTTGTTCACCGTGGTGCCGAAGCCGACGAAGGTGCCGAAGAGCTCGGCGATCGTGCGGACCGTGGTGACCGGGCTTTCGGTCGCAAGGACCGTGTCATCCGGGTTCACCGCGAGGTTCCGCGCGGCAAACAGCCCGTCGGCCGTGGTCAGGTCGAGCGTGAAGATCACCTGCTGTCGCGACGGGCCGTTCAGACCGTCGGCGCGCAGGTGCCTGGGCGAATATTCCCGCAGGATCAGGATGCCCTTGGGGTTGGCGCGGTTGTCGCTGATGCCACCGATGAGCGACAGCGCCTCCATCGCGGTGATGTGCTCCTTGGGGAAGGTGATCAGGCTTTCCGTGCCGGTCGCGCCCAGCGCCATGAAGGTGCGGGTGTCGTCCTCGACGATGACCTTGTCGCCGCCCCGCAGGGTGGTGTTGTTCGACGCGTTCTCGAACAGCGATTCCGCGCGGATGGCGTAGGTGGTGCCGCTGCGTTGCAGGCGGACCAGCGGGTTCTCGATGTTGGGGCTGATGCCGCCGCCCAGCGCGATCAGCGACAGGATCGAGAAATCGCGCGACGGCATCGGGAACGACCCGGGCGCGTTCACCCCGCCCACGAGGTCGACCGAGTTGTCCTGGCCGCTGGTGGCCGACAGCTGCACCTGCGCCGAGGGCACGATGGGTTCAAGCTGCGACTGGATGCGCTCGCGCGCCTCGTCCGGGGTCAGCCCGCGGACCACCACGTCGTAGACGTAAGGCACGAAGATCGTGCCATTGGCCGACACGCGCAGGCCGTTCATCGTGACCGCCTTGGCATCGGTCGGCGTGATCAGCGAGTTTTCCTGGTTGTCCCAGATCACCAGGTCGATGGTGTCGCCGGCGGCGATGATGTTCGACTTGGGCGCACGGGTGGCGCCGATCCAGTGGTAGCTGCCGCTCCAGCCCGTGACGGGCCACTTGGCGACGTAGGGCACCGTGGCGCGGGTCACGGGAACCACGGCGAAGGTCGGGTCCTCTTGTTCGGATTCCTTGACGATCTCTGATCGCAGCGCCGCGCCGCGTGGCAGGGTACAGGCCGAGACGAGCGTAAACGCCATCAGGGCCAGGATGAGTTTCACTGTCCGGTTATGCAATTCACACGCCTCCGCATCCGCGGTTGTTATGTCTTTGCCGTCTTTCTAGCGATCGGCCCGGGTGATACACAAACAGTTAATCATGGCAGGTTCGGCATCGGCGGAAAGACGTGACTCCTTTGCATCATGGCAAAACTATGGTCGTGCTGGGCGGTTCGGGTAAGGTCGGGCGCCGTGTCATGGCCTGCTGGCGGGGCCGGGATGCCCGCTCTGTGATCACCCTTGGCCGGTCCGGCGCCGAGGTGACCTGGGCGCCGGGCGATCCGGTGCCGGATGTCCGGGCGGATGCGGTGGTCGCGCTGTGGGGCGTGGTGCCGAGGCCGGGGCGGGACCTGTCGCAGAACGCCGCACTGGCCCGCGCCGCGATGGACCTTGGCGCCGCGCTGGGCGCAGACCGGGTGCTGCATTGCTCGACCGGGGCGGTCTACGCGCCAGGGGCCACCGGTTTGACCGAGGACGCCGTGCCCGATCCCCGCAACCCTTACGGCGCCGCCAAGGTCGAGATGGAGCGCGCCGCCGCCGCGATTCCCGCGCCGGCGTCCTGTTGCCTGCGGATCGGCAACGTGGCCGGCTGCGACAGCCTGTTCGCTTCGCTCGAGCGGGGGGGCACGGTCACGCTGGACCGCTTTGCCGATGGCCGGGGCCCGCGGCGCAGCTACGTGGCGGTTTCGGACCTTTGCGCGCTGCTCGATCGGCTGGTGGCCTGTGACCTCTCGGAGCTGCCCGCGCTGCTGAACGTCGGCGGGGCGCAGGCCGTGGGCATGGATGCCATCGCCCGCGCAGCCGGGCGCGACGTCGCCTGGACCGAGGCGCCCGCCGGTGCCGTCCCCGAGGTCTGGCTGGACACCACGCGGCTTGAGGCCCTTGCCGGGACGCTCGGGTCCAGCGGTGACCCCGCGGCGCTGGTGGCCGACTGGCAGGCGTGGCGCGCGGCATGACCCCGGCAAAGCGCCTTTTGGACCTTGCCAGTGCGCTTGTGCTGACGCTTGTGCTGATCCCGGTGATCGCCTGGGTCGCGGCCTGGATCCTGCTGCGTGACGGGCGGCCGATCCTGTACGTCTCCGAACGGATGCGCGCGCTGGGGCAACCGTTCCGGCTGGTCAAGTTCCGCACGATGACGACTGTCGCGACCGACGCGGGTGTGTCGGGCGGCGACAAGGCGCATCGCATCACCCATACCGGCGCCACCCTGCGCCGCTACCGGCTGGACGAGATCCCGCAGTTGTGGAACGTCTTTCGCGGCGACATCTCGTTTGTCGGGCCGCGCCCGCCGCTGCGTCGCTACGTCGACATGTTCCCCGATCTGTACGCCGACGTGTTGAAATCCCGCCCGGGAATCACCGGCCTCGCCACTCTGGTCTACCACGCGCGCGAAGAACGCCTGCTGGCCCGCTGCCGCACGCCGGAAGAAACCGAGGCCGTCTACACCCGCATCTGCGTGCCGGCCAAGGCCCGGCTGGACCTGATTTACCAAGAAAAAAGAAACGTTTGCTGGGATTTCAGGTTGATGGTCGCCACCGTCTTCAAGCGGCTGGGGATCCATTGATCCTTGCCCGAAATTGCGTGCCTTTCCCGCCACATCGGCGGAAAATCGTTCATTTCGCAGCTGCAGCAAGCATTTATTGCGCGCGCTCCCGATTCCCGCGTATTGTGATCTGGTGGAGAAAATCTCCATGGGTGGAAAGGGTTGAGTGATGTTTTTGTGGTCAACCAGCATCGGAACCCACCGCGGAACGTCAAACAAGGGGCTCGGGCGCGCTTTCATCAGCGTCTGATCCGGAAGATGTAAATGCTTTATGAAATTTGCACTTCGCTGCGACGGTCGCAAAAGAGCGCGATCATCCTGGCCATTGACCTGCTGTGGATACCGGTCGCCCTGTTCCTGACGCTGTCGCTGATCTTCTCGCGCCTGCCCGATGCCGCGATGCTGCGCGATGCGTTGCCGTTCCTGGCCGTGATGCTGCCGCTGGCCTTTGCCATGAGCCATTACCTGGGTCTGCACCGCATCAAGCTGAACGCCTACGAGCTGCAGGGCGTGGTCGAGACCGGCGGCATGGCCGCGATCACCGGCGCCAGCGGCGTGGTGGTCAACATGGTGGTCGGCATGTCGATGCCGCCGCAGGTCTTCGTCATCTTCACCATGATGTTCCTGATCCTGGCGGTGTCGTCGCGCCTGCTGCTGCGGACCTTCGTGCTGTGGATCTACAACACCGGCCGCACGCGCACACGGGTGCTGATCTACGGGGCCGGCCAGACCGGGCAGCAGCTGGCGACGGCCTTGCTGACGGACGATGCGCTACAGCCGGTCGCCTTTGTCGACGACAACCCGACGCTGCAAAGTCTGACCATCGCCGGGCTCAAGGTTCATTCGCCGTCGCATATCCGCGAGATCGTCGCGGGCAACGATGTCGACCGCGTGGTCCTTGCCATGCCCTCCGCCAGCCGCCCGGTGCAGAAGCGGCTCGCCCGGTCGCTGCACGACGTGGGGTGCGAGGTGCACCTGCTGCCGTCCTTCGCGGACATCGTGTCGGCCAAGGACAGCGTGTCGCGCTCGATCCCGGTCGAGATGTCGGCGATCATGGGCCGCAACCGGCTCGAGACGGAACTGCCGGGCGTGAGCGATGCCTACCAGGGCAAGCGCATCCTGGTGACGGGTGCGGGCGGGTCCATCGGGTCCGAACTGTGCCGCCAGCTGATCACCTGCGACCCGGAATGCATCGTGATGCTCGATCATTCCGAGCTGTCGCTGTACACGATCGAACGCGAGCTGTGCGACCTGGCGCCCAATCTGCACATCGTGCCGGTCCTGGGCTCGATCCTCGAGAAATCCCTGGTCGAAGCCGTCTTTGCCGGCCACGAAATCGACGTGGTCCTGCACGCGGCGGCCTACAAGCATGTCCCGATGGTCGAGATCAACATGATCGAGGGGCTGCGCAACAACGTGCTTGGCACCAAGATCGTCGCCGATGCGGCGCGGGCGGCGGGGGTCGAACGGTTCATCCTCGTGTCCTCGGACAAGGCGGTGCGGCCGACCTCGGCCATGGGCTCGTCCAAGCGGCTGGCCGAAGAGATCATCCAGGATCTTGCGACCCGGTCCGACACCACGCGGTTTTCCATGGTGCGCTTCGGCAACGTGCTGGGGTCGTCCGGGTCGGTCATCCCGCTGTTCGAGGACCAGATTGCCAATGGCGGGCCGGTCACCGTCACCCATTCCGACGTCACGCGCTATTTCATGACTGTGTCCGAGGCGGTGCGCCTCGTGCTGCTGGCCGGGTCCTTTGCGCGGGGCGGCGATGTCTTCGTGCTCGACATGGGAGAGCCGGTGTCGATCCGCCAGGTCGCGCGGCAGATGATCGAGGGCGCGGGCTACACGGTCAAGGATGCCGACAACCCGGACGGCGACATCGAGATCGCGATCACCGGCCTGCGTCCCGGCGAGAAGCTGCACGAAGAGCTGCTGATCGGGTCCGACATGTTGACCACGCCGCATCCCAAGGTGTTCCGGGCCGAGGAAACGCACCTGTCCGAGATCGAGATGGCCAATGCCCTGCGCGAACTGCGCGAGGCGGTCGAGAGCCATGACGATGCCGCTGCGCGGCTGGTGCTCAAGCGCTGGATCCACGCCGCGGATCCCAAGGAACGCAACCAGATCAACGAGTGAGCCGGGACTGGGTCCGGGAGGGGCGGCGCGCTTACTTGCGCGCCTGCGCCACGTTCACGTAGCCCAGAACAGGGCCCATCCACTGGCGCGAGGCGACGATGTCGCCGGCCCCGTCCAGGTAATAGCTGTTTTCGAAGGACCGCAGGTCGCCCCCGCAGGATTCGGTCATCTTGCGCGTGGGCTTGCCGCTGCCCGGCATGGGCTGGGTGCCGTTGTCGGTGACCGTGCAGGTGAACTCGTAGGCAAAGATCTGGTCCTCGCCATCGAGGAACCGCATCTGCCGCACCGCGCTGCCCGCGCGGCGGGCCGAGACAAGGGCGAGGCTGCCGTCGAGCGAGGCGGACATGAGGTCTCCGCCCAGGCCGCGCGAGGCGGTGATCATGCCGTCCTTGAAGGTCACGGTGCGCCGGTCGGACGAGCCGTAGGTGTCATAGCGGCCGTTCTGTTCGATGCGGATCAGCAGCGCGGTCAGCTGGCTGGCCTCGAGGTTGACCAGCGCGACCGGCTGGTCGGTGTTGGCGAGGGTCTGCGCCACCTGTTCACCGGTGGGCGCCGCCGGGGCGGCTGCGCCGCCGCCGCCGGTGATCAGCCCGGCCACGTTGCGCAGCACGGCCGTGGACTGGCGCGCGCTGTCGTCGTTGCCGCAGGCGGCCAGCGCGGCAGCAAGGGCAAGCGGGGCGATGGCCCGGGTCACGAGGGGACGTTTCATCGCCAGACCTTCCCGAAAGTCTTGTCGAACTCGGGCCGCTGGTAGTCGCGGACCTTGCCGTAAAGCCGGTCGCGGACGTTCAGGCGGGCGCCGCCGTCGCGGGTGAGCGACTTAATGTCGATTGTGTTGGTGGTGCGCGAGGGGGTGCCAAGGCTCCAGGCCAGCGGCACGGTCACGCGGATGCCCTTGTCGAACGAGCCCTCGCCGAAATCCTCGGAGGAGACGTCGGTGACCGTCGCATAGGCGCCCACCCGCCAGCCGTTGGCGAATTCGCGGTCCAGCGTGACGGTCGCGCCGTAGTCGCCGGCCAGGTAGCGCCCGACGTCCAGCTGGCCGTGGAAGCCGTTGCCGAAGTCGTAATAGGCCGACACGTGCCCGGTCACCACGTCGTAATCCTGCAGCCCGAACATCTGGTCGAATTCGCGCTGGCGGACATAGTTCAGCTCGGCCCCGAAGGCGAGCGGGCTGTCGACCTCTTTCCACAAAAGCTCGCCCGAGATGCCGGCATACATGCCCTCGAGGTAGCCCAGCGTGACGCGGCTGTAGAGATCGCGGCCCGGGCGGCCGAAATGCGCGACGGTCAGGTGTTCGATCGCCGGGTCGCCCTGGGCTGAGTACTTGGCGTAATCGGTGCGCACCTTGGGCAGCTTGGAATCCGACACTCGGGTGATGTCGTCGAGGTTGCCGCCGACCTTCTTCGTGACGGCGCCGGACAGCACGAGGTTGGGCGCCACGTAGTAATCGGCGCTGGCGCGGATGCCGGCATCGGCGCGCACCGGGTTGTCGGGATCGAAGGTCGACAGCTGCACATAGGGCGCGATCGACCAGGAAAAGCGCGGGTAGATCCCGGCATCGGGCCGCGGCGCGACGCCGTAGCCGTCGGTGATCTGGGTCGCTGCCATGAGTTCGGACGCGGGGGCGTTCTCGAGCCGCTCGATGTCGCTGCGGCGCAGGGTGATGGCCGTCGACGGCACGCCGTTGACCGTCGGGATGATCGTGAAGACCTCGACCGAGGCGGGCAGGGCCCGGGTCATGGCGCGGGCGGCGCGGCCGATGGCCTGCGGCTCGGCCGAGTAGGTGGGGTTGCGCATGCGCAGCACGGCGCGGCGCCCGTCCAGCTTGAGCCCCTCGTAGACCAGACCGTCGGTTTCCATCAGCCCCGACAGGGTGCTGCGGGCATCGGCCTTGACGCTTTCGTCGGCGACCCAGCCGAGATCGTTGATGTCGGCGCGGTCACGCACCGCGACGGGCAAAGGCGCGCCTTCGCGGCCGCCCGGGTAGGGCGCGCTTTTCGGGTTGCCGTGGATGGTGAACATCGCCCCGAAGGTCGAGCCGTACATGTAGAAGGCCGAGAGCTGACCGCCCCGGGCAAAGCGGTAGTCCACACCGAGGTTCCAGGGCGAGTTGCGCTCGAACGAGCCGGTGGTGGTTTCCTCGAGATAGGCGTCGTTGGAATACTCGGCCTTGACCGTCACGTTCGGCGTCACGTCGTACGACAGGCCCGCAAAGGGCGCCACGTCGCCGCGGAACCAGCGGTCATAGGTCGGGATGCCGCCGCTGCCCAGCAGCTCGGTCGGGCGGGTGCCCAGGGTGCCGATGCTGCCATCGGTCGCCAGGCGCCCCCAGCCCAGGCCCCCGGTCACGCGCAGTCGGTCGGCGAAGGTCTTGGTCGCGACGATGTATTCCGCGCCATAAAGTCCGGTGCCGATGAAATCTTGCAGGCCGACCACGACGCCGGGGCGGCGCGCGTCTTCCTCGAGGATCGTGTAGCGCAGGTCGAAACTGCGGTCGTAATAGGTGCCATCCACGTTGCCCGGCGCCGGGAAGTTGTTCAGCGCCGAGTAGCGGAACGACCCCGAGATCCGCGGCGTGATCTGGAACGACAGGGTAAACCGATTGGTGTCGCCAAAGCGCGCGTAGCTGCCCGAGATCAGCGCGTCCTGCGCCGTCTCGCCCGAGGGCATGTCAAGCAGGCCGGGCACGCCGTAAAGGCCAAAGCTGGGCGGGATGTCGGCGGTTTGCGGCAGGGCGGCACCGGCCGACAGCAGCGTCAGCGCGGCCGCCGAAACGCCCGTCATCAGCCGCAGCCGCGACCCTTCACGTGATGAACCCAATTGCGGCATGGCCTGCACCCATCCTTGGTTCTGTGTGTTGACACCACTGCTAGGCCACCGACCGCGGCCTGTAAACGTCTGCGGCCGCGATATGGCCGCGTTGTGGTCAATTCAGCACGAAACCGTGCATGCCGAATGCCCGCGCCCAGCCTGTCTTAAGCCTTCTGCAATGTCACGGGACTAATGCTGGGTCCGGGTGAAAATGTAGGGTGAGACCGATGAGTGCGGATAGTGAACTCGCGCCGATCATCATCAAGCGCAAGAAGGTAAGCGGTGGCGATGGTCACCATGGCGGGGCCTGGAAAGTGGCTATGTTGGTTTTCCTTACAGTCAGAGGCGCATAGTTTTTTGCGCCGTGCGTGTTTCGTCCGGGGACGAATGCGAACGCCTTTCTGACGCATGCAACTTTGGCGGATCGGCCCGTTGCGCCATCCAATCGGATGCTCGGCCAACATCGTCGCAGACCCTTACTCAACCATTAACGCGCGTTTTGCCTTTGCCGCGCATTTAAGGAAAATGGAGGTCAGTCCCGGCCCGGATTCTCCGGCCTGACAGCAAGCACGTGATTTTCACGCGCACATGCCCGTTCTGCGCATGCGATGTCACTGTCTCTGACCCGCGGAACATTCTGCCCGCCTTTGCCATTTCCCGGCGTCAGGCCCGCTTTTCGACGGTCCCGCGCGATGCCGTGGTAATCATCTTGCGACGACCCAGCGAATCGTAGGTTTCCAGCGACTTCTCGGTGCGGCGCAGGTCCGACATGCGCTTGGCCACGTCGCGGATGCCGGCGAGGGCGTGATCCATCAGCAGCTGGTTACGCTCCGCCTTGACGTGCAGGGCGGCCAGCTCGGTCTGTTCCGGCATGGTGTGCCGGGTCAGTCGTTCGATCAGCGATTCCTTTTTGGCCATCAGGTCCGGAAGCACGTCGAGATCGCCGGTCAGCAGTGCCGTGCGCTCCAGCTCCAGCAGCGCATCCATTTCAGCCAGGACATCCTGCGAGGTTTCATTCTGCATCTTCGTTCTCCACCAGGGATTGGAACAGGGATTCGGCCAGCCCGATCCCGCCGTTTTCAGCCATGGCCTGGGCCTGGGCCTGGACCAGCATCGAAGAGAATTGCTCCTCCCCGGTGCCGCCGCCGAATCCTTCGACCGGCTCTCCGAAGCCCGCGGATTTCAGCATTTCGGCCAGGAAGTTGGCCTCGAGCGCGACCGCGGCTTCGCGCAATTTCACGTGTTTCGGAGTCATAGCGGATCCGGGCAGCGGATCGGCAATTGGATCTGTCATTGCGTGTCTCCAAATTGATCGACTTTTTCTTGGTTTATGGCCAAACCGGTAAAGAAATCGGTAACTTGAATCCTGTTAGTTGGGCGGCACCGGAAGAATTCCACAGGTGCTTGCCATGCAGCTTCCCATGTTTTCCATGCTCTTGCCCGGGCCCGTCCCGGTGCCGGGCGCCATCCCGGCGGCGCGCACCGCGCCCGACGCTACGGACGCCTTCCGATCCGCGCTCGACAAGCTGCAATCCGACGGCGGCACCGATGACGGCGCGCGCGATGGAATCGACCGCGAAACCGCCGAAGAGCCGGGCGCAGTGCCTGTGACCGATGATCCGGACACCACCGATGATTCGCACCAGTTGGCGGCAAGGACCGACCCGGACACCGACATGTCGCCAGATTTCCGGGCTGATCCCGAACATGTCCTTGTCGCGGCAGATGAGGCTCACGTCGAAGACGAGACCGCTCTCGCGCCCGGTGCCGCCACCACGCTTCGCTCGCGCGATGGCGGAGGGGACGCGGGCCCCATGACCGAGCGGGGCACCGGCCGCGCTCGGGGGGGTGTGGCGGCCCTTGCAGTCGGTACCTTCGGTGTTCCGCTTGGGACGCAATGGGCCGCCTTCCGGTCGGCGCGGACCCAGGCAGAACCGCGGACAGAGCCTGCGATCAGGGTGCAGACCGCTGGCCCGGAACGCCGCGCCACGCCCTTCCCGCATCCGGCTGCCACTCGGCCGGAACCCACCCACACCTGGATCGTGCAAAGCCCGGTCGACAAGGCCGACACGAAGGCGGTGCCTGTCTTCGCGCGCGTGCCAAACCCAGACCCGCAAACGAAGTCCGTGCTTTCAGACGGCCAGGTCGCCGCGCACGCAAGTGCCCGAGCGCTGCCGGTGGAAGGGACGACCGTGCCGGTCCTCCAGGTGCAGGGCAAGCCGGAGGCCCTGCCGACCCGGGACGACCCCTCGCCCCGGCCGGTCGAGCCGCTCGCGACAGGGGTCGAACGAAGCAGGACCCCGGCTGCACAGGCCCCGGTCAAGATGTCAGCCGCATCGCCGTCGATCCCCAGTCGCCATGTGGAGTCGGGTGTCGACTCCGGCAGGCCGGGCAAAGACCTCTCAGCCTTTTCGAATGGCGTCCCGGAAGGATCGCAAGCCATTGTCGGCAAAGGGCTGCCGCGCACCTCCGAAACCGCGACTTTCACAAGATTCGACGTCCGGACGGACTCGCCATCCGTTGAGCGCCAACACGCCCCGCGCGAATCGCTCCGGCCGGATGGGCAGCGCAACCCGCGGCTGCCGGCCCCCGCCCAGCTGACGTCGCCCGAGCGCCGCCCCCAGGCCGCAACCGCGCTTCCTTCCCGGCCGGACGTCGTGCCCGTGTCCACCGGCCGCCAGCCCGCCAAAGCGAGACCAGACACGGTAACTTTTGCCACCATGCGTCCCGAAAAGGCGCCCGATCCCTCGATCCGCGCCCCGAAACCGGCCCCACATGTACCGGAGGCCCGGGTTGACCCGCCGCGGCCTACCCCTGCCGCGGCGCGGGTTCGCGACACCGATTTCACCCGTGCTGCAGGCATCCCGGCAGGCACACGTCGGCCAGCGCTTGTCGATGGCCGGACGCCTGACTTGCCTGCCCAACCGGCCACGAAACCGGCAGCTGGGGAAACACGCGGCCCGACCCCCCGGAACGCGGAGATCTCTGCCGCTCAGGCTAGGGTTCCGGTAACGGGGGCCCAGATCAAGGTCGCTCGGACCCAGGACAACGCAGCGAACCGGGTTGCCCTGGCCGAATCGCATGCCGTTCCGCGAAACAGGTCAGAGGCCAGGCGCGCGCCTGCGCCCGATCCCGTCTTGCCTGCTCGGCCAACCTGGCAGGCGACGGCCGCAACCTCCACCGATGCGACGCCTGCCCAGCGCACGGAAGGACCGAAATTCGCATCCCCGCGGGGGGGGCAGGATCGCGTGATGCCATCACGTCAGATGCTCCCGCCTGCGCCGGCCGCGGAGCCCATCACGCCGGATGCGCCGGCTCCACGGGCCGCACGCGACGTTGACAAGGCAGCCCCTGAAACAAGGACCACGACTGCGTTTCCGGACTCGACGTTGCCCGCGGTCAGGGCGGCTGAGATCACGCCGACCAGGTTTGCCGAGCCAGACAAGGCAGTGGAACGCCTTCAGGTCGACCAGCCCCCCATGGCAAGGGTTCCGCCTGCCGACCGGCCGACACGAGCCAGTCACATCGCGCCCGGATCTCACGGTGTGCGCCCCCCGGTCCACCCGTCGGAACGCCAACCTATGGCGAACCCTGTCCCCGAGATACAGCGAAGCGAGCCGGCCAATTCGATGACCCAAGAGAGCCTTCGGCCAGCCGCCAGGCCGGATCCGGGGACGCGGCCCGAACTGGTCTCGGCCGCGCAGACGCAGGTGGTCCAGCCAAGGAACCACAGGATCGAAGAACGCGCGGTCGGGCGCGAGGCACCGGCGCCGAACGCCTCATCGCCCTCCGCGCCGCCGCTCGGCGTCGCCGCGTCCCCTGTCATGCCGATGTCGACCCAGCGCGGAACCGGGCCGCAGCCGGTGTTCGCCCTCGAAAGCACTCCGATCGAACGGGACATTGCAGACAACGGGCTGGCGCAGGACCTGCGCGGCTCGGACGGGGTGACCCTGCGCCAGGGGCAACAGGCGCAGGCCGACATGTCGCGCCACATCGGGCGCCAGATGGCAGAGGCACTGGCCAAGCCCGGTGAGCGCCCGGTCGAGATCTCGCTCAGCCCGGCCGAGCTGGGCAAGGTGCGTCTGAACATGCACACGACAGAGCACTCGGTCATGGTCACGATCACCGCCGAACGCCCCGAAACGCTTGAGCTGATGCGCCGGCACATCGACCAGTTGGCGCAGGAATTCAAGCAGTTGGGCTACTCGGACATCACCTTCAGTTTCCGCGGCGGTCAATCGGACAACGCGGGCACCGGTGGCGATCCGGGGTCGGACGGCTCTTCGCACCGGACCGGATCCGAGACGGCGAATGCGCCGCCAGCAACCGAACCTTCCACTGCCCTGCCCGGGCCGTCAGACCGGACGGCCGCCGACGGGCTGGACCTGAGACTGTAGCGAGGCCCCACGATGGACGTGACCCAGACCCCCACCGCATTCGATTCCCTGCCGACGATCACGGCAGATCCGGCGGCTGCGCCAAAGACGGAATCGTCTGCATCCAAGTCGATCCTGGCATCGGACTTCCAGACCTTCCTCACCATGCTTTCGACGCAGATCCAGAACCAGGACCCGCTGAACCCGATGGATTCGACCGAATTCGCGGTGCAACTCGCGACCTTTTCCAGCGTCGAACAGCAGGTCCTCACGAACAACCTGCTTGAGAAACTCAACACCGGCATGGCTGAACGGGACATGGCGGCCCTGGCCGGGTGGATCGGGCTCGAGGTGCGCAACGAGGGGCCCGCCAAGTTCTCGGGCCGGGACATCCGCGTGTCGGTCTCCGACAATCCCTCGGCCACCCGGGCCGAGCTTGTCGTGTCCAACAACAAGGGAGAGACCATCGCCCGCCGCGACATCGACATGGGCAAGACCGACGTCGTCTGGGACGGCTTCGCCGACGACGGGTTGCCTGCCGACCATGGCACCTACACCTTCGATATCGAGTTCTACCGCATCGACGCCATGCTGGAATCGCGTCCGGCCGAGGCCTATTCGCGGGTCGCCGAGGCCCAGGTCGAGAATGGCACGACGACCCTGATTCTCGAGGGCGGACACCGGGTGCCCGCTCAGGCGATCTCGGCCCTGCGGGATCCTTCCATCAGCTTCTGACCGGTCGGTTCGGCGGTTTCCTGCTGGTTAATGCAGGTCATTCGTCCTGCGTTTGCCGGCTGGATCGCGTTCAATCACCGCCTGCGGGTGGGGCAGTCGCGGTCTTTGTCGGTACTTTTCCGTGCAATTTTCCGCGAAGGGCGTGATATTTTCGCAACCCACGCGTCAGCGACCCCGGTTGGCCGGCCCTGGCAGCATTGAGAGTTTGAAACAAGACGCACTTGGAGGTAATTTGGAGACGATGGGGACAAACCCCATACGTGTACAGTCTGGAGATCATTATGAAGAAGCTTTCGATCCTCGCTGCCGCCGCTGCCCTGGCCGCAGCAACAGCAGCCCCGGTCGCAGCCGAGCAGAAGGCGGCCGACCCGTTCGTTTCGACCCAGGGCAACACCACCGCCCTCGCAATCGTCGGTGGCGTCGCAGCCATCGTCCTGATCGCGGCAGCAACCGAAACCGACTGATCCCTTTCGGATCATCGTGCAAATTCCGAGAACGGCGGTCGCCTGCGGCCGCCGTTTTCTTGTCTGAAGTCCAAGGTGCCGGCATATTTGGCACGAGAATTTGAAGACGTGATTTGAAACTGCGTTGCTAACGATCTATTTTCCTTATCCAGTGTACGGGTGAGTATCCGTACTCATCAGTTTGGAGAAGACCATGAAAAAGATCTCGACGATCACCGTCGCCGCTGCCTTGGCGCTTGCCGCGGCTGCACCCGTTGCCGCCAGCGAAAAGAAGGTCGATCCGTTCGTGTCGACCCAGGGCAGCACCACCGCACTCGCCATCGTTGGCGGGCTGTCGGCTGTCATCCTGATCGCCGCGGCGACCGAAACCGACTGAACGCCGGCTTCGCAGGATTTTCACAAGGCGGCGCATCCGGCCGGGTGCGCCGTCTTGTCTTTCGGGACTGTGCTCAGCTTTGCCGGAGCGGTTCCCATTCGTCCAGGTACCAGCGCGTGAACGCGGCAACGCCTTGAGACAACGGCGTTTCCGGCAATCCGCCGATCAGCGCCTCGACCAGCGAGCAATCCGCCCAGGTCGCCGGCACGTCGCCGGGCTGCATGTCCATCATGTTGCGCGTGGCAGTGACGCCCAGCGCGGATTCGATCGCCTCGACAAAGCGCAGCAGCGGCACGGGCTGACCGTTGCCAAGGTTGACGACCCGCCAGGGCGCGACCGGAGAGAGGCTGTCGCCCGCCACGCGCCCGGCCTCGGCCGGAACGCAGGGCACGAGACGCACCAGCCCGTCCACGAGATCATCGACATAGGTAAAGTCGCGCCGCATGTCGCCGTGATTGTAAAGGTCGATGGGCTGCCCCGCCCGAATCGCTTTCACGAACTTGAACAGCGCCATGTCGGGCCGGCCCCAGGGGCCATAGACGGTAAAGAACCGGAACATGGTGGTCGGAATGCCGTAAAGATGGGCATAGGAATGCGCCATCGCCTCGGTCGCCATCTTGGTGGCCGAGTAGAAGGACATGGGAGAGGCCGTCCGGTCGGTCTCGGCATAGGGCATCTTGGTGTTGGCGCCGTAGACGGACGAGGTCGAGGCCAGCATCATGTGGCTGGGCGGATGGGCCCGCGCCGCCTCGAGCAACTCGAAACTGCCGCAAAGGTTCGCCTCGACGTAGTCGCGCGGTGCATCGATCGAATGGCGCACCCCGGCCTGCGCGGCAAGGTGGATCACCAGCTCGGGCTGATGCGTCGCCATGAGGTCCATCAGGCAACCCGGTCGTTCCACCCGGTCGATCACGGGGGTGAAGCCGGCAAAGGCGGCAAGCCGCGCATGCCGCGCCTCTTTCAGCGTCACGTCGTAGTAATCGCTGAGCGAATCGAGCCCGATCACCCGCCAGCCGTCGGTCAGCAGGCGCAGGCTGGTGTGGTAGCCGATGAACCCTGCCGAGCCGGTGACAAGCGCGGTGCGCATCAGATCGCCCCGCCGATCTCGAGAAAGATCAGCATGGCCAGCACGCCCAGCACGGCCCCGCCCACGGCTGACAGCACCAGCCAGCGCAGACGGCCCGGCCGGATCGGCGCGGGGGTCGTCGCCTGGCTGATCAGGGCCCGTTCCACCAGCCCTGGCAGGCGCGGGCCGAACCGCGACAGCACGCGGGCGGTCTGCGCAAGGTCGCTCAGCACGGCGCGCGGGCCGATGCTGTGCTTGATGTAATCCTCGACCACCGGCTGCGCGGCCTTCCAGATGTTGATATGCGGGTCGAGCGAGCGCGACACGCCCTCGACCACCACCATGGTCCGTTGCAGCAGGATCAGCTCGGTCCGCGTCTCCATCCCGAAGCGTTCGGTCACCTCGAAGAGGTAGTTCAGCAGCCGCCCCATCGAGATATGCGAGGCGTCCATGCCAAAGATCGGCTCGCCCACCGCGCGCAGGGCCCGGGCGAATTCGTCCACGTCCTGGGTGGCGGGCACGTAGCCGGCCTCGAAATGCACCTCGGCCACGCGCTTGTAGTCGCGCCGGATGAAGCCATAGAGGATCTCGGCATAGACCCGGCGGGTGTATTCGTCGATATGGCCCATGATGCCGAAATCATAGGCGATGATCTCGCCCGTCGCGGCCACCTTCATGTTGCCCTGGTGCATGTCGGCATGGAAATAGCCATCGCGCAACGCATGGCTGAGGAACAGTTGCAGCACCCGTTCGGCCAGCTCGGCCCGGTCGTGCCCGGCGGCGTCCAGCGCGGCGTTGTCCCCGATCGAATCGCCCTCGGCCCAGCCCAGCGTCATCACGCGGCGCGCCGACAGGCCCCATTTGACTTGCGGCACGCGGAAGCCGACATCGTCCTTGGTGTTGTCGGCGAATTCGGACGCGGCCGAGCTTTCCAGCCGCAGGTCCAACTCGCCCTCGACCACGGATTCGAAATGCGCGATCACGTCGCGGGGCCGCAGCCGGCGGGACGAGGGCAGCAGGAACTCGATCATCGAGGCGGCGAGCCAGAAGGCGTCCACGTCCTTGCGGAAGGCGCGTTCGATCCCCGGCCGCAGCACCTTGACCGCGACCTCTTCGCCGGTCGCTGCGATCCGGGCGCGGTGAACCTGCGCGATGGACGCGGCGGCCACGGGTTCGGAAAACTCGCTGAACACGTCATCGGCGGAATTGCCCGTGGCGTCCGAGAACGACGCCTTGGCCACGCCCACCGGGAAGGGGGGCAGCTTGTCCTGCAGCACGCGCAGCTGGTCCGCCATCTCGGGGCCGACCACGTCGGGGCGGGTCGACAGGATCTGGCCGAACTTGATGTAGGCCGGGCCCAGCGCGGTCAGCGCGCGCGGCACGGGCGGGCGCGACGGGTCGCCCTTGAGGCCCATCCAGGCAAAGGGCCAGCCAAGCACCCGAACGGCAACGCGCAGGTATTTCGGCGCCTCCATCGCGTCGAGCACGGCGCGCATGGCGCCGGTCCGTTCAAAGGTCGCGCCGGTGCGGACCAGCCGCCATATGTTATGCGGGCCGCGCAAGGCTCAGATCTTCCAGCCGGAGTGCAGGGCGGCGACGCCCAGGGTCAGGTTGCGGTACTTGGCATTCGCGAACCCGGCCTGTTTCACCATGCCCAGGAACGTTTCCTGGTCCGGGAACTTGCGGATCGATTCGACCAGGTACTGGTAGCTGTCGCGGTCATTGGCGATGATCTGGCCCATCACGGGGATCACGTTGAACGAATAGCGGTCATAGGCCCATTGCATCGCCGGGTTCGGCAGCTGGCTGAACTCGAGCACCATGAGCCGCCCGCCGGGACGCAGCACGCGGAACGCCTCGTTCAGCGCCTCTTGCGGGCGGGTGACGTTCCGGATGCCAAAGCTGATCGTGTAGACGTCGAAGGTATTGTCCGGAAAGGGCAGGGCCATCGCGTCGCCCACCACCCAGTCGAGGCTTTCGGCCATCGCCCCGGCCTCGGCGCGTTTGCGGCCCTCGACCAGCATCGGCTCGGTCAGGTCCAGCACGGTGGCATGGCCCCGGCCCGCGCGCTTGAGGAACCGGAACGAGATGTCGCCGGTCCCGCCCGCCACATCGAGCAGCTTTTGTCCGGGCCGGGGCGCCAGCCAGTCCATCATCGCGTCTTTCCAGATGCGGTGGATGCCGCCGCTCATCACGTCGTTCATGATGTCGTATTTCGACGCGACCGAGTTGAAGACGCCCTGAACGCGGCCGGCCTTTTCGGATTCCGGCACGTCCTGGAAACCGAAATGTGTGGTGCGGGTGTTGTCCTGGGTCATGCAATCTGTCCGTTTGCGCCCCATTGGCGCCTGAGGGTGCAGATAATACGCGGGGCACCAAAGAACAAACGACCTTTTGACGCGCGAGGGGCGGCGCATGTGGATCCATTACCTGTGGCTGGCAACGATGATCGCCCTCGTGACGTGGAAAGTGCTGGGCCGGTTCGCCGGGTTCCGGCGGCTTTTGGGCTTTGCGCCGCTGGTCCCCGACAGCGGCGGGCTGCCGCGAAAGGCGGCCTGGCCCGGCCCCGCGACGCTGCCCGTGACGGCGACCTACAGCGCCGGGATCCGCCCTCGGGCGCTGGCGCTGGTCGCGCTTGGCGCCGTGCTGTCGCTGGGGTTCGCCGAATGGCAGGCCCTGCTGGGGATCGACCGCTCGATCGGTTACCTGATTGCCGTCATCTCGGGGCCTTACCTGGCCTGGCTGGCCGCCTATGTCTTCCTGTTCCGCGCCAGATTTGACGGGACCGAGCTGCAGACGATCACATTCGGTCTCAAGCCGGTCTTCGCCGACCTGCGCCAGCTCACCTCGGTCGAGCTGGACCCGAGCGGGCAGTACCGGCTGCAATTCCGGGATGGCTTGGTGGTGAACCTGATGGCCGGCGTGGATGACCGGGCCGGGATGCGCGCGCGCCTGCTGGCGGCAAGCCCCGTGACCGCGCCGCCGCATGGGGCGGCCAACAGGATTCGCCTCTAGGTCGCGCAAAGGATCCGATCCTGCCCGATTTTGGACACAAGCGCCCCTTTACCTGATCTTGACCGCGGCGGGACTGTCCCGCCCGGCACCGACAATCAGGAGAGAGAGATGCTTATCGTTCTCTGTGGCGCCGCGGTGGCTGCGCTTTGTGTCCTGAGTGAATTGGGTGTGTTCAAGAAGTCCAACGAGCGGGTTGCCACGGTGGCCCGGAATGTCACGCAATCGGCATGGTCCGGTGTGCGGGGCAAGATCGACGGCGCCGTGCTCTGGCCCCGGCTGGCCGCCATGGGCCTTGGCACCGCCACGGTGGCCGTGGGCGTCCCGCTGGTGGCGCTTGGCATGGGTCTCTGACGACGCTGTTGACAGGCGGCGCCGACACACCGACATGAAGGGCGACCCTCGAAAGGCCCCTTCATGCCCGAATTGCCCGAAGTCGAAACCGTCCGCGCGGGGCTTGCCCCCGCGATGGAGGGTCATCGCATCGCGAGAGCCGAGGTCAACCGGCCGGACCTGCGATGGCCCTTTCCCGACCGCATGGCCGACCGGCTGACGGGCGCGGGCGTGCGGCAGCTGCGGCGGCGGTCCAAGTACATCTTGGCCGATCTCGACACCGGCGAATCGCTGCTGATCCACCTTGGCATGTCCGGCCGGATGACCGTGTCGGGCGACCCGCTGGGGCGTTTCGTCCATGACCACCCGGCGGCGCAGAAACACGACCACGTGGTGCTGCACATGGACAACGGCGCGCGGATCACCTTCAACGACGCGCGCCGCTTCGGCGCGATGGACCTGATGCCCACGGACGGGGCCGAGACGCACCCCCTGCTTGCCGCGCTTGGCCCCGAACCGCTGGGCAATGCCTTTTCCGAAAGCTACCTCGTCGCCGCGCTGAAGGGGCGGAAGACGCCGATCAAGGCCGCGCTGCTTGACCAGAAGATCGTCGCGGGGCTGGGCAACATCTATGTCTGCGAAGCGCTTTTTCGCGCCGGTATCGCGCCCACTCGCAAGGCGGCGAACATCTCGGCGCCCCGTGTCGCGGGGCTGGTGCCGATCATCCGCGACGTTCTGTCCGAGGCGATCGCGGCCGGCGGATCGTCCCTGCGCGACTACCGCCAGGCAGACGGCGAGCTGGGCTATTTCCAGCACACATTCGCGGTCTATGGCCGCGAGGGCCAGCCCTGCCGCACCCCTGGCTGCGAAGGTCTCATCCGCCGCACGGTGCAGTCCGGCCGGTCGTCGTTCCATTGCGTCAACTGCCAAAGATAGCTTGAACGACGGGTCAGGAATGATAAGGCTTCAGAACTGACCGAAACGGACGGAGCCAGTTCTGATGGCCTACGAGACGATCATCGTCGCAATTTCCGATCATGTCTGCACAATCACGCTCAACCGGCCCGACGCGCTAAACGCGCTGAACGACCAGCTTCTCAAAGAGCTGGCCGGCGCGATGACCGAGGCGCAGGCCAACGACAAGGTGCGCTGCATCGTGGTGACGGGGTCGGAAAAGGCCTTTGCCGCGGGTGCGGACATCAAGATGATGTCGGAAAAGACCTTTGTGGATGTCTTTGCCGGGGATCTCTTTACCCCCGAAAGCGAAGAGATCCTGCGCGTGCGCAAGCCGATCATCGCGGCGGTGTCGGGCTTTGCCCTGGGCGGCGGCTGCGAACTGGCCATGATGTGCGACTTCATCATCGCCAGCGACACGGCCAAGTTCGGCCAGCCCGAGATCAACCTGGGCGTCATGGCCGGCCTTGGCGGCACGCAGCGCCTGACCCGCGCCATCGGCAAGTCCAAGGCGATGGACATGAACCTCACGGGCCGCTTCATGGATGCCGAGGAGGCTGAACGCGCCGGACTCGTCAGCCGCGTCGTGCCCGTCAAGAAGCTGGCCGAAGAGGCACAGGCCGCCGCCGCCAAGATCGCCGAGAAGTCGATGATCGCCGTCATGGCGGTCAAGGAATCGGTGAACCGGTCCTACGAGATGACCCTGCGCGAGGGGCTGCTGTTCGAACGGCGCGTGTTCCACTCGCTGTTCGCGTCCGAAGATCAAAAAGAAGGCATGGCCGCCTTCACCGAAAAGCGGTCGCCGCAGTTCCGCGACCGCTGATAGACCCTTTGCAAGCGGCGGCTTTTGCTCTATAGGCCGCCGCTACATGCGCGTGATGCCCGCTTTGGCAAGAGAATCGGTCAGCCCTATCGGGGCACTCCGGGTCATTTCGTGCGACGACATTTGAACAGACCCGAAGATCGGAGCTCATCATGGCCAACACGCCGCAGTCCAAGAAACGCGCTCGTCAGAACGAGAAGCGCTTCGCCATCAACAAAGCCCGCCGTTCCCGCATCCGCACCTTCCTCCGCAAGGTCGAAGAGGCCATCGCCTCTGGCGACAAGGATGCCGCCGCCGCAGCCTTCCGCGCAGCCCAGCCCGAGCTGATGCGCGGCGTCACCAAGGGCGTGTTCCACAAGAACACCGCATCGCGCAAACTGTCGCGTCTTTCGGCACGGGTCAAAGCGCTCGGCTGAACGCCGTAATCGTTTGAGAAATAAGGGCGCCGTTCCGCGGCGCCCTTATTTTGTTGGCCATACGGGAAAGCACGGCCAGAGATTCTTTTCACCGAATGTCTGAGTCAAGATCGAAGTTCGGTTGCCCGCCCCAAGGCCTCGTTGGTAGTTTCAACCTGCGATTCACGTCGCCCTGGGGGTTCAGGAAAAGCCAGGGATCAAGGCCGGTTTCTGCTCCGGTCCAGACCCTGAAAGTCGGCCGCGCCGATCTGTCCGGAAACGGGCAGCCAACGGCGTTTTGACACATAAATTCCCCGGGGCCACGCATGTTGCGCGGTCGTGATGCTGCACGGGACAGGCAGCGTCATGCTCAGAACAACAGAAGTAACGCGGGCAGTCGCCTGACCCGTCGCATGGGAGCGACGGGAACGGTGGAATATTGGCATGGGGCATCGTGCGGCGCTGGTCTGGGCGTTCGTTGGTGTCCGAACACGGGGAAAAAGAGGTAGATGACACAAGAGCAGTGGGGAGCCTTGCAAAATTCGATCCGCGAGAGTCTGGGGCCAAGCACCTACACGACCTGGATCGAACCGCTGGAGTTTCAGGGGGTGGACAACGGCGTCGTGAGTTTCGGTGTGCCGACCAGTTTCTTCGGCAATTACGTCTCGCAGCACTATGGCGAGATGCTGCTGTACAAGATCCAGCGCTCGGGGACCGAGGCGCGCCGCGTGGCGTTCCTGACCTCGGCCAATTCGACCCGCAAGCCCGAGTTGCCCGCTGCCAAGCCGGAAGCCGACGTGCCCCGCGTCGCCGAGGTGGTCGATGCCGGTGCCCCGCTTGATCCGCGGTTCACCTTCGAGTCGTTCGTCGTCGGCAAACCGAACGAGCTGGCGCATGCCGCCGCGCGCCGGGTGGCCGAGGGCGGCGAGGTCACGTTCAACCCGCTGTTCCTCTACGGCGGCGTCGGCCTGGGCAAGACGCACCTGATGCATGCCATCGCCTGGGAACTGCAGCAGCGCGCGCCCGAGAAGGTGGTGCTGTACCTGTCCGCCGAGCAGTTCATGTACCGCTTCGTTCAGGCGCTGCGCGACAAGACGATGATGGAATTCAAGCAGATGTTCCGCTCGGTCGACGTGCTGATGGTCGACGACGTGCAGTTCATCGCCGGCAAGGATTCCACGCAGGAAGAGTTCTTCCACACCTTCAACGCCCTGGTCGATCAGCGCAAACAGATCATCATCTCGGCCGACCGCGCCCCGGGCGAGATCAAGGGCCTCGAGGAACGCATCAAGTCGCGCCTGCAGTGCGGGCTGATCGTCGACCTGCACCCGACCGATTACGAGCTGCGCCTGGGCATCCTGCAAGCCAAGTCCGAACAGCAGGCCGTCACGCATCCCAGTGTTGAATTGGACCCGCGCGTGCTGGAATTCCTCGCCCTGCGCATCTCGACCAACGTCCGCGTGCTTGAAGGAGCGTTGACGCGGCTGTACGCCTTTGCCTCGCTGGTTGGCCAGCGGATCACGATGGAACTGGCGCAGGACTGCCTTGCCGACGTGCTGCGCGCCTCCGAGCGCAAGATCACCATCGAGGAGATCCAGCGCAAGGTCTCCGAGCATTACAACATCCGCCTTTCGGACATGATCGGCCCCAAGCGCCTGCGCCTGATCGCGCGGCCGCGGCAGGTGGCGATGTACCTGTGCAAGCACATGACCTCGCGGTCGCTGCCCGAGATCGGGCGCCACTTTGGCGGGCGTGACCACACCACCGTGATGCACGGGGTCAAGCGGATCGACGAGCTGAAGCAGCAGGACGGGCAGATCGCAGAGGATCTCGAGATGCTGCGCCGGGCGCTCGAAGCCTGACAGAAGTGCCATTTCGACACCAGAGGGCTCCTGCCATGGGCAGGGGCCCTTGTGGTGCTTGACCCCGGTCAGGGAAAACGAAAGAACAAGCGGTAAATTGCTTGTGACCCGGGCTGGATGCGCTAACGTGGCCGTCCGGGCAGATATCTGGAGCGAAGGGCCATGAAACTCAGCATCGAACGCGGCACGTTGCTCAAGGCCGTTTCCCAGGCCCAATCCGTGGTCGAACGGCGCAACACGATCCCGATCCTCGCCAACGTTCTGATCGAGGCAGAGGGCAACACCGTGCAGTTCCGCGCCACCGACCTCGACATCGAGGTGGTCGACCGCGCACCCGCCATGGTGGAACGCGCCGGGTCCACCACGGTCAGCGCCGTGACCCTGCACGAGATCGTGCGCAAGCTGCCCGACGGGGCGCTGGTCACGTTGACCGACGATGGCGCCGCCGGGCGGCTGACGGTCGAGGCGGGGCGCTCGAACTTCAACCTCGCCACGCTGCCGAAAGAGGATTTCCCGGTCATGGCCTCGTCGGAGTATTCGGCGAATTTCTCGGCCAAGGCCGAGGTGCTGCGGCGCCTCTTCGACAAGTCCAAGTTCGCGATCTCGACCGAAGAGACGCGCTATTACCTCAACGGCGTCTACATGCATGTCGCCGATGGCGATGGCGGCCAGGTGCTGCGCTGCGTGGCGACCGATGGTCACCGGCTGGCGCGGATCGACGCGCCCCTGCCCGAGGGCGCGGGCGCCATGCCCGGCGTGATCGTGCCGCGCAAGACCGTGGGCGAACTGCGCAAGCTGCTGGAAGAGGATGACATGGACATCGCCGTCTCGGTCTCCGAGACCAAGGTGCGCTTTGCCACGCCCGACATCACGCTGACGTCGAAGGTGATCGACGGCACCTTCCCCGATTACACCCGCGTGATCCCGCAGGGGAACACCCGCCGGATGGAGGTGGACGCCACCGATTTCGCCAAGGCGGTCGACCGGGTGGCGACGGTCAGCTCCGAGCGGTCGCGCGCGGTCAAGATGAGCCTCGACGAAGATCGGCTGATCCTGTCGGTCAACGCCCCCGACAGCGGCGCGGCCGAGGAAGAGCTGGCCGTGGCCTATAGCGACGAGCGGCTCGAGATAGGCTTCAACGCCAAGTACCTGCTGGAAATCGCCTCCCAGGTGGACCGCGAGAACGCGGTGTTCCTGTTCAACTCGGCCGGCGATCCGACTCTGATGCGCGAAGGCAACGACGAGACGGCGGTCTATGTCGTCATGCCGATGCGCGTGTGAGACCCGTCTTGCCGGAGATTTCAGGCCTCCGGCGGGAGTATTTTCGGAATAATGAAGGCAGGGGACGATGGGACAGCTGTACCTTTCGTCCCTGAGCCTGTCGCATTTCCGGTCGCACAAGCGGGCCGCCATGGCCTGCGACGGGCGGCCGGTGGCGATCTATGGGCCGAACGGCGCGGGCAAGACCAACATCCTCGAGGCGGTGTCGCTGATGTCCCCGGGGCGCGGCCTGCGCCGGTCGAGCGCGGAGGAGATGACGCGACGGCCCGAGGCGCTGGGCTGGAAGGTGTCGGGCCTGCTGCACACGCTGGGCGCCGTGCACGAGGTCGAGACCTGGTCCGACAAGGGCGCGGCGCGGCAGGTGCGGGTCGATGGCAAGAGCGCGGGGCAGGTCACGCTGGGGCGGCTGGCGCGGGTGCTGTGGCTGGTGCCGTCCATGGACCGGCTCTGGATCGAGGGGGCCGAGGGACGGCGCCGGTTCCTCGACCGCGCGACGCTGAGCTTCGAGCCGGGACATGCCGATGCCTCCCTGACCTACGAGAAGGCCATGCGCGAGCGCAATCGCCTGCTGAAGGACCAGGTGCGCGATGCCCATTGGTATCGCGCGCTGGAAGGGCAGATGGCCGAGGCGGGCGCGGCGATCCATGTGGCCCGGCAGGCGGCGCTGGAGGCGCTGCGGGCGGCGCAGGAGGCGGCCGAGACCGCCTTTCCCGCCGCCGAGCTGGAGCTGATCCAGTCCGAGGGCGAGATGCCCGCAAGCGCCGAGGCGCTGGCGGACGCGCTGGCCGAGAGCCGGCCGCGCGACATGATGGCGGGCCGCACGCTGGTCGGGCCGCATCGCAGCGACCTGGCGGCGGTCTATGCCGCCAAGGGCGTGCCGGCCAGGGATTGCTCGACCGGGGAGCAGAAGGCGCTGCTGGTTTCGCTGATCCTCGCCAATGCGCGGGCGTTGGCGGGCGGGTTCGGGGCGCCACCGCTCTTGCTGCTCGACGAGGTGTCGGCCCATCTTGACTCCGCCCGCCGCGCGGCGCTTTACGACGAGATCTGCGCCCTGGGCGCGCAGGCCTGGATGACGGGCACGGGCCCGGAGCTGTTCGAAGACCTGGGGGATCGCGCCCAGAGGATCCACGTGACCGACGAGGCCGGGATCAGCCACGTGGAGATGCTGGAATGACCGTGACCGCCTGGGACCTGACGCTTTATGCCGGGGCGCTGCTGGTGCTGTTCCTGACCCCCGGCCCGGTCTGGGTGGCGCTGATCGCCCGTTCCATGTCCGGCGGGTTCCACGCCGCCTGGCCGCTTGCGCTTGGCGTGGTGATCGGTGACGTGCTCTGGAGCCTCCTGGCCATTCTCGGCGTCAGCTGGATCGTCGGCCTTTACGGCGGCTTCCTCGAGCTGTTGAAATGGGTGGCCTGCGCGACCTTCCTGATCATGGGTTGGCTGGTGCTGAAGAACGCCAGCAAGACCATCGCAAGCAATTCGCGGCTGACGCGGCCGGGCATGTGGGCGGGCTTTGCCGCCGGGTTGGCCGTCATCATCGGCAATCCCAAGGCGATCCTGTTCTACATGGGGATGCTGCCGGGCTTCTTCGACCTCGGGGCCCTGCGCTGGCCCGACATCGCCGCCATCGCAGGCCTGTCGGCGGTGATCCCGCTGTTCGGAAACCTTGTCCTCGGCCTGTCGATCGACCGGGCGAAGCGGCTGCTTTCCTCGCCCACCGCGATCCGCCGGATGAACGTCACGGCGGGCTGGCTGCTGGTCCTCGTGGGGCTGGTCATCCCCTTTACCTGACGCGGCGCGAATCGGCCCTGTCAGGGCACTAAATATTGTGCCAATCGCGTGACATTACCCCCTGAAACCCCTATAAATTCCGCAACTCAAGGAGCGGAAATCAGGCATGTCCGAGAACGCGCAAGCGCAACCCGAATACGGCGCAGATTCCATCAAGGTTCTCAAAGGCTTGGAGGCTGTCCGCAAGCGTCCCGGCATGTATATCGGGGACACCGACGACGGGTCCGGCCTGCACCACATGGTCTACGAGGTCGTGGACAACGGCATCGACGAGGCGCTGGCCGGCCACGCCACCGAGGTGCGGGTGAAAATCCACGCGGATTCCAGCGTTTCGGTCCGTGACAACGGCCGCGGAATCCCGGTCGACATCCACCAGGAGGAAGGTGTCTCGGCGGCCGAGGTCATCATGACCCAGCTGCATGCCGGGGGAAAATTCGACAGCAATTCTTACAAGGTCTCCGGCGGTCTGCACGGCGTGGGCGTGTCGGTGGTGAACGCGCTGTCGGTCTGGCTCGAGCTGACGATCTGGCGCAAGGGCAAGGTCCATTTCGCCAGGTTCGAACATGGCGACACGACCGAGCATCTGCGCGTCATCGGCGATGCCGGGGACCAGACCGGGACCGAGGTGCGTTTCCTTGCCTCGGCCAAGACGCATTCGCCCGAGGGCACGTTCTCGAACCTCGAGTTCGATTTCCACACGCTGGAAAAGCGCCTGCGCGAGCTTGCGTTCCTGAACTCGGGCGTCCGGATCATCCTCGAGGACGAGCGGCCGGTGGAGCCGCTGAAGAGCGAGCTGTTCTACGAGGGCGGCGTCAGGGAATTCGTCAAGTACCTCGACCGCTCCAAGTCCAGCGTCATGACCGAGCCGATCTACATCACCGGCGAACGGGACGACATCGGCGTCGAGATCGCGATGTGGTGGAACGACAGCTACCACGAGAACGTGCTGCCCTTTACCAACAACATCCCGCAGCGCGATGGCGGCACCCACGTGGCGGGCTTCCGTGGCGCGCTGACGCGGACGATCACGCGCTATGCGCAGGAAAGCGGGATCGCCAAGAGGGAAAAGATCAACTTCACCGGCGACGACGCGCGCGAGGGGCTGACCTGCGTGCTGTCGGTCAAGGTGCCCGATCCGAAATTTTCCAGCCAGACCAAGGACAAGCTGGTGTCGTCCGAGGTGCGCCCGGCGGTCGAGGGGCTGATGAACGAACGCCTTGGTCTCTGGTTCGAGGAGAACCCGAACGAGGCCAAGATCATCGTCGGCAAGATCGTCGAGGCGGCGCTGGCGCGCGAAGCGGCGCGCAAGGCGCGCGAGCTGACGCGGCGCAAGACGGCCATGGACGTGAACTTCCTGGCCGGCAAGCTCAAGGATTGCTCGGAAAAGGATCCGTCCAAGACCGAAGTCTTCCTGGTCGAGGGTGACAGCGCCGGCGGCTCGGCCCAGACCGGGCGTGACCGGCGGACCCAGGCGATCCTGCCGCTCAAGGGCAAGATCCTGAACGTGGAACGGGCGCGGTTCGACAAGATGCTGGGCAGCCAGGAGATCGGCAACCTCGTCATGGCGCTGGGCACCGGCATCGGCCGCGACGAGTTCAACATCGAAAAGCTGCGGTACCACAAGATCGTCATCATGACCGATGCCGACGTGGACGGCGCGCATATCCGCACGTTGCTGCTGACCTTCTTCTACCGGCAGATGCCCGAGCTGATCGAGGGCGGGTATCTCTACATCGCGCAGCCGCCGCTCTACAAGGTCAGCCGGGGCAAGTCCGAGGTCTACCTCAAGGACCAGGCCGCGATGGACGATTACCTGGTCCAGCAGGGGGTCGATGGCGCCTATCTCAAGCTGGGCACTGGCGAAGAGTTGTCCGGCCAGGACCTGATCCGCGTGGTCGAGGAAGCGCGGCAGCTCAAGCGCGTGCTTCAGGCCTTTCCGACCCATTACCCGCGTCACATCCTGGAACAGGCGGCCATCGCCGGCGCCTTCGTGCCGGGGGCGGTGGACCGCGACCTGCAGGGCGTGGCGGACCGGGTGGCCGTGCGGCTGGACCTGATCGCGCTGGAATACGAACGCGGCTGGTCGGGCCGGATCACCCAGGACATGGGCGTCCGCCTGACCCGCATCCTGCGCGGCGTCGAAGAGGTTCGCACCCTGGATGGCCCCATGCTGCGTTCGGGCGAGGCGCGCAAGACCGGCTCCTTCACCCAGTCGTTGCAAGAGATCTACGGCGTGCCCGCCACGCTGCACCGCAAGGATCGGCACCAGCTGATCTACGGCCCGCTGGATCTGCTGCAGGCAATCCTGGACGAAGGCCAGAAGGGTCTGACGCTGCAACGCTACAAGGGTCTGGGCGAAATGAACCCCGACCAGCTGTGGGAAACCACGCTCGATCCGGATGCCCGCACCCTGTTGCAGGTCCGCGTCGACGACATGGTCGAGGCGGATGACCTGTTCACCAAGCTGATGGGCGACGTGGTGGAACCGCGGCGCGAGTTCATCCAGCAGAACGCGCTGAGCGTCGAGAACCTCGACTTCTGATCCCGCCCCTGTGCGCCCGCGCGCCTCACCTGTGTGTGAGGCGCGGCCTCGGGGTCTTGCGGTTTCTGCGCTGCGGCGTCACCTAAAGCCGTGAGCCACAGACCGGAGCACGCATGTTGCGCTGCCGCACGCTATGCCTGTTTCTGACCACGATCCTGCTGCAGGCCCTGCTGCCGGTGCAGGCCGGGGCCACGGCCGCGTGCTCGGGCAACGTCACCATCTCTGATGTCTGCGCCGCACCCGGAACGGCCGCGCCGACCCGGACCGCGGCTGAAAAGCCCTGCCTGACCTGCGTCGTCCCGGTGGGTGCGCAGATCCCCCTGCGCGCCGCCGAGCAGACCGCGCTGGCCCCGGCGCCGGTCGTCGCCCCGAGGCAGGGCCGGGTGATACGGCCCGACAGGCGACCTCCGCGCGTCTGATCTCCATCCCACGCACGCGGCGCCTTCGCGCCTGACGAAAGCGACGCCTCCGGGCGATCGCACCTCATGGAGATATGAAAATGACCGATACCACCCAGACCCGCCCGGCGCTGCTGCTGCCGGCCCTCGCCCCGCTCTACGCCGCCGCCACCCCGCTGGCCCTTCTCTGGCTGCGCGTCATCTGCGGCATTGCCCTGATGGTCCACGGCTGGCCTAAGATCCAGAACCCCACCGGCGCGGCCGACATGGTTGCCGGCCTGGGCTTTGCGCCCGGCTGGCTCTGGTCGATCCTGCTGTCGGTGACCGAGTTCACCAGCGGCGCCCTGCTGGTCCTCGGCCTGCTGACTCGGCTTGCCGCCGGCGGCGCTACGGTTATCCTGCTCGTGGCCGCCTATTTCCACTGGGTCGCCCTGGGCCAGGGATATGGCGGCGCCGAGCTGGCGCTGATCTGGTCGGCGGTGACCCTCACCTTCCTCGCCCGGGGCGGCGGCCGCTTCTCGGTCGACCACCTGCTGCGGAAGGAGCTGTGATGCAGAGACGGGACGTGATCCTGGGGGCGGGCGCCGCGGCGCTTGCCTCCTCCCTGCCGGGGCTGGCGGCGGCGGGCAATGCCCTGCCGCTGTCGGCGCCGATCCACGTGGGCCAGGTGGGCCTGCGCACCCGCGACGCCGAGGCACTGGCTGCCTGGTACGCCGAGGCAGTGGGCCTGCGCGAGCTTGCCCGCGACGGCGACACGATCTGGCTGGGCGCCGGCACGACGCCGCTGCTGGCCCTGATCCAGCAGGACGGGCTGACCCTGGCCGGCCCGCGCGAGGCGGGACTGTTCCACACCGCCTTCCTGCTGCCGTCGCGCCGGGACCTGGCCAACTGGATCGCGATGGCGATGGACGCGATGATCCCCGTGTCCGGCACCGCGAACCACCGGGTGAGCGAGGCGATCTACCTCACCGATCCCGAGGGCAACGGCGTCGAGATCTATGCCGATACCCCGCAGCAAAGCTGGGAATAGACAGGCGGCAAGGTCCGGATGGGCACCTATGCGCTTGACGTGCAGGGGATCATGGGCACGCTCGGGACCATGCCCCCCAGCTGGCGCGGCGCGCCGGAGGGGACGTCGGTCGGGCATGTTCACCTCAAGGTCGGCAACGCGCCTCGCGCCGGGCGCTGGTGGCGCGAGACGCTGGGATTCGACGCGGTCAGCAGCCGCGACGACGCGGTGTTCCTGTCGACCGGCGGCTACCATCACCACATCGCGGTGAACCAGTGGCTCAGTGCCGGCGCCGGGCGGCGGTCCGACCGCGAAACGGGTCTGGATTTCGTGCAACTGGTCCGACGCGACGGCGGTGCGGCCGATTCCTTCGAGGACGATTGGGGCACCCGGATCCGGCTGGGATGACCCCCCGGGGCGAAGGCCAGGCGCCTTCGCCCCGACCGCGCAACCCTGCGATAAGGCCAAGCCATGGGCGTCCCGCCCACTCCACGCAACGTGCCACCGGAAAATTCGTCGCGCAGGCGAATTAGCATGTTGCAGCCGCGCGAAACCCCCGTTTACCTTTGATTGAAAATTGGGGTCACGGGCGCCAGGACGGCGTCCCAGGAAGGGTCAAGGACACTCATGACACAGCGCGAACACATGGTTGACGTCTGCATTATCGGCTCGGGTCCGGCCGGGCTGCAGGCGGGATACTTACTTGGAAAGAAGGGGATTTCCTACCAGATCCTCGAACGCGGACCCAAGGTCTGCAGCTTTTTCCGCAAGTTCCCGCGGCATCGCCAGTTCATCTCGATCAACAAGGTGCACACCGGGCTTTCGGACCCCGTCACGCGCCTGCGGTATGACTGGAATTCGCTGATCAACGACGAAGGCCTCAACTTTGGCGATTACAGCCGGAAGTACTTTCCGCCTGCCGACGAATTCGTGCGCTACGCCGAGGATTTCGCGGCGTTGCTTGGCGACAACATCCGCTGCGACGCCGATGTGGTCGAGATATCCAAGCCCGACGACATGTTCACGGTCCGCTGCGCCGACGGCAGCGTGACCCGCGCCGGCCAGGTGATCGTCGCGACCGGCGTGTCGCAGCCCTGGGACGCGGGGATCGAAGGGTCCGAGCATTTCGACAACTACGTGGATTTCGACCCGACGCCGGAAACCTACGACAACAAGCGCGTGCTGATCCTCGGCAAGGGCAACTCGGCCTTCGAGACGGCGGATTCGCTGATCGAACATGCCGCGTCGATCCACGTGATGTCGCCGAACCCGGTCAAGTTCGCCTGGCAGACCCACTTTGTCGGCCACCTGCGGGCGGTCAACAACAACTTCCTCGACACCTACCAGCTGAAATCGCAGAACGCGGTGATCGACGCGCGCGTGACCAAGGTCGAGAAGACCGGCGAGGTTTACACCGTGACCGCCGCCATGGGCGCGGCCGAGGGGCACGAGATCGTGCTGACCTATGACCACATCATCGGTTGCACCGGCTTCCGCTTTGACGCCGACATCTTTGCCGAGGACATCCGCCCTGCGCTCTGCCACATGGACAAGTTCCCGGTGATGACCGCTCAGTGGGAAAGCGAAAGCACCCCGGGCCTGTTCTTTGCCGGCACGATCATGCAGGCGCGCGATTTCAAGAAGACCATGTCGGGCTTTGTCCACGGCTTCCGCCACAACGTCGCATGCCTCGCGCAGTTCGTGGCCGGCCGCGTCACGGGCGAAGCCTACCCGACCACGACCCTGCCCACGGGCACGCAAGAGCTGACCACGGCGATCATCGACCGGCTGTCGACCAACGCCGGGCTGTTCCTGCAACCGGGCTTCATGACCGACGCGATCGTGCTCGACGGCGCGGACGCGGGGCTGTCCTACCAGGACGTGCCGCTGGCCTGGGTGCACGAGGCGCCGGGGATCGCTGGCCGTGACTACCTGACCGTGACGCTGGAATACGGCGATTTCGGCGGCAACTCGCTGCACGTCAAACGGTCGCACAACGTGAACGGAGAGACGCCGGACGCCTTCATCCATCCGGTCATTCGTCTCTATCGCGGGGGAAAACACGTCTCCGAGGTGCACTTGGCCGACCATCTGGACGCCGACTGGCGCCCGCGTGAAGACCGCGACCCGAACGCCGCGACCGTGCTGCGGATGACCTTCCGCGACGCGGGCCAGACCCTGCCGCCATCGGAAGTGGCGCAGCGGCAGCTGTCGGGATTCCTGGCGGCCCAGGGCTTCGGCGCAATCAGCGAAGCGGCCGAGTAACCGCCCCGAACGGCCCCGTGCATCACGTCTTGTGATGCACGGGCGCACATTTGAACGATTGACCAACGCGATTATCCGCGCAAAACCATCCGCATTGGGAGTGCGCGCGATGCAAGACAGACAACCCCTCGTGACACCGGTGCTGCTGGCCGGGTGCTTCATCATCCTGATCAGCTTTGCGGTCCGGGCCAGTTTCGGTGTCTTCCAGATCCCGATCGCCGAGGAATTCGGCTGGCTGCGCACCGAGTTCTCCTTCGCCATCGCGATCCAGAACCTCGCCTGGGGGATCGGTCAGCCGATCTTCAGCGCGATTGCCGAACGCTTCGGCGACCGCAAGGCCATCGTGCTGGGCGCGCTGGTCTATGCGCTGGGGCTGGTGCTGTCGTCTTTCGCCGTGACGCCGGCCGAGCACCAGTTCTACGAGATCCTCGTGGGCTTCGGCATCGCCGGGACCGGGTTGGGCGTGATCCTGGCCGTGGTCGGGCGGGCCAGCTCGGACGCGAACCGGTCGATGGCGCTGGCCATCGCAACGGCTGCCGGGTCCGCCGGGCAGATCGTCGGACCGCCGCTGGCCGAGATCCTGCTGGGGTTCGTCTCGTGGCAGACCGTCTTCCTGATCTTTGCCGCCGCGCTGATCGCGATGCTGGCGCTCGTGCCCGGTGTGCGCGTGCCCCAGCCTGCCAGCCGGGCCGAGCTGGAAGAGACGATGGGCCAGATCCTTGCCCGCGCCGCGCGCGATCCGTCCTACGCGATGATCTTCCTCGGCTTTTTCTCGTGCGGATACCAGCTGGGCTTTGTCACCGCGCATTTCCCGGCCCTGGTGACCGAGATGTGCGGGCCGATTCTTCAGGGCGGCGTGCTGCATTCCATCGGGATCACCACGACCTCGGCACTGGGCGCCATGGCCATTGCGGTGATCGGCTTCTTCAACATCGCGGGCACGCTTCTGGCCGGCTGGCTGGGCAACCGTTTCCCGCGCAAGTACCTGTTGGCGTCGGTCTACACGCTGCGCACCATCGCCGCTGGCCTGTTCATCATGCTGCCGATCACGCCGGTTTCGGTGCTGGTCTTCTCGGCGGCGATGGGCTCGCTCTGGCTGGCGACCGTGCCGCTGACCTCGGCCCTCGTGGCGCATCTGTATGGGCTGCGCTACATGGGGACGCTTTACGGAATCGTGTTTTTCAGTCACCAGCTGGGCAGCTTCATGGGCGTCTGGCTGGGCGGCCGGATGTACGACGTCTACGGGGATTACACGCTGGTCTGGTGGATCGGCGTCGGCGTTGGGGCCTTTTCGGCCATCATCCACCTGCCGATCCGCGAGACCCGCGCCCAGCCCGTCCTGGCCTAACGCGCCTCGTCGAGAAAGCTTCGGATCTCGGCCGCGACCCGGCCGGGATGGGTGTAGGGCAAACCGTGGCCCGCGCCGGGGATCGCCTCGTGCCGGGCCGTGCGGTTCCATTGCGCCAGCCGCCCCATGTGCCAGATCGGGATGACGGCGTCGTCCTCGCCCCAGATCGCCAGAACGGGCAGGCCCGCCGCGCGGACGGCGGCGTGGTCCGCCGACAGGTCCTCGGACAGCATACCGCGCAAGCTCGACAGCACGGCGGGCAGGAAGCCGCGCCAGCGCAGTTCGTCCTCTTGCCGGTCGTGGACGGGGGCAGCCTTGGGAAAGGCCGCGCGTTCGCGGGCGATCGCTCGGCGGTGCCCCCGACCGTAAAGCGTCAGCATCAGCCAGTCGCCCAGCACCGGCACATCGCGCATCATCCTGGCGATGCGGCCCAGTTGCAGCCCGGTGCCGGCAGGCGCCAGCAGCACCAGCTGGCGCACCCTCTCGGGGTGCGCGGCGGCATAGGTCGTGGCGATGGCGCCGCCCATGGAATAACCGACCAGCAGGACCGGGCTTTTCAGCCCCTGGTTTTCCAGCAATTCCTCGAACTGACCCAGAAAGAACGCCCGGTCCTGCCGCCCCGGCGGGCGATCCGACAGCCCCCGGCCGTAAAGGTCATAGGTCAGCACGCGGTAGCCTGCCTCGGCCAGGTCCGTCGCCAGCGCATGCCAGACGAACGATGGCGTGGTCAGCCCATGCACCATCACCGCCACCGGTCCGCCGCCGCGCCCGTACCAGCGGTAGCGGGTGACGCCCCGCGACAGCCTGGCGAACGACCCCTTCCGGTCGGCCCGCACCGCGTCGGTCATGGCCGGGCGCAGCGCCTCGACCACGAAGGGCGCGGCAATGGCCAGCGCGAGGGGCAGCAGCCAGATCATGCGGCGCCGCGAACGAGGTCGAGGATGTAGCGGCTGGTCATCAGGTCCAGATGCGCCCCGCCGCCGTTCTTGAACAGCGTGATGTCCCCCGGCGCGCGGGTGAAAGCCGCGGGCTGGTAGTAATCCGCCAGCACGTCTTCGCGGGTGATCGCACCGCCGGCGAGGGGGATCTTGAGCTCTCCGATATGGCCGATGGTGGTGTCGTAGCTGTCGACGAAGATGCGGGCGCGTTTCAGCGCCACGTCATCCGCTTCGCGCATGTCGGGGCGATAGGCGCCGATCAGGTCGATATGCTGGTCGGGGCGCAGCCAGCTGCCGCGGATCACCGGGTCGGTGGACATGGTCGCGCAGGTGACGATGTCGGCACTGGCGACGGCCTCTCCCAGGTCGGTCTCGACCTCCATGCCCGGGTAGCGCTCGGCCAGGTCATGGGCCCGCGTGCCGGTCCGGTTCCAGACGGCAAAACTGGCCTCGGGAAAGCCCGCCCCGTAGGCCTCGCGCAGCGACTGGGCGACCGCGCCGGCGCCGACGATCAGGATGCGGCTGACCTTGGGCGGGGCCAGCTTGAGCGCGGCGCAAAGCGAATCTCCGGCGGTCTTCCACTTGGTCACGAGGTGAAAGTCGATGACCGCCTCGAGCGACCCGTCGGTATCGGAGAGCAGGTTCACCACCCCGCCGACCACCGGCTTGCCCGCCTCGGCATTGCCGGGAAAGATCGTCGCCGACTTGACCGCCACGCCCAGCCCGTCGATCCAGGCGGCGCGGCTCAGCAGCGTATCGGGCGTGCGGTAGAGGAAACTGTCCGCGATCTCGGCTTTCGGCAGCCTGTGCCCCGCGTCAAAGGCCGCGCAGAGGCCCAGCCAGTCCATCCGGGCCTCGCCCGCCTCGAAGGTGATGTGGGTAAAGCTCATGATGCCCCCTTTCCGGGGCCAAGGGTGCAACCCCGGGCCGCCGGGGGCAAGCGGATTGCGACGGACGGGCGGTCAGACCGCCTTGGCCTTGCGGATCGCGGTTTCCAGCGCGTTCAGGAACCGGCTGCGGTCGGCCTTGGAAAACGGCCGCCCGCCGCCCTGCCGGAACGGATCGGCGGCGCGCAGGTCGGTCATCAGGTTCCGCGTGGCCAGCGCATTGCCCACGTTCGCGGCGGTCAGCACCTCTCCGTCCGGTTTCAGCACGACCGCGCCGGCCTCGACGCAGGCGGCGGCCAGCGGGATGTCGCTGGTGATCGTGACGTCCCCGGGGCCGGCCCGTTCGGCGATCCACTTGTCGGCGACGTCCGGGCCTTCGGGCACGATAACATTCTCTACCAAGGGGTTTCGGCTGGGCCGCAGCCCGCCGTTCGACACCACGCACATGCGGATATTGTGCCTTGTGGCGACACGCTCTGCCTCTTCCTTGACCGGGCAGGCGTCGGCATCGACGTAAAGGACTGTCATTTCGCGCGCGATCTCCTGGTTCAACCGAAAGTGAGTGTCCCGAGCCGTGCCACTTGCTATCGTCACCCTGTCCGTTGCCATACACGGCGCGGCGCCCTTTCGCAAAGCAGGAGAGCCAGATGCGCCTGAGGTACATTATCCCGATCATTGCCCTGTCGACCGCCGCCATTGCCGCGGATGCCACGGACCCCTACGTCAAGGCGCGCCAGGCGCTGATGAAGGAATTCGGTGGCGCGATGCAGGTCATCGGCGGCATGGCCCAGGGCAAGATGGCCTTCGACGCCGAAAAGGCCGCGATGGCCAAGGCCGCGATGGCCGCAGCCGCGCCCCGGATCCCCGCCGTGTTCGAGCCCCAGGCGACCGACCCGGAATCCGAGGCGCTGCCGGCCATCTGGGAGAATTACGACGACTTCACCACCCGCGCCATGACGCTCGAGACGGCGGTGGCGGGGCTGGAAACCGGCTCGTTGGACGATCTGCGCGCCGGCATGGGCGCGTTGGGTGGCGCCTGCGGCGCCTGCCACAAGCTCTACAAGGCCGACTGACACCGCGCGGGGCGCGGGTCAGTCCAGCACCGCGCCCCAGCATTGCGTGAAATCCCCCAGCGCGATGTCATCGGCGCTGGCAAGGACATGAAGCGTCGACAGGCCGGTCGGGCCAAAGCTCCATCCCGGCAAGCCACCCGACGGCAGGCTCAGCAGCCGCAGCGTCGACGCGCGGTCCGGATGGGCGGTGCCCTGCACCGGCCCGCCCAGGCGCAGGGGGTGGCGCGCGGCCGCGTGGGCCCACAGCGGAGCATAGGCCGCCTGCACCTCGGACGGCAGCGTTCCGGGCGCGACCAGCGACAGGGCGCGGGCATGCAGTTCCCGTGCCGTGCGGGTCGCGGCATCGGTCTCGGGGCCCAGCAGCAGGTGTGGCGCCTCCATCCCCTCTGGCGGGGTGTCCAGCCGCGTCAGCGCGATCTGCGCCAGCTCGGCCATGTCCAGGGAAAAGGGCGCCAGCTTGCTCGCCCGGCGCAATTCGTTCTCGAGAGAGGTCAGCTTTGCCTGACGCCGGATCAACTCGTGCAGCAGGGTCGGATGCGTGGCCAGCGCGCCTTCGGCCGGGGTGAGCGCCCGGATCTGGCGGCACAGCGTGGCCGATGCCGACGTGACCCCTGCGAAAAGGCTGGGCCAGTCGAAGGGCGCCACCTGCAGCAAGTCCACCACGTCGCTGTCCCTTGCCGGCCCGAAGGCAAGCGGCCAGCGGGTCGCCTCGGCCGGACGGTCCAGCTGCCTGGCCTGGCGCAGGGCCATCGCCGCCGGACTGCCGGTCGGCAGGGTCTCGACCGGCGGGACGTGATCCACCAGCGTGCCGGTCACGTGCAGGACACGGACCCGGGCCGGGTCCGTCAGCCCGCAGAAGAACGCCAGCTGTCCGGCGTCGGGCGCCTTGCCCGACCACGTGCCTTCGGGCAGGCGCGCGCAATCGAGCTGGGCGAGGAACCGCGCGGGCTGGCCGTCGATCTGCGGCCAGGTCCGGGTCGCAGGCAGCGCGGGGCCGCCGCCCAGCCATCCGACCGGCGGCACGGCGCGGTCGATGGGCAGCGCGATGTGCATCAGGCCCTGCCGCGCTTCGGTGGCCCGGGCCGCCTTGCGCCGCGCCCCGGCCAACAGGCTGGC
Organism: Mesobacterium pallidum; assembly: GCF_019966535.1. Classification (GTDB taxonomy): domain Bacteria; phylum Pseudomonadota; class Alphaproteobacteria; order Rhodobacterales; family Rhodobacteraceae; genus Mesobacterium; species Mesobacterium pallidum. The sequence continues at coordinate 50,130 of NZ_JAIMID010000008.1, read as the reverse complement.
GCCATCGGCCGGCGGCGGCGCGCCGGCGCGACCGAAGAAGGGGCGCAGCAGCGGGTGCCCCAGCGACTTGGGCAGCAGGGCGATCCCGATGCACAGGATGGCCAGGGACAGCATCTGGTTGCCCGGCACCATCGCATCGTAGCCTTCGCCCGCATCGGCCATGTTCACGCCGCCCAGCGCCACGAGCGCCAGGCCGATTAGGGAAGTCAGCGTCTTGAACAGGTCTTTCATGGGCGTATCGCCAGCTTGGTCCTGGCGTCATCATCCGCCGAAATCGGGCCGGATTGTGGCGCCCCCGGGTTGCCCGGCTGGCTTTTGTCGCAGCTTGTCTTTTCCACCGCCGCGACACGCTGTATGACGCGGCATGGATCGCGCCGAACCCCTTGAAATCTTCCTTGTCGTCGCCCCCGGGCTCGAGCCGCTGCTGGCGGATGAAGCCCGCGCGGCCGGGTTCACCGTGACCGAAACGATCCCCGGCGGTGTCACTCTGACCGGCGGCTGGCCCGAGGCCTGGCGCGCCAACCTGGTGCTGCGCGGGGCGACGCGGGTGCTGGTGCGGCTGGGATCGTTCCGGGCCTTCCACCTCGCCCAACTGGACAAGCGGGCGCGCAAGTTCGACTGGGGCGGCATCCTGCGGCCGGGCATGGCGGTGCGGGTGGATGTGACCACGAAGGCGTCCAAGATCTACCACGCCAAGGCCGCCGCCCAGCGGATCGAGACCGCGCTGCGTGAAGAGGCGAAGGTCACGATCGACCCCGAGGCGGCGATCTCGCTCAAGGTGCGGATCGACGACAACCTCGTGACCTTCAGCGCCGATACCTCAGGCGAGAGCCTGCACAAGCGCGGCCACAAGCAGGCCATGGGCAAGGCGCCGATGCGCGAGACGCTGGCCTCGCTTTTCCTACGCGCCTGCGGCTATGACGGGGCCGAGCCGGTGGTCGACCCGATGAGCGGGTCCGGCACCTTCGTCATCGAGGCGGCCGAGATCGCGGCGGGGCTGCAACCCGGCCGCGCGCGGTCCTTCGCCTTCGAAAACTTCGCCGGCTTCGACTCCGACGCCTTTGCCGCGATGAAGACCGCGCCCGGCCCGCTGCCGGACCTCGCGTTCCACGGTTTTGACCGCGACCAGGGCGCGGTGCAATCGGCCACCGCCAATGCGGACCGCGCAGGCGTCGGGTCCATCTGCCACTTCACCCACCGCCCGGTGTCCGAACTGGTCCCGCCCGAAGGCCCGCCCGGCCTGGTCATCGTCAACCCGCCCTACGGCACGCGGATCGGCAACAAGAAGCTGCTCTTCGGTCTTTACGGCGCGCTGGGCGGGCGGCTGCGCGACGGTTTTGCCGGCTGGCGCGTGGGGATCGTCACCAGCGACAACGCGCTTGCCAAGGCCACCGGCCTGCCGTTCAAACCCGCCGGGCCGGGGATCGACCATGGCGGGCTCAAGGTGCGGCTTTGGCAGACCGGTCCGCTGAAAGGGGGCCAGTGATGACATCCGTTCGCGATGCCTACGACGCACGCGTCGCCGCCGGAGAGCTGACGCCCGACCCGGCGCAACTCGAGGCGCTGCCCGACCTCGACCGCATCCGCGTGGCCCTGCACCAGCCGGTCAAACGCGGCCTCTTCCGCAAACCGCCCGAGCCGCCGCGCGGGCTTTACATGTGGGGCGGTGTCGGGCGCGGCAAGTCCATGCTGATGGACCTCTTCGTGTCCACGCTCGACGTACCTGCCCGCCGCGTGCATTTCCACGCCTTCATGCAGGAGGTGCAGCGCGCCCTGACCGCCGAGCGCAAGGCCGGCACGTCCGACCCGATCAAGCCCGTCGCCGCCCGCATGGCCGAGGGGCTGCGCGTGCTGGCCTTCGACGAGATGCAGATCACCGACATCGCCGATGCCATGATCGTCGGCCGCCTGTTCGAGCTGATGATGCAGGCCGGGGTGGTCATCGTCACCACGTCGAACCGGGTGCCGGACGACCTTTATAAAGACGGGCTGAACCGCGCGCTGTTCCTGCCCTTCATCGAGCTCCTCAAGCAGAAGATGGTGGTGCACGAGCTGGTCAGCCACCGCGACTACCGGCAGGATCGGCTGGCGGGGCGGCCGGTCTATTTCACCCCCGACAACGCCGAGTCGCGGGCGGCCTTCGCCCGGCTGTGGAAGGACCTGACCGGCAATGACGTGGTGCCGCTGGACATCGAGGTGCTGGGCCGCACCGTGACCCTGCCCGCCTATTCCAACGGCGCCGGGCGCACCAGCTTCCACGCGCTGTGCGGCGCGATGCTGGGTCCGGCCGATTACCTGGCCGTGGCCGAATCCGTCCGGGTGCTGTTCCTCGAGGGCATCCCCAGCCTGTCGCGGTCGAACTTCAACGAGGCCAAGCGCTTTGTCACCCTGATCGACGCGCTGTACGAGGCAAAGGTGCGGCTGATCTGCACTGCTGCGGCCGAGCCGGAATACCTGTATGTCGAGGGCGAAGGCAGCTTCGAGTTCGAACGCACCGCCAGCCGGCTGCGCGAAATGCAGGCAGAGGATTGGGGCGACCCCTCGGAAAGCTGACCTTTCCGTGAAGGCCGTCGGGGGGCGACAGCAATAATGCTATGCATACGAACAATTCTACCCTAGACAAACGCCGTGAATTGACCGCCCGCGCGCGGTCGGTCGGGGATTTTGGGCTTGCCGGACAGGGCCGGGCAGCCCGATAAGACGCACGCCTGCGGGCGGGCGAGGAAAAGGGGAGGGCCGATGTACAGGCTTATCGACACGAGCGCCGCGTGGATCGCGCGCGCCATCGCGTTGCTGGGAGGGTTCGTGCTGATCGCGGTGATCATCATGACCTGCCTCAGCATCATCGGGCGGACCGGAACCGCCATCGGGCTGGGCCCGGTGCCGGGCGATTTCGAGCTGGTCGAACTGGGCGTCGGCTTTGCCATCTTCTGCTTCATGCCCTGGGCGCAATACGCCCGGGCCCATGCGCGGGTCGACCTGTTCACCCCCGCCTTCAGCGGCTGGCAGAACCGGCTGATGGACGTGGTGGCGGACCTTGGCCTGCTGGTCTCGGCCTTCATCATCGCCAAGCAGCTGCGGCTGGGGATGCTGGACAAGATCCAGTATTTCGAGACCAGCTTCATCCTGCACATGCCGCTGTGGTGGGGCTATGCCGCCGCCATGCTGGGCGCGGTGGCCTGGGTGCTGGTCGCGGCCTTCTGCCTGATGCGCAGCAGCCTGGACCTGGCCAAGGGAGGGGAAGCCTATGAGCAACTTTGAAATCGGCCTCTGGTCCTTTCCCGTCCTGCTGGCGCTGATCTTCCTGCGTATGCCCATCGGCCTGGCCATGCTGGCCGTGGGGTTCGGCGGCAAGTGGATCGTCAACGGCGGCACGCTGATGTCGATGATGCAGCTCAAGAACGAGGTCTATTCGACCTTTTCCAGCTACTCGCTGTCGATCGTGCCGCTGTTCCTGTTGATGGGCCAGTTCGCGACCCATTCGGGCATGTCCAAGGGCCTGTTCAAGGCGGCCGAAAGCTGGCTGGGCCACCGCAAGGGCGGCGTCGCCATGTCGGCCGTGGGCGCCTGCGCCGGATTCGGCGCGATCTGCGGCTCGTCGCTGGCCACGGCGGCGACCATGAGCCAGGTCGCCCTGCCCGAGCTGCGCCGCTACGGCTATTCCGGCCCGCTGGCCACCGGCACGCTGGCCGCGGGCGGCACGCTGGGTATCCTGATCCCGCCCTCGGTGATCCTCGTGATCTACGCCATCCTGACCGAGCAGAACATCGCCAAGCTCTTTGCCGCGGCCTTCATCCCCGGCATCCTGGCGGCGGCGGCCTACATGGCGACCATCGCGATCTACGTGCGCCTTGTCCCCGGATCGGGCGGCACGCTGGAACGCCAGCCCTACGCCGAGCGCTTCCGGGCCCTCGCGGCGATCTGGCCGGTGATGCTGATCTTCCTCGCCGTCGTGGGCGGGATCTATGCCGGCATCTTCACCCCGACCGAGGCCGCCGCAGTGGGCGCCGCCGGCACGGGGATCGTGGCGCTGGTCTCGGGCGGGCTGGGCTGGGCAAAGATCAAGGAATCGGTGCTGTCGACCGGCAGCTCGACGGCGATGATCTTTCTCATCGTGCTGGGGGCGGGGCAGTTCAACTCGTTCCTCGCGCTGACCCAGCTGCCGCAGATGTCAGCCGAATGGGTGGGCGCGCAGGGCTTCAGCCCCTGGATCGTGCTGACCGCCGTGCTGGTGCTGTACCTCGTGTTCGGCTGCGTGATGGATTCGCTGTCGATGATCCTGCTGACGGTGCCGATCTTCTACCCCATCATGGTGGGCCTCGATTTCGGCATGTCGGTCGAGGATTTCAGCCTGTGGTTCGGCATCCTGGTGCTGATCGTGGTCGAGGTCGGGCTGATCACGCCGCCCGTGGGGATGAACCTGTTCGTCATCAACTCGATGGCGCGGGACATTCCGATCAAGGACACGTTCAAGGGCACGCTGCCCTTCGTGCTGGCGGACCTTGTGCGGGTGGTGATCCTGACGGCGATCCCGTCGATCACGCTGGGGTTGGTCTGGTTGATCTACTGACCGGATTGGGGGCGCTGCCCCCCGTCGCCTTTGGCGACGCCCCCCGGAGTATTTGTGGAATAATGAAAGGGGCTGCCGGTGGGTGGCCCCTTGGTGCATTGGGAGGTTGGAAGATGGCCGAGATGACGGGGCAGTGCCTGTGTGGCGCGATGACATACGAGCTGGCGGCGGCGCCGCAGCGGGTGACGATCTGTTATTGCCGCTTTTGCCAGCGCGCAACGGGCAGCACCCAGGCCGTGCTGCCGGTGCTGCCCTTGGCCGATCTGTCGGTATCGGGCGAAGAGCGGGTGCATAGGCATGTCTCCAAGGGAAGCGGCAAGGAGGTGCACATCCACTTCTGCGCCGCCTGCGGGACGAATGTCTATGTCTCGTATGAGCGCTGGCCGGGCATGGTCGGGCTGTTTGCCGGGACGCTGGATGGGCCGGTCTCGCTGGACCCGGCGACGACCAAGCAGATCTTTGTCAGCTCGGCCCGGCCGGGGACGGTGATCGCGGCGGGCATCCCGGCGTTCTGGGAGCATGCGGCGACGCTGGACGGGGCGGCGGAAGAGCCGTTCGTGCTGGAGGTGGCGACGGTGGTGGAGGGGCTCAGGCGGGGGTGAAGGTTGGGAAGGGTCGGAGTGTAGACAAACCACTGATCAAAAACTCATCTCAGCGGCTGACGCGATAACCTGTGTAAGCCCAAATGCATAGAAGAACGACCACTGCAAACACAGGGTCGATGAATGCGAGGTTCATGCCGCCCGGTAATTCCTCTGCCAACCAATCTGATACGATGTTGTCATTGCGCAGAATAACCCCAATAGCCGCATATCCGACTAATGAAAGCGTTGCAAACGCGGCTTCAGCAATTGCTCTGCGGTGGTCCTGAGCCAGTGAAGCAGGCAAAAACCTGCCAAATGCACCCAGTATTAATCCGATGCTCCAGGAAAAAGCCCAGACAAGGAGGAAAAACAAGAAAGCACCAATCCCGGCATCAAGGTCTTTGAGCGCAATCAGGCCAGAAATCACCAATGGGATAACAAGCCATAGCTTGTACTTCGCACCCAAACGGTCAATTTTCTCATTCCACTGCTCTGGCTTTTCGTCTGGCAACGACGCTTCCTCTCTTGGTTTTTCGACAAGATTTTAGCGCATAGAAAAGATCCGTCAAAACTGCAGCTTGGACTCGAGGTGGTCGTTTTATGTCTGCACAAATGGTTCGCCGGCGAAAAAGAAAAGGCCCCGCCAAGATGACAGGGCAATCAGGTCGCGGCGGGGCCGGAGACTCAGCCAAACACCTTCGTCAGCGCCCCGTCCACCGCCGCCGTGATCGCGTCGATGTCGTCCGCGGTCGAGATCAGCGCGGGGGAGAAGCACAGCGTGTTGTTCCGGCCGGGGATCGAGCGGTTGGTGACGCCGATGATCACACCCGCCGCGCCGCATTCGGCCACGACCTTCTGCGCCAGCGCCTCGGCCACCGGCTCCTTGGTCGACCGGTCCGCGACCAGCTCGGCGCCCTGGAAGAGGCCGAGGCCGCGGACATGGCCGATCACGGCGTGTTTCTCTTGCAGCGCCAGCAGGTTGGTCATCAGCCGCTCGCCCATCGCGGTGGTGTTGGCCAGCAGGCCCTCGTCCTCGATGATGCGCATGTTCTCGATGGCCGCGGCGGGGCCCGCCGTGCAGCCGCCAAAGGTCGAGATGTCGCGGAAGTAGTTCAGCGGATCGTTCGCGTCGTCCTTGAACATCTCGAACACGGCCTCGGTCGTGACGCAGCAGGCGATGGCGGCGTAGCCCGAGGCGACGCCCTTGGCCATGGTCACGAAATCGGGCTGGATGCCGAAATGCTGGTAGCCGAACCATTCGGTGCCCGTGCGGCCGACGCCGCAGACGACCTCGTCGATATGCAGCAGGATCTCGTACTTGCGGCAGATCTCCCGCACCTTCTCCCAGTAGCCCGTGGGGGGCGTGATGACGCCGCCGCCGGCCGTCACCGGCTCGAGGCAGAGGCCGCCCACCGTGTCGGGGCCTTCGCGCAGGATCACTTCCTCGATCTGCTCGGCGGCCCAGAGGCCGTAATTCTCGTCCGGCGCGCCAGCCTGCTCGTGCTTGCGGTACTCGAGGCAATGGGGCACGCGCACGAAATCGGGGACAAACGGCCCGTATTGCGCGTTGCGCTCGTCCTGGCCGCCCGCCGACATGGTGGCGATGGTGCCGCCGTGGTAGTCGCGGTCACGATACAGGATCTTGGTCTTCTTGCCGCCATAGCGCTTGTGCGCGATCTGGCGGATCATCTTGAAGGCCTTCTCGTTCGCCTCGGACCCGGAGTTGGTGAAATAGACCCGGCTCATCCCCGGCATCTTGGAGATCAGCTTTTCCGAGAAGAGCGCGCCGGGGATCGACCCGCCCGAGCCCGCGAAATAGGGCAGCTTGACCAGCTGGTCGCGGATCGCGTCGGCAATGGACGTCCGGCCGTAGCCCACGTTCACCGTCCAGACCCCGCCCGACACGGCATCCAGGAATTCGCGGCCGTTCTGATCCCAGACGCGCAGGCCCTTGCCCTCGACGATGATCCGGGGTTCGCCGGTCTCGAAGGGCTTGTGCTGCACCAGGTGGTGCCAGACATGGGCGCGGTCGGCCTCGACCACGTGGGAGATATCGTTTTCGCGCAGGGTGCCGTCCATGGCCTGTCCTTCCTATGCGTGAGATCATGCGCCACGGCCGATGCGGGATCGGGGGGCGTTCCTGCCTATTGTCTGCCATTCCCGCGCAGGATCAATAGGGCCAGTTGAACGCGGCGTTTGGGTCCAGTTTCGGGCCGTTGCCCAAGTGCATGTCGGAAAAGACAATGTTCCTGCCGATCAGCCGGGCAAAGATCCGGCGATTTCGGGGTAATTGACCCGCCAGTCGAGAAAACCGTTGATCGGAATCGGCTTTTCCGGTCGGATTGAGACCGGTGCAGGCACCAGATCTGCATGGAAAATTTCCGGGCCGGCCCGAGCGCCGCGCCGAAAAAGACAACGGGGAGCTTAAATTATGATCCGCAAGACAGCATTGATGGGGGCCGCCGCGGTCCTGGCGCTGGGCGCTGCCGCATCCGCCGAAGAGATCACCGTGGGCTATTTCCTCGAATGGCCGATGCCGTTCGAATATGCCAAGCAGATGGGCACCTATGACGAGGAAATGGGCGTCACCGTCAACTGGGTCAGCTTCGACACCGGCACGGCGATGAGCGCGGCGATGGCGTCGGGCGACGTGCAGCTGAGCGTCAGCCAGGGCGTGCCACCCTTCGTCGTCGCGGCCAGCGCGGGCCAGGATCTGCAGATCCTCGACGTTGCGGTCAGCTACTCGGACAACGACAATTGCGTCGTCGCCGAGGCGCTCGAGATCGACAAGGACAGCGCCGCTGAACTGGAAGGCAAGAAGGTTGCCGTGCCGCTGGGCACCGCCGCGCATTACGGGTTCCTCAAGCAGATGACCCATTTCGGCGTGGACATCTCGACCATGGACATCGTCGACATGGCGCCGCCGGACGGTGCGGCCGCCATCGCGCAGGGCGCGGTCGACATGGCCTGCGGTTGGGGCGGGTCCCTGCGCCGGATGAAGGAACACGGCAACGTCCTGCTGACCGGCGCCGAAAAGGAAGAGCTGGGCATCCTCGTCTTCGACGTGACCTCGGGCCCCGCCTCCTGGGTGGCCGAGAACAGCGACCTGGTGGCCAAGTTCCTCAAGGTGACGGCTGATGCCAATGCCATGTGGGCGGACGAGGCGAACCATGCCGAGATGCTGCCCGTCATCGCCAAGGACGCCGGCATGGACGAGGACGCGACCATGGCGACCATCTCGACCTTCATCTTCCCGACGGTCGAAGAGCAGATGACCGCCAAGTGGCTGGGCGGCGGCGCGCAGGAGTTCATGAAGGGCGTCGCGGATGTCTTCGTCGCGGCCGGCAGCATCGACGGCGCTCTCGACAGCTACGACAGCACGGTGAACACCGGCCCGCTGGAATCGGCCGCGGGCATGTAAGACCCTCGGGGTTCGGGGCGTCGCGTCCCGGACCCCACCGCCAATCCCACGAAAAAGAACAAGGGACGAGGCATGAGCGGACTCTCCATCGAACACCTGTCCATGCGGTTCGACCTGCCCAACGGCAGCTCGGTGCAGGCCTTGCAGGACGTGAACCTGAGCCTTGCGCAGGGCGAACTCCTGTCCGTGCTTGGCCCGTCGGGCTGCGGCAAGACCACGCTGCTGAACATCGTCGCGGGGTTCCTGGCCCCGACCGAGGGGCAGATCGTGCTGAACGGCCACAAGGTCACCGGCCCCGATGCCGAACGCGGCATGGTGTTCCAGCAGGGTGCCCTCTTCGAATGGATGAGCGTGCGCGAGAATGTCAGCTTTGGCCCCCGGATGAAGGGCCAGAAGGAATCGCAATACGGCGCCAATGTCGATCACCTGCTCGAGATCGTCGGCCTCAAGGATTTCAAGGAAAAGGCGATCTACGAGCTCTCGGGCGGGATGCAGCAGCGCGTGGCATTGGCCCGCTGCCTTGCCAATGACCCCGACGTGATCTTGATGGACGAACCGCTGGGCGCGCTGGATGCGCTGACCCGCGAAAAGATGCAGAGCCTCGTGCTGAAGCTCTGGAAGGAGACGGGCAAGACCATCATCCTGATCACTCACTCGGTCGAAGAGGCGCTGCTGCTGGGTGAACGCCTGCTGGTCATGGCCCCGCGCCCCGGGCGGATCCACAAAGAATACGCGCTGCCCTTCGCCGATCTCGGCGTGAACGCCGACCTGCGCGAGGTCAAGAAACACCCCGAGTTCGCGCAGCGGCGCGAAGAGATCCTGGGCATGATCTGGGACATGGAAGAGGAAATCATGGGCCGGTCGGAGGCAGACGCATGACCGGCCTGCTGATCCTTGCCGCCTATGTCGCGATCTTCGTCGCCAGCTTCCTGATCGTGAAATACGCGGTCAAGACGGCGCGGCGCGACTTCACCTCGCTCAAGACCGTGACCTTCGGCGACGAATCGGCGGTGAAATCGAACCGCATCGCCAGCGTCGTGTCGATCCTGACGATCTTCCTGATCTGGGCCTCCTTCACCGGCTCGGCCTGGGTGCCGTCCTTCCTGCATGTCCCCGGCCCGTTCCAAGGCATCGCGACCTTCGACTACACGGCCGAGGCGGACGATGGCACGACCGACGACGCCACCGTCACCGTGCTGGTTCACCCGGTCGGCGAAGACCCCGAACCGCCGCAGGTCGCGCCGGGCGAGGGCTGGGCCAAGAACGACAGCGACGTGGTGGCAAGCTGGCGCAGCGGGCTGATCCGCGTCGACCAGAACGACGAGAAATCGCGCGACGAGGGCCACCGCGTGATCGCCGTGAACGGCGAGCCCATCGCGCCGGGCGGAGAGGTCATCACCGAGTACGGCCGCGTCGGCATGTCGCCCAAGGGCACGCTCAACTTCGAACCCGCCAAGGGGTTGCAGATGGAGTCGATCTGGCTGCCCCCGCCCGAGGCGGTCGTCGCCCGCGTCGTCGAGATCGCCCGCGACGGCTACCGCGATTCGACGCTGTGGGAACACCTGGGCTATTCGCTCTTCCGCGTGATCGCCGGGTTCTTGTTTGGCGCGCTGGTGGGCATCCCGCTGGGCTACGCCATGGGGCTGAGCGACTGGTTCCGCGGCTGGTTCGACCCGATCGTCGAGTTCATGCGCCCTGTCCCGCCGCTTGCCCTGATCCCGCTGGTGATCATCTGGGCCGGCATCGGCGAGACGGGCAAGATCATCCTGCTGTTCCTCGCCGCGCTCTGGATCATGGCCATCGCCGCGCGCTCGGGCGTGTCGGGCGTGCGCATCTCGAAGGTCCACGCGGCCTATTCGCTGGGCGCGTCCAAGTGGCAGATCCTGCGCCATGTCATCATACCGAACTCGCTGCCCGACATCTTCACCGGGGCCCGCGTCGCCATGGGCGTCTGCTGGGGCACGGTCGTCGCGGCGGAACTCGTCGCGGCCGAAAAGGGCGCCGGCATGATGATCATGGTGGCGTCCAAGTTCCAGCTGACCGACATCGTGCTCATGGGGATCATCCTGATCGGCATCATCGGCTTTGGCATCGATATGCTGATGCGCTGGGCCGAACGGGTGCTGGTGCCGTGGAAAGGCAAAGGTTGACCGCCCCTGCGGGGCGAGGAAATGGTAAGGGCTGAGGTCTCCCCCAGCCCCTCAGGTCATTTGCCGCAGGCTGCCAGCTGCCCGGCGAGCGAGGTGATCATCGCCGGGTAAAGATCGGCCACCGGCACGTCGAGCCAGCCGCCCATCGGGTCCGCGACGACAAAGCCGATCTCTCCGCCGCCAAGTGTCCGCAGCTGCCGCGCCGAGGCCTCGCTTTCGACCAGCAGGCAGGCGATGCCGGCATTCGCCAAGCGTTCCTGGATCTCGGCCATCTCGCGCGGGCCCGGCTGGGCGTCGTCCGTGGTCGTCACGGTCAGCACGGCATGCAGGTCGAAGGCGCGTTCGAAATACTGGAAGGCGTCGTGGTCCACCGCGATGTCGTGGCTGGGGATGTCCGCGAGGTCGGCCGTCGCGGTCTCCACAGCCTCGGCCAGCCGGGCCTGCGCGGCGGCGGCATTGGTGGCATAGGTCGCGGCGTTCTCGGGGTCGAGCGTCGACAGCTCCTCCGCGATCACCTGCAGCCAGACCGCCGCGTTGGCAGGCGCGAGCCAGGCATGCGGGTCGGTGTCGCCGTAGTCATGCCCGTCCTCGTCGCCGTGGTCTTCGTGCCCCTCGTCCGCGTGATCGCCATGCGCGTCGTGGTCATCATGCCCGGCCCCGAAATCCGCGCGCTGGCGGAAGGGCAGGCGCTCCGTCCCCTGCGCCGCGCTCAGCTCCAGCACCCGCGCGTCCCCGGCGAGCGCGGGCAGCGATTCAGCCACGCCCGGCATCAGCCCGGGTCCGATCCAGACCACCAGGTCCGCCCCGGCCAGCGCCTGCGCCTCCGAGGGGCGCAGGGTGACATGGTGCGGGTCGGCACTGGCCGGCAGGAAGCTTTCAGGCGCGCCCAGCCCGTCCATCACCTGCGCGACCAGCGAGGTCACGGGCGGAATATCGGTCGCGACGCGCGGCACATCGGCCAGCGCGGCGGTTGCACCCAGCAGGGACAGCGAGATAAGGGCAGGGCGGATCATCGGGGCACCTATGGCTTGTGTTCACCGGTTCAGCGGCGTAAATGATATGTTATAACATTTCAAGAGGCCAAGATGGACACCGACCCGTCGCTCGGGTTTGCCCGGCACGATCATGCCACCTGCGTCGGCACCGCGCTGGCGCAGGCCGAACGGCTTTGCGCCGACCGGGGTCTGCGGCTGACGCCGACGCGGCGCCGCGCGCTCGAGATCCTGCTGGAAGGCCACGCCGCCATGGGCGCCTATGACATCCTCGAACGCTTCAGCGCCGAGGGGCTGGGCGACAAGCCGCCCGTCGCCTATCGCGCGCTCGGTTTCCTTGTCGACAACGGGTTTGCGCACCGGATCGAGCGGCTGAACGCCTATGTCGCCTGCACCCATCCCGGCGACGCCCATGACCCGGCCTTCCTGATCTGCCGCGACTGCGGCACGGTGGGCGAGGCGCTAACCGAGGCGCGGGCGCTGCAGCAGGCTGCAAAGGCTGCCGGCTTCCGCATCGACCAGCGCCTGATCGAGGCCGAGGGGCTGTGCCCCACCTGCCAGGACAAGCCCGCATGAGCCTGATCGACGCCCATGGCATCTGCCTGTCCTACGGCGGGACAGAGGTGCTGCACGACGTGTCCCTGTCGGTCCAGCCGGGCGAGATCGTCACCATCGTCGGCCCGAACGGATCGGGCAAATCGACCCTGCTGCGCGCGCTGATCGGGGCGCTGAAACCCTCGCACGGGCAGATCGTGCGGCAGGCCGGCCTGCGCATCGGCTACGTGCCGCAAAAGCTGCACATCGACCCCTCGCTGCCGATCACGGTGCGTCGCTTCCTGTCGCTGCCCGAACGGGTGCATGGGGCGGCGGCCGAGCGGGCGCTGGAGGCCGCCGAGGTCCCGCACCTGGGCGACCGCCAGATGGGCGCGCTGTCGGGCGGGCAGTTCCAGCGGGTGCTGCTGGCCAGGGCCCTGCTGCGCAACCCGCATGTGCTGATGCTGGACGAGCCGACGCAGGGGCTCGACCAGCCGGGGCAGGCCAGTTTCTATCGCCAGATTGAGGCCGTGCGCGACCGGATGAACTGCGCCGTCGTCATGGTCAGCCACGAGCTTCATGTGGTCATGAGCGCATCCGACCGCGTGATCTGCCTGAACGGTCATGTCTGCTGCGAAGGCGCGCCGGACGTGGTCAGCTCGGCCCCGGAATACCGGGCGCTGTTCGGGTCGGGTACGGGCGGAGCGCTGGCGCTTTATCGCCACGACCACGACCATTCGCACGCGCATGGTCACGTCCATGACCACGACCACGCGCATCACGACCATGGCGGAGGCGCCGCATGATCCCCGATTTCATGATCCGCGCCGCGCTGGCGGGCTTGGGCGTCGTCGTGGCCGCCGGACCGCTGGGCAGCTTCGTCGTCTGGCGCCGCATGGCCTATTTCGGCGATGCCACGGCCCATGCCTCGCTTCTGGGGGTCGCGCTGGCGCTGGGGCTGGGCGTGAACCTACTGGGCGGGGTGCTGGCCGTGGCGGTGCTGATGGCGCTGGGCCTCGCCGCCATGTCGGGGCGCGGGATCGGCGCGGACACGGCACTGGGCGTTATGGCCCATGGCGCCTTGGCAGCGGGCCTCGTGGGGCTCTCGCTGTTTTCGGGCCGCGCGGTGAATATCGAGACCTACCTCTTCGGTGACATCCTCGCCGTGCGCTGGGCGGACCTTGCCTGGATCTGGATCGGCGCGCTGACCGTGCTGGGCGTCGTCGCCTGGCGCTGGCAGGCCTGGCTGACCGCGACGCTCAGCCCCGACCTCGCGGCGAGCGAAGGAATCGACCCGCGCCGCGAGCAGATGCTGCTGACGATCACGCTGGCCATCGTCGTGGCCGTGGCGATCAAGGTGGTTGGCGCGCTGCTGATCACCGCCATGCTGATCGTCCCCGCCGCCGCCGCCCGCAGCCTGTCGCGCACGCCCGAGGCGATGGCGGCCGGCGCCAGCGCCGCCGGGGCCGTCGCGGTGATCGGCGGGCTCTGGATGGCGTGGGAACTGAACAGCCCCGCAGGCCCCAGCATCGTCTGTGCCGCCGTGGTCCTCTTTGCCCTGTCGCGCCTGCGTCAGCTGCCCGGGTAGCGGCAGAAGGGCGGCCGCTCGCGCGGCTTTTCCGGCCCCTCGCCCGAAGTGTCGTCCACATGCAGCTCGATATACAGCCGGGTGTAGCGGGCGCGGGCCGACAGGTCGTCGAACCCGGCTCGGCGCGGATCGTCCTCCGCAGGGCCGGTGTAATCATCGCCCGCGCCCTCGGGCCGGAAACTTTCCGCCAGCGTCAGGTCCGACGCGGCCATGACGCGCCCCTTGGCCTTGACCTTCAGCGCCTCTTCGATGGCAGGCAGGGGGTGCTTCCAGGGGTGCGGTTTCTTCTTGGCCGCCCAGTGCTTGTTCGACGGAACCATGGCCGTGAAGCCCTGGGCAAACTCGCCCGTCCCGAGCCAGTCGAGGTTGGCGTAATCGTTCTGCACCGTGACCTTGAGCGTCGCGTTGTGCGACCCGTGGTGCCCGGCCTTGTAAAAGACGCAGCGGCCCAGCAGCTCCTTCGCCGTGACCCCGCCAAAGCTGAGGTTAGACCAGGAAATCCAGCTGCCGCGCTGGGCGTCGCCGGTGAATAGCAGCGTGCGCCCGGTGTTCTGCAACTCGAACAGCAGCACGAGCGAGGTGTTGTTGACCTCGGAGTTGATCCGCAGCGCCAGCTCGCCCGCGTCGTCCAGCCAGCCAAGGCCGATCTGGCGGTAGCCCACCTGGTCGATGGCCGTGTTGCGCCGCGCTTCCAGCTCGGTCTTGGTCAGCGGGTCGCTGCCCCGCGCACGCATCGCCTCGATCTGCGCTTCGGCTTCGGCGCGGTCGGCATCGGGAATGCGGCGCAGGTGGAAATTGTAGGCATTGGCATAGTGCAGCCAGGGCGCCTCGGCCATCTGTTCGGCCTTCTTGTCCGCGTTGCCGGACCCGTAGGGGCCGTTGTTGCGCGACAGCACCTTGTCTTCCTCGATCCGGTATTTCGTCGCAAACGGGCTGCCACCGGTGCCCTTGTTGCCCGCATGGCCGGAAAAGGCGCGGAAGAGGCCATGGCCGGCGGCCGAGGTCGGCTTGGCGCCCAGCTTGAACTCTTCGGCGGAAAGCGGATCGAGGCTTTTCAGCAGCCCGATGTCGCGGGGCGGGCCCAGCGGGTAGACCTTGACGCCAAGGTCCGGCGACAGGGCCTTGGCCGCGCCCGCCGCCGGGTCGAGAAAGACGATGTTGGCCTCGCCCACCACCCGGCGCAGCCCGGCAAGGCGGACCTTGTAGGTATAGCCGGCGGGCTTGGACGCGGCAAAGGCGTCGCCCGGCCCCTGCGCGCCGATCCCGGCCAGGAAGGCGTCGGGCTGGCGCATCCCGGTCTCGAGCTCCAGCAGGTCGGCGATCATCGCGTCGGTCTCGCCATCCGCGCCCAGCGCGCGGCGATGCGCGGCCGCGGCGGCAAGGGTCACGAGCTGGTCGTTGTAGTCTTCGCGGATCTGGTTGGCCTCGGCGTCGGTGCCGTCCTCGGTCCAGGCCAGCCAGAGCGTCTTGATCTCGATGTCATGGAACGGGTGATCCGCATGCTCGAGGTCGTCGATGCTGGGAAAGCCCGAGACGTGGTCCTCGTGCTCATGCGTCACCACGGCAAGGTCGATCACCCCGCCGGTCGTGGCGTGGATGTCGGTCCAGACCTCCTCCATCGTGACCTCGGATGTGCCGCCCGCGCCGTCGTCGGCCAGGATCTCGGAGCCGGATTTCTTGCCGTAGTCGATCAGCACGTGGAACAGGCGGTCGTCCTCGCGCAGGTCGCGCGGGTAGAAGCTGAGCAGGAAGCAGTCGCCATGCCCCTGCCGGTACATGCGGATGCGGACGCCGGTGCGGGGGTCGGTCATCGGAAGCCTCCGGTCGCGTCGGGCCCGTGCCGGTGCAGCGCGGAAAAGGCGGATTCGTCCGGGACCGGGTCGTCGGAGAACGCCGTCATCTCGGCATGGCGCTGCCGGGCAAGGTGGTCACGCAGCCGTCCCAGCGCCGCATCGTCGGTGATCGTTGCGGCCGACCGGATCAGCCGGCGGATTGCGAAGGTGCGCGCGTTGACGATCAGCGTGCAACCCGCGCGGAAGGTGAAATCGGCAGCAGGATAAAGGTACTTTTCCCCGGTCTCGGAATTCAGCGCCATGCGCAGCCAGCCGGGTTCGCCGTCCGCCTTCGCCTGGTGATCGGGGTCGAAAAACCCCTGCCTGCTTTGCTGCAGTTCGATCACGTATTCACGTTCCAGCGCGCCGTTGCGTCCGACCCGCCGGGCCAGCCGGATCGGCAGCACATGGACCGAGGGCAGCCCGGTGTAGCCACTGCGCCGGATCGACAGCGGCGCATCTTCGCCCAGCACGATGCCGAGCGTGCGCAGCAGCTCGGGCGTGCTGCGGGTGACCAGCAGCAGCCAGATCAGCCGGGAATAATAGTCGCGGATGTGGAAATCGACCTCGCGCCCGGCCCCGTCAAACAGGTTGAACAGGTTGCCCGTCAGCCCCGTCGGCTGCGTCTCGAGCGTCTTGTAATCCACCGTGCCGCCGACGCTTTCGGAATCCTCGCGCCCGGTCGCCCGGCCGCGGGTCTTGCGCGCCGCGTCCAGCCGCGACAGGTGGGTCTGCAGGATCTTCAGCCCCTGTTCGCGGCTGGCCTCGAGGTTGCGGGCGTTGCGGTTCATCGACTCGTCCGCCAGCTTGCCCTGGCTTTGCGGCACCCAGTCCTGCAACTCGCTTTCGACCACGTCGGGCCGTTCGAAGGCCGCGCCCAGCTCGGCATAAAGGCGCGAGAAATTGACGTATTCGCCCTCGGGCACTTCGCTGCCATGCAGGTCGAAGTCGATGTCGTCGGCCACCTGCCGCAGCGACGGCCACAGCAGCGCGGGTTCGGTCATCACGGCCATGCCGGCCGGCACGATCCCCCATTCGGCGAAGCTGTCGACAAAGGCGTCGCGGTAGCCCAGCTTGTCCTCGGGGTAGAGATCGTGATCCGCCGTCACAAGCGCCCGCAGGTAGTCGCCGAAGGTGACGGCGACGGGCGGCACGTAATCCATCGCGCGAATGCAGATCGACAGCACGCGGCGGGCAGTATGGGCGGCCTCTTCGCTGAGGCGCCGGCAGAGATCCGGGTCGATCTCGCCTTCGCGCAGCAGCCCTGACCCGCCCGAGGCGATGCGGAAGAGGTCCGCCGTGCGCCGCTTGTAGATCGCGAGGTAGGCGTCGAAGATCGCGGCAACCAGGATCGCGCCCCGCTCATGCGGGCCATGCGCCTTGCGCAGCGCGAAGCGATCGGGCTGGCGGCGCGTCCAGACGCCGTCCTTGACGTCGCCAAGGGCCGAGCGCAGCGCGCCCGCGCGGCCCAGCGATTGGCCGAATTCCTGCGCCAACTGCCCCAGCATGGATTGTTTTTCGAGATCCCCGCGCGTGCGGGCGATCTGGCTTTTCAGCACCTCGGGGAAGGAAAACAGCTGCAAGAGCGCGACGATGTCCGAAAACGCCTCGTGCAACGCGCGCATGTCGGGGCCGCTGTCCTCGACAAAGCGCGGATGCATCCCGTCGAGGATCGCATGCACCGTCTCGTGCACGATGATGTCATGGCTGAGGCAGGTGAACACGGTCGAGCCCGGCGGCGCTGCGCCCGAGCTCGCCCCGGCCTCGAAATAGCCGAACAGCAACGCCTTGCGCGCGGGGTCGTAAAAGGCGTTCGCCTCGCGCAGGGCATGGGGGTAGATGCGCAGCCGCTTGACGTAGTCGATGCGCCATTCGTCGCCCACCTTGTGCTCGCGCGGGGCCCATTGCACGTGGCGGCCCAGCGCCTCTTCGAACAGGGCCACCGTGTTCATCGCGACGGCATAGACCATCTGCTGGTGAAAGCGCGGATCCTCGGCCGAGGGCGTCAGGCCGTCGTTCTCGCGGATCTCGGCCGCCTCGGGGTCGAAGGGGCGGTAGAAACAGCGGCTGGCCGGGTCGTAGTCGATCACCTCGATGCAATCGCCGGTCGGGCCGAGGCCCAGTTCGGGGTCCATGTCGGGCGCGAGCGTGATCGTCACATGACGGAAATCGCGGTTCTCGTAGGACCGGGCCGAGCTGGGGTCGAAGGAAAAGACCCGCAACCGCCGGGGGCGGATGAACTCGGGTTGGGCGGTCATGCGCCGGGCCTGGGAAATATCAGGGGCATCGGGTCAATCCGCTGAATAAGAGCCGTTGGAGAAAAGGGCATTCGTCTTCTGGTTGGCCTTGTTTAACGAATTATACACGTTTTGCGCAATCGCCAGCATCTGGCGCTTGGCCAGCGGTTGCGCCTGCGGGGGGTGCAGGGCGGTCACGCGCTGGATGTCGGCGCGGTATTCGTCGGCGATGGCGCCCTCGTGCAGCTTGCTTTGCCCCTGGAAGGCCGATTTGACCTTGCCCGCCAGGCTGGCCTGTATCTGCGCGACGCCGGGGCCGGTGTTGCCCTCGACCACATGGCGGGCAAGGTCGTCCTGGACTTCGGCCCGCCTGGCATCGAGCGTGGCAATGACCCCCTTGTCGCCCGCGTTGACCCGGGCGGTCACCCGCTTGGCGATGGTGAAATAGATCGGAATCGCATAGCCCTTGTGCTCGGAATAGCTCGACATCGCCAGCGCCGGGTCAAGGAACGGCTGGCGTGTCAGCGCGTCGAGCCGCGCGGCCTGGCCCTTGGACAGGGCGCGTGTCTTGCCCTTGGCGACGCGCAGGTCCTCGGCCTTTTTCCGCACCGCCGCCGAGTCGCCGTCGCGCAGCAGGCGTTCGGCCTTGGCGTTGATGGGCCAGGTCTTGTCGATCACATGGTCGGATTCCAGGTGGCCCCGCGCCGACTTGGCGCCGGGATCGTACTTGCCGCCCTTGCCCTCGATCTCGAGGAAGTTGGGCGCATGGGCGCTGCCCGCCATCGGCGCGTCCGAGGGGCCGAACTTGGCATCGCCCGCCAGCATCCGCGGGGCCTTGTGCACCACGTTGCCCAGCGGCTTGGCGTCGAAGCCGTAGAGGTTCACGTTCGAGGTCAGCAGCGTCTTCAACCCCGCCTCGACCTTGGTCTTGACCTCGGCCGGGACGGCCTTGTCGGCCTTGGTCACTGTGCGGATCAGCCCCACCTCGTGGTCGAACTGCTTGCGCAAGGCCGTGCGCAGGTGATCGTGACGCGTGGCCGGCGGTTCCTTGACTGCCGCCGCGACGATGTCCTTGGGGTTGCCCAGCGGAGACACCTTCTGCGGGTCGTGGTTGGTGCGGTACAGCGCGATGGCCGGCAGCTCGCGCCCGGCATCGCCGATCTTTTCCAGGTTGACGATACGCTTGCCCGCGCCGGGGACGATCTTTTCCTTCTCGGACTTCTGGCCCAGCCGCTCCAGCGCCGCGCTGTCCTCGCGGTAGACCGTCGTTTCGCTGGGCCGGTCGTTGGCGGTGTTCCGCTCGGCGCGGGTCGCGGGTGTGTTCAGGTCGCCCTCGGGCCGGCTGTCCACGCTGTCCTTGGCATCGAGCATCTTGAGATTGTCGAGGATGTACTTGGGGTACTGCTTTTCCACCACGTGGTCCCGTTCGTAGAAGTCCGACCGCTTGTTGCCGGTCGTGCCGGTGATCGGCAGGTCCATGTCCTTGTCCATGTCGCCATGCAGCGCCGCCTTGCCCTCGAACTCCAGGTCGCGCGGTTCCGAGGCGCGAAACAGCGCCGGGTTGTCGTCGCCCGAGAACTCGATGAGGAAGGGGATCTCTCCGATGCCCTGCTGGGCGATGCCGAATTCATTCGCCGCCTCTTCCAGCTCGCGCTGCAGGGACTTGATATGCGGCAGCTGGTTCTCGGAGGTGCTGTCGGGCTTCAGCTTGGCCTCTTCGTCCTGCACGTCGGTGTCGGTCTTCTTGACCGTCGCCTCGATCTGGCCAGCCACCTTGGGGGCCTTCTTGTCCGACAGCTTCTGCAGCTTCTTCAGCTCGGCCTTGGTATAGCGATGCACCAGCTCGATCGCGGCGGGTTTCGACGCGATCTGCACCTCGACCTTGCGGCCCTTTCTCGCGCCGAAGATCCGGTGTGACTTGCGCCCGATCTTGAAGTTGACCGAGGGCAGCTTGCGCTTGCCGTTGAGCTTGGCGATGAGCTTGGACAGCAGCTTCTTCGCCTTCTTGACGACGAATTTCAGCAGCTTGTCCATCGCTGTCTTGACCGGCTTCTGCAGCTTCTTGATGACGTCGCGGATCTTGCCCGAGATGCCGCCCAGCCCCAGCACGGCGGCGAGGAACGAGATGACGACCGGCACCGTGCGCCCGATGGTCTGCTCGACGAAATCCACAGCCTGCGTGACCTGACCCCGCGCGATGGCGCCGACCGAGGAAAAGATCGACTTGGCCACGTCCATGATCTGCTCGAGCCGTTCGAGGAAGGCGACGATCATGTCGTAGATCGCCAGCACTACCTTGATCAGCGCGCCCACCGGGTTCGACAGCCCGGCCAGCCAGCCGAGGCCGGCGCGGATGACCGTCTGGATCACCATGGTCGTCATGCCGCCGATCAGCGTCTGCTTGAAGCCCTCGATCAGCTCGAGCATCTTCTTCCAGATGCCGGCGAAGCCTTCCTTGAGCAGCACCTTGACGATCTCGACCGACTTCTCGATCAGCGCGACCTGCTTTTCCCCCTTGGGCCCCAGCGCCTTGACCAGCCGCTTGCGGAACGCCTCGTAGGTCAGGCCAAGGATCTGCATCACCAGCGACATCAGCCCCTTGAAGTCGAACCTGGCCGGCAGCTGGATCCCCGCCGAGCCCAGCGCGCCGAAGAGCCAGCCCAGAAGGCCGTTCTTGAGGTGGGTCAGGATGTTGCGCCCGAACTTGGCAAAGCCGCCGACCACCGCGCGCACGAGGTTCTTGGCGAACCCCAGCGGGTCCTCGAGGATCAGGTTCAGCACGTTTCCCGCCTGTTGGATGATCCCCCAGACCTTGTCCGCATAGGGCCCGGCAAGCTTCAGCGCGCCGCGCACGATGAACTCGAGCACCTTGGCCGTGATGCGTTTCACGAAGGTCAGGATGTCGCGGACCACGGCGCCGAGGATGCGCTTGGCATTGGCGACGGGCGAGAGAGAGATCAGCCCGTCGTAGAGCGCGTCGATGGTCGACTGGAAGCGGGACCATGTGAGGTTCAGCTCGGTCAGCTGGCCGGTGACCCAGGCGTAGGCCTCTTCGAGCACCCGGGCTTCCTTCAGCCGATCGAAGATCACCGTCCCCCCGGGGACAAGGCCGAAGAGCCCGCCTAGGAGGTTCGTCGCCGTGCGGTCCACCCGGTCGCCCGAGATCAGCTTGCGGCCGATGATGACCGTGATCAGAGTATAGCCGGGCACGTGGCGGGCGGCGCGTTCGGCCTTGCCGGTGAACCAGCCCTCGCGCCGGATGACCGGGGCGCGGTTCAGCGGCAGCGTCTCGGCGCCGCGGGTCTGCTGGACGACGTGGGTCAACTCGTGCGCCATGAGGCCGGTGTTGGTCTCGGTCTCGCCGCGGCCCAGCCAGACGTGGTTGCGATGGGTAAAGGCGCGGGCGCCGATGCGGGCGGCGGCCTGCTGGTCGGCGGGGCTGTCATGCAGGCGCACATCCTCGAACGAAGTGCCGAAATGCGGCTCGATCCGCGCCCGCGCGGCGCGGGATAGCGGCCGGCCGGGGCCGGGCTGCGCCACCAGCTGCGCCACGTCGCTCGGCGCCGCGCCGCCCGACCGGCCCACGACCGCCTCGCCGCGCATTGGCATCAGCGGTGGCAGGACGGGGGGCGGTTCTTCTTTGAGCGGAGGGGGATCGCCGGCGGTGTCCTGCGGGCGGCCGCTTTCGATCTCGGCCATGTCCTCGCCGCCCAGCTTTTCCGTGGTCACATCCTCGGTCTTGGGCAGGTCGAACTCGGCCTGGTCGGCCGAGACGGGTTCGGGCACCAGCTCGTCCGTGGTCGGCTGGTCCTCGACCGCGCGCAGGAGCCGGGCGGCGGGTTTCGATACATCCGTAGGCGTATGGTTGGCCGCGACCCTCGGCGCCGAGGCGCCGACGACCCGGGCCGCCATCGCCTCGGCCTCGCGCTCGGCCGGGTCGTTGACCGCGCCGACGCGCAGGCTGGGCTGGACAAGGCGCATCGCGGGTT
The DNA here is from genome assembly GCF_019966535.1 of Mesobacterium pallidum. Taxonomy (GTDB): domain Bacteria; phylum Pseudomonadota; class Alphaproteobacteria; order Rhodobacterales; family Rhodobacteraceae; genus Mesobacterium; species Mesobacterium pallidum. The sequence goes on along the minus strand of NZ_JAIMID010000008.1, from coordinate 28,233 downwards.
CGACCCGCCGCACCGGCGGCGCGCGGCGGGGCACCTTGGGTGTCGCCTGCGCCCGGGTCTTCATTTCAGTCCCGCCAGCGGGTACCGGCGGCGGGTTTCCAGGATGAACGTGTCATCGGCATTCCAGCCCGCGACCATGCTCGCCAGGTCATTCAGCGAATGGAACCGCTTGCCCGGATCGAAATGGGCCCAGAACTTGTCCTTGCCCATGTAGATGATGTTCTCGCCCTCGAGGCCAAGGGCCGGTTTCGGATCGGTGTTCTTGACATAGCCCCAGTCGCCCGGAACCCATTCGTGCCAGGCCGGGTTCTTGCGCACGTCCGTGAAAATGCCCGGATCGACGTGCTTTTCCTGCAGCTTCCCCCCCGCTCCGTACATCACCGTCGCCGTGGTGATGAAGCAGGCGGCGGTATAGGGGCGCAGGCCGGTCTTCGTCTTCTCCCAGGCCTTGCTCTTGTTGATGATCTCCTTCATCGCGGCGTCGAACTTCGGCTTTCCGGCCTCCTCCTGCATCACCTGCTTGATGAAGTGCAGACGTCCGCTCTTGATGATCGCGACCCTGTCCTTGAAGGGCTTCTTGTCGAAGTCGGGGATCTTGGCGATACCGGCCCTGACCCGGTTCCATGCCTCGTCATTCACGAATTTCAGGGTCGTCTGAAGGTAGGTTTCGTCTTCGGCGTCGAACTCGAACCGCACGGTCCTTGCCGCCTCGATGGCGGCGCGCCGGGCCGCGAGGTGGTCGCGCAGGCTGGCCTCGGCCCGGTGCAGGTGGCTGCCCTTGACGTTGAACGTGATGGACGAGGCCAGCATCGCCGAGGCGATTTCCTTGTTGATCGGGCCGGACCGGTCGGCCTTGTCGATGGTCCAGTCCTGGCCGCTTCGCTTGAAGCCGGTGACGCCGTAATCCTTTTTCAGCTTGTAGCCGATGTTCGACGTGTCGCCCTTGGTGATGTCGGTGTGGATCTTGCGCCGTACGCCGGTGTCGCCCTGCGCCACATGGGCCAACTCATGCGCCATCGTCAGGCGGTCGCGGGCGCCCGGGGCAAAGGCGATGTCCTGACCGGTCGTAAAGGCGCGCGCGTCCAGTGCCTGTGTCGCGCGGATGGCGGCGGGGCCCTCGTGCAGCCGGACACCGGAAAAGTCGCGCCCGAACCGGGGTTCGAAATCCGCACGTTCCACCAGGCTGAGCGGGCGGCCGCCGCCAAGCGAGTCCAGGGCACGGCTGGCGCCTGCGGGCGCGGGCGCGGCGGCGGCGCCCGGGGCGATGCGCGGGGCCGGGGCGTCGCGCCGGACCGGCACCGCGTTTCCGGCCGCTGGCGCCTGACCCGGGGCCGGCCCGCCGGAAAGTGCCTGCGCCGTCAGCGTGTCGGCTGCCTTCTCGGCCGGGTCATGCGCGCCGCCGATCATCGGTGCGCCGTCGCGCTCGGGCGCCACCTTGCCCGCCTGCGGCTGGCGCCGGACGACGGGGTTGCGGGGTTTCAGCTTGCGGCGGATGCGGCGTTTCATCGGCCCCTCCTCACAGCTTGAAGTTGCGGCTGGCGTCGATCACGCTGTCCGACCCGGTGCGCGAGCCGCTCAGCGCCCGGTCGAGCTGGGTCTTGGACATCGCGTCGAGCTGCCCCTTGGTGGTGATCCCGGCCGCGCGCAGCGCCTTGCCGGTGGTGCTGCCCACCACGTCCTCGATCGGCGCCGCGCGCAGGACCGCCCCCTCCATCGTCTTGACCGAGGCATTCAACGCCTCGATCGTGCGCATCGCCTCGGAGTTGGCGGCGGCCAGTTCGTCGTTGCGCCGGCGCAGGGTGTCCATCTCGGCCTCCATCGCGGGCGAGGTGCCGGTGGTGCCTTCCATCACGGCCACCTTGGCCTCGAGCGCGGCGAACTCCGTCGGCTTGACGCCAAAGCTGCCCGACTCGATGGTCTTGAGCCGGCTGTCGAGTGAGGCGAACCCGTCGACCTGCCCCTTCAGCCCCGCGATCTCTGCCTCGAGCGCGCCGATGCGCGGATCGCTTGTCCCAGACTCGAGCGTCCTGATCCGCCCGTCCATGGCCGAGACCACGCCAAGGTCGCCCTTCAGCCCCGCGATCTCTTGTTCGAGGGTCTTGATCCGGGGATCGACGGGCTCGGCTTCGAGCGTGCCGATGCGGTCCTTGAGGTCCTTGAACCACGGGGTGCTGTCGTCGGGCTCGGCCAGTGCAAGGCCGCCCTCGACCTTCAGGTCGGGCTTGTAAACCTCGAGCAGGGCGCCGTAGTCGACATAGCCCCACCAGAAGGCCTGCTGCACCACGTAGATGTCGCGGACCATCCCCTCTGAGGTGAAAAAGCCCACCTTGTCGCCCTGCTTGGCCTGGTAATCGAGGCGGATCGCCTTGCTTGGGTCCTTGTCGAGGATGCCGATCAGTCGGGCAAAGATGTCACCCTTGTCGAGGTCGATATGTGCATCGCTGACCACGCCGACGCCCGCGCCGCCCATCACCTCGGTCGCCTTGGACACGGTCAGACCGCGTACATCCGGTCCCGTACGGTCAGTCACATGGGTGATGCCGGGATCGGGCGGCCAGAACTCGGACCCGACGGCGGCCGACAGCATCTCGGCCGAGGGGCGGTAGGCGTTCAGCGCGGCAGAGGTGTCGTCATATTGCCGGTCGCTGCAACATTGCTCGGCCCATTCCTTGTACATGTCCTCCATCGGGTCGCCGTAGTAGTAGCGCGCCCGGCGCCAGTTCTGTGACACCTTGCGACAGCAGAAGTCGCAGACGCGGTCCGCGGCCAGCTCGCCCGGCTCGAAGCTGAAGAGTTCGACGCAGCCGATGGGGATCAGTGCCAGCCTGTCCTCTTCGGGGCAGACCGGCAGGACGTTGTCGCATGCGCAGGATTGCTTGTTCTCCATCTCGACCAGGGCGAGGATGCCGAAGCGGGCGACCATGTATTGCATCTGCCGCTGCTCTTCGGCCGAGCCGGAGCGGGTGAGGACTCTCTCATGCTCCTGCCGGGCCCGTTCCATCAGCACGTCGAGGGACGCCAGCGCCGTCTCGCTGGCAAAGCCGCGGAACTCGTCGGTCAGCTTTTCCAGGATGCCCTCGGCGATGCCCTGCGCCTTGCTGTCCAGCGCCATGGTGGCGCCCAGCACCTTGAGGTTGGTCCAGGCGACGTGGACCTGGTTCAGCACCACGCGCTCGTCCTCGGTCAGCTTGGCCAGCACCGCGCCGGTGTCGAGCGTCTGGCGCTGCTCGAGGCAGGCGCGGATGCGCTGCTCCATCGTCAGGTCGTCGCGCGTGTAGGGGAAGTCGGGGTCCGACAGGTGGAACCGCGGTTCGCCATCGGTCAGTTCAAGCGACAGGCAGACCTCGCCGTGGCGTTCCATGATCTCCTTCAACTCGCCGTGGATTGCCTCCTTGTCGATCTTGCCCAGCTTCAGCTCCATCTCGGGCAGGGCGCGCAGGTCGCCAAGGCGGTTAAGCACGGTGCCGGGGGTGATGCGGATGGTCTCGGCGTCCACCAGCGTGGTGCGCAGCCCGCAGACCACGCCCCAATCGGCCATGGTGCGCAGCATCAGCCGCAGCGTCTGGTCGTCATCCGCCTTGCACAGCGCCATCAGCGCATCGTGCACGTTGTCGGTGCCGGTCAGCGTCTCGCAGCCTTCCTCGGGATCGAAATGCACATGTTTCGCGTTCAGACCGCAGATCGCGTCCAGCGCCTGTTGCACCGTTTCGGCACCCTTGTAGACCGGGCAATCCTCGGGCGGATGATAGGACACGTGATCGGCCGGCAGGTCGCTGAGCGCCGGGAAGGAGGTCGCACGAAACAGCCAGTCGGGCTGTTCCTCGGCCGGCTTGCCCTCCTTGGTCAGCAGGATCGGGCAGAAGTGGTGCAGGATGCCGTGGGGCGGAGCGCTGTCGCCCTCGGCCCCGACAAGGCGCAGGCGGTCCGGCTCGTCCGCGTGGCGGCGCATCTCGACCAGCCAGTAATCGCCGACCAGGTACTCGGCCCCGTCCAGCGGCAGCGAGAGGGTGAAGAAGGGCGTCGGGATCTCGACAGTCTTGCCCTTGATGACCGGCTGCGCGGCGCCGAGTTTCGATGTCACCTCGGCCCCCGAGAGGTCGACCACGGCCTGCCCGTCCCAGCGCCGCACCAGCGGGAAGCCGTCCGGGTCGCCCAGCAGCGGCGCCGCGTCGAGGTCGGCGGTAAAGGCGCCATGCAGCGGTGTGACCTTGCCCAGGACCCAGCCTTGGTGCGTCTCGCTCGCGTCGGAAAAGAACTGGTAGACCGCGCCGCCGCGTTTCAGCGCGCCCCGGGTGGCTTCGGTATTGGCCTCGATGGCGGCGGCGTTCTCCATCGACCAGGCCAGTTCCAGCCCCGTCACCTTGTCCGCGTCGTCGCGGATCACCCGGGTGATTTCCAGCCGGAAGAGCGCGTTGGGCACCGCCTGGTCGATCTCGACCAGCGCCGCGCAGGGGTCGCAGTCGTCCAGCGCCACGTCGGGCGCCACGGCGGCGATCCTGGCCCGTGCCGTGCCCCGGCGCAGGAAGGCCGGGTGCTTGGCCATCAGCTCGGCGATGGCCTCCTGGCTCGCGTCCTCGACCGGCAGCGTCTTGAGCTGCACCATGGTGCGCGTGCGGTAGCTGGTCTCGATCCCGTGCAGCCCGGCATCGGTCATGTCCGGGTCCTGCGCGGCAAAGACCGCGCGTTCCCATACGTCAACGTATAGAAGGGCCGCGTCGTCGGTCATCTCGGGGGCCGAGGGGTAATCGGCCTGCGCGGCCAGGATGGCCTTGAGATCGTCGGGATCGGCCTTGCCCGTCAGCCGGAACTGCCCCTGCTTGCCTTCGGCAAAGACCGTCCCTTCGGTGATGCCGGGCCGGTCGTCCTGCCACCGCACCATCCCGCCCGTGACCGGCACGCCCGAGGCGGCAAGCGCCCGGCCCTGCGCCTCGTCCCGTGCCAAGCCAATGGCCGCCGCCTCGCCCAGGTCGGAATCGGTGATCATCCCGCCCTGCACCTGGTAGACGTTCGAATAGCGGTGCGCGGCGTCGAACTGCAGGCGCGAATTGGAACCTTTCATCGGAACGTCTCCTTCAGTCTTCCGCCATTACGGGCGGGTCCAGGGCGAGAAGCGGGTCGTAGGCCAGCGCGACCTCTTGCCCGAAAGGCAGGAAGCTGCGGAGTTTCTTGTCGAGCGCGCGGATCGCGGCGAGGTGGTGGTGCCCATGATGGGCGCCCATCTCTCCGTCATCCTCGGCCCTGGAGGCGATGGCGGCGGGGGTGGTCGTGTCCAGCACGCCATAGCCCGGCTTTCCGTACGCGGCGGGGCGCAGGGTGCAGCTGTCGCCGTCCTTGATCCAGAGGCGCAGGAACTCGGGCGTAGCACGGGTGTTGCCGGGCGCGGCGATCTCGGCGCAGGGCGTGCCGGGCGTCAGACCCGTGCGCCCGATGGCCGAGTAGCGGATGCAATGCCCGGCCGCGTCGTCGCAGGTCAGCGTGTCGGCCAGGTCGGCCAGGATGCAGTCCGAGGCGTGCAGCCGCTTGGCATCCAGCGTCCCGGCCACGGTCACGTATTCCAGCTGCACCCAGGCATCCGGGGCCAGCACCTCGCCCAGCAGGCTGTCGCGGGCGATGACCGAGGGCGCATCCGCGAGCGACCCGTTGACCGACACCTTCTCGACCGCGCAGCCTGTCAGCTCGACCTGCGCGCCTTCCATCAGGCGGAACCGGATCGGGTTGCCGCCCTTGCGCCCGGTAAAGAGGATGCCGTCGAACCGATGCAGCCCGGACGGGATCTTGAAGTGATCCGTCAGCTTGACCACCAGCCGGTCCGAGGGCGGCAGGTCGTTGGCGGCGCAGAGGTCCGCAGCGGCGAAGGTGCTGACGCCGTTCTCCTCCATCGGGAAGGCGGCGGCGACCTTGGCGGCTGTGTTCAGGGTCAGGACGGGCAGGTGGCTGGCGAACATCCCCTCGGGCGGGCGCATGTGGATCATCGTGCGGCGCGGATGCGGGCCCGGCCGCGCGGTGCGGGCGGGGTCGCGCAGGTCGGGGGTGCGCACGGACATATCGTCATAATGGCCGGGAAAGCAGGGCAGCCCGCCGGGGTTCAGCGCCCGCCAGAAGAGCGTCTTGCCCTCGGGATCGCCTGCGCGCGGGCGTAGCCGCTGCATCGGGCCGGAGCCGTCCGGGTCCTGCACTGCGCGGGACATGACCCGCATGTCCGGGCAGCCGCGCGGCGCCATCTCGGCCACCAGCGCGGCCGTGCCGGGCGCCTCGGGCGGCGCGGTGAAGGGCGGCACGTTCATGCGCGGCGTCACCGCCACCATGCGCCAGCCCTCGCGCACCGCGCTTTCGGTGCCCGCCACCACGTCGGCGATGCTGTCGATATTGCCGAGCGTGCCCTTGGACTTGTACCAGCCGACCGTGCTGTTCAGCTCGGCCGTGCGCTGGCCGGTGTCGGGCGCGACCAGCTGCGCGCCCAGCAGCTCGGCCAGGTAGGGCAGCAGCCAGGGCTGGATGCTGCGCCCGTCCACCGGTTCGGCGAAGCTGTCGGCATGGGCCTGTTCGGTCGTGGCGCGGATCAGGTCCAGGAGGTGCCCGGGGCCGTGCAGGAAGGCCTCGAGATCGCCCAGCTCTCCGGGCTCCGAGGCATCCCGGTAGCGGTATTCCTCGGGCAGTTCGCGGTAAAGCAGGCGGCCCGCGCGACTGCGTATGGCGTCGATGTCAGGCATCCGCGCTCTCCACGATCAGTTTCAGGTTGGCCTGCGGCGCGCCCGTCCGCACCGGGCCGAGGAAGGCGACCTGCCGCCCCTCGGGGAAGATCGCGGCGATGGCGCCGTCGCGGCTGGCGGTGCGCTGGGGCGCTTCGGCCTCTCCGGCGCGGGGCGGTTCGGTGTCGAAATCGGTCATGGTCGCGGTGACGATTCCGGGCACGGTTTCCAGCGCGGCCAGCACCTCGGCCACGAAAACCGGCTGGCCAAAGCCCCGGGCCTCGAGCGCGAAGACCCGCGCCAGCTTGTCCTGCGCGGCGGCGAGGATGTCGGTGCGGTCGTGCGCCACGAGGTCGGCGCGGAAGCGCGCGCCCAGCACCAGCCGCACGGGGCCAAAGTCGGAAAAGCCGAACTGCACGCCGGGCAGGGCATAGCGCGTCAAGAGGTCCGACAGGTCGGATTTCAGCGTCGTCTCCAGCCGCCCGCCGCCCGCCGGGACCAGCGTGATGTCGACCCCGCGCATCCGGCCCGCGCCGCCGCGTTCGACCGCCCGCGCGCGCCAGACCGAGGCATGGCCCTGCACCAGCCGTTCGAAATCCGTGAGGCTGACGGCGCGGCCATTGGCCTGCAGGCGCGCGGGGGCCGAGGTGCGCAGGCTTTCCACCGCCTCGCGGTCGGCGCCGCCGGTCGCGGCAAAGGGCTGGTGCACCGTCTCGACCGCCGGGTGCTTGCGCATCGGCTTGGCGATGGCCAGCGGCGGCACGCCGTTGCCGCGCGCGCCGGTGCCGATGCGGTGCCGCAAGAGGCGCACGTTGTTGGTGCCCGTGGGTAGGCGGCGGCGGAAATGCAGCCGCAAGAGGCCGTCTTCGCCCAGCACCGGCGACCAGGCGCGGGTGCCGTCCGCCGTGGCGTCGGTGTAGTCGCGGAAATCCCAGGCCTCACCGTCGACCGTGACCGTGATGTCGGGCACCACGCCGCAGGTGGCAAGGGTCGAGGGCACATGGCTGATCCCCGGCACCTTGAGCATGAACACCTGTTCGGCGAACTCCCCGTCGCCGGACCCCAGCGTCTTGGGCCCCATGCTTTCGCCATGGGTCACGGTCACGGCGTTGAGCCGCACCAGCAGCTGGCCCAGCACGAAATCGCCGGTCTCGCCATCGGGCTTGAAGGTGATCTCGAGCTGGTCCTCGCGATGGTTGAGCGAGGTCAGCACCGCCGCGACATCCGGGCAGGCGCGGTCCTCGGCACACAGGATCAGCGGCCGCCCGGGCCGCAGGATCGCCGCAGCCTCGGCCGGGATGCCGGTCAGGGTCAACGCCTGAAGCGCACCGGGCAGGGCCTTGTGCGGGTTGCGGTCGTAGCCCTCGGGGTGCAGCGGCGCCTTCATGGGCCCGTGGTATTCCGACAGCTCGGGGCTGGCGTCGGCATCGGCGTGGAGCGTGACCTCGTAGCGCCCGGTGGCGGTTCGGATCGACACCACACGCAGCGCGGTCAGCCCGCCCGCCGGGTCGCGTTCAACGATCCAGGACCCGCCGGCCAGCGCCTTGGGCGGCTTGCCCTCGAAGATCACGCGGCGCAGGCTTTCGCCATCGGCCAGCCTGTGCGAATGATCCTCGACCGTGGCCACCAGCGGCTCGGTATCGGCGCGGTCCACGTAGCCCGAGACGCCGGTCATGCCGGACAGGGTGAAGGCAAAGCCGATCTCGACATTGGCCTCGGTCTTCAGCGTCTCCACGCCGCTGTCGGCCCTGCCCTTGCTGCGGATGCCGGTGGGGCCGGTGTAGAACATGGTCGACAGGCCCCTGTCGCCGGTCTTGTAGGTCCCGTCCTCGTCGCGGCCGACGGGCGAGAGCGGAAAGATCTCGACTTTTCCGGGCAGGTCGGTGTCGGTCTGCACCCAGATCTCCTCCCCCTTGGCAATCGTGACCTCGACCACCTCCGACAGGCCCCGGGCGACCAGCCGGATCAGGTCGCCTTTCTGCAACCCGACCTTGGAGCCGTGGATCCTGAGCTTGTATTCCCCCACCCGGGGCCGGGGCAGACCACGGCGCACATCCTCGGACCGGGTCAGCAGCTGCGCCTTTCCGGTCTGTAGCGCGGGCGAGGTGACGCCAGTGGGAATCGTGACGGCCAGTTGCGCGAGGCCGGTCATGCCGGGCGTGATCGCGGCGAGGGTCGCCGCGACGCCCTGCACTCCGTCGGTGAAGACGACAAGGTCGCCGGGCGCCAGTTCCGTGTCCTCGGGAAAGATCCAGTCCACCGCCTCGGTCAGGCGGATGGGCACATCGTTCACGTCCCAGTCCACCGGTCGCGCGGCATTCAGCGCCGGGTGGGCCGAGAGCGGCGTGCGCGTCTCGAAGATCAGCGGCCCGCCCTCTTTCGGCGCGTGTTTCAGCGCAAGGCCCGCCGAGACCTCGGTCGGGCCAAGCCCTGCCTTGAGCCCCAGCGCCACCAGCATCGAGGCAGAGGCGGGCGGGGTCGGCTGGTAGTTCACCAGCGCCGCCAGTCGCCGCAGGTTGTCCCATTGCGTGGCCGTGCGCAGGTAGCCCTCGCGCGTATAGGCGTCGAGATGCCCGGTCAGCACATGCGCGGCGCGGGCAAAGGCGCGCAGAATCTCCCAGGCGTGGTCTCCATCCGGTGCCGTATTGTATTGCCCCAGCAGCCGGGTGCGGCGCTGGCCGCGCGTCTCGAGGGCGGTCGGCGCGGGCGGCGCGATCCGGTCCCAGTCGACGGCACCCAGCAGGGCGGGCAGGTCGCGGCCTGCGCGGCGGGCCGGGTCGGTCTCGTCGAGGAAGAGATCGCGCCAGGCGTCGGCGGTGCGCTCCTCCATGTCGCCTTCGCCGCGCATGTAGAGGCCGATCAGCGCCAGCCGCAGCTCTTCCAGCCAGGCGGCGGCATCGCCGTCCACGTAGTCGAAGCGCGTCAGTCCCGCGCGGTTCCAGCGGGTCAGATCACGGCGGATATGGGGCTGGTGGCTCATCCGGCCTCTCCTCCGTTCACGTCGATGCGGAAGGTGCCGCGGCCGGGATCGGTCGGGTCGTTCATGCAGCGGATGAACTCGTCATCGGCCACGGGGATCACACCCTCGGCGGTCTGATCCGGGTGCTTCCTGCCCGCCCGCTTCATGAGGTTGAGACAGGCGACCGCGACCCCTTCGACCTGCATCGCGGCCTCGATGATGTCCGAAGCATAAAGCGCCGCGCCAAACCCCAGCCGGCCCGGTTCGAAGAACCCGCCGGTGTCGGCGGTGAAGACCTGCGCCAGCGCCTGCCGCAGCTCGCTGCGGAAATAGCCCGGCCTGGCGCGAACCGAGAGCACCAGCGTCACCGTCGCCGGGCGCGCGGTCTCGAGGAAGACCTCGGAGCCGATCATGCGGTATTGCTCGATCATCCCGCGCAGGATGCGGCGGCCGCTGAGCGCGGCATTCACCGGCGGCAGGGGCAGTCCGCGCACCTCGTGGAACAGCACCACCTCGGCCCAGAGGTCGGGGCGAAGGGCGCTGGGCACCTCGGCCGGGGCGCCTTCGTGCAGCGGATCGTCAAGGCCCAGATCGCCAACCAGCAGCGCGGCGACCATCAGCGATTGCCAGGAGCCGGTCCAGACCAGCCGGGATTTCGCGAGGGCCACCAGCGGGTGGCTGCGCAGCATGACCTCGTGATCCTCGGCGGTCACCATGCGGTTCTGCTCGAAAACGCGGCGCGGGCCGGCGCGGCGGGCGGCCTCCATCCTTGTCGGGTTGCGGCGCCAATGCTCTTCGATCAGCAGGGACATGTCGCGGGGGGCGATCTGGTCCTCGGGGTCGAGATCGGCGTTCAGGGCGGCGACGCGGGCGGCCTCCGCCTCGGCCAGGTCCGTCTGCGTGGCCGGATCGACCTGCCAGCCGATCAGCCCCAGCAGCCGCCGCACGCTTTCCGGCCGGCGGGCGCTGTCGATGAACCGCTCGCCCTGCACCCGGTCGAGCGCATGGCTCGCCCGGTCGAGCGCGGCGGCCAGCAGTTCGACGATGACCACCTCGGTGTCGGCGGGCGTCCAGCGCTGCCGCTCGGGGAAGCGCGAGGCGAGTTCCTGCATCATGAACAGGCGGAAGCTGTCGTAGTCGCGCACGCGCCAGTCGAAATCGTCCTCGACGCCGGGGATCGGCAGGGGCAGGCGGGCCACCCGCTCTCCGCAGTCCGGGCAGGCGCCGTCGAAGCGCAGGGTGGGGGGCGGCAGCTCAGCCATGGCTCACCTCGAATTCATGCACTTCCTGGCTTTGCAGCGCGGCGATGGTGTAGCCGATGCGAACCATCAGCACGTTGGGCTGCCCCTCGGGCGCGCCGATCTCGACCTGGATGGTCTTGGGATCGACCTCGCCCGCCAGCGCCTCGGCCAGCGCGCCGTAGAGGCGGTTGCGGGCGTAATCCCAGAGCGGCTGGGCGTTCATCTCGAACACATGCTGGCGCGCGCCAAAGCCCCATTCGGGGCGGAACACCCGTTCGCCGGGAGAGGTGAACAGCACCTGTTCGACCTGCTGGCGAATGTGGTCAAACCGCGCCGCCGTCGCCGCCCCCTTGCGCGTCATGCGGAAGGGGAAGGCCATGTAGCCCACGCGGGGCAGGGTGGACCGGGTCTGCGCCATCACGAGGCCGTCGACTTGGTGGTGAGAACGGTGGGCGTCAGCGGGACCATCGGCGGCAGGGTCGGGGCGCCCGGCGCGGCGGTGGGATGGGTGTGCGAATTGAAGAGCGACAGGAAGGTCGTGCCCTTGACCAGCGGCTCGCCCCCCGACCCGGCCACGGTGACCATCGACCCTTCGATATTGACGGTGGCCGAGGCCTTGATCTCGACCCCCGACCCTGATGCCTTGATCTCGTTTCCATTCGCATCCGTACAGATGATGCCCGACGGGGACATGACCAGCGAGTTGCCATTGCCGTCGGCCACGGTCAGCTCGCCCGCCTCGGCGTCCAGAGTGACGGTGGACCCGGCGCTGTCGGTCAGAACGAGGCTGCCATTGGCGTCCATCACCAGCTCGGCCCCGGCGCTGCTGACCAGGGTCACCTGTTCTTCGCCGCTCGTGTCGTCCAGCACCAGCTTGTGCCCGCTTTCGGTCATCAGCACCTTGGTCGCCTGGCCCTTGTCGGCGTAATCCTGCGGCGCCTGGCCCGATTGCCGCCAGAAGGCGCCCGTCCACATCGGTTGGCTCGGGTCGCCCTCGAGGAACTCGGCCACCACCGCGCTGTCCACCGGGGGAATGGCGAGAAATCCGTAGTGTTCCCCCCCGCCATAGGGCACGACCGGCAGGGCCCAGTCGCTTTCGGCGGTGCCCAGAACGGACGGGATCGACAGCTTGACCCGGCCCATGGCCTTGGGGTCGTCGACATCCGTCACGATGGCGCGGTACTTGCCGTAATAGCGGTTGCGCTGGCCCCGGACGGTGCTTTCGATGGTCTTGAAGAGCTCGGACATGGGGACCTCAGAACAGGGATGAGATGGCGGACAGGGCAGAGGCGAGGGGCGGCGCGCCAAGGCTGTCCGCGTCGCCGGTGGCGTTGCGGATCAGCTGGAACTGCTGGCGATACCCCTCGGGCGTGAACTGGTGCGTGACGCTGTCGACGTAGTAGAGCCCGCCATTGCGTTCGCCCGTGCCATCCACGCGGACGGTGCGGCCGGGCAGCAGCACATGGCCGTAGAGCGTGCCGTCCAGCTCTCCCGTCGCGGTGATCTTGAAGGCGTTCTCGTTGGCGAGGCCCTGCGCGCGGGCGCGGGTTTCTTCCTCGGTCTCGTCGCCCTCCTTGCTGACCCGCAGGACCGAGGGCGTGCCGACCCCCGCGCCCGAGGCCGCGCAGGGCGTCTGGCCCAGCAGCGGCAGGTCGGGCGTCACCTCCTCGGTGATCGGGTCCGAGCCTTCCTCGCGCGGGGCGAGCTCGAAGGCGATGGCGTCGGGCTTTTGCGCATCCTCGGTGACGTTGAACGACAGGCAGTTGGTGGCGGACCCGGCATAGACCATGATCGTGGCCTGCGGGTCACTTTCCAGCTGCATCGGGCCGAAATAGACTTCGCCCGCCAGGAAGGTCAGCTCGAACCCGTTGGCGCGGGCGCGTTCGCGCAGGAACTGGATCGGCGTCGCGTCCTGGGTCAGGCTGCGGCTGGCGGCGCCGTCGGGGCCGGGCAGCAGCGACAGGGTCAGGGCCTGGATCGATTCTTCGACGATGCTGCGGTCGGTGGCGGGCTGGTCCTCGGACCCCCAGACCTTGCGGACCTGTTCGCGCCCCAGCGCGGCGCTGTCGTCCTGCACCTCGAGGGTCAGCTTTGCCTCGCCGCCGTTCTGCGGGTAGGTCGGTTTCAGCTGGGTGATGTAGCCGCGCAGGACCTCCTCCACGTGCGTCTGGAAATCGGCCGAGATCACGATGGGCGTCCAGGCGTCGAAGAGCCCGGAATCAGCGGCCATCCAATTGCCGGTCTCGTCGCGCCGGTCGTCGATGGTCAGCGTGGCGGTCGCCGCCTCGGCCCGGCCGACGCGGACCTCGATATGCGACACCAGCGCGGCGACCGAGCCGATGTCGGCTTGCGCCTCGCCCACCTGGATCAGGACGGAGGCCGCCTGCCGGAAGCCGGGGTCGAGCAGTTGGGCAAGCAGGCTCATCGCGTGCCCTCCCGCCGGCGGGGCACCAGCAGCGTCTCGCCGGTCTTCTCATGCGCGACCTCGCCCTCGGCCGTGTCCCACACCAGGTCCTCGGGGAAGATCACGTCGGGGTTGCCATCCGCCAGCCGCCGCCAGTCGCGCGGGTTGCCGTAGTAGTTCTGGCCCAACTGGTCGATCCGGTCGCCGACCGCGACGCCATGTTCCAGCACCGGCTGCGGCGCGGGGATCGCCCGCGCGCGGGTACCGCGAAAGCCCCGGGTGCCGTCCTCGGGCGGATCGAAGGGGGGAAGATCCTCGTACCAGCTGCCTTTGAAAAACGCCATCTCAGCCCCCTATCCCATGCCGCCGACGAGGTTCAGCGCGGTGCCCATGGTCTGGCGCACCTTGTCGGCCAGGAAGAACGGGTTCGCGCTTTCGATCACCTGCATGGTCAGCCCCATCTCGGCGCGGTAGGGCATGAGGTTGGGCAGGTGCATGGTTTCCTTCTGGCTGACGCTGGTCAGGAAGACCGGCAGCAGCTGCAGCCCCCAGGCAAAGACCAGCACGCTCGCCACCTCCTGCCGCTCGAAGGCGCGCGCGCCGGGCAGGCCGAGCGCCGAGAGCACCTTGACCCCGCCCGGCCCCTGCGCCTTGGGCTCGGCCATGGCGCGCAGGGTGTCGATCTGCGGCTGCACGCCCATGGTGGCGGCGATCGGATCGCCCTCGTTCAGCTTGTCAGTGGCGTCGAGAAGGACGGTGATCGAAAAGCTCTCGGCCTGCATCTCGACCCCTTGGGAGACACGGGCGGTCTCGAGCGGCGTCAGGAAGTCATAGCCGCCCCGCGCGCCGGGCGCGTTGCCGGTGCGGACGGTGACGGTGCGGGTACGGCTGATCTCGGTCGGGTTGAAGCGGAAGACCAGCGCAAGCGGCGGCAGGGTCAGCCCGTATTCGAACAGCATGCCGCGCGTCTCAACCGCCATGACGCCCCCCTTTCGCGGCCTGCGCCACGCGGGTCGCCAGCACCGGGCCCATCTGGCCGTGGGCTTGCAGGGTGATCGGGCCCAAATTTGAACTCTGAGCCGCACCCTTCTCGGTCAGCGCGCGGCCCAGCGCCTCGGCGATGGCGCGGGCGTCGTGTTCAGCGGTGCCGCGCATATGGGCCGGCAGGGTCAGGGTCAGGCGGCGGATCTTCATGGGGCCTCCTCCAGGTACTCGGCCAGCAGCCCGATTTCGGACTTGCGCACCTGCCGGGTGTCCTTGGTGAGTTCCGCCCAGACGGCGCGGGCAAGGTGCGGCAGGTCGATGGGGCTGCCCGCCTCGGCCGCCAGCACGGCGGCGTAATCGGCCGCGTTGCGGATCGACCCGCCCGACAGTCGCACGGCCTGGCCCAGCGCGGGCAGGTTCACTCGAGGGGCGATCGGGGCATTGCGTGGCAGCAGCACCTGCCAAAGCCGCGCGCGCGCCTCGGCATCGGGGGCGGGGAAATCGACGATCAGCTGGAAGCGGCGCAGGAAGGCCGTGTCCACGTTGCTGCGCAGGTTCGTGGTCAGGATCACCGGCCCGGCGTGACGTTCAAACCGGGCGAGCATATGGCTCACCTCGAGGTTCGCATAGCGGTCGCGGGCGTCCGAGACCTCCCCGCGCTTGCCCAGCAGCCCGTCCGCCTCGTCGATCTGCAAGACCGCGTTGCGCCCCTCGAGCGAGTCGAGCAGGGCGTTCAGGTTCGCCTCGGTCTCGCCCACGTATTTCGACATGATCCGCCCGAGGTCGAGCGCATACAGCGCCCAGGGGCTGCCCGTCCGCCGCGCCAACTCGTGCACGATGACCGAGGCGGCAAAGCTCTTGCCCGTGCCCGACCCGCCGGAAAACAGCGCCAGCGGACCGTGGATCGGCCGCGCCTGCCAATCGGTCACCAACATCTGCGCGCGGTGGACCCAGGCGGCGAAGTCGTGCAGCCGGCGCAGGGTTGTGTCTGGCAACACGAGGTCGGACCACTGCCCGATCCGCTCGACCAGGTGGGCGCCGGGGGGCGGGGCGAGTTCGGTGTCGCGATGCAGCAGCGCGCGGATCAGCGCGGGGCCGGGGCGGAGTTGCGGGTTGGGGCTTATGCCCTCGATCTTCAGAAGGCCCAGCCGCACGGCGGGGGCGGTGGCATGCAGCCGGTCGAACATCAGCCCGACCTCGGCCCCGGTGCCCAGCATGAGCAGCTCCTGCACCAGCGCGACACCGGGCCAGGGGCTGGCAAGTTGCGGTTGCAGCGATTGCAGGCGCGGCCCCAGCGCGGGCGCGGCCATCGGCGCCAGCGCGAGGATCATCAGGTCGAGGTCCAGCCGGGTCAGCGTCGCCAGCGCATCCTCGGCCAGGTGACGGGCAAGGCCGGCCCAGGCGCCCGCCTCGCGCCCCTGCATCACCGCGTCGTTCAGCGCGTCGAACCGCTGGGCAAAATCCTCGGGGAGGGTGTCGCCGGTGCGCGCCGCCTCGGCCATCGTAAGCAGTTCGTGCACGCGGGCCCATTCGGGGTCGAGCATGGCCTGGCGCAGGGCATGATCCTCGGAATGCAGGGTCATGTCACGCGCCTCCGACCGTCAGCATCAGCACGTTGCCGGCCGTGGCGCCGGGGGGCGCCTTGGGCCGGGCGTAGATCCGGGCGCGGTCGCCCGTCGCGGCGTCGATCAGCGTCACGGCGATGGCCGCGCCCGGATCGTCGAGGTTTCCGGACGTGACCGTATGGTCCTGCGGTGCCTGCGCCTCCTCGGTGCCGTCCTCGCGGGTCCATTCGACGATCACCTCGGCCGCGCCGCCCGGCAGGCCGGTCAGGGCGAGCGGCGCGTTGGCCGCACCGGGCGCGACGGTCAGCGTGCTGGTCAGCCCGCCTGCGTCGCGGAACATCACCACGGGCAGCCAGTTCCCGGGCACCACGCCCATCGGCGTGGGCGACAGGCCCGGCACGGCATCAGCGCGGACGTCCAGCACGGCGGCGCGGACCGGGGTTGGCGGGGTCACATAGGCCAGCGGCTCGACCGGGATCAGCGCCAGCTCGAAAGCGGCCGAGAGGCGATAGGCCAGCTCGCCGCCCTGCGTGGTCCAGATGTGGTTCATCTCTTCCATCGCGGGCGCCTGCATCACGCATTGCATCTGGTAGAAGGTCGTCTGCGGCGCCAGCGCGGCGGCCTCGGGGCTGCCGGGCGTGGCGGGCAGGATCAGCGGCATGACCGGGTCGGACTGGATCACAGCGATGGCATGGCCAAGGATGCGCAGGTCGAGATCGGTCGCCCCGTCTTCGTCCTGCGCGCGGGGGAAGGGGGTCAGCAGGATGCTGGCCCGGACGAACTCCGGCTCACCCTTGTCGCGGTCGGCGTGAAAGCCCGAAGGCGCGAGGCGGTAGACGAAGACGTTCAGGATATCCGTCCCGGCCTGCGCGTTCTTGGCTTGCTCCGAGGCGCGCTGCGGCGTGTCCACGGTGACCGTCACGCCCTCGGGGAAGCGGTCGGTCAGGTACTCCGCGAAACCCTGGATCGCGGTCGACAGGGACGAGGGGCCGAGGGCCATCTCACAGCCCCCCGAGGTAACGACTGCGGGCGAACCGCGCGAAATCCTGCGCGGTGCCTTGGCCCGCGCGGGCGGGCTGGCCGGGTTCGTGGATCACCACGTCGACCTGGTCGATGACCACCTTGGCCGGCCCCGGGGGGATCGCCGTCTCGGCCCCGGGACGCAGCCCCGGGTCGGTTCCGTGAGTGGCGGTCTGGCGATCCCCGTCGAATTCGGGAAAGTCGGGCGCGGCCGCGTCGATACCGACGTCGCCGCCCATGTCGAAGGCGGCTTGCGGCGCAGCCTCGCGGCGCATCGGGCTGGCGCTGGGCACGTCCGGCTCGCCCGACAGGTCGTCAGGCGGGACGGCGGTTTCCGCATCCAGCCCCTCGGCATCGGGCGGGGTCATGCGGCGGAGGGTCTGCATCGCCTCTTCCTCGAGACGGCGGAGGGGCTGGGCGGCTTCTTCCTCCTCCTCGCGGCGGAGGGTTTGCAGGCTCTCCTCTTCTTCCTCGGGCTGCCGGCGGAGGGTCTGCATGGCCTCCTCCTCCTCTTCGAGGCGGCGCAGGGGGAGCGTCTCTTCCTCCTCCTCCGGCTCGCGGCGGAGCGGTTGCGCGGCCTCTTCCTCCTCGTCGCGGCGGAGGGGTTGCATGGCCTCCTCCTCTTTTTCGCGACGGATGGTTTGCAGGCTGTCCTCTTCCTCCTCCGGCTGGCGGCGAAGCGGCTGGGCTTCTTCCTCTTCTTCCTCGCGGCGGAGGGGCTGCATGGACTCTTCCTCGTCCTCCTCGCGGCGAATGGCCTGGGCCACTTCTTCCTCCTCCATACGTGAAAGTATGGTGCGCACAGCCGTGGCGGGCGCCGGGGCCCGGCGGAGAGGTTGCGCGGCCTCTTCCACTTCTTCCCGCCGCAGGGGGGCTAGGCCCTTGGGCCGGAGCGTCCGGGCAGCACCCGGCACGCCGGCGCGGGACTTGAGGCGGCTGAGCAGGCTCATCTTGCCCCCCTCCGGCCGTCCGCGGCGATCATGGCCGCGTGACGGCGGCGGCGGGCGCTTGGCAGGGCCAGGATCGTGGGCTCGTCCCAGCCGTAGCACCGCGCGATCAGGAAGATCTCGCGGTCCAGCCGGTCGGGCGCGGGAAAGGCAAAGTCGAGCGGGTCGAGCCGGGCCGAGACGCCGGCCCCGCAATCGGGACAGGTGGACTGGATCTCTTCGGCGACATCGGGCGTGGCCTCGTCCAGCGCCGCCTCGATCGCGGCAAGGTCGCCGGGCGTAAACCGCGCCGCCTCGGCCTGCGCGCGGTCCGACAGGCCGGTCAGCCCGGCCAGGGTGCGCCGGTCGGCTGTGCTGTCGCGCGACAGGTGATCCTCGGTCAGGCCGTTCGGCACCTCGAACCGGCGCGGGCCGAGCGAGGTCTGGACGGTGACCAGCGGGTAGCCTTCCAAAGGCTCGGAGCGCGGCACCTGTCCGAGGTCGAGATGCAGGTCGTACTCCCCGCCGCAACCGTCGCAGCGGCCGGAAAACCAGCCCCGCGCCGGAAAGAACGCCCGCGCGGCCCGCAAGAGCAAATGCGCCCGCGCGCCCGTGGCCAACCGCCAGAGCAGCGAGGGCGTCGCGGCCTCTCCGCCCACCCGGTCGAACAGCGCCGTGAGCACCGCCGTCACCCGCTGCGGCCGGGGCAGGCGGGGTGTCAGGGCATCGGCCAGCTCAAGCTCGACCCGCCCGGTCAGAACGCGGGGCAGGGCCGAGGGGAAGGCGACGGCCAGGGTATCCGGCGCGCGGTCGGGCATCACGCCTCGGCCGGTTCCGCCACCGCCGCGTCGCGCACGAAGCCCTCGTAGGCCAGCGTGATCGACTGGATGCCGATGGTGTTCATGTTGTTGGCGTCGAATTCCGGCAGGGCCTGGTATTCGGTCACCCAGGCGCGGCGCAGGTGGTACGAGATCGCGGGCGTGCCCTGCAGGTTCATCACGTTCACCACCACGTCGCGGCGGAAGTTGACCAGCGACATGCCGGCGTCCCCCTCGCCCACGTTGTTGACGGAATTGGCCCATTCCTCGAACACCGGATCGTGGCTAAGGCCCTGTTCCAGCGTCACGTTCTCGAACTTGGTGCCGCCGGGCATGGCGCGCTGGTGCGACGGATCGCCTGCGGCGCGCCAGTTCACGACCTCGGTCGTTTTCTTGAGCGCGCCCATCTTGGACAGGCCCGCCACGGCCTTGCCGTTGATCACCACCTGGAACTTGAAGGTGCGGTAGGGGTCGTAGCGATGCGCATTGGCGGGAAACATCGGGGCAGCCATCGGTCAGCCTCCTTTTTCATGGGGTTGGGATAGGGGCGGGCCTCAGCTGGCCTGCCCGACCTTCTGCTGGATCTGGACGACGACGAACTCGGCCGGTTTCAGCGGCGCAAAGCCCACCGCCACGCGGACGATGCCGGCGTCGATGTCGCCCTGGGTCATGGTCGAGCCCAGCCCGCAGTTCACGAAATAGGCGTCGCTGGCCTTTTCGCCCTGGAAGGCGCCGGCGCGGAACAGACCGTTCATGAAATCCCCGACCGAGGCGCGGAGCGAGCCCCAGAGCTTGTGGTCATTGGGCTCGAACACCACGGCCTGCAGCGCGCGGTAGAGGCTTTCGCCGATCATGTTCTGCGTCCGCCGCACGGGCACGTAGCGGTATTGCGGCTTGGCCTTTGTCGCCAGCGTCCGCGCGCCCCAGACCACGGTCGGGCCGATGATGGCCCGCAGGCAGTTCACCCCCCATTCGTTGAGGTTGTCCTGCAGCGCATTGCCGATCACCACCGTCGGGCCCAGCCCGCCGCGCACCGAGGCCTCGAGCCCCGCCGGGGCCTTCCACACGCCGCGGGTGCCGTCGATCCGACCCCAGATCCCGGCGGCAAAGGGCGCCGGCCCGATGTTGAAGGTCTTGGGCAGGTTGCCGGCCAGGTCCGGGTCGTAATGCGGGTTCTGCACCGTCATCTGCGGATAGTAGAAGGCCGAATAGGGCGAGGTCGGGAACCCCTGGTCCTTGACGTCCTTGGGCGTATTCAGCGCCGTGCCGTTGCCGTCCACGATCACCATGCGGTTCTGCATGAACTCGGCATGGGTGATCGCCTCTTCGTAGGTGGTCTTGTCGTCCTGCCAGGTCTTGCCGGGCAGCACGATGATCGACACGTCGCGGTAATCCTTGAGCTTTTCCAGCGCGCTGGAATAGGCCGCCTTGCCCGGGCTGCCGCTGTCCACGCCATCCTTGAGCGCCGCGCGCACCGGCAGGGCCGCGCCGCCGGCTTCTTCGACCACCTTGATGGTGATCATGGTCGAGGCAGCGCCCACGCGCGCTTCGGCAAAGGCGGGCGAGTCGGGGTCGAGCGACAGCCCCGTGATCACCTCGAGCTCGTCCTCGAAGGCCTTCTTGGCGACGTCGTTCTCGCCAAGGCTTTCGGCGGTCTGGGTGCCGATGACCAGCGTGACCAGCGAATCCACCCCTGCGTCGCGCATTTCGACCAGCAGGGTGTCGGCCCATTTGCCGGGCGAATTGGCGGTCACCGTCACCTTGTAATTCTTGGCGCCCAGCTTGACCTTGAGCTCGCCGGTGCTTTCCTTGGCCGCGTTGGTGGCGACCGGCACGATATAGGCCTTGGTGCCGCCGTTCGAGAAATAGGCGTTCACCGCCAGCCCGAACGGGTCCGCGTCGCTGCCGTTGTTCTTGACCCCGCCGGGGCCGCCGCCGACCGGGCCGAAGAGGGTTGCGTATTGTCCGACCGAGCTGATGAAGACCGGGGCGCCGTCGCCATTGACGGGGACGCCGCGGTCGACCTTGCCGATGAAGGCGGTGACCGAGGTCGAGGCAGCCTCGATGGACAAGGCGCCCGAGGGGACGTGTTCGATGTAGACGCCGGGGTGCTGATACATGGCGCGAAGGCTCCCTAGTGATGACAGGTCCGGGACAGCTCGGCCGAGCGCGCCCCGCGTGACGGAGGCCGAAACTCGCCGTATCGCCAATGTCATCCGGCATGCCTTTCCCGGTCCCGCGCGGGCGGGGTCAAAGGCCTGGCTGGCCTTGGCATGTCGTCCGGGACGGGGGCGCGCCTTTGGGGATCGGAAATGCCGTCAGCGTGACGGGAGAATGCGCGTCCCTTGCCCTTTAATGAGAATGTGCAAATGCGAACTTCAACTATTAAGAGCATGGCAGATTCTGCCATTTTGAATCAAGTACGGAATTCCTGACGGTGCCCTGGCTGGGATGGCAGGGATTTCAAAGGGTTAGGACATGAGTCCGAAAGGCATGTTTGCCGGTCAGCAGATTCTTGCCTGACGTAAAGTCATTTCGCGGTATGGGCGAGTGCCCGAAAGGTCAGGCGGCCGCGCCCTGCAGGACCTGCCCGTCATGGCCGATGATCCGGGCGCGGATGATGGCGCCTTCGGGCTGGTCTTCGGCGAATGTCACCTCGGTGAATTGCGCGGTGCGGCCCATGCGGGGGCTTTCCAGCAGCACGTCATGGATCTGCCCCTGCTGGGCACACAGATGCGCCGCCACGCGCAGCGTCCCGGCCGCGCGCAGCCGCGCCGCGCGGTCCTTGATCGCCGGCCCCTTGACCTGCGGCATCCGCGCCGCCGGGGTGCCCGGGCGGGGCGAATAGGGGAAGACATGCAGCCAGGTCAGCCCGCATTCTTCGACCAGCTTCAGCGAGTTGTCGAAGGCCGCCTCGCTTTCCGTCGGGAAGCCGGCGATGATGTCGGCGCCAAAGACCATGTCGGGGCGCAGGCGCACGGCCTCTTCGCAAAAGGCGATGGCGTCGTCGCGCAGGTGGCGGCGTTTCATCCGCTTGAGGATCAGGTCATCGCCGTGTTGGAGGCTCAGGTGCAGATGCGGCATCAGGCGCGGCTCTGTCGCGATGGCCAGCATCAGGTTCTCGTCCGCCTCGATCGAATCGATCGAGCTGATGCGCAGGCGCGGCAGGTCCGGCACCAGCCGCAGGATCCGCATGACCAGGTCGCCCAGGCGCGGCTCCCCCGGCAGATCGGCACCCCAGGAGGTCAGGTCGACCCCTGTCAGCACTACCTCGTTGAAGCCCTTGTTCACCAGCCGCTTGATCTGATCGACCACGACCCCGGCGGGAACCGAGCGCGAATTGCCCCGGCCATAGGGGATGATGCAGAAGGTGCAGCGGTGATCGCAGCCATTCTGCACCTGCACATAGGCGCGGTGGCGGCCGAAGCCGTCGATCAGGTGGCCGGCGGTTTCGGTCACCGACATGATGTCGTTGACCTGCACGCGCTCCGTCTCGCCGATGAAATCGGCGGCGAGGCCGGCCCAGGTCTCGGGCTGCATCTTCTCGGTATTGCCGATGACCGCGTCCACCTCAAGCATGGCGGCAAAGGTCTCGGGTTCGGTCTGCGCGGCGCAGCCGGTCACGATCAGCCGCGCCTCGGGGTGTTCGCGGCGCAGCTTGCGGATCTCCTGCCGCGCCTTGCGCACCGCCTCGGCGGTCACGGCGCAGGTATTCACCACCACGGCATTGTCGATGCCCTGCGCCTCGGCCAGTTCCTTCATCGCCTCGGTCTCGTAGGCGTTGAGACGGCAGCCGAGGGTCGAGAAGACCGGCGGCTTCATCCCACCTGCTCCAGCCAGCGGGCGGTGAGGACGCCGTCAAAGACATGCGCCGTGGGGCCGGTCATCCAGACGCCGTCCTCGCGCCAGTCGATATGGATCGTGCCGCCGTCAAGCTCGATGGTGACGGTGCGGCCCGACAGGCCCCGCCGCGCTGCCGCCACCGCCGTCGCGCAGGAGGAAGAGCCAGAGGCGAGGGTGATACCCGTGCCGCGTTCCCACACGCGCATCCGTAGGTGATCGGGCCCGATGACCTGCGCGAATTGCACGTTGGTGCGCTGTGGATAGAGCGGGTCATGCTCGACCAGCGGGCCGCGCGTGGCGAGGTCGATGGCGGACACATCGTCCACGAAGAAGGTGCAATGCGGGTTGCCCATCCCGGTCGCGGTCGGCGCGCCCTCGATGGGCAGCTCGAGCGTGTCCATCTCGCGCGCCAGCGGAATCTCGTCCCACGTCAGTTGCGGCGCGCCCATGTTGACCGAGGTCAGGCCATGACCCGCGTCCCTTGCCAGCAGCGTGCCCCGGTCGGTGGTCAACACGAGCGCATCGCGCCCGGTCTCGTCCATCAGGTGCCGCGCGATGCAGCGCGTGGCATTCCCGCAGGCGGCCGAGGCGCTGCCGTCGGCATTGAGGAACACCAGGTGCGCGTCACCATTGCCGCGCGGCGGTTCGATCACCGCCAGCTGGTCGAACCCCACCCCCATGTGCCGGTCGGCCAGCGCCAGCGCGAGCGCGGGCGAGACGGTCACGGGGCGCGCCCGTGCGTCCAGCACGACAAAGTCGTTGCCCAGCCCGTGCATCTTCATGAAGGGCAAATTCTGATGGTCCTGGCGCGTCATGGCGGCGCATATACGCCCTGTCCGGGGATGAATCCATAGAGCCGTGCGATTTCGTGATTTTTCGGGGTTGACCCCGGTCGCGGGTGTTTCTAGAAGCCGCCCCACAGTGGGCCGTTAGCTCAGTTGGTAGAGCAACTGACTTTTAATCAGTGGGTCGCAGGTTCGAATCCTGCACGGCTCACCACTATCCAAATGCGTGAAGCAAAATCAAAGCCTTAGCAGGCGAATTGTCAAACCTATCCTAGCGGTTTGACAGTTGGGGAACTACTCCCTTCTTCTCTGCCGATGCGCCCAAGCGCCTCCGCAGCCTGTTGCGCCAGCATCTTCCGACTCGCCGCGACGGTGTAGCGGGTCACTTCCGACAGGGTTTTGTGCCCGCTGATGGACATGATCTGGTGCGGTGTCAGCCCGGCTTCGGCCATGCGACGGCAAACCGCTTTTCGCAGCCCATGCGCACTCAGACCATCGGGCAAGGCCCGTTTCCGCTTCCCGTCCCGTTCCACGGTCACGTCCTTCACCATGTCACGGAACCAGTTGGTGAAGCTCTCCGGGGTGAGGGCGCGGCCATCGTCTGCGGCCCGGTCGGAGACAAGGAAGGTCTCTGTCTTGGGCAGCGAATCGAGCACCGCTTGAAGCTCCGGCAGGATCGGAATGTCCACCGGCTGCCCCGTCTTCTGTTGCACGATGCTGATAAAGCCGTCCTTGACGTTGGCAGGCCCCATCCTCACCAGATCGGAACGCCGCTGCCCGGTGTAGAGCAAGAGCATGAGCGCGGTGTGCGCCCGTGTGCCCGGCTGGTGATAGTTGAGGAAGGCGGCAATGTGCTCTTCCTCCCATGTGGTGAAGCCGGTCGTCTTGGCCCGGAGCTTCTTGACGGTCACGGTCGGATCGTCGGGCCGCCAGCCCAAGTCAATGGCATGAACCATGAGCGTGTGCAGCATCCGCAGAAGCCGGTTGGCGCTGGACGGGGTGTCAGACCGCTCCGCCATGATCTTCTGAATGTGCCGCTTTTCGAGCTTCGCCACCCGCTTGTCCCCGTGGTCCTTGCGGAAGCGTTCGAGGATGTTGCGATAGACGCGCTGCGTCGACGGGCTGAGCCCGATGAAGTCTGGCGTCTGGTAGTAGCTGGCGATGAGTGCGCCAATGGTGCCCGGGACGCTCTTGGAGCGGCCTATCTGGACCTTCTCGCCCTGCATGGCCTTCTCATAGGCTGCCATGAAGTCGGGGCTCCACGGCAGCCCGGGCAGCGGGCTCCGGGGGAAACCGGGGCGGCGGAAATACCATCGCGGCTTGCTGTGCCTATCGGCAAACCCCTGACAGTATCGGGGTGGTCGTCGGAGAATTTGGTTCATGGTCTAGTCCCATTCGTTGTCATCGGGACTGTCACCATCCTGCGAGTCGCAAGTGTCGTGCAAGGAATCAATGGAAGCGTCCAGCGTTCGCACGTCCCAGAGGGTGCGGGCATAGACCTTCAAGGGCCGGGGCATGAGCCCGTCAGCCATGAGCTTGTCGAAGGTAGAAGGCGACACGCCAACATAGGCAGCCGCCTCCGGGCGCGACAGAAGACGCGCGGTCGGAGGCGGCAAGGCCCTATGACGTGCCGGGGCGTTCATCGTCTCAGCCGTTGAGCCGCACGTTGACGGTGCCACTGGGGTTGGCGGCGGCGGTCACGGCCAGCCCGATTTCCGGGTTGTTGCCGGTGTCGTCGTCGGTCGTGACCAGCCCGGCGGAGTCGTCCCAGTAGACGACGGCCCCCACGGTGAAGGCGTCGGTGCTCACCTTGGGCATGGTGAAGACGCCCACCGTCACAAGGTCGAGGTCTTCGCCAATGGCGGCGTCCCCGGCGGCGATGCCGAAGAGGCTGCCCACAAGGACGCCTTCGCCCGAACTGGCGGCGGCGGTCGCGGTCACGGTGATGTTCTCACCCTTCTGCACATAGTTCTTCATCTCAGAGTCCTTTCGAGGTTCGGAAGAGGATGGTGGACGGCGGCTTGGACTGAGCCGCCGCAATCTCGGCGTCGAGCGCCGCCAGCGCCCGGGCCATCTCGGAGTCGGACTTGTAGACGACGGTTTCGCCGTTCTGGTCCCGGAACTCCCGTGCCCCGGTCATGCGGGCGGCATGGAGGTCCGCCCGCATCTTGGTCAGCTCAGCCACGGTCGCCATCTCAGTCGCCCGGGTTGAGGTAAGCGCCGCGCCAGTCGACGGCACCACAGCCGAAGTCCAGCACCACGCGGAACTCCATGCCCAGCACGTCCCAGCCTTCGCGGGACGCCATCTGCGGCCCCTGAGCGGAGCTCAGATAGCTGTATTCGAGCACAGGCAGCGCCGCCGGGTCCGCGAAGAGATACCAGCTCTCATCGGTGATGCGCGGCTCCACCAGCAGCGTCAGCCGCCCGGTGAAGGGGTTGGCGTCGGTGAAGGTCGTGGCGTAAATCTGAGCAAGGACTTGCTCCGCTTGGGTTTCGAGCTCCGGCCCCACCAGCAGATATTTCGGCGTGGCGTTGATCGGGGTCACACCGTCCAGCGCCTTCATGCCGCGCATGGCCTTCCGGGCCACGTCCAGAGCGGTGATGTCCGCCACGCTGCCCAGCGACGTGCCCGGGCTGGCAAGGTTGCCGTGATCGGCATGGAAGAGCGCGGTGGCGTCTTCGCCCATCGTCGGGTTGGACAGCAGCAGCGACAGCAGCAGGTTGGCTTCCGTCTCCGCCGCCATCCGGCCCGCCGTCGCACCCCAGTCGCGGAACGCGCCCAGATCGTCGTTGATGAGCGCCTTGCGGCTGATAGCGAACTGGGTGGCGTAAGTGTCGAGCGCATAGGACTCGGACGCTTCCGCCCGGCTGGTGTGCTTGATCTCACCCGACTCGCTCACCTCGCCCAGAGTGCCGATGTCGCTGAGCTTGAGCCGCGTCCCGGGCCGGAAGTCGGCCAAGGTCGATTGCCGCGCCAGCGTCGTCTTCACCGGGCTCTGAGCCGCCTGATAGGCCGCCACCAGCGTCCGGTTGCCGGTGCTGGTGAGAAGCTGGGGGAAGTCGGACGAGGTGTGCATGGCAGCCCGGAAGAGCTGGTCGGCGTCCATCGCCCGGGTGCTGGTGCCGGTGGCCTCCACGCAAGCCCGCGCCACGTCGAGCAAGCGTTCGCTCATGTAGGGCCGCGCCGCGTCCGACGGGGCTTCGCCAGAGACGCGGGCATAGAGCGCGTCGGAGCGGTGTTGCAGGACCGTGGCGGGGTTGTCTGCCTCGCGGGTCGCCGTGCGGATGCGCGGCGTGGTGCGGCCACGGTCCTGCATTGCCTCAAAGGCTTCCGCCCGGGCTTCGGTGATGGACAGCTCTCGGTCCACCATGTCGTCCGCCTGTTCGCTGGTCATGCCAGCGGAACGGGCAATTTGCCGGATTGCTGCCCGGGTCTGCGCCCGGTCGTCTTCGCGGGTTTCGGTGGTGATTTCGATTTCGTCGGGCTCCATGTCCTGACTCCTGAAAGTTGCGCCAAGATCGGCGGGGATTGGGACGGCGGAGACTTCAAAGATACGCCACGCCGCCGCCGTCCTCAGCCGGGCGCGGGAATTGGAGGGCTCCCAGCGGGTGACGCGGTAGCCTATGGAGACGCCGCGCAGAGTGCCTTCGCGGATTCGATCCACCACGGGGGCAGCGTCAGCGGCAGAGCTCAGCCGGATGGTGGCGACAAGTGCCCCCGGCTCCATGCGATAGGCGGTCACGGTGCCCACCACGTCGCGGGCGGAGCCCTGCCGGTGCCCGTCGAGGACCGGAGCCCCCACCAGCCCGGAAAGGTCCAGCCCGGCGGGGTCCAGCCGTTCGGTGAAGCTGCCCCGCGCATCGCGCCGGGTCACGTCCGCGAAGGTGGAGATAACAGCCTCCACGGTCATGGCGTCGGAGTCGAAACTTGCAGGCGTCAGGTCGCCGCGTCGGAAAAGAAGATCGTCAAGCGGCATTGTCGGGCTCCTTGGGCTTGGGGGTGTGCGGGGCGGCGGCAATCTCCGAGTCCAGGTCTTCCAGTGCCCAGCCCCGTTCGGCCACGGCTTTGCGGCGGCTGGTCAGCCCGGCTTCCAGCTCCGCCACGGTCGCTTGCACGTCCTTGAGCGGGTCAACCTGCATGGGCTTCGGAGGCAGCCATTCCGCCGCCAGATAGGCCCGGGGGTTGGACTCGAAGTCCGGGGCCGCCAGCTCGCCCGAGAGGACGCCAAAGGTGACGACGCGCCGCCAGATCGGGCGAAGAAGCTGGGGAACAAGGGTGCCATACTGGACTTGCTCCACCCGCTGCCGGAACGGCAGCAGCCCGGCCCGGAGGCTGGAATAGTTCGCCCCGGTCAGATCGCCGGAAAGAAGGTGCTCCGGCAGCCCCAGCCCGGCGGCAAGCTGTTGCAGGTTGAGGCGAAGGAACGCGCCAATCTCTTGGGTCTGCCCGGGCGTGTTGAACTTCACGTCATAGCCGGTGGGCAGCCGCTTCATGGTGCCGGGCTCAAGGCCGGTCTCCATGATGCCACCCGACTCCGTGCCGTCATAGGGCTCGCCCGCCGTGCCGTTCATGTCCACAAGGAAGGCGGAGTGCATCGCCGCGACCTTCACCCCGACAAGCAGCGCATCACAGAGCTGGTCAAATTCGGAGGCGGGCAGGATGACCGGGGCCAGCCAAGAGACGCCCCGGACCTGCCCCGCCGCCAGCGGCTTCATAATGTGGAGAATGTCATCCGCCGGAACCCGCACGGGCGGCGCGTAGTTGGCGAACTGGTCATGCGGGCGGCTCGGGAGGACGTGATAGGCCACCCGGTTGCCGTCCGGGTCGAACTCCACGCCCTGCACGATGCAAGCCCCTTCCGCCAGCTCGCGTGTCAGGGACTCGTCCACAAGCTCGGGCGGGATCAACCGGAGCTTCGGCCGGTCACGTCCGTCAAGGTGGTGTAATTTCCCGGATGGCCTGAGGGCATGATCAGGCGGCTTTCGTTGTTATGCTGAG
>NZ_JAIMID010000007.1 GCF_019966535.1 Mesobacterium pallidum | reverse complement strand
GATTTGCTGACGCGAACCATCGCCGAGGTGCCTGTAACGGGAGCCAGTCAACAATGACCCTCCCACCTCGGGCACCACATCTTCGGCTAACGCATTGGTTTCGCTTCAGCTTCTTGCAGTTGCTTGGAGCCGTAGACCATGTCGGCCCGCGTCGCTGCCTTCATCCACTTTCGCAACACCTCAACAGGGTAACCTGAGCCGTAGCCGTGACCGACACCTTCCGTCTGCCAGCCCCCGATCTGGTCCACGATGTCGGCAGGGCACTCGACCGCTCGCAGCCTGTCCCGCATGGCATGACGGAAGCCGTGCATCGTGGCACCTTCCCCGCCATTCGCCTTCATCCATTTGTTTAGCGCGGCGCTGGCAGCATTGGCATTGGTGCTGGCCTGCTTGTTGTAGCGCGGGAACGCGAACTTGGACCCATCGCCTTGCCCGAGGATGCGCTCTGCGGCCCACAGAGCCTCGCCCTCAAGCGGGACCACCCGTTCGCTGCCCTTGGTCTTCAGACGCCGCCACGGGTGAGGACGCACATGCGCCACCAAGGCCCCGCTGCTGTCCCTCTCGAAATCGGCACGGGTCATGCCAGCAGCTTCCGCAAGCCGCATCCCGGTGTCCGAGACCAACGCGACTAGCCAGCGAAGATCATCGTCGAGAACGTGGCACTCCTGCTGCAGCTTGCGCAGGGCCATGGTCGGCACTGGCTGGCGGTCGGACACCCCGGCGTCGCGGTCGTAGTAGACCCCGGCGAAGGGATTGGTCATGGCAATGCCCTGCTCGCTTGCAGCGAAGTTGATGATCGACCGCACCGTTCCGAAGACCCGTGTCATGCTGCTGCCTGCAAGCCCCCGTTGGATGAGGCTGTCGCGGAAAGCGTTTGCCTCGGCTCGGGTGTAGGCATCCAGCGGTTTGTCTCCGCAAGCGTCGATGACGTAGCCACACGCCCTTTCGGCGGCACGATGGAAGGTGACCGGACGCCCTGCCCCTTTATGCTTGAGGTAGAGCGTCATTCCCTCGGACAGCGTGATGGAGCTGGAAATCGTCTCGACCTCGGGAACACCTGCCGTGGCAGCTCGAGGATCACGCTGTAGCCGGAGCATGTGCTTGCCGGGCAGTTCCTTGGATTGTGACCGCAGATGAAACCAGTACTCGTCCAGCTGATCGGCTGCCCGTCTGGCTCTGGCTTCGGCGATCCGGGCTGACCTGGTGCGCAAAGAAAACGCGATGCGCGGCGATGTGTAGTGGGTTTTCAGCTCGGTCGGGATGCGACGGCTGAAGTAGAAAATCCCTGACTTCACGAAGGTGAACGCGGGTGAATTGGTCTCCGACATGGTCTACGGCTCCAAGCAACTGCAAGAAGCTGAAGCGAAACCAATGCGTTAGCCGAAGATGTGGTGCCCGAGGTGGGATTCGAACCCACACGCATTGCTGCGGGGGATTTTGAATCCCCTGCGTCTACCATTCCGCCACTCGGGCCACCGAAGCCTCGTTTAGCCGGTTGCACGAGCCTGTGAAAGGGCAAATCTGCGCCTTGACCCCTCCGGGAAATCGGGGCCTAAGGGGAAAAAAGGCAGGATCATGCTCACGCGTCTCTACGACTGGACCTTGCGGATGGCCGACCACCCCCGCGCCCTGTGGGTGCTCGCGTTGGTCAGCTTCGTGGAAAGCTCGGTCTTTCCGATTCCGCCCGATGTCATCATGATTCCCATGATCCTCGCGGCCCCGCGCCGCGCCTGGCTGATCGCCACCGTGGCGCTGGTCTCATCGGTGATCGGCGGCCTCTTGGGCTATGCCATCGGCGCGCTGGCCTTCGAACAGATCGGACAGCCCATCCTCGAGAGCATGGGCAAGGGCGACGCCATGACCGAGTTCAACACCCGCTTCAACGACTTCGGCTTCTGGGCCGTTCTGGCCGCCGGGATCACGCCCTTTCCCTACAAGGTCATCACCATCATGTCCGGCTGGACCGGCATGCCGCTGGCGACCTTCGTGGCGACCTCGATCCTGGCGCGTGGGCTGCGGTTCTTCGTGCTGGCGGCGCTGCTGCGGACCTTCGGCGCGCCGATCCGCGACTTCATCGAACGGCGCCTCGCGCTGGTCTTCACGCTCTTTCTCGTGCTCCTCTTCGGGGGCTTTGTCCTGGTGAGGTACCTGTGAACTCCTTCCGCCTGATCCTGCTGGCCACACTTGGCTCGACCCTCCTGATCCTCGGCGCGCTCGCCTTCCAGTTCATCGGCGAGATGCCGCCCTGCAAGCTGTGCTACTGGCAACGCTACCCGCATGTGGCGGCCATCGCCATCGGCGCGCTGGCGCTGGGGCAGCGCGGACTGGCCTGGCTGGGGGCTGCCGCCGCTGCGACGACCGCCGGGATCGGCATCTACCACAGCGGCGTCGAACAGGGCTGGTGGGAAGGGCCGACCACCTGCACCTCGGGCCCCATTGGCGGCCTCTCGACGGACGACCTGCTGAACCAGATCATGGCCGCGCCGCTGGTGCGCTGCGACGAGATCCCGTGGGAGATGTTCGGCCTGTCCATGGCCGGTTGGAACGCGTTGATCTCGCTCGGGTTGACGGCGATCTGGATTATGGCCGCCCGCCGCGCGTGATCCAAGGCCAGTCAGAGGGGGCCAGCCCCCTCGGCCCCCTGGGCCTCACCCCCGGAGTATTTCGGGAGTAATGAAAGAAATCTGCGCAGCGTGGACCCATCCGCGGCGCACCGATCCGGCCTTCATTTTGCCCATAAACTCCGGGGGAGTCGCCCTTGGCGACGGGGGCAGCGCCCCCTCTTGCGCGCCACATGCGCACCGGCGACGATGTGCGGCGGACCTGTCACTGGCCCGCGCGGCGGCGCAGCCGCCGCGCCCCGGTCGGATTGCGCAGCAATCCGAAACCACTGCCCAGCCTCAGAAATGGATCGCGCGGCCGTAAGCGTCGAGCACGCTTTCATGCATCATCTCGCTCAGTGTCGGATGCGGGAAGACGGTGGCCATCAGGTCCTCTTCCGTCGTCTCCAGCTGGCGCCCGACCACGTAGCCCTGGATCAGCTCGGTCACCTCTGCGCCGACCATATGCGCGCCCAAAAGCTCGCCGGTTTTCGCGTCGAAGACGGTCTTGACCATCCCCTCCGGCTCTCCCAGTGCGATGGCCTTGCCGTTGCCGACAAAGGGGAAACGGCCGACCTTGACCTCGTAACCGGCCTCTTTCGCTTTGGCCTCGGTCATGCCGACGCTGGCGACCTGCGGATGGCAATAGGTGCAGCCGGCGATGGAGCCCGGCCGGATCGGGTGCGGATGCCCGCCCGCTACCAGTTCGGCCACCATGACGCCCTCGTGGCTGGCCTTGTGCGCCAGCCAGGGCGCGCCGGCGATGTCGCCGATGGCATATAGACCGTCCACGCCGGTGCGGCAGAGGTCGTCCACCACCACGTGGGTCCGGTCGATCTTGACGCCGAGCGCGTCCAGCCCCAGCCCCTCCACGTTGCCGACGATGCCGACGGCGGAAATCACCGTGTCGAACTCGGCCGTCTCGACCTTGCCGCCGCTCTCGATATGGGCCGTCACCTTGCCCTTGCCGCGGTCGAGCTTCTTGACCGCCGCCTTCTCCATGATCTTCATGCCTTGCTTGACGAATTGCTTCCTGGCAAAGGCGCTGATCTCGGCGTCCTCCACGGGCAGCACGCGGTCCATCACCTCGACCACGGTCGTGTCGGCGCCGAGCGTGTTGTAGAAGCTGGCGAACTCGATCCCGATGGCGCCCGAGCCGATGACCAACAGCTTTTTGGGCATCCGTACGGGCTGCAGCGCATGCTTGTAGGTCCAGACGAGATCGCCGTCGGCCTCGAGCCCCGGCAGTTCGCGCGCCCGGGCGCCGGTGGCCAGGACGATGTGCTTTGAAGCGATCTCCTGCGCGCCTTTCTCGCCCTTGACCGAAACCTTGCCCTTAGCCGGCAGAGTCGCCTCGCCGCGGAAAACCGTGACCTTGTTCTTCTTCATCAGGTGGTCGATCCCGCCCGACAACTGCCCCGCCACCTTGCGCGAGCGCTGCACCACCGCGCCGAGGTCGTAGGACACACCGTCCGCCTTCAGCCCATAGGCCTTGGCGTTCTGCATCAGGTGGAACACCTCGGCCGAGCGCAGCAGCGCCTTGGTCGGGATGCAGCCCCAGTTGAGGCAGATCCCGCCCATGTGTTCGCGTTCGACGATGGCGACCTTCAGCCCCAGCTGCGCGCCGCGGATGGCGGCCACGTAGCCGCCGGGCCCGGCCCCGATCACGATCATGTCGAAGGTAGTGTCGGCCATTGCGCCCTCCCCGGTCTCATCCTTGGAAAACGCTAGAGGAAGCCCCCCGGGGCTTCAACGCCTAACCGCGCGGGTCAGCAGCCCTCGACCGCGGTCACCGCCGGGTCCAACCCGCCGCGCGCAAAGTCTGCCGGGTCGATCCACCGCTGGAAACCGCTAGGGTCGCCCCACATCATGTTCGCGCTTCAATCCGTGTCGCGTTCCAGCAGCAGGATCTTGCCCGACATGCACGCGACAAGGTTCGGCAACCAGTGCGGCAAGGGCTTCCCCAGACCATGCGGCACCGCATGGACCGGCACCGGACGACGCGCGGACTGCTGGTCCTGCAAGGCGGCGAGCCGGTCTGCCGGATGTTCGGGCGCGGCGCGCTGCGGCACGGATTGTGCATGGGTGTCCAGGTGCGCGGCCGTCGCCCTGGTCACGTCGCGAACCGGCGACAGGGGCACCCGCAGATCCATCCGCGGCGCGCCGAAGGTTTCGAGCGTTTCGGGCGCGTGGCGGCGCAGGCTATCCCAGGGGTCACTTTTTGCGACCGCCGCTCAGGGGCCGAGCCCCGGCGCGTCCGGTGGCGCGAGGACGGATACATCCTTTCCCGAATGGAGATCGCGGATCGTGCCCGGTGCCATCTGGCAGACCGCCTCGTCTGAACAGGCGGAAGGGGAAAGAGCGTGCCCCTGCGCGGAAACTCTGGCAGCGGCAGCGCCACGCGGTCCACCTCGACCTCCGTCGGAAGGCGACCCAGGGCAAACTGCGCAAGATCCACCAGCGCCGGCCCCGCACATCGCAGGGCCAGTCGAGGTCCTGCGTCCATTGCGGCGCATCGCCGACAAAGCAACCGCTGTCCGGCGCCTGCCCCGGATGACTGACCAGCTTGATCGACGGAAGGACGACGTCGCGCACGTGATGCCCCCATCAATGGTCATGCCCTTAATGGGCGCAAGTCACCGGCTGATCATGTTGGGAGTTTGGCATCGGCACGACAACGCCGGGAGGCGGCCGGACCGCCACCCGCCAAACAAAACGCCGCGCCCCCATGGCCGGGGACGCAGCGCAAACCGTTCAAGCCCGAGGCGTCAGGACGCCTTCTGGAATTCTTGCAGAACCTCGCCGTAGCCGCCACCTTCGACGAATTGCTGCTCCGCCCCGGTCGTGCGGCGCGACAGCGCAACGTTGCGATACGGGAAGCGGCCAAAGCGGCGGATCACCTCGCGGTGCACGCGGGCATGCACGAGGTTCGACGCTCCGGTCTCGGGCATCCGTTCCTTCATCAGGCGCACGCAACGCTCCTGGTCGGACATGCATTCGGAATGCATCAGCGGCATGTAGAAGAACTGCCGCGCCGGCTCGTCGATCTTCATGTCCCAGCCGCGATGGATCGCCTGCTTGGCGGCCGCCTTGGCGATCTCGTCCGAGGCAAAGGCCCGCCCTTTGCCGCGGAACATGTTGCGCGGGAACTGGTCGGTCAGGATGATATAGGCCAGCGCGCCGCCGGGATAGGTCAGCCAGAGGCCGTACCGCCCGTCCATCGCGCCTTGCCAGGTTTCCTCGAACCGCGTGAGGATGGTCTCGTCCAGGCCCTCGGGCGGTTGATACCACCCCTTGGGACCGATCTCGTCCAGCCAGAAACTCAGGATGCTGTCGGGAGTCTCCATCCTCTCCTCCACCAAAATAACTCTTCCCCGTCATTCAACCGTTACACAAGCGACGCGCGGTCAAACAGTAACAAATTGCGTCAATCGCGACAAAAAACGTAGTCGTGATTTCCATACCCATGCGATGGGTCAGGCGGCTTAGGACGACTTGCCGCTTTCTTCGGCTTCGGCGCTGTCGATGGCGTATTCCTGTGCGGTTTCAAGGGCCACCGGCGACGAGGTCGGCATGACCGGCGCATAGGCAGAGGTGGAGTCCACCCGGGGCGCCGGGCGCTGGGTCATGCGGTAGAGCGCATAGGCGCCAAGCGCATACATCAGCACCAGCAGGATCAGGAAATATCCGTAAGGCCCGATGACCCCCATGAGCCAGCCGGTGATGATTGGCCCCGAGACCGCGCCGAGCCCGTTGATGAACATCAGGCCGCCGGAGGCGGCGGCCATGTCCTCGGAATCGAGGAAGTCGTTGGTGTAGGCGATCAGCAGCGAATACAACGGGTTGGACGATCCGCCGATGGCGAAGGCGGCCATCAGCAGCGCGTAGTAGGTCTGCCCCATGACAAAGCCGACCAGGGCCCCCGTCCCGCCCAGAACGGCGACAATCATGATCAGGCGGCGGCGGTCCATGCGGTCCGACAGCCAGCCCAGCGGATATTGCACGATCAGCGCGCCGATATAAAAGAACGACACGAAGATCGAGATCTGCGGCAGGGTCAGCCCGGCCTGCTGGCCGAAGACCGCCGACATGCCGAACTGCGCCGAGAAGACCGAGCCGAGCAGGAACATGCCGGTCACGCCCAGCGGCGAGATCTTGTACAGCTGCCGCAGGCTCAGCGGCTTGGTGCGATCGAAGGCCGGTGTCGGCGCGATCGACAGCAGGATCGGCGCGAACGAGATCGAGACCAGCACCGAGGGGATCACGAACAGCACGAAGCCGCCTGGATCGGCCACCAGCATCAGCCCCTGCGCGGTGATGATGCCGATGGTCTGCACGATCATGTAAAGCGACAGCGACTGGCCGCGCGTCTCGTTGGTCGAGGCGTTGTTTAGCCAGCTTTCGGCGGTCACGTAGACGCCCGAAAAGCAGAAGCCGATCAACACCCGACCCGCGACCCAGACCCAGGGGTTGGCGAGGGTCGGGTAGATGATCAGCACGGCCGAGATGAAACTGGCCAGCGCCGCAAATACCCGGACGTGGCCGACGCGGCGGATCATCTCGGGGGCGAACCGGGACCCGCCGAGAAAACCCAGGAAATAGGCCGACATGACCAGCGACATCTCAAAGGTCGAAAAGCCCTCGATCCCGCCGCGTACGCCCAGCAGGGTGCCTTGCAGGCCGTTGCCGATCATCAACAGGCACATGCCAAGAAGCAGCGCCCAGGCGTTTTTCAGAACGTACAGCATCGAGGCTCCTTCTCGTCGCGGCAGGCGCGACTTTGCACGGCGCATGGTCGGCCGACGTGGTCTTCTTCCGGGCTAGCAGCCCATTTCCGTCCGGGTCTGGTCCCAAAACGACACGCGGGGTCGCAACGCGGGCATGGCCGCCCTCTGCGACGATTGCATGACGGGTTGTTAACGCCTGCCTAACAAAGGGGTGGCCCGCGTCAACCCGTCGCCGGTTTTGTCTTGTCCGGCACCAGGAGCGAGGCGTCGCCGTAGCTGAAGAAGCGGTAGCCTTCGCCAATCGCATGGTCGTAGATGCCGCGCATCCGGTCCAGCCCCATCAGCGCCGAGACCAGCATCAGCAGGGTCGATTTCGGCAGGTGGAAGTTGGTCATCAGCGCGTCGGTCACACGGAACTGGAAGCCGGGGTAGATGAAGATGTCGGTGTCACCCGTCCAGGCCCGGATCGCGCCGGTGTCGCGGGCGGCGGTCTCGATCAGGCGCAGCGCCGTTGTGCCGACGGGGATCACCCGCCCGCCCGCGGCTTTCGTCGCCGCGATCTCGGCGGCGGCGGCCTCGCTCACCTCGCCCCATTCGGCATGCATCTTGTGGGTCGCCACGTCCTCGACCTTGACCGGCAGAAAGGTGCCGGCGCCGACATGCAGGGTGACATGGGTGAACGCCACGCCCATGCCCTTCAGCCGGTCCAGCAGCGCGTCGTCGAAATGCAGCGACGCGGTGGGCGCAGCCACGGCGCCCGAGCGCGCGGCCCAGACGGTCTGGTAATCCGTGCGGTCCTGCGCATCGGCCGGCCGCTTGGCCGCGATGTAGGGCGGCAGCGGCATGGCGCCCGCCTCGGCCAGCGCGGTGTCGAAATCCTCGCCCGTCAGGTTGAAGGCCAACTCCGCCTGCCCGTCGCCTTTCGTCACCACGCGGGCCGAAAGCTGGTCGGAGAACACGATCTCTTCGCCGATCCCCACCTTGCGCAGCGGTTTCAGCAGCGCGGCCCAGCTGCCGTCCGCGCGCGGCTCGAGCAGGGTCGCCTCGACCTTCGCCGACACGCGGCCCTGCGCCGAGTCGCGCCAGCGCGTGCCGGTCAACCGCGCAGGGATCACCTTTGTGTCGTTCAGCACCAGCCGGTCGCCGGGGCGCAGGTAGTCGCCCAGATCGCGCACGATGGCATCGGTGATTCCGCCCCCTTCGGCCACCAGCAGGCGGGCCGAAGACCGGGGCCTTGCGGGCCGGGTCGCGATCAGCGTCTCGGGCAGGTCAAAGTCGAAATCGGAAAGTTTCATGCTCTATCGCGTCAGGTCTGGCGGTGGTCGGCGGAAGATTTCACGAAACATGCCCGGGGTGAAGGCCGAAAGCGGGTTGACCGAGACCTGCGGCGCCTCGGCCGTGCCGCGCAGGTTGAAGTTGAAGCCGAAAAGCCCTTCGCCCTTGCGGGTGAAGATCGCGCCGACCGCATTCACCAGGTAGATCGGCGACAGCACCCCCTGCATGTCGAAGGCGCCGCTGGCGGTGTCGTAATAGCCGTCCATCGAGATCCCCATCGAGGGGCCCACCGCGCTGGACTGGCTGACGATCACCTGGCCGGGGGTCAGACGGAAGCGGGCGTCGACCTCGGAAAACAGGATCCCCTGCCCGTTCAGCTGGTCGAGCAGGCCGATGACCGAGATCGCGTTCAGCAGTTCTGCCATGGCGGGTGCGTCCTGCAGCCGGGTGTTGGTCACCCGCAGCGCGCCGTCAAAGCTGCCCGCCCCGCCGACGGGCACGAGGTTCAGCACCATCTCGCCGCCCCGCGCGCGTTTGAGCAGCCCGGCCGCGCGCAGCACCTGGCCCGCGTCGGCCGAGGTGACCTGCAAGGCCGAGCGGCCGTTCTGCGGCACCACGCGGCCCGAGACCGGGGCGGCGCCGTTGACCTGGCCGGCAAAGGCGCCCTCGAGCCCTCGGTTGGTGACGAACTCGCCGCGCATGTTCGTGAGCGAAATCTGGTCAGTGACCTGCAACCGGTCGAGCGCCAGCGTCACCGGCCCCCCTGCGTTGCCCCCGCCGCCGCCGCCCGCGCTGTCCGGCAGGCTGCGCATGTCGATGCGCCCGCCGCCGATGGCGATGGCCGGCGCGGCGCCCCGCCCGCGCGAACTGAGCGTCACCGGCGCGTCCAGCCAGCCCCCCGCCCGCACCCGGTCAAAGACCGCGCGGCGGAACTGGCCATTGCCGTCCAGCTCGATCCGGCCCAAGGCATCCAGCCCCGGCGCCTCGAGCGACAGGCTGTCCACCGAGACGGGCGTGCCAAGCGCGCCCGAGACGCGCAATTTGCCGCGGGTGCCCTGCGAAATCCCCCAGCCGATCTGCGGCAGCTGCATCCCCAGCCCCGCCAGCGTCGAGGTCAGGGTGAAGCGCGGCGCGCCGCCCGCCGGCAGCTCGAGGCTCAGCTGCCCTTCGCCCCGGCCCGACAGGCTGCGCGGCGGCAGCTGGATGTTGAACTCGTCAAGAAAGCGTTCCGACAGCTCGACCGTGCCCTCCAGCCGGCTGCCCGCGCCGGGCTGGCCGAAGGGCATGGTCCAGGTGCCCGTCACCGGCACGCGGCCAAGGCGCGCCGCGCCCTGCACCTGCAACCCCTCGTTCGTCGCCCGTAGCGTCAGCCGCGGCGCGGCCAGCACCCGGCCCGGCACCAGCGTGTCCGAGCGCACGTCGGTCACCGCCACCTCGGCATCGAACCGCACTTCGTTCGGCTGCACCCCCGGCTTGAGCGGCAGCGTCAGCACCGTGCGCCCGTCCGCCCGCCCATCGGCCAGCGTCACCGGGCGGCCCGCCTTGGTGAGGTAGTTCAGCGGCTCCTGGTCCAGCAGCGCCAGCGCGGCGGTCACGGTGCTGGCGCTGTCGATGGTCAGCGTGGCCGGCGCGCCCGGCTGGCCGATATCCTCGACCACCATCGAGCTGCCCGCGATCTCGACCAGCCCGCCCTGGGGCGAGACGACCTTGGCCCGGTCGGCCACCACCACCATGCGCGGTCCGGTGATCGACAGGTGGCCGGTCGCGTCCTGCAGGGTTGGCATGGAGCGCATCCAGATCAGCTCGGCCCCGGTGAAGTCGAGCCCGAGGTGGCTTTGCGGTGGCAGGTCCGGCGCAAGGCGCAGGGCGAAATGGACGTTCTCGGCCCGCCCGCCCAGCAGCTTTTCGTCCAGCCAGGCCCGGGTGCGCGGCTTGACCCCCAGCGGCCAGAGCGCGACGACCGTCTGCGGCGCGACATCGTCGGCCGTGACGTCCAGCGCGATTTCCCACCCATCGTAGCCGGCGGCAAGCGATCCGTTGGCCGTCAGCGCCTGGCCCTCCAGCGCAAGGCTCGCCTGGCCCAGCGTGAGGCGGAACGGGTCGAGCTCGAGCCGCATGTCGAGCGCGGCGCGGTCGATGGTCAGACCTTCGGGGTAGTAGTCGCCGGGGGTCAGCGCGACCTCGGAAAAGGCGATCTGCGCAAGCAACTGGTCGGGCCAGCCGGTTGCGACCTCGGCGCGACCATCCTCTCGCACGACCTGCAGCATCGCCTTGCCCTCGGCCCGGACGGTCAGCCAGTCGCTTTCCATGCTGATCTCGTCGAACCGTAGCCGCCCGCTGGCCGGCTCGAAGGCAAGATAGGCCCGGGCCGAGCGGAACGGCACGGGGCGCGTCCTGTTGGTCGGCTGCACGGCACCGGCGCCGATCTGCAACGTGGCGTTCAGATCGGCCAGTTGCGCATCCGCACCCAGCCGCGCGCGCATGGAGCCGGAGATCGGCGCGCGCAGCGCCGAGAGCCAGGCCAGAGCGGGGAATTGCGAGGCCATGTCCTGCGCCTCGAGGTTGACGAAGCGCAGGCCAAGCTCGGCCGCGTTCGAGCCGGTGGGCACATCCAGGCTGAGCTCGAGCGTGCCGACATCCGCCCCACCACCGAGGAGCGCGAGATCGCCGCCGATCTCGACCCCCTCGGCCCCGCGGGCCAGCCGGATGCGGCCGCCGTCCATCGTCCAGCCACGGCCCGTGCGCGTGTCCTCGTAGCGCAGGGTCAGCGCGCGCAGCCCGGCCTCGTCCAGAGCACTCAGCGCGTCGGCGGCCAGCGTGCCGTGCAGCATCGCCATCAGCGCGGGCACGTCCAGCGACTGCCCCAGCGCATTGCCGGTATCGAGCGCGAAGTCGAAGGACCCGTCGCCCAGCCGCCGCACGGTCAGGAAGACGCCCGAGAGCTCGATGGCATGCGGCTTGACCTGCCCCTGCATGAGCGGGCTCAGTGCCATCACGATGTCGATCTGCGTGAGCGCGGCCAGGTGATCGCCCCCCCGCGCGGCAATGTCCACGTCACGCAGACGCACGCGCGGGCGCCAGCCGTCCTCGACCAGCAGCACCATCTCGCCAAAGCTGACATCGACCTGCGGCACCGCCTCGGCCAGCCGCGTCTCGACCCGCTCGCGCACCCAGCCGGGCGCGGGCAAGGGGCGTTCGGGCAGTACCAGCACAGCCACCAGCGCAAGCGTCGCCAGCGCCGACAAAAGCGACACGCCGATGGTGCCCAGATGCTTGGTGTGCCGCAGGTGGCGCAAGTGCCGCACATGGCGCAGGCGCGACGGCCTGGGCGGCGGCGCCGCGGCCGTCGCCTCCCCTTGTTCGTCTTGCATGTCGCCTGCCACTTAGGGTCTGCCGCCTCGTGCCCTTGCCCTTTCGGTACAGGGACTAATATGGATGGGGACGACACCAAAGCCAAAGGGGGATTTTCATGTCCGATGCGCGCGTTTCCGCTCCTGACTTCACGCTGCCAAGCCCGGAGGGAGAGGTGACCCTGTCCTCCTTGCGCGGCGCGCCGGTGGTGCTGTTCTTCTATCCCAAGGACAACACGCCCGGCTGCACGATGGAAAACCTCGACTTCACCGCGCTGAAGCCGCAGTTCGACGCCGCGGGGGTGAAGCTGTTCGGGATCTCGAAGGACAGCCTGAAAAAGCACGAGAATTTCACCAAGAAACATGACCTTGGCGTGCCACTGCTGTCGGACGAAGACAGCGACGTCTGCGAAAAGTATGACGTCTGGAAGGAAAAGAGCATGTACGGCAAGACCTT
Organism: Mesobacterium pallidum; assembly: GCF_019966535.1. Classification (GTDB taxonomy): domain Bacteria; phylum Pseudomonadota; class Alphaproteobacteria; order Rhodobacterales; family Rhodobacteraceae; genus Mesobacterium; species Mesobacterium pallidum. The sequence goes on along the minus strand of NZ_JAIMID010000007.1, from coordinate 235,503 downwards.
CTGGGGGATCGAACGGGCGACCTTCCTGATCGACGCCGAGGGCGCGATCGCCCGCGAATGGCGCAAGGTCAAGGTCGAAGGCCACGCGGCCGAGGTGCTCGAGGCGGCCAAGGCGCTGTGAGCCTGACCCTCGCCGAAATGGCGGTGGAGGTGCTGACCACCGCCGATGGGCGCGAAAAGACCGCGCTCAGCAAACGCCACGCCGAGGCGTGGTTCGCCGCGCGCGCTGCGGGCGATCCGATCCCTGTGGGACGGGCCGACCCGCCGCTGCGGCCGTCGCGCCCCGCGCAGCCCGAACTCAGGGACCCGCGCGACGTGCCCAAGCGCAAGCCCGGCAGCCCGGCGGGGCGCATCGCCCTGCTCCATGCGGTCGCGCATATCGAGCTGAACGCGGTGGACCTGCACTGGGACATCATCCCGCGCTTTGCCCATGTGCCCATGCCGATGGGCTTCTACGACGACTGGGTGAAATCGGCGGCAGAGGAATCCAGGCATTTCAACCTGGTCTGCGACTGCCTGGAAGAGCTGGGCAGCCATTACGGCGCCCTGCCCGCCCATGCCGGCATGTGGCGCGCGGCCGAGGACACCGTGGACGATTTCATGGGCCGCCTCGCGGTGGTGCCCATGGTGCTCGAGGCGCGGGGGCTGGACGTGACGCCCGGCATGATCGCGCTGTTCCGCAAGGCCGGCGTGACCCAGGCCGTCGACGCGCTGGAAACGATCTACGCCGAGGAAGTCGGCCATGTCGCCTATGGATCGAAATGGTTCCACTTCCTGTGCGGGCGCCACGAGGAAGACCCCAAGGAGGCGTTCCATCGGCTGGTCCGCCACTATTTCCACGGCGCCCTGAAGCCGCCCTTCAACGAGGAAAAGCGCGCCGAGGCCGGCCTGCCGCCCGATTTCTACTGGCCGCTGACCGACGCCCAAGGCACCGCGTAACGGGCATTTGGACCGCGCCGCACCCCACGGAGGCGTATTTTTCCCTAGTTTTCCCGGCGTATCGGCAGAAACCTGCCGCTTTTGCGCACCACCCGGCCGAAAGCCGATTCGCCGTGGCCGTGTGTATTGCCTCAAGTTTCCAGTCCAATTAAGAAATCGGCTGAAGAAAAGGTGACCCGTCGGGGATGTAGGGGCCTTTGCTGAGTTGGGACAATCGAAGGACGGCATCACGTGCGGACACGCCTTGCCATCAAGACGCATGCTCTGCTTGAGCGTTTTTTCCCGGAACGCCGGGTTTTCCTCAGATCGGACAGCGACACGCGGTTCATCCGTCTGCGGCCGCTGACGCAGCTCACGGCCTTTGCCGGGGCCTCGGTGCTGGTGGCCTGGACGATCGTCGCGACCGCGATCCTGATCATGGACTCGATCGGCGCGGGCAACTTCCGCGAACAGGCCCGGCGCGACCAGATCACTTACCAGGAACGGCTGAACCTGCTGTCTTCGGAACGGGACGAGCGCGCGAACGAAGCGGTGGCGGCGCAGGAGCGGTTCAACGCCGCCCTGAGCCAGGTCTCGACGATGCAAAGCGAGCTGCTGACCTCGGAGACCCGGCGGCGCGAGCTGGAGACCGGGATCGAGGTGATCCAGGCCACGCTGCGCAAGACGATGAAGGAACGCCAGGCCGTCCGCGAGGAGCTGGCCGCGCTCGAGCAGTCGCTCGAGGGAGAAGGCGGCGCGACCCGCCTCGCCGGCAGCGACGCGCCCGACGAGGCAATGGCCTTCCTCAGCGAGGCCCTGGCCGAGACCGCGGCCGAGCGTGACCAGGTCGTGGCCGACGCCCAGGAGGCGCTGATCCAGGCCGACAAGATGGCCTATGACATCCGCCTGATGGAAGAGAAGAACGACGAGATCTTCCGCCAGCTCGAAGAGGCGATGACCATCTCGGTCAAGCCGCTCGACAAGATGTTCCGCAGCGCCGGCATGGACACCGACCAGCTGCTGAACCAGGTGCGCAAGGGCTATTCCGGCTCGGGCGGCCCGCTCATGCCGCTCAGCTTTTCCACGCAGGGGGACGAGCCCAGCCTCGACACCCAGCGCGCCAACCGCATCCTCGAGGGGTTGGACCAGCTGAACCTCTACCGGATCGCCGCGCAGAAGGCGCCCTTTGCCAGCCCGCTCAAGGACCCGTTCCGCTATACCTCGGGCTTCGGCCGTCGCTGGGGCCGGATGCACCAGGGCACCGATTTCGCGGCGCCCCATGGCACGCCGATCTATGCCACCGCCGATGGCGTGGTGGTCCATGCCGACTGGCTGTCGGGCTACGGCCGTCTGATCAAGATCCAGCACGAGTTCGGCATCGAGACGCGCTATGCACATCTTTCCAAGATTCGGGTTAACGTCGGGCAAAAGGTCTCGCGCGGGGACCGGATCGGTGATATGGGGAATTCCGGCCGGTCTACCGGGACCCATCTGCATTACGAAGTGCGGGTGGGCGGTCAGGCCGTTAATCCTATGATCTACATCAAGGCGGCAAACGATGTTTTCTAAGAGCAAGATCAACGAACCTGGCAACAAGCCCGCCGATGGGTCAAGCACCGACTCCTCTGCACCGGCAGCCGGCGCGTCGACCCCTCCGGCCCCCAAGCCGGGCGATTTCAAGGCATCCGCGCCCAAGCCCAAGCCGCCGGCCTCGGTCCTGTCGGCGGACCTGAACATCACCGGCAACATCAAGACCGCCGGCGACATCCAGGTCGAAGGCACGGTCGAAGGCGACATCCGCGCGCACCTGCTGACCATCGGCGAAACCGCGACGATCAAGGGCGAAGTGACCGCCGATGACGTGGTCGTGCATGGCCGCATCGTCGGCCGCGTGCGTGGCCTCAAGGTGCGCCTGACCGCGACCGCCCGGGTCGAGGGCGACATCATCCACAAGACCATCGCGATCGAGAGCGGCGCCCATTTCGAGGGCTCGGTCCAGCGCCAGGACGACCCGCTGTCGGTCAAGAACCAGCAGCAGGGCGGCGGCAACCAGTAAGGCCCCTTTCCCCGCGACCACGACAAGGCACCGCCCCGGCGGTGCCTTTTGCGTTTCACGCAAGCGTCGCTTCGCGATCTGCGCCGGCCATGGTATCCTGCCCCGAGGAGGAGACGCCATGAACCGACGCGATTTCACTGCCCTCGCCGGGGCGGCCCTGGTGGCAGGGCCCGCCTCTGCCGGTCCCGTGCTGGGGGACGACGGGCTGCATGACCAGCCCTTCTTCCTCGACAGCTTCCTGGAACTCGGGGCCGACCTCGAGGAGGCGGCGGCCGAGGGCAAGGGGCTCATCGTGCTGTTCGAACAGCGCGGCTGCCCCTATTGCCGCGAGCTGCACGCGGTGAACTTCGAACGGGCCGAGATCACCGATTACATGACCGCGCAGTTCAACGTGCTCCAGCTCGACATGTGGGGCGCGCGCGAGGTGCTGGATTTCGACGGCGAGGCGCTGGAGGAACGGGCGCTGGCGCGCAAGTGGTTCGTCAACTTCACGCCGACGCAGGTGCTGGTGCCCGCGGCCCATGCCGGGGCGGCGGACCTGCGCGCGGCCGAGGCGTTCCGGATGCCCGGCTACTTCAAGCCATTCCACCACCTCTCGGGCCTCGAATACGTGGCCAGCGGCGCCTTTCGCGACCAGCCCTTCCAGCGCTTCCTGCAGGACAAGTTCGCCCGGCTCGAGGCTCAGGGGATCGACCCGGACGTGTGGTGAGCCTCAGGCCTCGAGCTCGGTGTCCCAGTAAAGGAAGTCCATCCAGCTTTCGTGCAGGTGGCCGGGCGGAAAGCGCCGGCCGATGTTGCGCAGCTCTTCGGCCGAGGGGCGGCGCGGCGGCTTGCGCAGCGCCATGCCGGCCCGGCGCAGCGACTTGGAGCCCTTGCGCAGGTTACATGGCGCGCAGGCCGCGACCACGTTTTCCCAGCTGGTGACGCCCCCCGCCGCGCGGGGCACCACGTGGTCGAAGGTGAGCTCTCCGTGGCTGCCGCAGTACTGGCAGGAAAAACCGTCCCTCAGAAAAAGATTGAAGCGCGTGAAGGCCACGCGCTTCCTGGGTTTGACATAGTCTTTCAGCACCACCACCGAGGGGATCCGGATCGACATTCGCGGGCTGCGCACGACCTGGTCGTATTCGGCCACGATGTCCACCCGGTCGAGCCAGACGGCCTTGATCGCCTCCTGCCACGGCCAGAGCGAAAGCGGGTAGTAACTGAGGGGTCTGTAATCGGCATTCAGCACCAGTGCCGGATGTTGCTTCAACGCCGCCGGTTCGCGGGTGAATGCCGTCCTGAAATTGCCGTCCATTGCGCGAGTCGTCCTCCGCCCTGACTGCCTTGAGTGACACCAGAGCGGGGTGCCCCGCCCCAGCTACCAATTACTATATCTCGGGTTCGAATGCTGACAAGCCCCGTGATATGGGTGATGTAACCCGGATAGCCGATCCACGTATCAGCCGTGCGACATCTGCCTGTCTGGCGGGCAACCCGGCGAAAGGAGACATGTTCATGCCGCATCCACCGCAGTTCGTCCTCGAAACCGCGCTCTATCTCGACGACCTCGAGGCCGCCCGGGCCTTTTACGGCGGATTGATGGGGCTGGAGACGGCGGTCGAGGTCCCCGGCCGCCATGTCTTCTATCGCGTCGGCGATGGAATGCTGCTGCTTTTCAACCCCGAGGCCACGCAGGCACCGCCGGGGAACCCGGACATGCCGGTCCCGCCACATGGCGCCCGGGGGCCGGGTCACGTCTGCTTTGCCGCGACCCGCGACGAGATCGCCGACTGGCGCGCGTTGTTCGAGGCCGCCGGGGTGCCGGTGGACACGGAGTTCGACTGGCCGAACGGGGCGCGGTCGCTCTACGTCCGCGACCCGGCCGGCAACTCGGTCGAGTTCGCCAAACGCGGGCTCTGGGCCCACGGCTGAGGGGTGCCCCGGCTCAGAACCCGACCTTGTCGCGCAGGAAGGCGAGCGCCACGCCCAGCCCGTCCGGCGCGATGCCATGGGCCGTGCCCTTCTGCACATGCGCAAAGACCTCGGTGAAGCCCGCGTCCTGCAGCGCCTCGGCCGCCTCTGGCAGCGATTGCACCGGCACCACGTCGTCCTGATCGCCATGGACCAGCAGCACGGGCATCCGGCTGACCACCTCGTCCTTCAAGAGGTCCGGCTCGAGCAGCCGGCCCGAGAAGGCGACGATCCCGGCCAGCGGGTCCTCGCGACGCGGCGCCACGTGCAGCGACATCATCGTGCCCTGGCTGAAGCCGAACAGCGCGACTTGTTCGGGCAGCAGGTCCTCGTCCACCATCAGCGCGTCGAGAAAGGCGTTGAGGTCCTGCATCGCCGCGGCCATGCCCGACGCGGCCGCTTCCTGCGAGGAGCCGTCGATCCAGGGGATCGGGAACCACTGGAAGCCGAAGGGCGCGCCGGCGCAGCTTTCGGGCGCATCGGGCGCCACGAAAAGCGTGTCGGGCAGGTGCTCGGCCAGCGGGTCGGCGAGGCTTAGCAGGTCGGCCCCGTTGGCGCCGTAGCCATGCAGGAAGACGACGGCCGAACGGGTGCTTCCGGATTGGGGCGCGCGGCGCCCGGCCTGCAATACGCGAGTCATAGGATCCCTTCCCTGTCCTTTGCCACTCTGTAGTAGGCCCAGAGCGCGCGGGCCGCAACCGAGCGCCAGGGGCTCCACCCCTGCGCCATCTGGCGCAGCGCGGCCGGCTTCGGCCGTGTCTCGAGACCAAAGAGCACCCTGGCCGATTCCTGCAACGCAAGATCGCCCGGCGCGAAGACATCCGCACGGCCGAGGCTGAACATGGCGTAGATCTCGGCTGTCCACTGGCCGATCCCGGGCACGGCAACGAGTGCTGCGATCACATCGTCGGTCGGCATTTCGCGCAAGGCACGGTAATCGAGCCGTGCATCGGCGAGGGCGCCGGCATAGCGGATCTTCTGCCGGCTGAGGCCCACGGCGCGCAGGGCGTCCTCATCGGCCGCGTGCACGGCCGCCTCGGTGGTCAGCCCTGCCGCCTCCATCCGCCCCCAGATGGCCCGGGCCGAGGCGGTGCTGACCTGCTGGCTGACGATGGCCGACAGAAGCTCGGCAAAGCCATCGGGCTTGCGCCTGAGCGGCCAGGGGCCGGTCTGCGCCAACACCTGGGCAAAGCGCGGCTCGGCCCGGCAGAGCCATTCCGCCCCCTCGGCCACGCAGGCGTCGCTTTCGATGATCCGTCCCACCATGGGCCCGAGAGACCACGGCCCGCGCGCCCTGTAAAGCCCCGCATCCGCGCACATATGCGAGTGCATGCATATCTGCCCCTTGCGCCGGACGCGCCGCCCGCCTATCGCTTTGCGCCATGAGCACGACAGATACCACAGCCCGCCGCAACGTCACCGTCCTGGTCCTGGCCCAGGCGATCCTTGGCAGCCAGATGCCGATGATCTTCACCATCGGTGGCCTCGCGGGGCAGTCGCTGGCGCCGAACCCCTGCTGGGCGACGCTGCCGATCTCGCTGATCGTGCTCGGCTCGATGCTCTCGGCCACGCCGCTGTCGTCCTTCATGCAGAAACACGGCCGCCGCGCCGGGTTCTGGCTGGGCACGCTGGGCGGGACGCTGGGCGGAATCATCGGCGCTTACGGCCTCTACATCGCGTCCTTCCCGGTATTCCTGCTGGGGTCCTTCTTTACCGGGCTCTACATGTCGGCGCAGGGGTTCTACCGTTTTGCCGCCGCCGACACCGCGTCCGAGTCGTTCCGGCCCAAGGCAATTTCCTATGTCATGGCGGGCGGGCTCTTGTCGGCGCTGCTGGGGCCGCAGTTGACCAAGGCCACCGCGCAAGCCTTCGTCGTCCCCTTCATGGGCACCTACCTGACCGTCATCGCGGTGAACGTGCTGGGTGCGCTGCTTTTCCTGTTTCTCGACATCCCCAAGCCCCCGGCCCCGTCGCCGGACAGCCCGCGCGGCCGCACGCGGCTCGAGCTGCTGAAGACCCCCGGCATCGCGGTCGCGATCATCTGCGCCATGGTCTCCTACGCGCTGATGAACCTCGTGATGACCTCGACCCCGCTGGCCGTCGTGGGCTGCGGCTTCGAACAGGCGCGCGCGGCCGACATCGTCTCGGCCCATGTTCTGGCCATGTATATCCCCAGCTTCTTTACCGGCCACCTGATCGCCCGCTTCGGTGTGCGCACCATCGTGGCCACCGGCCTCGCCATCCTCGCCGCGGCCGGCGTGGTGGCCCTCCAAGGGGTTGAGCTCGAGAACTTCTTCATCGCGCTGATCCTGCTGGGCATCGGCTGGAACTTCGGCTTCATCGGCGCCACGACCATGCTCGCCTCGTCCCATTCGGCCGAGGAACGCGGCATGGTCCAGGGCATGAACGACCTCATCGTCTTCGGCGGCGTCACCTTCGCCTCGCTGTCTTCGGGCGGGCTGATGAACTGCTCGGGCGGCACGGCACAGGCAGGCTGGACCGCGGTCAACATGGCCATGGCCCCCTTCCTCGTGCTGGCGGGCGGCGCGCTGATCTGGCTGGCGCTACGCCCGGCCGATCGCGGTACAGCCTGAGCCCTTCCAGCCCGGTTGGCCGGCTCTTTGCGGATCTGCATGAGAGCCACGAGGTGCGGCCGCCTAACCCGGCCCAATGTCCTAACGGAACGCGCCTGCGGCGCGGGGCCTCCGGCGGGAGTATTTGAGGAAAAGTGAAAGCAGGGACGCGCCTCTTCCCCCTTCATCTTTCCGCAAATATGCCGGGGAGTGTGAGGGGCTGGCCCCTCACGCAGGTCACCGCCGTCACCAGCGCCCCGTGGCCGCGCGCCACATCAACCCCGCGCGCAACCCCGCCGGGCTGCGGTCGAGCGCGCCCTCGGCAACCCGCGACGGGTCTGCCGCGACCTGGCGCAGGATCCAGGCGCCCTGCCCCACGGCCAACAATGCGGCCCCGGAGGGGGTCGACACCTTGGCCCGCGCAGCCCGCGCCCTGGCCAGCCGCGCGAGACCCTCGCGGGCCAGCGCGGCGATCGCCTCGGGCCGGCCATCGGGCAGCGGGAGTTTCGCCGCGGCGACCAGCCCGGGCACGGCGCGGAACCAGTTGGCCAAGCCAAGCGCCTGGCCCGCGGCCCGAACGGTCGCTTCGTCCGCGGGCCCAAGCGCCCGGGCGGCCGCCCAGAGCAACCCTCCGGACGTCGCGTCGAGATAGGCCCAGAGGCCCTCCGCATCCTCGAAGGGCGCGCGCTCCAGGTCCGCAGCGCGCGCGGCCACCAGCGCGTCAAGCACCCGCGCGCCCTCGGCATCCAGCACCTGCGCCAGCGGCAGGACTACCTCGTGCCGCCGGACCATCCCGCCCGAGGCGATCTCGTCCAGCGCGTCGCGCCACCATTGCAGGCGCATCTGGGCGATCATCGGCTCTTTCGTGACCCAGGGCGCGCGGGCGACCTCTAGGTTGAAGGCGTGGATCGGGAACAGCACCGCGCGGGCCGAGGCCGGGGCCGCCATGATGGTCAGGAACCGCTCCGGGTCGCCCCGTTCGACCAGTGCGGCGCAGGCCGACAGATCAGAGTCCATGCAGCACCTCGCGAATCAAGGTTTCCGTCTGCGGTGCGTCAACCAGGTCGAGATGGCCGACGCCCGGCAGCACTTGGTAGCGGCCCTTGGTCGTCGCTTGCGTCAGCAAGGGTTCATACCCCTCGGCCACGAAGGCCTCGTCCTCGGCCCCCGCGACCAGCACGAAGGGCGGCAGCGCGGCCACGTCCGACAGGTAATCGCCGCGCGGCGCGAAGGAGGTGTTGAGCCGCCAGGAATAGGCGGTCGTGGCATGACCGCCCATCGGCCCGTCCAGCACGCGGCGCGGCATGGCGAACTGGATCACGGTCAGCCGGTCGAGCAGATGGATGCGGAAGGCGTTGAGGATCGAGAGCCCGATGATGCGGCGCGTCAACGGATGCGCCCAGCCGCCGGAATTGGCTCGCGTCACCGGCGCATTGTACTTGAGGAACGGCGCGAGCAGCACCGCCGCGTCCATCCTCTGCCCATGCCGGCCGCCCGCCATGCGTACCACCAGCCCGCCGCCCGAGCTGTGCCCGACGAAGACCACGTCGCGGTCCCCGGCGTCCGACACCAGCGCGGCAAGGTCATCCTCGAGCTGGCCGATGTAGTCGACGTCTCCGCGCCGTTCGGGGCCGGGCCCGTGGCCGCGCAGGGTCGGCACGCGCACCTCTGCCGCGTCGGCCAGCCGTGCCGCGAGGCCATCGAACTGTGTGCCGTCCCAGCCCGAGCCATGGACCAGCACCAGGATCGGCTTGTCGGCCCCGCGCCCCGCCACGGTCAGCGGCATGGGCGGGGTGCCGTAGGTGGTCCGCTCCAGCCCTTCGGCAGATCCTTGAACGCGGTTCAGCAGGCGGTCGAAGGCGAGACCGTCCTGGCTTTCGGGCAGCGGGCCGGGGCGCTGCGAGGCGATGAGCCCCAGGGCCACCGCGAAGGTCACCCCCAGAGAAATCAGAACGAAAATGCCGACTTGCGCGGAAAAGCTCATGCCGTCTGCCTGGCCCCTTCGCGCACCAGTTTCCAGTTGATCGCGTCCAGCAGCGCCTCGAAGGAGGCATCCACGATGTTCGGGCTGACGCCCACGGTCGCCCAGCGACGGCCCGAGCTGTCCTGGCTGTCGATGATGACCCGCGTGACCGCCTCGGTCCCGCCCTGGGTGATGCGCACCTTGAAGTCGACCAGCTGGATGTCGTCGATGATCGCCTGGTAGGGCCCGAGGTCCTTGGCCAGCGCCTTCGACAGCGCATTGACCGGGCCGCGATCCTCGCCCGCGCCGTCATGGCTTTCCGACACCGACAGGAAGCGTTCGGAGCCGATGTTCACGACCACCACGGCCTCGGAGACCGTCACCCGCTGCCCCAGCGCGTTCTGGCGCCGCTCGACCGTGACGCGGTAGCGTTCGACGTCGAAGAAGGGCACGAATGAACCGAGTTCACGCCGCGCCAGCAGCTCGAAACTGGCCTGGGCGGTGTCATAGGAATAGCCCTCGCTCTCGCGCTGCTTGACCACGTCGAGGATGCGGCCGAGCGCCGGATCGCCCGGTTCGACCGACAGGCCCGCGTCGGCCAGACGGCGGCGCAGGTTGGACTGGCCGGCCTGGTTCGACATGGGGATCACGCGGCGGTTGCCGACCAGCCCCGGGTCGATGTGTTCGTAGGTCGTCGGGTCCTTGAGGATCGCGCTGGCGTGCAGCCCCGCCTTGTGGGCAAAGGCCGAACTGCCCACGTAGGGCGCCTGCCGCATCGGCACCCGGTTCAGGATGTCGTCAAGGCGGCGGCTGACCTGGGTCAGGTCCGACAGCGAGTCTTCGGTGATGCCGGTCTCGAACTGGCTGCGGTAGGGTTCTTTCAGCACCAGCGTCGGGATCAGCGTGGTGAGGTTCGCGTTGCCGCAGCGCTCGCCCAGCCCGTTCAGCGTGCCCTGGATCTGCCGCGCGCCCGCCTCCACGGCGGCAAGGCTGCCGGCCACCGCGTTCTCGGTGTCGTTATGGGTGTGGATGCCGAGGTGGTCGCCGGGGATGCCGGCGGCGATCACGTCGCGGGTGATCGTCGCGATCTCGGTCGGCAGGGTGCCGCCGTTGGTGTCGCAGAGCACGATCCAGCGGGCGCCGGCGTCATAGGCCGCGCGGATGCACTCCAGCGCGTAATCACGGTTGGCTTTCCAGCCGTCAAAGAAGTGTTCGGCGTCGAAGAGCGGCTCGCGCCCCTGCGCGGCCATGTACTCGACCGAGCGGCGGATGTTCTCGACATTCTCGTCCAACGTGATGCCAAGCGCGGTGGTGACGTGGAAGTCATGGGTCTTGCCGACAAGGCAGACGGCCGGGGTCTCGGCGTTCATGACCGCCGCCAGCACGTCGTCATTCTCGGCCGAGCGGCCGGCGCGCTTGGTCATGCCGAAGGCGGTGAAGGTCGCGCGCGTCTTGGGTTTCAGCTCGAAGAACTCGCTGTCGGTGGGGTTGGCGCCGGGCCACCCGCCCTCGACGTAATCGACGCCGAGCTCGTCGAGCATTTCCGCGATCTGGACCTTTTCGGGGGTCGAAAATTGCACGCCCTGGGTCTGTTGCCCGTCGCGCAGCGTGGTGTCGTAGATGTAGAGGCGGTCCTTGGTCATCTGTGACATTCCATGTTCGATTGAGCCGAGGGTCGATTACAAGGCGCGAAGGGCAGTCCCCGGCCGCGGGTGGGGGTGAAGCCCCCGCCCGGGGGGGCGGCCGGGGGCTGCCCGGCCTTCAGCCGGGCGGGACAATCACACGAGGTCACGCCGAGCCCTCCAGCTTGCTGGAATCAAAGTCGTCGCCCGGCGTCACTTCTACACCTGTCTTGGACATGCGCACTTGAACGCCGGCCTGGCCCAGAAAGTGTTTGATTGCGTCTACCTCACTGAAATCCTTAGATTCCATCGCATTCCAGCGCACTTCGACCAATCGACGCGCCAAAGCGCTCAGCTTATCAACGATCTCAGGAGACATCGTTCCTGTCCAGGAAACATGTGAAAAACCGTAGTCGGTTTGTTCCTCGAGTTTTCCCTCGTGCCACCAATCAGACGAAGGAGTGAACCCAAGAAAGTCCAACGCCCACTTCAGTTCGCAGGCCTGACCGTGATGCGCGAAATGGATCATCTTCTGTAGGACGTTCGGCAGATTCAGGTCATTCGACAAGTCAGGCACGATTGTCATTGCGCCCTTGGAGTCTGGCTCCACTCCATCGGTCAACCGGAACCATTCTTTCAGCGTTTGGGTGGCTTGCGCCGCCTTCTCCGCCGTCCAATCCATCGGCTTGCGGTAATGCGTCGAGAGAAACACATACCGGATCACTTCGCCCGGCACGCCAGGCGCGCCGTCGTGGCCCTCCAACAGATCCCGGACCGTAAAAAAGTTGCCCAACGACTTGGACATCTTCTTCCCCTCGACCTGCAGCATCTCGTTGTGCATCCAGACCTTGGCGAAGCCGCCCTCGGGATGCGCGCAGCAGCTTTGCGCGATCTCGTTCTCGTGGTGCGGGAACATCAGGTCGTTGCCGCCGCCATGGATGTCGAAGCTTTCGCCCAGCAGCTCGTAGGCCATGGCCGAGCATTCGATGTGCCAGCCTGGACGCCCCCGGCCCCAGGGCGAATCCCAGCCCGGCAGGTCATCCGAAGACGGCTTCCACAGCACGAAATCCATCGGGTTCTTCTTGTAGGGCGCGACCTCGACCCGGGCGCCTGCGATCATGTCATCCACAGACCGGCCCGACAGCGCGCCATATCGCGCATAGCTTTCGACCGCGAAGAGCACGTGGCCATCCGCCTCGTAGGCATGCCCCAGATGGATCAGCCCCTCGATCATCCGCACCATCTGCGGGATATAGGCCGTCGCGCGCGGCATTACGGTGGGCTCCAACGCCCCCAGCGCGCCCATGTCGTCCAGGTACCATTGCGTCGTCTCGGCGGTAATCTCGGCAATCGTCCGCCCGCTCTCGGCCGCCCGCGCGTTGATCTTGTCGTCCACGTCGGTGAAGTTGCGCACGTAGGTCACGTGATCCGCCCCGTAGACATGGCGCAGCAGCCGGTAGAGCACGTCAAAGACCAGAACGGGCCGCGCATTGCCGATATGGGCGCGGTCATAGACCGTGGGGCCGCAGACATACATGCGCACGTTCTCGGGGTCGATGGGGGTAAAGACCTCCTTCCGGCGGGTCTTCGTGTTGTGCAGCCTGATCTCGACCATGAGCCCTTCCTTCGCGCGCAAATCCCTTGCGGCGGGCTGTGGCTCACTCATGTTGGAAAGTAAAGAGGACCGGCCCGCCAGATGGCCGGTGCTACCCGACCTATTTCGTCGGGAGGACCCGACGTAGTCAGCAGGTAATGCAGCAGATGATGATGCCGAAACGTTCCATGAGCGGTGGAATATCACTCCGCCCCGGCCGCGTCCAGCATGTCGTTCAGCTTGCCTACGGTGGCGAGGTTGCGGGCGGTCAGCGGCGCGCCGGCGAGCTTTTCGAACCGCTCGGCCAGTTTCGACCGACCGAAGCCACCGGGACAATGCAGCCAGGCGACTCGGCCCTGCTGGGCAAAGCCGTCGCCAGGCGCCTTCCACTTGTCGAAAAGGTCCATGTCCGGCGCCGCATCGGCGAACAGGAACGCCGCGTGGACGTGCCGATCGTCGGCCGGCGCAAAAGGGCAATCGTCCCGCGCCGCCCGCATCTCGGCAGCCTCCAGCACCAGCACGGGGACATCGAACCCGAAGCGGTGGGCAATCGCCACCTCGAGCGCTTCGGCCAGCCCGTCGCCATCGGCCTCGAACACCAGGTTGCCCGATGCGATGTAACTTTGCACGTTGCGCCAGCCGAGATTGACCGCCGCCTCTTTCAGCGCGGCCATGGGGATTTTTTTGGCACCGCCCACATTGATGCCCCTCAAGAGCGCGACACGGCGCATGCGGCTTGCCTCCTCCGACCGGTTCGTCCCAAGGTGGCCATATGACCCGCGCCATCGTCAACCGCATATGCGCCCGCCTGCCGGGGGCCGAGGTCAGCGACCCCTGGGGCGATGGCCACGATGCCTGGAAGGTGGGCGGCAAGATGTTCGCCTGCGTGGGGTCAAAGGACCTTGGCGTCAGCGTCAAGACGCCGGACATCGAAACGGCCGAGATGCTGATCGAGGCCGGGGTCGCTGTAAAGGCGCCGTATTTCCACCGCTCCTGGGTACTGATCCCCTGGGAGCTGGCCGATAAAGACGGGCTGCGCCACAGGCTCGAGCTCTCGTACGACACGATCCGGGGCGGATTGACCAGAAAGGCGCAGGCCGCGCTGCCGCCACGCGCGTCCTGACCGGGCGCCCGATCCCCCCACGGACCCAACAAAGGATGCTTCATGCAACTGTCGCAACGTATCACCGGTATCAACGAGGGCGCATCCGACGGCTGGGGGCTGTTCTACATGGCCCGCGAGATGGTCGCGGCGGGCAAGCCGGTGGTCGAACTGACGATCGGCGAACATGACATCGGCACCGCGCCCGAGGTGATCCGCGCCATGAGCGCGGCGGCGCACGAAGGACAGACCGGCTATGCCACCGTCGCCGGCGAAGTGGACCTGCGCGCCGCCATCGCCGACCGGGTGCAGGCGCGCACCGGCGTGCCGACGGGGCCCGAGAACGTCGTTGTGACACCGGGCGGCCAGGGCGCGCTGTTCTCCGCCATCACCGCCGTCGCGGACCCGGGCGACGATGTGCTGATGGTCGAGCCGCATTACACCACTTATCCCGGGTCGATCCGCGCCACGGCCGCGCGGCCCCGCGCGGTGCGCGCCCGGGCCGAGGATGCCTTTCAGCCGCGGGCCGAGGACCTGGCCGCAGCCGCCCCCGGCGCCCGGGCGCTGCTGGTCAACTCGCCCAACAACCCCACCGGCGCGGTCTATTCGCGCGAGACAGTCGAGGGAATCGCGCAGGTCTGCCGCGACCATGACCTCTGGCTGATCTCGGACGAGGTCTACGACACGCAGATCTGGGCCGGGCAGCATCTCAGCCCCCGCGCCCTGCCGGGCATGGCCGAACGCACGCTGGTCGTGGGGTCGATGTCGAAGAGCCACGCCATGACCGGATCGCGCGTCGGCTGGGTGATCGGGCCGGAGGAGGCCGTCGCGGCCCTCGCCGACCTGTCGGTGCCCATGACCTACGGAATCCCGGCCTATATCCAGGAGGCGGCGCTGTTCGCCCTGGACCAGGGCGAACCCTTCGAGGACGAGGTCGCCGCCCCCTTCCTGCGCCGCCGCGAGACGGCGGTCGCGTTGCTGGCCCAGCAGTCGGCCGTGCGCGCCCTGCCGCCCGACGGGGCCATGTACATCATGCTCGACGTGCGCCAGACTGGCGTCAGCGGCGAAGTCTTCGCCGAACGGTTGCTCAGGGAGGAGTTGATCGCCGTGATGCCAGGATCGAGTTTCGGGCCCGCCGCGACGGACCATATCCGCGTCGCCATGACCGTGGCCGACGATGTCTTTGCCGAATCCTTCGGCCGGATGCTGCGCTTTGCCGCGCGGCTCAAACGCGAAGCCGCATGACCTTCCGCGCCCTGCACCGCCCCGGTGCGCCCTTCATCCTGGCCAACGCCTGGGACGTGGGATCGGCCCGGATGCTCGCCGCGCTGGGGGCCGAGGCGCTGGCGACCTCCTCCGCCGCCCATGCCTTCACCCTCGGGCGGCCCGATGGCGGCGGGGTGACCCGCGACGAGGCGTTGGCCCATGCGCAGGACCTCGTGGCCGCGACGCCCCTGCCCGTCCAGGGCGATTTCGAGAACGGATTCGGCGAGGCGCCCGAGACCTGCGCCGAGACCGTGAGCCTCTCGGCCGAGATCGGCCTTGCCGGTATCTGCATCGAGGACACGGCGCTGCCGGGACACTCGGCCTACGATTTCGACCTGTCGGTCGAGCGTATCCGCGCTTCCTCGGCCGCTGCCCGCGCATTGCCCGGCGATTTCGTGCTTTGCGCCCGGGCCGATGGTGCGCTGATGGGCGGCTACGATGCCGAAGAGGCGCTGCGGCGTCTCGCGGCCTTCGCCGAGGCCGGGGCCGACGTGCTTTACGCGCCGATGCCCGGCGATGTCGAGGTGATGCGCCGCATCTGCGCCCTGCCGAAACCGGTGAACGTGCTGGCCATCGGCGTCTACAAGCGCATGAATTTGGCGGACCTGAGCGCGCTTGGCGCGGCCCGCGTGTCGCTGGGCTCGCAGTTGGCGCGGGTGACGCACCAGGCGATCCTCGACGCCGCCCGGCCGCTGCTGGAGCTTGGCGATTTCTCGGGCTTCGACCGGGCCGCCCCGGGGGCCGAGATCGACGCGCTGCTGCGGCGCGGCGCGCGATGACGCCGGTCTCCTCGATCCCCAACCTCGGGCCGAAATCCGAGGCGGGGTTCGCCCGCGCCGGCATGCACAGCGCCGAGGATGTCCGTGCCCTGGGCGCCGATGCCGCCTATGCCAAGCTGCTGGCCGCCGGCACGCGGCCGCATTTCATCGGCTATTATGCGCTGGTGCTCGGGCTGCAGGGCCGCCCCTGGACCGACGCCACGGTCGAGGAGAAGGCCGCGCTGCGCCTGCGGTTCGATGCCCTGAAATCCGGCGCCGCGCCCGACAGGCCCACGGGGATCGAGAAGTTTCTCGACGAGATCGGCGTGCGACCGGCAGGCTGACATTCCTTCGAGTTTAACGCGAAGAAGCGGCCACAAGTACTTGCATCAAAAAGGATTAATACTTGTGAATTAATCTTCATTGCCGGGCCGTGAACTCCAGGCCGAGCCACGAAAAAGGCCGCGCCCCGAAATGCGCGGCCCTGTCTCTGCCCGAAGGCGGCGGCGCTTAGCCGACCAGCTCGAGGCCCGAGAAGAAGTAAGCGATCTCGACGGCAGCCGTTTCCGGCGCGTCCGAGCCGTGGACCGAGTTCTCGCCGACCGATTCCGCGAACTCGGCGCGGATGGTGCCGGCAGCGGCGTCGGCCGGGTTGGTGGCGCCCATCACTTCGCGGTTCTTGGAAATGGCGTTCTCGCCTTCCAGGACCTGCACGACGACCGGGGCCGAGGCCATGAATTCGCAGAGCTCACCGTAGAAGGGACGCTCCTTGTGGACTTCGTAGAACTTGCCGGCCTGGTCCATGGTCAGCTGGATCCGCTTCTGCGCGATGATGCGCAGGCCGGCCTCTTCGAACTTGGCGTTGATCTTGCCGGTCAGGTTGCGGCGGGTGGCGTCGGGCTTGATGATGGACAGCGTGCGTTCGGTAGCCATTGGGGCGTCTCCTACTGAAAATGTCGGGAGGGACCGCGTACCGCGGCCCCGATCGAGGCGCCGGTTAGCACGCGCCGCGGCGTTTGGAAAGCCCCGGAGCGTGCCGGCCGATCGGCCTTGAAACCTGTCACTCTTCGGTTTCAATCGGCTTGAAGGTCGCCTCGATATAGGCCGGGTAGGCCCATTCGTCCTTTTCGATCGCCATGCCGGCGGTCACCGCGCCAAGGATCAGCCCCACCGGCGAGGCGCCGGCCACCACGACCCCGTCAAGCGTCGGCGCCGCGACCACGCGGTCGGTCTGATCGCTGTACTGGCAGGTCACCACGGCCTGCGACGGCCGCCCGGCGACGCGCGGCAGGCGCATTTGCACCGGCGTCGTGATCTTGGCCGTGAACTCGCCCGAGTCGATCGTGCAGGGCACCCCCGACAGTTCTTTGCGAGTATCCGCCTCGACGACAAAGCTGCGCAGAACAGTATCCGACAGGCCGGTGACACGTTCTGGCGCCAGTGCGGGCTTGCGCGTCACGTCCACGACGGGCTGGGTGATCTGGGCCATTTCGCAGCCCGCAAGAACAGGGCCGGCCAAGGCCAGCGTCGAAAATTTGTAAACCATTGGAATTGTTCCCCTTTTAAATCGCGACGTGTGTGGCATGCCGGGCGGACGGGGTCAACATGCGCTCTGGCGTGTCGCCGAACCCTCTGGTACTGCGGCGCCATGCTGCGGATCGACGACATCTCTTATTCCATCGAGGGCCGCCCTTTGTTCGAGGGCGCCAGTGCAACCATTCCCACGGGCCACAAGGTCGGGCTCGTGGGTCGCAACGGCGCGGGCAAGACCACGCTGTTCAAGCTGATCCGGGGCGAGCTGCACCTGGACGGCGGCAAGATCGAACTGCCCAGCCGCGCCCGCGTGGGCGGCGTCGCGCAAGAGGTGCCGTCGTCCGATGTCTCGCTGCTGGACACCGTGCTGGCCGCCGACACCGAGCGGGCCGCGCTGCTGGCCGAGGCCGAGACCGCCACCGATGCCACCCGCATCGCCGATATCCAGACGCGGCTGGCCGATATCGACGCCTGGTCGGCCGAGGGGCGTGCGAGCTCGATCCTCAAGGGCCTCGGCTTTGACGAGGGGCAGCAGCATGAACCCTGTTCAGCGTTTTCCGGCGGCTGGCGGATGCGCGTGGCGCTGGCCGGTGTGCTCTTTGCCCAGCCCGACCTGCTGCTGCTGGACGAGCCGACCAACTACCTCGACCTCGAAGGCGCGCTGTGGCTGGAAAGCTATCTCGCGCGTTACCCGCATACGGTCATCATCATCAGCCACGACCGCGGCCTTCTGAACCGCGCCGTCGGCAGCATCCTGCATCTCGACGACCGCAAGCTGACCTTCTACCAGGGCCCCTACGACCAGTTCGCCCGCCAACGGGCCGAGCGCGCCGCGCAGCTGGTCGCGGCCGCCCGCAAGCAGGCCGAGCGGACGGCGCATCTGCAAAGTTTCGTCGACCGCTTCCGCGCCAAAGCCTCCAAGGCCAAGCAGGCCCAGTCGCGCCTCAAGATGATCGAAAAGATGCAGCCCATCGCCACCCCCGAACAGGTGGCCCGCCGCGTCTTTACCTTCCCCGAGCCCGAAGAGCTGTCGCCCCCGATCATCCGGGTCGAGGGCGGTGTGGTCGGCTACGACGGCCGCGCGGTGCTGCAAAAGCTCGATCTGCGGATCGACCAGGACGACCGCATCGCGCTCTTGGGCCGCAACGGCCAGGGCAAGTCGACCCTCGCCAAGCTGCTCAGCGACCGGCTGACGCTGATGGAGGGGCGGATCCACCGCTCGACCAAGCTGCGGATCGGCTTCTTCGCCCAGCACCAGGTGGACGAGCTGCACATCGACGAGACGCCCCTGCAGCACCTGCAACGCGAACGCCCCGACACGCCGCCCGCCAAGCTGCGCGCGCGGCTTGCCGGGTTCGGGTTGATGGCCGAGCAGGTCGAGACCGCCGTCGGGCGCCTCTCGGGCGGGCAGAAGGCGCGGCTCTCACTGCTGCTGGCGACGCTGGACGCGCCGCACCTCTTGATCCTCGACGAGCCGACCAACCACCTCGACATCGAAAGCCGCGAGGCGCTGGTCGAGGCGCTGACCGCCTATTCCGGCGCGGTGATCCTGGTCAGCCACGACATGCACCTGCTGGGGCTGGTGGCCGACCGGCTGTGGCTGGTGTCGAACGGCGGCGTCACGCCCTATGACGACGATCTCGACGCTTATCGCAAGATGCTGCTCTCGGCGGAAAAACCGTCCAGGCAGGCTGACAAGCCGGCTCCGCCCAAGCGCGCCAGACCCTCGCGCGAGGCGGTCCTGGCCCTGCGCCAGGACGTGCGCAAATGCGAGGAACGCGTCGGCAAGCTGAACGAGATGCGCGACAAGCTGGCCTCCAAGCTGGCCGATCCGGGCCTTTACGAGGACGACAAGGTCGGCGAGCTTGAGGTCTGGAACCGCAAGTACGCCGAAGTGATGGAGGCGCTGGACCGCGCCGAGGCACTCTGGATGGCCGCGCTGGAAAAACTGGAAACGGCCGAAGCCTGAGCCGGAACCTCTCGGAGGGCCCCGCGATCGTCCCGGACCCGGGGCGGCGCAGTCACCGTGGCCCACGGCGACAGCGATCAGATCGGGCGTCGGCCGCGCGCTCTGCTCTCTGCGCCACGGCCGGCGCAGCCCGCGTGTCCCTCTGCCAAAAACCTCCAAGTACCTGCCGGCACGCCTTGGCCCCGCGAGTCGGCCGCGGGTCAAGGATGGCCCGCCTGCGGGCCACCGCTTCGCGGCGCGAGGCGTCCTTGCGGCGCGAGCGACTCGCCCCACGATCAATGAGGCGTGTTCAGGGGCACAGCTGCCCGTGAACCGCTTCTCGGCACATGCGCCACACCTCGCCGTCAGGCGCGGCACCAGATGAGAGGCTCCCCGGACCATCAACTGCCAACAATCAAGGCCAGACAACGCGGGAGATACCCGGCGCCTATCACGCGCATTTCCAACCGCGCGTTGCCCAAGCCTCCCATCACTCTCACCGGCTCCCAGGCCTTCCAGGGCGGGGGCGCGGGGGGCGCAGCCCCCCGCCCGGGTCGGATCGCAACGCGATCCGAAACCAGACCCTTGCACACACCGCCCCGCTCATCCGGGCGGCGGCGCAGCCGCCGCCCGCCGGTCGGATCGCGCAGCGATCCGAAACACCCGGCGGACGCCCCATCCGCCCTTGCCTCTTGCCGCCGACCCGGTCACTTTCACCACCGATGACACTCGATTTCTACATCACCGCCTTCGTGACGCTCTTCGTCGTGATCGACCCGATCGGCCTGACGCCGCTTTTCGTCGCGCTGACCCAGGGCGCC
The DNA here is from genome assembly GCF_019966535.1 of Mesobacterium pallidum. Taxonomy (GTDB): domain Bacteria; phylum Pseudomonadota; class Alphaproteobacteria; order Rhodobacterales; family Rhodobacteraceae; genus Mesobacterium; species Mesobacterium pallidum. The sequence continues at coordinate 215,396 of NZ_JAIMID010000007.1, read as the reverse complement.
AGCCACGCGCATCGTCGCGCCGTGGCCCTGCGCGCCTGTGCCATCTCGCTCGCGGTGCTCGCCGCCTTCGCGCTTTTCGGAGAGGCCCTTCTCGGCTTTGTCGGCATCTCGATGTCCGCCTTCCGCATCGCCGGCGGCATCCTGCTGTTCCTCACCGCGCTCGACATGCTGTTCGAACGGCGCCAGCAGCGGCGCGAGGACCAGGCGAGTGACGAGGGCGCCCATCCCGATCCGTCGGTCTTTCCCATCGCCATACCGCTGATCGCCGGGCCGGGCGCCATCGCCTCGGTCATCCTGCTGGCCGGGCAGAACCCCGGCCTCGTCGGCCTTGCCGCGACCCTGGGCGTGGCGGCGACGGTGATCGGCGTCGCGCTGGCGCTGTTCCTCGCTTCGGGCCTCCTGGAACGCGCACTTGGCGCGACCGGCATCAACGTGGTGACGCGCCTGCTGGGCATGCTTCTGGCCGCGCTCTCGGTACAGTTCGTTCTCGAGGGTCTTCGCAATTTCGGCATCGCCTCGTGACATGCGGGGTCCCGCGCCCCATATGACCGGGTGAGAGCACGGGGGAATTCGACATGTCGTCCATGGACATGGGCCAACTGACCTACCTTCTGATCCTGGGCGCGGCGCTGGTGGGCTGGCTCCTGCTGCAGGGCCGCTCGCGGATCGGGCGGATGCTGCAACAGGCCGCCGCCTGGGGGCTGATCTTCGTCGGGGTCGTCGCGGCCATCGGCATGTGGGAGGACATTCGCACCACCGTGCAGCCGCAGGCCGCCTCGTCGGTCGTGACCGGCGACAGTATCGAGGTGCCGCGCGGCTATGACGGGCACTACCACCTGACGCTCGACGTGAACGGCGTGCCGATCCCCTTCATGGTGGATACCGGCGCCTCGACCGTGGTGCTGACCCAGGCCGATGCCGCCCGGGTCGGGCTGCACCCCGAGGACCTGAACTTCTACGACCGCGCCAACACCGCCAACGGCCAGATCGCCACCGCGCCGGTGCGGCTCGACAGCATCGGCCCGTTCGGCGACCGGAATTTCCGCGCCTGGGTCAACGGCGGCGAGATGCAGACCTCGCTCCTGGGCATGTCCTACCTGCAGCGGTTCTCCGAGGTGCGGATCGCCGAGGGCAAGATGGTCCTCGTACGCTAGCGCCTGGTGCGGGCGGAGGAGTGAGGGGCCAGCCCCCTCGCGCCAAAGGCGCGGCAACTGACATGCCTCCCCGGAGTTTGGGGCACAATGAAGAGCGGATCGGGGCGCCCCTGCTTTCATTATTCCACAAATACTCTCGCCGAAGGCCTTCGCGCGCTGGCGCGAACCGAGGGGCGATGCCCCTCGCACCGAAGGCGCAGCACGCAAGAGCGGGGGGCGCTGCCCCTCGCGCCGAAGGCGCGGCACGCAAGAGCGGGGGCGTTGCCCCTCGCGCCGAAGGCGCGGCACCCAAGAGCGGGGGCGTTGCCCCTCGCGCCGAAGGCGCGGCACCCATTGGTCGAGGGGCGATGCACCCCGCGCGCCCCGGGATATTTCGGGCAAGATTACGGGGCGCAGCGCGATCAGCGCTCGGCTTTCAATTCCCAGCGGCCCGAGTCCTCGGACCAGTATTGCGCCGAGCAGCCGGCATCGACGTAGGATTTCCATTGGCCGCGCGCATGCTGCACGGCGCGGTCGTCGGTGCCGTCGAAGAGGATGCAGCCCCGTTCCAGCGGGGTCAGCTCGTCCGGTGCGATCTCGGCGCCGTGGATCGCCATGATGCAGGTCGGCGCATTGGCGGCCGGTTCTCCGGCGGTCAGCAGAACCGGTTGCATCCGGTCATGCGGCCCACCGGCGCGGCCATGGGGGAGGAAGTCGTCCTCCGGGCCGCGCCAGAGCGCCGCGTCGAGGCGGTCCATTGCGCCGGCGTCGCGGCCCCGGATCTCGACCCGCCAGCCGCGCTGCAGGGACAGGCCCAGCAGTTTCGGCAGGGTCTGCTCCAGCGGGCCGCGCGTCAGGTGGTAGAAATAGACCGCCCCCATGGCGCGCTCAGCCCTCGTAACCGTCCGCGATCAGCCGGTTCAGCGCCAGCACGCCCCAGCCCGAGGCCCCTTTGGGCGCGAAGGTCGCGGCGCCCGAATGGGTCGCGACCCCGGCGATGTCGAGGTGCATCCAGGGCACGTCGTCCTTGACGAAGCGCTTCAGGAACTGCGCCGCGGTGATGGACCCCGCCGCCCGGCCGCCAACGTTCTTCATGTCGGCTTTCGGCGACTTGATCAGGTCGTCATAGGCCTGGCCCATGGGCAGGCGCCAGACGCCCTCGCCCTCGGTGGCGGCGGCCTTTTCAAAGCTCTTCCACAGCTCGTCCGAATTGGAAAACGCACCCGCATGGTCATGCCCCAGCGCGATGATCATGGCACCCGTGAGGGTGGCGAGGTTGATCATGCCCACCGGCTGGAACGTCTCCTGCGCATACCAAAGCACGTCGGCCAGCACGAGCCGCCCCTCGGCGTCGGTGTTGATGACCTCGATCGTGTCGCCCTTCATCGACTTGACGATGTCGCCCGGGCGGGTGGCATTGCCCGAGGGCATGTTCTCGACCAGCCCGACCAAGCCCACGACATTGGCCTTGGCCTTGCGCAGCGCCAGCGCGCGCATGACGCCGGCCACGACGCCCGCGCCGCCCATGTCCATGGTCATGTCTTCCATGCCGGCGGCCGGCTTCAGCGAGATGCCGCCGGTGTCGAAGACGACGCCCTTGCCGACCAGCGCAAAGGGGGCCGCGTCCTTCTCGCCGCCATTCCATTCCATGATCGCCAGCTTGGAGGGGCTCTCGGACCCCTGCCCGACGCAAAGCAGCGAGCCCATGCCGAGCTTTTCCATGTCGGCCTCTTCCAGCACCGTGACCTTGAGGCCGAGGCTCTCCATGTCCTTGATCCGCTGGGCGAATTCGGTGGTGGTCAGCACGTTGGCGGGCTCGTTCACCAGGTCGCGGGTAAAGAAGACACCGTCGACCAGCGCCGAAAGCGGCGCATAGTCCGCCGTCATGTCCTCGGGCTTGCCGGTCATCACCGTCACGCCGCCGACCTCGGGCGCCTCCTCGGGCGCCGATTTGCGCGCGTCGAAGTCGTAGCCGCGCAGGGCGATGCCAAAGGCGATCTCGGCCGCGTGGCGCGCAGGCCCCGCCAGCACCAGCAGCGGCCCCTTGCCCCGCAGCTTGCCCAGGTTCGCCCCGGCCTTGCGCGCGTCTTCGATGGTCGAGCGGCGGTTGAGCCGGACCACATCCACCGCCTCGGCCGCCATGCCGGTGGGCCAGGCAAGCGAGATCACCTCGCCCTGCTTCATCTTGGCGGCCTTGTCCGAGGCGGCAAACCGCGCCAGCGCCCCACGCATCACCCGGTTCACGCGGCTCGCCTCGCGCCCCAGTGCGCAATCCTCGCCCAGAAAGACCGCCACGCGGCCGCTGGTGTCGGCGATGGCCTCGAGATCGACGTCGACGAAGGTGATGTCTGCGGGGGTGGTCATGCGGAATGCTCCTTGGGCTGGGCCGTTCGGGGCGAAAGTAGCGCCCGGGCGGGCGGAAGGCCAGAGGCGCGGCGCAAGGCGTCACAGTCCCCGCAAGCGACGCCGTCCGGGCACGCAGTGCCCGTCGGATAAGCGGCTATTTCTTGCCCACGCCCTGCGGATAGGTGATCGCGTCCATGTCGACGATCTCGGTGGGCAGCCCGTCGTGGCGGTGGATGCGCTTGCGTTGACGGGTGTATTCGCCAACGTCATGCGGCAGGCGCTGGCCGATCACGAGGCAGCGCAGCACCTCGCTGCCGGTGTTCTTCATGGAATGCGGCAGGCCCCGCTTGCGGTATCCGATGAAATCGCCGGGGCCGACCTCGTGCGGATCCTCGCCGATCCAGACCGTGGCGGAGCCGGACAGGATATAGACGCATTCGTCCTCGTGGTAATGCACGTGGTGTTCGGTCGACTCGTCCCCGGGCTGCACTTCGATCAGATGCACGCCCAGACCCGTCAGGCCAGTGAGGTCCCCAAGCGATTTGTTCAGCCGCTTGCCCGCCGGGTTCAGGAAATGCGTCTTGGCCAGCCCCTCCATCCGGTCGATCTCGGCTGCGGTGACGATGTAGGGCGTGTCGGTCATGGGGGTCTCCTGCGTTGGCCCTGGCAGGCTATTCCCCGCCCACGGGGCGCGCAATCGCGGTTTTCCATGGCGATTTAATCCGATATGGTCCGCGCCAATGTAAGACACAAGATATGGGCCGGGGGGCACGTGGCGAGATTCGACAGATACCTGCTGTCGCAGCTTTTGGTGCTGTTCGGGTTCTTCGCGCTCGTGCTGATCTCTGTCTACTGGGTCAACCGGGCGGTCGTGCTGTTCGACCAGTTGATCGCCGACGGCCATTCGGCCCGCGTCTTTCTCGAGTTCTCGGCCCTGTCGCTGCCGCCGGTGATCGCGCAGGTGCTGCCGATGTCGGCCTTTGCCGGGGCGGTCTACGTGACCAACCGGCTGAGCGCGGACAGCGAGTTGACGGTCATGCAGGCCACCGGCTTCAGCCCCTGGCGGCTGGCGCGGCCCGTCCTCTACTACGGGCTGATCGTGGCTCTGATGATGACGCTGCTCACGCATCTGCTGGTGCCCGCCAGCGTCAAGCAGCTGCGCGAGCGCGAGGTCGAGATCTCGGCCTCCGTCTCGGCCCGCCTCTTGCGCGAGGGCACGTTCCTGCACCCGGCCAGCGGTGTGACACTGTTCATCCGCGCCATCACGCCCGAGGGCGAGTTGCAGGACATCTACCTCGCCGACCGCCGCAACCCCGACCGCCCCGTCACCTACACGGCCGAGCGTGCCTACCTCGTGCGCGAGGACGGCGCGACGCAGATGGTCATGGTCAACGGCCAGGCACAGAGGCTCGACCGCGACCGGCAAAGCTTGTCGCTGACCGAGTTCGCGGATTACTCGCAGGATATCTCGACCCTGATCGAGGTCGGCCGCACCCTGCGCCCGCGCCTCAGCTTCTTGCCCACCTTCGCGCTGCTGGCCGACCCCGAGGGGATGGCCGAGATCGCCCGGTCCACCCCTGCCAAGGTGCTCGAGGAAGCGCATCAGCGCTTTGCACAGCCGCTGCTGTGCCTCTGCGCGGCGCTGATTGGTTTTGCAGCCTTGCAGACCGGGGGCTTTTCGCGCTTTGGCCTGGCGCGGCAGATCGTCTTTGCGATCCTGCTGCTGGTCTTCATCAAGATGGTCGAAAGTGCGGTCACCGGCCCGGTGCGCGACAACGCGGCGCTTTGGCCGCTGGTCTACACGCCCGTGGTCGCCGGGTTGCTGATCGCCTGGGTGCTGCTCTGGCGCGCCGCACGGCCACGGCGCCTGCGCCCGCAGGGGGCGCCCGCATGATCCTGCACTATTACTACGCCCGGCGGTTCCTGTTCTTCTTCCTCACCGTCGCGGGCGTGCTCACCGGCTTCCAGGTGCTCATCGACCTGGTCGAGCAGATCCGCCGCCACGGCCCCGAGGTGAGTTTCGGCGAAAAGCTGCAGCTGACCCTGCTGAACGCGCCGGACGGGATCTACCAGATCCTGCCCTTGATCATGATCCTGGCCTCCATCGCGCTCTTCGTTTCGCTGTCGCGCTCGTCCGAGCTGGTGGTGACCCGCGCCGCCGGCCGCCCCGCGCTGGCCGCGCTGATGGCGCCGGTCGCCGTGGCCGCGCTGATCGGCGTGCAGGCCGTGGCCATGGGCAACCCGATCGTGGCCGCGACCTCCAAGCGCTACCAGGACCTGAACGAGCTCTACCGCTCCGGCGCCAGCTCGGTCGTGTCGGTGGGGCGCGACGGGCTCTGGCTGCGCCAGGGCGACGCCACCGGCCAGACGGTGATCCGCGCCTCGGGGGCCAATTCGGACGCCACGACGCTCTACGACGTGACCTTCGTCACCTACGAGACCGGACGCGGCCCCGTGCGCCGGATCGAAGCGGCCGAGGCGAGCCTGACCCAGGGCGCCTGGACCCTGACGAGTGCCCGCGCCTGGGCGCTGCAATCGGGCCGCTCGCCCGACGAGACGGCCGAGGATTTCGCCACGATCGACCTGCCCTCGACCCTCACGCAGGAGGGCATCCGCGACAGTTTCGGCAAGCCCTCCTTCATCCCGGTCTGGGACCTGCCCGCCTTTGTCACCCAGATGGAGGAGGCCGGCTTTTCCGCCCGCCGCTATGCCGTCTGGTTCCAGATCGAACTGGCCCGGCCGCTGTTCCTGGTGGCCATGGTGATGATCGGCGCGGCCTTCACCATGGGCCATTCGCGCTTTGGCCGCACCGGGCTGATGGTGCTGCTGGCGGTGATGCTGGGCTTTGGCCTGTATTACGTGCGCAACTTCGCGCAGATCCTGGGCGAGAACGGGCAGCTTGACGCCCGCTTCGCCGCCTGGGCGCCGGCGGTCGCGTCGATCCTGCTGGCGCTTGGCCTGATCCTGCACAAGGAGGACGGCTGATGCGGTGGCTTCTCGCGCTGATCCTGTCGCTCACGGCCTTCGCCGCCACGGCGCAGGACGGCCCCGCCCTGCTGGTCGCCGACGTGGTGCGCACCGATGGCGACGTTCTTGTCGCCGAGGGCAATGTGCAGGCGCTTTACGACGGGGCCACGCTGACCGCCACGCGCATCACCTATGACGCCGCGACCGAGGTGCTGACCATCGAGGGGCCGCTGCGGCTCGAGGACGGTGGCAACGTGATCCTGCTGGCGGACAGCGCCGAGCTGGACCGCGATTTCCGCAATGGCCTCCTGCGGTCGGCCCGGATGGTGCTGGACGAACAACTCCAGCTGGCGGCCGTGCGCGCCGACCGGGTGAACGGGCGCTACACGCAGCTGACGCGGGCGGCGGTCACCTCGTGCCAGGTCTGCGGGCCGAACGACGTGCCGCTCTGGCAGATCCGCGCGCGCCGGGTGATCCACGACCAGGCCGAGCGGCAGATCTACATCGACCAGGCGGTGCTGGAACTGGGCGGCGTGCCGGTCTTCTACCTGCCCCGCCTGCGCCTGCCCGATCCGACGCTCGAACGCGCGCAGGGCTTCCTGGTGCCCGAGCTGACGTCGTCGTCGCAGCTGGGGCTGGGGCTGAAGCTGCCCTATTTCATCCCCATCGGCGACCACCAGGACGTGACGCTGATCCCGCATGTGTCGCGCGCCACGCGGACGCTGGGGTTCCGCTATCGCCGCGCCTTTGCCCGGGGCGGGCTCGAGGTGAACGGCGCAGTCAGCCAGGACGACCTCGGGGACGACGCGCTGCGCGGTTACCTCTTTGCCGATGCCGAGTTGGGGCTGGGCCGTGACTGGCAGCTTGAATTCCATGCCGAGATGGTGACCGACGACAGCTACCTGTCGGACTACGACGTCTCCTCGACCGACCGGCTGGAAAGCCGGCTGGTGCTCAGCCGCACCCGGCGCCTGTCCTATACCGAGGCCGCGCTTTACCATTTCGAGTCGCTGCGCGATGGCGAGACCAACGCGACCCAGCCGACCATCGCCGGGGACCTGGTCTACGAGACGCGCCACCACCCCGCGCGCCTGGGCGGAGAGCTGCGGCTGGGCCTCGAGACCCACAGCCACTATCGCTATTCCGACAGCCCGGTGGACGGGCCCGACGACGACCTGATCCCAGACGGCCGCGACGTGGCGCGCACCACGGTGCAGGCCGACTGGCGGCGGCGCTGGACGCTGGGGCCGGGCCTGCGGCTGGGCGCGCAGACCGGGATCGCGGTGGATGCCTTCACCATCCGGCAGGACGCCGCGGCCGAGGGGCGCACGCTGCACGTCACCCCCATGGCCGCGCTCGAGCTGCGCTACCCGCTGGTGCGCACGGGGGCCAGCGGCGCGCGCCACCTGCTCGAGCCGATGGCGCAGCTGGCCTTTGTCGGCGGCAGTCGTGGCGACCAGCCCAACGATGAAAGCACCCGGGTCGAGTTCGACCAGGGCAATCTGCTGGCGTTGTCGCGCTTTCCCGCGCCCGACCGGCGCGAGCACGGGCTGATGGGCGCGGTGGGGCTGCGCTGGACACGCCACGCCCCCGGCGGCTGGAGCGCGGGCTTGACCTTTGGCCAGGTCTTCCGGTCCGAGGCGGACGCGGCGTTTTCCCGCAGCTCTGGGCTGGGCGAGACCAGCTCGGACCTCCTGGTGGCCGGGCAGCTCAAGCTGCAGAACGGGCTGTCGCTGACCGGGCGCGGGCTGATGGCGCTGGACAGCGGTGTCACCAAGGCCGAGGCACGGGCCGCCTGGTCGGGCAAGAAGATCGACCTCGCGGCCGCGTTCCTGCTGCTCAAGACCGACCTCGACGAGGACCGCCCGAGGCGCGTGTCGGAATGGAGTTTCGACACCGGCTACCGCTTTGCCCCCAGCTGGACCGCGACGGCCCAGGCCCGCTACGACCTCGCCACCGACCGGCTGGCGCGCGCGGGCGTGGGGCTGGAATACAGCAACGAATGCATCGCGGTCGATTTCTCGGCACGGCGGAAATACGCCCGCACCGGCAGCGACGAGACCGACACGACCTACGGGCTGACCGTCGCGCTCAAGGGCTTTTCGACCGGCGGCTCGGCCTCGGACGTGCGGCGGGTGTGCCGATGAGCCGACAGATTTTTCTGACGAAAAATCTGCGGTGGCCTCCCGCGACATTCGGGCGACAGGCCGCCCAGGATCCTTCGTCAGAAGGATCTTGGGCCCCGGGCCACGGCGCGCTCTGGACCCGGGCCGATGCGCCTTGTAAACCTGCCCCAGAGCAGTCGGGCCGCCCCGTGCCCGAAAGACACCGAAGGGAGCCCCCCATGCGCAAGCTTTGTCTCTTGATCGCGGCCGCCATGCTGGCCTGCGTCCAGGCCGCCACGGCGCAGGGGCTGTTCGGCCCGGTTGTCACCGTCAACGGCCGCGCCGTCACCGGCTACGAGCTCGAACAGCGCGCCCGCTTCCTGCAACTGCTGAACGCCCCCGGCAACCCAAAGGAGCTGGCCCGCACCCAGCTGATCGAGGACCGTCTCAAGATGGACGAGGCCGCCCGCGTCGGGCTCGTCGTCTCGGAAGAGGAGATCACCGAGGGCATGGCCGAATTCGCGGGCCGCGCCAATCTCGAAACCGCCGATTTCATCCGCGCCCTGTCGCAGGGCGGCGTGGACGAAGAGACCTTCCGCGACTTCATCACCTCGGGCGTGGCCTGGCGCGTGCTGGTGCGCGAACGGTTCCGTGGCCAGGCCGAGATCTCGGACAGCGAGGTCGACCGCGCCGTCTCGGGCGCCTCGGGCGGCTCGAACGTCCGCGTGCTGCTGTCGGAAATCATCATGCCCGCCCCGCCGCCGCAGGCCCAGGCGGTCATGGCGCGCGCCCAGACCATCGCACAGACCCGCTCGACCGCCGAGTTCTCGGCCTATGCGCGGCAATACTCCGCCACCGCCAGCCGCGGCGCCGGCGGCCAGTTGCCCTGGCAGAACCTCACCGACCTGCCGCCGCAGCTGCGCCCGCTGATCGTCGGCCTTGCCCCGGGCGAAGTCACCGACCCGCTGCCGATCCCCAATGCCGTCGCCCTGTTCCAGCTGCGCGCGATCGAGGAAACCGCCTATTCTGCGCCCGACTATGCCGCCATCGAATACGCCGCCCTGCTGCTGCCCGGCGGGCGCAGCGATGCGACCCTGGCCGAGGCGCGGCGCATCGCCGACAGCGTCGACCGCTGCGATGACCTTTACGGCATCAACAAGGGCCGGCCCGATGAGCTCTTGATCCGCGAAAGCAAGGACCCGGCCGAGGTGCCGCAGGACATCGCCACGCAGATCTCGTCGCTCGACGCGGGCGAGGTGTCCTACGGGCTCACCCGGCCGACCTCTGCCGGCGACGCGTTGGTACTGGTCATGCTCTGCGGCCGCACCCCGGCCATCGCCGAGGATGCCGACCGCGACCAGATCGCGCTTGGCCTGCGCAACCAGCGCCTTGCCGCGCTGGCCGATGGCTACCTGGCCAACCTCCGGGCCCGCGCCCGGATCATCGAGAAATGACCGACCCCGCCCCGGCGCCCCTGCTGCTGACCTGTGGCGAACCGGCCGGGATCGGACCGGAGTTGGCCGAGAAGGCATGGGACGCGCTGGGGGCCGCCCTGCCCTTTGCCCTGCTGGGCGATCCGCGCCACCTGCCCGGCCGCGTGCCGCATGCGGTGATTGCGCATCCGTCTGAGGCGGCTGAGGTCGCCCCCCGCGCCCTGCCCGTCCTCGCCCACGAATTTGCCGGCGATGCCCAGCCCGGCCGCCCCGATCCGGCAAATGCGCAGGGTGTGATCGACGTGATCGCCCGCGCCGTTGATCTTGTGCAAAGCGGCGCGGCCGGCGGCATCTGCACCCTGCCGATCCACAAGCAGGCGCTGCAGGACGGTGCCGGCTTTGCCTACCCGGGCCATACCGAATACCTCGCGGCTCTGGCGGGCGGGGTGGAGGTCGTGATGATGCTCGCCTCGGACCAGCTGAGGGTGGTGCCGGCGACGATCCACATCGCGCTGAGCGAGGTGCCCGCGCGGCTGACGCCCGAGCTGCTGGAAAGCGTGATCCGCGTGACCCATGCCGGGCTGATCCGCGATTTCGGGATTTCAGACCCCCGCCTTGCCGTCGCCGGGCTGAACCCCCACGCGGGCGAAGGCGGCAAGATGGGCATGGAAGAGATCACGCGGATCGCCCCGCTGCTGGACCGGCTGCGCGGCGAAGGGCTGCGCCTCGCCGGGCCGCTCTCGGCCGACACGATGTTCCACGCCGCCGCCCGCGCCCGCTATGACGCGGCGATTGCCATGTACCACGACCAGGCGCTGATCCCGATCAAGACGCTGGATTTCGACCGCGGGGTGAACGTGACGCTGGGGCTGCCCTTCGTGCGCACCTCGCCCGATCATGGCACGGCCTTCGACATCGCCGGGCGCGGCGAGGCGAATGTCTCGTCCACGCTGGAGGCGTTGAAGATGGCTGGGCGGATGGTGCGCGCCCGGGCGGGCGTTGGCGCGAACTGAGAATACGGGACCGGGGGCCAGCCCCCGGACCCCCGAGGTATTTTGGAAACAATGAAGGGCTGGGGGCGGCGCGCCGCACTGAGGTCCGTGGACTGGGTAAAATGGCGCAGATAGACGGGTTGCCGCCGCTTCGCGAGGTGATCGCGCAGCATGAGCTTAGCGCCAAGAAGGCGCTGGGGCAGAACTTTCTGTTGGATTTGAACCTGACCGCGCGGATCGCGCGGGTGGCGGGGGATCTGTCCGGGTCGGACGTGCTCGAGATCGGGCCGGGGCCCGGGGGGCTGACGCGCGGGCTGCTGGCCGAGGGCGCGCGCAAGGTGCTGGCGATCGAGAAGGATTCGCGCTGCCTGCCCGCCCTGGCCGAGATCGCGGCGGCCTATCCCGGGCGGCTCGAGGTGATCGAGGGGGACGCGCTGAAGGTCGATCCGCTGGCGCACCTGACCCCGCCGATCCGGGTGGCGGCCAACCTGCCCTACAACGTGGGCACCGAGCTTTTGGTGCGCTGGCTGACGCCGGACGCGTGGCCGCCGTACTGGCAAAGCCTCACGCTGATGTTCCAGCGCGAGGTGGCCGAGAGGATCGTGGCGACGCCGGGGTCCAAGGCTTACGGGCGGCTCGCCCTGCTGGCGCAATGGCGCTGCGAGGCGCGGATCGCGCTGAGCCTGCCGCCCGAGGCCTTCAGCCCGCCGCCCAAGGTGTCCTCGGCCGTGGTGCACCTGACCGCCCTGCCCGCGCCCCGGTTCGAGGCCGATCCCAAGGTGCTGGAGCGGGTCGTGGCCGCCGCCTTCAACCAGCGGCGCAAGATGCTGCGCGCCGCGCTCAAGGGCGTGGCGCCCGATATCGAGGACCGCCTGCGGGCCGCCGGCATCCAGCCCACCGAGCGGGCCGAACAGGTATCGCTCGAGGCGTTCTGCGCCCTGGCGCGCGAGGTGGCCAAGGGCTGAACCCGTGCGGCCCCTGCGCGCTCCGGTCGCCGCCGACCTGGCCTCTGCCTGATCCGCCAACGACAAAGGGCCCCGACTGGGGGCCCTTTTTCTTTGCCAGAACGGCTTTGATCACTCAGCCGCTTCGGGGGCGTCGCCACTGCTTGCGGGGGCCGCGGCCTCTTCGGTCTTGGGCGCGGCTTTCTTGCGGGGCGTCGTGCGGCGGGCGCGCGGCTTCTTGGCCGGCGGCTCTTCGGAGACGAAGACCGGCTCGTCCTCGCGCGCCTTGGCCTCGGCCTTGTTCTCGGGCGTTTCGACCAGGCCGCTGTCGTCCGAGCTGTCCGAGGCGCCAAGATCCAGCACGTCGGGCTGGTCCTGCGCGGCAGGATCGTTGACCTGCTCGTCGTCGCGCGACTTGTCCTGCCGGCCGCGGCTGCGCTGGGGCTGACCGCCTTCGGGCTGGGACGCGTTGTCCTGCCGGTCGTTGCGGTCCGACCGATCGCGGTCGCGTTCGGCCTGGCGCTCGCGGTTCTGCCGCTCCTGCTCTTCGCGCTTGGCGTCGATCTCGCGCTGCGCCTCGCTCAGCAGCCGCAGGTAATGTTCCGCGTGCTGCTGGAAGTTCTCGGTCGCGACACGGTCATTGGCCAGCTGCGCGTCGCGCGCCAGCTGGTTGTACTTGTCTATGATCTGCTGCGGCGTGCCGCGCACCTTGCCTTCGGGCCCCGAGCTGTCGAACACCCGGTTGATGACATTTGCGCCCGTTGATTGGCGATTGCGGTTCGATTTCGACCGCGAACGTGATTTCGAGGATCTCATGCGTTCAGCTATCCAGCCTTGACTGTCCGTTTGGACCCGAGTTGCGCGTTGAGCGCCATCGCCTGTTTCGGATCCCGATATTTGTGGCTTGGCGTCGAACGGGACCGCCCAAAGGCATCCACCGTATCGACAGGTTTCAGAAAACACGTCACGGGCTTCATTACAAGCGGATTGTGCGCATTTTCCCGGAACCGATGCGGATTTTAACGGTTTTCCGCCGATAAGCCCCGGTTGTCCACAGGGTCAGAGCGGCGCGCGGCCGCAAACCACCCGATCATGGCCCGAAAGGTCGGGCAGGATCACCACCCGGCCCAGCCGCGCCCGGTGGAACATGGCCGCGACGGCATCGCCCTGGGTCGCCCCGATCTCGACCACCAGCCGGCCGCCGGGGACCAGGTGGCGCGGCGCCTCGGCCAGGATCGTGCGATAGGCGGAAAGGCCATCGCCCTCGTCCGTGAGGGCAAGGCGCGGTTCGTGGTCGCGCACCTCGGGGGCGAGGCCCGGCATCTCGCCAAGGGCGATATAGGGCGGGTTCGCCACGATCAGGTCGAATTGACCCGAGACCTGCGCGAACCAGTCCGATTGCCGGAAATCCACCCGCGCCTGCACGCCGTTGCGGATCGCGTTGGCGGATGCCACCAGCAGAGCGTCGCCCGACAGGTCGATGCCGATGCCGCGCGCGGCGGGCTCCTCGGCCAGCAAGGTCACGAGGATGCAGCCCGAGCCGGTGCCCAGGTCCAGCACCTGCTCGAAGGGTTCAGCCAGGGCGCATTCGATCAGCAGCTCGGTTTCGGGGCGCGGGTCCAGCACCTGTTCGTTCACCAGGAACTTGCGCCCGTAGAACTCGCGCTCTCCGACCAGTTGCGACACGGGCGTGCGGGCGGCCCGGGCCGCCACCAGCCGTTCGAAATTGCCCACCACGTCCTCGGTCAGCTCGTCGGGGGCGATGAGCGCGACGCGGCTGGCCTCGATCCGGGCGGCATGGGCCAGCAGCCGGCGCGCATCGCGCGCGGCTTCGGTCACGCCGGCGGCGCGCAGCCGCGCGATCGCCTGTTGCAGCGCCTGAGCTGCGGTCATGTCCCCATCTCCGCCATCAACGCCGCCTGTGCATCCGCGGTCAGCGCGTCGATCACCTCGTCCAGGTCTCCCTGCATGACCTGATCGAGTTTATAAATCGTCAATCCGATGCGGTGATCGGTCAGGCGGCCCTGGGGAAAGTTGTACGTCCGGATGCGTTCGCTGCGATCGCCGGACCCGACCTGCCCCTTGCGCGCGGCAGAGCGTTCGTCGTGGGCCTTCTGCCGCTCGGCATCATAAAGCCGCGCGCGCAGCACCTGCATGGCGATCTCGCGGTTGCGGTGCTGGGATTTCTCGGAGCTTGTCACCACGATTCCGCTGGGCAGGTGGGTGATCCGCACGGCCGAGTCGGTCGTGTTCACGTGCTGCCCGCCCGCGCCCGAGCTGCGCATCGTGTCGATCCGCAGGTCGTTCGGGTCGATCTGGATGTCGACCTCCTGCGCCTCGGGCAGCACGGCGACCGTGGCGGCCGAGGTATGGATGCGCCCGCCCGATTCCGTTTCGGGCACGCGCTGGACGCGGTGCACGCCGGATTCGTACTTGAGCCGTGCAAAGACGTTTTCGCCGGTCACATGGGCCACGACTTCCTTGATGCCGCCCAGCTCGGTCTGGCTTTCCTCGACGATCTCGAATTTCCAGCCGCGCGCCTCGCAATAGCGCTGGTACATGCGCAGAAGATCGCCCGCAAAGAGCGCCGCCTCCTCCCCGCCCGTCCCCGGCCGGATCTCGATCATCGCCGGGCGCACATCCGCCGCGTCCTTGGGCAACAGCGCGATCTGCAACGCCTTTTCCATCCCCGGCAGGCGCGCCTTGAGGCTGGGCAGCTCTTCCTCGGCCAGCGCCTTCATCTCGGGGTCCGAGAGCATCTCCTGCGCTTCGGCCATGTCCGACAGCAATTGCCGATAGGCGGCAATCTGGTCCACCACCGGCTTCAGCCCGGCATATTCCCGCGCAAGCTCGGCGATCTCGCCGGCGCCCGAGACGTCATTCATCTTCGCTTCCAGGTACTGGAAACGGTCCACGATCCGGTCAAGTTTCTCTTCGGGCACCATCCGGGCTGTGTCCCCGATCCGCGCTCACCCGTCAAGATGCCGCGATCCGGCCGCAAAAGCCGTTTGAGACACCGCGCCCTTTTTGCTAGGACAAACGCCAACCGCCGGGCAAAGGCGCAGAACGGAGACGACCATGGCCCTGATCTTCCGCTGGCTCGTGCGGCTGGTCTCGCTTGCGCTGGTGCTGGTCGTCCTGGGGGTCGCGACGGTCTATTACCTCGCCTCGCGCTCGCTGCCCGACTACAACCGGACGGTCGCGCTGCCGGGCCTTGGCGCCGAGGTCGAGATCGTCCGCGACAATGCCAACGTGCCGCATATTTTCGGGCAAAGCGACGCAGACGTGTTCTTTGGCCTCGGCTATGCCCATGCGACGGACCGGCTGTGGCAGATGATCGTGCTGCGGCGCACGGTGCAGGGGCGCCTGTCCGAGGTCTTCGGCACCCGGACGGTCGAGACGGACAAGCTGCTGCGGCGGCTCGATCTTTACGGCCATGCGCAGCGGTCGGTTTCGGCCCAGTCGCCCGAGGCGATGGCGGCGCTGACCGCCTATGCGCGCGGCATCAACGCGCGGATCGCCGAGATCAACCGCGACAGCCTGGGCCGCGGCGCGCCGGAGCTGTTCCTCTTCAACCAGCCGATGGCGCCCTGGCAGCCGGCGGATTCGCTGGCCATCATCAAGCTGATGGCGCTGCAGATGGCCGGCCATGTCGACCAGGAGGTTCTGCGCGCGCGCCTGTCGCTGCTCTTGCCCGACGACGCCCGGCTGCGCGACATCCTGCCCGAGTCGCCCGGCCCCGGTGTCGCCGCCCTGCCCGAATACGCCGAACTGGTGCCGGGCGAGATGCAGCATCGCCTCGCCAGCCTGCCCCGCGGCCATCGCGGGGCGCTTGACCCGGTGCCGGGGCCCGGCATGCAGGGCGCCTCGAACGCCTGGGCCGCGGCCCCGGCCCGCTCGGCCGCCGGCGGCACGCTCTTGGCCAATGACCCTCACTTGGGCTTTTCGGCCCCGTCGATCTGGTACCTCGCCCGGATCGAACTGCAGGGCGGCGGCGTGATCGGCGGCACCATCCCGGGCCTGCCGGTGATCCTGACCGGCCGGTCCGAGCGGCTGGGCTGGGGCCTCACCTCGGCCTATCTCGACGACCAGGACGTGTTCATCGAAGAGGTGAACCCCGAAAACCCCGAAGAATACCGCACGCCCACAGGCTGGAAGCGCTTCACCACCCGCCGCTCGATCATCGAGATCCGCGAAAGTGCGCCCATTACCGTCACCCTGCGCTGGACCGACAATGGCCCGGTGCTGCCCGGCACCGAATGGCGGCTGGGCGAGATCACGCCGCGCGGCCACGTCGCGGCGCTGGGGTGGACGGCGCTGGTGGATGGCGATGCGTCCTACACGGCCGCGTTCAACCTGATGCAGGCCAGCAGCATCGACGGCGCGCTGAACGCCGGGGCCGATTTCGTGGCGCCCGCGATGAACCTGACCGTGGCGGACGAGACGCGCATCGCGCTCAAGACCATCGGGCGGATGCCGCGCCGGGCGGATGGCAAGCAGGGGCTGGGCCGCGTGCCGTCGCTGGGTGCCAATGCCGCCAACCGCTGGGACGGGGCGTTCCCCTATTCCGCCAACCCCGAGTTCATCGAGCCGCTGGGCGGCATCGTCGGCAATACCAACAACAAGGTGGTCGACCGCCCCTACCCGCTGCACCTGTCCTTCCACTGGGGCGACACCCAGCGGGTGCGGCGCTGGCAGCGGCTGATGCAGTCGCGGCAGGTGCATACGCGGAATTCCTTCATCGAAACGCAGCTGGACACGGTCAGTTTCGCCGCCCGGTCGCTGCTGCCGCTGGTGGGCGCCGACCTGTGGTTCACCGGCGAGGCCGCGCCCGACGGCACCCCCGCCCGCCGCCGGCAGGAGGCGCTGGCGCTGCTGGCCGACTGGAACGGCGAGATGAACGAGCACATGCCCGAGCCGCTGATCTACGCCGCCTGGATGCGCGCCCTGCAAGAGCGGCTGATCCGCGACGAGATCGGCCCGCTGGCGGACGAGTTCACCCATGTCGAGCCGCTCTTCATCGAGCGGGTCTACCGCGACGTAGAGGGCGCGGCGGTCTGGTGCGACGTGATCCAGTCGGCACCGGTCGAGACCTGCACCGACATCGCGCGGCTCGCGCTGGACGATGCGCTGGTCTGGATCGACGAGACCTATGGCACCCGGCTGGATTCGTTGCGCTGGGGCGATGCGCACCAGGCGACCCATGACCACCCGGTTCTGGGCAAGGTGCCGCTGCTGCGGTACTTCGTGAACATCCGGCAAAGCACCTCGGGCGGCGATTTCACACTGCTGCGCGGGGTCAGTCGCGGCGAGGGGCCGAACCCGTTCGAGAACGTGCATGGCGCGGGCTATCGCGGGGTCTACGACTTCGCCGACCCGGATTCGTCGGTCTTCGTCATCTCGACCGGGCAGTCGGGGCATTTCCTGTCGCGCCATTACGACAATCTCGGGCAGCTGTGGCGGCGCGGGGAATACGTGCCGATGTCGCTCGACCCGGACCTCGCGCGCGCCGGGGCCGTGGGCGAGATGTGGCTGGTGCCGGAGTAGGCCGGGCGATGGTGGGGTGGAACCCCACCCGACGGTGGACGCTCCGCCGGCGGGGCAATGGTGGGGTGGAACCCCACCCTACGGAGAGATGACAGCCGCCGGGCAGCGGTGGGGTGAAACCCCACCCTACGCAGGGGTGGCAACGGCCGGGTCAAGGTGTGGCGAAACCCCACCTTATCGCTGAGCTGCGCACGTATGTGAAGGATGGAGTTTCACCGCACCATCCCTGCCCTCGCAACGCGCGGCAGTCGGTGTAGGGTGGGGTTTCACCCCACCTCCCCCTCACAGCTCCCGGTAGCGCTGCTCCTGCTTGGCGGTCCAGCGCACGGTCAGATCGAACCCCCGCTCCTCCTGCACCTCGTGTTCGACGATCCCCTGGGCGTGCAGCCAGGCGCGTTTGCGCCCGTCCGAGAACGGCAGGTGCAGCGTGGCGTGGTGCCGCTCGCCCTCCAGCGCATAGGCGATCATGTCCAAGAGCCGCTCCATCCCGGCGCCGGTGATGGCGCTGACGGTGACGGTATCGTCGGTCCGCTCGGCCTGGGTGTGCAGCGCCTCGGCGCGGTCGCCCGGCAGGCGGTCGGTCTTGTTCCAGACCTCGATCAGCGGCACGTCGTTACCGAAGCCGAGCCCGGTCAGGATCTCGCGCACATCGGCCGCCTGCTCCTCGGTCTCGGCATGGGAGATGTCGCGCACATGCAGAACCAGATCGGCCGCCAGCACCTCTTCGAGCGTGGCGCGGAAGGCGGCGACCAGCTCGGTCGGCAGGTCCGAAATGAAACCCACGGTGTCGGAAAGGATCACGTCCAGCCCGTTGCCCAGCCGCACCCCGCGCATGGTCGGATCGAGCGTGGCGAAAAGCATGTCCTTGACCAGCACCTCGGCGCCCGTGAGCCGGTTGAAGAGGGTCGACTTGCCCGCGTTGGTATAGCCCACCAACGCGACGATAGGGAACGGCACCTTGGCGCGGGCGGTGCGGTGCAGCTCGCGCGTCTTGACCACCTTGTCGAGTTGGCGCCGCAGCCGCACGAGCTGTTCGTCGATGGCGCGGCGGTCGGCCTCGATCTGCGTCTCGCCGGGGCCGCCCACGAAGCCAAGCCCGCCGCGCTGTCGCTCGAGGTGGGTCCAGGCCCGCACCAGCCGCGTGCGCTGGTAGGCCAGCGCCGCCATCTCGACCTGCAACACGCCCTCGCGCGTCGCCGCGCGGTCGCTGAAGATCTCGAGAATCAGCCCCGTCCGGTCAAGGATCTTGACCCCCCAGGTCTTTTCCAGGTTGCGCTGCTGCACCGGGCTCACCGGGCCGTCGATCAGCACCAGTTCCACCTCGGCGGCCTTCATGCGCGCCTTCAGCTCCTCGACCTTGCCCGACCCGAACAGCGTCGCGGGCTCGGCCCGGCGCACCGGCACGATCTCGGACCCCGCGACCTCGAGATTCGGCAGCGCGGCGGCCAGGGCCACCGCCTCTTCCAGCGCGGGGCCGGCGCTGCGGCGATCCTGGTCGGATTTCATCTCGGGGTGCAGCACCCAGGCGATGGTGATATGGGTCTCGATGTTTTCCATTCGGTTCCTGCAAGGACGGGCCCCGCCCGGCGGGCGGCCCAGCCTAGATAGGCGCTTGGCCCGGCCAAATCAAATGCCGCCACGCGAAACGGGGCGCCTTGGCCAGGCACCCCTTCGGTCACGTCGCGATGGGCGTTGGCTTATTCGCCTTCGCCGCCGCCGTCGTAAAGGTTTATCGGCTGCGAGGGCATGATCGTCGACACGGCGTGCTTGTAGACCAGCTGGCTTTGGCCATCCCGGCGCAGCAGCACGCAGAAGTTGTCGAACCAGGTGATGACCCCCTGCAGCTTGACGCCGTTCACAAGGAACATCGTCACCGGAACCTTGGTTTTGCGAACGTGGTTCAGGAATGCGTCCTGGAGGTTTTGCCGGTCGGAAGCCATGTCGTCTCACTTGCTTTTGTTCTTGCCGAGGCCCGTTCGGACCCCTCCCTCGTTGACCCGAGTATGTCGGTAGACAGAACGACTTACCAGCCCAAAAATCCGCCAGCGCACTGCTGTGGCGCATGCGTGACGCCTGCGTCAACTGCGCCAGATATCGGTGGTGAACAGCGCGATGATGGCAAGGGTTTCCAGCCGCCCGATCACCATGGCCGCGCAGAGCACCAGCTTCACCTCGGGGCCGAACGCGGCCAGGTCGATCGGATCGAAAGGCGCGACCGCGATCAGCGGTCCGGTGGTCGACAGCGTGGCGATGGCAAGCGTGAAGGCATGTTCGAAGGTGACACCCAGGAAGGACAGCACCAGCGACACCAGCGTCAGCGACAGCGCGAAGAGCATGAAGAAGACCCAGGCGATGAAGGCGCCCTGCCGGCGCAGCCGCCGCGACGCCTCGGAGGCGCGCCCGACCGAGGAGGGGTGGATCAGCCGCTCGATCTCGCGCTTGCCGTTGAGGTAAAGCGCATAGACCCGCAGCAGTTTCACGCCGCCCGCCGTGGTCGCCACCCCGCCGCCCATCAGCGACAGGCCCAGCAGGATCAGTCCGGGCGTGCCGAGGCCCGACCAGCTTTGCGCCTCGGTCCATTCGACGCTGACAAAGCCGGTGGTCGACAGGAAGGACAGGACGGTAAAGACCGACCCCCAAAGCGCGCGCAGCCCGGCCAGCAGGTTCTCTTCCTCTCCCACGTCGATGGCGGCGATCCAGTGGCGCAGGAACAGCAGCAGCGGGACGCCGATGACAAAGACCATGCCCATGCGGAATTCCGGATCGTTCAGCATGCCCGTGCGCGCGGTCGTCATCGTGTCCGAGGTGAAGGTCAGCCGCGACAGGGCGAAGAACATGAAGCAGAACATCACCGCCTCGCCCGCGATCCCCGAATTGCTGCCCGCCATGCCCCCGACCGGCGAGATGCCGGACGTGGCCATGACCGACATGGCATGGCTCAGCGCGACATGGCTTTCCTCGCCCAGGATCAGCAGGCAGACCCACATGACGACCGTCAGCCCGGCATAGATCGGCGCGAGATGCATCGAGGTGCGCGCCAGCCGCCGCGCCACCGGGTCGCGCCGCTTGCGGTTTTCCAGCGCGGTGCGGATCGCGCCCTGCCCCGGTTCGTTGCTGGCCGTCACCTCGAAACCGCCGAGGTTCAGCGGCGCCAGGATCGCGGCGGCGGCGATCCACATGAGCAGACCGCCCATCCAGCCGACCTGCGCGCGCCACAGGTGCAGCACGGGCGACATCCGGCTCGGATCGTCGAACAGCGGCATGCCGGTGGTGGTGAAGGCGCTGACCATCTCGACATAGGCATTCAGGAACGTGGTATTGCGCAGCGCGTCGTGGAATGGCACCGCCATCATCAGCGGCAGGATCGTAAAGGCCGAAAGCAGCGCCAGCAGCTGCCGCAGCCCGCTTTCGCGGTTCACCGGGATGCCGCGCGCCAGCGCCACCAGCCCGACCAGGATCAACCCCAGCGTGCCCGCGTAGAAGAAACTGCGCGCCTCGGCA
The DNA here is from genome assembly GCF_019966535.1 of Mesobacterium pallidum. GTDB lineage: Bacteria > Pseudomonadota > Alphaproteobacteria > Rhodobacterales > Rhodobacteraceae > Mesobacterium > Mesobacterium pallidum. Next base: position 194,428 of record NZ_JAIMID010000007.1, on the reverse strand, counting down.
TGGGTTTCCCGCACCAGCGCATGGATCGCCGGGATATACATCGACAACGCCGTGATCCCGGTCAGGATGAGGAACAGCGGCAGCCTGAGAAGACGCTCGACCATCGTCAGAAAAAGTCGATGGAGACCTGGAGCAGCCGCTCGACTTCGGGCACGTCCTTGGTCATGGCGAACAGCGCGACCACGTCGCCCTCGTCGATGCGCAGCGTGCCGGTGGGCTTCTTGACCACGCCATCCTTCATCACGCCGCCGACCAGCACACCCTCGGGGAAGTCGATGTCGCGCACCTGCCGCCCGGCCATGGGCGAGGTCGACAGCACCTCGGCCTCGATCATCTCGGCCTCGGCATCGCCGATGGAATAGACGCCGCGCACCCGGCCGTGGCGGATGTGGCGCAGGATGGAACTCACGGTGGTGGCGCGCGGGTTGATATGGGCGTCGATGCCGAGCGGCCCCATCAACGCCAGCAGCGACGGGTCGTTGATGAGCGCAATCGCCATCGGACAGCCTTCGGCCTTGGCGCGCACGGCGCTCAGCATGTTGGTCTTGTCGTCGTCGGTCAGGCAAAGCACGGCATCGGCCCGCTCGATCCCCGCCTCGTTCAGCAGCGCGGCATCCAGCCCGTCGCCGTTCAGCACGATGGTCTTTTCCAGCGCATCGGCGGCGCGTTCAGCCGCCTTGCGGTCCAGTTCGATCACCTTGGCGCGGACCCGGCGGTCCAGCCGCTCGAGCTCTTGCGCCACGGCAAGGCCGACGTTGCCACCGCCGACGATCACCACCCGTTCCGTCCGCTTCTTCGACTTGCCGAAGATGTCGAGCGTGCGGTCCACGTCCTCGTGATGCACGAAGCAATAGCAATCGTCGCCGGCGAATAGCTGGTCGCCGGGTTCGGGCGCGAACAGCCGCCCGTCGCGGCGCACGCCGACGACGATGGACCGCAGCGTCGAAAACAGGTCGGTCAGCTGCCGCAGCGGCGTGTTCAGCACCGGGCAATGGTCGTCCAGCCGCAGCCCCATCAGCTGCGCCTTGCCGTCCAGGAACATCTCGGTGTCGAAGGCCTGCGGCGACATCAGCCGCCCCAGCGCAGCCTGGGCGACCTCGCGCTCGGGGCTGATCACCACGTCGATCGGCATGTGATCGCGGCGGTAGAGGTCGGAATAGATCGCCTCGAGATAGGACCGCGAGCGCAGGCGCGCGACCTTGCGCGGGATGGCAAAGACCGAATGGGCCACCTGGCAGGTGACCATGTTCACCTCGTCCGAATGGGTGGCGGCGATGATCATGTCGGCATCGCGCGCGCCGGCGCGCTGCAGAACGTCCGGGTAGCTCGCGAACCCCGCGATCCCCTGCACGTCAAGCGTGTCGGTCGCCCGGCGCACCAGGTCGGGGTTGTTGTCCACGACCGTCACGTCGTTGCGTTCGCCCGACAGGTGACGGGCGATCTGCCAGCCGACCTGACCTGCTCCGCAGATGATGACCTTCATGTGGGACTTGTCCTTGATGCGGCGTCGCCCCTTGGATGGCAGAAGCGCGGGGGGTGGTCAACGGGCGGCGCGGCCCTGCGGGCGTGACGCGAGATGTCACTTGACGGGCGCCGCCTGCCCGGGCTGATCTGGCGCCATGTTGCGCGCGCTTTGTTTCTGCCTTTGTCTCTGCCTGCCCCTGCCCGCCATCGCGCAGGAGGAGGGCATCCCCACCCCCGCCGGCCAGGTGGACGCGATGTTCCAGTTGGCGCAGCGCGTGCAGGGCGGTAGCGCCGCCCGTGCCGTGCAGCAGATCGCCCTGCGCCTCGCCGCCCGCGCCGAGGGGGCCGAGGCGCTGGCGCTGGAACGGCGCGATCTCGAGGAGCGGCAAGCGCAGGTGGCGGGCGAACCGGGCCTCGACGAGGCCACCCGCGCGATCCGCCTCGATGAGCTGGAAACCGCCCTTTTCGTCAATGCCGAGCGGCTGGCCCGCAGTTTCCCCCGCTGGCGCGAGATCACGGCCCCCGCGCCGGTCACCCTGGCCGAAGCGCGCGGCCTTCTGGCCGAGGGTGAGGCGTTGGTGCTGCTCCACCAGGGAGAGGACGCGCTGTTCCTCTGGCTCGTGGCCCCGGACCGGGTGATCTGGCACCGGGTCGGCATCCCGCGCGCCGATGCCGCCGGGCTGGTCGCCGCCTTCCGCGAGGGCATGGGCCTGGGCGAGGGGCTGCGCGGGGCCGCGGCGCTGGACGATGATCCCGCGCCGGTCTCCCTGCCCCCGTTCAACCGCCAGCTCGCGGCCAATCTCTATATCCTGCTGTTCGGCGCCTTTGCCGCAGAGATGGGCGATTACAGCCACTTGCGGCTGGTCGCGGACGATGCCTGGATCGGGCTGCCCTTCGCCGCGCTGCTCACCTCCTACGACGATGTCACCGCGCCCGAAGGGCACGAGACGCTGCGCCACGCCAGTTGGCTCGCCCGCAGCCACGCGCTGACGCTGATGCCTTCGGTCGTGTCGCTGCGCGCGCTGTCCGCCGCGCCGCCCGCCCCGTCGCTGCCCACCCTGCTGGCGGTGGGCGATCCGGTTTTCTCGGGCGCGGCCAGCGCCATGGAGGTCTCGCGCGCGGGCGGCGGGGTGGATGTCAGCGCCCTCGCCCCCCTGCCCGGCACCCGGCGCGAAGTCACCGCCATCGCCCGCCAGTTCGACGGCCGGGCCGAGGTGCTGCTGGGTGCCGACGCCAGCGAGACCGCGATCAGGACCGCCGACCTCGCCTCTCGCGACGTCATCGTCTTTGCCACCCATGGCCTGATCGCCGGAGAGCTGCAGGGCCTGGCCGAGCCCGCCCTCGCCCTGACGCCCCCCGCCGCGCCCGGCCCCGCCGACGATGGCCTGCTTACGGCCGGAGAGATCGCGGGCCTCACCCTCTCGGCCGATTGGGTCGTGCTTTCGGCCTGCAACACCGCCGCCGGCGATGGTGCGGGGGCCGAGGGGCTGTCGGGCCTCGCCCGCGCCTTCTTTGCCGCAGGGGCGCAATCGCTGCTGGTCTCGCACTGGCCCGTGCGCGACGACGCGGCGGCGCGGCTGACCTCGGGCGCCTTCGCAGAGATGGCCGCCGACCCGGCCCTGCCCAAGGCCGAGGCGCTGCGCCGCTCGATGTTGCACCTCATGGCGGACGAGAGCGACCCGACCCTCGCCCACCCCCGCGCCTGGGCGCCGTTCTTCGTCGTGGGGGGCGGCGCATGATCCGTGCCCTCGCCCTGTCGCTCGCCCTGCTCGCCGCGCCGCTCGCCGCCGAGACTCCGCAAGCCCTGCTCGACCGGTTCGACGCCATCGTGGAGGCCGACGGCGGCCTCGGCCTTGACCGCGAGATGACCGCCGCGCTCGAGGCAGCGCGCGCGTCAGGTCCGCTTGACCCGGCCTGGGCGCAGGTCATGGTCGCGACCGCCGCGCAGGTCATGGGCGGCCTCGCCCGGTTCGAGCGCGGCTTTGCCCTGCTGGACGAGGCCGAGGCGCTGGCCAAAGACCACCCCGAGATGCTGGGCTACGTCCTCTCGTGGCGCGCCTATTTCGAGGCCTGGTGGGGCCTCTCCGATGCCCTTGCGGCCACGCGTGCCCGCATCGACACCGACCTGTCGACCTGGCTGGGACCGGAGCAGCTGGCGCTGATCGAAAGCCCGCCCGTCAGCCTTGCGCAAAGTCCCGGGTTCGAACACGCCAGCGCCCTTGCCAACGAGGCGGCGCAGCTCTTCGTGGCCGGCGATCTCGACCAGGCCGAACAGCTTCTGACCGGGCTGCGCCTGCCGCAGGCACTGGCCGATCCCCTGCCCCTTGTGACGATCTACAACGCGCTGGTGTCGATGAACCGTGGCTGGATCGCCACGCTGCACGGCAGCCCGGACCGTGCCGCCCGCCACTACGACCGCGCTTTTGCCGACCTGGCCCCGGACGGCGCGCTGCGCGCCGATTTCTTCACCGACGCCACCACGCGCGACAGCGCCCATGCGGTGATCTCGGCCCTGCTCGACAGCACGGGCGCGGCGGACCCGGCACGCCGGGCGCTGCTGCTGGACGGCCTCGCCCAACTGGCAGCAGGCAATCCGGCCGCGCAAAGCGACCTCTACCTGCAACAGGCGGACGAGGCGGTGACTGCCGGCGATGCGGCCGCCGCCGCCGCCCATGTCCGCGCCGCGCTGGCGCTTGGCACGATGGATGCCGAGGACCGGGTGAAATGGACGTCCCAGGCCACGGTCTACGACGGCTACGCGGCACTGGCGCGGGGCGAGGCGGTGGACCACGACGCGCTGATCGCCGCCTTCGTCGACCTCTTCCAGTACGAGGAGATGCGCCCGCTGATCCGCATCGGCGCGGCGGCCCAGGTCACCCGGCTGTTCGCGCAGGCGGGCGAGCCGCTGCTGGCGAATGTCTCGGGACTGCGGCTCTTCGACTACATGGCAGAGGTGCAGGACGGGTCGCTGCAAAGCGGCGACAGCATCGCCGCGATGGCCGGCTACTGGCGCAGCGCGGCCGACGCCGCCATCTCCGGCGGTTTCGACATGGTGCTTGCGCCGCCCGACGGGGCCGAAGCGCCGGCGCAGGTCTGCCAGGCCTTCCTCGAGATCCCCATGTGCACGCTGGTGCTGGACTAGGCCTCTTCCTCCACATGCGCGACGCGGCCGCCGGACTTGGAGGTGGTCACGACCCCCAGCGATTTCAGCTTGCGGTGCAGCGCACTCCGCTCCATCCCGACGAAATTCGCAGTGCGGCTGATGTTGCCGCCAAAGCGGTTGATCTGGGTCAGCAGGTACTCGCGCTCGAAGGCCTCGCGCGCCTCGCGCAGCGGCAGGCTGGCCAGCGCGCCCGACAGGATCACGCGGCTTTCCTCGCCCGACGCCTCGTTCTCCGAGGGCAGTTCCTTGGCCTCGATCGGGCCGGTGCCGTCGCCCAGGATCAGGACCCGTTCCACCAGGTTGCGCAGCTGGCGCACGTTGCCCGGCCAGACCATGGTCTGCATTAGCGCCACCGCCTCGTCGCTGAGTTCCCGCGCGACCAGGCCCTGGGTCTTGTTCGCCTGCTCGATGAAGTAGCGCGCCAGCAGCGGAATGTCCTCGCGCCGCTCTTCGAGGCTGGGGACCGGGATCGGTACCACGTTGAGGCGGTGATAGAGCTCCTGCCGGAAATTCCCCTGCTCGATCTCGAGCGCGAGGTCGCGGCTGGTCGAGCTGATGACGCGCAGGTCGACCCGCACCTTGTCGGTGCCGCCCACCCGCTGGAACTGCTGGTCGACCAGCACGCGCAGGATCTTGGACTGGGTGCCAAGCGGCATGTCCGCGACCTCGTCGAAATAGATCACGCCGCCATGCGCCTGCTCGAGCAAACCTGGCTCCACGCCCCGCTCGCTGCCTTCGCGGCCGAACAGAACCTCCTCCATCCGGTCCGGCCCGATGGACGCGCTCGAGACGGTGACAAAAGGCGCATCCTTGCGGTTCGACTGGCTGTGGATGTAGCGCGCCGCTACCTCCTTGCCGCAGCCCGAGGGGCCCGTCAGCATCACGCGCCCGTTCGACTTGGTCACCTTGTCGAGCTGCGAGATCATGGTGCGGAAGGCCGCGCTTTCGCCGATCATCTCGGCGGCGGCAATGTCCTTGCGGCGCAGCTGAATGTTCTCGCGGCGCAGGCGGCTGGCCTCCATCGCGCGGCGAATGACGACCAGCAACTGGTCGATGTTGAAGGGTTTTTCGATGAAGTCATAGGCGCCCTGCTTGATCGCCGCCACCGCGATCTCGATGTTCCCATGCCCGGAAATGATGACCACCGGGATGTCGGGATTGTCGCGCTTGACCGTCTTGAGGATGTCGATCCCGTCCATCCGGCTGTCCTTGAGCCAGATGTCGAGGATCAGCAGCGCGGGCGGCTCGGTGTTGATCGCCGCCATGGCGTCATCCGAGGTGCCGGCGAGCCGGGTCGCATAGCCTTCGTCTTCCAGGATATCCGACATCAATTCCCGGATATCGCGTTCATCGTCCACGATAAGAATATCACTCATCTGCCTGTTCCACCGCTATTATTTCTGTTTCTCTTTTCGGGGCCGGCTGCGTCAGGGGCAGCCGGATCTCGGCCATGGCGCCCTGGTGCGCCCCCGGCTCGAAGGGGTCGGCATCGAGAAGCGCCAGCGTGCCGCCATGCTCCTCGATGATCTTCTTGACGATGGGCAGGCCAAGGCCGGTGCCCTTGTCACGGGTCGTCACGTAGGGTTCGAACAGCCGCGCCCGGTCCTCGGGAAGGCCGATGCCGTTGTCGGTGACCCGCACCAGCGCGTCCGGGCCATCGGCCTCGCAGGTCACGCGGATGCGCCGGGCGTGATCGACGTTTCCGGTCTTTTCGACATAGGTCTCAATGGCTTCACCGGCGTTCTTGAGAATGTTGGTGAAGGCCTGACTGATCATGGTCGCGTCCAGCTGCGCCGGCAGCGCGCGGTCGGTGATCTCGGTATCAAAGGCGACCAGGGGCTGGCCCGCCTCTTGCAGCAGCACGGCGTTGCGCAGCAGGTTGGCCACGTCCTCGGCCCGTCGGTCCGGTTCCGGCATGCGGGCGAACTTGCTGAACTCGTCCACGATGCGCCGCAGGTCGCCGGTCTGGCGCACGATGACCTCGGTCATCTGTTCCAGCTTTTCGTAATCATCGGGCAGCTTGGGGCCGAACTTGCGCCGGATGCGCTCAGCCGACAACTGGATCGGGGTCAGCGGGTTCTTGATTTCATGGGCAATTCTGCGCGCCACGTCGCCCCAGGCTGCCATCCGCTGCGCCGTCACAAGGTCGGTCACATCGTCAAAGGCGACCACGTAGCCTTCCAGGCTGCCATCCTCGCGCCGCCGGGTCGAGACGCGGACCAGCAGGCTTTCGGGCCGCCCGCTGCGTGTGACCTTCAGCTCTTCCTGCGTGACCTCGTGCGCGCTTTCGCGCAGCCGCTCGAACAGCGGACCGAACTCGGGCACGGCCACCGAGAGCGGCATGGAGGCGCGGTCCTCCTGCCAATCGAGCAGCCGCTCGGCCGAACGATTGACGAAGGTTACACGGCCTTCTTCATCCAATCCCACAACGCCAGATGTGACCGAGGACAGCACGGAATCGAACAGCCGCCGGCGGCGTTCGATCTGCCGCGTGGTTTCAAGCAACTCATCACGTTGTTTCTTAAGTTGACCCGTCATCTGGTTGAAAATACGGCTCAATTGCGAAATTTCGTCATCGCCGTCCTCTTCGGCCACGGTCACGTCCAGATCACCGCTGCCGACCTGCTGCGCGGCGCCCGCCAGCCGCCCCACGGGGCGCGACAGGCGTTCGGCGAACCACAGCGCCAGCCAGATCGCGGCGAGGATCAGGATGACCGCGAAGCCAAGATAGAGCAGCCCGAATTCGAACAGCACCCGGCCCCGTTCGCGTTCCAGTTGCTGATACAGCTGCGCGGTCTGCTGGGTGTCGTCGAGCAGGTTCAGGATCGCCCCGTCCACGTTGCGGCTGACGTAGAGATAGCGGTCCACGTAGCCGGTCAGCGGCATCAGCGCGCGAAATTCGTTGTTGTCCCAATCCTCGATGACGATCAGCCCCTCGGCATCGGCATCGCGGATCTGGCCCTGCGACGGTTGTTCGAAATCAAAGAGATAAGACCGCTCCCCCCGCGCCCGGATCTCGCCCGTGCCGTCGATGATATAGGCCTCGCGCAGGCCGCGCTGAATCTGGCTTTGGCCCTGGCCCAGCAGGACCCGCAGGTCGGCATCAGTCAGGAACAGCGAGAACCGCCGCTGCGCGTTGAGGTAATTGGCCAGCGCCCGCGCATCGGTGCGCAGGTCGGCGCGGTGCTCTTCCTCGTAGGCCTCGGCAGCCGCGAGAGACGCGCCCACCACACCGCGCACACGGTCCGAGAACCAGCCCTCGAGCCCGATGTTCACGGTGAGCGTGGCGAAGACGGCGACCGAGACGGTGGGGATCAGCGCCATGATGGTGAAGACGCCGGTCAGTCGCAGGTGCAGCCGCGACCCGGCTGAGCGTTGCCGGCGCGCAGAGACCATGCGCGCCACCCGTTGCAGCACCAGCGCGGCCACCAGCAACACGTAAACGAGGTCGGCAAGCAGGATCAGCCGCAACCCGAAGGTGTCCACCGCCTGGTCGAGCGGACCGAGGACAAGGAAGGTTGCAAGCACCAGCACGGGGCCCAGGATCACGAGCCCGAGGGTCGCGATGCTTTGCACCCGGCGTGTGCGCCGCAGGCGCGCCAGACGCGTCGCCCATGTCATGCTTCGTGCCCGGGTTGCCACCCGCTGCCCTCATTCTGATGTGGCACTTATGTGCCAGGCCGCCATATCTTGTGGTCGTTGGACGCGCGATGCGTCATTGCCACAGGTTATGTTGCCCTTTTACATCAACTTGCGGCGCCGTGTCACCTCCAAACCGAGGTCGGTGATCTTCTTGCGCAAAGTATTGCGGTTGATTCCCAAAAGATCAGCACATTTGGCCTGGTTGCCGCCCGTCGCCTCGAGAGCGATCTCGATCAGCGGCGCTTCGACCTCGCGCAGGATGCGCGCGTAAAGCCCCGGAGGCGGCAGCATGTTCCCGTGAAGGTCGAAATAGCGCCTGAGGTGACGCGCGACCGAGGTCGAAAGTTTCTCCGACGAGGACCCGGTCAGCACGGGTTCGACCTCGGGCTGGTTGCCCAGCACCGCCTCGACCTCGGAGCGGGAGATCTCGTCCGTCCGCGCGGTCAGGCAGAGCCGGCGCACGGCGTTTTCCAGCTGCCGCACGTTGCCGGGCCAGGAATAGGCGCGGAACAGCGCTTCGGCGTCCCTGGACAGGGCGCGACGGGGCGCACCCTCGCGTTCGCCGCGCACCAGGAAATGCTCGGTCAGCAGGGCGATATCTTCGACCCGCTCACGCAAGGAGGGCACGTTCAGCACGGCGCCCGACATGCGGTAATAGAGATCCTGGCGCACGCGGCCCTCGTCCATGGCGCTGCTCAGGTCGCCCTGGCTGGTGGCCATGAAGCGCGGCACATGTTCGCCCGGGTTGTCCATCATGCGCACGATGCGGGCCTGGACCTCGTCCGACACATCACCCAGCTCGTCGATCAGCAGCGTGCCGCCCTTGACCCGTGCCAGCACCCGCGCGGGGCCTTCGAGGTCCGAGAGTTCCGACCCGGTGACAGTCACGAAGGGCAGCGTGCGGCGGTCGGAAAAGTCGTGGATCGCGCGGGCGATCAGCGACTTGCCGGTGCCCGACTCGCCGGTGATCAGCACCGGCAGGTCGGTGTTCATCACCCGCGCGACAAGGCGGTAGAGCGCCTGCATCGCCGGGGTCTTGCCGACCAGCGGCAGCTCGTCCGGTTCACGCGGGGGCTCGTCCAGCGACGATGCGGCGGGCGAGACGCGGCGGCGTTCTTCCAGCGCGCGGGCCGTCCGCTTCATCAGGTCCGGCAGGTCGAAGGGCTTGGGCAGGTAATCGTAGGCCTCGGCCTCGGCCGCCTGGATCGCGGTCATGATCGTGTTCTGCGCCGAGATCACGATGACCGGCAGACCAGGCCGGTCCTGCGCGATTTTCGGCAGCATTTCCAAGCCATTGCCGTCGGGCATCATCACGTCGCTGATGACCACGTCGCCCTTGCCCTCGCCCACCCAGCGCATCAGCGTGGTCAGCGAGGAGGTGGCATGCACCTTGCAGCCGGCGCGGGTCAGCGCCTGGGTCAGAACGGTGCGGATCGTGCGGTCGTCATCGGCGACGAGGACGGTGCCATCCATGGGTTACTCTCCTTGGGGTTCGCGCGGGGCGCGCGGCAACGAAATTCGGAACACGGTGCGTCCGGGCACCGAGTTGACGGCGATCCAGCCGTCGTGGTCCGAAACGATCTTGCTGACCAGCGCCAGGCCGAGGCCGGTGCCGTTCTCGCGGCCCGACACGAAGGGCTCGAAGATGTCGGACTTGATCGCCTCGGGCAGGCCCGGGCCGTCGTCGATCACCTCGACCTGCAGCGGCAGCGACACGACGCTGCCATCGGCGCGGCGGGTGCGGAAGGAATGGTCGTAGAAGGTGTGCAGCCGGATGGTGCCACCGCCCGGCCCCGCCGCCTCGGAGGCGTTCTTGAGCAGGTTCAGCACGACCTGCACCAGCTGGTCGGTGTCGCCAAGCGCCAGGGGCAGCGAGGGGTCGTAATCCTCGACGATCTTCATCTCGGCGCCGAACCCCAGCAGCGCTGAGCGGCGCGCCCGGTCGAGCACGTCGTGCAGGTTGACCGCGCGCATGTCGGGACGGCTGAGGTTGCCGAATTGTTCGACCTGTTCCAGCAGCTTCACGATGCGGCGGCTCTCGGCCACGATGAGGTCGGTCAGTTCCAGGTCTTCCTGGCTCAGGTTCATCGACAGAAGCTGCGCGGCGCCGGTGATCCCGGCCAGCGGGTTCTTGATCTCGTGCGCCAGCATCTCGGCCATGCCGATGGCGGATTTCGCCGCCGACTTGACCGTGTGGCTTTGCGTCATGCGGCCCGCCAGTTCGCGCGGGTGGATCAGCAGGATCATCCGCCCCGGCTGCCCGCCGATGGGCGCGAAACTGAGGTTGCACTGCACCGGCGGCCGATCCCCCGTGCCGACGTCGGCGTCGTTGACGAACAGCGGCGTGCCATGGGCGCGGGCGCGGGCAAAGCTTTCCTCGATCGGCGCGTCGATGGCCAGCTTGTCCCAGACCGGTTGGCCCACCAGGTGCTTGACCGATGTGTTCATGAACCCCTCGGCGGCCGGGTTCACCTCGGCGATCAGGTCGTTCTCGTCCAGCACCATGCCGGGCACGGGCAGCGACGACCAGAGCGCAAGGTCCATATCCGGGACAGCGATCATGCGGCCACCTGCACATCCATCTCCAGCGCATCGGGCAGCAGGCGCAGCACCTCGGCGGGCGTGCCCGCCGTCAGCACGGCGCGGCGCAGCTCGGGGCCCGTCGCGTCGGTGTCCATGTACCAGCCCAGGTGCTTACGCGCGACCTTCAGGCCCAGCTCCTGCCCGTAGAAATCCAGCATCGCCTCGTAATGTCCTGCCACCATCTCCGTAAAGGCCTTCCCCTCGGGGATCTCGGGCGCCGGGGCGCCGTAGAGGTCATGTGCCACCTGCGCCAGCAGCCAGGGCCGGCCCTGCGCGCCGCGTCCGATCATCACGCCGTCGGCGCCCGATTGGTCCAGCGCGTCACGGGCGGTGCGGCTGCCGGTGATGTCGCCATTGGCCACGACCGGGATCGACACGGCCTCGCGCACGGCGCGGATCGCGGCCCAGTCGGCGCGGCCCTTGTAGAACTGGCAGCGGGTGCGGCCGTGGATCACGACAAGGCGCACGCCCGCCTCCTCGGCCCGGCGCGCGATCTCGGGCGCGTTCAGCATGTCGTCGTCCCAGCCGAGCCGCGTCTTGAGCGTGACGGGGATCTGAACCGCGTTCACGACAGCCTCGATCAGGCGCAGCGCATGGTCCGGGTCCTTCATCAGCGCCGAGCCGCAGGCGCCCGCGCCCGAGCTCGAGGTCACCTTCTTGGCCGGGCAGCCCATGTTGATGTCGATGATCGCGGCGCCGTTCGCCTCGACCAGCCTTGCGGCCTCGGCCAGCCACCAGGGGTCGCGCCCCGCCAGCTGCACGGCGGTGCCGGCGCGGTCATAGCCCAGCTCGGCCTTTTCGCGCACGCCCGGCTTGGCCTGCACCATCTCCTGGCTGGCCACCATTTCGCTGACCACGCGGCCCGCACCAAAGCGGCCGACGAGATCGCGGAAGGGCAGATCCGTGATTCCCGCCAGCGGGGCGAGCATCACGGGGGGCTGCGGTAGAAGGGTGTCGCGTATCGCGGGCAAATGCCTAATCCTTGTGCATTCCCCATTGGATTAGCCCGAAAGGCGGCAAGGGGCAACGCTGCGACGCGGGGTTTTGGATGAAGTGGCGGGCACCTGCCTGTTTTTTCATCGTCTCGCCGAGATTGCCCTTGAGGCACGGCGCGCATAGACAGTCAGCCACGATGGGCCGCGGGTCGCTGGACGGCCCGCAAGACAAAGGAAGACCGCGCATGACCGCCGCCCATGGAGCCGCAGGATGAGCACCGTCGCGCTGATCGTCGCCGCCGGGCGCGGGCTGCGTGCGGGGGGCGAGACGCCCAAGCAATGGCAGCCGCTGGCCGGCGCCCGCGTGGCCGATCACACCGTGGCGCGGTTCCGCGCCCATCCGCGCATCGACCAGGTGGTGCTGGTAATTCACCCCGATGACGAAAGCCTCGCGCCCGCCGGCGTTGCAGTCGTGCATGGCGGCGCTACCCGCGCCGATTCGGTGCGCGCGGGGCTCGAGGCGCTGGCCCATCGCGGGGTCGACCGGGTGCTGATCCACGACGTGGCCCGCCCCTGCGTGCCCGCCGCCGTGATCGACGCCGTGCTCGACGCGCTGGACGACACCCCGGGCGCGGCCCCGGCCGTGCCGGTGACCGACGCGCTTTGGACCGGCACGGGCGGTGAGGTCTCGGGCACCCAGCCGCGCGAAGGGCTGTTCCGCGCGCAGACCCCGCAGGGCTTTCGCTTTGACGCGATCCTCGGGGCGCACCGCGCCCGCACCCGGAACGCCGCCGACGACGTCGAGGTGGCGCGGGCCGACGGGCTGCGCGTGACGATCACGCCCGGCTCCGAGGACAATCTCAAGATCACCCATCCCGGCGATTTCGCCCGCGCCGACCGCATTCTGAAGGAGAGCAGCATGGACATCCGCCTTGGCAACGGTTTCGACGTGCATGCGTTCGAGCCCGGCGACCACGTGGTCCTGTGCGGCGTGAAGGTGCCGCATGACCGCGCCCTGATGGGTCATTCCGACGCCGACGTGGCCATGCATGCGGTGACCGACGCGATCTACGGCGCGCTGGCGCAGGGCGACATCGGCCGGCATTTCCCGCCTTCGGACCCGCAGTGGAAGGGGGCGGAAAGCCACATCTTCCTGACCCATGCGGTGGAGCTTGCGCGCGAGATCGGCTTTGCCATCGGCAATATCGACTGCACGATCATCTGCGAACGGCCAAAAGTGGGCCCCCATGCCGCTGCCATGAGGGCCGAGATGGCGCGGATCATGGGGCTCGAGCCCGCCCGCGTCTCGATCAAGGCGACCACCTCGGAACGGCTGGGTTTCACCGGCCGAGAGGAGGGCATCGCCGCCCTCGCCACCTGCACATTGGTGAAAGCATGACCCACCTGATCGCCACCTTCTTCTACGCCGGGCACCTGCGCCCTGCCCCGGGCACCTGGGGCTCGCTGGCCGCGCTGATCGTCGCTTACCCGCTGCTGCTGATCGGTGGACCCTTGCTGCTGGTGGTCGGGGTGCTGCTGGCATTCGGCCTCGGCCTCTGGGCCACGGGGATCGAGACCCGGAGCAGCGACGACCATGACCCGTCCGAGATCGTGATCGACGAGGTGGCGGGACAATGGATCGCCCTGCTGCCCATCGCCTTCGGCGCCGCAAACAACAACGTGCCGCTGACGGCGCTCTGGCCGGGCTGGGTCGCGGCCTTCGTCTTTTTCCGGCTCTTCGACATCTGGAAACCCGGCCCCGTCGGCTGGGCCGACCGGCGCGGCGACGCCATGGGCGTGATGCTGGACGACGTGATCGCCGGGATCTTCGCGGCCATCGTGGTCGTCCTGCTGGCCGGGCTCTACCACGGGGTGCTGATGCAATGAGCGCTACGGACGTCCTTGCCGCCGCCCGCGCCGCCGGGGTGATGATCGCCACGGCCGAAAGCTGCACGGGCGGCATGATCATCGCCGCTTTGACCGACGTGGCCGGGTCGTCGGACGTGGTCGACCGGGGTTTCGTCACCTATTCCAATGCCGCCAAGATCGAGATGCTGGGCGTCTCCGAGACGACTCTCGCCCGCACCGGCGCCGTGTCCGAAGAGATCGCCCGCGAGATGGCCACGGGCGCACTGGCCCATTCGGCGGCCGGGCTGGCCGTCTCGGTCACGGGAATCGCCGGGCCGGGCGGGTCCGAGCACAAGCCCGAGGGCCGCGTCTGCTTTGGCATCGCCTTGAAATCGGGCAAAACGCGAACGGAAACCGTGGAGTTCGGCGCGCTTGGCCGCGAGAATGTCCGCGCTGCGACCCGGGATCACGCGCTGAGCCTGCTGCTGGCCGCCCTTCGCGGCGCCTGATTCCATTTCAGCCGAGACTTTGCGCACATTGCCTCTATTGCCGCACATTTATTGTGCGGTTTGCAAAAAGCACTCCATTTCACCACCCATACCCCAAGCCGCCTCTTTTTTTCGCGCCGCACTTGCGGTTTGAGCGCGCTCGTCCAAGGAACCGAACAAAGGGATGGGGGGAGACATGAACGGAGCGGATACCGCCTGGATCATCGTGGCTACGGCACTGGTGCTATTCATGACATTGCCGGGCCTGGCGCTTTTCTACGGGGGCCTCGTGCGCGCCCGCAACGTGCTGAGCGTCTTCATGCATTGCTACGCCATCGCCTGCCTGATGAGCGTGCTCTGGTTCATCGCCGGCTATTCCATCGCCTTCGGTGAGGGGAACGCCTACTGGGGCGGTCTTGGCAAGATGTTCCTGTCGGGCATCGACGCCGAGACGCTCTCGGGCAGCTTGCCCGAGGTGCTGTTCTTTGCCTTCCAGATGACCTTTGCCATCATCACGCCTGCGCTGATCGTCGGCGCCTACGTGGAGCGCATCGGCTTCGGCTTCGTGCTGCTGTTCTCGGGGCTCTGGATGCTGCTGGTCTACGCACCGGTGACCCATTGGATCTGGGGCGGCGGGATGCTGTCCGACGGCGGCATCTTCGGCGAGACCGGGGTGCGTGACTTTGCCGGCGGCATCGTGGTGCACGAGACGGCGGGCCTGGCCGCCCTGATCCTCGCCCTGTCGCTGGGCGCCCGACGGCAGAAGACCACGCCGCCGCATTCGCCGGGGCTGGTGATGATCGGGGCCGCGATGCTCTGGGTCGGCTGGTTCGGCTTCAACGGCGGCTCGCAGCTGGCGGCCGATGGCGGCGCGGCCATGGCGCTAACCGTGACGCATTTGTCGGCGGCGACCGCCTCGTTGACCTGGGCGCTGTGGGAGAAGATCAAGTTCGGCAAGGCGTCGCTGGTGGGCATCGTCACCGGGACCATCGCGGGGCTCGCCTCGATCACCCCGGCCTCGGGGTTCGTCGGCCCGGTCGAGGCGCTGATCATCGGGGCCGTCGCCGGGATCCTCTGCCAGGAGGCGGTGAACCTGATCCGCAACCGGCTGCATATCGACGACACGCTCGACGTCTTTGCCGTGCACGGCGTGGGCGGGATCTTCGGCACGATCATGATCGCGGTCTTTTGCGCCGGCAGCTGGTCCGCGCAGCTCGGCTCGCTGGCGATCGTCGGGGTCTTCACGGCCGTGGTCACCGTGGTGCTGGTCAAGCTGGTCGGGCTGATCACGCCGCTGCGCGTCGATGCCGAGACCGAGACCAACGGGCTTGACCTCACCGTGCATGGCGAGCGCGCCTACGACATCTCGAGCTGAGATCGCGGTTTCGGATCGCCATGGCGATCCGACCGGCGGGCGGCGGCCAAGGCCGCCGCCCGCGAGGGGGCGCTGCCCCCTCGGCCCCAAGGGGCCTCACCCCCGAGGTACTTTCAAAACGATGAATACCAAAGAGGGTGGTCGGTTGTCTTCATGGTTTTTCAAATACCTCCGCCGGAGGCAACACCGAGGGACCGGCCTTGGCCGGTCACGAGACAAACATGCGCGCGCCTTGGCGCGCTCCTTTGGATCAACCGTAGAGCTTGGCGGCCCGCTGTTCGAAGGCGCGGACAATCCGCTGCATCGCCTCGTTGAAGACGACACCGATGATGCCTTGCAGTATCGCATTCTTGAATTCGAAATCCACGAAGAAACGCACTTCGCAGCCGCCTTCCGCCTCGGCGAAGGCCCAGTTGGATTTCATGTAGCGGAAGGGTCCGTCGAGGTATTCGGTGTCGATCTTCATCTCGTCCGGGTAGAGCGTGACTCGGCTGCCGAAGCGTTCGCGGAACACCTTGAACGAGATCACGAGATCCGCCTCCATCACCTCAACGCCCGGGCCGGCCGGCTCCTGGCTGCGGATCCGGGCGGCGGCGCACCAGGGCAGGAACTCGGGGTAGCGGCGCACATCCGCCACCAGGTCGTACATCTGCTGCGCCGTGTAGGGCAGGACGCGGGTTTCGGAATGGGTCGGCATAATCCCTCGCGGGTCGTGAGTGCGCGCGTTCGTGCCACGAGCCGCGCCCATGTGCAAGGCGACCGCGTGACCCGGACGGGCTTCGGCCGGTCAAAAGGCTGGCATTCCGCGGCCGGATTTGCCACCAAGGCGTCGCCATCAACCCGGAGCGCGCCATGCCCGACCGTCCCTACGTGATCGACACGATGATCTCGGCCAAGGCCATCGCCGCCCGGATCGAGGAGCTGGCGCGCGAAATCGAGGCCGAGTTCGCCGAGACCGGCAAGCTGGTCGTCATCGGCCTCTTGCGCGGGTCTTTCGTGTTCATCGCCGACCTGGTGCGCGAGCTGCGCCTCGACGTGGAGGTCGATTTCCTCGAGGTATCGTCCTATGGCAACGCGATGGAATCGTCGCGCGAAGTGCGCATCCTCAAGGACCTGCGCGGCCAGATCGAGGGGCGTGACGTGCTGGTGGTCGAGGACATCGTCGACACCGGACATACGATGATCAACGTTCATCACCTGCTGAGCGGGCGCAACCCGGCCAAGCTGCGCACCATCGCCCTGCTCGACAAGCCGTCGCGGCGCGAGGTGCCGTTCCGGGCTGACTGGATCGGGTTCGAGATCCCGGACGAATTCGTCGTCGGCTACGGCATCGACTTCGCGCAGCGCAACCGCAACCTGGGCTACATCGGCAAGGTGCGGTTCACGGAGGATGCGTCATGAACCCGATGTGGCTGATGCGGATGAAGCGCTGGGCGCAGAATCCGCCCTCGATGCGCCAGGTGATCTTCATACTGGCCATCGTCGCGGTCTGTTTCGCGCTTTATGCCATCGAGACCTGGATCGGCTGGCCCGACTGGGCGACGCCGAACCGGGTGGGCGGGTCGCGGATGATCCGGCCCTGAGGCGGCGCCGATCTACATGAACTCGAGCATGTCGACGGTCAGGCCCGTGACGCCCAGGACCAGCACCGTTCCCAGCGCATGGGTGATCAGACTGTCCGCGCCGACTTGGATGATCGTCACGTCCTCGGCCACCTGCC
The DNA here is from genome assembly GCF_019966535.1 of Mesobacterium pallidum. Lineage (GTDB taxonomy): Bacteria > Pseudomonadota > Alphaproteobacteria > Rhodobacterales > Rhodobacteraceae > Mesobacterium > Mesobacterium pallidum. The sequence continues at coordinate 177,210 of NZ_JAIMID010000007.1, read as the reverse complement.
CCCAGACGCGGATCACGTCGCCCTCGCTTCGGTCGAAATCGGTGATCGTGTCGTTGCCGGTCAGCCCGCCTTCGACAATCGTTGCCGTGAAGACAAAGCGATCTGCCCCTGCACCAGCGTCGGGATCGCCGGTCAGCAGGTCAGCCCCGGCGCCGCCATTGAGCATGTCGGCGCCAAAGCCGCCATCCAGCCTGTCGTTGCCGCGGTGCCCATATAGCTCGTCCGCGCCAAAGTCGCCGCGCAGGATGTCATACCCGGACCCTGCATGCAGCTTGTCATTTCCATTCTGGGAATCGAGCACGTCTGCGCCCTGGTTGCCAAACAGCGTGTCAGCGCCGTGCCCGCCCCGGATATAGTCATTTCCATGGCCGCCCCACATCCAGAGGGCGCTGAAGCTTTCGTAGTGACCGGGCACGCCCTCGATCAGGTGATCGTCACCCAATCCGCCAACAAGCGTGTCCAGACCCGACCCCGCCGCGAGGGTGTCATGACCCGGCCCGCCCTTCATGAGGTTCCCGCCACCGGCAACAGAGTAGCTGGTGAGCCGATCGTTTCCGTCGCCGCCAAAGCCGATGCTGCCGTTGCCATTGAAGGTGATGCTGTCCGCCCCGTCGTTGCCATAGGCCCAATCGTCGGCCTGGAAGATGAGGATTTCGTCATTGCCCTCCCCCCCGTAAAGCTTCGATCTGGAATTGTGGGCGCGCAGGCTGTCCCCGCCTTCAAGGCCATAGACCCATGTCGGTTCGTGGTGAGTGTAGACTCTCAGATCGTCTCGGCCGGCCGTGCCGGTGATAATTCGCGCCTTTGCTCGAAGGCTTTCGCAAAGAAATGTTCCGTTTTCGGAGCTTAACGAAGCACGTAGGGCAACCCCAGCCAGTCGCGCAGCGCATCCGAGGTCGCATCGGCCTGTTCCAGCATCGGCATGTGGCCCGCCCCCGCCAGCACCTTGAGCGTGGCGCCGGGGATCAGCTCGGCCAGGAATTCCTGCCGCTTGACGGGATAAAGCGGGTCCTCGGCGCCGCAGAGCACCAGCGTCGGGACGGCGCAGCGGCGCATGGTCGCCTGCTGGTCGCGACGGCGCTGCATGGCGCGGTTCTGGCGCACATAAGTGTCGGGGCCAAGCGACAGGGCCATCTCTTCCATCAGCGCGGCGATCTCGGCGCGGAAGGGGCCATGGGCGAGGCGGCTTTGCCCGTGATGCTCGGCCAGCACCTGCGCCAGCCGCCCGGCGCGGGCGCCGACGATGCGGGTGTCGCGGTCGGTCGCCTGCGACGGCGTGTCGGGCAGCGGGCTGGTGGCGATCAGCGCCAGGCGCGCGACGCGCTCGGGCGCGCGGCGCAGGATCTCCATCGCGACGGCGCCGCCCATGCCATGCCCGGCCAGGGCGAAGCGGCGCGGCAGCTGCGGGATGAGGCCCGAGGCGATCTCCTCCATCCGCTCGCCCTGCCCCAGCGGCGCGATGGTCACCGGCACGACCTGCCCCAGCTCGGCCAGTTGCGGGCCAAAGGCCCGCGCGTCGCACATCAGGCCCGGCAAGAGCACCAGAGGATCGGCCATGACATCACCTGCTTGCGGGGGAACCTGCCCGACCCTGTCCGCCGCCCCGTTCCACGGCAGGGTCTGTCTTATCGTTTTGGCCAGCATGCCAAAAGCACGGCGGGGCCTCAATCCCGTTCGGACAGGAACGGCGGATCCGTGGCGGGGGGCGTGCGAAGCCCGGGCAATCGCCCGCTGGCTGGTGGTGCGGAAGGGGGGCGCTGCCCCCCGTCACCTGTGGTGACTCCCCCCCGAGGTATTTTTGAAACAATGAAGGCAAGAGGGCGCGCGGGCATGCGTCACGGTTCCCCAGGTATGCCCGCCGGCGGCAGGCCGGCCGGGGCCGTCGCGGGATCAGCGGGTCAATCGCGGGGCGACAGGATCTGCAGCCAGACCGCCGCCTCGTCGATCAGGGTCCATTCGCGGCGCAGGCCCCGCGGGCCGAACTCGGCATGGCTCATGCCCATGACGCGGACATGGGCGCCGGTCGGGCGGCCGAAAAGGCCCCAGCCGCCGTGCTTGCCCGCGAGGGTCCAGCGCAGGCTGGCGCGCGGGGGCATCAACGGCTCCTCGAGCCCCATGCGGGCGTGGATCGTCAGTTTGGCCGTGGGAAAGCTTTCGCCGAGGCCCAGCCAGAAGCGTTCGGCGGCATGGGGGCCACGCGCCACCTCGCCGCCCGGGTAGGACAGGTCGCAGCCCGGGTCGTATTGTGCGGGAATGGCCGAGAAATTGCCGCCAAGCGCCTGTTGCACCAGGTCCTCGAAGACCTGGGCCCAGTCGCTGTCATTGCCCAGCCGCTGTGCCGGCTCGGTCACCGCCTGCGGTGCGGGTTCGCCCGCCGCGGCCTGGGCGCGGGCCCAGTCCTCGGGCGTGGTGCCGCCGGCGCGCAGGATGGCGCCGGTGTCGCGGATGCGCCATTCGCGCGACACGCGTCCCATGCGCACGTGCAGCTCGGACAGCTCGCGGTGCACGACGCGCTGACCGGTGGCGGGGCCAAACCGACCGGGGCCGGTCTGCGTGCCCTCGACATGCAGGCGCTGCGCACCGAGGTATTCGCTCCCGCCCTGGGGGCACCAGACGACATCCTCGGACAGCAGGCGGCGGTCGGGAAAGGTCGCCAGCAGCGCCGAGATCTCGCGCCCGGCCCCGACGTGGCCCTGGGCCTGCCCCCAGGGGGTGGCGATCCGCGCCTCGCGGTCGTAGAGATCGGCGATGCCGATGCCCTGCCGCCGCTGGTCCCAGAGCGCGCGGGTCATGCCGTTGACGAAATCGGGGAAATCGTCGCGCCTGGTGGTCTTTTCCGGCTTTGCGCCGACCTCGCGCCGTTTCACTGCAAGCGCCATGGGACTCCCCTGCCTGTCCACGTTCAGCGCCCATTCACCACGAAGATGGTTACGATTCGGCTAAGGCGACCTTGGTCAGACCGGGACCACGATGCCGCGGAAGGGCGGGAAATCGGCGTAGCGCGATTGGCGCTCGGCCAGGCTTTCAAGCGGCGCCGCACCCGGGAGCAAAAGGCAGCCACGCGGCGCGATGTAGCTGTCGATGCGCCGGCGCGGCGCAGGTCGCCAGGCGATGTTGAAGGCGCAGAGCTTGGGGAAAAACCACGCTTCGGCAAAATCGATGTGGTCGTAAAGCCACCAGGCCAGGTCGCGCCAGTCGCGCCCTTCGGCGTAGCGGTCCGCGAACCAGGGGATCGCGACCGAGGCGCCTGCGATGGCATCCTCCCCCTCGCCGCGGTCCCAGACGTGGCATTCCAGCGGATGGTCGTTGCGCGCACAGTTCAGCCCGTTCGCGTTGCCATAAGCGTTCAGCCGGGCCGACCGGTAGCCCGACCGGATCGCCAGCCGCCCGAAGGTGTCCTGCAGCGGCTCGAGCAGGTCTTGGCACAGGCGCTGCCCATGGGCGATCACCAGCTCGGGCCGGTCCGGCAGGTTGGGCAGGCCGTGGAACGCCGAGATCTCGGAATGCAGGAAGTCGCGCAGGTAGAACTGCCGGGACAGGCGGACCCGCCCCAGTTCTTCCAGCCCGCGCATGGAGCCGGGGCTACGCCGGGTCCCCATAGCCGGTCCAGCGGAAGGCGCCGTCGGGCGAAAGCGGCGCGAACGGGTTCCAGCAGATTTCCCAGACATGGCCCTCGGGGTCCGCGACATAGGCGATATGCCCGCCCCAGAAGATGTCATGCGCCTCGCGCAGCACCTCTCCGCCGGCGGCGCGCATGCGTTCGACCAGGGGCGCCACATCGGCCTTGTCACGTACATTGTGGGACAGGGTCATGGCGCCATGTCCGAGCCGGTCGGCCGGAATGCCGAGGTCATTGGCGAGGCTTTCGAGAGAGTAGAGGCCCAGCGACTGGCCCGGCAGGTCATAGACCACCATGCCGTCTGGAGTCTCCTCGCGCTGCCAGCCGAGCGCGTCGTAGAAGGCGGCGCAGCGCGCCATGTCGCGCACGCCGAGGGTGATCAGGCTGATACGTTGCTCCAAGGTCTCTCTCCGAAAGGCGCGGTCGATGCGCCCGAGGGTACACGCGGAACAATTGGTGAACAATACCTTTCCGCGACCCGTCACGCAGGGCCGGGAAGCACCACCATGACCATCGGGACGCTCGCGTGGCCCAGCCCGGGCGCGACCGGTTCGATCCGCAGCGAAAGGGCGGTCCCGTTCAGCGTGGCGGCGCAGGTGGCGGGCTGGCCGCTGCCCAACACCCGGTCGATCGCCGCGCCAAGGTCCGGGGCGTCCCGCGCAGGGATGACCTGGGCCAGCGCGACGCCGGGCGCGGTTCCACGCCAGCCAGGCGTGATGTCACGCGCGGCACCGACCACGCGCGTCACGGTCTGTGCGCGGTCGACCACCAGCGCCGTCGCCCCCAGCGCGGCCAGCGCGCGGCCCGCGAGTTCGAGGTCATGGCCCAGGACCTCGCGGCTGGACAGCAGCGAGCCGTTCGTCGCGAGCAGGTCGAGGTTGAGCTTTTGCAGGGCATTGTTGGCACTGTGCAGGTGCCGGTTCGACGCCCGCAGGTCCTGGTTCGACGCGCGCAGCTCCTCGTTGCTCAGCTGCAGCTCCTCGCTGCTCGCCTCCAGCCGGTCGACCACGCGGCGCGAGGCGGAGTTGATCAGGCGCAACTCCTGCTCGAGCTCGACCAGTCTGGCGGATAGGTCGGCATCGCTGGCCACGCCGGCTGCTGCGGGGAGGGGATCGCACCCTTCGACCCGCAGCGTGGCCATCAGCAGCCAGTCGCCCGACAGCCGGTGGATCGTCTCGAGCTTGACGAAGCACAGCTGGCTCTCGTCGGCATGGACGCGCAGGCCGATGTCGCGGGTCGCGACCAGTTCGCCCGAGCCTAGCAACTGGCCCAGCATGTCGCGCAGGGCCGCCCCGAGATCGGGGTGCAGTACGTCCTCGATCAGCCCCGCGCCCGCCCCCTGTGCATTCGAGACAAACAGCTTGGCGGCGCCGAACCAGTTCAGCACCTGGCCTTCGCCGGTCAGCAGGATCGACGGCGGCGCATAGCGGTTCAATAGCGCGCCATAGGCATCCAGCAGAACGCCGCGATCGCGGACCTTGCGCAGTTCGGACGCCACGCCGGCGGTGGCCCCGGGCGCGCCGATCCGTCGGCCTCCGGGCCCGTCGCCCGGCGCGGTCGCGCCGTCGGTGCCAGCCCGGCGAAAGATCCGCGAGCGGCGGTCGACCGGGTGCAGCGGCTCTTCGAGCGCCGACGGGCTTTCGCATTTGCCCAGCATCAGGTAGCCGCCCGGCCGCAGCCCGAACCGCAGCATCGACAACACGCGTGCCCGGGGTTCGGACCGCAGGTAGATCAACAGGTTGCGGCAGACGATCAGGTCGAGATCCAGGAACGGCGCCTCGCTCAGCACGTCGTGCTGGGCAAAGATGAGGTGCCGTCGCAGCTGCGGCACGATCGACACAATCCCCGCGCCCGGATCGCCTTCGGGCTGCAGGTAGCGCTGTGCCAGGTGGGCCGGCAGGGCGGCGGCGGCGGTCACGGAAAAGCGTCCCTCCGAGGCGATCTCGACCGCGCGGCTGTTCACGTCGGTCGCGATGACACGGAAATCGCCGGGGGCCCCGGCGGCGCGCAGGGCATCGTCAAGCTCCATGGCCACCGAGTAAGCCTCTTCGCCGGTCGCGCAGCCGGGAATCCAGACCCGCAGCGTCTTGCGCTCTGCGATCCCGGCGACCAGCGGGTCGAGCACGCCGGCCCGCAGGGCAGCAAAGGCCGAGGGGTCGCGGTGAAAGCCGGTCACGCCGATCAGGAAGGCGTCGAGAAGGCGGCGGGCCTCGTCCCGGTCGCCCCGCAGGCGGTCGCTGTAGGCCGCGAGGTCCGGCAGTCCAAGCGCCCGGCGCCGCGTCTCGGCGGCATGGGCCAGCAGGCGCGGCTTGTAGGCCTCGAGGTCCAGCGCGGTGATCCGGCCCAGGCGGCCGCGGATCGCGGTCAGCAGGGGCCCGTCGGCGGGCGACGGGGCCGCCGCCGCGGCCCCGGGATCGAAGTGGCGCGCCAGCAGGCCGGCGATGGCCTCGGGCGTCTCGGCGCCGCGCGCGGCCCCGATCTCGAGCAGGCGGCCGATCTCGCCGCCTGGCGGCTCGGTTTCGGCCGTCACGATCACGACAAGCGTGCCGGCCTCGGCCAGCGCCACCACGCCAAGCAGCCCGTCCGTCCGCAGCGCGGACAGCAGGATCACCGCCGTCCTCCCAGGCTGGCGCAGGCTGGCGCTGCCCAGCAGCGTGTCAAGCCGACCATGCGCATCCGGCTCGTCCCCCGGCGGGGTCGAGGCGCGCAGGCGGCGATCCCCCGGCATGGCCCAGCGGTTCGCGGGGAGGACGATCAGGCGCCCGGGCTCGATCGCGGCATCCTCGCCTAGCAGTCTGCTGTCCGGCTGGCGCTCGACCAGCGCCGCCGCGTCTTCGCCCGCGGGCAACACGAGCAGGTAAGCACAGTCCGGCTGTGGCGCGGCCGCGGCGAACAGCGCCAGGATCTCGGCCACCGTTCCGCAGACCACGACCAACGGCGTGACCGCTTCGGCCCGGCCGGCCTGCATCCGCTCGCTCATCTGCACGGGCCCTGGCCGGCACGGCCCCCCTGCCCGCCCATGGGCTGCCGCGTCCCGCTCATCGCGCGCCCCGCGCGGGCGCGGGCGCCGAGAGGGCCTGGAGGTCGCGCGGCGTGCAGACCGTGTCGAGATCCTCGGCCGCGACCGGCGCGCCCAGCAGGTAGCCCTGGCCATGCGGGCAGCCGATCTCGCGCAGCGCAGCCAGTTGCGCGGCCGTCTCGACGCCTTCGGCCACGACACCGAAGCCGAATTTCCTGGCCATCAACAGGATCGCGTCAAAGACCACCCGGTCGCGCGACCCCGCGTGCTCGGCCAGCGCCCGCACAAAGCTGCGGTCGATCTTGAGCACGTCAAGCGGCCAGTCCGACAGGTGGCGTAGGCCGCCATGCCCTGTGCCGAAATCGTCCAGCGCGATGCGGGCGCCCCGGCGGCGCATCTCGCTGAGGTTGCGAAAGACCTGGCCGGACTTTTCGCCCATGACGACCCGTTCGGTCACCTCGATCACCAGCGACGACCAGGGCACGGCCACCCGGGCCAGCTCGGTCTGCAGGTCGAAGACAAATTCGCGCTTGAGCAGGTCGAAGGTGGTCAGGTTCAGCGCCAGGATCGGCCGGCACCCCGCCCCGCCTTCGCGCGCCAGCAGGTCGGCATAGGCCTCGAGCGATTGCGACACCATGTTGCGCGTCAGCACCTCGGCCAGGTCGCGGTCGTCGAAGACAGCGTTGAAGGCATCCGGCGACAGCGCGCCCTTTTCCGGGTCCAGCCAGCGGGCCAGCACCTCGAGCCCGGTGCATCGTCCGGTCGCGAGGTCAAAGACGGGCTGGAAATAGGGCACCACGCGCCCCTCGTCGCTGTCCGCGATGAACCGGCGCGAGATCTCGCGGTCGCTGAACCGGCGGTTCCGCCGCGCGTCGAACAGGCAATGCCGGCCGCGCCCCTGCTCCTTGGCGGCATAAAGCGCGGAATCGGCCTTGTCGAAGACCTCCGAAAATCCCTGTACCCGTCCGGGCACCACGTCGGCCCCGATGCTGACGCGGCCCAGTTCGGGGTGGCCCAGACCCGCGGCCCGGCGCAGGATCGCGTTTGTGACCGAGCCCAGCATCCGGTCCACCGCGTCCGAGGTCACCTGCTTGAGCGGGCAGATCACCGCGAACTCGTCGCCGCCGATGCGCCCGACCAGCGCCCCCTCGCCCGCCGCGTCGGACAGCGCCCGCGCGACCGTGACAAGATAGGTGTCGCCGAACCGGTGGCCGAACAGCGCGTTCACCTCGCGGAACCGGTCGATGTCGAGCAGGTAGAACAGGCTGGGCGTGTCCGTGCTGCGCAGCCATTGCTCGGCCCGTTCGGCAAAGACCTTGCCGTTGACCAGCCCGGTCAGCGCATCCCGCGCCACCAGTTCGCGCAGCTCGGTCTTGTCGCGGTTGGCCTGCACCAGGTCCAGCTCGACCGAGATGCGCTGGCGATGCGCAGTGAAGAGCTGGGTCGCCAGCCACCCCAACTGACGGCGCAGTTCGACCGTGGTCGCGTCGAACCGCTTGCCCGGCTCGGCCAGGCCACTGAACCCGCCCAGCACGCGCCCGGTATCGTCCCGCAGCGAGGCGCCCAGCAACTGCATCGTCCGGCCGTCGTGGAAACAGCTGCGCGGCGGCCAGAACTCGAGCCGCTCCGAGTCGTCCGTGCCCCGGTCCTGCCGCTCGCGGTTCATCGACATCTCGGCATTGACGAAGGCCAGCATGCGCAGGGTCATCGCCTCGGAGGTGCCCGTGCTGGCGGCATAGGCGGCAGTCGGAAGCTCGGAGGGGCGAAAACAGGCCAGGGTGTGTTCGAACCCCAGGCCGACCGCGATCGTGTCGGCCAGACCCTGCAGGATCGGGTCGATCCCGGCCGACAGGACCCGATCGATGCGGATCATCCTCTGGCGTTGACTTATGCGTTCGATACTGATCGTCCGAGCCCCCGGTAGTCGGTCAAAGCCACTTTTCGCGCCAACAAGGCGATTGAACTCGCAACCACCGTGACGGCACCAGACCCCGGAAGAAGAGCGCGTCACCTCACTCTCCCTATACGTGCAATCTACGCGATTTCTTAACCAAGGACAAGGGCCCAGAGCACCAGGCCCTGCCGAAGTGATCCGTGGCGGATCACGCGCCCTGTCCACGGGCCGGCCATGGGCCGGAACCTGCCTGCACCGGCGCCGGCACCTTTCCCTCTTGACCCCAGCGGCCCCCGTGGCAAGAACGCCGGCATGGCTTGTGCAACTCTCACCATTGACCTCGACGCGCTGATCGCCAACTGGCGGGCGCTGGATGCGATGACCGCCTGCGAGACCGCCGCGGTGGTCAAGGCCGATTCCTACGGGTTGGGGGCCGCACGGGTGGCCCGGGCCCTGGCCCGCGCGGGCTGCCGCCGGTTCTTTGTCGCGCTGGCCGAGGAAGGCGCCGCGCTGCGCGCCGAGCTGGGCCCGGGGCCGGAAATCATGGTCTTCAGCGGGCACATGGCCGGCGACACGGACATGATCGGCGATTGCGACCTGGTGCCGATGCTGAATTCGATCGACCAGATGCTGCGCCATGTCGAGGCGCTGCCGGGCGCGCCCTTTGGCGTGCAGCTCGATTCGGGGATGAACCGGCTGGGGATGGAAGCAGCCGAATGGACCGCCTTGCGCGACATCGCCATGGGCCAGGACATCCGGCTCATCATGTCGCACCTTGCCTGCGCAGACGGGCCAGAGCACGACATGAACCGCGTTCAGCTGCGCAATTTCCGGGCAATGACCGACGGGCTCTCGGCGCCGCGCTCGCTGTCGGCGACGGGCGGAATCCTGTTGGGGCCGGCCTATCACTTTGACCTGACGCGGCCGGGCATCGGCCTCTATGGCGGGCGCCCGTTCGACGAGGCACAACCTGTGGTAAATCTCTCCCTGCCCGTGATCCAGGTCCGCGACGTCGAGCCGGGTGAGACGGTGGGCTATGGCAACACCTGGACGGCCGAGGCGCCGGCGCGCATCGCCACCGTGGCCGCGGGCTATGCCGACGGTATTCACCGGGCGATGGGGCCCAGGACCGCGCTCTACCACGGCGCGGCCCCCTGCCCGATCCGCGGCCGCATCTCGATGGACCTGATCGGCGTCGACATCACCGCGCTGGACGAAGAACCCACCGCGCTGAGCCTGCTGACACCGCAGCAGGGGGTCGACGTGCTGGCCGACAACGCGGGCACCATCGGCTACGAGATCCTCACCTCGCTGGGCAACCGCTACACCCGCCACTACCGGGGCGGGTGAGGCGATGAGCCCGATCCGCGCCCTTGCCGCCATCGGCCGCCCCGTCATCGCGGGCCTGCGGCTGGTCGGCGCGTTGACCATCTTTGCGGCGCAGGCGGTCAGCCACCTCGTCCGCCCGCCCTTCTACCCGCGCGAGACGCTGATCCAGCTGGTGCAGATCGGCTGGCTGTCGCTGCCCGTGGTGGGCCTCACCGCGCTGTTCACCGGGGGCGCGCTGGCGCTCCAGATCTACGCGGGCGGGTCGCGCTTTTCGGCCGAGGCGGTCGTGCCCTCCATCGTCGCCATCGGCATGGTGCGCGAACTGGGCCCGGTGCTAGGCGGGCTGATGGTGGCCGCGCGGGTCGCTTCGTCGATCGCAGCCGAGATCGGCACGATGAAGGTAACAGAACAGATCGACGCGCTGGTCACCCTGTCGACCAACCCGATGAAATACCTCACCCTTCCGCGCCTCATCGCGGCGACGCTCGCCGTGCCGGTGCTGGTGGGCGTGGGCGACGCCATCGGCATCGCGGGCGGCTGGGCGGTCGGTGTCTGGCGGCTCGACTTCAACTCGGCCACCTACCTCAAGAACACGGTCGATTTCCTCGAAACCTGGGACGTCGTCTCGGGCCTGTGGAAGGGCGCCGCCTTCGGCTTCATCGTTGCCCTCGCCGGCTGCTTCTACGGCATGACCTCGTCGCGCGGGGCGCAAGGCGTGGGCCGGGCGACCAAATCGGCCGTGGTCACCGCATCCGTCCTGATCTTCGCCGCCAATTACATCCTGACCGAGACCTTCTTTTCCGCATGATCCGCCTTGACGACGTTCACAAGAGTTTCGGCCCGAACCGCGTGCTGCGCGGCGCGACCCTCGAGGTCGCGCGGGGCACCTCGACGGTGATCATCGGCGGCTCGGGTACGGGCAAGTCGGTGATGCTGAAATGCATACTCGGCCTCGTCACACCCGACCGCGGGACCATCGAGGTCGACGGCACCGACGTGACGCAAGCGCCGCGCGACGCCTTCCTGGCCCGCTTCGGGATGCTCTTCCAGGGCGGCGCGCTGTTCGATTCGTTGCCCGTCTGGCAGAACGTCGCCTTCCGCCTGCTGCGCGGTTCGCTGAAACGTCCCAAGGCCGAGGCGCGCGAGATCGCCATCGAAAAGCTGCGCCGCGTGGGTCTGAAGCCCGAAATGGCCGATCTCTTTCCCTCCGAGCTTTCCGGCGGGATGCAGAAACGCGTCGGCCTCGCCCGCGCCATCGCCGCCGAGCCCGAGATCATCTTTTTCGACGAACCCACAACCGGGCTCGACCCGATCATGGCCGGCGTCATCAACGCGTTGATCCGCGAGATCGTGACCGAGATGGGGGCGACCGCGCTGACCATCACCCATGACATGTCCTCGGTCCGGGCGATTGCCGACAACGTGGCCATGCTGCACGACGGCACGATCAAGTGGACCGGCCCGGTGGCCCGGATGGACCATTCCGGCGACCCCTACCTCGACCAGTTCATCCATGGCCGCGCCGAGGGGCCGATCGAGGCGGTCCGCTGATGGAAAGCTTCCTGCGCCCCCCGCCCGAGGTTATTGCGTTCTTCACGCTCAAGAAGTTCCTCTACCTCGAAATCCTGCTGGTCTTGGCGGTTGCGCGCAGCATCGTGGCCCGTGGCCCGGCCCGCTGGGCGGGGCTCGTGTCGGTCCTGCTGGCGCTGCTGGGCCTGGCTGCGCAGTTTGGGCCGGCGATCAGCGGGGCCAGCGACGGCACGCTCTACCGCGCGGCCTTTACCGCCGTGAACGCGGTTCAGGGGATCGCGCTGCCGCTTGTCGCCTCGCTGCCGCTGGCGATCTCGGCCGTGCTGCGCGGACGCCGCTGGTGGGGGATCGACGCCCTGCATGCGCTGCTCATCGCCGCGCTGGTCGTGCTCTGGGGCTTGGGCGGATGACCCGGCTTGGCTGGCTCAGGCTGGCGAACCTGTCGCTGCTCGTGCTCTTCCCGGTCTCGTGGTTCGCGCCCCTGCTGCGCGCGGGGTTGCTCCCGCTCTTCGGGCTGTCGGAAATCTCGGTCATCTCGGGCCTGCAATCGCTGTGGAAGACCGATGTGTTCCTGGCCCTGCTGGTGACGCTCTTCGCCCTCTTTGCGCCGATGCTCAAGACGCTGGGACTGGCCCTGATCCACTTCGGCCAGATGCGCCGCCGCGCCCTGCCCTGGCTGACCGTGCTGGGCAGGCTGGCCATGGCGGACGTCTTCCTGATCGCGCTCTACATCACCGTCGCCAAGGGAATCGGAGTCGGCCGGATCGAGACCGCCTGGGGCCTCTACCTCTTCACCGCCTGCATCCTTGCCAGCCTGGCCGTCGGCCACCTGACGGGCAAAAGCACCCGCGACTGATCACGCGACGGAAACAATTCACCCCTGACCCCCGCATCGTTCACGAATCATGTGTTAATCTTCGTGAATGTGACTTTTCTCTTAGGATTTCCCCGCGTTAAGCATAATTCTGCCTTAATATCCGCTCGCGTGATGGTGCTGGGAGTTCACGAACATGGAAGCGTCGATTCGATCGACCCTCTGGCTGCTGATGGCGCTGTTGCAGCGCGCGGCAATCCTTCTTCTCGTCCTCGTGACGCTGGGCCTCATCGGCTATGACGTGGCTGCCGCGCTTGGGCATGTGCCGTGGCTGACCATGGGGCTGACCTTTGGCGACATCACCTACCCGCAGGCCGGCATGGCCGTGCAGCTGGGGCTGACGGCGCTGCTGGCGCTTTTCTGCGTCTATCTGCCGGCCAATTCCCGGATCATGGCGCTGGAGAACTCGCACCGGTCGTTTCACATCGGCATGCGCGACGTGATGCAGGCCTATGCCCGGGCCCATGCCTCGGATCGCGAGGGCGTCTTTACGCTCGGCGCCGAATTCGATTCGATCCGCGAGCGCATCGCCTTCCTGCGCCAGCACCCGGACCTAGAGATGGTGCAGGGTGACGTGCTGGAAGTCGCGGCCCAGATGAGCCATGTCAGCCGCGAGTTGGCCGCCACCTATTCCGACCGCAACGTCTTGCGCGCACGCGATTTTCTCATCGCCCGGCAGCAGGAGATCGAGGATTTCAACATCCGCATCGCCGAGGCGAAGGCGATCGCAGTCGAGGTCCGGCAATGGGCCGACGCGGTCGAGGTCGAAGAGGCCATCGCCCGTTCGCAGCTGGACCGGCTGCGCGAGGAGCTGATGGAGCTGGTGCCCGAGCTCGTCGAGGGCATGGAGGCCGACACGATGGAGGCCGAGTTGCAGAAATACGACGCGGGGCAGATCGAGGCGCCGGCCGCGGAACGCATGAAGGCCGAGGCAAGCGACGGCTCGGACGGCGACGACACCCGGCCCGAGACCCCGGCCGACCCCTATGCCGGAGACGACCGCATCGTGGCGCTGCTGTCGGCCCGGGCCACGCGGGGCTGAGCCTTGCCAATCCCGCCCGGCGCCGACAGGGTGCGGGCGGGAGGACACCGCATGCTTTCAGCCTACCTGGCCCGAATCGGGCGCACCGGCCCCGTGGCCCCGACCCGGGCCGGGCTCGACGCCGTGATCGCCGGGCACCTCGCACATATCCCGTTCGAGAATTTCGACCCGCTCTGCGGAATCGTGCCGGACCTGGCACCCGAGGCCATCGCCGCCAAGCTGATCGACAGGAAGCGTGGCGGCTATTGCTTTGAGCAGAATGCGCTTTTGCGTGATGCCCTGCGCGCGATGGGGTTCAGCGTCGAGACCCTGATCGCCCGGGTCTGGTGGCAAAAGCCCGCAGACATGCCCCCCGGCCCATGGTCGCACATGGCCCTTCGGGTGCGGATCGGCGACACCGACCTGCTGGCCGATGCGGGCTTTGGCGGCTGCGTACCACCTCAGTCGCTGGACATGGCGTTGCGGACCCCGCAGGCGACGGCGCATGAGACCTACCGTTTCCGTGATGTCCCAAGGGCCTGGATGCTGGACGCTCGGGTAAAGGATGAATGGGCGCCGGTCTACGAGATCCGCCACACCACCGCCGATGACGCCGAATACGCCGCCGCCAATCACCTCACCGCGACCGCCTCCTTCTTTGCCACCGAGGTCACGCTGTCGCGCACGACACCCGACGAGCGCATCGCGATCAAGCACAATCGCCTGACCCGCCGCGGCCCCGAGGGCATCCGCGACCAGCACGTTCTGGCGCCCGAAGCGCTGGCACAGACGATTGCCGCGCATCTCGGGCTCGCCGTGGCGCCGGAGTGGCTGCCGATCCTGGCCCGAGCCGCGAAAACCGAGCCCGCGCAGTAGCCTGCGGGCCGATCCAGGCCCACAACATGAGCGGGACAAGCCAAGTCCTGTTCGCGCGTCGCTTGCAGCGTCCCGACCAATGGGGCACATGATGGACATGGCCAAGAAACAGACCTCCTACATCTGCGCTGCCTGCGGCAATGTCACGTCCAAGTGGGCGGGCCGCTGCGACGCCTGCCTGGAGTGGAATACGCTGATCGAGGATGCCGGCATCAGCGTCGGCCCGTCCAAGAAGTCGCTGGGCAAGACACGGGGCAGCCCGGTGCAGCTGACCGACCTGATGACCAGCGAGGCGCCGCCGCTGCGCACCGGATCGGGCATAGCCGAGCTTGACCGCGTGCTGGGCGGTGGCCTCGTGCCGGCCTCGGCGATCCTTGTCGGGGGCGATCCCGGCATCGGCAAGTCGACGCTGCTGCTTCAGGCTGCTGCAAGTTTCGCCAATAACGGCCTGAAAACGCTTTATATCTCGGGCGAAGAGGCCAGCCAGCAGGTGCGCATGCGCGCGCAGCGGCTGGGGCTGACGCAGGCGCCGGTCAAGTTGGGGGCCGAGACCAACCTGCGCGACATCCTCACCACGCTCGAAACCGAGGCGCCTCACCTGGCCATCATCGATTCGATCCAGACCATGTGGGCCGACAACGTGGAAAGCGCGCCCGGCTCGGTCAGCCAGGTCCGCGCCGCCGCGCATGAGCTGACCACCTTTGCCAAGCGCAGGAACATGTCCGTCATCCTTGTGGGCCATGTCACCAAGGACGGCCAGATCGCCGGCCCCCGCGTGGTCGAGCACATGGTCGACACCGTGCTCTATTTCGAGGGCGAGCGCGGCCACCAGTTCCGCATCCTGCGCGCGGTCAAGAACCGCTTCGGCCCCGCGGACGAGATCGGCGTCTTCGAGATGACCGGCGCGGGCCTGTCCGAGGTCACCAACCCCTCGGCCCTGTTCCTGTCGGAACGCGGCGAGCCCAGCCCCGGCTCGGTCGTCTTTGCCGGGATCGAGGGCACGCGCCCCGTGCTGGTCGAGTTCCAGGCCCTTGTCGCGCCCAGCCCGCACAGCCAGCCGCGCCGCACGGTCGTCGGTTGGGACGGCGGGCGGCTGGCGATGATCCTCGCCGTGCTCGAGGCGCGTTGCGGCATCCCTTTTGCCGGGCTCGACGTCTATCTCAACGTCGCCGGCGGCATGAAGGTGAGCGAGCCCGCCGCCGATCTCGCCGTCGCCGCCGCGCTGCTCTCTGCGCGGGAAGACGCCGCCCTGCCGGCCGAAACCGTGGTATTCGGAGAACTTTCGCTGTCTTCCGCGCTTCGTCCGGTGTCACAGACCGAAAATCGGTTGAAAGAGGCGCAGAAACTTGGTTTTTCCTCGGCCATCATGCCCAAGGGGGGCAAGGCACCGGGCGTCGAGGGCATGACCCTGTCGCAGATGCCCGACCTGACCACCTTCGTGGGCGACGTGTTCGGCGCGGGCTAGTCCGCACCGAGGATTTTGGAGGCGCGGGGAAACCGGCGTCCAGGGGCGAGGCGCCCAAAGCAGAAGGACAGGCAGGGCCATGGAAGGTTTCACCATCATCGACGGGATCGTCGCCGTCGTCATCGTCCTTTCGGCGCTGCTGGCCTATTCGCGCGGGCTGGTCCGCGAGGCGATGGCCATTGTCGGCTGGATCGCGGCGGCCGTGCTCGCATTCATCTTTGCGCCGCAGGTGCGCCCGCTGGTGGTGGAACTGCCGGTCGTGGGCGACTTCATCGCCGACAGCTGCGAGCTTTCGATCATCGGCGCATTTGCCGCCGTCTTCGCGCTGGCGCTGGTGGTCGTGTCGCTGTTCACGCCGCTGTTTTCGTCGCTGGTGCAGCGCTCGGCCCTTGGCGGGCTCGACCAGGCGCTCGGGTTCCTGTTCGGCGTGGCGCGCGGCATCCTGCTGGTCGCCGTCGCCTTCTTTGCCTACGAGACGATGATCACCAGCCAGACCTTCACCATCGTCGACGAAAGCCGCTCGGCCCAGGTGTTCGGCCGCATCACCGGCCAGATCGAGGACCGCGACCCCGAGCAGGCGCTGGGCTGGGTGACCCGTCAATATGTCGAGCTGGTCAGCGTCTGCGATCCCGACGGCACCCCGGAACCGGTGACCGCCCCCGCGCCGGTCGAGGGAAACTGAGGATCAGGCCGATTCGAGCCCGCGCCGATCGGTCTGCGCGGCGCGCGACCTGACCCGAGTGAGAGTGCGCGCGGTCAGCAGCAGCGACAGCGCCAGCACGCACAGCGCCACGGCGCCATCAAGGTCCGCCTCGACCACGCGCCAAGCGGCAAAGGGCTGGATGGCCACGCCGATGATCCAAAGCAGGCTTGCAAGGTCACGCTGTCCGGTCATGTCTTTCTGTCCTTTTGTCCAGCCGGTTATGACTGTGTCGTTAACCTTTTCTGGCCGTCGATTCGGATCACGAAAGGGAGGAAATCTGTCGCAATCGTGAAACTTTCGGCACCCCCGCCGGAAAGCCGCCACAATGACCGGCGGCGTTCGCCATCGCGGCACCGGCCCGGCGCACCGAGTTGCCGCAGCGCAGAAGACGTGATACTTCCGTGACAGGAACGGTGCCCCCCGCTATGAGGGCGCTACCCCCTCCCAATTCGGATTCGGAGCTGTCCACTTGTCCGACACCCTGCCCGCCCGCCGTCTGCCGCCCGCAAATCCCTTTGACTTCGACGCCTGGCAACCCGCCGACGGCGACGACAAGCTGCGCGAGGAATGCGGCGTTTTCGGCGTCGTCGGCGTCCAGGACGCGGCCAACTTCGTCGCGCTTGGCCTGCACGCGCTGCAACATCGCGGCCAGGAGGCCGGCGGCATCGTCAGCCATGACCCGGTCGAAGGCTTCAACTCGGCCCGCCGTTTCGGCTATGTCCGCGACAATTTCACCAAGCAATCGCTGATGGAGACGCTGCCCGGCCCCCTGGCCATCGGCCATGTGCGCTATTCCACCGCCGGGTCCAAGGGCAACACCGCGATCCGCGACGTGCAGCCCTTCTTCGGTGAATTCTCGCTTGGCGGCGCGGCGATTGCCCATAACGGCAACCTGACCAATGCCGACGCCCTGCGGCGCGAGCTGATCGACCGCGGCTCGATCTTCCAGTCCTCGTCGGACAGCGAATGCATCATTCACCTGATGGCCCGGTCGCTGCAGCGCAAGGTGCCCGAGCGCATCATGGACGCGCTGCGGCGGGTCGAAGGCGCGTTCAGCGTCGTCGCCATGACCCGCACCAAGCTGATCGGCGTGCGCGACCCGATGGGCGTGCGCCCGCTGGTTCTGGGCAAGCTGGGCGATGGCTGGGTGCTCAGCTCAGAGACCTGCGCGCTTGACATCATCGGCGCCGAGTTCATCCGCGAGGTCGAGCCGGGCGAGATGGTGGTGATCGAGGACGGCAAGGTGAACAGCCACCGCCCCTTCCCGCCGCGCCAGCCACGGTTCTGCATCTTCGAACATGTATATTTTTCGCGCCCCGACTCGATCCAGGGTGGCCGGTCGGTCTATGAGACCCGGCGCCAGATCGGGGTCGAACTGGCCCGCGAAGCGCCGGTCGAGGCCGACCTCGTCTGCCCCGTGCCCGACAGCGGCACGCCGGCGGCGGTGGGGTTCTCGGCCGAAAGCGGCATTCCCTTCGCGCTGGGGATCACCCGGAACCAGTACATGGGCCGGACCTTCATCGAGCCGACCGAGCAGATCCGCAACATGGGCGTGCGGCTCAAGCTCAATGTCAACCGGGCGCTGATCAAGGGCAAGCGGGTCATCCTCGTGGACGATTCGGTCGTGCGCGGCACCACCTCGCGCAAGATCAAGGAGATGATCCTGGATGCCGGCGCGGCCGAGGTGCATTTCCGGATTGCCAGCCCGCCGACCGCCTGGCCCTGCTTTTACGGCGTCGACACGCCGCAGCGCGACAAGCTGCTTGCCGCCCAGATGAACGAGGAAGAGATGCGCCAGTACCTGGCCGTCGACAGCCTCAGGTTCATCTCGCTCGACGGGCTCTACCGCGCCGTGGGCGAGGCCGAAGGCCGCAACGCGTCCTGCCCGCAATACTGCGACGCCTGCTTCTCGGGCGAATACCCGGTCGAGCCGGCGGACATGATCGAGAAGGGCTTCCAGATGAAGGCGGCCGAGTAAGCCACACGCTTGACCGGGGCCCGGCCCCGGTCGCAAGCTGCGCGTGATGAGCCCGAAACCGACCGACATCGACAGCTATATCGCCGCCGCGCCCGCGCATATGCGCGGGGCGCTGTCGGATCTGCGCGCGGCACTGCACGCCGATCTCGCGGCGCGCGGGGTCGCGGTGGACGAGGTCATCTCCTACGCCATGCCCGGCCTGCGCCTGCCCGGCCGCGGACCCGTGGTGGCGGGCTTTGCCGCCTGGGTGCGGCATTGCTCCTTCTACCCCCATTCCGGCGGGGTCATTCCGCTCTTCGCGGATCGGATCGGTGCCCGCGGCCACACCAAGTCGGCGCTGCATTTCACGCCCGAGGATCCGATTCCTTCGGACCTGCTGCATGACATGCTGACCGCGCGCCTGGCCGAGGCCGGGGCGATCTGATCAAGCCCCCGCGACGCCCGGTCGCGGGCCCTGTCGGCGATCCCGCGCGCAGGACCCCGGCCGGCTGCGCCAGTCTCCGCCGATCCCGGACCGGCCCCTTTCCCCGCACCCGGCGCCAGGCTATCCGGCCGCTTCCGCCAGGTGAGGCGTGCCAGGATGGCAGCGACCCGGCGGAGCCATATTCCCAATTCGAGTTGACCGATGTTGAAGACCTCCCCGCGCCCGTCAGCGCGGCCCGCCAAGCTGGACACCACGCCCCGCGCCACCCCCGTTTCGTCCGAAAGCGCCGAAACCAGCAGCGAAGTCGCCAAGGCCGCCACGACCCGTGCCGAGTTCGACCCGACCGAACCCATGCTGCTGGGCACCTTCGGCTCCGACAGCGACCGCCTTGCCCTCTTACGCCTGCCGAACGGCCGCGTCGCCCAGGTCAAGACCGGCGACAAAGTCTCGGGCGACCTGGTCGTCGCCATCGCCGACGAGACGCTGACCCTGTCGCGCGGCGGCCGCGCCCGGCAGATCGCCATTCCATGAACCGGACGGGCGGCATCCCCTTGACCTTGCCGCGCTTTGGCCCCAAACCCTGCGCCATGACAGACCGGATCGCCCTCGTAACGGGCGCCTCCCGCGGGCTTGGCGCCGCGCTGGCCGAGGCGCTTGCCGACACCCACCACGTCGTCGCCGTGGCCCGCACCACCGGCGCGCTCGAAGAGCTTGACGACCGCATCCAGGCCAAGGGCGGCAAGGCCACCCTGGCGCCGATGGACGTGACCAACCCCGACGCCATGGCGCAGCTTTGCCGGTCGATCTTTGACCGCTGGGGCCGCCTCGACATCTGGGCGCATGCCGCCGTCCATGCCGCGCCGCTGTCGCCGGCCATGTCGCTCGATGCCAAGGACTGGGACCGTTCGGTCGCCGTCAACGTGACGGCCACCGGGCAGCTCATCCCCTTCATCGCGCCATTGCTGGGTGAGGCGGGCACGGCCCTGTTCTTCGAGGACCCGCATGGCGGCGAGAAGTTCTTTGGCGCCTACGGGGCGACCAAGGCCGCGCAGATCGCCCTCGCCCGCTCCTGGGCGGCGGAAAGCGCCAAGCACGGGCCCAAGGTCCACGTGTTGCGCCCCGCCGCGATGCCCACGGCCACCCGCGCCCGGTTCTTTCCCGGCGAAGACCGCAGCACCCTGGCCGATCCGCGGGACGAGGCCGCCCGGCTGCTCGCCACGCTATAGGCGGCGCGCCTGTCGCTGCCGTTGCGCCGTGAGGGGCCAGCCCCTCACACTCCCCGGAGTTTATTGGCAAGATGAAGGGGGATCGGCGCCGGATGCGACGCTGCGCCGCCGGGTCAACGGCCGGTGGTCCCGGCCGGGGACGGGGCAAGGATCAAGCGACTTCGCCGGGACTGGCGCGGTGAAGTGGATCGGCGCGCCCTTTGCTTTCATTATTCCCCAAATACTCCCGCCGGAGGCATCCGCGCTCTCCCGCCGGGCGACGGCCCGAGTGGTGCGTCACCTGTCCAAATTCTGAATGAAAGCGCGCGGAAGCGCAGAATTTGGCCCGGCCCCGGCCCGTGAAAGGCGGAGGCCGCCTTGCCCCGCTGGGCCGGAGTCTCTATTCATCTGCGAAAAGCAAGAAGGGACGGGCATGCGCATTCTCATCACCAATGACGACGGGATCAACGCGCCGGGCCTCGTCACCTGCGCAGCCATCGCCCGCGAGCTGGCCGGGCCGCAGGGCGAGGTCTGGACCGTCGCCCCCGCCTTCGAGCAATCGGGCGTGGCCCATTGCATCAGCTACACCCACCCGATGATGATGTCCCAGCTGGACGAGCGCCGCTTTGCCGCAGAGGGCAGCCCGGCCGACTGCGTGCTGGTGGGCCTGCATGACGTGCTCAAGGGCACCCCGCCCGACCTCGTGCTCTCGGGCGTGAACCGGGGCAACAACTCGGCCGAGAACGTGCTCTATTCCGGCACGCTGGGAGGCGCGCTCGAGGCGGCGCTGCAGGGCGTGCCCTCGGTCGCGCTGTCGCAATACCTCGGCCCCGAGAATTTCGACATCGCCGACCCGTTCGAGGGCGCGGCACGCCACGGGGCGGAGGCCGTGCGCCGGGTGTTGCCGCTGATGCAGGACCAGGCCAGCGATGCCTATCGGCTGTTCTTCAACATCAACTTCCCGCCCTGCCCGGCCGATGCGGTCAAGGGTCTGCGCGCCGCGCCGCAGGGCCTGCGCCCCGGCGTGAATTTCGGGGTCGAGCCGCACCTGTCGCCCTCGGGCCGCCGGTTCCTCTGGATCAAGGGCGGCGACCAGCGGGTCCGCGCGGGCGAGGGCAGCGACGCCTCCGTCAACCTCGACGGCTATGTTTCGATCACGCCCATGCGGGCCGATCTCACCGCCCATGACGCGCTCGCCGCACTGGAGGCTGCCCTGTGAGCGAGGACGCGCTGTCGGAGCGGAAGATGCAGTTCCTCTATGCCCTGCGCTCGCGCGGGGTGACGGACACATCGGTTCTGAACGCGATGGAGAAGATCGACCGCGGCGCCTTTGTCCGCGGCCTGTTCCAGGACCGCGCCTACGAGGACATGCCCTTGCCGATCCCCTGCGGCCAGACGATCAGCCAGCCCTCGGTCGTCGGCCTGATGACCCAGGCGCTGCGGCTCACGGGCCGCGACAAGGTGCTCGAGGTCGGCACCGGCTCGGGCTACCAGGCGGCGATCCTGTCGGCCCTGTCGCGGCGGGTCTACACCGTCGACCGCCACCGCCGCCTGGTGCGCGAGGCGCGCGAGGTCTTCGACGCGATGAACCTGACCAATATCACCGCCTTCACGGCCGATGGCAGCTTTGGCCTGCCCGACCAGGCGCCCTTCGATCGCATCCTAGTAACGGCCGCGGCCGAGGACCCGCCGGGCCCGCTCTTGGCGCAGTTAAAAACTGGCGGTATCATGGTCTTGCCGGTCGGCCAGTCGGACCACGTGCAGAGCCTGATCCGGGTCACCCGGACCGAGAGCGGTTTCGACTACGACGAGCTGCGCCCGGTGCGCTTTGTGCCGCTGGTCGAAGGGCTGGGCAAGGAATGAAACCGGTGGGCACAGCCCGCCGAAGACAAGCCCCGGACCAACGGGGAGGACACGAGGATGAGCCAGTGACCCAGGATTTCATGACCGCAAAGCCGCGCCGTCTTGCCGTGGCGCTCGTCGCGCTCGCGGCACTTGCCGCCTGCGACGACAGCCCGCTCGATTTCGACATGCGCGGCCGGATGGGTGGCAGCGTCGACACCTCGGCCGCCGCGCTTGGCGCCGTGGCCCCGCGGCCGCAGCCCGATGACCGCGGCGTGATCTCCTATCCGAACTACCAGGTCGCCGTGGCGCGGCGCGGCGACACGGTCGCCTCGCTCGCTCAGCGGATTGGCGCCGATGCCGGGGCCGTCGCGCGCTACAACGGGCTCATGCCCGACGACGAGCTGCGCTTTGGCGAGGTCGTGGCCCTGCCCAGCCGCGTGGCCGAGCCCGCGGGCGGCCCGATCCGCGCGCCCGAGGACGTGACCGCCATCGCCGGCGCCGCGCTGGACCGGATCCAGGCCCCCTCGGTCCAGACCTCGTCGCTCGAGCCGGCGCCGGCCGCCGCCGCCCAGACCGGGGTCGAGCCGACCCGCCACCAGGTCAAGCGCGGCGAGACCGCCTATACCATCGCGCGCAGCTACAACGTCTCGGTCCGGTCGCTGGCCGACTGGAACGGCCTCGGATCGGATTTCGCCGTGCGCGAAGGCCAGTTCCTGCTGATCCCGGTCGTGGTCGCCGGGGAAGAGCCGGCCGAGTCGGCGCCGATCACCGCGCCGGGCGAAGGCAGCCCGACCCCCGTGCCGCCCTCGGCCTCGGCGCCGCTGCCGGCCGAACGCCCCGCGCCCGCCGCGGCCCCGGTGGCGACGCCCCCTGCGCCCGACATCGGCAAGCAGAGTGCGCCCAAGACGCAGGCCGCGATGTCCATGCCGGTCAGCGGCTCGATCATCCGCGAATACAGCCAGGGCAAGAACGACGGGCTCGACATCGCGGTGCCGGCCGGGACCGCAGTCAAGGCTGCGACCGAAGGGACGGTCGGCGCGATCACCCAGGACAGCTCGACCGGCAGCTCGATCGTGGTGCTCAAGCATTCCGACGGGCTGCTGACGGTCTACATGAACGTCACGGACGTGAAGGTC
This sequence comes from Mesobacterium pallidum, assembly GCF_019966535.1. GTDB lineage: Bacteria > Pseudomonadota > Alphaproteobacteria > Rhodobacterales > Rhodobacteraceae > Mesobacterium > Mesobacterium pallidum. Next base: position 154,292 of record NZ_JAIMID010000007.1, on the reverse strand, counting down.
GCCAAGAACGACCGCGTAAGCCGCGGGTCAACCATCGCGAGCGTGGCCGAAGGCTCGCCCAGTTACCTGCGCTTTGGCGTCTACCAGGGCAACAAGGCGGTCGATCCGGCGCCCTACCTCGCGCCCTGAGCCGGTTCACCGGGTCAGCGCCAGTTCGACCAGCGCGATGGCCAGGAACGGCAGGCTGAACAGGACAGCCAGTAGCGAGGCCGCCACCAGGGTTGGCCGTGGCGGCGGGGCCGACACCCCGCTGACGCTGTGTTTCCGGGCACCTCGGCGATGCTGCATGGGTCCTCCTGTCCGGGCCGGACGCCCCGGCCCGAGTTAACGGGTACTTAGTTTCGGCGGGGTTAACCTGGCCACGCCATGTTCGATTCCACGCCCCTGCGCCGCCCCGTGCCCCTGCCGCAATCCGCCGGTTTCCGCCGCGCAGCGCGGCTCTTGGGCCTGCCTTTGGAAGAAATCACGCTGACCGCCGAGGGGCAGCCGCTGGCACTGGCGTTGATGCAGACCCGGCGCCTGCCGCTGATCGGCCGCGTCGGGCTGATCTCGCGCGGGCCGCTCTGGGCCGGGGCGCCGGATGCCGGGCATCTCGCCGCAGCCCTGCGTGCCCTGCGTCATCCGGTGCTTCTGAACGCCGAAACCGACCCGCCCGGCCAACTGGCCCAGGCCGGCTTCCTCCCGATCATGACCCCGGCCACCCTCGCCCGGCTGGACCTGCGCGGCAGCGCCACCGACCGCCGCGCCCGGATGCAGCAGAAATGGCGCAACCGGCTGTACCGCGCCGAAGAAACGCCGCTCAAGATCCGCCGCTCTGTCCTGCCGCCCGACCCGAACCACTGGCTGCTTGCAGCCGAACGGCAGCAGCGCCGCACCCGCCGTTACACCGGCCTGCCGCCCGAATTCTGCGCCGCCTGGAGCGAGGCGAACCCCCACATGGCGCAGCTTTTCACCGCCGAGCTGCACGGCCAACCCGTCGCCGCCATGCTGTTCCTGCGCCACGGCCAAAGCGCCACCTACCAGGTCGGCCACACGACCGAAGCAGGCCGCGCCCTCCACGCCCACAGCCTGCTCCTTTCCCGCGCCGCCGACTGGCTGGCGGATCACGGCACCGACTGGCTCGACCTCGGCACGCTCGATACCGTGAACGCGCCCGGCCTCGCCCGTTTCAAGCTCGGCGCCGGTGCCTCGCCATATCGGCTGGGCGGCACCTGGCTCTGGTCGCGCCAGACCGCCCCCCTCGCCCGCAGGCTGCCTGCCCCGTCCCGCGCCGATCCCCCTTCATTGTGCCAATAAACTCTCGGGGGGTGTGGGGGGCAGACAGCCCCCCGCTTCCGTCCCATCCACATGCCCAAAGCCTTGGCAAAAACCGCCAAACGCCACGTCCCGCCCAACACCCCCCTTGCCAGCCTGCATCGCCTCCCTCATAATTTGATCAAATTCCCGGAAGGCCCCCATGCTCCAGAACTGGCTCCGCAAGAACCCCCAGGTCCGCACGATCCGCGTCGCGGCCGCAGACCTCAACGGCCAACCCCGCGGCAAGCGCGTGCCAACCCGCTTTGCCGACAAGATCATCCGCGACGGCACGCGCTTTCCGCTCTCGGTGCTGAACCTCGACATCTGGGGCGAGGATATCGACGATTCCCCCCTGGTCTTCGAAAGCGGCGACCGAGACGGGGTGCTCTGGCCCACGGAACGCGGCTTCATGCCCATGCCCTGGCTCGAGGCGCCCACCGCCCTGCTGCCGATCTGGATGTACCGCGAGGACGGCCGCCCCTACGAGGGCGACCCGCGCCATGCGCTCCGCGCGGTGCTCGACCGCTACAAGGCGCGCGGCCTGACCCCCGTCGTCGCGGTCGAGCTGGAATTCTACATGATCGACGATTCGGGCCGGAACCTGCAGGTCCCGATCAGCCCGCGGTCGAACAAGCGCCGCAAGGCGGCCGAGACCATGTCGATCCGGGCGCTGGACAGTTTCGACAGCTTCTTCACCGATCTCTACGACGCCTGCGAAGAGATGGACATTCCGGCCGATACCGCCATCTCCGAGGCGGGTCTGGGCCAGTTCGAGATCAACCTCGACCATGGCCCCGACGCCCTGCGGGCCGCCGACGATGCCTGGCTCTTCAAGATGCTGGTCAAGGGGCTGGCGCGGCGGCACGGCTTTGCCGCCAGCTTCATGGCGAAACCCTACGAAGATTACGCCGGCAGCGGCCTGCACGTGCATTTCTCGGTCCTCGACGCCCAGGGCAACAACGTCTTCGACGATGGCGGGCCCAAAGGCACGGACACGATGCGCCACGCGGTCAACGGCCTGCTCGAGGCGATGCAGGAATCCACCCTGATCTTCGCCCCCCATGCCAACAGTTACGACCGGCTGGTGCCCGAAGCGCATGCCCCGACCGGCGCCTGCTGGGCCTACGAGAACCGCACCTCGGCGATCCGCATCCCTTCGGGCAGCCCGAAATCGCGCCGGATCGAGCACCGGGTGGCGGGCGGCGACGTGAACCCCTACCTGCTGCTGACCGCCATCCTCGGCGCCGCGCTGAACGGGATCGAGGACGGGCGCGAGCCCCCCGCGCCCATCACCGGCAATGCCTATGCGCTTGACCTGCCGCGCCTGCCGGACGGCTGGGTCAAGGCCATGGATGCCTTCGAGGCGGGGGCGCATATCAAGCGCATCTTCTCGCCCGAGCTGATCGGCAACCTGCTGCAGACCAAGCGGCAGGAGGCGCATTACATGGATGAGCTGACCCCGACGGAACAGGTCGAAATCTACCTCGACACGGTGTGACGGGCGGGTTACGCCTGTCACAACTCCCAAGGTGACTCATGCTGATCGGCATTCTTCTGACCGGGCACGCCCCGGATGCGCTTCGCCCCGAAACGGGCGATTACGACGCCATGTTCGCGCGGCTTCTGGGTGGGCACGGGTTCGAATTCCGCCACTGGGCCGTGGTCGATGGTGAGTTCCCGGACGGGCCCGAGGCGGCCGATGGCTGGCTTGTCACCGGCTCGCGGCACGGCGCCTACGAGGACTTGCCCTGGATCGCCCAGCTCGAGGCGCTGATCCGCGCCATTGCGGCGGCGAAACGCCCGCTGGTCGGCGTCTGTTTCGGCCACCAGGTCATCGCCCAGGCGCTTGGCGGCCGGGTCGAGAAATTCGCCGGCGGCTGGGCGGTGGGGCGCACGGAATACGCGCTGGCGGATGGCAGCACGACCGCGCTCAACGCCTGGCACCAGGACCAGGTGGTCGCCTTGCCCGACCACGCCCACGTGCTGGCCAGCAACGACTTTTGCGCCAATGCCGCGCTGGTCTACGACGATGCGCCGATCCTGACGGTGCAGGCGCATCCCGAATACGGGGCCGCGTTCATTCGCGGCCTCATCACCCACCGCGGCGCGGCCGTGCCCGAGACCCTGCGCACCACGGCCGGTGGCGGCCTTGACGATGCCACCACCGATGGCGCGCTCTGGGGCGACCGCTTTGCCGCCTTTTTCAAGACCGAGAGGATCGCATGAGCGACTGGACCGACGGCCTTCCGACAACCGCCCGGGACTACCTGCTGGACCGCAAGCTGGACGAGGTGGAATGCATCGTGTCGGACCTGCCGGGCATTGCCCGCGGCAAAGCGGTGCCGGCCACCAAGTTCGCGCGGCAGAAGTACTTCCACCTGCCGGATTCGATCTATTTCCAGACCATCACCGGCGATTGGGTCGATGTCCCGGACGAGGATTTCCTCGAGCGCGACATGATCCTGCGCCCCGACATGAGCACTGCCACGGCCGCGCCCTGGACGGGCGACTGGACGCTGCAGGTGATCCACGACGCCTATGACCGCAAGGACAGGCCGATCCCATACGCGCCGCGCAACGTGCTCAAACGGGTGGTAGATCTTTACAAGGCGCAGGGCTGGAAGCCGGTCGTGGCGCCCGAGATGGAATTCTACCTCGTGGCGCGCAACCTCGACCCGGCCAAGTCGATCCAGCCGATGATGGGCCGCTCGGGCCGCCCCGCCGCCGCGCGCCAGGCCTATTCCATGACCGCCGTGGACGAATTCGGCCCGGTGATCGACGACATCTACGATTTCGCCGAGGCGCAGGGCTTCGAGATCGACGGCATCACGCAGGAGGGCGGCGCCGGCCAGCTCGAGATCAACCTGCGGCACGGCGATCCGGTCAAGCTGGCGGACGAGGTGTTCTTTTTCAAGCGGCTGATCCGCGAGGCGGCGCTGCGCCACGATTGCTTTGCCACCTTCATGGCCAAGCCCATCGCCGACGAGCCCGGCAGCGCGATGCATGTCCATCATTCGGTCATGGATATCGAGACCGGCCAGAACATCTTTTCGGGGCCGCAAGGGGGCGAGACCGACGCCTTCTACAACTTCATCGGCGGGATGCAGAAGTACCTGCCGACCGCCATCGCGGTCGTGGCGCCCTATGTGAACTCGTACCGCCGCTACGTGCGCGACCACGCGGCGCCGATCAACCTGGAATGGGGGCGCGACAACCGCACCACCGGCATCCGCGTGCCGCTGTCCGACGCCCAGGCGCGGCGGGTCGAGAACCGGCTGGCCGGGATGGATTGCAACCCCTACCTCGGCATCGCCGCCTCGCTCGCCTGCGGCTACCTGGGGCTGATGGAGGAAAGCTGGCCCTCCAAGCAGTACAAGGGCGATGCCTACGAGGCCGAGGGCGACATCCCCCGCGTCATGGGCGATGCGCTCGAGCTGTTCGAAGGCGCGACGGCGCTGCACGATGTGCTGGGGCCGGATTTCGCGCGGGTCTACATGGCGGTGAAGCGGGCGGAATACGAGGAATTCCTGCAGGTGATCTCTCCGTGGGAGCGCGAGCACCTGCTGCTGAACGTGTGAGGTCGGTTTCGGATCACTGCGTGATCCGACCGGGGGCGCCGGCTGCGCCGGCGCTGCTTTCAAAGGCGGCAGAGCCGCCGGGTTTTTGTTGGGCGGCGTATCCGCCCGGTTTCTATTGGGCGGCGTAGCCGCCCGGGGGGGCCAGCCCCCGTCACCTGCGGTGACTCCCCCGAGGTATTTGGAAAACAATGAAGATGTGGGATCGGGCATGGATCTGCTGACGGCCAATGACCCTGCAGGGGAATATCCGCAAAGCTGGTATGCCGAGACGGTGGCGCCCCTTGCGCGGTGTCCCGAGCTGAAGGGCGAGGTTCGGGCGGATGTCTGCGTCGTGGGCGGCGGCTATACCGGGCTCTCGGCGGCGCTGCACCTGGCGGAGCGGGGCTATTCCGTAGCACTGGTCGAGGCGCAGCGCGTGGGCTTTGGCGCCTCGGGGCGCAATGGCGGACAGTTGGGCTCGGGCCAGCGGATGCACCAGCCGGAGCTGGAGCGGCTGGTCGGGCGCGATGATGCGCGAAAATTGTGGGCCCTGGCCGAGGAGGCGAAGGCCGTGGTGCGCGGGCTGATCGCGCGGCACGGGATCGACTGCCACCTGCGGGACGGGGTCGCCACCTACGGCTACACCGATGGCGAGCGGCGCGAGATCCACGAGGAAGCCGAGATGCTGGCGCGCGACTACGGCTATGACCGGATCGAGCTGCTGGACGAGGCCAAGGGGCGCGAGCTGTGCCGCTCGCCCGCCTACAGGGGCGGTATGCTGGACATGGGCGCGGGTCACCTGCACCCGCTGGCCTTCGCGCTGGGGCTGGCACGGGCCTGCCTGGCGGCCGGAGTGCAGGTTTTCGAAGGCAGCCGGGTGCACGGGATCGAGCATGGGGCAAAGCCGGTGGTCAAGACCGGTCATGGCCGCGTGGTCTGCGAACACGTCGTGCTGGGCTGCAACGGCTATCTCGGCACGCTCGACCGCAAGGTGGCCGCAAGGGTCATGCCGATCAACAACTTCATCGTGGCGACCGAGCCGCTGGAGGCGGGGGCCGTGCTGACCCGCGACGTGGCCGTGGCCGACACCAAGTTCGTCGTGAATTACTTCCGCATGAGCCATGACAACCGGCTGCTGTTCGGCGGTGGCGAGAGCTATGGCTACCGGTTTCCGTCCGATATCGAGGCAGTGGTGCGCAAGCCGATGAGCCAAGTCTTCCCGCAGCTCAAGGATGTGAAGATCACCCATGCCTGGGGTGGCACGCTGGCGATCACGCGGCGGCGGGCGCCCTATTTCGCGCGGCTGGCGCCGAACGTGCTGAGCGCCTCGGGCTATTCCGGACACGGGCTGGGGACAGCGACCCATGCCGGCCTGTTGATGGCGCAGGCCATCGCGGGCGAGGCCGAGGGGTTCGATACCATGGCACGCGTGCCCGCCCTGCCCTTTCCGGGCGGCGGCATGGGGCGTACGCCGCTGTTGGTGCTGGCGATGACCTGGTTCGCGATGCGCGACCGGCTCGGGATCTGAACGGCGTTCAGCCCGCTCTCAACGTGTCGCCGAGGCCAGCGCCAGCCCGTCGACCACGGCCGTGAAGGCCGCGCTGCGCTGCTGGCGCGCTTGCGGCAGGATCGCCTTCAGCTCGGAGGTCACCAGCTCCATGAGGCTCGAGCCGCCCACCAGCACGACGTGGTCGATCTGCGCGGGCTGGACCTGCGCGCCAAAGAGCGTTTCGTAGACGGCCGTGCGCAGGTCGTCGCGCTGCGGGTCCAGCGCGCGGGTGAGCGAGCCGGGTGTGACCGGCGCGGCCAGGCGCGGCTCGATCAGGCCCATGTCGATCTCGGCCGCCGTGCCGCTGTTGGCGGCGATCTTGCCCGCCTCGACCGCGAAGGCCAGGTCATGGCCCAGCTCGTCCCGCAGCACCGTCACCAGCCGCGTCATCGCCGGCTTGTCCACCGCGTGATCGAGCAGGTCCTGCGCCATGCGCCGCGTCTCGGCCGTGTAGAGAAAGGGGATCATCGCCCAGGTCGAGAGGTCCGCGTAGATCTGGCGCGGCACGGGCAAGCGGCCATCAGCGAGGCTGCGGGTAAGTTCTCCGCCCAGGCCCAGCAGCGGCATGGCATGGGCCATCGACACGGCGTGGTCGAAATCGGTGCCGCCCAGGCGGATGCCGTGCGAGGCGAGGATCTCGACCGTGTCGCGCTTGCGGCGATAGACCGAAAAGTCCGAGGTGCCGCCGCCGATGTCGACGATCAGGCCAAGGCCGGTGATCGGTTCGGCCGCGTGGGCCGCCGCTTCGGGCTCGAAGAGGAAATCGACCTCGGTAAAGCCGGCCGCTTCGTAACATCCGCGGAGGTCGGATTTGGCCTGGGCGTCGCGGTCGGCGTCGCGGGTGTGGAAATGAACGGGGCGGCCCGACAGGACATGGGTGAAGGTGACACCTGCCTCGCGTTCGGCCCCGGTCTTCAACGCGGACAGAAAGGCTGTGACCACCTCGGCCAGGGTCCGACGCTTGCCGCCGATCAGCCGCTTTTCGTGGAACAGCGGCGTTCCGAGAACGGATTTCAGGGCCCGCATGTAGCGCCCCTCTTCGCCGTCGATCAGTGCCGCGGCCGCGGCCTCGCCGATGCGCATGGTCCCTCCGGTCGGGAAGAACACCGCCGTGGGGAGCGTGTCCGCGCCGGGTTCAAGCGGCAAGCGGCGCACGCGGCCCCCGTCGAGCATCGCGGCGGCAGAGTTCGAGGTGCCGAAATCGACGGCAAGGACGGGACCGGACATGGGCGCACCAAGGGCTGAAAAACGAAGCCCCGCGCCTACCCCGAACGCGCGCGAGGCTCAAGGCCCCGCGGCGCGTTGAACGCTGTTCAGCGGCAGATCGACTGGACAGAGGCCTTGATCGCCTCGGGCGCAAACACCTTGTCCAGCCAGCCGTCCCGGAAGATCACCGGCTGCGCCTCTTCGATCGCCAGCAGGCAGCCGTCGGACAACCGTCCGCCGGGCTGGAAGCCGAAGGCAGTGGCCAGGAGGATCGTCATATGGCCCAGCAGGAAATCCTCGGCTGCCTGGTAGGGCACGCCGCGCCGGGCCGCCTCGTCCGTGGCATCCTTGAGCGCCTTGGCGAAGGTCGCGCCGACGGTTTCCGACAGGGCCGGTTCCAGGATTGCCAGCTGTTCGACGCTGACCCGGTGCGACCGCATCACGGGGGCGTAGAAGGCCCGCGCGATGGCCTCGCACTTGGCATAATGCTCTTCGGGGCCCTGCGCGAGGGCGCAAACGATATGCTGTTTCGCCGCGATGCCGCCGAAATAGTCCTTTTGCGCGGCCGGGTCGGTTTCGTCGCTGAAGAGCGGCGGATGGCAGGGGTGCGCGACGAAATAGGTGACGTCGTCGCGCTGCGGCAGGGTGCCGGCATGGGGTGCTGCGGCGTCCAGCATGATGACGGCGGTGCCGGGCTTCAGCTCGGCAAGGAACCCGCGCAGCACCGTGCCGATCAGGCGGTCGGGCACGGCGAGGATGACCGTGTCGGCGGCGGCCAGTGCATCGGACTGCTCGACGCAGGTGAGCCCGGTTTCGGCGTGCAGCCGTTCCTGTCCGGCCGGTGTCACCTCGACCGGAAGCACATCGTAGTTAGCGGCTTTCAGGTTGGTGGCCAGGCGGACGCCCATCTTGCCGCCGGCCCCGAAGAGGGCAATCTTGGTCATGGTCTGTCTCCCTTATGCGCCGGGCCGCGTGGCCCCGGTCTTGGTCGTGATGAAGAAATCGGGGGCGCCCATCTGGCCGCCCTTCAGCGTGACCTCGAGCCCGTCGAGGGTCGCGTCAGCCGGGCAATGCACGCGGCAGAGCGGCGCGCCGGGGGCCAAAGGGGCGACGGCCGACAGGGCCTCGGCCCCGAGGACGCTGAGCGCATGGCCAGAGGTGTCGCCGCCCGCGATGGCGATGCGCGGCAGTCCCGTGCGGCGGCGGATTTCGGCAACGATCTGCCCGAGCGCCGCGCCGAGGCTGTCGTTCTCGGCGGCCGACAGGCGGGTCACGCGCGGGTCGTCCGGGCCGCGGGCGGTGGCGACCAGCACATCGCGGCCCTGGCCCAGCAGGTCGAGCGCGGCGTCGAGGGTCCGTGCCGCCTCGGCGGCCAGCGCGCCGGGGTCCGAGGCGTCTAAATCGAGCACGGCAAACCCCGCCGCGTCGGCCCGGGCAATCTGTGTCGCGGTGGTCGGCGCGCAGGAGCCGGAGACGGCGAAGAGTTGGTCGACCGGCGTCAGCACGGACGGTTCGGGCTCGGCCGGCAGCAGGCCTGTGCGGCGCCAATAGGCGGTCAACGCGTATTCGACCCCCTGCGAGCCAAGGACGAATCCTCCGGCCCCGCCCGCCCACATCAGCCGCCCCGCCTCGGCCAGGGTCGCGTCGTCCAGCGCGTCGAGCGCGATGATCCGGGCGCCCGTCGCCCGCGCCTCGGCCAGCGCCGCGTCACCACGGCCGGAGGTCATCGCGGCCATGTCGACCACACCGGTGGCCATGTCGGTCTGACGGGAGAGATGGCGGCAAAGGTCGGCCTCGTCCATCGGCGTCACCGGGTGGCGCGCCATGACCGGGTGTCGGTCAAGGCGGTGGATGCCGCTTTCGGACCCGGCGAAGAGGTTGCCGAAGACCTGGTAGCGCCCGATGGCCGGGGCGCCGACCACCAGCGGGATCCAATCGGGGGCGAAGACCTCGGCCCCGATCTCGGCCGCCGCACCGATCGAGCCCACATGGGGCGCGGAATCGAAGGTCGAACAGACCTTGTAATGCACCAGCGGCGCACCAAGGCGCCGCAGCGCCGCGAAGATCGGCGGCAGTTCGGCGCGCATCCAGTCCGGGGTTTGCGACCGGGCGATGCCGGCCACGCCGATGGCCTGCGCCTCCGGGTAGCGGGCCAGCACCTCGGGCGCCGGCGGCGCGAGGAACAGCAACGTGGGGACGCCGGCGAAAGTCAGCACCTCCATCACCGCGGTCGAGCCGGTGAAATCGTCGCCGTAGAAGGTGAGCCGCGGCGCCATGGCTCAGAACGCCGCCAGCGCGGCGGCCAGCGCGGGGTGGTCCCTGGCGTAGGTTGCCGCGTCGATCCCCTGCCCGGCCGCGTCATAGGCCGCGCGCATCGCCTCGACCCCCGCCGCGACGCCGCCCGGATGCGCGACGATGCCGCCGCCCGCCGTGACGATCAGGTCCGGCCCGCCCGCCGCCGCCAGCGTGCCCGCCGCCTGGTGGACGGTCTGGCCGGACGAGAACACCGGCACCGCGCGCATGGGTGCATCGGGAAAAAGCGGATCGGAGAGCGACCGGGCCGAGGCGATGACGCTTTCGTCGCTTTCGGTGAACTTGTTGTCCAGCCCGTTGACATGCATGTGGTCCGCGCCTGCCAGTCGCCAAAGCTTTGACCAGGCGGCATAATCCCAGCCAAGCAGCGGCGCGCGGGTCAGCGCGCCCCAGCCGCAACGATGGGCGTGGATCGGCAGTTGGGAATGCCGCCCCAGCGCGATCATGCCCGACAGCCCCACCGCGTTGACCGAGGCCATGACGCATGTGCCGCCCTCGGCCAGCACGAGGTCGTGCCGCGCGCGCATCTCGTCCACCTCTCCGGTCAGGTTGAAGGCGACCATGACCTTGCGGCCCGTCTTGTCTGCGGCGCGGTGAACCGCGTTCATCACGGCACGGACGCGGGCGTCGAAGGGGCATGCGGGGCCGTCCGCCTGCAACTCGTCATCCTTGATGAAATCGATGCCGCCGGCGCACAGCTCGGCCACCAGCGCGGCCGTGTCCTCGGGGGTGAGGCCGACGCTGGGCTTGATGATCGTGCCGATCAGGGGGCGGCCCTCGACGCCCGACAGGTCGCGCGTGCCAGCCATGCCGAATTTCGGCCCCGGGTATCGGGCGGCGAAGGCATCCGGCAGGCGCAGATCAAGCAGGCGCAAACCGGAAAATGACTTCAACTCGAACAGGTTACCGGCCAAAGTTGCCACGAGGTTCGGCAGCGACGGCCCGAGGTTGGCGAGCGGCCAGCTGAGCGTCACACGCGCCTGTTGCCGCAGGCCCCCGCCCGATTTCGGCAGGCCCGAGCCGGGCAAGGACGGGGCGGACACCTCTCCGATCACCTCCAGCCGCTCGATGCGGGCAGCGGCACGGGCCTTCAGTTCCGGCGTCTCGCCCGGCACGGGGCGGAAGGTGCCCGAGGATTGCTCTCCCGCCATGATCTCGGCCGCCGCCCGCGGGTCGAACGCGGTCTCGATGAGGTAATCGGCCTCGATCCGGTCGGGCCCGATCATGACCGTGCCTCGGCGGTGTAAAGCGGGTCGGAGCGGTCGAGATGGGCGGTCATCATCGCCACGGCCGCCTCGGCATTCCCGGCGGCCAGGTGATCGACCAGCCGCGCATGTTCCACCAGCGTCGTCGCCTCGCGCCCCGACCAGCGCAGCAGCGGCGCGTAGTAATCGCGCAGCCAAGTCAGCATGGCGCCGGTGACGGTCTGGAGCAGCGGATTGCCAGTCAATCCCGCGATGGCGACGTGAAAGGCGATGTCGGCAGCGACAAAGCCCTCGGGATCGCCCACCGCCGCGCGCTGCACCTCGACCAGGTCCCGCAGCGCCTGGGCGTCCCCTTCGCCGCAATGACGCGCGGCCAGCGCGACCGTCCCCGTCTCGAGAATCTTGCGCAGCTGCTTGAGATGACCAAGGTTCGCCGGCTCGGAGGACAACAGCATCTTGGCGATCTCGTCCACCTGCCCGATGGCGATATCGGCCGTGGGGGCGTTCACCCGGCTGCGTTCGCCCTGCGAAATGGTGATGAGCCCCTTGTTGGCCAGCGCCTGCATCGCCTCGCGCACGGCGGGACGGCCGACACCGAACCGCTCCATCAGCACCCGTTCGGACGGGACCGTGTCGCCGGGGCCAAGCTGGCCCGAGACGATCATGCCCCGCAGCCGATCGTACACCTGGTCCGACAGCCGTTGCCGCGCGATGGGTGCGAACGGGTCATTGGCGCTTTGCATGGGCTTCTCCCCTTCGAGTCGCATGCAAACTACACGCGGCCAACTGGTATGACAAGTTGATAAGCATTCCAGTTCGGTGCGCCACCCTGCATCGCCGCACAGGTTCGTGTCCACGCCCTCCCTTGAGACATGTGCGTCAAAGGCATAAATTGACCCGGAAGGAGACACGCACCATGTTCGCAATTCCCGGAAAGCAGGCGGTCAGCATGACCCCCTCGGCCGTCAAGCAGATCACGCGCCTGATGGAGCGTGACGGACGCGCGGGCCTGCGCATCGGCCTCAAGAAGGGCGGCTGCGCGGGGATGGAATACACGATGGAATACGTTGATACCGCGGATTCCGCCGACGAGGTGGTCGAACAGGATGGCGCCCGGGTGATGATCGCCCCGATGGCACAGATGTTCCTGTTCGGCACCGAGATCGACTATGAAAACACGCTGCTGGAATCGGGGTTCAAGTTCCGCAACCCCAACGTCACCGATTCCTGCGGCTGCGGCGAATCGATCAAGTTCAAAGACGTGAGCGAGCTGGCGGCGGAACGCGGCCAGCAATGAGCCTGGGCGCCGAGGACATCGCCTATGTCCGCGAGCTCTTCGACGGGCTTGGCGATGTCACGACGCGCCGGATGATGGGCGGGATGTGCCTTTATCACGACGGCACGATCTTCGCGATGGTGCGCGGTGACGGGCAGATCCTGCTGAAGGGCGCGGGCGCTTTCATCCCCCAGCTCGAGGCCGAAGGCTGCACCCGCTGGGTTTATACCCGCGACAACGGCAAGTCCGGCGCCATGCCCTACTGGACCCTGCCCGAAGCCGCGATGGACGACCCGGAGGTCGCCTGCGACTGGGCGCGCCGGGCGCTTGCACATCTTTGACGCACAAATTCGCACAATCCCTGTGACATGTCGCTCGGGGGCTAGGCGGACCCGTCCTCGAAAGCTATGTCTGGCCGTGTTCTCAGGGCGGGGTGCAATTCCCCACCGGCGGTGACAGCCCGCGAGCGCCTTTCACAGCGAAAGGGTCAGCAGATACCGGTGGAATTCCGGGGCCGACGGTAACAGTCCGGATGGAAGAGGACCTAAGGTGCGCGTCTCGCGCGCGCTGACGGCTTGACCCCTGGGACCTTTTGTTCAAACGGAGGGTTCCGACATGACCACTTACGACACCACCCGCATCGCGTTCATCCGCGCACGTTGGCACGCAGACATCGTCGACCGCGCCCACGAAGGGTTCCTGGCCGAGGCCGCGCAGATCCTGCCCGGCGCGCAGGTCGACGCCTATGACGTGCCCGGCGCCTTCGAGATGCCGCTGCTGGCCAAGCGCCTCGCCCGCACGGGTCGCTACGACGCCGTGGTCGCCGCGGCCTTTGTCGTGGACGGCGGCATCTACCGGCACGACTTTGTCGCCGGCGCGGTCGTCACCGGCCTGATGGAGGCGCAGATGCAGACCGATGTGCCGGTCTTTTCCGTCTCGCTCACCCCGCACAACTACCAGGAAACCGACCTGCTGACCGCCTTCTACCGCGAGCATTTCGTGACCAAGGGGGCCGAGGCCGCGCGCGCCGTCAAGGGCGTGCTGGACATCGCATTGCCCACCGACATGGCGTTGGCCGCCGAATAAGCCCCTGACAGCATGGGCGCGGTTGGTTAAGACCGGGTTAACCCGGAAAAGGACCCCGCCCATGCTGAAGCTGCCCAACGACACGGCCCCGCGCGGCCCCTTCCTGCACGAGCACCTGCCCGATGCCGGGGCCGCGCGCATCGTCCGCCACATCGCCGAGGCGCTGCCGCCCCTGGCCGAACGGCTGGCCGCCGGGACGCTGCCGGGCGATCCCGCCGCGCTGGTGGGCAACAACGAATCCGGCGATGCCCAAAAGGCGCTGGATGTGGGCGCGCATGACTTCATGCTGGACGCGCTCAGGGGCTGCGACATCCGTCATGTCTTGTCCGAAGAGGCCGAAGAGGTCGTGACGCTCGACCCGAACGGCGCCTTCGACCTGGCGATGGACCCGATCGACGGCTCGGGCTCGATCGGGATCGGTGGCATCCTTGGCACGCTCTTCGCGATCTACCCCGCCGGAACGGGCGACTTCCGCCGTCCGGGGTCCGAAGCCGTGGGCGCGGGCTATGCCTGTTTCGGCCATTCCACCGATTTCGCCTATTCGCTGGGCGACGGCACGCATATCGCGACCTACGACCACGTCGCCGGCGATTTCCGCATCACGACCGAGCGGGCCATGCTGCCCGCCGCAAGCTCGATGCTGGCCTACAACGCCTCGAACGAACGGCATTGGAGCGCGGGGCTGCAGGCCTATGCCGCCGATGTGCGGCTGGGCCGCGACGGGCCGAGGGGCAAGGATTTCAACATGCGCTGGCTGGCGGCCGCCGTCGGTGACCTGCACCGTATCCTCTTGAAAGGCGGCGCATTTCTGTATCCCGCCGACGCCCGCAAGGGCTACGGTCGTGGCCGGCTGCGGCTGGCCTACGAGGCGGTGCCCATCGCCTTTCTCGTGGAACAGGCCGGCGGCAAGGCCAGCGACGGCGCGACCCGTATCCTCGACCTCGTACCCGAGACTCCCCATGCCTTCTGCCCGCTGGTCTTCGGCTCGACCGAGGAAGTCGAGGTGATCGAGGGCTACATCGCGCGCGGCTGAACGGCGTTCAGCCCTTTGCCAGGTGCAGGTAGGTCTCGTTGAACCGCTTCTCGAGGTGATCGCCTGCGCGGATCACCTTGCTGCTGCCCATCGGCGCCACGTTGGTGTCATGGGCGGGATTGAAGAACAGCGGGACCGAGATCCGCTCCTCGCTGCCGCCGATCACCCGGTGCAGCGTCGCCTTGACGCGGCCGCCGGTCCACATCTCGAGCATCTCGCCGAAGTTGATGACGAACTCGCCGGGTTGCGCGTTGACCGGCAGCCAGTTGCCATCCGCGCCCAGCACCTCGAGCCCCGGCGTGCCATCGGCGGCCAGCAGTGTCAGGCAGCCGTAATCCGTATGCGCGCCGATGCCGAAATCCTTGTCCCCCGCCCAGCCGGGGCGTGGCGGGTAGTAATTGCCCCGCAGCAGCGCCATGGGCTTGGCGAACTTGTCGTCGAAGTAGTCCGCCTCGGCCCCGATGGCCGTCGCTATGGCGCGCAAGAGGCGCAAGGACACCTCCAGCGCGTGGTCGTAATAGGCGCTGATGACCGCGCGGAACTCGGGCGGCGTCTTGGGCCAGAGGTTCGGCGCATAGACCGAAAGCCCGGCCAGGGGATCGTCTTCGGGCAGGGTGAAGCCGCAGTCGAAAACCTCCTTGAAATCGGGGTTGGCGGCGGGATCGACCTGCTCGCTCCGCGGCGCGCCCCAGCCCCGGTTCGAGCCCGTGCGCGCCATGTCGACGGCCCGCTTTTCAGCCTCTGGCAGCCTGAAGAACGCCCGATAAGTGTCTATCACGGCGGCGATTTCCGCTGTAGATATGCCGGTGTCGTGGACGGTGAGAAACCCCACCTCCTCGGCCCCGCGCCGCAGCGCGTCCATCGCCTCGGGCGTGCGGGCGTCCAGCGCCCTTGCGTCCAGTCTCGGGATCATTCCGGCCCCCATTTCCAGTCGCCGTCTTGTGCCAGCGCGCCCCCGCGACCGCAAGCACCCTTGACGCCCCGGCGCCGGTCGCGAGGATGGGCGCAACGAAAAACAGAACGGGAGGTGCCCATGCGCCGCAAACTGGCCGCAGGCAATTGGAAGATGAACGGGACCGGCGCGTCGCTGGCCGAAATCGAGACGTTGATGAAGAGCCATCCGGCGCCGGGCGTGGACGTCCTGATCTGCCCGCCCGCCACGCTGATCGGCCGCGCCGCCGCGCTGGCCGAGGGCCATGTGCTGGCCATCGGCGGGCAGGATTGCCATGCAGAGGCCAGCGGAGCGCATACCGGCGACATCTCGGCCGCGATGCTCAAGGACGCCGGCGCGACCCACGTGATCCTGGGGCATTCCGAGCGCCGTGCCGATCACGATGAAAGCGACGGCGACGTCCGCGCCAAGTGCCGCGCCGCGCTGGCCGAGGGGCTGGTGGCCGTGGTCTGCGTCGGCGAGACGCTGGACGAGCGCGAGGCGGCCAATACGCTCGACATCATCGGCGGGCAACTGGCGGGCTCCCTGCCCGACATCGCCTCGGCCCATGATCTCGTCATCGCCTACGAGCCGATCTGGGCCATCGGCACGGGCAAGGTGCCGACCACGGCGCAGATCGGCGAGGTGCATGATTTCATCCGCACCAAGCTCGAGCAGCGCTACGGCGCGGGCGTCGGGCGGTCGGTGCGCATCCTCTACGGCGGGTCGGTCAAGGGGTCGAATGCGGCCGAGATCTTTGCGGTTTCGAACGTGGACGGCGCGCTGGTCGGCGGGGCAAGCCTGACGGCCGGGGATTTCTCGCCTATCGTCAGCGCGTTGGAAGAAGCCTGAAATCGGAGATGGGGGGCAGCCGCCACATCACGCTCTCCGTGGGTGGCCAGCCCCCCACACCGCACGACCCGTGGGTGGTGAGCCCCCCACACCGCACGACCCGTGTTGGGTCAGCCCCCCACACCACGCAATCCGTGGGGGGCCAGCCCCCCACACCACGCAATCCGTGGGGGGTCGGCCCCCCACACCCCCCGGAGTTTATCGGCACAATGAAGCTGACGCGGATCCGCACTTCATTGTGCAGATAAACTCCCGTCGGAGGCATCCCCCGATCACCACGGACGCAGACACCAGCCGATCTAGTGACCGGGCGCCGCGAGGGCCTTTCCAAGACGCGGCAGCCGCGCCTTTTTCATCAGGTCGCGCATGGGCCAGCTCTCGCCCGAGAGCCGTTCGGCCTCGGCGCGGACTGTTTCCGCGACCTCGGCCAGGATCCCGGGATGCGCCGCGTGGAAACCCATCAGGAATTCATCGGGGGCGGCGCGGGACAGGCCCTCTTCGGCCAGGGTCCCGCGCGGGAAATCCTTGGCGTTGAGCGTCACCAGCACGTCGGCCGAGCCGGCGATGGCGGCGGCCAGCACATGGATATCGGCCGGGTCGGGCAGCCAGAGGCGGCTTTCGAGCGAGGGCTTCCACGTCACGCAGGCATTCGGCCAGGCGGCGCGCAGCTGGGCGATCTCGGCCCGCGCCTGCGCCTCGCCCTGGGGGCCGAGCTTGATGGCCGCGCGGGCCCATTCCTCCAGGATGCGGTCCGACCAGAGCGGGATGAAGAGGCCGCGCTCGGCCACGCCCAGCAGCACCTGCCGCATCACCGTCGGGTAGAGGACGCAGGTGTCCAGCAACACCTTCATAGGCGGTAGAACAGCGCCTTGAGGTAGCCGCTTTCCGCGAGCTGAGGGTGCAGCGGGTGGTCCGGCCCGGCAAAGCCGGTGTGGATCAGCGCGCCACGCCGGCCGGCCCGGCCGATGCCGCGGGTCGAGGCCTGGCGGAATTTCGACAGGTCCGCCGCGTGTGAGCAAGAGCAGAGGCCGAGGAAGCCGCCCTCGCGCACCAAGGGCGCCGCGAGTTTCGCGATCCGCTCATAGGCGCGCAGTCCGGCCTCGAGCGCCTGTTTCGAGGGCGCGAAGGCGGGCGGGTCGCAGATCACCACGTCGAAGCTCTCGCCCTCGGCGGCCAGCGCCTCGAGCGCGGCGAAGGCGTCGCCCTGCCGGGTGGCGAAACGGTCCGAGACACCCATCGCCGCCGCGCCCTGCTGCGCCAGGTCCAGCGCGGGGGCGGAGCCGTCCACGGCCAGCGCGCTAGTCGCGCCCGCGGCCAGCGCGGCAAGGGAGAATCCGCCGACGTGGGAGAACACGTCCAGCACCCGCGCCCCGCGCGACAGCCGCGCGGCAAAGGCATGGTTCGGCCGCTGGTCAAAGAACAGCCCGGTCTTCTGCCCGCCCGTCAGGTCGGCCATGTAGGTCGCGCCGTTCATCGGCACCGGCAGCGGCCCATCCGGCGCCTGCCCCACCGGCACTGTCGACACATCGTCGAGCCCCTCGAGCCCGCGCGTCCGCCCGCCGGCGTTCTTCAGCACGTTCTTGACGCCGGTCACCGAGACCAGCGCAGCGACCAGGTCATTCAGCAGCACATCCGCCCAGGCGGCATTGGGCTGCACCACGGCCGTGTCGCCGAAGCGGTCGATGATGACGCCGGGCAGCCCGTCCGCCTCGGCATGGACCAGCCGGTAGAAGGGGGCGTCGAACAGCACCTCGCGCAGGGCCAGGGCGGCGCGCAGCCGCGCCTCGAGCCAGGCGCGGTCCAGCGTCACGCCGGGCCCGTCCAGCACCCGGGCAAAGATGCGCGAATTGGGGTTCACGGCGACCAGCGCCAGCTCGGCCCGGTCGGCGTCCTCGAGCACCGCCAGCGCGCCGGGCGTCATCGCCTTGGTGCGCCGGTCGGTCACGATCTCGTTGTCATAGACCCAGGGCGCGCCGTGACGCACGGCGCGGGCATTGGCCTTGGGCTTCATCCGCAGGCGCGGCAGGGAAAGGGGCGACATGTCATCCATGACGCCCCCATATCCTGTCCATCGCGCCTGGGGAAGCCTCAGAGCGCGCCTTCGGCCTCCACCGTTTCGGTCTGGACGACGACGGGCATCGTGCCCTCGGGCGCCTCCTGCCCCGTCAGCTCCTCGTAGAGCGCACGGGCGATGAAATCGGTGACGCGGACTTTCTGCGTGATCCCCTTCTGGTCCGACTCGATGGCCCGCTTTCCCGCCAGCGATTTCAGCCAGACCGAGACGTCATGGGCCGGCACCACCACTTCGCCCGTCTCGGCATCGGTGGCCGCCAGGGAAAAGTCGACCTCATGCCGCCCGCCGACGGAATAGCGCGTGCGGTCGGTCACACCGTGAAAGCGCTGCACCTCGATCCGGACGTCAACCGGGCGCCCGTCGCCCATCAGCGCGGCCGAACGACGGATGCCATCCTCGAAGATCGCGGCGACCTGCTGGTGTCGGTCACCCGCCGGATCGCCCTTCCAGACAATGTCGGCCGAGGGGAAGAACGATTCCGCCTCGGTCGCGGCCAGGCTGCGCGGCACGGATACATGGTAGGACGCGATACGCAGCGGCGGCGTCTCGAACGCCGCCACCTCTTCGGGCGCGGCGTTGCGGCTGACGGTTTGCGGGGCGCTGCCGCAGGCGGCAAGTGCCAGCGCCATGCCCAGAATCGTTGCAGTGGTGCGAAGTTTCATCTCGCCTCTCCCTGTCTCGTGCCTCGGGTTTCTTCCGTTAACCATTTGGCCGCGAATGAGGGCGGAAATGGGGCAATTCGGCCGACAATGACGCCTGACACGCTCATTGTCCCCGCATTCGAAACGATCTGTGACTTGATTGCCGCAGCAACGCAGGCGCAAACTGGGGCTGCACCGATGCATCCGGCGCAACCGCCCCTTGAACCGTTAGCGCTAACGGACTACAACAGGGGCAAGAGACGGAGGCCCCATGTCGCTCAACGCTACCATCGCCCGCGTCACCGACGCCATCATCGACCGCTCGCAAGGCAGCCGGAAACGCTATCTGAACCAGATCGCCGCGGCGGCCGCGGACGGCCCACGCCGCGCCCACCTGACCTGCGGCAACCAGGCCCATGCCTATGCCGCCATGGGCCAGGACCAGGACGCGCTGGCCACTGGGCGCGCGCCGAACATCGGCATCATCACCGCGTATAACGACATGCTCTCGGCGCACCAGCCGTTCGAAACCTACCCGGCCCTGATCCGCGAGGCCGCGCGCCGCGTGGGCGCCACGGCACAGGTGGCGGGCGGCGTGCCGGCCATGTGCGACGGCGTCACTCAAGGCCAGACGGGGATGGAGCTGTCGCTGTTTTCCCGTGACGTGATTGCGCTGGCCGCCGCCGTCGGCCTGTCGCACAACACTTTCGACGCGGCGCTCTACCTCGGCGTCTGCGACAAGATCGTGCCCGGACTCGTGATGGCGGCGGCGACCTTCGGCCATATCCCGGCGGTGTTCATTCCCGCAGGGCCGATGCCCTCGGGCCTGCCGAACGACGAAAAAGCCAGGGTGCGCCAGCAATTCGCCAGCGGCGAGGTCGGCCGCGACAAGCTGATGGAGGCCGAGATGGCCTCGTATCACTCGCCCGGCACCTGCACCTTCTACGGCACGGCGAACAGCAACCAGATGCTGATGGAGTTCATGGGGCTGCACTTGCCCGGCTCCAGCTTCGTCAACCCCGGCACGCCGCTGCGCGATGCGCTGACCGTGGCGGGTGTCGAACGGGCGGCCGAGATTACGTCGCTTGGAAACGATTTCCGGCCCGCGGGCGAGGTGCTGGACGAAAAGGCCTTCGTCAACGGAATCGTCGGGCTGATGGCCACGGGCGGGTCCACGAACCTGATCCTGCACCTGCCGGCCATGGCCAAGGCGGCGGGCATCCAGCTCGAGCTGGAAGATTTCGACGCCATCTCCTCGGTCACGCCGCTGCTGGCCAAGGTCTACCCCAATGGCCTGGCCGACGTGAACCATTTCCACGCCGCCGGGGGCCTCGCCTACCTGATCGGAGAGCTCCTGGACGACGGCCTGCTGCACCCCGACACGCAGACGGTGGCCGGCGAGGGCCTCGCCCTCTACACGCAGGAACCCAAGCTGCTCGACGGCAAGCTCGAATGGCACGATGCCCCGCACGAAACGCAGAACGACAAGATCGTGCGCCCGGCCTCGGACCCGTTCCAGAAGACCGGCGGGCTCAAGCAGCTGATCGGCAACCTCGGCCACGGGATGATGAAGGTCTCGGCCGTCGCGCCCGAGCGTCACGTGATCGAAGCCAGGGCCCGCGTCTTCACCGACCAGGAGGCGGTCAAGGCCGCCTTCAAGGCCGGCGCGTTCACCGAAGATACCGTGGTGGTCGTCCGCTACCAGGGCCCGCAATCGAACGGGATGCCCGAACTGCACGGGCTGACCCCGACCCTCGCGGTCCTGCAGGATCGCGGGCTCAAGGTCGCCTTGGTGACCGACGGCCGCATGTCCGGCGCCTCGGGCAAGGTGCCCGCCGCGATCCATGTCACGCCCGAAGCGGCCGCCGGGGGCCCGCTCGCCCGCGTGCGTGACGGCGACCTGATCCGCGTCGACGCGGTGGCCGGCACAATCACCGACCTCGCCCCCGATTTCGACACCCGAACGCCGGTCGACGACCGCGCCCCCGGCAATGGCAACGGCCTTGGCCGCGAGCTCTTCGAGACCTTCCGCCGCTCTGTCGGCCCCTCGACCGCCGGCGCCGCCGTGGTCGTCTGACCTTTCATTATTCCGAAAATACTCCCGCCGGAGGCATCCCCGGCCAGCCACAGGAGAGCCCCATGACCCCCGAGGCCGCCAGCATGAAGGCAGAGGAACTTTGCCTGCTCGCCCCCGTCATCCCCGTCCTTGTGGTCAAGGACGCCGGCACCGCCGCGCTCCTGGCGCGGGCGCTGGTCACGGGTGGCCTGCCCGTGCTCGAGGTGACGCTGCGCACCCCTTCGGCGCTTGACGTGATCCGCGAGATGTCGGGCGTCGCGGGCGGCGTGGTCGGTGCCGGCACCCTGCTGACCCCCGCCGACGTCGAAGCCGCCAAGGCCGCCGGCGCGCAGTTCGGCGTCTCGCCGGGCGCGACGGACACGATCCTCGACGCCTGCGAGGCAAACGACCTGCCCCTGCTGCCCGGCGCCGCCACGGCGACCGAGGTCATGCGCCTGCTGGAACGCGGCTACACGGTGCAGAAGTTCTTCCCGGCCGAGGCCAATGGCGGCGCACCTGCGCTGAAATCGCTGGCCTCGCCCCTGCCGCAGGTGCGCTTCTGCCCCACGGGCGGCGTGTCGCTGGCCAATGCCGGCACCTACCTGTCACTGCCCAACACGCTCTGCGTGGGCGGCAGCTGGGTCGCGCCGTCGGACAAGGTGGACAGCGGCGACTGGGCCGGGATCGAGGCGCTGGCCCGCGAGGCGTCCAAGCTGCCGCGCTGAACTCGCCGCCCCGGCCAATCCGGTGGGCT
The DNA here is from genome assembly GCF_019966535.1 of Mesobacterium pallidum. GTDB lineage: Bacteria > Pseudomonadota > Alphaproteobacteria > Rhodobacterales > Rhodobacteraceae > Mesobacterium > Mesobacterium pallidum. Next base: position 132,463 of record NZ_JAIMID010000007.1, on the reverse strand, counting down.
GGGTCTGAGGCATGCCATCAGGCGTGATGAAGCCCCTTGCCCCGCCTTACGCGCCGCCCCCCTCGCGCCGTCCGCGCCAGCCGCGCCGCCGCCTCGGCGCCTCGGCCTGGGTCTTCCCCGCCGCCAGCACCGCCGTCATCGGATGTTGCGGATGGCTCTCGACATAGACCGAGTGCAGCCGCCCGATCGCCTCGGTCGGCTCGACGCCTGCGAGCCCCAGCGCCCAGTCGAAAAAGATCGCCCGCGCCTCGGCCTCGGTCAGCCCCTCGATGGCATAGGCCTCGGCAATCAGTCCGCGCTGGTCGTCCTCACTCACTTGCTTCATCCCCTGCCACCTCCTCCAGGATTCCATCGATGACCCGCGCTGCAGCCGCGCAGCACGACGCCAGCTTGTCGGTCAGATCTTCCGGCGTCTCCACCTCGGTGACCCGCGTCACGAAGGCCCGCGCGCCCTCGCCCAGGGCGTCCGGCCCAAGCGGTTTTTCCGACAGCAGCCGCGCTGCGATCTGCAAGGCCCACAGCAGCCGATGTGCCGCCAGCAGCGCGTCACGCCCGGCCCCGTCCACGAAGCCCAGCCGCGCGAGATCCTCGATCCCGTCCACCACGCAGCGCGAAGGCGCCCCGGCGATCAGCGTGCCCGCCTGGGCGATCAGCTCGATATCCTGCAGATGCCCCGGCCCGATCTTGGTGTCCCAGGGCCCGTCGGGCGCCTTGGCCGCCGCGATCCGCGCCCGCATCTCGGCCACGTCGTGCAAGACCTTCTCCTGCGCCCCGCCCATCGACAGCAGCGCGCAGCGGAACCGCTCCACGTCCCGGGCCAGCGCCTCCGAGCCCGCCACGACCCGCGCCCGGGTCAGCGCAAGATGCTCCCAGGTCCAGGCCTCCTCCTGCTGGTAGGTCTTGAACGCCGTCCACGAGGTCGCCACGGGGCCCTGGTTGCCCGAGGGCCGCAGCCGCATGTCGACCTCGTAAAGCCGCCCCTCGGCCATGGGCGCGGTCATCGCCGTGACCAGCGCCTTGGTGAGGCGCGCGAAATAGGTCCGCGCGGGCAAGGGCTTGGGCCCCTCGCTTTCCTCCTGCCCCGCGTCGTCGTAGATCACGATCACGTCGAGATCCGAGGTCGCGCTCAGCCGCTCGGCCCCGAGCGAGCCCATGCCCAGCACCACCGCGCCCCGTCCCGGCGGGGGCCCATGGCGTCGCGACACCTCGGCCACCACCTCGGGGTAGAGCCCGCGCAGGGTCGCGCTGGCGATGTCGGCATACTGCTGGCCCGCCTCGGCGCAGGTCACGAGACCGCGCAGAAGGTGTACGCCGACCCGGAAATGCCATTCCTTGCCCCAGCGCCGGGCCGCATCCAGCCGCGCCTCGTAATCGCGTTCGGCCGCGAGCCGCGCGGCCAGTTCCTTTGCGAGCGCCTCCCCGCCCGGCCAGTCGGCAAAGAACGACCCGCCGATCACCGCGTCGAAGACGCCCGCGTTGCGCGAAAGGTGCCGGGCCAGCGCCGGCGCGGTGCCGGTGATGTCGAGCAGCAGGTCGATCAACTGCGGATTGGCCTCGAACAGCGAAAACAGCTGCACCCCGGCCGGCAGGCCCGACAGGAACCCGTCGAAGGACAGCAGCGCCTCGTGCGGGTCCGAGGCGCGCGAGAGCCGCCCAAGGATCTCTGGCCTCAGCCGCTGGAAGATCTCGACCGCCCGTTCCGAGCGCAGCGCGGGGTAGCTGCGCCAGCGCTCGACCACCGCCTCGCTGCCATCCGGCACCTCGGGCGCAGGCGCGGCACCCGAGGTGCCGGGGGCGTCAGGGGCAAAGAAGCCCTCGGTCAACTGGTGCACCTCTTCGAGCCGGGCGCGCAGGTCCGCCTCGAGCGCCGGCACGTCGGTGTCCATCATGGCCGCGATCCGCGCCATGCCCTCGGGGCTTTGCGGCAGGGCGTGGGTCTGGGCGTCGCGCACCATCTGCAACCGGTGCTCGACCTCGCGATGGGCGCGGTAGTGCCGCGTCAGGGTCTCGGCCACGTCCGGGGGGATCCACCCTTTCTCGGCCAGTTTCGCCAGACCCGGCACGGTGCCGCGCACCCGCAGGTCGGGGTCGCGTCCGCCGGCGATCAGCTGGCGTGTCTGGGTGAAGAACTCGATCTCGCGAATCCCGCCGCGGCCCAGCTTCATGTCATGGCCCGGCAGCGTGATCGCCCCGTGCAGCCCCTTGTGCTCGCGGATGCGCAGCCGCATGTCATGGGCGTCGCGGATCGCGTTGAAATCGAGATGCCGGCGCCAGACGAAGGGCTTGAGCGTCGCGAGGAACCGCGCGCCGGCCGCAAGGTCGCCGGCCGCGGGATGCGCCTTGATATAGGCGGCGCGTTCCCAGGTGCGGCCCAGGCTCTCGTAATAGGCCTCGGCCGCGGCCATGGCCATGCAGACCGGCGTCACCGAGGGGTCGGGCCGCAGCCGCAGATCGGTGCGGAACACGTAGCCTTCACCGGTCAGATCCGACAGCATCGCCATCGCCTTGCGCGTCGCGCGGATCAGGCTGGCGCGCGCGTCGTGGAAATCGTCGCGATCGTAGCGGGTCTCGTCAAAGAGGCAGATGAGGTCGATGTCCGAGCTGTAGTTCAGCTCTCCCGCCCCCATCTTGCCCATGGCCAGCGCGACCATGCCGCCCGCCGACGGAATATCATCCTCGGTGGCGCCGGGCAGCTTGCCGCGGCGGATCTCGGCACCGACCGTCGCCTCGAATGCCAGCTGCACCGCGCGGCCCGCGAATTCCGACAGCCGCCCGGTCACGGTCTCCAGCGGCCAGACCCCGGCCAGGTCCGCCAGCGCGGTCATCAACGCCACCCGCCGCTTGGCCTGCCGCAGCGCGTCCGGCAGATCCGTCGCCGACACGTCGCGCAACCCGGCGCAGACGGCGTCCAGCGCCGCCTCGGGGTCATCGAAAGCGCCGGGCAGCCAGCCTGCCTCCTTGTGGATGAGTCCGCCAAGATAGGGGCTGCAGGCGCCGACGCCATGCAGCAGCTCGGCCAGCGGCCGCTCGAGCCCCGGCACGGCCTCCCGCGCCTCGGCCCCGCGGTCGGGCTCGAAGGGGCGGGGCAGACGGGTGATGCGCGATGCGAAAGTCATGGGTCGGACGGAAGCATGGTGCGCGGGCGCGTGCAAGACCCCCGCGCGATCTGGCGCGGGATGCGCCGTGAGGGGCCAGCCCCTCACACTCCCCGGAGTTTATTGGCACAATGAAGGGGATCATTTGCGCCCTGCTTTCATCATTCCCCAAATACTCCCGCCGGAGACATCCCTCCCGTGCCCCCATCCCGATGGCTTGCCTTTCCGCGCCGCCCGCGCCAGTTTCGCTGCGCAAGAACAGGAACCTGCCCATGTCGAAATCCCTCAAGCGCGTGCGCGCGGCGCTGGAAGCTGCCGGCCTGACCCCGGATATCCGCGAGGTCGGACAGGCCCGGACCGCGCAGGAGGCCGCGGATGCGGTGGGCTGCGTGCTCGACCAGATCGCCAAGTCGATCATCTTTCGCGGAGAGACGAGCGGCGAGGCGGTGCTGTTCCTGACCGCCGGCGGCAACAAGGTGGACGATGCCCGCGCGACGCAGGTGGCCGGAGAGTCGCTGGGCAAGGCCGATGCGGCGCTCATCCGCGCGCAGACCGGCTTTGCCATCGGCGGTGTGGCCCCGGTCGGGCATCTGTCGCCGATCCGCGCCTGGATCGATCCGCGGCTACTGGCGTTCGACGTGGTCTGGGCCGCAGCGGGCACGCCGCGGCACGTGTTTCCCATAAACCCAGCCCTTTTGCCCGGGCTCACGGGCGCGAAACCGGCCGATTTCACCGCCTGAGGCCGCGAAAATATTCTGCTAACCAACTGATTTCGAAACACAACCAGGAAAAATGTAAATTTACTTCACATCGCCCCTTGCGCGATGCATGACCCGGTCCCATCTTCCTCAATGTGAAAGGAATTCACATCCACCCTCGAAAGGGACAGCAAAATGGAGACCTCGATGACCACCGCCGCCTATACCCCCGCCACCGAGCGCATGGGTTGGTTTTCCCGCACCGAAGCCTGGCTTGACAGCAAGGGCAAGGGTGCCTGGATTGCCGCCATGGTGCTGGGCTTCGTCTTCTTCTGGCCCGTTGGCCTCGCCCTTCTGTTCTACATGATCTGGAGCAAACAGATGTTCGGAAAATCCTGCCGCACCCGCACCTCGCACGGCCCCTCGATGCGCTTCCACGCCTCGCGCAGCTCGGGCAACTCGGCCTTCGACGCCTACAAGGCGGATACGCTGCGCCGGCTGGAAGAAGAGCAGGAGAACTTCGAAGCCTTCCTGCAGCGCCTGCGTGAAGCCAAGGACAAGGCCGAGTTCGACCAGTTCATGGAAGACCGCGCCCGGCAGGCCTCCAAGGCCCGCACCGAGGCCGAAGACCGCGAAGACGCCTGACAGGACGACGGGCCCGGGGTTGCACCCGGGCCCGCGGCTTTCCACATGAGACAGACCATGACCTTCGATCCCGCCTATACCGACCTGCCCGACCCCGAGATCCAGCCGGCCTTCTACGAAGGGGTGACGATCAAGCGGGGCGTGGCCTTCGTGATCGACGCGACCCTGATCGCCGTGATCTCGGCGCTGGTGCTGCCCTTCACGGCCTTCACCGGCATCTTCTTCTTTCCCGCGCTGATGGCCGTGGTGGGATTTGTCTACCGGGTCGCGACCATCGCCGGCGGCTCGGCGACGCTGGGCATGCGGCTGATGGCGATCGAATTCCGCGACGCCACCGGTGCGCGGTTCGACGGCGGCCAGGCCTTTCTGCACACGGCCGGCTTTTATGTCAGCTGCGCGGTGGCGCCGCTGCAGCTGGTGTCGGTGCTGATGATGCTGCTGACCCCGCGCGGCCAGGGGCTGACCGACATGGTCCTGTCGAGTGTCGTGCTGAACAGGCGCGCATCGGTGCTGTGACCGGCCATCCGCCCCTGCCGCATCTACCACGATCCACCGGGCGCGCCCCCCTCTGGCGCGCCTGAACCATGCTCGGAAAGAGGGGGTTGGCGGCGCCGCGACCTGTTGCTAACGTCTGCTGAAAGAGGACCCGACCGAGCCTTCATGCGCCACACCCTGCCCATCGCCCCGCAGTTCTACGTGACTGCGCCGCAGCCCTGCCCCTATCTCGAGGGCCGGATGGAAAGAAAGCTGTTCACCGCGCTCCAGGGCGAGGCGGCGGACAAGCTGAACGACACGCTCTCGCGGCAGGGATTCCGGCGCTCGCAGAACGTGCTCTACCGCCCGTCCTGCAGCGATTGCGCGGCCTGCCTCTCGGCCCGGATCGACGTGTCGAAGTTCGAGCCGTCCCGCAGCCAGCGCAAGACGCGGCGGCGCAACGCGGGACTGGACCGCCGGGCGACCTCACCCTGGGCGACCGAGGACCAGTTCGCGCTGTTCCGCGACTACCTCGACAGCCGGCATGCCGATGGCGGCATGGCGGACATGGATGTGTTCGAATTCGCCGCGATGATCGAGGAAACGCCGATCCGCACCCGCGTGGTGGAATATGTCGAGAGCGACACCCAGGAGCTGACCGCGGTCTGCCTGACGGATGTGCTCGAGGACGGGCTGAGCCTTGTCTACAGCTTCTACAAGCCGGACCTGCAGCGTCAGTCGCTCGGAACCTACGTGATCCTCGACCATGTCGAGATCGCGCGCGAGGCCGGGCTGCCTTACGTCTACCTCGGCTACTGGGTGCCGGGCTCGCCCAAGATGGGTTACAAGGCGGGCTTTTCAGGGCTCGAGCTTTACCGCAACGGCCGGTGGGAGCCGATGACCGAGCCCGAGGATTATGCGGCCGAGGCGCATCCGCTCTCGACCGACCCGATTGCCGAGCAGGTCGCCAACATCACGCTTCCCGGCGCGCGTCCCGCCCGGCGCTGACGGCGTTCCACGAGGGTCCGGCCGCTCGCGCCAGTGGCTCCGCAGGCAGGTCGAGGGGCCAGCCCCGTCGCCATTGTCTCTTGGACCAATGGCGCGACAATGACGACCTCCCCGGAGTTTCGTGGCACAATGAAGCGCGGATCGGGGCGCGCCCGGCCTTTCACTTTTCCTGAAATACTCCCGCCGGAGGCTGCGGGCCGCGCCAGCAAGGACGCCGCCCGAGAGGGGCGTCACCTCTCGGATTTCAGGATGAAAGCGCGCGGACGCGCTCGACTTGATTGAGGATTTGGTTGCGCCGCCTGCGGCGTCGCCCGGGGGGCGGGGGCGCCGCTGCGCGGCGCCCCCGCCCCGTAAGGTCAGTTCGGGATCAGGTCCGGGATGATCGTGACGATCGAGGGGAAGAACCACAGCAGGGCCAGCCCCACGACCTGGATCAGCACGAAGGGGATGATCCCGCGGTAGATGTGGCCCGTGGTCACGCTCGCCGGGGCCACCCCGCGCAGGTAGAACAGCGCAAAGCCGAAGGGCGGCGTCAGGAAGGACGTCTGCAGGTTCACCGCGATCATGATCGTCACCCATTTCGGGTCGAAGGTGCCGCCGTAGATCACCGGCCCGACGATCGGGATCACGATGTAGATGATCTCGAGGAAGTCGAGCACGAAGCCCAGCACGAAGAGCACCAGCATCACGATCAGGAAGACCTTGAACTCCGAATCGAAGCTTTGCAGGAATTGCTGGATGTAATGCTCGCCCCCGAAGGAGATCACCACGAGGTTCAGAAGCTGCGAGCCGATGAGGATCGTGAAGACCATCGAGGTCACCTTGGCCGTCTCGCGCACCACCGGTGTCAGCACGGCCGTCCGGTAGAGCACCCAGCAGGCATAGAGCAGCCCGAAGAAGGCGAACAAGTAGGCCGCGAAGGCCACGATGAAGGCGATCCAGGTCTCGAAGGGCACCTCTTGCTGGTTGATCCGCAGGTCGAAGTTCACGCCCGCGAGGATCATGATGATGACGGCGAAGGTCGACCAGATGATGATCTTGCCCGAACCGCCCTCGTCCCTGAGCTTGCGGTAGGCGGCCAGCATGATCGCCCCGGCCGCCCCCAGCGCTGCCGCCGGGGTCGGGTTGGTGATGCCGCCAAGGATCGAGCCCAGGACGGCCACGATCAGCACCAGCGGCGGGAAGACCACGCGGATCAGGTCGTTCGACGCCAGCCGCGCCGCCGCCTCGCGCGAGGACCAGAGCACGATGGCCAGCGGGATCGCCAGGATCAGCACGGTGACCAGCGACGAGGTCGTCGGCGCGATGAAGAGCCAGTCGACCAGCGCCATCAGCACAAGCCCGACGGCGCCCACCATCAGCGGCAGGGGCGAGGCGGAGGGCATGATGCCCCGCGCCACGGCCAGCACCAGTGCGAAGATCACCAGAAGGGCCGCAACCCCGCCGCCGACCGGCGCGGCCTCGACCATGTGGGTCTCGGGCGTGGCATCCTCTCCCGCGGCCTCGCCGGCGGCGACGGCCGCCGCGACCTCGGCCTGCAGGCGGACGCTTTCATCCCAGCGCTCTTGCCCGTGCAGCTCGATCATCGCGGCCTGGCATTGCTCGTTCACATTGGTGCGCAGCATGTCGACCCGTTCGGCGCCGCCGGTGGTCTCGAGATGCGCGGTCTGACTGCCGACGACGTTGACCTGCCCCAGCGCGATGACCCCGGCGATGATGGCGACGGGCACCAGCACGAACCAGGTCATGCTTTCGCCGCGGGTGATGATCTCGCCGTTGGCGGCCTCGATCTCGACCGCGGGCGCGCGCGACGGGTTAAAGAGCGCGTAGAGGAAGGCATAGCCGGCATAGAGCGCGGCCAGCATGATCCCCGGCAGCATGGCCGACTGGAACAGCGTGCCGACCGAAACCACGGCCGGACGGCCCAGGAAGGTCAGCGCATCGGTGCAGCCGGCGGCCTGGGCGCGGGCCTCCTGCGCGGTGGAATAGAGGTCACCGGCCAGGGTGCCCAGCAGCACGATCACGATCGAGGGCGGAATGATCTGCCCCAGCGTGCCCGAGGCGGCGATGACGCCGGTCGAAAGCTCGGGCGAATAGCCGTTGCGCAGCATGGTGGGCAGGGACAAAAGACCCATGGTGACCACGGTGGCGCCGACGATGCCGGTCGAGGCGGCCAGGAAGGCGCCCACGACCACCACCGACACGGCAAGACCGCCCGGCAGCGGCCCGAAGACGCGGGCCATGGTGGTCAGCAGGTCCTCGGCGATCTTCGAGCGTTCCAGCACGATGCCCATCATGACGAACATCAGCACGGCCAGCAGCGTCTCGATCGACTGGCCGGCGAAGACCCGTTCGTTCATCCGGTTGATGATGAACGACAGGTTGCGGTTCATCGCCATTTCCCAGCCGCCGGGGAACAGCGGCTCGGCCACGCGTGGCAACTCGGGATATCGGAAGACCGAGACCGCGTCGCGGTGCACCCCCGTCGCCAATATGTCGTTATAGGCCTGCGAGCTGGTGTCGATGGCCTGGTGGATCAGCAGCCCCGCGCTGTCGAGCGCGGCGATGATCCCGAAGGAGATGATGCCCGCGCCGCCGATGGCGAAGGCCACGGGGAAGCCCGACAGGATCCCCCCGAAGAGGCAGAGAAGAACGATCAGCAGACCGATCTCGACGCCGTCCAATCCGAATAGCATAAGTCTGTCCCCTGCCCTTTAATGGGTGCCTTCGTAGGCTTCTTCGCCCGCGCCGAGCGTGTCCTTGTCGAGATGCTTGTTCGCGCTCTGCTCGCCTTCCCAGAACTCCAGCCAGGAGCGGTAGAAGAAGGCCAGCGCCTGTAGCCCGACCAGCAGCACGAAGGCGCACATCAGGATCTTGAAGAGGAAATAGGCGTTGAAGCCGTTGGGCGAGAAGCCGATGGTCTCGACATTCCACTTCACGATCGACGCCTTGCGCACCATCAGGTCCAGCTTGTCGCTGGCCGAGACCTTGGGCGTGATCAGGCTGCGCCACAGGAAGAACCAGGCATAAAGCCACATCAGCACGGCCACCGGGACCATGAAGAAGAGCGACCCGAACATGTCGATGATCTTTTTGGTGCGGAACTTGACCGGCGCGTAGATCAGGTCGACGCGGACGTGCCCGCCCTGCACGAAGGTATAGGTCACGCAAAGCGCGACGACGATGGCGTTGTAAAGCTTCAGTTCTTCCGAGAACCAGCCGACGGTCTGGGTGAAGCCGAAGCCGAAGGGGGCAATCGTCAATTCGCCCAGCCGGAAGACCGACTGCAGGAACACGATCATCACCTGTTGCAGCACCATGAGCAGGCCGATCCAGGCCGCCGCGCGGCCGACCGTGTTGGCCAGCCCTTCAAGCCCGCGCACATAGCCCCACATGATGCGCGGAAAGGCCATGCCGAAGATGGTCAGCACCACGACGATGTCGAAGACGACAAAGAACAGCTCGGTCGAGGCGCCGTAATAGATAAAGCGCATCAGGTTGGCCTTGTCGGACCAGTCCAGCCAGCTTGTCGGATGTGTCAATGCGTAGACGAGGTTGTAGAACCCCATGCCCACGTTGCTGACGAACCACCACAGTGCGTCGCCCATGTGCCCTGTCCCCCTGGAAAACGTGTCGACCGCGCGCGTCCTGCAACGCGCGCGGCCCGCTTGTCAAACGCCTTGCGGCTTACATCGACGACAGCACGCGGTTGCGCTGGGTCGCGTAGAAGCTGTCGGACACTTCGAGCCAGCCCGAGGAGGACCGCATGGACGCCTGGGCGCTGTCATGGATCTTCTTGAACAGGTCATCCGAGGTGTAGCCATTCAGCAGCTCGATCGAGGCGCTGCCGAAGGCTTCCCAGACGTCGGTCGAGAATTCCTTGATCTGGGTGCCGCCGGCCTTGAGGCGCTCGAGCGCCGGGCCGTTGTTGGCGATGAACTGGGCGTAGTTGGCCTGGTGGGCGTCGGCACAGGCGATCTCGTAGATCTTCTTTTGCGCCGGGGTCAGGGTCTCGAAGACCTCGAGATTCATACCGACCGACAGGGCCGCGCCCGGCTCGTGGAAACCGGCGGGGTAGTAGTAGTCGCAGACCTCCTGCAGGCCCAGCTTTTCATCCGACCAGGGGCCGATCCACTCGGTCGCGTCCAGCGCACCGGTCGACAGGGCCTGGTAGATTTCGCCGCCCGGCAGAACCTGGACCGAAGCGCCCAGCTTGGACAGGGCTTCGCCGCCGAGGCCGGGCATGCGGAACTTCATGCCGTTGAAATCGTCGGCCGAGGTCACTTCTTTGCGGAACCAGCCGCCACCCTGGGCGCCGGTCTGGCCCGCGATGTACGAGCGCACGCCAAAGACTTCGCCCAGTTCCTGGTGCAGCGCCATGCCGTCCTGGCCGTAGTACCAGGTCATGATCTCGGGCGCAGTCATGCCGAAGGGCACGGCGGTGAAATAGGCCCATGCCGGGTGCTGACCGACCCAGTAGTAGTCGGCGCCGTGGTACATATCGGCCTGGCCGGACACGACGGCGTCGAAGGATTCGAGCGCACCCACCAGTTCGCCGGCCGCCTTGGGCTCGACGGTGATCTGGCCATCGGTGGCTTCGGTCATCGAGTTGGCGACCCGTTCGACCGAGTCCCAGACGCCGGCAAGGCCGCGCGGCCAGGTGGTGACCATGGTCAGGGTCCGCTTGCCCTGCGCATAGACCGGAGCGGCCAGCGTCGAAGCAGCGGCAGCCGCACCGCCAAGTGCGGACGACCTTAGGAATGAGCGACGATCCATTGAGTTTCCTCCCGAGAATTTTTTCACGCACCGCGTCGTGCAATGCGCGGATCGTTTACAGTGCGGGCACACTAGCTTGCGCGCTGGCGCAGGGGAATACCAAAGACAGCCCAAAGTTTTGACTTCGGTGGCAAATTTCGCCGCGTTACGCGGCACAGCTACGTGAAAATACGGAGGTCAGGCACCCGCCAGGTTGCTCACGGCCGGACATGCGTCTTGCCACCGCGCCGTGATTCGCGGCGCGGGGTCATTGTCCGGGCCCTGGAGGGAATCACCGGGGCGGATAAGCAAAATGTCGCAGGACAGGCGCCTTCGCGCAACATTTGCAAAGAAAAATACGCCCTGAGGACAGGAAACGACGCGCTTTGCCGGTTGACGCCCCCTGCCCCCGACCGTAACGTCGCGCACGCAACACGAAGGAGCCCACGGGAATGACCCGACTGGTAATCATCGTAGGAGAAAGGCGCATGGGCCGGTAACCGGACATCCATAATGGTACCCCATGCGCCCCCGACTGACCCTCGGGGGCTTTTTTGTTGCTGAGACCCAAGCGGCCCGAGGGCCGATACTGACGAGATACGGAGACGCAGGATGACACGTCAGATGACCGGAGCGAAAATGGTGGTCCAGGCCCTCAAAGACCAGGGCGTGGAAGTCGTATTCGGCTACCCGGGCGGTGCCGCCCTGCCGATCTACGACGAGATCTTCCAGCAGAACGAGATCCAGCACGTGCTGGTGCGCCATGAACAGGGCGCGATCCACGCGGCCGAGGGCTATGCCCGTTCGACCGGCAAGCCCGGCGTCGTGCTGGTGACCTCGGGCCCGGGCGCGACCAACACCGTGACCGGCCTGACCGATGCGCTGCTCGACTCGATCCCGGTCGTCGTACTGACCGCGCAGGTCCCGACCTTCCTGATCGGCTCGGACGCCTTCCAGGAGGCGGACACCGTCGGCATCACCCGGCCCTGCACAAAGATGAACTGGCTGGTCAAGGACACCGACATGCTGCCCAAGCGGCTGCACGAGGCGTTCCACGTGGCGACCACCGGCCGTCCGGGCCCGGTGCTGATCGACATCCCCAAGGACGTGCAGTTCGCCACCGGCACCTACACGCCCCCCGCCAAGGTCGTCGAGGCGAGCCACTACAAGCCGCGGGTCAAGGGCGACCCGGACGCGATCCAGGAGCTGGTCGAGGCAATCGAGACCGCCGAGAAGCCGATCTTCTACACCGGCGGCGGCGTGATCAACTCGGGGTCGGCGGCCAGCCAGCTGCTGCGCGAGCTGACCGATGCCACGGGTTTCCCGCTGACCTCGACCCTGATGGGCCTCGGTGCCTATCCCGCCTCGGGCAAGTCCTGGCTGGGGATGCTGGGCATGCATGGACTTTACGAGGCCAACATGGCGATGCACGGCTGCGACCTGATGATCAACATCGGCGCCCGTTTCGATGACCGGATCACCGGCCGCATCGACGCGTTCAGCCCGAACTCCAAGAAGGCGCATATCGACATCGACCCCAGTTCGATCAACAAGGTCATCCCCGCCGACATCCCGATCGTCGGCGACGTGGCCCATGTGCTCGAGGACGTGCTGCGGATCTGGAAGGCGCGCGGGCGCAAGACCAACCGCGAGGCGCTGGCCAAGTGGTGGAAGAAGATCGAGGGCTGGAAGGCCGTCAACTGCCTGAAGTTCAAGAACTCGGAAAAGACCATCAAGCCGCAATACGCGGTGCAGCGGCTCGAGGCGCTGACCAAGGGCATGGACCGCTACATCACCACCGAGGTCGGCCAGCACCAGATGTGGGCGGCGCAATTCCTCGGCTTCGAGGACCCGAACCGCTGGATGACCTCTGGCGGGCTGGGCACCATGGGCTATGGCGTGCCGGCGTCCATCGGCGTGCAGATGGCCCACCCCGACGCACTGGTGATCAACGTCGCCGGGGAGGCGTCCTGGCTGATGAACATGCAGGAGATGGGCACCGCCATCCAGTACCGCCTGCCGGTCAAGCAGTTCATCCTGAACAACGAACGGCTGGGTATGGTGCGCCAGTGGCAGGACCTGCTGCATGGCGGGCGCTATTCGCATTCCTGGTCCGACGCCCTGCCCGATTTTGTCAAGCTGGCCGATGCCTTCGGGGCCAAGGGCATCCGCTGCGACAACCCCGACGATCTGGACGAGGCAATCAAGGAAATGCTGGCCTATGACGGCCCGGTGATTTTCGACTGCCTGGTGGAAAAGCACGAGAACTGCTTCCCCATGATCCCGTCGGGCGAGCCGCACAACAAGATGCTGCTGGGCGACGACAAGGCCGAAGACGCCATCCAGGGCGCCGGCGCCGCGCTGGTGTAAGGAGACGAGACCATGAACGCATTGCACATCAAGAAGGGCTCGACCAAGCATTCGGCCTACAACCTGCGCCCGACCTTTTCGGACGTCGAGGAAAAGCACACGCTCGCCGTGCTGGTCGAGAACGAACCGGGGGTTCTAGCCCGCGTGATCGGGCTGTTTTCCGGGCGCGGCTACAACATCGAAAGCCTCACCGTGGCCGAGGTCGACCACAAGGGGCACCTGAGCCGCATCAACATCGTCACCACCGGCACGCCGCAGGTGATCGAGCAGATCAAGGCGCAGTTGGGGCGCCTCGTGCCGGTGCGCGACGTGCATGACCTGACGGTCGAAGGCGCCGCGGTCGAGCGCGAGCTGGCGCTGTTCCGCGTCCAGGGCGAAGGCGAAAAGCGGGTCGAGGCGCTGCGGCTGGCGGATATCTTCCGCGCCAAGGTGGTGGATTCCACGCTCGACAGCTTTGTCTTCGAGCTGACCGGAAGCCCGGAAAAGGTCGATGCCTTTGCCGACCTCATGCGCCCGCTGGGCCTGTGCGAGACGGCCCGGACCGGTGTCGCCGCCCTGTCCCGCGGCACCTGATCCGGCCCGCGTTCCCGCCTTCGGGGGCGCCGCGCCGTTCTGCCCTTGGGGCTTGTCCCCATTGGATCGCGTCCCGGGCCATGGGGCGCGATCTTGTCGTTTCCGGGGGCCGGGAATGGTCCCGCGCACCCCGAGTCAGGCTGACAGCTTTTGTTCCTGGTCCTGGCTGGCCTCGACGGACGGAAAATGGATGAGCTGGCCGAGATCCGAACACGAACCGGTCACGACCCTTTCACACTTTCCCCGCGCGGCCTTTCCGTGCCGGCTCAGGTCGCTGGCCAGCGTCGGAAACTCGTCCTCGGCCAGCAACCGGGGGTTATGTGCCACCCTGTGATGGCTCTCCTCCTGCAGGTCGAACTGCACGACGTCCCCGGCATCCAGCCTCTGGCCCGTCAGCGCCCCACAGCTGCCCTTCGAAAAGAATGCAAGGTTTCCGTGGTCTTCGCACCAGATGACGGCCTTCTGTTCCTGGACGTCGCTCCAAAGCACAACTCCAATCATAACGGTGTCCTTTCCCCTTATGCGAAAATTGTCCTGCACTTTAAGCAAATCGCACAAGGCCCATCACAGAACTTGAACCTGATGATTTGTGACGGAATCCGAGTCGGCTGACGCTGTTTGACGTCAGCATTGACGCCAAGTAGTGTCATGAGCATATCCATTTTGCGAAGGTTGCAATTCATGGGTATGGTGAAGGCATATTAATCCACCCTCACGAGCATTGCAGGACTCATTCCAGACACATGGCCACCAGCGACTCACCCAGCCCGGCGGATTTGCGATCCATGTTCGGCGCCAACTTGCGCGTTTTGTGTCAGGACGCCGCGTCCATATCGGCCCTGTGTCGCGAGCTCGGGATCAACCGAACGCAGTTCAACCGGTATCTCGGCGGCGAGAGCTTTCCGCGACCGGACGTCCTGCACAAGATCTGCGCCTATTTCGGCGTGGATGCGCGTATCCTGCTGGAACCTGTCGCGTCCCTGCGTCACCCCGATGACGACTTGTTCTCGCATCCCGAGGTCAAGGAATTCCTCGGCATGGCGCCGCGCGGCGTGCCCTCGGACGTCTTTCCCAGCGGCATGTACCGCTTTTCGCGACCGGGGTTCATGGACCCCGACTCCTACGTGGTCGGGCTGATCCATGCGTTCCGCGTGGGTGAGCGCACCTTCGTGCGGGGTTACGAGCCACGGTCCGCCATGCGCATCCAGGGGTTGCCCACGGCCGGCCCCACGCGCGAGTTCCGGGGCATCGTGCTGCAGCAGGACAGCGGCGTGTCGCTGCTGATCGCGCGGCGCGGGGCGGTGACCTTCACCTTCAACTACCTGACGCGGATCTCGTCCTACCAGAACAACTTCTGGGTCGGCTACGCCACACGGACCGCCTCCGAAAGTCTGTCGGCCAACCGCATCAGCCGCATGGTCTACGAATACATCGGCCCCAACCGGGCCGAGGTGATGCGCACCGCGCGCCAGGCCGGATATGTGAAGGAGAAGGACCTGCTGCCCTTCCACAGGCAACTGCTCATGGTCGGCACGCCCTTCCGCTGAGGCACGGGTGCGACACGGAATGTCGTCTTCGGGCATTCGCCCGCAGCCAATTTCCCTAATCTCGAATGATCACGCCAGATTGCCCGAGGTTCGCCATGTCGCCCACAGACCTGTCTCATGTCCGCGCGCCCCTCGCCGAGGCCCGCGGCCTGCCCAACGCGCATTACACCGACCCGGCCACCCATGCGGCCGAACGCGCGCGGCTGCTGTTCGACGGCTGGGCGGGTCTCGTGGCCGAGGCCGAGGTGCCCGAGCCCGGCGATGCGCTGCCGGTGGATTTCGACGGGCTGCCGCTGCTGGTGGTGCGGGGCCGCGACGGTGCGGTGCGGGTGTTCCAGAACACCTGCCGCCACCGCGGCATGATCCTCGTGGATGCCCCGCGCAAGATCGAGGGCGCGATCCGCTGCCCGTACCATTCCTGGTGCTATGCCACCGACGGCCGGCTGGTCTCGACCCCGCACGTAGGCGGGCCGGGGCAGAACCTGCACGCCGCTATCGACCGCGACACGCTGGGCCTGACCGAGATCCGCTCGGCCAGCCGGTTCGGGCTGATCTGGGTGGACGTGATGGGCCAGGCGCCCGCCTTCGACACGGCCATGGCCCCGGTACTGGAGCGATGGGCCGAGTTCGACCGCGACTGGCACCATGGCGGGCCGGAAAGCCACTTCACCCTGTCGCTGAACGCCAACTGGAAGCTGGCGGTCGAGAATTACTGCGAAAGCTACCACCTGCCCTGGGTCCATCCCGGCCTCAACAGCTACTCGCGGCTGGAGGATCACTACAATATCGAAACGCCCGACCACAATTCCGGCCAGGGCTCGACCGTCTACCGCCAGCTGACCGGCCCGGAGGGCGCAATCTTCCCGGATTTCGACGGGCTCAGCGACCAGTGGATGACCGGGGCCGAGTACCTCGCCGTCTACCCGAACGTGCTGCTGGGCGTGCACCGCGACCACGCCTTTGCCATCCTGCTGCGCCCCTCGGGGCCGGAGCGGACCGAGGAACACGTGCACATCTTTTACGCCAGGCCCGACACCGACGAGGCCCTGCGCGCCGCGAACGCCGTTCAGTGGCGTACGGTCTTCGAAGAGGACGTGTTCGTGGTCGAGGGCATGCAGCGCGGCCGCCACGGGCTGCATTTCGACGGCGGGCGCTTTTCGCCGGCGATGGATGGTCCGACGCATAACTTCCACGCCTGGGTGGCCGGGCGCATGGCGCCGTGAGCGCCGAAGAGCTGGACGCCGCCCTGCTTGCCGCCCATGCGGCACGGGACAATCGCGCGCTTGTCGGCCTCTATGCCAAGGCCGCCGCGCTGAGGTCGGGCGATGCACGCTGGTTCTTCCTGACCCAGGCGCATGTGCTGGCGCTCGAGGCGGGCGATCCGCGCGCAGAGACCCTGCGCGCGGAGCTGGCCGCGGCGGGGCGCGAGGCGCCCGCCGCCTGAGCCGTGCCCGTCAGCCCGGATGGGCCGCGTTGATCTGGTCGGCGATGTAATTCGCCAGCGCGTAGATCGTCTCGGACGGGTTGTAGCCGATCGAGGTCGGCAGCAGCGAGCCATCGACCACGTAGAGGTTCTGCACGTCATGCGTCTCCCCCTTCGGCCCCACCACCGTGCTGGCCGGGTCGGCCCCCATGCGGCAGGTCCCCTGCGGGTGGAACGAAACATAGGGGTATTGCGATTTCTCGTTCTTCAGAGTGTCGATCATGGCGTCGACCTGGTCGTCGCTTTCGATCACGCGGGAGAGCGCCGCGGGGATGTGCACCGACTTGGCGCCCGAGGCGAACAGGATATGGGCGTTGGTCTTCAGCCCCACCTTCATCGCCTCGAAATCCTCGTCGTCCACGTCGTAGGTGATGGTCTTGATCCCGTCCTGCCAGTCCACCGTGCCGTTGTTCTTGTCATGCACCAGCGTGATCAGCCGCACGGTGTTGCGGTACTTTTCCATGAACTGGACGTAGGGCTTGCCGGTGCCGGGGTTCTGGCTGCTGCCGGCAAAGACCGGCTGTTCCAGCGCGTTCAGCAGGATGTAGCCGCCCACCCCGTTCTCGTCCGGCAGGATGTCGCGATCCATGTAAAGCGAGTGCGTGGCGCCGTGGAAATCGTCCACGTCCTCTTCGAACTCGGCGGTCAGCGAGATCGTCGGGTGGCAGGCAAAGTTGCGCCCCACCTGGCCCGAGGAATTGGCCAGGTCCCCGCTGCGTTTCAGCAGGATCGGCGTCTGGACCGGCCCCGCCGCCAGGACCACGATGGGCGCCATCACGGTCATGTCGGCCACCTTTTCGCCGGTGTCGGGGTTCACCACCTCGGCGCGGATGCCGCTTGCGACTCCGCCCTCGGTCAGCACTTCGACCGCGCGGGTATCGGCGTGGATCTCGGCGCCATAGGCCTGCGCCCAGGGCAGGTAGGTCACCAACATGGATTGCTTGCGCTCGGGCTTGCAGCCGGCAAAGCAGAAGCCGGTCAGCGCGCAATCCTTGACGTTCCGTTTCGCGATGCCCTGCGGCACGCCCAGCTTGTCCATCCCGGTCTTGATCAGCTCGGCCCCGTTCGAGGTCTCGTGCGGCGCGTTTTCCTTGATCCAGAGGTTCTTTTCCACCGTCTCGAAATAGGGCGTCAGCACCTCGGTGGTGAGGTTGGTCAGGCCGAACTCCTCGCCCCAGCGTTGCAGGTAGTAATCCGGCGTTCGGAAGCAGAGCGCGGCGTTCACCACCGTCGAGCCGCCCACGCAGGCGCCCTGCAGGATGTTGATGTCGCCCTGCGCGTTGAACTGGCCGCCGTGGTCGGCATACATCGTGCCCAGCGTGACCGCGTGCATCTCGGTCAACTGCTCGGCCGAAACGTAGCGGCCGGCCTCGAGCACGATGACCTTCTTGCCCGCCTTGGCAAGTTCATAGGCTGCGATGGCGCCCCCTGCCCCCGATCCGACGACCACCGCGTCGGCGGTCAGGTCCAGCGTGCTGCCGGGGGTGACATCGGCGGCTTGCGTCACGGTCAGGCCGCGCGCGGCCACTTGTGCATGTTCCGTCATGGTCTTTCCCCCCTTATGCTTGCGGCAAGGGCGCGTTGCCCTGGTACTCGAGGCCCCAGGCCTCGGTCACGGGACCGTCGAACCCGATGGGCCCCCAGGCCGGCGGGATCGCCCAATAGGCTGTCACCACAAGGAATTTCAGCGCCGAGAACAGCCCCCGCGCCGGCGCCTCGTCGGAACTGGCCAGCGCGTCACACCATGCGGTGGCGTCCGCATCGGAAAGGTCCACGAACTTGGCGCCGAACGGTCCTTCGGCCGCATCGTTGAAATAGGCAACGCCACCTTTGACCACCGCCAGCACATGCGGCGGCATCCCGGCCAGGAACCCGGCATCGACGGTCTGCATCACCGGCAGGTCCTGCGGCGGCACGAGGGTCGAACCCTCGGTCGGCAGCAGCACCTGCATCAGGCGATGCCAGACGGCGTATTCGCCTTCGGTCATGTGGGCGATGCCCTCGGGCACCTGGGCCAGCGCCGCACCGGGGCGCAGCAGCGCGCTGCCGGCGACAAGGCCGGCGGCCACGGCGGACAGGCGCAGGAAATCGCGCCGCTTGAGGCCACGGATATGGGCCTCGACCACGGAATGGTCGGGGGTCGGGTCTGTCATGGGGCTCCTCCCTCTGTGCGGCCGGGCGGGCCGCTCTCCTCCGGGCCCCACGCTAACAGCGACCTTGGTCTTAACAATGCGCCTAAAGTCGGGGTTGGGCCGCGCATTGACGCCAGCGATGAACCCCATTCAGCGTTGCAATTTTGCGATGACCTGCCCGCCCGCTAGACCCGCCCCATGCACAGACGGGAGGAAAGCGGCATGTCATCAAGACCAGAGTTCATCACCCTCGGAACGGCCGGCGGGCCGATGCAGAACCCGGACCGGGCGCAGCCCGCCCATGTGGTGATGCATGGCACGCGCCCCATCCTCGTCGATTGCGGCGAGGGCGCCATGGGCCAGCTGAAACGGGCGGGGATCGAGTTTCGCGACGTGCGCGAGATCTTCCTGACCCATCACCATTTCGACCATATCGGCAGCCTCTTCGCCTGCCTCGGGCTCAACATGATGACCCAGCGCAGGGACGCGCTGGCGATCTACGGCCCCCCCGGCACGGCGGCGATCCTGAACGGGCTCTTTGCCGCCTGCGACGTCCCGGCCGAGATCGGCTTTGGCGTGCCGGGGCAGAGGTTGCCGCATCCGCGCGACTTCGTCGAGGTGCACGAGATCACGCCCGGCTACGTGGTCGAGATCGAGGGCCTGCGCATCACCTGCTGCGAGAACACCCATTACCGGGCCGAGGCCGAAATCGGCCAGCCCGGCTACCTGTCGCTGTCGCTGCGCTTTGACGCGCTGGGGCGGTCCATCGTCTTTACCGGCGACACCGGGCCCTGCGCGGGGCTCGAGGCCTTTGCCAAGGGCGCTGACCTGCTGGTGGGCGAGATGATGGATGTTGACCTGACCATGAGCCGTGTCCGCGCCGCCAACCCTGCCATGCCCGAGGCGCGGGTCGAGATGATCCGCACGCATCTCGCAGGCCATCACCTGAGCCCCGAGCAACTGGGCGCGCTGGCGCAGACCGCGGGCGCGTCCCGGGTCGTCGCGGTGCATTTCGCCCCCGGCTTCATCACGCCGGACACCGCCGGGGGCTATGCGGCGCGGGTCGCCAGCACCTTCGATGGCGAGGTCCACCTGGCCAGCGACCTGGCGGTCTACTGACCCGCCAACACATCCACCGGATCAATCCAACCTATTCAGTCAATCAAATTTTCAAACACATTCGGCAGCGGTAGGCTACCAGCGACGGACCCCGGCCCAACGGCCCGGGGTCCCGCACCGGGAGGAAAAACATGCAAACCACGTTACTTGGCGGCGCCCTTGCGGCCGCCCTCGCCACCCTGCCCTTCGCGGCCACGGCGGAAACCCTTGTCTTCGGCACCGGCAATGTGCCGCAGCATCCGATCAACAAGATGATCATGGCGCCCTGGGCCGAAGGCGTGAACGCCGATGCCGGCGGCGCGGTCGAGATCACCGTGCGCAGCGGCCCCGCACTGGTCGGGCCGGCGAATTACATCGACCGGGCGATGGATGACGTGGTGCAGATCGCCTGGGGCATGCTGGTCTTCAACCCCGGCCGCTTCCCGCGTTCGCTGGTTTCGACCACGCCTTTCATCGAGGGCTCGCCCGAGGCCGCCGCCATGGCCTTCTGCAAGCTCTACGAGGACGGCGCATTCGGCGACGAGTTCGACGAATACCACCCGCTGTTCTTCGTCCCCTTCCCGCAGTCGAGCATCCACCTGAAGGATGCGCCGATCACCAGCATGGACGACCTCGCGGGCAAGAAGATCATGGTCGGCAGCCCGGTCGCCTCGGCCGTGGTGTCGGCCTTTGGCGGCACGCCGCTGTCGACCATCCTGCCCGACCAGTACCAGGCGCTGCAGCGGGGTACGGCGGACGGCACCTTCATGACCTACACCGCGTTCCCGGGCTTCAAGCTGAACGAGGTGACGACCGACCACCTGCACGTCCCCCTGGGCGGTGCGACCGGCATGGTCTTCATGATGAAGCAGCGCTACGACGCCCTGCCCGATGACGCCAAGGCGGCGCTCGACGCCCATTCGGGCTGCGACGTGACGCGGCAATACGGCAAGGTCGTGGGCGAATGGGAGGCCGGGTCCAAGGGCTTCGTCGCCTCGAGCGGCGGGCACACCTTTGCCGACCTGCCGCAAGAGGAGTTCGAGGCGGTCAAGGCGCGGCTTTACGACGGCATCGCCGCCGGTTTCGCCGAGCGGGTGCCGGGCGGGGCCGAGTTGCTGGAGACATGGGAAGCGGCCGTGGCCGAGGCGCAGGCCGAAATCGACGGCTGATTTTCGGCGCTGCACCGACCAGACGAAAAAGCCGGCTGAGCGATCAGCCGGCTTTCCCTGTCTTGCGCGGCGGGCCCAGGCGCTTGGCGGCAGCGGCGTTTCGGCCCGCGTCAGTTGCGTGACATCGCGCAGGCGGCTGCGGACGGCGCCCTAATGCGCCCGCTCATGACGCCACCGAGGCCGGCCGCTGGCCCGCCTAGTTCATGGTCGACGGCAGCCAGAGCGACAGCGCCGGAAAGGCCACCAGCAGCACGATCTTGACGATATCAGCGGCGACGAAGGGCATGACGCCCCGCATCACCGTGCCCAGCCGGACATCGGGGTCGATGTTGCGGATGATGAAGAGATTCATGCCGAAGGGCGGCGTGATCATCCCGATCTCGACCACCACCAGCATCAGCACGCCCCAGAACAGCATGTCGTAGCCCAGGTCTAGGATGATCGGCGTGACCACCGGTAGCGTGATGACCATGACGCCAAAGCTGTCCATCACCGCGCCAAGCGCCAGGTAGATGACGATCAGCACTACCAGCACGACCACGGGGCGCGCGTCGATATGGGCGATCCAGGCGCCCACCATGTCGGGCGCGCCGCCAAGGTTGACGAAGAAGGCGAACATCAGCCCGCCGAAGATCAGCGCGTAGATCATCGCGACCGTGCCCGTCGTTTCGGCAAAGACCTGCAGCAGGGTGGCGCGGGTCAGGCGGCCGCGCATCAGCGCAAGGGCAAAGGCCGCGACCGCGCCCACGGCCGCGCTTTCGGTGACGGAAAAGACTCCGCCATAGAGCCCGCCGATCACCACGGCGAACATCGCGACCACCGGGCCGGCGCGCAGGAAGGCCTGTGCGACCTCGGCCCGGCCCGCGCTGGTGGCGGCGGGTGCGGCATCCGGGTTGCGCGAGACGACGATGAACACGGTGGCAAAGTAAAGCAGGATGGCCAGCAGCGCCGGCAGCATGGCCGCGACGAAGAGCGCGCCGATGGATTCCTCGGTCAGCAGCGCGAAGAGGATGATGACCCCCGAGGGCGGCACCAGCGCGCCCAACGTGCCCCCGGCCGCGACCGTGGCCGTCGAAAGCGTGGGGGCATAGCCGAGTTTTTCCATTTCCGGCAGGGCCATGCGGCCGAAGGTGGCCGAGGTGACGATAGAATTGCCCGAAACCGCGCCGAAGCCCGCGCAGCCGGCGATCGTGGCATAGGCCAGCCCGCCCCGGAACCGGCCAAGCAGCGCATGGCCCAGGTGAAAGAGGTCTCCGGACACGCCCGCGACCACCGAGAACGCGCCCATGATCAGGAACAGCGGCAGGGTCGCCACCTGGTCGTTCAGCAGGAACGACGCGGAATCTCCGGCGAATGTGTTGACCGAGGCTTGCGGCCCGATCACGGCGAGCGATCCGACGATGCCGATCCCGGCCGTGACGGCGGCCAGCGGCAGCTGGGCAAAGACTCCGAGCCAGAGCAGGGCAAAACCGATCAGCACCACCGGCCCCGGCTGCATCATGGCGAAATTGGCGTAACCGGTCATGTCGGTGAGGATCCAGGCGGTGAGCGCGGCCAGCGCCGCCGCCAGCACCGTGACGACCACCAGCACCGCCGGATGTGAGCGCTTGCCGCCCGCAGGCACCCGCAACGCCGCGCGAATGTCGGCCAGCGTGTTGATCCCCTGCACCAGCGCGGCGGCGGCCATGGCCAGCGCGATCACCGTGTAGGCGGGCGACAACGGCAGGCGCAGCAGCGATGTCGCACGGCCCTGGGCGCCGTATCGCTGGGCCAGCCCCCAGATGCTGTAGGCCAGCAGCGCAAAGACCAGCCCCATGACCAGCGACGCCGCGACCGAAAGCCAGGCCGAGAGGCGCGGCCCGGTCAGCTGCGCCAGCAGGTCGATGCGCAGGTTGACCCGGTGCGCCGCCCCCGCCGGCATGGTCGCCGCCACCGCCATGGCGAAGGTCAGCGACATGATCTCGTTCAGCGCGTAGACCGCCGTGCCGAACAGCCACCGGCCCAGCACATCGGCCACGACCACGATGGCCCCGACAAGAATGCCCGTGATCGCGACCATCGAGATCGCGCCCGTCACCTTGCGCGCCGCCCGCTCTGTGCGGGTCAGCTCGGCCCCTGTTCCTCCCATGTCTCTCCCCCCTTCGCGCGCTTTACGTGTCCAGGATCGCGACCGGGCGGCACCATCCGGCCGAGCCGGCCCGGACCTTGACCGGCAGCGCGATCACCTCGAAGCCGGTGCCCGGCAACTGGTCGAGGTTGGCGAGCTTTTCCATGTGGCAATAGATCGTGTCGGCCCCGGCCTTGTGCCCTTCCCAGAAGATCGACCAATCCCCGGTCTCGCGCGCGCGGGCGGCCTGGCCCATCAGCGGCGGGTCCCAGCTCCAGGCGTCGGTGCCGCAGACGCGCATGCCGCGCTCCGTCAGCCAGAGCGTCGCCTCGCGGCCCATGCCGCAGCCGGTGCCGACGTAATCGGGTTCGCCGTAGCGGGCGCCGGCGGCGGTGTTGACCAGCACGATGTCGCCGGGGCGCAGCTCGTGCCCGATACGGGCCAGCTCGGCCTCGACCTCGGCCGCCCTGATCGTGTGGCCGTTGGGCCGGTCGCGGAAATCGAGCTTCACGCCGGGGCCAAAGCACCACTCCAGCGGCACCTCGTCGATGGTGATCGCGCGTTTGCCGCCGTCCATCGTCGGGTGGTAATGCCAGGGCGCGTCCATATGCGTGCCGTTATGCGTCGTGATCTCGCAGCGCTCGGCCGCCGCGCCCGCGCCGTCGCGCAGCGCGCCCTCGGGCAGGCCGAACATCTGCGTGAACTCGGCCGCGCCGCCGGCGTGGTCCATGTAGGTGATCCTGGGGCCAAGGCCCGGCGGGTCCGACGGGATGGTGTCGGTCAGCGTGACCGACAGGTCGATGATCTTGCGTGCCATGGGGCCTCCCCGCCCGTTAAGTCCATGAAATCCGGCGGCCGGTCAGGCGACGGCCTCGGCCGGCAGGTCCTCGGGTTGGCCAAGGACCACGCCGTTCTCGACGGTCACGTGAACGCGGTTCAGCGCATCGCCGATGCAGGGGCCAGAGGTGCAGATGCCGTCCTCGGGCCGGAACAGCGCGCCGTGCGCGGCGCACATCAGATGCGTGCCCTCGCCGTTCATGAAGGCATCCCGCCGCCAGCCCAGCCGCACCCGGTCCTGGTGCGGGCAAAGGTTTCGCCAGGCATGCACCACCTCGCCCCGCCGCACCGCCACCACCGTCGCGCGGCCGCGGGCGTCTGGGCAGAGCCCCACCGCCCCGCCATCCGCGATCTCGTCCAGCCGGCAAAGCGCCCGGGGCGCCGTCATGCCTTGCCCTTGGGCGGCCCGCCGGGGGCCCATTTCTCGACGTTCTCGAAGAGGAACATCTGCGAATTCTCAGGCGACATCGGCGCCTCGCGCTCGGTCCAGTCGCCGTCATGCTTGTCCATGTCGGCGTCGTATTCGATGTTCACGCCCATCGGCGACGAAAAGTACCAGAACCAGTTCGACCCGAACTTGTGACGGCCCGGCCCCCAGAAGCTCTGGTAGCCCATCTTGACCATGCGCGAGCCGGCCAGCATCAGCTCGGTCGGGCCCTTCATGTGGAACGCCAGGTGCTCGATCCCCTGCATGTAGGGCGGGGTCTGGATCATGAAGAGCACGTGGTGATCGTCGTTCGCCTGGGGCCGCAGGAAGGGCCCGGTGTTGGTGAACTTGTCGGTGATCACGAACTTCAGCCGCTCGATGTAGAACTTGGCCATCACCTCCCAGTCGGGGACGAAATAGACGATGTGGCTCAGCGTGCGCGGCCTGGCGGGGGCGTCCTCGTCCGCGCCGATCTCGTTCGCGGCGCGGCCGGGGGCGGCGCCGGGCGAGTTGATGCGCTCGGGCGGCAAATTCAGCTCTGTACGGCGGGTGATGCGGAAGGCGATCTCGAACCCGGCGTCGTCCTGGCAGGTCAGCGTGCCGTCGGCAGCCTTGTTCACGGTCCGGTCTTTCGACAACTCGGCCTCGATCTCGTCCAGGGTTGCCTGGTCCTCGACGCCCCAGATGGTCTGGCGCAGATTGTTGTTGGTCGGCAGCGGCGGCGGCAGGTCCGGGTCGTCCTTGGCCCGCACCGTCACCGCAGTGCCGTCAAGCGCAAGAAAGCGGCCGGTGCCGTCATCCTCAAGGCCGTAATCGCGCAGAAATGCCTTGCTGTCCTCGAGGGTATCCACCCCGAACACCATCTCGTCCGGGCCAATGATCCGCATGGCGCCTTCCTCCTCGCTCTTTGTTCGGCGACATTAGGAAAGGGGCAGGCATTTAGAAAATTGTAAATCTGGATGGCATCCATTCAAGCAGTCGATATATGAAAGGACGGTATCACTGCGGGAGCCTGCCACCATGCGCTTCAAGAAACTCGACCTGAACCTGCTGGTCGCGCTGGACCACATGCTCGAGATGCGCTCGGTCACCGCGGCGGCGGACCGGATGTTCATGAGCCAGTCGGCCATGTCCAACGCGCTGACCCGGCTGCGCACCTATTTCGACGATCCGCTGCTGGTGCAGGTCGGCCGGCGGATGGAGCTGACGCCCCGCGCCGAGTCGCTGCGTCCGGCGATCCGCGACATCCTGGTGCGGACCGAGGCGGCGATCGACACCCAGCCCCGGTTCGACCCGCGGGCCTCGGACCGGGTGTTCAACATCCTGCTCTCGGACTACACGCTGCGGGTGCTGATGCCGCATGTCTTCGCGCTGGCCGCCGAGCAGCAGGCCGATGTCGGGTTCAACCTGCGCGCCCAGACCATGACCCCCCACCTGCAGCTCGACCAGGGGGCGGTGGACCTGCTGATCGTCCCGAACGATTTCACCTCGGCCGACCACCCGTCAGCCCCGCTGTACCAGGATCGCTACGTCGCCTGCGCCTGGCGCGACGGAAAATATGGCGCCGCGCCGCTCAGCAAGGCGGCCTACGAAGAGGCGGGCCACATTGCCATGGTGCCGCCGAACGACGCGCATTCGGTCGATGGGCGGCGGCTGACCGATGCCGGGCTGATCCGGCGGATCGAGGTGACGTCGTTTTCGTTTTCGACCCTGCCGCATCTGATCGCGGGCACCGACCGGCTGGCCACGGTGCACGGATTGGTCGCCCATGCCATTCGCGACCGCCCGGACCTGGTGTTTCACCCGATGCCGGGCGACATGCCCCCGCTGCAACAGATGATGCAGTGGCACACCTACCGCGAGAACGATCCGGGTATCCAATGGCTGCGCGCGCTATTCACCGACGCGGCATCACGGTTGCCGGATCTGTCCGATCTGTCGGATGCGGAGTGATCCATTGATTGGATGGATGCAAGCGATTGCACCTTTCAATTTTTGATATGCCAGAACCCTGCCTAAAGTGCGCGCACAAGAGGGAGGGTTTCGATCATGCAAATCTCACGTGCACTGGTCATCGGTGGCGGTATCGGCGGGCTTACGGCGGGAATCGCGCTGCGCCGCAAGGGCATTCCGGTGGATATCATCGAGCGCGACCCCGACTGGTCGGTCTACGGCGTCGGCATCATCCAGCAGATGAACGTCATTCGTGCCATGGACCAGATCGGCGTGCTCGAGGCGTACCTCTCCAAGGCCTACGGCTTTGACAAGACGACGCTTTTCGCAGGACCACAGGGCATGAAAGTGGCCGAGTTCGACGCCCCGCGCCTCGCCGGCCCCGCCTACCCCGCCAATGCCGGCATCCGCCGTACGGACCTGCAGAAGGTGCTGGCCGACAAGGCGGCCGAGGTCGGCGCAAAGGTGCGGCTGGGCGTGACGGTGACCGCGCTGGACGATGACGGCAGCGGCGTTTACGTAACCTTCTCGGACGGCTCGACTGGCCGCTACGACGTGGTAATCGGGGCCGATGGCGTCTTTTCGACCACCCGTGACATGATCCTGCCCGACGCGCCGACCCCGCGCTACACCGGTCAATGGGTCTGGCGCTACAACCTCGCGCGGCCCGAGGGGCTGGATGGCATCCAGGTCTTTGCCGGCCCCTGCAATGCCGGCCTTGTGCCGATGAACGACACGCTGATCTACATGTTCGTCCTCAGCCAGGAGCCAGAGGGTTTCAAGCTGGCCACCGAAGGCGCCGCCGCCGCGATGCGCGAGCGCGCCGCCCGCATGGCCCCGCCGCAGATCGCCGCGTTGCTGGACCAGATCACAGATGACGCGGGCGTCGTGGCCCGCCCGCTCGAGGTCGTGTTCCTTGACGGCGATTGGCACAGGGGCCGCGTGGTGTTGCTGGGCGATGCCGTCCACGCCGCGACCCCGCACCTGGCCCAAGGCGCCGGCATGGCGATCGAAGACGCGCTGGTGCTGGCCGAGGAACTTGTGCAGGCCGAGACGCCCGAGGCCGCCTTTGCCGCCTACCGCGCCCGCCGCATGCCGCGCGTGCGCCACGTGGCCGAAACCTCGATCCTGATCGGCGATGCCCAGATGGGCAAGGTCGAACCGGTCGACGTGGGCGCGCTGAACGGCAAGACCATGGCCATGATGGCCGAACCGATCTGAACTTGAAGAAAGACGCGCAAACAAATGGCAATGTTCGACTATTTCCCGAATTACGTCTGGAACCTCTCGGTCTCGATCGCGATGGCCAGCGGCGCCGAGCTGGGCGAGATCATGGACATGTGCCAGCCTCTGCTGGAAAAGGCGAAAGACGGTGAAGACGCCGGCACCGCCGATTTCCTGCGGGAATGGCTGCGCGTCGCCAACAAGCTGGTCGAACTCGCCGCCGAGGACGAGGCCAGGGGCCGGCTCCTGTCGGCGGGGCCCAAGCTGCAACGCGCCGCGCTCTATTACCTGACCGCCGAGCGGATGCAGGGCCATGGCCATCCCGGCCGGATGGAGACCTATGACAAGGCGCTCGCCGCCTTTGCCAAGGGCACCGGCTACACCCACGACAATATCGAGCGGGTCGAGATCCCCTACGAAGGCCAGATGCTGCCCGGCTACTATACGCGGGCGGAGGGTGTGGACGGCCCCGCCCCGGCGGTGCTGTACCTCAACGGTCTCGATAGCTGCAAGGAACTGCTTTTCTGGTCATGGCTGCCCCATGCGCTGGCCAGGCGGGGCATCTCGACGCTCTGCCTCGACCAGCCCGGCACGGGCGAGTCGCTGCGCAAGCGGGACATGCCGGCCATTGCCGAAAGCGAACGCTGGGGCACGCCGGTCTACGACTGGCTGGCGGCGCGCGACGACGTGGACGCGGACCGCGTGGGCGTCACCGGCATCTCGCTGGGCGGCTACTACGCCCCCCGGGTCTGCGCGAACGAGCCGCGCTTTGCCTCGGGCGCGGTCTGGGGTGCCAACCACAACTGGGCCGAGGTGCAGCAGCGCCGGCTAAGCCGCGAGGGCGAGAACCCAGTCCCACACTACTGGGACCACGTGCAATGGGTCTTTGGCGCCAGGGACCATGACGATTTCTTCGAAAAGGCTGCGGGGATGCACCTGAACGGCCAGATGGAGAAGATCCGCGTGCCCTTCCTCGTCACCCACGGCGCGAACGACCGGCAGATTTCGCTCGACTATGCACATCAAAGCTATGACCAACTGGTTAATTCGCCCCGGCGCGAGCTCAAGATCTTTACCGATCGCGAGGGCGGGGTGGAACATGTGGGCGCGGACAACATGAGCTTTGGCCGCAGCTACATCGCCGACTGGTTCGCCGAGACGCTCGGCGGCCGGCTGGCCTGACCCGGAAAGGAAGCCTATGCCCAAGGAGATCCGCCGCGTCGTCACCGGCCATGAACCGAGTGGCATGGCCGTGGTCCTGTCGGACGGCGCCCTGCCCCACGTGACCCGCCCTCCCGGCCAGCCCGGTTTGGCGTTCCACGAGATCTGGAACACCGCGCAGATGCCCATGCCGCTGGGCTTTGCCGAGGATGAGCCGACCGACCGGCACCGCGACACCGCCCCGCCCAAGGGCGGCACCGTGATCCGCATCGTCGACATCCCGCCCGAAGGCCAGGATGGCCCCGGTTTCGACCGGGATCAGGCCGGCGATCTCTTTGCCGCCGTGGGCTTGCAGGGGAACGAGGATCACACGATCCCCGGCCGCCATCCGCTGATGCACCGCACGGAAAGCGTCGATTACGGCGTGGTGCTGTCGGGCCAGATCGTGCTGCTGCTTGACGAAGACGAGGTGCTCCTCGCCCCCGGCGACGTGGTGATCCAGCGCGGCACGATTCACGCCTGGGCCAACCGGTCGGACGAGATCTGCCGGATGCTCTTCGTGCTGACCGACGCCCGGTTCGACCCCGAACTGGAGGCGGCGCAGGCGGCCCATGACGCAGCGCTGAAGGCCGGCGCGGCGCCCGAATGAGGCTACTGATCACCGGCGCCGGCGGCTTTCTGGGTGCCGAGATCACCCGGCAGGCGCAAGCTGATGCGCGCATCACCGCGCTGCGGTTGGTCGATAGCGCGCCCCTGCCCGGCAGTCCGGGAGCCGAGTGCCTTGTCGGCGACCTGCGCGACGAAACCCTGCGCACCCGTATGCTGGACGGGGCCGACGTGGTGATCCACCTCGCCGCGATGCTCGGCGGCGCGGCCGAGGCGAACCCCGTGGCCGCCCGCGAGATCAATGTCGACGTGCCCATGGCGATGATCGAGGCGCTGCGCGGCGGGCCCACGCGCCTTGTCTTCGCCTCGTCCATCGCCGTGCTGGGCCCGGACCTGCCCGACCCGGTGACCGATGCCGCGCCCGTAGCCCCGGTCATGCTGTACGGGGCGCACAAGGCGATGATCGAAACCGCTCTGGGTTGCGAGGCCCGCAACGGTCGGCTGGATGCCGTGTCGCTCCGCCCCTCGGGGATCGTGGCGCGGGACGGGCTGGATGGCGCGTTGAAATCGGCCTTCCTGTCGCGGCTCTTCTGGGCCGTGGCACGGGGGCAGGATATCACCCTGCCGGTCGCGCCCGGGGGGCGGACCTGGCTTGCCTCGGTCCGCAATGTCGCGGCGAATTTCCTTGCCGCCGCCTTGCATCCCGGCCCGCTGCCGGCCGATCCCGTGACCCTGCCCGCCCTCGCCCCGACCTTCGGCGCGCTGGCCGAGGCGTTGCGCCGGCACGTCCCCGGCAGCGCGTCCCGTGTCACCTTCGCGCCAGAGCCCGAGGCGATGCGCCTGTTCGGCCAGTTCCCCGGCCTCGAGACCGCGCGCGCCGCGGCGCTGGGACTGAAAGCCGACACCGACCTTGCCGCGCTGATCACGGGCGCGCTTTCATCAGACCCGGAGGAAACATGAGACTGGCCACCCTGCCCGACGGCAGCCCCGACGGGCGCCTGCATATCGTCAGCCGCGACAATGCCCGCTGCGCCCCGGCCGAGGCGGCGCAGACCCTGCAGGCGCTGTTGGACGACTGGGACAGCCTCGCGCCTGCGCTCGCGGCGCAAAGCGCCGTGCTGAACGCGGGCGGCGGCGCGCCCTTCGACCCCAGCGCCGCTCTGGCGCCGCTGCCACGCGCCTGGCAATGGCTGGACGGGTCGGCCTATGAAAGCCATGGCGCGTTGATGCAGAAGGTCTTCGGCCTGGACTCGACGCCCAAGGACCGGCCGCTGATGTACCAGGGGATCTCGGACCGCTTCATCGCGCCGACCGCCGATGTGCCGCTGCCCTCCGAAGACGACGGGATCGATTTCGAGGGCGAGTTCGGCGTGATCGTCGACGCGGTGCCCATGGGCAGCGATGCCGCCCGCGCGGGCGCGCACATCCGGCTGGTGGTGCAGATCAACGACTGGTCCCTGCGCAGCCTCGCGCCGGTCGAGATGAAGACCGGGTTCGGCTGGATCCAGGCCAAGCCCGCCTGCTCCATGGCGCCGGTCGCCCTGACCCCGGACGAGCTGGGGCCGGCCTGGCGCGACGCACGCGTGGACCTGCCGCTGGTGGTCGAGCTGAACGGCGCGCGCTTCGGCGCGGCCGAGGGCTACCCGATGGCCTTTGGCTTTGACGCGCTGCTGGCCCATGCCGCGCGGACCCGGCAGCTGGTGGCGGGCACGATCCTCGGCTCGGGCACCGTGTCGAACGAGACCTTCCGCGAGATCGGGTCCTCCTGCATCGCCGAGCGGCGCGGGATCGAGCTGCTCGACCAAGGCGAGCCGGCGACGCCCTACATGTCCTTCGGCAACCGGGTGCGCATGGAATGCCGCGCGCGCGACGGCGCGCCGCTGTTCGGCGCGATCGACCAACAGGTGGTCGCGGGCTGAGGGCCCCGGTCCCGCGCCCGGCCCGGGGCGCGGCGCCATGCAACTTGCGCGTTGTATTTCCCGCCCCCGCTGGGTACCCCGGACCGGGGACCAGGGTATGACAGGGGGCAGGCGTGCCGATTTACAGCTACAACGGATGGATGGTCGCGGCCGGCGGCTCTGCGGTGCCGACCACCGCCGCGCAGGTCAGCTTCTCGGTTGCCGCGGGCACCGAGATCGCGGCCACGCCGCTGTTTCCGCTAGAACCCGGCTACCTGACCGCCCTGTCCCTGCCGACCGACGGCTTCGGCCTGCGCGAGCTGTTCCTGACCTCGTCACGGCTTGACGCGCCGCTTTACCTCGGGCCGGATCCGATGAACCTCTACTTCATCGACCTGCTCGACCTGCGCAGCGGGCAGGTCTTCGACGCCCTGTTGGTCATCACCGCCGACCACGGCCGGTTCGTGCTGGACCTCGCGGCCGAGAACGGCATCAGCGCCGGGCTGGCCGAGCGCGTCGTGACCGGCACCGACATCGCCATGGCCGATGCCGAGGACTACACCTTTGGCAGCACGCTGGCGCTGGACGTGGGCGCCAGCTACGCCGCTCCGCTGGTGCAGACGCGCACGACCCCCGGCACCCTGACCGGCGGCTGGCAGGACGACAGCCTGACCGGATCCTCGGGCAACGACACCCTGCTCGGCGGACGCGGCTACGACCTGCTTGTCGGATCGGGCGGCAACGACAGCCTCTCGGGCGGAGACGGGCTGGACACGCTGCGCGGCGGCCAGGGCAACGACATCCTCGACGGGCGCGGCGGCGACGCCTGGTCGCAACGCCTGGGCGATGTGCTGATGCCGGGCTTCGGCCGCGACACGATCATCGGCCATGACGGCTGGCTCGAGGACGGCTGGGGCGGGCGGCTGGATTACTACGGTGTCGCCGGCATAGGCGGGCTGACCATCACCGTGGACGACATGGGCGGCGGCACCGCCCGGTCGGCCGGCGGAGAGATCGACGACAGCTTTACCCACCTGACGGGGTTCGGCGGGTCGGACGGCAACGACCTGATCCTCGGCGGCAGCCACGACAGCTTTGCCGAGCTGCTGGTGGGCCATGCGGGCAACGACACGCTGGACGGGCGCGGTGGTCACAGCGCCGTCGATTACCGCACGGAATCGATCCAGTCGGGGCGCACGAGCGGCGTCCGCGTCGACATGGCCTCTGGCATCGCCACGGACCTTTTTGGCGACCGCGACACGCTGCGGAACATCGACGAGGTGAACGGCTCCTTCGGCGACGACACGCTGAGCGCGGCGGGCTTTTCCGGCGCCATGCTGTTCGACGGGCTCCTGGGCGACGACGCGATCCAGGGCGGCCAGGGCCACGACACGCTGCGCGGCCAGGAAGGCGCCGACACGATCTACGGCGGCCAGGGCGACGATGTCCTGGTCGGAGACGAGGGCGACGACCTGCTCGACGGCAACCTCGGCGACGACTGGCTCTATGGCGGGGTCGGAGACGATACGATCATGCTGTCGGACGGGCAGGACACGGTCCTTGTCAGCGAGGGGGACGATCGGCTGATCGTCCGCAGCGGCAGCAGCCCCGACGCGGTCCTGCTGATGGACGGCGCAACGGGCCGAAGCACGCTCGAGGTCTGGGAGGGCTACGAGGGCAACCTGGTCCTGGCCCCCCGCGACGCCGGGGTTTCGATGCGCTACGGCACGGCCGGGGGGTCTTCGAACATCGTCGCCCGCGGCTCGCGCTCCGACGAGGTGACCGGCAGGCTGGAGCTGTCATTCCTCGGCTCCGCGTCCGGCAGCAACCTCGTCGTGACGCTCAACGGCTCCGACGGATCGGACTTCTATTCGCTGAGCCATCTCGGCCGGGCGCACGAAGTGATCCTGCGCCCAGGGGCGGGCGACGACGTTCTCGATGTCGAAGCGGGGGTGACCTGGCGCGACGACGGCGCCCAGGCACGCCTCGATTACGACACCGGCACGGCGACGCGCGGGCTGTTCTTCGACGCCGTTCAGCGGGTGATCCGGGACCCGTTCGGCGGAACCGACGACATATGGGAACCGTCATTCGACTGGCTCGCGATCGCCGGCATCTTCAGCTCTGTCCAAGGCCATTCCGATCATGCCGACACGTTGTCGGGCAGCATGGGCGCAGATGCCTTTGTCATCGGCGGGGGTAATGACAGCATCTGGGGCCGCGCGGGTAAGGACCTGGTCACGGGCGACAGCGACCTTGTCGCGGGCATGATCATGTCGCTGGAAACCGGCACCGTGACAGGCAGCCGCGACGGGGTCGCCTTTTCCGTGCAGATCGCCGGGATCGAGGCGCTTGGCGGCGCGGCCGGCGACGATACGCTGAGCGGCGATGAGGGCGAGAACACGCTGCTGGGCGCGGCCGGGGCCGACTGGCTGCTGGGCGGGGATGGCCGTGACAGCCTTGACGGCGGCGCAGGCGACGACACGCTCGAGGCCGGACGCGGCGCCGACACCATCGCGACGGGCAGCGGCCACGATCTGGTGCGGGCCGGTGGCGGCGATGACCTGATCCTTGTCGGCCCGGGTGTGCACGAGATCCACGCCGGCGATGGCCAGGACACGCTCGAGATCGACGCGGGAGCCCTGCTGCCCGGCCCGGGCGCCCCCCGGGACCTGCACATCGACCTCGAGGCCGGCACCTGGGCGCTGCGCTCCGCCGGGGACGACACCGGCCCGGCCATCGCGGCCGACGTGGTCGAGGCGCTGGAACATGTGACGATGCGCGGCGGCGGGCTGGCGCTCGTGGTCACGGGTTCTGCGATCGGCAACATCCTGACGGGCGGCGACGGCGACGACCGCATCCTGGGCGGGCTGGGCGCCGACACCCTGAACGGCGGCGATGGCGACAACCTGCTCGAAGGCGGGGCCGGTCACGACAGCCTCACCAGCGGCACCGGCAACAGCCTGCTGGACGGTGGCGACGGGAACGACAGCCTGTTTGGCGGCGACGGCGCGGACACGCTGCTGGGTGGGGCCGGCGATGACAGTGCGGATGGGGGCACCGGGGCGGACAGCCTGCTTGGCGGCGCCGGGAACGACAGCCTGTACGGCGACTACCAGGCCGACACGCTGCGCGGTCATGACGGCGACGACAGGCTGAGCGGCGGCGCAGGCTTTGACAGGGTGTTCGGCGGGGCGGGCAACGATTCCATCACCGATTACCTCGGAAATGACACGCTTTGGGGCGGCGCGGGCCATGACACGATCAGGGATAACGACGGCATCAACGTCATTCATGCCGGCGCCGGAAACGACGAGGTGGATACCGGCAACGGCTCGAGCGAGGTGGATCTTGGCGCGGGCGACGACTGGTTTCATGTCAGCTTTTCGGGGCGATGGGACGTCGAAGAGGGCTATGTCGTCTGGGGCCGCGATGGGAACGACACCATCTACGCCGATGACCTCGACGATCTTCTGTATGGCGGAAACGGCCGGGACGAATTCAGGGGCTGGGACGGCAACGACACGATCTACGGTGGGCAACAGGGCGATTACATCTCCGCCGGAGACGGGGACGACGATGTCTTCGGCGGGCTCGGAAACGACACGGTCTGGCTGGGCTACGGCGACGACACCTGGCACGACACCGACCAGGTCGACTACGGTGCCGACACGGTCGATGGACACCATGGCGACGACACGATCCACTGGGCCGGCGGCGACGACCTGCTGACCGGCGGCTGGCATGCCGACAGCTTCGTGCTGGCCAACGGCACCGGGCACGTCACGATCACCGATTTCGACCTGGCTGAGGATCGCCTGGTGATCGACGCCGCGCTCTGGGGCGGGTCGCTGGACGCCGCGCGGCTGGCAGAGCTGTCGGACCTGTCATCGGGCCACCTTGTGCTGGCCTTCCGCCCCGGCGCCAGCCTGGCGCTCGAGGGCGTGACCGGCACCGGGGGCCTGCTTGCCAGTCTCGAGCTGGGCTGACCCGCGCCTCACGCCCCGGCGAAACCCGCCGGGATGCAGCGCACCTTGGCCTCGGGCCCGCGCGGGTCGAGGTCGTATAGCTCGGGCCGCGCCTGCAGGTAGTGGCGCCAGGTGCCCTCGGGCCGCGTGCTGATCCGCGTGCCATGGGTCCTGTGCATCTGCGGCGCCAGGTCGGCCAGGCGCATGCCCTGGCGCCCCTGCCCGTGCCTCGCGATCATCGCGCGGATCGACAGGTCGAACGCGGTATAACCCGCGCCCTTGCACACCCGGCCCTGCACCTCGCCCACCAGCAGCTCGAACCGCGTGCAGGCGGCGCGGAACTCGGGCGGGGTCCTGGCCTCGCCCAGCCCCGTCACGCGGGCGCCGCGCTCGCGCAGGCGCTGCGCCACGTGGGTGAAATCCCGGTCAGAGGTCGCGATCACGAACTCGGCGATGCCCGCGGCCAGCGCCAGCTCGATCGCGTCGAGGGCCAGCAACATGTCGGCCGCGTTCTTCGAGGACCCGGCCAGCATCAACCGGACCCCCGGCACCTCGATCCAGTCCGGCGCGCGGCAGATGTTCGCATAGACCCGGGCCACGTCGACCCGGCCCAGCCGCGTCGCCGTGGCAAGCAGCTGCGCGGCATGGAACGGAGGGACATTGTCGCCATCGACAAGAAGCGCCACGGGCTGCTCTGCCATCGCTCGATCCAATTCAATTCAAACTGGCGGCACCGTCGCACACGCATAGGGCGACATGATGGCGGAACGCGCACCATTCCTGTCCCTTGCCCCCGGCGCGCAGGCTGCTAGACCGACTGTATGCTGGTGCTCGAGAACATCCTGACCGACCGTGGGTCGAAATACGCCGTCTCGGGCGGGCCGTGCCGGTCGGAGGAGGAGGCGAAGGCGTTCCTGGCCGAGCTCAGGCGGCGCAAGAAATTCGCCAAGGCGACGCACAACACCTGGGCGCTGCTGACGGCGGAGGCGCCGATCAAGAACGACGACGGCGAAAGCGGCGCGGGCAACGTGATCCTGCGGATGCTCGAACGCGACGGGATCACCGACCACATCATCGTCGTGACGCGCTGGTACGGCGGCAAGCACCTGGGCGGGGACCGCTTTCGCCACGTGCAGACGGCGGTGCGCGCCTATATCGAGGCGGCTGGGCTGCCCTAGAGCCAGCGAAAGGCGCGGCGCAGGAAGGCGGGCGCATCGCCGGTGACCGGCGTGCCATGGGCCATGACAACCGCCTCGACCGGCCAGTCCAACACTTCGGCCAGCGCCGCCCGCGCCGGGCCGCGCCGCATCGCCAGCCGGAACTTGCGCGGCACCTGCGATTCGTCCCCGGTCATCAGGTCCAGCCGCGCGACCCACGCCCGCCAGCCCGACAGCGCCGCGCGCGGAACCTGTTGCAGCAGGTCGCAGACCAGCAGCGTGCCGCTGGCGCGATGAAACAGCCAGAACTCGTCAGCGATGGCATTGGGCAGGCAGACCATGTTGATCTCTCCCGGCCATGAGCCGGGCGAGGCGAGGCTCTCAATCCCCGCCAGGTCCGGCAGCTTGCGCCGCAGCCCCTCGGGGCCATGGACCTGCGCCTGCGGAAAGGCGCGCTGCCAATCGGCCAGGGCCAGGTTATGCGAGGCCGAGGGCGTGACGAGATGCGCCACCGGCCCCAGCGCGGCCAGGCGCTCGGCCAGCACCGCGTCGAACCGGATCGGAGACCACAGCACCAGCCCGCCCCCGGCCCGCCGGATCACCGCCATCCGCGTGGCATAGGGAAAGCCCGCGACCCGCACCTCGGGGCCGTCGATGATCCAGATACCGGGGCCGAATGGCTGCATGGCTGCCTCCTGCCGGCCAAGGCTAGCAGGCGGCGCGCGCGGCGGCCAGGTCAGTTCGCGGCGCGCTCCATCATCATCTCGTGGACGGCGGCCATGCCCCGGTCGACCATGCGCGTGACCTCGCCCGAATGCACATGCAACGCCTCGACCACCTCCGGGTCGTCCGAGGTCTGCACCACCACGATCCCCGTCTCGGTCAGGTCGATGTCGGTCTTGATGCGATCACCGCGGGCAAAGAAGATGTCCAGCGTCGGGCTCTGGATCATGATCTGCGGATCGCGCCCCTCTTCGACCCGGCCGATCATGCCCGCCACGTGCGAGATCAGCGCCTCGCGCACCTGCGGATGGTCCGAGCTGGTGACGGTGCGGATGCCATTCGGCAGCAGCTCGACCTCGCGGGTGATGCGGTCGAAATGCTGGAACATGACGGCCAGCTCGGCGCTCTCCTCGGGCGTGGCATCGAGGCCCCGCAGGCCGGGCATGTTGATCTCGTCATGGCCAGTGCCGTCGGCGCCGTGGCCATGCATCATGCCGCCGCCATGGCCGCCCATCTGCGCCATGGCGCCAGCGCCGGTCATGACCAACGCGGCGAGCGCGAACACGGCCAGGGATTTCGAAGTCATGTCTTGCTCTCCCGCAACGAAAACCCGACGAGACGTCAGGCGTCACGCGATCATATGCCAAACCGGGCATGTATGGAAAGACGCCACGCTGCCGCAGTCACGGATACGCGAGGCTCACTTGAGCTGGCTGTCCTTGGACCCGCGCCGGTTGATCCCGCCGCGCTGCTGCACCCTGCCCGCGCGTTCGCTGGCACAGTCGATGCAGATCTTGACCCCGGGGATCGCCTGTCGCCGCGCCTCGGGGATCTCTTCGTCGCATTCGGCGCAATGGGCCAGGCTCTCGCCCTTGGGTTGTGACCGCGCCCGCATCCGCGCAAGCTCGTCCTTGATCGAATCCTCGATCTGGTCCTGTACCGCGCCGTCGCGCGCCCAACCTCCGGCCATGGGGCACCTCCTGATACCGCCAATGTAGTACAGCCGAAACGCCACGTCATCCTTGGGCGCGATGCGGCCCGCCCCTACCCTGCGGCAAATCTTCGAAAGGGAGCCCATGCGCCTGATCTTCCGCCTCTTCGTCTTCCTGCTGGTTCTGGCCGTGATCGGCCTGGTCGGGCTGGTCACCTTCGGCCCGGCCTACGTGGAAAAGTCCCGCAACAGGGTGGCGGCGCATGATCCCTACCCGGTCAGCGACGCGGCCCGGGCGCTGCACGAAAGCCTCGTGGTCGGCGACTGGCACGCCGATCCGCTGCTGTGGAACCGCGACCTGGCCGAGCGGAGCGATTACGGCCAGGTCGACATCCCCCGGCTGATCGAGGGCGGCGTGGCGCTGCAGGTCTTCACCGCCGTGACCAAGTCTCCGGCGGGCCAGAACTACGACAGCAACTCGGCCGAGGCCTTTGACACGATCACCGCGCTGGCGGTGGCGCAGCTTTGGCCCCCGCGCACCTGGGGCTCGCTCAAGGAACGCGCGATCTACCAGGCGGATAAACTGCACCGCTTCGCCGCCCGCTCGGACGGGCAGCTGCGGGTGATCCGCACCGCGGCCGAGCTGGACGCGCTGCTGGCCGCCCGGGCCGAGGGGCAAGCGATCGTCGGCGGCATCCTGGGGATCGAGGGCGGCCATCCCCTCGAGGGGGACCTTGCCAACCTCGACGACCTGCTGGCGGCCGGGCACCGGGTCTTTGGCCTGCAACACTTCTTCGACAACGACCTCGGCGGGTCGCTGCACGGGGTCGGGAACCACGGGCTGACCGACTTCGGGCGCGAGGTGGTGGCGGCGCTGGCCGATCTGCCGGTCATCATCGACCTCGCGCATTCCAGCCCCGCCGTGGCGCGCGACGTGCTGGCCATGACCGATGTGCCGCTGGTGGTCAGCCATACCGGGGTGCATGGCCATTGCCCGGTCAAACGCAACTTCCCTGACACGTTGATGCAGCAGATCGCGGCGACCGGCGGCGTGATCGGCCTGGGCTACTGGGCCGAGGTCGCCTGCGACGACATCACCCCCGCCGGTATCGCCCGCATGGCTGTGGCGGCGATCGCGGTGGTGGGCGAGGATCACGTCTCGCTCGGCTCCGATTTCGACGGCTCGGTCGAGACGGCCTTCGACACCTCCGAACTGCCCGCGCTGACCCATGCGCTGCTCGCGGCCGGGCTGACCGAGGCCCAGGTGGCCAAGATCATGGGCGGAAACATGCTGCGCGTGCTGCGCGCGCGGCTGGGGTGATTTGACGCGACCCGGCAACCGTCTAACTGCGGATCACGCAAGCGAGAGGAGCCCCCGATGCGCGCCACTATGATCCTTGTCACCGGCCTCGCGGTCCTCGTCGCCAATCTCGTGATGGCCGCCGGTCCCTACCGGTTCGAGAACATCGACGGCGGCGAACACGACCTCTCGGACTGGGCCGGGCGCCCGGTGCTTGTGGTCAACACCGCCTCGCGCTGTGGCTTCACCCCGCAATACGAGGGGCTGCAGGGTCTTTACGACCGCTACCGGGATCGCGGGCTGGTCGTGCTGGCCGTGCCCTCGAACGATTTCCGGCAGGAGTTGGCGACCGAGGCCGAGGTCAAGGATTTCTGCGAGCTGACCTTCGGGCTCGACCTGCCGATGACCACGATCACCCATGTGCGCGGCGATGCGGCCCATGCGTTCTACGCCGACCTCAAGCAAAGCTCGGGGTGGGAGCCGAACTGGAACTTCAACAAGGTGCTGATCGGTGCCGACGGCCAAGTCAAGGCCACCTGGGGCGCCACCGCGCGCCCGCTGTCGGGCACCATCACCGACGCGATCGAAGCGGAACTGCCGACCAACTGACCGGCGCGCCCAGCCCCGAGGCCGGAGTGAGGGGCCAGCCCCTCACACTCCCCGGCATATTTATGGAAAGATGAAGGGGATCAGGGTGCCCTATTCCGCCCTGCCACGCACGCCTTCTTTGGGCCCCAAATACCTCGGGGAGCCCGAGCGGCCGGCCCCTCGGTCCGCCGGTCACGTCACATCCCGACGGCCGGCAGAGTCCACCAATCCCCTTCATCGTTTTGAAAATACCTCGGGGAGCGCGAGGGGCTGGCCCCTCGCTCCAGTCCTACCGACCTGCGCTGGACCCCGACACGAATAGCGACCCCATCCATAGGCCCCGGCGGGCGCGGCGCAGCCGCGCCCGCCCCCGGTCGGATCGCGCAGCGATTCGAAACCAAGGCGATCAGAAGGGTCCGTCTTCCAGCACCCCGTCAGCGGACATCTGGGAATAGAGCAACCCCTCGCGCAGGCCCCGGTCGGCGACGCTGAGCCGGTCGGTGGGCCAGCAGCGCAAGAGCGCCTGCAGGATGGCCGAGCCGCTCATGATCAGCGCCTGCCGGTCCTGCCCGATACGCGGATCGCGTCGGCGGCCTTCGGGGCCCAGTTGCAGGTACCCCCGGATCACCTTGTCGATCTGGTCCGAGGTCATGCGCAGCCCGTCCACCTTGGTCCGGTCGTAGCGCCTGAGCCCGAGGTGCGAGGCCGCCACGGTCGTCACCGTCCCCGAGGTGCCGACAATCTGGAACCCCTCGCGC
Organism: Mesobacterium pallidum; assembly: GCF_019966535.1. Taxonomy (GTDB): domain Bacteria; phylum Pseudomonadota; class Alphaproteobacteria; order Rhodobacterales; family Rhodobacteraceae; genus Mesobacterium; species Mesobacterium pallidum. Next base: position 91,778 of record NZ_JAIMID010000007.1, on the reverse strand, counting down.
GCCTGTTCGTCCTTGTAGGGGGCGAACTCGGCCAGGTTCTCTTCGAAATACCAGGACATCAGCGCGTAGCGCGCCGCGTCATCCGTCACGTCGCGGAACTGGTCGCGCAGGGTCGCGACCCCCAGCGGCACGGAAATCCAGTCGACCACCTTGGCGGCCGGAAAGATGCTGTCCTGCGTGTGAAAGCCCGCGTGCAGCCGCATGATCGCGCGCGGCCGCTCGAGCCGCGGCACGCGGCTGAGGTCGATCCACACCAGCTCGGTCGAGCCGCCGCCGATGTCCACGACCAGCAGCTGCTCGGTCTTGGTCGAGACCAGCGGCGCGCAGGAGATGACCGCCAGCCGCGCCTCCTCCTCGGGCTGGATGATCTCCAGCCCCAGCCCCGTCTCGCGCTTGACCTGGCGGATGAATTCACGCGCGTTCTTGGCGCGCCGGCATGCCTCGGTCGCGACCAGCCGCATCCGGCTGACCTTGTGCCGCTTCAGCTTCTGCTGGCAGATCCGCAGGGCCTGGATGGTCCGCGTCATCGACGACCGCGACAACCGGTCCGTGCGTTCGAGACCGAGCCCAAGCTGGACCGATTTCGAGAAGCTGTCCACCACGTGAAACTGGCTGCCCTTGGGTTGGGCAATCAGCATGCGGCAACTGTTCGTACCCAGATCCAGCGCGGCATAAAGCTCGGACGGATCCGGTGTGGTCGGTGCGGGGCCCTCAACCGGTTTCGGGAAAGCGCCCGCACGACCGGGACGCTTTGGCGCCATGTTCGTCGCGCCTTTCATATCAAGTTGAATATGAGGATAGGAGCCCGCGGCCCCCCGCGCAAGTCACCTCAGCGGATTGGTGTAATATTCCGACAGGTATTCGTATTCCTGGTCGAGAAACGGCCGAAGGCTGTCGCGCGTCGCCCCGCTCAGCTCGTCCCAGGTCACCTTGCGCTCCGACGCGTTCGCGCGCGGGATCGTCACCGTCTGGCCGGTGATCAGCGACAGGTCGGCGCCCAGTTGCCCCAGTTCCTTGGTGCGGTACACCCGCGTGTAGCGCAGCGGCTTGGGACCCAGGAACAGCCAGGCGCCTATGGCATGGTGCTTGATGACCGAGGACGCCTCGATATAGTCGCGCAGGTGGCCAAAGAAGTAATCCGGGTCGGGTTTCGTCGGCAGCCCCAGGGCGCGGACACGAGGCGAATTCTTGAGCTCGTCGAACCGGTCCACCCGGTTGGAATAGACCGACAGCAGCCGGTCGATCGGGTCGCGCACGACGCAGAACCGGAACCATCCGCGCTGCTCGTACTGCTCCCACCGGTGCGGGCGAAAGCGCGCCGTGGGATAGAGTGCGTGCCAGGTGCCGTGCCCCTGCGCCTCGGGCGGCGGCAGCGCGGCGTCGGGGTCGATCCGGGCCAGCGCCTCCTTGACCGAAGAACACCCGGCCTTGGGCAGCGCCATGTAGGCCAGCCGGTATGCTTCGACCGCGATTGCCATGCCGGGAACGTTCGACCTCCTGCGGGTTTCGGGCTTCTATAAGCCGCGTCCGGGCCAAGGCCAAGACACCGGCGGCTTCATGATCTTTCTGAAGCGATTTCACGGCCGCCCCCATGGCCCCGGCCCGCGCCAGCGGCTAAAAGGCCAAGGGTCGCACTTGGCGCGCCGCATGTCGAAAAACGACCCCGCCGCGCGTTCGGCACCCGTTATGTGGGCAATGGACCCGGAGGAATCACGCATGACCCAAGTCACCATCGTCTACTGGCGCGACATTCCCGCCCAGGTGATCGTGGGCAAGGGCCGGCGTGGCACCAAGCGACCCCTGCCCGAGCGGTTCGAGCAGGCGATCGACCGGGCCGCGATGAAGGTGGGCGCCTCGGATACCGACGCCTACCTGGCCGAATGGCGGAAAGCGCCGCCGGTCGAGGTCGAGGGCGACGACGATGTCGCCGTGGCCGAGGCCGAGGTTGCCCGGATCGACGCGGAATACACGCAAGATCGCCTGAAGGCTCTCATCGCCAACGACGGCCGGGACTGACCCGATGGCCTTGTGGGAGCGCATGATGGCCCTATTCAACTTCAAACGCCGCGAGGCCGAGGGCGCGACAGGCGCCGCCACCCCTGCCCAGGTCGAGGCCTTCCTGCAGGGCTATTCGATCGAGGTGATGCCGCGCACGGCCGCCAAGATCGACAGTTTCCGCGACCTGCTGCCCGAAGGCACCCGCGTCTACATCGCCCATATCGACGGCACGCCGATCGAGGACATGGTCGCCACGGCCAAGCGCCTGAACGCCGAAGGCTACCCGGTGATGCCGCATTTCCCCGCGCGGATCATCAAGGACGAAGCCACGCTGGGCGACTGGGTCGCCCGCTACCAGGGCGAGGCGGACGTGAAACAGGCGCTGCTTCTGGCGGGCGGCCTGGACAAGCCCGTGGGCGATTTCCACAGCTCGATGCAGATGCTCGAAACCGGCCTCTTCGACAAGGCCGGCTTCACCCGCCTGCATGTCGCCGGCCACCCCGAGGGCAACAAGGACATCGACCCGGATGGGTCGACCGCCAACGTGATGGAGGCGCTGCGCTGGAAGCAGGCCTTCACCGAGCGCACCGATGCGCAGATGGCGCTGGCCACGCAGTTCGCCTTTGACGCCAAGCCGATCATCGCCTGGGTCGACGGCTTGCGCACGGCGGGGATCGCGCTGCCGGTGCATATCGGCATCGCCGGCCCGGCCAAGCTGCAGACCCTGATCAAGTTCGCCATCGCCTGCGGCGTCGGCCCCTCGCTCAAGGTCCTGCAAAAGCGGGCCATGGACGTGACCAAGCTGATGCTGCCCTACGAGCCGACCGAGGTGATTTCGGACCTGGCCGCCCACAAGGCCGCCAACCCCGATTTCGGCATCGAGGCGGTGCATTTCTTCCCGCTGGGCGGCATCAAGTCCAACGCCAGCTGGGCGGCGGAAAACGGCGGCGCCTCGGGCCGCCCGGCCAACGGCTGATGGCAGGCGCGGCGCTTCTTTTCGACCTGGACGGGACGATGCTCAACACCGACCCGATCCACATGGCGGTCTTTGCCGACATTATGGCGCCGCGCGGCCTCGACATCACCGAAGACTTCTACATGGCCCATGTGCATGGCCGGCTGAACGTGGATTTCTTTGCCGAGTTCCTCCCGGGTGAGCCAGACCCGCAGGGGCTGAGCGAGGCAAAGGAGGCCGAGTTCCGCCGTCGCCTGCCCCGCCCCTACCCGTCCATGTCGGGCGTGTCGGCGCTGATCGACCGGTCCGAGGCGGAAGGCTGGTCCCGCGCCATCGTCACCAACGCCATGCGGCTGAACGCCGAGGCGATGCTCGAGGCGATCGGCGAACGGCACCGCTTCGACACGCTGGTGATCGGCGAGGAATGCGCGCGGGCCAAGCCGCATCCCGACCCATATCTTGCGGCCATGCAGGCGCTCGGTGTCGCGCCGGACCGCGCCATCGCCTTCGAGGACAGCCCCTCGGGCCTGCGCGCCGCCGCCGCCTCGGGCGCCTTTACCGTCGGCATCCGCTCGTCGCTGGACGATGCCGCGCTGAAAGCGGCCGGCGCCGCGCTCACCATCCAAGATTTCACCGACCCTGCACTCATCCCGGTGCTGGACCGCCTGACAGGAGAGACCCCATGACCCGCACCGTTGTCGAGTCCAAGACCAAGACCGCCATCATCGGTTTCGACCAGCCGTTCTGCGTGATCGGCGAGCGCATCAACCCCACGGGCCGCAAGAAGCTGGCCGCCGAGCTCGAGATGGACGATTTCTCGACCGTGGAGGCCGATGCCATCGCCCAGGTCGCCGCCGGGGCCACGATCCTCGACATCAACTCGGGCGCCGTGTTCTCGAACAAGATGGCCGAGGACCCGCGCTACGCCGACAACAACTTTGTCGAGCCGATGCTGATGAAGGCGCTGGTCGAGCGCGTGCAGGCCATCGTGGACGTGCCGCTTTGCATCGACAGCTCGGTGCCCGGCGCGCTGGAAAACGGCCTGGCCGCCGCCGAAGGGCGCCCGCTGCTGAACTCGGTCACGGGCGAGGAAGAGCGGCTGGAGCTGGTCCTGCCGCTGGTCAAGAAATACAACGTGCCGGTGGTGGCTATCTCGAACGACGACACCGGCATTTCCGAAGACCCCGACGTGCGCTTTGCCGTGGCCAAGAAGATCGTCGAGCGGGCCGCCGATTTCGGCATCCCGGCCCATGACATCGTCGTCGACCCGCTGGTCATGCCCATCGGCGCCATGGCGACCGCGGGCAACCAGGTCTTCGCCCTCGTGCGCCGGCTGCGCGACGAGCTGGGCGTGAACACCACCTGCGGCGCGTCCAACATCAGCTTCGGCCTGCCGAACCGCCACGGGATCAACAACGCCTTCCTGCCGATGGCCATGGCGGCCGGCATGACCTCGGCCATCATGAACCCGGTGGCGCTGCCCATCGGCCCCAAGAAGATCGCCGAGAAGAAGGCCGAGATCGAGGCCGCCGGCATCATCCTGCCAGAGGACATGGACGACGAGACCTTCGTCAAGCTCTTCGGCATGGGTTCGACCAAGTCCGGCCCCGGCAAGGAGATGGAAGCGATCCGCGCCGCCAACCTCTTGACCAACAACGACCCGAACGGCGGCGCCTGGATCAAGTTCAACTCGGCCAACGCCGGTGACGGCGGCGCGGCCGGCGGCCGCCGCGGTGGGCGGCGTCGCCGGGCCTGATCGCGGCGCGAAAAGAGAGGCCGCGCCTGATCGCGGCACATAAGGAAAACGGCCGGGCAAATGCCCGGCCGTCCGTCACTTAGGCTCCCCACGCTGGACCGCGCAGCTCGGCAGTCCGACCTCCGGCAACAGGCCGCCACACGGATCCCGCTTCATCTTGCCGGTAAACTCCGGGGAGTTTGACGGGCAGCGCCCCTCATCCGCGCGTTTGCACATCGCGCCGCACCTCAGAGGTAATCGGCCCGCTGCAGCCCGTACTTGGCCATCTTTTCGTTCAGCGTCCGGCGCGGCAGGCAGAGCTCGTCCATCACGCTGGCGATGGAGCCCTTGTGGCGCCGCATCGTGTTGTCGATCAGCATCCGCTCGAACGCCTCGACATATTCCTTGAGCGGCTTGCCCTCGGTGGTCATCACCGGCTGCATTTCCTCGTGATCGCTCATCAGCAGCGAAGCAATCGTGCCCGTGCCCCGACGCGATTGCAGCACCGCGCGTTCGGCCACGTTGATCAGCTGGCGCACGTTGCCCGGCCAGGGCGCCTGCAGCAGCTGCGCCGCCTCCTGCGCGCTGACCTGGGGCGCGTCGCAGCCGTATTCCTCGGCCAGCGCCTCGCCCGAGCGGGTGAAGAGCGTCAGGATGTCCTCGCCGCGCTGGCGCAGCGGCGGCACGGTGATCCGCAGCGCGGCCAGCCGGTAAAAGAGGTCGGGCCTAAGCGCGTCCTCGCAGGTGCGGTCCTGCTCCTGCATGTTGCAGATCGCGACGATCCGCGTCTCGGCCGGGCTGCCCTGATCGTTGATCATGCCCAGAAGACGCGCCTGCAACCGGTCCGACAGCGCCTCGATATCCTCGAGCACCAAGGTGCCGCCGCGCGCTTCCTCGACGGCCGGCAGGCGCGGGTCCTCGGGCATCATCGGCCCGAACAGGCGCTTTTCCAGCGCGTCCTCGTCAAAGGCCGAACAGGCCACCAGCACGAATTTCTTGCCGGCGCGGCTGCCCACCGCATGCAGCGCATGGGCCACCAGCGTCTTGCCGGTCCCCGTCTCGCCGTCGATCAGCACATGGCCGTCGGCCTGGCCGAGGTCGAGGATGTCTTCCTTCAGCCGCTCCATCACCGGCGATGAGCCGATGAGCTTTTTCATCAGCTGCCCGCCGTCCGACAGTTCCTGCCGCAGCGCGCGGTTGTCGAGCGTCAGGCGCCGCGCGCCGGCGGCCTTCTTGACCAGCTCGGTCATGCGGTCGGGGTTGAACGGTTTCTCGAGGAAGTCATAGGCCCCCACGCGCATCGCCTCGACCGCCATGGGCACATCGCCATGGCCGGTGATCATGATGACCGGCAGCGCCGAATCCGACGACATGAGCTTCTTGAGAAACACCATCCCGTCCATGCCCGGCATCTTGATGTCGGAAATCACGATTCCGGGGTAATTCGGCCCCAGCGACTTCAGCGCCTCCTCGGCGCTGGCGAAGGCCTCGGTGTCATAGCCCGAGAGCGCCAGCCACTGGCTGATCGACTGGCGCATGTCCTTTTCGTCATCCACGATGGCGATCTTCATCATCTTGGCCATGCTATTCCGCTGCCCTTGTTCTTTCGGTGTCGTCTTCATTCAAGATAGGAAGCTGGATCTCGAATACAGCCCCCCCGGTTTCCCCGTTGCGCGCGGTCAGCCGCCCGCCGAGGTCGTTCACGATGCCCGAGGAGATGGCAAGGCCCAGCCCCACCCCGTCGCCGGGCTGCTTGGTGGTGTAGAACGGCTCGAACAGGTTCTCGAGGTCCTCGATCCCGTGGCCGTTGTCGCGCACGGTCAGGATCGCCGTCTCGCCGCGCGCCAGGATGATGTCGATTTCCGGCTCGGCCACGCCCTTGACCGCGTCGAAGGCGTTGCGGATCAGGTTCACCATCACCTGCTCGACCCGGACGCGGTCGCCCATGATCGTCACCGGCTGCTGCGGGAGCACGCGGTTGATGCGCACATGGCCCTGTTTCAGCTGCGGCTCCATCATCGACAGCGCCGAGGCCAGCGCCTCGCGCAGCTCGACCGGGTGGAACTCGGACGCGCCCTTGCGGGCGTAGGACTTGAGCTGCCGGGTGATCGCGCCCATGCGGCCGATCAGGTCGTCGATGCGGTGGAAACTGGCCAGCGCCTCGTCGGGCCGGTTGCGCTTGACCAGCAGCTTGGCGCCGGCAAGATAGGTCTTCATCGCGGCCAGCGGCTGGTTCAGCTCGTGGCTGACCGCGGCCGACATCTCGCCCAGGGCGGCCAGCTTGGAGCTTTGCGCCAGCGTCTGCTCGGCCACCTCGAGCGACTTGGCCATGCGTTCGCGTTCCGCGATCTCGCGCTGAAGACGCATGTTCAGCGCCCGCAGGTCCGCGCTTTCGCGCTGGAACAGCGCCATGCGGAACGCGGTGCGGCGGCTCAGCATGTAGAAGGCCAGCGCCAGCAGGATTGCGAACCCCATGATTTCCAGCGCAAGCACGCCGTTCACCCGTTCGCGCACCGAGGAATAGGTGGTGAAACTGGTCATCCGCCAGCCGCGAAACGGGATGCGGGTTTCGTTGCGCATCACCGCCTCGCCCGAAACATAGGCGTCGGGCGGCAGCGCGGTCCAGTCGGCGGTCAGCCGGATCGCCCGCTCGATCGCGCCCTCGGCGGGCTGCACGTTCAACGCCTCGGCCTCCGTCCGGCCGCGCCAGCGCGGTTCGGTCGCAAGGATGATGATGCCTTCGGAATTGGTGACCAGCACCGCGTCGGAAATCCCGGCCCAGGCGCGTTCGAACTTGGCCAGGTCCACTTCAACCAGGATCACGCCGATGGTCTGGCCCTGGTCCTCGATCCGCCGCGAATAGGTAAAGCCGAAATTGCCCGCCTCCTTCTGCATCGCGGTAAAGACCGTGGCGTTCGACCGCTGCGCCTCGATGAAATAGGCCTCGCTGCGGTGGGTGGAGCCGAGCCGGTTGCGGTCGGTCGCCGCCACGGCCCGCCCGTCGCGGTCGAGCAGCATGAGAGAGGCCGCGCCGATCTCTTCGACAAAGGAAATCAGCCGCTGCGTGGACTGGCTGAAGTCCGCCGAGTTCAGCGCGGAAATGAGCGTGGGATCGCGCGCCAGCAGCTGCGGGACGATGGAATTGCGGCGCAGCTCGCTCAGCAGGTTGCCGCTGTAGAGCGCCAGCCGCACCTCGGCGCGGTTGCGCGTGGTCTCTGTGAAACGGTTGGTGAGGAAGACGTTGGTGAACCCGATCACCGCTACGGCCAGCGCCATGAGCAGCAGGAGCGCGGCGCGCACGCGCCAGCTCAGCAGCGCATTGCGCAGCTCGGTCGTCTGATCATCCACCCGTTCGCTCATGGAGGCCAAGGATACGCCCCCGCCCCGGCCGGCTCAAGTCAGGCGGTGGTCAGCGCATCCACGAGACCGGCGAAAAGCCGCTTGCCATCGGTGCCGCCATGGGCCTCGTCCACCACCCGCTCGGGGTGTGGCATCATGCCCAGCACGCGCTTGTTGGCGCTGAGGATGCCGGCGATGTCGGCCACGGCGCCGTTCGGATTGGCGGTGTAGGTGAAGGCGATCCGCCCCTCGCCGCGCAGTTCCTCGATCACCTCGGGGGTGGCCTGGTAATTGCCGTCATGGTGGGCGACGGGCACAGTGATCTCTTCGCCCGTCGTGTAGCCGGCGGTGAAATCGCTGTCGACCGTCTCGACCCGCAGGCCGACCGGCTTGCAAATGAACTTGAGGCCCGCGTTGCGCATCAAGGCGCCCGGCAGCAGCCGCGTCTCGGTCAGCACCTGGAACCCGTTGCAGATACCCAGCACGTAGCCGCCGCGATTGGCATGCTCGATCACCCCGCGGCAGATCGGCGAATTGGCCGCGATGGCGCCGCAGCGCAGGTAGTCGCCAAAGGAAAACCCGCCGGGAATGCCGACGATGTCGACCCCCTCGGGCAGCGCGACATCCTTGTGCCAGACCCGTGTGACCTGTGCGCCGGCGGCCTCGAAGGCCACGGCAAGATCGCGGTCGCAGTTGGACCCGGGAAAGGTGATGACGGCGGCTTTCATGACGGCGACTCCGGCAAGCAGGAAAGATGCCGCTCCCCTACCCCAAACCTTCGCCCTGCGCCAGCCCGCACGGCGCCGCAGGACGCCCACCATGATTTCGCGCCCCCTGGGCGCAAAAGCCTTCGGCGAGAGTATTTCTGGAAAAGTGAAAGCAGGGGCGGTTCGCAACCTCGACGGCGCGGCCGGCATATTGAAGAAAGATGTACGACAGGTCCGCCCTGTCTCCTTCATTGTTTTGAAAATACCTCGGGGAGCGCGAGGGGCTGGCCCCTCGCTGTCTTGAGTGCCGCGCCTGCGGCGCGAGGGGCTGGCCCCTCGCTTTTTTGAGTGCCGCGCCTGCGGCGCGAGGGGCTGGCCCCTCGCTTTTTTGAGTGCCGCGCCTGCGGCGCGAGGAGCTGGACCCTCACTGCACCGCCCGCCGCAGGCGCGAGGGTCGGTTACAGCCAGTTGCCCATAAGCACGAAAGCCGACCAGAAGTAGGGATGCGCAAAGCCAGCGCCATCTGACTCGAGCGCCGCCGCCCCGCGCGTCGCCCCATCGGCCCCCATGTCGCCGCGCAGCATGGCGACCTGGGCGCGGCGCAGCGCCTCGGCCTTGTCGAGGCCTTCCGTCACCATCCCGGCGTAGAAGTCGCGCATCAGGATCGGCGTGGCCGCATCGGCCACGGGCCAGAGCGAGGCCATGACCGCGCTCGCCCCGTTCAGCTGGGCGGTCGCGCCAAAGCCGTCGATCTCGGACCCGTCGCCGCCGCGCGCGGTCTGGCAGGCCGAGAGCGTCAGCAGGTCCACCCCGCGAAAGCGGAAGGCGCGGCTATCGCGGATTTCGCCCAGGGTCAGGTGGCTGCCGTCGCCCATCAGCAGGAAGGAGTCATCCTCCTGCCCCGGGTTCAGCGCGAAATGGCTGGCGATGTGCAGGATCTCGGGCTTGCGCATCAGCACGCGGCGCAGGGACGCGCCGTCGAAGCCCTCGTCCAGCGCCGCGTTGCCGGTCAGCACGCCCTGGCCGTCGGCGGCGGCAAAGATCGTCTCGATCTCGTCCGCGACGCCGGGCAGCGGGTCGAACCCGGGATGGCCTTGCGTGACGCCGAAGCCGGCCGCGCTGTCGGCGGCCCGGCTGGCGCGGGCGAACTGCGTCGGCACAGCGGCGGAGTAGAGAGAAAATGCAAAGCGTTCGACCAGGTAGCCGGTACCATCATGCAGCGCTGCAAAGGGAACGTAGCGCAGGAAGCCGTCGAGGTTCAGCATGACGACCTCTATCCCGGCCTCGTCCAGCGCGGGGCGGACAGGGGCAAACAGCGCGGTTTGCAACCCGCCCAGCAGCTCGACGGCCTCAGGGCTGCGCGTCTCGATCGCCTGCAACGCGTCGAAGACCTGCCGCGCGAGGTCGGCGCGCGCGATGTCCACCGTTTCGTGCAGGGTCACGGCCGGCAAGGTCAGGAAGAGGTGCAGCCGGTCCTCCATCGCCGCGACCTGCAGGATCGCCGTGGGCCGGTCCAGCCCGTCAAGCACGTCCTGGTAGGCGCCGATGGCGTCGAACTGCGCCTCGGCGGCGGCGCGCTGGCCTTCGGACATGTCGGCCAGGAAGGCCTCCACCTCGGCATCAAAGCGGTCGGTGGCCAGCTGCAACGCATCCTCGAGCAGGATCAGCTGCTCTTCGTCGGCCTCGGTCGCCGCGCCCGCATCGAGCTTGGCATAGAGCACACGCACCTCGCGTTCGGCCGCCACGGGGATCGCGGCCAGCGCTGCCAGCTTCTGCTCCACACCCAACTCGGCATCGGTCAGGATGGCGCGGGTGCCCGTCAGCCCGGCGCCGCCGTCGCGACGCAGGAACTCGAAGACCTCCTCCTCCTTTTCCATGTTCAGCACCGCCTGCGCCTCCGAGATGCGGCCCTCGGCGATCAGCAGGTCGGCCAGCTCCTGGTAGAGCCGCCGCCACTCGGCCCGCAACTCCTCGGTGCCCGCATCGCCCAGGCCCGCGTTCAGCGCGCGCAGTTCCTGCTGGGCATTGACGGCCATCTTGCCGAAGAAGATCGCCCGCTCGCGGTCGCCAAGCGCGGCATGGGCGCGGCTGAACATCTCGAAAAGCCAGCGCTGGTCGGGCAGCGACTGCGTCCGGTTGGCGGCGATATAGGGCATGCCGGACATGCCCCAGCGCAACGCTTCTTCGTTGCGGCCCTGTTCCTGCAGGATGATGCCAAGGTTCATCCGCGCCTTGCCCACCGTGTCCGACAGCGGGCCGTCCACCGCCTCCATCACCGGCAGGGCGCGGGTGATCCAGTCTTCGGCGGCGGCGAACTCCTTGAGACGCCAGTGGCTGACCCCGGTGTTGTTGGCGGCATAGGCGGCGATCACGTCACCCGGGCCGTTCAGCGCGACAAGGGCGTCATGGGCCTGCTCGTAGGCCGCGATCGCCTTGCGGTAGCGCTTGAGCCCATCAAGCCCCACCCCGCGGTTCAGCTGCAGGTTGGCGATGGCGGTGGCGCGCATGTCGGCATCGGAGAGCCCGCGCCTATAGAACGCCTCGGCCTGGTCCAGCAGCGGCAGGCTCTCGGCGTGGCGCTCGAGCTGTTGCAGCACGATGGCGCGGTCCTCGTAGCATTGCGCGGCCAGGACCCGCTGGTCGTCGGTCGAGACCCCGAGAGCAAGCAGGTGACGGATGCAGGTCGCGGCCCAGTCCAGCGACTCGGCCAGCCGCGCGACCTGCCAAAGCTGCGCACCAAGCTGCCGCGCAGCCACGGCGGCGTTGAACTGCTCGTCCGGGTCGTCCGAGCCATGCCAGCCGTCATAGGCGGTGCGCAGGTAGGGCAGGATCGCCTCGATCTGCGCCTCGCTCAGCCGGCGGCCGTCGATCAGGGGCGCGACGTAGTTGAAAGCGGCGTAGGGGTCGCCTGCATGGGCTTCCGCGCGCTGCGTGGCATCCGCGCCCTGCAGGTCCTCGGCCGTCGCCGCGCCGGCTAGGAAGGTCAGCGCCACAATCATCACCCGCACCAGACCACGCATCTCTATCCCCTTGTCCCTGCGGGACAAATGGTAGGCGCGCCCGTTTGCGGGTGCAAATGAAACCTGCCGTCACGGACCGGCCCGAAGGCCGGGCGCGTCACATCTGGATCGAATAGGATTCGATGACCGTGTTGGCGAGCAGCTTTTCGCACATCTCGGTCACCTGCGCCTCGGTCGTGCCTTCGGTGACGTCGAGCTCGATCACCTTGCCCTGGCGGACGCCTTCGACCCCGTCGAACCCCAGCGCGTGCAGCGCATGGCGCACTGCCTCGCCCTGCGGATCCAGAACCCCGGCCTTGAGCATGACCTGAACGCGAACTTTCATCTTCGTCCCCTAAGTACTTGGCAGCCGGAGGCAATCCGGCGAATTCTGTCCCCGCCCCGCAGGGCGCACCGCTCAGTTGATGAGCTTGGGCTTGGTCATCTGGGTGGCGGTCTTGGGCATGACTCCCAGGCGCCGGGCGACTTCCTGGTAGGCGTCGGTCAGGTTGCCCAGGTCGCGGCGGAACACGTCCTTGTCCAGCTTGCGCCCGGTCTCGATGTCCCAGAGGCGGCAGCTGTCGGGGCTGATCTCGTCCGCGACGACAAGGCGCTGGAAATCGCCCTCGTAGATGCGGCCGACCTCGATCTTGAAGTCCACGACCTTGATCCCGACGGCATACATGACACCCGACAGGTAATCGTTCACGCGCAGCGCGAGGCTCAGGATGTCATCCATGTCCTGTTGGCTGGCCCAGCCGAAGGCGGCGATATGTTCTTCGGTCACCAGCGGGTCGCCCAGGGCGTCGTCCTTGAGGCAATATTCCACGATCGGGCGCGGCAGCTGCTTGCCCTCTTCGATCCCCAGGCGCTTGGACATCGAGCCCGCGGCATAATTGCGCACGATGATTTCCAGCGGCACGATCTCGCAGGCGCGGACCAGCTGTTCACGCATGTTCAGCCGCTTGAGGAAGTGCGTGGGCACCCCGATCTGGTTGAGACCCGTCATGAAGAATTCGGACATGCGGTTGTTCAGCACGCCCTTGCCTTCAAAGACATCTTTCTTCTCGGCGTTGAAGGCGGTGGCATCGTCCTTGAAGTATTGCACGATGGTGCCCGGCTCCGGGCCTTCGTAGAGGATCTTCGCCTTGCCTTCGTAGATCTTTGTCCGACGTGCCATGCGGTCTCTTTCAAACTGGAGAAGCCCCGCGAGTCCCGCAGGGTTTGCGTCCTCTTACGCCATGGGCACGATTGTCGCAAGCCAGAGGCAGGACTTGCGGCGCGCCCCGCTTTGCAGGCATATGGGATCAAACCGAGACGCAGAAGGGAACGAGGACCATGAGCACCTTCGATGATCGCGAGAACGCGTTCGAGAACAAGTATGCGCACGACGAGGAAATGAAGTTCAAGGCCACGGCCCGCCGCAACAAGCTGCTGGGTCTTTGGGCGGCCGAGCTGATGGGCAAGACCGGCGCCGATGCCGATGCCTATGCGCGCGAAGTGATCCATGCCGATTTCGAAGAGGCCGGTCACGAGGACGTGGTGCGCAAGGTCGCGGGCGACCTGGGCGAGTTGTCGACGCCCGACGCGATCCGCACCAAGATGGAACAGCTCCTGGCCGTGGCCCAGGAACAGATCATGAAGGAAAGCTGACGCACAGCGTCGGTTTTTCGAACCGGATCGGCGGGGCCTTGGCCCTGCCGGCTCCGGCGCTGCTTTGGACGCAAAGCAGGAAGGACCGCGGGCAGAAGCCCGTCGCGGGCAGGCCCGGCCCACCGCGAGAACGCGGCTTGATGCATCCGCCCCGGCCATTCCGCGCCCGGGAAAAATTGCATCGAATCCCACCTGTTAAGGCCATCTGAAGAAGCGTGATCTATCCCGATCCTTGATTGATCCGGAGGATATGCGTGTCTCGATCCCGTACACCTCACCGCCTGCCGAAGCGGCCGACGGCCTTTTCCGGCGCGGGCGGCGGCTGGCTGCGCAACGTCTCGGCCTTCGTCATCGGCGCCATCTGCCTCGGCCTGATCTGGAGCAAGCTGGGCGGCGTCGACTACGCCAGCGTGCGCGCGGCGCTCGGCACCGTGTCGGCGGGGCAATGGGGGCTGGCGTGCCTTGCCACGGCGGTCAGCTTCTGGGCGCTGGGGCGCTATGACGCGGTGGCGCATCGCCATTTCGGCACCGGCATCTCGGACGGCTCGGCCCAGGCGGCGGGGGCGGTCGCGATCGCGCTGTCGCAATCGCTGGGCATGGGGCTGCTGACATCCGCGCTGGCGCGCTGGCGGATGCTGCGCCTGCCGGCGGGCAAGGTGCTGCAGGTCACCGCCTTCGTCACCTTCAGCTTCACCGCGGCCTGGGCCATCGTCACTACCTTCACGACGCTGTTCCTGGGCGGGCCGGTGCCGCTGTGGCTGTCCATCGTGACCATGCCCGTGACCGCGCTGGCGCTGGCGGCGATGTTCTTCTACCCCGCGCTGCGGCTGCGGGGACGCGCGATCAGCTTTCCCTCGCTGCCTGCGGCGACCTCGATCCTGGCCATGACGATCCTCGACACGTTCGCGGCCGCCGCCGCGCTCTGGCTGGTGTTGCCGCCCGAGCTGGCGATTCCCTATACCACGTTGCTGCCGGTCTACCTGGTGGCGCTGGGGGCGGCGCTGCTGTCGGGCACGCCCGGCGGGCTTGGCCCGTTCGAGCTGACGCTGCTGGCGCTGCTGGCCCCGGCCGACCCGGCGATGGTGCTGGCCGGCATGGTGGCCTTCCGCCTCGTCTACTACGCGCTGCCGGCCGCCGTGGCGCTGGTGGTGTTGCTGCGCCCGCCCGCCTGGACCCGGCGGGCGCGCCCGACCCGCGACGTGCCGATCCCGTCCGAACTGGGCCGCGGGCTGGAACCCGCGCTGGCGCATCAGAACGGCGGCATGTTAGTCGATCATGGCACCGGCGTCGCCCTGTCGGTCAGCCTGCCGCAAACCGAGGTTCTGCTGGGCGATCCGGCCTCCGGGCCCCTGCCCCTGCGCTGGTTGCGCGACCGGGCGCGCGCCGGCAACCGGGTGCCCGCCGCCTACAAGATCACGTCCCGCCATGCCGCGACCGCGCGGCGCGCCGGCTGGCACGTGGTCCGCATCGCCGAGGAGGCGCTGGTCAGGCCCGCCGATCACGACATCGCCAGCCCGGTGCACCGCCAGCTGCGGCGCAAGTTGCGCAAGGCGGAAAAGACCGGCCTGCGGATCGAGCATCGCCCGGCACGGCACCTACCGCTGGACCGGATGCGCGAGGTCCACAAAGCCTGGCAGGAGGCCAACGGGCCCGAGCGCGGCTTTTCCATGGGCCGCTTCTGCCCCGAACACTTGGCGCGGCAGACGGTGCTGTTGGCCTGGCTGGACGAAGAGCTGCTGGCCTTCGCCTCGTTCCACGGCTGCAACAGCGGGCTCTACCTCGACCTCATGCGCATCCGGCCCGGCGCGCCGGACGGCACCATGCATGCGCTGATGCAGCGCGGGATCGAGATCGCGGCCGAACAGGGCCTGCCGCAGGTCTCGCTGGCCGCCGTGCCCAGCCGCCACCCGGCCACGGGCCGCTTTGACGCGGTGCTGCGGCGGATGATCTACGGTCCCTCTGCCGGGCTCACGCAGTTCAAGGCCGCCTTCGGCCCGCGCTGGCAGCCGCTCTACGCCGCCGCCCCCGGCCGCCGGGCCATGGTGCTGGCCCTCGGCGACATCGCCCGCGAGATCCACCGCCCCGCCCCGCTGTCGATGACCGCACCGCATTACGATTCGGCCGAGGTGACGGACATGCCCGCTCAGGTCGAGGGCATGGGGGCTGCGGCTCAACATGATGTTGAAGATTATGAGGTTGCCTACAAGTCCGCGTCGTGACACGTGGGGGCGTTGAATTGACGGAGTGACCCGATGACTGCCCTTGCCCAGATGCTTGCCGACCGCGACTGGATCCTGGCCGACGGGGCCACAGGGACGAACCTGTTCAACATGGGGCTCGCCTCGGGCGAGGCGCCCGAGTTGTGGAACACCGATGCGCCGGACAAGATCCGCGCGCTTTACAAGGGCGCGGTGGATGCCGGGTCGGACCTGTTCCTGACCAATACCTTCGGCGGCAATGCCTCGCGGCTGAAACTGCACGACGCGCAGACCCGCGTGTTCGAGCTGAACCGCGTCGCCGCCGAACTGGGCCGCGAGATCGCCGATGCCGCCGGGCGGCCGGTGATCGTGGCCGGATCGGTCGGCCCCACGGGCGAGATCATGGAGCCGGTGGGCGCGCTGAGCCATGCCTCGGCGGTCCAGATGTTCCATGAACAGGCCGAGGGGCTGAAGGCGGGCGGCGCCGATGTGCTCTGGCTCGAGACGATTTCCGCGCCCGAGGAATACCGCGCCGCGGCCGAGGGGTTCGCCCTCGCCGGCATGCCCTGGTGCGGCACGATGAGTTTCGACACCGCCGGGCGGACGATGATGGGCGTCACCTCGCCCGCCATGGTGCAGATGGTCGAGAGCCTGCCGAACCCGCCGCTGGCCTATGGCGCGAATTGCGGCACCGGCGCCTCGGATCTCTTGCGCACCGTTCTGGGCTTCACCGCCACCGGCGACGAGCGGCCGATCATCGCCAAGGGCAACGCGGGCATCCCCAAGTATGTCGACGGTCACATCCATTACGACGGCACGCCCGAGCTGATGGCCGATTACGCGGCGCTGGCCCGCGATTGCGGCGCAAAGATCATCGGCGGCTGCTGTGGTACCATGCCCGAGCACCTGTCGCACATGCGCCGCGCGCTCGAAGAGCGCCCGCGCGGGCCGCTGCCCACGCTGGAGCTGATCGTGGAAAAGCTGGGCGGGTTTTCCTCGGTCAGCGACGGCACCGATGATGCCGGACCGACGCGGGACCGCAGCAAGAGCCGACGCCGCCGGGGCTGACCGGGCCCCTCTCCGGGCCCGTGCAGGCCCGTCTCGGGTCAGAACAGCGACGGCTGGTCGCGGGTCGAGAGCGGCTTGCGGAAGAGATCGCAGCGCAGCGGCGGCACTTCCCTATCCAGGCCGAGCCGCCGCGCCGCCACGTCGAAGCGCCGTGCAATCATCTTGGCATAGACCCCTTCGCCCCGCATCCGGCGATGCCAGCGCGCGTCATAATCCTGCCCGCCATGCATCTCGCGCACCCGGTTCATCACCCGGCCGGCGCGATCCGGAAAATGCTCGGCCAGCCAGTCGCGGAACAGCGGCGAGACCTCGAGCGGCAGGCGCAGCATGATCCAGCTGGCCACGTCGGCCCCGGCTCCATGGGCCGCCTCGAGCATCGTCTCGATCTCGTGATCGTTCACATGCGGCACGATCGGCGAAGTCATGACGCGCACCGGCACCCCCGCCCCCCTGAGCGCCCGGATCGTCGCCAGCCGCCGCGCCGGGCTGGGCGCCCGCGGCTCCATCAGCCGCGACAGGGTCGGATCGAGCGTGGTGAGCGAGATGCCGACCCGCACCAGACCCTTCGCGGCCATGGGTGCGAGGATGTCGAGGTCGCGTTCGATCAGCGTGCCCTTGGAGGTGATCGCCACCGGATGGTCGAAATCGCGCAGCACCTCGAGACAGGCGCGCATGGTCTTCTGCGTCTTTTCCAACGGCTGGTAAGGGTCGGTGTTGGTGCCGATCGCCAGCGGCGCCACCCGGTAGGATTTAGCCCGAAGCTCGCGGTCCAGAACCTCGGGCGCATCGGGGCGGGCGATCAGCCGTGTCTCGAAATCGAGCCCCGGCGAGAGGCCGAGATAGGCATGGGTCGGCCGGGCAAAGCAGTAGATGCAGCCGTGCTCGCACCCCCGGTAGGGGTTGAGCGACCGGTCGAAGGGGATGTCGGGCGAGCGGTTGTACGAGATCACGCTGCGCGGCTTTTCCACGCTGACATGGGTGCGGTGCGGGCGCGCCTCTTCCTCCATGTCCCAGCCATCGGGCTCGGCCACATGGGTCAGCCGTTCATACCGCCCCTCGGTATTGCTGGCAGCGCCGCGCCCCCGGCGCAGGTCCTTGTCGATGATCTGTCGCGAGTCCATGCGGTCAAAATGGAACAAAACATAAACATGCGCAAGATCGCATCAAGATGATGCGCAGATTTCAACCGGCTGTTCAGCGAAATGGGGTACAGGTCGATTACGGTTCGTTCTATGTCGCAATTGATCGCGTGCGATCCGGCCGTTCAGACGAATGGTCTGGAAATCAGGACCTCAGGCCGCGCGCCCTCCGCGCGCCCCAGTGCAAGGAAAAGGCCCATGTCGGACGAAGAAAACGACATCATCCTCTCGGAACTCGATGACGACGAGCTCGTGCAGCAGATGCATGACGATCTCTACGACGGGCTGAAGGAAGAGATCGAGGAGGCCGTGAACATCCTGCTCGAGCGCGGCTGGCAGCCCTATGACATCCTGACCAAGGCGCTGGTCGGCGGCATGACCATCGTGGGCATCGATTTCCGCGACGGGATCCTCTTCGTCCCCGAGGTGCTGATGGCGGCCAACGCGATGAAGGGCGGCATGGCCATCCTCAAGCCGCTGCTGGCCGAGACCGGCGCGCCGCGCATCGGCAAGATGGTGATCGGCACGGTCAAGGGCGACATCCATGACATCGGCAAGAACCTCGTGTCGATGATGATGGAGGGCGCGGGTTTCGAGGTCGTGGACCTTGGCATCAACAACGCGGTCGAGGCCTACATGGAAGCGCTCGAGGCCGAGCAGGCGGATATCCTTGGCATGTCGGCGCTGCTGACCACGACCATGCCCTACATGAAGGTGGTCATCGACACGCTGGTCGCCCAGGGCAAGCGCGACGATTACATCGTGCTGGTGGGCGGCGCGCCCCTGAACGAGGAATTCGGCAAGGCGATCGGCGCCGATGCCTATTGCCGCGACGCGGCCGTGGCGGTCGAGACGGCCAAGGAATTCATGGCGCGCAAGCACAACCAGCTGGCCGCGGGCTGAAACCGGTTCGGGGGGCGCTGCCCCCCCGCCTTCGGCGCCCCCCGGGAGTATTTTCGGAACAGTGAAAGGGTTGGGGTCAGCCCGACAGGCCCCGTCCACGCACGGCCATCAAGGTGCAGCTCATCGTGGCGATAAGGGTCTCGGCACCGGCTTTGGTGGCAAAAGCGCGGCCCTCGGTCGGCACCAGCGTGCGGCCCGGCTTGATCACCTGCCCTTCGAAGCGGAAGAGATCTCCCGCCGCGGGGGCGAGGAAGTTGATCTTGAATTCGGCGGTCAGAACGGCGCTCTCGTCATCCATCAGCGAAAAGCCCGCATAGCCGCAAGCACTGTCAAGCACCGAGGCCACCGCGCCGCCATGCAGGAACCCGTGTTGCTGGGTGAAGCCGGGCGCAAAGGGCATCTCGATGATGACCCGGCCCGGCGCAACCTCTCCAAGCGAAGCGCCCATGTTCGCCATCATCGCCTGGGCCGCGAAACTGTCCCGCACCCGCGACTCCCATGCGGCGCTGCGGGGCGCGTGGATCCCGGTCATGCGCCTCTCCTGCGCGCGATCCTCGTCACCATCACCGCCTCCCCCTTGCGTGCCGATACGTGGCCACGCTAAGCCGGGGGCCACAGACCCGCAAGCGGACATCCTCATGCAGCTTCCCTCCGACGCCGCCCTCACCGACCAGCCGCTGGCCCCCGAGGGCCGGGGCAGGATGCTGCTGCTGGCCTGCGGGGCGCTGGCGCACGAGATCGTCGCGCTCAAGCGGCTGAACGGCTGGGACCACATGGACCTCGCCTGCCTGCCGGCGATCCTGCACAACCACCCGGACCGCATCACCGGCGCCGTGCGCGAAGCGGTCGCAAAACACCGCGCCGCCTATGACACCATCTTCGTGCTCTATGCCGATTGCGGCACCGGCGGGCAGCTGCAGGCCGCCTGCGCCGAGATCGGGGTCGAGATGCTGGCCGGCCCGCATTGCTACAGCTTCTTCGAGGGCAACGCCGCCTTCGCCGCGCACGAGGACGAGATCACTGCGCTCTACCTCACCGATTTCCTGACCCGGCAGTTCGACGCCTTCCTGTGGCGCCCCATGGGTCTCGACCGGCACCCGGAGCTGCGGGACATGTATTTCTCGAACTACGACAAGCTGGTCTACCTGGCCCAGACCGATGACGAGGCCCTCACCGCCAAGGCCCGCACCTGCGCCGACCGCCTCGGCCTCGCCTTTGAACGCCGCTTCACCGGCTACGGCGACCTCGCGACGGAACTCGCCGCCCGCGCCTGACGCTCTTTTCTTCATTGTTTCCCAAATACCTCGGGGGGCGGGCGCCCTGCGCCCGTGGGGGCAGTGCCCCTCCACCGCCGCCAAGCAGACCACCCGCCCCTTCTTTGGTCCGCAAATGCCTCGGGCCGAGTCGCCCTTGGCGACGGGGGGTTTGGCCCCCCTTTCCCGGCCGGCTACCCCGAGCGCCGCTCCATGAAGGCGCGCAGCCGCCGCAGCCCTTCCTCGATCCGGTCCGTTCCCTGCGCGTAGGAGAACCGCAGCGTCCCCGCCCCGCGCGCCGGGTCGAAATCGAGCCCCGGCGTGACGGCCACCCCGGCCTCGTCCAGGATCTCGCGCGCAAAGGCGCGGCTGTCGTCCGTCAGGTGGCTCACGTCGGCATAGACGTAGAAGGCACCGTCCGGCGGCGCGATCCGGTCGAAGCCGGCGTCCGGCAGCCCGGCCATCATCAGCTCGCGGTTGCGGGTGTAGACGGCGAGGTTCGCCTCCAGTTCGTCGCGAGCCTCGAGCGCGCCAAGCGCGGCCACCTGGGCCGCGTGGGGTGGGCAGATGAAGAGGTTCTGCGCCAGCCGCTCGACCACCCGAACGTGATCTTCGGGCACGACCATCCAGCCGACGCGCCAGCCGGTCATGCTGAAATACTTCGAAAACGAGTTGATCACGTAGACCTCGTCCGAGACCTCCAGCGCGGTCACGGCCTTCCGGTCGTATTCGATGCCGTGGTAGATCTCGTCCGAGATGAAGGAGGCCCCCGCCGCCTGCGTCGCCCCGATCAGCGCACCCAGCGCGTCCCGGTCAAGCATCGTGCCCGTCGGGTTGGCAGGGGACGCCACCAGCAGCCCGGCAAGGTCCTGCCCCGCCAGCTGCACCGGCACCGGCTGGTAACGGTCCTCGACCGAGGTCTCGATATCCACCGGCACAAGGTCCAGCGATCGCAGGATCTGCCGATAGGACGGGTACCCCGGCGCGCCGATCCCGACCCGGTCGCCGGTATCGAAGAGCGCCGTGAAGGCCAGGATGAAGGCGCCCGAAGAGCCCGCCGTGACCACCACCCGCGCCGGATCCAGGTCGACCCCGTACCAGTCCCGGTAGAGCTGCGCGATCCCGGCGCGCAGCTCGGGCAGCCCAAGCGCGACGGTGTAGCCAAGCGCATCCGTCTCCATCGCCCGCGCCAACCGGTCCCGCGCCGCGCGCGGCGCAGGGGTGCCGGGCTGGCCGACCTCCATGTGGACGATGTCGCGCCCCGAGGCCTCGGCTGCCCGGGCCGCCTCCATCACGTCCATCACAATGAAGGGATCGACCGCACTCCGCCTTGAGTTCCGCATGGCTTCCTTCCTATGGTTCGGGCGACTTGTCACCAGATGGAAGCGGCTTCGTCAATGCGGATAACCCGTCTCGCGCTGATCTGCGCCACGGTGCTGGCCCTCGTCGTCGCGCGCCCGGCTGCGGCCGTGACGATCCTGCGCGACGCCGATATCGAGGCGTCGCTGCGCGAACTGGCCCGGCCCATCCTGCGCGCCGCCGGCCTCAGCCCCGCGCGGGTCAGGATCCTCGTGGTGCAGGACAGCGCGCTCAATGCCTTTGTCGCCGACTCCAGCCATATCTTCCTCAACTCCGGGCTGATCGACCGGATGACGACGCCGGCGATGCTGCAGGCGGTGATCGCGCACGAGGCGGCACATATCGCCAATGGCCATGTCACCAGCCGCCCCGGCGCGGCCCGCAATGCCGCCACCGCGGCGGGGCTCGGCCTTCTGGTCGCCGCCGCCGTCGCGCAGACCGGCAACACCCGCGCCGCCGGCGGGATCGCGGTCGGCGCGGCCAGCAGCGCCATGCGGTCCTTTCTCGGCCATACCCGCGCGCAGGAGGCGAGCGCCGACCAGTCCGCCGCCCGCTACATGCGCGCCGCCGGGGCCGATCCGCAGGGCACCGTCGACGTGTTCGAATTGTTCCGCGGGCAAGAGGCGCTCTCCGCCGCCCGGCAGGACCCGTTCATGCGCTCGCACCCGCTGTCGAGCGACCGGCTGCGCGCGATGAAGGCCTATGTCGCGGCTGCCGGTACGCCGCCGCCGCCCGACAACGCCGCGATCTACTGGCACGCAAGGGCGCGGGGCAAGCTCTTGGCCTTTTTGCGCGCGCCGCAATGGACCCTGCGCAACGCCGCGCAAAGCCCCACGCAGGACATCCGCCTGATGCGCGAGGCCGTCGCCTGGCACCGCCGCTCGGACCTTGGCAAGGCGCTCAAGGCCATCGACGGCGCCATCGCGCTGCGCCCCTCGGACCCCTACCTGCATGACCTCAAGGGCGAAATCCTGCTCAAGAACCGCCAGGCCGGTGCCGCGGCCTCGGCCTATGCCCGCGCCGTGCAGCTGTCGCCCAATGACGCCCAGATCCTTGGCGGACACGGCCGCGCGCTGCTGGCTGCCGGCCAACGGGTCCAGGCCATCGCGGTGCTGGAAAAGGCCCGCACCCGCGACTTTTCCAACGGCCGGGTGCTGCGCGACCTCGCCAGCGCCTACGGCGGGTCGGGCCAGCCCGGCATGGCCTCGGTCGTCACGGCCGAGCGCTACGCGCTCGAAGGGCGGCTGGACGACGCCGCCATCCACGCCAAACGCGCCGTGGGCCTCTTGCCCAACGGCTCGGGCCCTTGGCAGCGGGCACAGGATGTGCTTGCTGCGGCAGAACGAAACCGATGACAGACCGGAGAGCTCCATGACCTTTCGCCCCCTCCTCCTCGCCGCCGGACTGGCGCTGAGCGCCACCGCCGCCGCCGCCTTCGACGTGGAGGCGATGAGCGCTGCCGAACGCGATGCCTTCCGGGCCGAGATCCGCGCCTACCTGCTGGACAACCCCGAGGTGATCATGGAGGCGGTGCAGGTGCTCGAGCAGCGCGACGCGCAGGCCCAGGCGGCCAACGACCAGACGCTGGTGCAGGTCAATGCCGAGGCGCTGTTCGACGACGGCTTTTCCTGGGTCGGCGGCAACCCCGAGGGCGACGTGACCGTGGTCGAGTTCCTCGATTACCGCTGCGGCTACTGCCGCAAGGCGCAGCCGGAACTGGAAGAGCTGGTGGAAAGCGACGGCAACATCCGCCTGATCATCAAGGAATTCCCGATCCTCGGGCCGGACAGCCTGACGTCGTCGCGCTTTGCCATCGCGGTCAAGCAGGTGGCGGGGGACGAGGCCTATGCCTCGGTCCATGACGCGCTGATGGCGCTGAACGGCGAGGTCTCGGAACCCGCGCTGCGCCGGCTGGCGTCGACGCTCGGCCTCGATGCCGACGCGATCATCGCGCGGATGGAGAGCGACGAGGTCACCCAGGTCATCGCCGAGACCCGTGCTCTGGGGCAACGCATGCAGATCTCGGGCACGCCGACCTTCATCATGGGCGACCAGATGCTGCGCGGCTACGCGCCGCTGGAGGCGATGCGCCAGATGATCGACGCGGCGCGCGAGGGCTGAGGAAGGAACCGGGGGCCAGCCCCCGGACCCCCGAGGTATTTGGAAAACAATGAAGGCAAGACGTCGTCGAACACCGCGCGACGGTTTTGCAGTCGCGGCAGGCCATTGCTTCATTGTTTCTCAAATACCTCGGGGGGAGTCGCCGCAGGCGACGGGGGGCTGGCCCCCCGATCCGCCGCCAGATGCTACTCGGCGGCCTCCGAAGGGCGCGCCTCGATCTCGGCGGCCTTCCTTTCCACCTGCTCGACGATGTGATCGACCATCTGGTCGTTCGACATGCGGTGGCTCTGCTTGCCGGCAAGGTAGACCATGCCATTGCCCGCGCCGCCGCCGGTGAATCCGACATCGGTCATCAACGCCTCGCCCGGGCCATTCACCACGCAGCCGATGATCGACAGGGACATCGGCGTCTTGATGTGCTCGAGCCGCTTTTCCAGGATCTCGACCGTCTTGATGACGTCGAAGCCCTGCCGCGCGCAGGAGGGGCAGGAGATGATGTTCACGCCCCGGTGCCGCAGGCCGAGCGATTTCAGGATCTCGTAGCCCACCCGCACCTCTTCGACCGGGTCGGCCGAGAGCGACACGCGCAGCGTGTCGCCGATGCCGGACCAAAGCAGGTTGCCGAGGCCGATGGCGGATTTGACCGTGCCCGCGTTGAGGCTGCCCGCCTCGGTGATGCCAAGGTGCAGCGGCGCATCCGTCGCCTCGGCCAGGGCCATGTAGGCGGCGGCCGACAGGAACACGTCCGAGGCCTTCACCGAGATCTTGAACTCGTGGAAGTCGTGGTCCTCGAGGATGCGGATATGGTCGAGCGCGCTTTCGACCATCGCCTCGGGACAGGGCTCGCCGTATTTCTCGAGCAGGTGCTTTTCCAGGCTGCCGGCGTTCACGCCGATGCGGATCGCGCAGCCGTTGTCCCGTGCCGCCGCGATGACCTCGCGCACCCGCTCGGGGCTGCCGATGTTGCCCGGATTGATCCGCAGGCAGGCCGCACCTGCCACCGCGCTTTCGATGCCGCGGCGGTAGTGGAAGTGGATGTCGGCCACGATGGGGACAGGGCTTTCGGCCACGATGTCCTTGAGAGCCCTGGACGACGCCTCATCCGGGACCGAGACGCGGACGATGTCGGCACCCGCCTCGGCCGCGGCCTGCACCTGCGCGACGGTCGCCGCCACGTCCGAGGTGATCGTGTTGGTCATCGTTTGCACCGAGATCGGCGCATCGCCGCCCACCGGGACATTGCCTACCATGATCCGGCGGGACTTGCGGCGCGCGATGTCGCGCCAGGGGCGGATGGGGTTATGGGACATGGGTCTCTCTCCCGTGCAGGCGACGCGGTCGGGTCTTCACTTAGACCGGATCGGGCCCGAGGGGAATGCCCCGCGCCGCTGAGTCACACAGGCGTCACTGCTGGACGGGGGTCTCGAGCTCGGCGATCACCTTGCGCAGCTGCGCGTCCTGGGTGAGGTCGGCAAGACCGTAGCTGTCCGTGAGCGAGGCGATCGACAGCTCGACATTGCGCGCGGTCGAGGTCCCTGCCCCGGCCGGCCCGTAGAGGTCGCCGTTCACCGCGAAGTAGACGCTGCCCGACATACCCGCGTGTAGGGTCGGCGGCAGCTCGGTCTGCGGCAGCACGTATTCCTCGCCGGCGTCGAGGATCTTTTCGAAGATCACCGTGCCATCGGCGGCGCGCACACGCACCCAGGCGGGACGCACGGCAAAAAGCGCGAGTTCGGGGCCATCCTGCGCCACGACCTGCGGCAGCAGTGCCTCGGCCACGGCCGTATCCAGAGCGCTGACGGCCGGGTCTTGCGGACCAGCGGCCACGGCGCCGGGCGTCTCCAGCCCCGGCGGCAGCGGGCGCGAGGCCACGCGCGGCGTCGCATCGGCGAAGGAGCCCATGGTCGAGGGATCGAGGGTCGAGATCGGCCCGTCGCGCGCCACCAGCACGGGCACGTCCAGCGCCTCGGGCCGGTAGAGCCGGTCCAGCGCCTCGGCCGAGGGGGTCTGCAGCGTCTGGGCCGAGGCGATCTCGGGCTGGCCGCCCGAGGCGCCGTCGAGCGGGTCGAGATCGGACAGCACCACGGGCGTCTGATCGACCGGCGCCAGCTGAACCCGCTGCACCTCGCGCAGCACCGACCAGCCGCCATAGCCGATCCCGCCGATCAGGGCGGCCAGCACCAGCAGGGACCCGATGGCCCGCGGTTCGATATTGGCAAAGGGGGATTCGCTGGCCGGGATGAAGGGCGTCTTGGCATCGGCGAAGAGATCTCGCTGCCCGGGCGCGCGCACGGGTTCGTGCCGCAAGGATTTCTTGATCGACGACGCCTCGGCCGACATGCCATGGGCCACGGCAAAGCCGCTTTCGGCGCAGAAGCATTCAAAGGCGATGTCGGGATCCATGTTCAGGTAGCGCGCGTAGGAGCGCACGTAACCGGCAATGAACCCGGGCGTGTCAAATGCGGTGGGGTCGCAATTCTCGATCGCGGCGATGTAGCTGGCCTTGATCTTGAGTTCGCGCTGGACATCCAGCAGGGACTTGCCCATGGTGGCGCGTTCGCCTCGCATCACGTCCCCGAGGCGGAGGTCGAAGTCGTCGAAGCCCAGTGGCTTTACGTCCTCCGTCTCCGCACTTGGCGGCTTGCTGGTCCAACGCCCGATCATGTTTGCCCCGGTGCTCCGCAGTAGCGAGTGGCGATTGTCCTCGATTCGAGGACCTCGCGATCTCTTTACTCGAATATAACAGGTTTAAAAGCCGTTTACACCGACTTGGGCGTCACGCGCTGAGTTCGGCGCGATTCAGCGCACAATGCGACCAGAGTGCGTCCATCGCGTGCACCAGTGCGTCCAGCTCGTCGGGCCCATGGACCGGCGACGGGGTAAAGCGCAGACGCTCTGTCCCGCGGGGCACGGTGGGGAAGTTGATGGGCTGCACGTAGATGCCGTAGCGGTCCAGCAGCATGTCCGACAGCATCTTGGTGTGGACCGGATCGCCCACGATCACGGGCACGATGTGCGAGCCGTGGTCGATGATCGGAAGGCCCATGGCTTTCAGCCGCGTTTTCAGAACCTTGGCGCGTTCCTGGTGCAGGTCGCGCAACCCCTGATCGGTCTTCAGATGCGCCACCGATGCGGCCGCACCGGCGGCCACGGCCGGCGGCAGCGACGTGGTGAAGATGAAGCCCGGTGCGTAGGAGCGGACCGCGTCGCACATCTTGGCGGAGGCCGCGATATAGCCGCCCATGACGCCGTAGGCCTTGGCCAGCGTGCCGTTGATGATGTCGATCCGGTGGGCCAGGTTGTCGCGTTCCGCGACCCCGCCGCCGCGCGGGCCGTACATGCCGACGGCGTGCACTTCGTCGATATAGGTCAGTGCATTGAATTCGTCGGCGAGATCGCAGATCGCCTCGATCGGGCCGAAATCGCCGTCCATCGAGTAGACCGATTCGAAGGCGATCAGCTTGGGCGCGGCCGGGTCGTCTGCCTCGAGCAGTGCGCGCAGATGCGCCAGGTCGTTATGGCGGAAGATGCGCTTGGCCCCGCCGTTGCGGCGCACGCCCTCGATCATCGAGGCATGGTTCAGCGCGTCGGAATAGATGATCAGGCCGGGGAACAGCTTGGGCAGGGTCGACAGCGTCGCGTCATTCGCGATGTAGGCCGAGGTAAAGAGCAGCGCGGCTTCCTTGCCGTGCAGATCGGCCAGCTCGGCCTCGAGCCGCTTGTGGTAGACGGTCGTGCCGGAAATGTTGCGCGTGCCGCCCGAGCCGGCGCCGGTGGCGTCGATGGCTTCGTGCATCGCCGCGACGACGACGGGGTGCTGCCCCATGCCGAGGTAATCGTTGCCGCACCAGACGGTGATCGGCTTCTTCTCGCCGGTCGGGGTGGTCCAGGTGGCGTGCGGGAAATTGCCCTTCTCGCGCTCGATGTCGATGAAGGTCCTGTAGCGGCCTTCCTGGTGCAGGCGATCAATCGCCAGGTCGAGCTTGTCTTCGTAGGTCAAAGGCTTTCCCTTCCCGTCTTTCCCGGTTCCTCCCGGGCGTCTCCGCCCCCGGGAGACCTGCCAGCGGCAGATCAATTCACGTTCGTGAATGTATATAGCCCATTCACCAGTCCCGCAACACGTAACAAAACGTCGCCCCCCACCACATTGACCTGCATCAAGCCCGGCGGGATCCGGGGTATGGAATACCGGACTCGTTCCCGCAGGAAAAGACGCGCAATGTCAATCTATTGCAAACGTGAATATTTCGTATCACGCCGCTTGGGGAACCACATATGCACGCCTTGTTCTCACCGGTCCTGATGGGACTGATCCTGGCCACATCCTTTGGCTACCTCATGGCCACCGCCGGCATGAAACTGGCGGCGACCACGCCCGGGCTAGGACCTCTGGGCCTGATCTTCGTCGGTCTCGCCTGCGCCGCCATGGCGGAAATCGCCCTGCTGCGCAGCAGTTCTCTGCCCTCGGTCTATGTCGCGATCCTCGCGCTCGAGACGGTGCTCGTGATGGGATTCGCTGCGTGGATGGGTGACAGTTTCGGGATGCGCCATGCGGTCGGGGCCGCGCTGGTGCTGGCGGGGATCGCGCTGGTCGCGGCGTAAGACTGCGCCGCGCGGGGGCCGGGGCTTCCATTCCCCCCGGCGCACGCTAGGGTCTGCGGCAAACGAACAGCCCGGAGACCCCCATGAGCCTCGACCAAGTCCTCGCCCGAATCGATGCGGATCACGACAACGCGCTGGCCCGCCTGATGGAGCTGCTGCGCATCCATTCGATTTCCACCGATCCCGCCTACAAGGAAGAGTGCCGCAAGGCCGCCGATTGGCTGGTCGCGGACCTCAAGTCGCTGGGCATCGACGCCTCGGCGCGCCCCACCCCGGGTCATCCGATGGTCGTGGGCCATGTCGACGGCGACGGGCCGCACCTGCTGTTCTACGGCCATTATGACGTGCAGCCGGTCGATCCGCTGAACCTGTGGGACACGCCGCCCTTCGAGCCCGAGATCCAGGATACCCCGAACGGTCGTGTGCTGCGCGGACGGGGCGCGTCGGACGACAAGGGCCAGCTGATGACCTTTGTCGAGGCGTGCCGCGCCTGGAAAGAGGTGCATGGCAAACTGCCCTGCAAGATCACCTTCTTCTTCGAGGGCGAAGAGGAATCGGGCTCGCCCTCGCTGATCCCCTTCATGAAGGAGAATGCCGAGGAGCTGAAAGCCGACATTGCGCTGATCTGCGACACCTCGATGGTCTCGCCCGGCGTGCCGTCCATCGCCAGCCAACTGCGCGGGATGCTGAAGGACGAATTCACCATCACCGGGCCCCGCATCGACCTGCATTCGGGCCATTACGGCGGGCCGGGACTGAACCCGCTGCGAGAGATCTCGCGCCTGATTGCGTCGTTTCACGACGACACGGGCCGGGTCGCGGTCGACGGGTTCTACGACGGCGTCCACGAGGTGCCCGATGAGTTGCTGCGCCAATGGGAAAATTGCGGCTTTGACGAAAAGACCTACCTCGAATCGGTCGGCTATACGCAACCGCATGGGGAACAGGGCTATTCCACGCTGGTCCAGCAATGGGCCCGGCCGACGCTCGAGATCAACGGGATCTGGGGTGGCTACCAGGGCGCCGGGTCCAAGACGGTGATTCCGTCCCAGGCCCATGCCAAGCTGACCTGCCGGCTGGTCGGGGACCAGGATCCCGACCACCTGCGCCGCCAGATCCGCGCCCATGTCGAAGCGCGGCTGAGCCCCGATGCCAAGATCACCTGGGACAATGACAGCGAAGGTAACCCGGCCAGCGTCATGAACCTGGACCGGCCCGAGTTCGAGGCGGCGCGCCAGGCGCTGAGCGACGAATGGGACCGCGAGGCGGTGTTTACCGGCATGGGCGGGTCGATCCCGATTGCGGGCTTTTTCAAGGAGATACTGGATCTCGACGCCATGCTGATCGGCTTTGCCAATGACGACGACGCGATCCACAGCCCGAACGAAAAGTACGACCTCGAAAGCTTTCACAAGGGCACGCGCAGCTGGGCCCGCGTGCTGGCCGCGCTGGCCGGCTGAGGCTGCTGACAGCCCGGGCTGCACGCTTGTGCGGCCCGGGTCACACCCGGAAACAGACGGCAACTTTCGCTAGATTTTAGGTCAGATTTCCCGCCTATGACATGACCCGATCACAAGCCCGCCTCAATTCCTTTTCAAAAGGTTAATATGGCTAGAACGGTACACACCCTAGGACGCGATGACTTCAAGGCTCGGATCCGGCGGATCGAGCGTCGCACCTTCGTCCCGCCGTCAGCCCGAAACACCCACCGCAAACGCAATATCCTGCTTGGCTTCGGCTGGGCCTACGCGGTGCTAACCCTTGGCGGCCGCGCCGAGCAGATCAAGGACAGCATCAAGGCCAGCGCGATCCCGATCGAGCTGCATTCGCCCTTCGTCGCCCTGCTGGCCAGCTTTGCCGTCGTATCCATGGTGATGTTCGCCGTGCATGTGCTGCGCCTTGGCAGCGCCGCGCACAAGGGCCGGTCCGGCCCGCTGGTGTCAGGCGCCACGGTCGCCATCGGCCTGGTGCTGACCCCGCCCTCGGTCGTCGATTACGGCTACGGCCTGCTCGATGACAACACGCGCACGATCCTCGAGGAAACCTCGGCCTCGGTCCTGTCGATCGACTGGGGCAGCCTGCGCGAGACCATGGCCTCGTTCGAGTGACCCGGGTCAGAAGATCCCGTCGAATCGCTCGGGCAGCCGATACTGCCGCGCATGCTCCGTCTTGTCGAATTCCCAGTAGCCCGTGTCACCGCGCGGGCGAAAGCTCTCGATCATCTCATCGCGCAGCCAGCCCAGGTCGAATCGCTCCTGCACCGGCAGGGCGCTGAATTCCTGGAAAACCGCGCGATCTTCCCCCCGGGCCTCCGCGAACCAATGCCGCCCGACGGAAACCTCTCCGGCCTCTTTCCCAAGGCCCGAGGTGATCGCATTGCGCCGGTCCATCGCCTCCACATAGGCGTCGAAGTCGCAAAACTTCAGGTGGAAGAGGTAAAGCCCCGGGGGCACCTCGATCCTGTCGTGCTGGGTATAGTGTCCACCCCGCGCGATCTTGGTTCCGGCCGACACGATGCAGGGCTTGGAATAATGCGGCGCAAGCCGGACATGGCGCCGCGGCCCGAGGATGGCGGACCGGACGGGGGACGTCTCGAGATCGAGGCGCTGCACGAGTTCCAGCCCAATCGGTGTCAGCACCCGGCGCCCGCGCGTTTCCCTCAGCAAGTCCAGCAGGTTGCCGCCTTCGGCGGGGTCACGCACGACCAGCTCGTCGACGTCGCCGACGATCACGTGGGTGTAATAGCTGCGCAGCCCCATCACGAGGTTGTTCAACAGCCGCCACCGCTTCATGTCGAAATTCTTGTGCGCCTCTCCCGGGATGCCGATCACGTTGCAGCCCTCGGCCAGGCGGGACACCTCTTCCCCCCGGCCATGGTTCACGATGTAGCAGTTTTCGCGCCCCAGCAGCCCGCCGTAATATCGCAACCAGGCCGCGAGAAAAAAGGCGTCGTCGCGCACCATCGTCACTGCCGCCGCGGTCTGCATCCCTGGCCTCTTCCCTGCTGTCCTTCATGCTTTCGTAGTCCGAATGGCGCATGCTGCGCAACCGCGCGACCTTCGAACCAATTGACGATGAAGGGTGTTTTTGATTAGGTGACGCTATTCGGCGTCAAATGATTACCAGAACGGAAAATCTTGTTTTCTTCTAATATGCTGCCACCAGACGTGGCGGGAGGACGATGACAGATGGGGATCTCATTGCTGTCCAGGGATTTCGGGGACACCGGCTTGCTGGTCAGGCACTCCGCCACAGTCCGCCCGACCCAGTTCCAGGTTCTGGGCGAACGATCATCCGGCACCAACCTGCTCAAGCGACTGGTCGGCCGCAACACCGAGCTCAAGGCGTCCGAGGCGCTGGGATGGAAACACGGCTTCAGCCACGCGGTGGCGGTGCCCGAGGATTTCCTGGTTCTCTGCGTGGTGCGCAATGCCGCCGACTGGGCGATCTCGATGCATGCCAAGCCCTGGCACAGCAGCATCGAGATGCAGCAGATGGGGTTCTCGGACTTCATCCGCACGCCTTGGCTGACCGAGATCGACTCCGGGCGCTACTTTCCCGACGCGCGCCGGATCGGCGCCGTGGGCCAGCCGCTGCAATATGACCGCCATCCCCTGACCGGAGAACCACTGGCCAATCTGTTCGAGCTGCGGCGCATGAAGCTGCAGGCCCTGACCGGCTGGTTCAACCGCCACGCAACGGTTGCGCTGGTCCGGCTCGAGACCGTGACCGAGGCGCCCGAAGCGTTTCTCGACGCTCTGACCATGCAGCTGGGCCTGCCCCGCGGCGATGCGTTCAGCCCTGTGCTCAAGCGGCTTGGGTCCAAGTTCCGCCCGCGTGTCGCGGAGCGCCCGGCCACACCGCCGTCGATGAATGCCGATGACACTTGCTTCATGTGCCAGACGCTCGACCTCGAGCTCGAGGCGGCGCTGGGGTACACCTACTGACCTGACCGGCCGCGGCTTGAAATGCAAAAAGGCGCCCCGAATCGGGGCGCCTTTTGCCGTTCCCACCGGGTATCAACGGGGGAAAGTGGCGCGGTTGACGGGGCTCGAACCCGCGACCCCCGGCGTGACAGGCCGGTACTCTAACCAACTGAGCTACAACCGCGTGAGGGGCGGAATAAGCAAAGCACAGGGGCGCGTCAACAGGAAAATCCCCGCCTTTCGCAGGTTCTTCGCGGCGCGGGTCGTGCCCCCGTTTCGGGCCGGCGCGGCGGCCCTGCCGCGATGCCCGGCACCGGCCCGCGCCGCAGCTGCCCGGCCGCGGATTTGCATTGCTTTCCCGCAGGATCGCGTCACGATCGGCGCAACAGATGCCGAACCGAGGCCGCCATGCCCCCGCCCTTTGCCACCGATGAATACGCCGCCCGCACCCGTGCGGCGCAGGCCGCCATGGCGGCCGAGGGGCTGGCGGCCATGCTGCTGACGACCGAGCCGGACCTGCGCTATTTCACCGGCTTTTTCACCCGGTTCTGGGAAAGCCCGACGCGGCCCTGGTTCCTGGTGCTGCCCGCCGCTGGCAAGCCCATCGCGGTGATCCCCGGCATCGGGGCCGAGCTGATGGGCCAGACCTGGCTCGACGACATCCGCACATGGGTCGCCCCGGATTACGCCGACGATGGTGTGTCGCTGCTGGTCGAGGCCCTGGCCGAGGTGACCGCCCCCGGCGACCGCATCGGCACGCCCATGGGGCGCGAGTCGGTGCTGCGCATGCCGCTCACCGACTGGGCGCGGCTGCAATCCGCCCTGCCCGGCCGCACCATGGCCGACGCGACGCCGCTGCTGCGCTCCCAGCAGGAGGTGAAATCGCCGGCCGAGATCGCCGTGATCCGCGAGATTTGCGCCATCGCCGGCCGGGCCTTTGACCGCGTCCCGCAGATCGCCCGCGCCGGGGTGCCGTTGTCGCGGGTCTTCCGCGACTTCCAGGCGCTGCTTCTGGACGAAGGCGCCGACTGGGTGCCTTACCTTGCCGGGGCCGCGGCGCCCGGCGGGTATGGCGACGTCATCTCGCCCGCCTCGGACAGGCCGCTGGTGCCGGGCGACGTGCTGATGCTCGACACCGGGGCGGTGCGCCACGGGTACTTCTGCGATTTCGACCGCAACTGGTCGGTCGGCCTGCCCGCGCCCGAGGTCCGCGAAGCCCATGCCCTGCTGCATGACGCGACCGAGGCCGGTTTTGCCGCCGCCCGCCCCGGCGCCACGGCGGCCGATCTTTACCACGCCATGAACGCCGTGATCTCGGCCCATGGGGACGCGGGCGCCGGCGGGCGGCTGGGGCATGGGCTGGGGATGCGGCTGACTGAATGGCCCTCGCTCATCCCCGCCGACACGACGCCGCTGCGCCCCGGCATGGTGCTGACGCTGGAACCCGGTTTCCAGATCGCCCCCGGCCGGATGCTGGTGCACGAGGAAGACATCCTGATCACCGACACCGGCGCAGACTGGCTCACCCCCCGCGCCCCGCGTGAGATGCCGGAACTGGAGTGCGCCCCATGACCCGCCTGCCCTTTGACCTTGGCCCGCCACTGGGCCATCGCGCCAATTTCGGCCTGATCGTGCTGCGCACCGACGAGACGATCGAGCACGAGGCGCGGCAGGTCCTGCAAGGAGACGGCGTCGCCCACTACGTCAGCCGCATCCCCTGCGAGACCGAGGTCACGATGGACGCGCTCGCGCGGATGGAGGCCGAACTGCCCCGCTCGGCCGCGCTGTTGCCCGCGACCCACCCCTATGACGTGGTGGGCTATGGCTGTACGTCCGGCGCGACGCGGATCGGGCCGGACAAGGTGGCGGCGGGCGTGCGCGCGGGCATCGACGCCCGCGCCGTGACCGACCCGCTGACCGCCACCATCGCCGCCTGCCGGGCGCTGGGGATCACGCGGCTGGGCTTCGTCACGCCCTACCTGCCCGAGGTGTCGGACGCCATGCGCGCTGCGCTCACGGCGGCGGGGCTTGAGATCGCCGGTTTCGGGTCGATGGAGGAACCCAGCGACGAGCGCGTCGCCCGGATCGAGGCCCATTCCCTGCGCGCCGCCATCCTGTCGGTCGCCGCGCAGGCGCCCTGCGACGCGGTCTTCCTGGCCTGCACCAACCTGCGGGCCCTGCCCATCATCGCCGAGACCGAGGCCGAACTTGGCAAGCCTGTGCTGACGAGTAACCAGGCCCTGTTGTGGCACATGATGGTGCTCGCCGGTCTGCCGACCGAGCTGTTGCCCTTTGGCGCACTGATGCGGGCCGGGGGCTGAAGCGATGGATGAACAATACGGCACAAGCCGCTGCGATCACGGAAAAGGTCACTAGTCCCAGAACTGCCTCCCTACAGCAGGATGATGTCGTCGATCAGACCGGCCGTGCCGGTCAGCCCGGTCAGCGTCAGGACCGCGCCCGTATCCAGCGCCAGCTCGATCCCGCCCGCAACCACGCTGGCCATCGCGTCCAGCGCGGCCTGGTCGAAGCTGCCGGTCCAGAGCGCCGCATCCAGCTCGAGCCGGTCGAGGCCGAGCGTGAGATCGGTGATCTCCACGTCCCCGACGGTCGCGGCAAAGACAAAGACATCCGCCCCGGCCCCGCCGGTCAGCGTGTCGTTCCCGGCCGTGGTGCCGATCGTGTCGTCGCCCGCGCCGCCGTAGACAAGGTCATCGCCCCATTCGACCTGGTCGGTGTCGGTCCAGAGATCGTCGCCAGCGCCCAGGTAGCCGGTGTCGCGCCCCTTGCCGCCAAAGAGCCGGTCATTGCCGTCGCCGCCCTCGAGCGTGTCGCTCGAGGCGCCACCGTAAAGCCGGTCGGCATCCTTGCCGGCCTGCACCAGGTCGCGCCCGTTCCCGCCAAAGAGCGTGTCGTTGCCCATGCCGCCGACCAGCGTGTCGTTGCCGCCCCCGCCCGAGACGGAATCGTCGCCATCCTCGCCGTAGATCCGCTTGGCGCCCGTGGTGCCCTCGCCGATCACCCAGTCGTCACCGTCCCCGGCCCAGACCGTGTCGGCACCGTTTCCGGGCCGGATCACGTCGTCATCCGAGGCGTCGATGGCGTCATGTGCGTCCACCCGGTCGCCCTGCGGATCGCCGGCATAGGCGGCGTCGATCAGGTCGGCGCCCGAGGTGCCCGTGACCACGTGGTCGAGCGCCCCCAGCGGGATGCCCGCCGCGACCAGCTCGTGCAGCTCGTCGATCTCTTCGGGCGCGACGCCGATCAGGGTCAGGTCGTCCATGAAGCCCGCAAAGGTCAGCAGCGCGTTGCCGAAGCCGTCGTCGGTGACGGTCACGTCGGCGGCGGTGATGGGCGTCGTGCCCCAGTCGTTGGTCAGGCCCAGCGTGTGCAGCCGGTCTGTCATGGTCCCGTCGCCCGCATCCGTCGTGTCGAACCCGTAAACCGTGTCGCTGCCGCCGAAATCGGCCAGTTTCAGCGTGTCGCGCCCCGCGCCAAGAATGAGGATCTCGATCTGGTCATAGACCGCCGTCCAGGTGCCATCGGTGAAGCTGCCGACCTTGGGCGAGTTGCCGGTGAGGTCGATCACCAGGTCATCGGTCACGAGGCTGAGGTCGAGCGTGTCGCCGATCACCTCGTTCACCCCCTCGGCGTCGATCGTGTCATTGCCGAAGTCGTTCTCGATCCAGACATAATCGTCGCCATAGCCGCCCCAGAGATAGTCGTGCCCTGTGCCGCCCCAAAGGATGTCGTTGTCGTAGGACCCGCGCATCCAGTCGTTGCCGTCGCCGCCGATCAGCGTGTCCGCACCCTCGTTCCCCTCGAGGTGGTCGTGGCCGTCGCCGCCGATGACGATGTCGTCGCCGACCTCGCCGTAAAGGAAATCGGCCCCGCCGTCGCCCACCAGGCTGTCGGCGCCGTCGCCGCCCCAGGCGGTGTCGCTGCCCCAGCCGCCCAGCACCGTGTCGTTGCCCAGGCCCGCGCGGACGAAATCGTGGCCGGCGTTACCTTCGATCACGTCGTTGCCCGCGCCGCCGTCGATCGTGTCGGCGCCGTTCTGACCGTAAAGGACATCGGCCCCGCCTTCGCCCCGGATCACGTCGGCGCCATTGCCACCACGGATCACGTCCGCGCCGTCGCCGCTGCCGTCATCGTCCCCGATCAGCAGATCGTTGCCCGCCCCGCCAAAGATGGTGTCATTCCCGAGCCCGCCGCGCACGGTGTCCTGCCCGGCCGCAGCCCGGATCACATCGTTTCCAGCCCAGGTGGCAATCACGTCGTTTCCGAGGTGACTGTTGATCGTGTCCGCGCCAGCCCCGGTCGAGACGTTGAACGATTCGATGTCGCGGAAGCGCAGGCCGAAGCTGCCGTTGCCCCAGCCCGCGGCGTCCGGCCAGGCCGACAAGTCAAAGGCCAGGGTCGTGGCCGCCGCCATCCAGATCGTCAGGTCGTCGTCGCCTTCGCCGCCGTCGTAGGTCTCGGCATCCAGCGTGGCCGTGTAGACGGTCGAGTAGAAAAAGCTGTCATTTCCGCCACTTCCGTAGGAGGTGTCGTCACCGACGCTGTTCTCGAACCGGTCCTTGCCGCTGCCACCCTGCGACAGGTCATCGCCCGCACCGGGGCGAAAGGTGTCATCCCCGCCGTTCCCTTCAAGCGTGTCGTCACCCGACGTCCCGATCATGGTTTCCGAAGCGTTCGACCCTGTAATCAATGCCATCTGACCCATCCTGGCGTTGTGATCCGACCAGCCTAGCGTGCACCCCTGCGTCAACAACGGCGCGGTGAACGAATGGTTAGCACTGTGACGGCACCGCAGCATCCCCGGGTGGACAAATCGGGCGGCGCGTGGCACCCATGGGCCAGATGGTGCCGATGTTGCAATCGGCTTGAAAGGGAACGCGGTGCGTGCCGGAACGATCCGGGACCAGTCCGCGGCTGCCCCCGCAACTGTAGGCGGAGAGCGAGACCGGAATTGCCACTGGGGCCCAGTCCCCGGGAAGGCCCGGAGGAGCGTCGACCCGCAAGCCAGGAGACCTGCCATCGTGACATGAACCAGGCCGGGCGGGGTGTTCCGGTGGCGCTTGTCCGACGCGGGCCCCTGCCCGTGCCGTCCGGCCCCACCCGTCTCCCCCGTCCGCACAGCGCGCGGAGGGCGCCATGATGACGGATGACCAGGCCGGGGAGACCCCCGACAGCGACATGATCAGCACGCTCTGCCCGCACCTGGGCCGCCCTTGCCCGGCGGCGACGCGGATGCTGCGGGCGCTGGACCGCGCGGGCCGCGCGGCGCGGCGGGTGACACCCGATCTCGACATGACCGGGACCAGCCAGCTGGACGGCTGCGCGCGGGCCTGTTCGGCCGTGTTTCGCCTCTCGCCCGAAGGGGCCGCGGTGTTCTGCGGCGTGTCGGACGAATCCGAGGTGGCGGCGTTGGACCGCTTCGCATCGGACTTCCTGGCCTGCGACGGGCCCGGGTCCATGCCGGTCGAGGCGGCGCCGCTGGCCTTTGCCCTCTCGCCGCTCTCCGCGCGGGTGGTTGCCGGCGCCCAGGCCCGTCCCTGCTGACGCCCGCGTCGATTCAGCGCGTCACGCCAGTCTGGCCTGGGCGATTTTTCTTGCATTCGGGCGCGTGACGGGCTGCCCTCGGGCCATTGCCCGTTGCCTTGACAGGAGCTTGCCATGCCCCCGCCCCCTCATGCCCGCGCGGTCATCATCGGCGGCGGCATCGCCGGCTGCTCGGTCGCCTATCACCTGGGCAAGCTGGGCTGGACGGACGTCGTGCTGCTGGAACGCAAGCAGCTGACCAGCGGCACCACCTGGCACGCGGCCGGGCTGATCGCCCAGCTGCGCGCAACGCGGAACATGACCCGCCTCAGCCGCTATTCGCAGGAGCTCTACTGGGGCCTCGAAGAGGAAACCGGCGTCGCCACCGGCTTTCGCCGCTGCGGCTCGATCACCATGGCGCTGACGGAGGAACGGCGCGAAGAGATCCTGCGCCAGGCCTCCATGGCGCGCGCTTTTGGCGTCGAGGTCACGCCGCTGGACCGGGCCGGGTTGGAACGCCTGCACCCACAGGTGAACACCGAAGGGTTCACCGGCGCGGTGCATCTGCCGAAAGACGGCCAGGGCGATCCGGGCAACATCGCGCTGGCGCTCGCGAAAGGCGCCCGGATGAACGGCGTTCAGATCTTCGAGCACGTCAAGGTCACCGAGGTGCTCGAGACTCGGCGCGGCGGCGCGCGGGCCGTGTCGGGCGTGGCCTGGCAGGACGAAACCGGCGAAAGCGGCGTGATTTCAGCCGATTACGTGGTGAACTGCGGCGGCATGTGGGCCGCCGAGCTGGGCCGCCGGAACGGCGTGAACGTGCCTCTGCAGGCCTGCGAACATTTCTACGTGGTGACCGAGCCTGTCGCCGGGCTGAGCCAACTGCCGGTCCTGCGGGTGCCGGACGAATGCGCCTATTACAAGGAGGACGCGGGCAAGTTCCTGATCGGCGCCTTCGAGCCCGTCGCCAAGCCCTGGGCCACGCGCGGCATCCCCGAGGATTTCTGTTTCGACCAGCTGCCCGAGGATTTCGACCATTTCGAGCCGATCCTCGAACAGGCCATGACCCGCATGCCCGCGTTGCAAAGCACCGGCATCCAGACCTTCTTCAACGGGCCCGAAAGCTTCACCCCCGACGATGCCTATCACCTGGGCGAAGCGCCTGAAATCCGGGGTTATTTCGTCGCCGCCGGCTTCAATTCCATCGGCATCCAGTCGGCGGGCGGCGCGGGCATGGCGCTGGCGCATTGGATGGCGCATGGCCATCCGCCCTTCGACCTGTCGGACGTGGACATTCGCCGGATGCAGCCCTTCATGCAGAACCGCACCTACCTTGCGACACGGGCGAGCGAGACGCTGGGGCTGCTCTACGCGGAT
This sequence comes from Mesobacterium pallidum, assembly GCF_019966535.1. Classification (GTDB taxonomy): domain Bacteria; phylum Pseudomonadota; class Alphaproteobacteria; order Rhodobacterales; family Rhodobacteraceae; genus Mesobacterium; species Mesobacterium pallidum. Next base: position 52,902 of record NZ_JAIMID010000007.1, on the reverse strand, counting down.
CATTTCCCCTACCGCCAGAAGGCGACGGCGCGCGGGGTACGCCGTTCGCCCTTCCACGATGCGCTGGCCGCACGGGGCGCCGTGTTCGGAGAACTCGCCGGTTGGGAGCGCGCCAATTGGTTCGCGGCGCCGGGCGAGACGGCCGAATACCGCTATTCCTGGAAACGGCAAAACTGGTTCCAGGCCTCGGCCGCCGAGCACCGCGCGATCCGCGAGGGCGTCGGGATCTACGACATGAGCTCCTTCGGCAAGATCCTGGTCGATGGGCGGGACGCGATGCGCTTCCTCAACCGGGTCTGCGGCGGGCAGATCGACGTGCCCGTCGGCCGGATCGTCTACACGCAATTCCTGAACAATGCCGGAGGGATAGAGGGCGACATTACGGTGACACGTCAAGAGGAGACGCGCTACCTGGTCGTCACGCCCGCCGCCACTGTAGTCCGCGACCTCGCCTGGCTGATGCGGTGGCGGGGGGACGACGCGGTCTCGATCCTCGACGTCACGGCGGGCGAAGGCGTCCTGGCCGTCATGGGACCCGGGTCGCGCGACCTGCTGGCCCGCGCGGCGCCCTGGCACGATTGGTCGGATGCGGGGCACCCGTTCTACACCGCGCGCGAGGTGGATTTCGGCCTCGGCCGCGCCCGCGCACATCGGCTGTCCTACGTGGGCGAACTGGGGTGGGAGATCTACGTCTCGGCCGACCAATGCGCCCATGTGTTCGAGACGCTGATGGCGGCAACCGAGGGCACCGGGGCGCGGCTTTGCGGTCTGCACGCGATGGAGTCGTGCCGGATCGAGAAGGGCTTTCGACATTTCGGCCATGACATCGGCAGCGACGACCATGTGCTTGAAGCCGGGCTGGGCTTCGCGGTGGACCTCGGGAAACCCGACTTCATCGGCCGCGACGCGGTGCTGGCACGGCGGGACAACGGCCTTACGCAGCGGCTGGTGCAGTTCCGGCTGACCGACCCGGCGCCCCTGCTTTATCACAACGAGCCGATCCTGCGGGATGGCGACGTGGTCGGCGACCTGACCAGCGGCGCATATGGTCATACGCTTGGCGGCGCCATCGGACTGGGTTACGTGCCCTGCCCGGGCGAGGACGCGGCCAGCCTCCTCGCCTCGCGCTACGAGATCGAGATCGCGGGGGAGCGGTTCGCGGCCGAGGCCGCGCTGCGTCCGATGTATGACCCGACCGGCGCGCGGATGCGGCGGTAGCGCAAGCCTCGCCCAAGCGAAAACGCCCGCGCCGTAGCGCGGGCGTTTCCAACCTCACTGAACCCCGTTCAGGCCAGATCGAACCGGTCGGCGTTCATCACCTTGACCCAGGCCGCGACGAAATCGTCGACGAACTTCTGGCCCGCGTCGTCCTGGGCGTAGACCTCGGCATAGGACCGCAGGATCGAGTTCGAGCCGAACACCAGGTCCACCCGCGTGGCCGTCCACTTGACCGCGTCCGACGCCCGGTCGCGGATCTCGTAGGTGCCATTGCCGACGGGGACCCACTTGTAGGCCATGTCCGTCAGGTTGACGAAGAAGTCGGTGGTGAGCGCCCCCACCCGGTCGGTGAAGACGCCATGCGCCGTGCCGCCGTGGTTGGTGCCCAGCACCCGCATGCCGCCCAGCAGGACCGTCATCTCGGGCGCCGTCAGGCCCATGAGCTGCGCCCGGTCGAGCAGCATCTCTTCGGGGCTGACCACGTAGTCGGTCTTGAGCCAGTTGCGGAAGGCGTCGGCCAGCGGCTCGAGCGGCTCGAAGCTGTCCGCATCGGTCATCTCGGCCGTGGCATCGCCGCGACCGGGGGCAAAGGGCACCTCGATGTCATAGCCGGCCGCCTTGGCCGCCTGCTCGATCCCGAGGTTGCCCGCCAGCACGATCACGTCCGCCAGCGAGGCGCCGGTCTCGGCCGCGATGGGCTCGAGCTTGGCCAGCACCTTCGACAGGCGCTCGGGCTCGTTGCCAATCCAGTCCTTCTGCGGTGCAAGCCGGATGCGCGCGCCATTGGCGCCGCCCCGCATGTCCGAGCCGCGATAGGTCCGGGCGCTGTCCCAGGCGGTCGCGATCATCTCGGCGCCCGACAGGCCGGTTGCCGCGATCTTGGTCTTGACCGCCGCCACGTCGTAGCCGGTCGACCCCTTGGGGATCGGGTCCTGCCAGATCAGATCCTCGGCGGGTACTTCCGGCCCGAACCAGCGATCCTTGGGCCCCATGTCGCGGTGGGTCAGCTTGAACCAGGCGCGGGCAAAGGTTTCCTTGAAGTAGTCCGGATCGGCCATGAACTTTTCGCAGATGGCGCGGTAGGCCGGGTCCATCTTCATGGCCATGTCGGCGTCGGTCATCATCGGCATGCGGCGCTTGCTGGGGTCGCTCGCGTCGACCGGCATGTCCTCTTCCTTGATGTCCACGGGCTTCCACTGCTTGGCGCCGGCGGGGGATTCCGTCAGCTCCCATTCATGGCCGAAGAGCATGTCGAAATAGCCCATGTCAAAGACGGTCGGGTTGGTCGTCCAGGCGCCTTCGGGGCCGCCGGTGATGGCGTTCGCCGCCTTGCCGTTCAGGTTCGGGTTGTGCCAGCCGAAACCCTGGTGCTCGACATCCGCGGCCTCGGGCTCTGCCCCCAGCGCACTGGCGTCGCCGTTGCCGTGGGTCTTGCCGACGGTGTGGCCCCCGGCGGTCAGCGCCGCGGTCTCCTCGTCGTCCATGGCCATGCGGGCGAAGGTCTCGCGCACCTGGGCGGCGGTCGCCAGCGGGTCGGGCTTGCCGTTCACGCCCTCGGGGTTCACGTAGATCAGGCCCATCTGCACGGCGGCCAGCGGGTTCTCCATCGTGTCGGGCTTCGACACGTCGTCATAGCGGTTGTCGGACGGGGCGAGCCATTCGCGCTCGGCCCCCCAGTAGGTGTCCTTTTCCGGCGCCCAGATGTCCTTGCGGCCGAAGGCAAAGCCGTAGGTCTTGAGCCCGAAGCTTTCGTAGGCCACGTTGCCGGCGAGGATGATCAGGTCACCCCAGGAGACCTTGTTGCCGTATTTCTTCTTGAGCGGCCACAGCAGGCGCCGCGCCTTGTCGAGGCTGGCGTTGTCGGGCCAGGAATTCAGCGGGGCAAAGCGGATGTTGCCGGTGCCGCCGCCGCCACGTCCGTCGGCCAGGCGGTACGAGCCGGCCGAGTGCCAGGCCAGGCGGATCATCAGGCCGCCGTAGGTGCCGTAATCTGCCGGCCACCAGTCCTGGCTGTCCTTGAGCAGCGCTTCCATGTCGGCCTTCAGCGCGTCCACGTCGAGATTTTCCAGCTCCTTGCGGTAGCTGAAATCCTTGCCCATCGGGTCGGTCTTGGTGTCGTGCTGGTGCAGGATGTCAAAGTTCAGCGACTTGGGCCACCAGTCCATCACGCTGCTGCCGGTCTCGGTCTGGCTGCCATGCATGACCGGGCACTTGCCCGTGTTTTCCATATCGTTGCCGTCCATGAAGATCTCCTCTCCTCGGTGGTTCTAAAGGTCTTTCGGGGCGTCGGGCCGGGCTGGCCAGCAGGGGAACTCCCCGCCGACCGGCCCGGCCCGTCGCGTCTGATGTAACGCTACACCGAAAGAAGTCATTATTAAAAATTCTATCTTCCAATCGTTTCGATAATGGAAGCCTATGACAATGACGTGTCAGTCAAAGTGGATGTCGGCCAGGGTCAGCGTGTAATAGTCGAACATCACCGATCCCCCCGCATGCAGGACGAAGGTGCCGAACTCGACCGGGGTGATCGTGAGATCGGCCTCGGTCTGGCCCAGGAACAGCGCGCGGTCGCCGGCCTCGAAATCCTGCACCAGGTCGGACCCGCTGTCGGTCGCGGCAAAGACGAACCAGTCGGCATGCTCTTCGCCCCAAAGGCTGTCGTCGCCCGCGCCACCGAACAGCGTATCAAGCCCGGCGCCCCCGTTCAGCCAGTCGGCCCCGTCCCCGCCCTCGAGGCTGTCGGCCTTCTTGTGGCCGTACAGCTCGTCATTGCCCGCCTCGCCCAGCAGCGTGTCGAACCCGTCGCTGCCGTAAAGCGTGTCGAAGCCCGAGCCGCCCCACATCAGGTCGTTGCCTTCGTCGCCATCCAGCCTGTCGTTGCCGGTGCCGCCGCCCAGGGTGTCGTCGCCCTCGGCGCCGTACAACCGGTCGTCACCGTCACCGCCATACATGAGATTGCCCACGGACTCGGGCAAAGACGGAAAGCCCATGCCCCGCATGAGGTCATTGCCGTCGCCGCCGTACATCGTGTCGGCGCCTGCCCCGCCGTACATCGTGTCGAACCCCTTGCCGCCATGCAGGTAATCCGCGCCGAAGTCTCCGGTCAGAAAGTCCGCGCCCTGATTGCCCTGAAGGTGATCCCGGCCCTCCCCGCCGGAGAGCCAGTCATTGTCGCGGTCCCCGATCAGCGTGTCGTCATGCGCGTCTCCGCGCAGCGTGTCGTCGCCGTCGCCCCCGATCAGCACATCCAGACCATTGCCGCCGCGCAGGTCGTCCGCGCCGTAGTTGCCCGACAACACGTCGCCCTGGTCCTCGCCATGCAGTTCATCCGCGCCAAGCCCGCCCAGCAGCGTGTCGAAGCCGTCGCCGCCCCACAGCATGTCGCGGCCCGGACCGCCCTGCAGGCTGTCGTTGCCCAGTTGGCCGCGCAGATGGTCGGCCCCGGGGCCGCCGTAGATCGTGTCAGTGCCGGCGTTGCCGTAGAGAACATCGTCGCCCGCCTCGCCAAAGACCAGGTCGGCGGAGTCGATAGCGCTGTTGCCCTGCGGCCCGCCCTGGATCGTGTCATTGCCGTCGTCGCCGTGCAGCTCGTCCTGGCCCGCACCGCCAAAGATCCGGTCCCAGCCTTCTCGGCCAAAGATCAGGTCATTGCCCGCGCCGCCCTCGAGGCTGTCGTCTCGGGGCGAGCCGAACAGCACCTCGAGCCCTGCGATGGACTGGGTGTCGTCGCCCAAGCGCACGAGGCCCGTGTCCAGCGACGCCTCGACGGCCGTGCCGACGTTGCGCCAGTCAATGGCATCGCGCCCCGGCCCGCCGGTAACGGTGGCGGCGCCGGGCCCGGGCAGGAAGACGTCATCGCCCGCCCCGCCGGCCAGGGTGACCGGCGCATCGCCCCATTCGAGGACATCATCGAATTCGGATCCAGACATGCCGTCGGTGCCAAAAAGCGCCCAGAAGGCGGCGATGGCAGGCTCGGACAGGTCCGGCTCCTGAAACTCGGGCAGCGCCTGGGCGGCGTCGATCATTGCATTAATATCAATGCTTGGCAGGCCGTCCAGCGTGGCCACCGTCTCGGACAGGCTGCCGTCGAAGGTGCTGAAGATGATGTCGATCCGGGTGACGTCGCCAAAAGGCACGCCGGTGCCAAAGTTGAGGCCCGGCCCCTCGAAGAAGAACCGGAAGGGTGAATGAAACGGCGTCGAAAGCCCGACGCCCAGGGCCGCCCCGCTGAAAAGGTAGTTGGCATCGCGCAGCGCGGTGTAGAGCAGCCGCTGAAAGCTGGTGCCCATGGTCGTGAAGGCGCTGCTGCTGGTCAGTGTGAGCGTTGGCATGGCACCCCCCGGAGCTTGCCGCAGGGTCAACCTTACCACGAAACCGGCGTATCGCCAAAACGCAATGACCCCGGAGGGCGTCAGCCACCCTCCGGGGTCATGTGTCGTCAGGTCACGTCAGGCCCGACGTGCCGGTTCAGGCCGCGCGGCTGCGGCGCTGACGCCCCGAACGGGCCGGCTTGGCGCCGGTCGCGGGCTTGCCGCCGCTGCTGCCACCGGGCTTGCCGCCACCCTGGCCACGACCGCGACCCCGGCCGCCGCCACCACCGCCGCCGCCACCGCGCCCGCCACGGGCCGGCTTTTCGGCTGCGACGGCCTGCGGACGGGTGCCGCTGCCGACCGGCACCTTGATCTTCATCAGCTTTTCGATCTGGGTCAGCAGATCCACGTCCTCGGCGGTGCAAAAGGCGATCGCCTCGCCCTCGCGGCCCGCGCGGGCGGTCCGGCCGATGCGGTGGATGTAATTGTCCGGCACCTCGGGCAGGTCGTAGTTGATGACGTAAGCCACGCCCGGAATGTCGATCCCGCGGGCGGCCACATCGGTGGCGACCAGCGTGGTGATCTCACCGTCGCGGAAGGCCTTGATGGCGCGGTCGCGCTGGCCCTGGCTCTTGTTGCCATGGATCGAGGCGGCGTTGTAGCCATCGGCCACCAGCCCCTTCATCAGCTTTTCGGCCCCGTGCTTGGTGCGCGAGAAGACCAGCGTCAGCGCGTCCTTGTCCTTGTCGAGGATCTGCCGCAGCCGGATCGGCTTGGTCGGCTTTTCCATGAAATGCACCGACTGGGTGACCTTGTCCGCCGCCTTGCCCGGAGGCGCGACCTGCACGCGGCGCGGGTCGGTCAGGTAGGCGCGCGACAGCTCTTCCATCTGCTTCGGCATGGTGGCCGAGAAAAGCATGGTGCGGCGCGGGGTGCCCAGCTTGGGCGCGATCTGGCGCAGCGCGTGGATGAAGCCCATGTCGAGCATCTGGTCCGCCTCGTCCAGCACCAGCTGGCGCGCGGTCGACAGGTCCACGGCGCGACGCTCGATCAGGTCGATCAGGCGGCCGGGCGTGGCGACCAGGATGTCGATGCCCCGCGACAGGGTGTGGATCTGCTTGTTGATCGACTGGCCACCAACGACCGTCGCGATGCGCAGCTTGGTGCCCGTGGTCAGCAGGCGCAGGTTCTCGGCGATCTGGTTGACCAGCTCGCGCGTGGGAGCAAGGATCAGCGCCTTGACCGACTTGGGCTCGGGCTTGCCGGTCTGCTCCATCAGGTGGTCGATCAGCGGCAGGCCAAAGGCGAGCGTCTTGCCGGTGCCGGTCTGGGCCAGGCCAAGGACGTCGTGGCCTTCCAGCGCGAGCGGAATCGCCTGGGTCTGGATCGGGGTCGGCTCGGTCAGGCCGGCCTTCTTGAGGGCGTCGGTCAGCGCGGGCTTCAGCCCCAGGGTGTCAAAATCTGACAAGTCATATCCTTCCGGGCCACGCGGACGGATGCCCGGCACGGCCATGTTGAGAGACCACGCGGCGGTGGCCCGATAGGGTGCGCGCGGCCTCTGGAAGACGGGGAGAGCCCCGCGCCGTCCGGCCGTGCGTCAGGAACCCTGCGTGATGGGGAACTGAAATCCGTGTCGCCGATGGCCCGTCATGTCTGAACGACTGGGCGCGGCATGCTCACGCGGCAGCGCGGCGACAAGGGTCATGTCGGTGATCCGGGACGATATGTCAAGCCTTTGGGTGCGATTGCCCGGTTCAGGCCGGTGCGGCGCGGGTGAGCATGCCAAAAAGGTCACGCGGATCGTCCGGGTCGGCCAGCAGGTCGAGCGGCTGGGCGAAGCCCGTCCCCGCCACCCGGTCGCGCACATAGCGCAGGGCCGAGAAATCCTCGACCGCGAAGCCGACGCTGTCGAACAGCGTGACCTGCCGGTCCGAGGTGCGCCCCGGCGCCTCGCCGCGGAACACCTGCCACAGCTCGGTCACCGGGTGGTTCGAGTCCAGCTGCTGGATCTCGCCCTCGATCCGCGTCTGTTCGGGGTATTCGACGAAGATGTCGGACCGCAGCAGGATGTCGCGGTGCAGCTCGGTCTTGCCCGGGCAATCGCCGCCGATGGCGTTGATGTGCTGGCCGCTGCCGACCATGTTGTCGGTCAGGATCGTGGCGCGCGTCTTGTCTGCGGTGCAGGTGGTGATGACATGCGCGCCCTCGACCGCCGCCTCGGCGCTGGTGCACGGGATCACGTCAAAGCCCTGCGCCGCGAGGTTCCGCGCCGCCTTGGCCGTGGCGGCGGCGTCGATGTCGTAGAGCCGCAGCCGCTTGATCCCGCAGAGCGCGCGGAAAGCCAGCGCCTGGAATTCGCATTGTGCGCCGTTGCCGATCATCGCCATGACGCTAGCGCCCCTGGGCGCGAGGGTGCGGCCCACGAGGGCCGACATGGCGGCGGTGCGCAGAGCGGTCAGCAGCGTCATCTCGGTCAGCAGCACCGGGTAGCCGTTCGCGACCGAGGCAAGAACGCCAAAGGCGGTCACGGTCTGGAACCCCCGCGCCATGTTGGCCGGGTGCCCGTTCACGTATTTGAACCCGTAGCTGTCGTGGTCGGCGGTCGGCATCAGCTCGATCACGCCTTCGGGCGAATGGGCGGCCACGCGGGGGGTCTTGTCGAACTCGGGCCAGCGCGTGAAATCGGCCTCGATATACTCCGCGAGCCCGGCGATGAAGGGCTCGATGCCGATGGAATGCACCAGCCGCATCATGTCGGCGACCGACACGAAGGGCACATGCGCCAGCGCCGAGGGCGCGGGGATGGTTTGAACGGCGTTCATCCAATGAACCTCCGGGTTGGGCGATCCATCACGCGGCGGCCCATGAGGGACGCGGTGAGGTCGGTCATCAGCGTGGCCGTGCGGCCGCGTTCGTCAAGGAAGGGGTTGAGTTCGACAAGGTCGAGAGAGGTGACGCAGCCCGCGTCGCAGAGCGTCTCCATGATCAGATGCGCCTCGCGGAAGGTGGCGCCGCCGGGGACGGTGGTGCCGACCGCGGGCGCGATGCCGGGTTCGAGGAAATCGACATCGAGGCTGACGTGGAGCATGCCGTTCGCCGCCTCGACCCGCTCGAGAAAGCCGCGCAGCGGCGCCAGCACGCCGGTTTCGTCGATGGCGCGCATGTCGTGCACCTCGACCCCCAGCTCGGCGATGCGGGCCTGCTCGGCCATGTCGACCGAGCGGATACCCATCATGCAGACGTTGCCGGGGTCCACGGCGGCGGTCAGCGGCGGGTAGGCGTCGAACCCGGGCAGGCCGGTGAAATACGCGACGGGCGTGCCGTGCAGGTTGCCGCTTTCGGTGGTCGTCAGGTCATGCAGGTCCGGGTGTGCGTCGAGCCAGAGCACGAAGAGCGGCCGCCCGAGGCTGGCGGCATGACGCGCCACACCCGGCACGGTGCCGGCGGAAATCGAATGGTCCCCGCCCATGAAGATCGCGAGGTCATGCGCGGCGGTGGCGTCATGGGCCAGCGGCGCGAGCGTTTCGATCCAGGCGCGGGTCTCGGCCAGGTGATGGATCGCCGGGTTCGGATGCGGCATCGGCGCCTGCGGCGCGATGGTCGCGTCGCCCAGGTCCGTGACGGCCCAGCCAAGGCTGCCCAGCGCGCGAGCGATGCCCGCCGTGCGCAGGCTGGCCGGCCCCATCAGGCAGCCGGGTTGCGAGGCGCCGGTCTCGATCGCCGCGCCAAGAAGGGAAACTGTTCGGGTCATGTGCGCTCCTGTCGCTTGGCGCGAGAATGCCTGCGCCGGATGTCGATATCGTGCATGAAATTGACAAAAGACCTAAGACGATTGATCATTCTGACCAGACAATCCGGCGAAATGACCATGACCCCGCTCAGCGAGACCGACCGCGCCCTGATCGCCGCCCTACGCGGCAATGCCCGCATGTCGGTGACCCAGCTCAGCCACGCCATCGGCGCCTCGCGCACCACGGTGCGGGCGCGGCTCGATGCGCTGGTGGCCGAGGGGCGGATCCGGCGGTTCACCATCGAGACGGATGTGGACGTGGAGGGCACGGTCAAGGCGATCACCATGGTCGCGTTGCAGGGCCAGATGTCGCGCGCCGTCATCCGCACTCTGCGCAAGATCCCCGAGGTGGCGACGATCCACGCGACCAACGGCGCCTGGGACCTGGTGGTCGAGATCCGGGCGGAAAGCCTGACGGCCTTTGACCGGGCCCTGCGCGAGATCCGCGAGGCGCCGGGGGTGACGAACAGCGAAAGCAGCATCCTGCTGGCGCCGGTCACGGGGTAGCCGGGTCGAAGGTGATCTCGAAGGTGGTGCCGGGCCGCCCGGGGACATGCCGGATGCGGCCGCGGTGGGCGGCGAGGATGGCGCGCGTGACGGCCAGGCCCATGCCGGTCCCGCCCTGGTCGCGGCGGGTGGTGAAGAACGGCTCGAAGATACGGGCCGCGTTGCCGTCCGAGATGCCGGGGCCGTTGTCGCTGACGGTGAGGCGTGGGCCCTCGGACGACAGGCTCACGCGGGTCGCGCCATGTTCGGCTGCATTGCGGAGGAGCTGCGACAGCACCAGTGCCAGCCCCTCGGCGGCCATAGGCAGCGGCACCCGGTCGCCTTCGCTCGCCAGTGTCAGGTCCGGCCAATCGGCCCCGAGTCCCGGGGCCACATCGGCCAGCGTGCAGGTCCCGAGATAGCGCGTCTCGCGCGCCCGGGCGGCGTCGCGCAGAGCCGACAACTGCGCCTCGATCTGGGCGCGGGCGCCGTCGACCTGGGCCAGCAGGGCCGAGTCATCGGGGGACAGGGCGCCGCCGTCCTCCATCAATTCCACCGCCGCGCGGATTGCGGCAACGGGGGTCTTCAGCTCGTGCGTCACGTGGTCGGTATAGGCACGGACCGAGGCTTCCCGGCCCTGCTGCGCCTCGGCCATGGCGATGACGCGGCGGGCGGTGGCATGCAGCTCGCGCGTGCCGAAATGGGCGGGCGGATCGGCGGGATCGCCGGCCTCGGTCGCCCGCGCATAGGCTTCCAGCGCGCGGATCGGGCGCAGCAGCAACCGCACCAGCAGCCAGCCCAGCCCCGCCGTCAGCGCGGTGATTCCCAGCGCCAGCAGGACAGCCGCCCAGCGGAACCCGATCTCGGGGCCGAGGTAGCGCAGCGCCACCAATCCGGCGAAGGACAGCGCCAGAGTGCCCGCCAGCGCGCCCCCCAGCACCAGCGCCAGCGACGGCCGCCAGCGGCGGCTCATGCGCAGGGCCCGAGGCGGATGCCCTGGCCATGCACGCTTTCCACCGCGCCGTCGCAGCCCGCATCGCTGAGCTTGCGGCGCAGGTTGCGCAGGTGGCTGTCGAGCGTGCGTTCGCTCACCGCCGCCCGGCCGTAAAGCACCGCGCTGAGCGTGCCGCGCGCATGCAGGCGCGCTGGGTCGGCCATGAGCTGGCCCAGCAGCTGGAACTCGGTCGCGGTCAGCGCGACCTCGGACCCGTCCAGCTGGCAGCTGCGCGCCCGAAGGTCCAGCGCCAGCCGGCCGTGGCGCAGCAGGGTCCCCGCCCCCTGCCCGCCCGTGCGCTTGAGGATGGCGCGCACACGGGCCACGACTTCGCGCGGGGAAAACGGCTTGGTCACGTAATCATCGGCGCCCAGTTCCAGCCCGAGAATGCGGTCGATCTCGTCATCGCGGGCGGTCAGGAACAGGATCGGCACTTCGGAGCGGGCACGGATGCGGCGGCAGACCTCGAACCCGTCCATCTCGGGCAGACCCACGTCGAGCACGATCAGGTCGGGCGCCTCGCGCGCCGCATGGGTCAGCGCGGTGGCGCCGTCTGCGGCCTGCAGCGTGACGTGGCCGTCGCGTTCCAGCGCGATCCGCAAGAGCTCGCGCAGGCGCGGGTCGTCGTCGACGATCAGGATCTTCATCTGCCGCTCTTCCTTGCCTCGGCCTGTGCTTGCGAAACGTAACGCTGCACCCGCCACTTGCGAAAGCCCCATTCCTGCCAGGTCTCTGCCGGTTGGCCCCAAAGCGCGGCGCAATCGGTCCGGCGATAGCCCTGTCGGCCGCCGGGCCCGCCGTAGCCAGGTCGTCCTCTGGCCATGATCGGCCCGGCGGCCATGGGGCCAAGGTCGCAGAGATAGGCCATGTCGACGGTGTCGCGGGCGAGGTTCGTCCTGGCAATCGCCTCGGCGAAGTTGACGAAGGCGCAGGCGTAAAGCGTCACGCCCGCCACCGCCCCGGCGCGCAGCAGCAGCCAGCGCGTGTCATGGCCCCGGATCGCCTGCCAGGCGGTCAGCACCAGGCCCACGGCGACAAGGCCCATCCAGATGAAGGCATAGAGCCGCAGGTAGGTGAGCCCGTAGGCCTCCACGTAAAGGTCGAGCCGAAGCGCCGCCGAGCCGCAGAGCGCAATGTTCTGGCCGAGCCAAAGCAGCATCAGCGGGCGGATCAGCCGGTGCTCTCCCAGCACCGGCCGCGCGGCCAGGGCAAAGAGCCCGGCCAGCAGCGCCGTCGCCAGCAACGGATAGGCGCCGCCATGGGCGTAAACGGCATAGGTGATGCCTTGGGGCAGCGCGGCCCCGCCGACGAGGATCGTGAGATCCGTGGCCATCTGCACGCCGATCACCAGGTTGAAGGCGACAAGCGCCCGCAGGACCGAGGCGGCGTTGATCCCGAAGGGCACGGGACGCGCCGGCAGGGACCCCGGCAGCGCGGCCTGCGGAACATACGCAAAGGCAAAAGGCGTGACCATGAGCGCGAGGCCCAGCCAGAACAGGCTGCGGAGGGCGAGCGTCTCGAGATCCAAATCGAGTTGCAGCAGCCGCAAGAGAACCGGGTTGGCCTCCATGACGAGGCTGGCAAAGACCAGCGTGCCGCCGAGGGGCAGCGCCCAGGTGCGCGCCGCCTGCCGCAACCCGGCGGCCCCGCCGGGACCCCGCCAGGGCGCGGCCAGATGCGCCTGGCGGAACGGGGCTACGAGCCGTTCCGGGTAGCGCAGGGCAAAGGACAGCGCCGTCCCGGCCAGCGCCTCGAGACTGGCGCGCGGGTGATGTGCGACCGCGATGGCCGCCAGCAGGCCGAGCAGCAGGACGGCGAGCGACAGGAACTGCACATGTTCCATGACTGGCAGCAGGGCGAGGCCCATCAGCCCCAGCGCGGAAAGGGAAGGCCGCGCGCCCTGTGCCCTTGGCAGGGCGGCAATCAGCAGCGCGAACGCAAAGATCGCGGCCGAGACACCGACACCCTGCGGCCCCCAGAACAGCACATCGCCCAGCAACACCAGCCCCGCCAACCACGCCAGACGAGGCCCGCGCCCGGCACGCGCCCCGGGTGCCGGGTCCTTCGTCACCGGGCCGCCCTCCAGCCACCAGGCATCGCGCGCGATGGAACGGGGCACGCCCCGCAGGGTCATTGTCTGCATCTTGCTGTCCTCTCGTTGTCTGCCGCCACCCTGCCCGGCCCCTCGTGCAGCCATGGCGCAGCATCTGTGCAGGAAACGTGCAGAGGCGCGCCGTTGACATTCACGGATACGAATGTGTACCAATCGAAATCTTGCAGGAAGGAGCCGAGATGAAACCGATCGCCGCCATGGGGCTGATCCTGGCCGGGGCGCTGCCCGCCCTTGGCTCGGAGGACATCGCCGACCAGTACCCGCAATCCGAGCTCTATTCGAAGCCCGTGCAGGTCATCCCGAACGTCTATAGCGCCATCGGCGCCACCGCCCCGCCGACCTATGAAAACGCGGGCCACAACAACAACCTCAGCTTTGTCGTGACCGGCGACGGGGTCGTGGTGGTGAACGGCGGGGCCTCGTACCGGCTGGCCCGGGCGCTGCATGACGAGATCCGCGCCGTCACCGACCAGCCGGTGCGGCTGGTGATCGACGAGAACGGCCAGGGACATGCCTTTCTGGGCAATTCCTACTGGGCCGAACAGGGCGTCGACATCCTGGCGCATGCCGACGCGATCCACGAGATGGAGACCGAGGGGCACCAGGAGCTGATGAACATTCAGCGCACCAACCGCGACAGGGCCGAAGGCACGACGGTGGTGCCCGCCAACCTGTCCTTCGAGGATCGACACGAGCTGACGATGGGCGACGTGCGGTTCGAGATCCTGCACCTGGGCCCCTCGCACGGGCCGGGCGACACGCAGGTCTGGATCCCGCAGTGGAGCCTGATGATCGCCGGAGACATCGCGTTTCACGAGCGGATGCCGCCGATCTTCGAAGGCGCCTGCACCCGCTGCTGGATCGAGACCTTCGAGACCGGATTCATGCCACTGGCGCCCACCTACGTGATCCCCGGGCACGGGCATCCGACCAACCTCGCCATGGTCGAGATCGGGACCATCGGCTATCTCAAGGACCTGCGCGCCAAGATCGGCGCGCATATCGAGGACGGCGGTGACCTGGCCGACGCCTATTACGTGGACCAGTCGAACTGGGCCCATCTCGACACGTTCGAGGAGTTGGCGACCAAGAACGCGGGCCGGGTTTACGAGGAGATGGAGTGGGAGTGACCGCCCGCCCCGCCCGTGGCCGGCGGGGATTTGAGTATTTGTGGAACAGTGAAAGGCAGGGGGTCAGCCCCCCAGCCGCAGGGTGCGCGTGATGCCGATGGCCTCGAGGAAGTCCGGATCGTGGCTGACCACGATGAGCGCGCCGTCATAGGCTTGCAGCGCGCCTTCCAGCTCGGCCAGGCTGTCGAGGTCGAGGTGGTTGGTCGGCTCGTCGAGGATCAGCAGACCCGGCGGCGGCACGGTGCCGAGGGTGCAGGCGAGGCCCGCGCGCAGGCGTTCGCCGCCGCTGAGATCAGCCACCCTGCGCTGCGCATCATGGGCACGGAAGCCGAAGCGGGCCAGCGCCGCGTGGGCGGTATTGGCGTCGCTGCCCGGGACGCGCCGGAGGAAGGCGGCGTGCAGCGTCTCTTCGCTATGCAGCAACGTCACATGCTGATCGAGCGTCGCCATGGGAACGTGACACGAGACACTGCCTTTCGTCGGCGTCAAAGCGCCTGACACCAGGGCTAGGAGGGTCGACTTGCCACTACCATTGGGGCCGGCGAGGGCCAGTCTTTCCGGCCCGGTCAGGGTCAGCGACAGGTCGCGGATCACGGGCTGCGCCGGGTCGTGGCCGCCGGTCACGCCGTCCAGTTGTAGCACCGTGCGTCCTGCCGGCAGGCCGGTCGGCGCGATCTCCATTTGGATGGGTTGCAGCACCTCGACCCGGTCGCGCGCGTCGCGCAGCGCCGCATCGGCCGCCTCGGCCCGCGCCTCGCGCAGACGGGTGCCCGCGCCAAGCGTGCCCTCGGCCCTCTCGCGCCGCTTGTCAAGAAGCATCTTGCCCTGGCTGCCGGTCCCACGCGACCGCCGGCCCGCCGCGTCCTTGCGCGACTTGCGCTCGGCTGCCTGCCGCGCGCGGGCGGCCGCATCGTCGCGGGTCTTCTCGGCATGGGCGAGGTGCTGTTCGGCGGCCGCGAGCTCGGTGTCCTTCAGAGCGCGATAGGCGCTGTAGGGGCCGCCGTAGCGGGTGGCGCCCAGCCCGGTCAGCTCGACGATGGCATCGACCTGTTCAAGCAGCGCGCGGTCGTGGCTGGCGACGATCACCGCGCCGCGCCAGCCGGCGAGGATCTCGGCCACCGCCTGTCGCCCATCGGCGTCGAGGTTGTTGGTTGGCTCGTCCAGCAGCAGTACGTCAGGCGCCGCCAGAAACATCGACGCCAGCGCCGCCCGCACCCGCTGCCCGCCCGACAGCTGCGCCAGCGGCGTGCCCGGATCGGCCACGAGGCCGCAGCGCGCCAGCGCCGCCTCGATCCGGGCCGGTAGGGTCCAGTCGGCCTCGGCCAGCACCCTGGCATCGGCGGCGCCGGCGGCGGCGCGGTCCAGCAGGGCCAGCGCCGCGGTCACGCCGAAGAGGTCGGCGATCGTGTCGCCAGGGCGGTCGATCACCTCTTGCCGCAGCAGGGCGCAGCTGCCGCGCACCTGGACCTGCCCCGCCGCCGGCGCCAGCGCGCCCGAGACAAGGTGCAGCAGCGTGCTCTTGCCCGTGCCGTTGCGCCCGACAAGGCCGGTGCGTTCAGGCCCGAAGGCCAGCGTCAGGTCGGTGAAAAGCGGGGGGCGGTCAGGCGGCGACCAGGTGAGGTTGGTGAGGGAAACGGACACAGGCATGGGACATCTCGCGCGGCAACATCGGAAGGGCGAAGGCGGCGAGGGTCATGTCCATGGCTGAAAGGCTCCTGTCTGGTGCAAGGAACCTAGACCCGGGGCCAAAGGTTTTCAACCGCCGGGGCGCGCCGCGGCGGTGCCCGGGCGAAGGGCCGCCGGTCAGGTCTTTCCCGCCGCCGCCTGCTCCGGCCGGGTCTCTGGCGCCCGTGCTGAACTCCGTTCAGGTGCCGCGTGTCCCGCCGACGGGGCCAGGGTCGCGGCGGGCAGGTCCGGCAGGAGTATGCCAACCTCGGTCCCGTTGGGCGAGCTGTCGATCTGGATGAACCCCTTGGATTGACGCGCAAAACCGGCGACCATGGCCAGCCCCAGCCCCGTCCCCTTGCCCAGCGGCTTGGTGGTGAAGAACGGCTCGAGCACCAGGTGCCGGATCTCGGCCGGAATGCCGGGCCCGGTGTCGCGCACGGCGATGCGCGCGTAGCAGCCCGGCGGCTCGGGGCGCCCCTCGGCCGAGATCACCGGTTGATCGGTCTCGATCCGGTCGCAGCAGACCGTGATGACGCCCGAGCCGTCCAGCGCATCCTTGGCATTGATCACCAGGTTCAGCAGCGCCGTCAGCAGATGGCTTTCGTCCACCAGCACCGGCAGGCTGGATTCCTTCTGGTTGAGCCGCAGCGTGATGGCCGAGGTGACCAGCGGCTGCGCCAGCAACACGCTGCGCCGGGCGATGTCGACCAGGTCGCATTGGGTCTCGGTCAGCTCGGCGCTGCGCGAAAAGCTCATCAGCTGGCGCACAGTCTCGCGCGCCCGTTCGGCCGCGTGGCGCGCGGCATCCAGCGTCTCGCGCCGATCCGACTCGGTCTCCGCCAGTTCATGCAGTTCGAGGTTGCCAAGGATGACGGTCAGCATGTTGTTGAAATCATGGGCGACCCCGCCGGCGAGACGGCCGATCGCCTCCATCTTCTGGACCTGGACATTGGCCTGCATCGCCTCTTCGGACCGCAGGCGCCGCGTGCGGGCGGCCAGCAGGGATTGCGCGAAATAGCCGACCAGCCCCAGCCCGGCGATCACCACCACGGACTGCGCCATCCAGTTGTCGATATCGTCGGCGGTCAGCACAACAACCACCGTCACCGTGCCCAGCACCGCCAGCACCTGGCCGATCACCAGCACCCGGCTGGTATCGGCCCGCCGGATCATGAACATCAGGAACGCCCCCAGCGCCGCCGAGGACGGCACCCGCAGCGCGAGATCCTCGAACTGGAACAGGTAGGCGGGCATCCAGATGAAGGCCGCGATCAACGCGAGATACATCCCCGACGCGAAGGAGACGCTTTGCGGCACCACCCCGCGAAACGCCAGCGCAAAGTACAGCCAATAGACCAGATGCAGGCCGAAATAGAGGCCCACCCAGAGAAAGGCGATGCCCCAGCCGGTGTAGAGGTAAAGCACGACCGCAGACAGGCCGACGACCGCAAGGCGAACCGCGAATTCCGCGCGGTTGTCGTATTCCGCTTCGAAGAGACGCAGAAATTCCCTGCTCGCGCTCATCGGCCGCCCTGAGTTCTACCATTCCCTAACGTCAACAAATTTTGCGGCACTGCAGCGGTGACGGCAAGAAACTTCAACCCACGGGGCGCGGAATCTTGCGAAAACCAACCTTGGGTAAAGCGGCGGCCGCGTGCCGGGCCGTGCCAGGGCCACGCCCGGCGCAACGGCCCGGGAATCCGGCCGAAGAGAACTTGACAATTTAAGTCGGATATACGAGACGGGTCCCACGACGCGCCAGCCAGACGCCAGCCTCGACGAGACAACTCGATCACACAGAGGACCGACATGGCAGGCACCCTGACCATCGACGCCTCCGCCCTTGGGGCGGCAGGCTTTGATTCCACCGCGTATTTCACCGATTTCTTCGCCGGGCTCGCCTCGGGCGACGGGATGTTCTACGGCGGCACGCCCGACAGCGCCTTTGGCGCGACCTACTACATGAACGGCGACCAGCACGTGCGCCACTACACCGACGGCACCGACCCGGTCAGCGCGGCCGTGCTGACCGAGGGCGCGGACCTTGCCTATGACTTCATCCATTCCGGCATGGCCTACGGGCACGGCATCTCGGGCCAGGTCGACAGCCTGACATTCGGCGACTGGGTGGACGGCACCACCACCGGCACCCAGGGCACCGGCGAGGCCGGGCTGGTGACCGGCTTTGCGACCGAGGTCCGCATCTCGGGCTTCGACCTCATTGCCGAGGTCGGCGCGGGCAACGACCTGGCGGCCAACCCGGTCTACGCGCTCTATTCCGCCGTGCAGAACCTGGACGCCGCCGCGATCGAGGAGGTGCTGTCGCACTACGGGGTCGAGATGATCGGCACCTCGGGCGACGACGCGCTGTTCGGCACCGACAACGATGACGTGCTGACCGGCATGGGCGGCGATGACGTGATGAACGGCAACCAGGGCCGCGACGTCCTGCTGGGGATGGAAGGCGACGACCTGCTGAGCGGCGCGCGCGGGGCCGACTACCTTGTCGGCGGCGCAGGCAGCGACACGATCTACGGCGGCAAGCAGAACGACACCATCCTGGGCGGCGCGGGCGATGACCGGATCATCGGCGGGCAGAAGACCGACCTGCTGACCGGCGGCGACGGAGCCGACACCTTTGTCATCTGGCAGGTGTCGGACCGCGACGTGATCACCGATTTCGACGGTAGCGAAGACCTGCTGGACGTCTCGGCCCTGGGCCTCACCACCCTCGCGGATTTCACCGTGACCGAAACGGCGACGCGCACGATCCTCGAGACCGGCGACGTGGAGATCCACTTGCTGGACGTGGCCGCCGCGACGTTGGACGACAGCATGTTCGTCTGGGCCTGACGCCCGGTTCCTCACGGGCCCCAGGCCCGGGTGCGCGGGGACCGTCCCCCGAGCGCCCTCTTCCTCCGCTTGCCAGGAGCGTCCCCGATGCCGCGACATGCCGCGCCCCTCTCTGTCCTCGCTGCCCTCGTCGGCAGCGCCGCACTGCCCGCCCTGGCCCAGGAGAGCGGCAGCTACCGCCTGCCCGACATCGTGCTGGATGCCGAAGCCCCGGCAACCGAGGCGGCCAGCACGACCGTCGCGGCCGAGGACCTCGCCCGCGACCCCGGCGCCGCGGGGCTTGTCCGGGCGCTGGAAACCGTGCCCGGCGTCACCGTGCAGCTGGGCGACGGCGGCGATGCCGAACTGGCGGTCAACGTGCGCGGCCTGCAGGACCACGGCCGCGTCGCGGTGACCGTGGACGGGGTGCGCCAGAACTTTGCCCGCTCTGGGCACACGGCCAACGGCACCTTTGCCATCGACCCCGAGATGCTGCGCAGCGTCGAGGTGACGCGCGGCGCCGGCGCCAAGCCCGGCGCCATCGGTGGCGCCGTGGCGATGCGGCAGGTCACGGCCGCCGACCTGCTGCCGCTCGATGGCGGCGACCGGGGCGGAGAGGTCCGGCTGCGCTACGGCACGCTCGACGCCTCCCCCACCGTGCACGTCGCCGTAGCGCAGCGGCTGGGCGACAACGCCGACCTGACCTTTGCCGTCACCCGCGCCGAACGCGGCGCTTATACCGCGCCGGACGGCACACGGGTTGAGGCCGCACAGGAAAGCCGGTCGATGCTGGTGGCGCTGGGGCTCGACACCGATGCCGGGCACCGCTGGACGCTCAGCGCCGATGCGCTGGCGCAGGATTACGTCACCGGACATGACACCAGCACCCCGCGCGACATCGACCTGCGCAAGGGCACGCTACGCCTGTCGTTCGAAGGCTACGACGTGGTGGGCGGCTGGGACCTCGACGCCTCGGTCTACCACACCGCGATGAACGTCTCGCGGCGCGACCTCGACGCAACGCTCACCCCCACCGGCGGGTCCGACAGCTACGACACCGCGACCACCGGCCTGCTGGCCGAGGCGCGTCGCCTCGCCGAAACCGGCGCCGTCAGCCATGAAATCGCCCTGACCTTCGAGGCCTTCCGCGACCGGGTCGACACCCACGCCCGCACCGGGACGCTCACCCCATCGGGCAGCCGCACCTTCCTGTCCTTCGACGCCGAGGACCGGATGGATTTCGGCCCCGTCACGGCCACGCTTGGCGTCAGCTTCAACCACTACGCGCTCAGCGCGCCAGGGCGCGGCAACAGCGGCTCGGCCATCTCGCCCCGCCTCGCGCTGGAGGTTCCGCTGGGCACCGGGCTGACGCTCTCGGCCTCGGCCGGGATGGCCTTCCGCCCGCCCTCGCTGAACGAGAGCCTGGTCAGCGGATCGCACCCGCAACCGGCCCCGTTCGAGGTGCGCCCAAACCCCGACCTCGACCCCGAACGCGCCCGCACGCTCGAGCTGGCGCTGAGCTATGGCGCGGAGGGGCTGCTGGCGCCGTCGGACCGGCTCGACCTGCGCGCCGGCGTCTTCCGCACGCAGGTGACCGACTACATCGGGATGGCGCGCGTCGGCACGATTTTCAACAATTACAGCCAGTACCGGAACATCGACGAGGTCCGGATCGACGGCTTCGAGCTCGAGGCGCGCTACGAGGCGGATCGGGTCTTTGCCAGCCTCATCGGCCAGGTGCTGGACGGGCAGGACGCGGCCACGGGCGCACCGTTGACCGGCGTGCCGCCCTGGCGCGTCGTGCTGTCGGGCGGGATTACCAGCGCGGACGGGCGCAGCAACTACGGCGCGCGGCTGACGCGGTCGGGCGAAAAGGCAGACGCCGCGGGCCGCGTCACGACGGAAAGCTACCAGACGCTCGATCTGTTCTACAGCCACGACTTCGACGACCGGGCGACCATTTCGGCCAGCTTCAACAACATCCTCGACGAGGTCTACACGCCTCACCTGAATACCCAGCCGCAGCCAGGGTTCAACGCAACCGCTTCGCTTGTCTACCGCTTCTGACAGGCCCCACATCACGGAGGTCCCATGGCCATCACCCTCACTCTGACCGCGCTTGCCGACGGCTCGGGCGTCGACCTCGACGCGTACCTCGCGGCGCAGTTCGACGGCTTCACCCCCTATCAGTTCCCGGTCTTCCTGGCCGCCGATGCGGCCGAGACGACGCAGATCCTGCACCTCGACACGCCCACCGCCGGGGCCGAAGCGGACACCCGCATCGTCCTGCTCGAGGGCAGCGATTTCACCTATACCTTCTCGAACCACTCGGTCAGCGGCACCATCGACCAGATCCGCCTTGGCACGCTGGGCGCGGCCTGGGACGACGCCGCCAGCGACCTGGCGCTGGACGCAGACGGCCGGGTCGGCGAGATGGGCGAGGTCGTGACGATCTCGAACCTCGGGATCGTCAACGCGGTGGGCGTGAAGGGCGACGTGCACGAGATCGTGTCGGGCATGATGGGCGGCGGGCCGGACGGGCTGACTGCCGATGCGGATCCGATCCTGGCGGCCATCTATGGCACGGCCCATGAGCTGATCGGCAGCACCGGGCATGACCGCTGGACCGGCACGGCCTTTGCCGACGTGGCCTTCGGCGGCGACGGGCGCGACACTCTGGACGGCGGCGACGGGGCCGACGCACTCTCGGGCGGGGCCTGGGCCGACCTGCTGCTGGGCGGCCAGGGGGCCGACACGCTGCGCGGCCAACGCGGTGACGACCGGCTCGAGGGGCACAAGGGCTATGACCTGCTCTTCGGCAATGCCGGCGCCGACACGGTGCTGGGCGGCGACGGCGACGACGCGCTTTACGGCGGCGGGGATGACGACCTGCTGCTGGGCGGCCAGGGCGCAGATGCGCTTTACGGCGGCCAGGGGCGCGACCGTCTCGAGGGCGGCAAGGGTTACGACATGCTGTCGGGCGGGATCGGCAACGACACGCTGCTGGGCCAGCTTGGCCAGGACACGCTGTATGGCGGGGCCGGAGACGACCTGCTGATCGGCGGCGCCCACGACGACGTGATGACCGGCGGTGCCGGGGCCGACACCTTCCGGTTCCTGTCGCTGGACGAGATGCAGGGCGACCGGATCACCGATTTCGAGACCGGGGTCGACCTGCTGGATGTCTCGGCCATCGACGGCCTCGCCTTCATCGGCGGCGCGGCCTTCTCGGGGGGTGCCGGAGAGTTGCGGGCCGAGGTCTCGGGCGGCCAGACGCTGCTGCTGGCCGATCTCGACGGCGACGGGGCGGCAGACGTGCAGATGGCGCTGGATGGCGCCCCGGTCCTGACGGCGGACGACTTCCTGGTCTGACCGCGATGCGGCACTCCCCGCCGCCCCGCGGACCCGGGCCCCCATGACGGGCGCCCGGGCCCGCACCTGGGTGCCGGGGCCGTCTGGCGGTCAGGCCAGGCAGGCGCGCAGATCGACGACGCCGACCATCTCGCCCTCGGGCCCGCCGAATTGGACGCAGGTGCCGGTGCGCGGCTCGCCTTCGACCACGTCGCCCGGGTCGTCCCGCCACAGGGTGCCGACCTCGATCGAGATGAGGCGGGCGACGATCCAGCCGTACAGGTAGTCTTCCCGACGCACGACAAGGATGGCCGCGTCCGGCGTCCGCTCGGTCGCCGGGTAGCCCAGCCGATCGGCCAGGTCGAACACCGGCATCAGGCTGCCGCGGTGGGTCAGGTTGGCCAGGTGCCCGGACGAGACCGGGCCCCGCAGTTGCGGCGGGACGCGCAGCACCTCGACCACCTGGTCGATCGGGATCGCGACCCGGGCCCCGCCGTGCACGATGACAAAGACCGAGCGGCCCTGCCCGGTGCCCCCGTAGATGCTGTCGCCGCCGGCTTCGCTGCTGGCGGAGACGCGGTGGGCCAGCTCGGCCAGGCGGCAGAGGCCGGGATCCTTGCGGAAGGCCGCCGGATCCACGACGAAATGCTGCCGCCCTTGCGGGTCGAGGAAGACGCCGTCCAGCAGGTCCGACCGGCGCGAGACCTTTGGCGGCACCGGCACGATCCCCGCCGGATCGACGCGGCGGATGTCGGTCACCGCATCCACCATGAAGGCCAGCGTGCCGGTGCTGCCGAACTCGACCGCGATCCCCGCGGACGCGGCGACCGGCGGGCCGGGCGGGCCAAAGCCGAAGGCGGCGCGGGTATCGACCACGGCCATCTCGAGCCCGTGGCGGCGCAGCATGCCGGCGCAGATCCCGCCGGCAACCGACCCGGGCGTCACCTCGACCTGCGGCACGGTCGCCACGATCTCGGCCAGGGGCGCCATGAAGTTCACTCCGCTCGAGGTGAACATCAGGAAGGGCCGCCGGTTCGTCACCTCGCCCTTCTGGGCCACCCGGCCTGGCTGTCGAGCACGACGCCCGAGGCGTCAAACAGCCGGGCCACGTTCACAAGGGTGATCGGGCGGCCGTCGGGGCCGAGCCAGCGGTCACCGATCGGGTCAGAGGCGCGGCGATGCACCGCTTCGAGCCCTTCCACGTAATTGCGCACCAGTTCGCAGGCGCGATCGACGAGGATGCCGAGCGACCGCTGCTCGGATTGCAGGATCACGATCACCTCGCCGGCATCCGGGTCGGGCAGGCCGAACTGGCGGCGCAGCGATTTCACCGGGATCGTGTGGTCGCGCAGCACGATGGCCCCGAAGAAATCGGCCGTCCCCTCGGGCAGGGCGTGGTAGGACTTGGGCGCCGGCACAACCTCGCGGATATGGTCGACCGGGATGCCGAACAGCAGGTCGCCCACCGCGAAGACGCCCATGAAGTCAAGGGCAGTGGGGCCCGCGTCCGCGCCCGCCGCGGGCGCGAGCAGGCCGGGGGCATGGGCGGCGGGGTCCTCGGTATCAGGCGACGCGGCCGGGCCAACCGGCGCGACCCTGAGCGCTGTCTCAACTTGAGCCGGCCGGTCCGGTCCGTCCCCGGGCGCCGCCGTTGTGGCTGTCGGTCCGGTCGCCGCCGCCTCTTTGGCCGCGACGGTTTCGGGCAGCGCGATCGCCGTGTCGGCAGCCTCGGAGAAGCTGCCCGAGGCCGCGTCCGACGCCGTCTCCCCGGGCGTGAAGAGCTCGAGATCCGACACGGGTCAGGCCACCTTGCGCGTATCCGAGAGACGGTCGATCAGCTGCAGCACGTCCTTCGAGGCCGTCAGCTGCGTTTCGACCGAATCCGATATGCGGTCGATCGTCTCGCCGGTCTGCGCGACGCTGTCGACGATCCGCTCAAAGGCCTCGCGCGCGGCGATGGACCGGGTCGTGCCCTCGTTCACCCGCGCCTCGCTCTCGCCGATCTGGCGGTTGATCTTCTGCGCCGCTTCCGAGCTGCGCTCGGCCAGTTTGCGCACCTCGTCCGCCACGACCGAGAAGCCCACGCCGTGTTCGCCCGCGCGCGCCGCCTCGATGGCGGCGTTGAAGGCCAGCAGGTTGGTCTGGTTGGCAATCTCGCCGATAATCTTGACGATCTCGGCGATCTCGCCCGAGCTTTTCTGCATCCGTTCGATCGCCTCGATCGTGTGGTTCAGCGCGTCAAAGCCCGCATTTGCGTTCTGCTCGGTGTCCTTGGCGCGGCCGCGCGCCTCGTTGGTCGAGAAGCCGATGTCCGAGATCGATTCCCCGAGGCCGGCCACCACCTGGTGCATCTGCGCCGCGCTGGCCTGGATCTCCTGCTCGAGCTCGACCTGGCTGGTGATGTCGCTTGCGTACTTGATCACCCCGACCGGCTGGCCGTGCAGGTCGAGCAGCGGCGAATAGGTGGCCTGGATCCATACGTCGCGTTCGTACTTGCCCAGCCGGTGGAAGCGGCCCGCCTGGTGTTCGCCGCGGTTCAGCGCACGCCAGAAATCCCGGTATTCCTGGGACTTGACGTGGTCGGGCGTGCAGAACATCGCGTGGTGTTGATCGAGGATCTCGCGCCTGGAATAGCCCATGACGGCCAGGAAATTCTCGTTCACCGCGATGACCCGGCCGTCCATGTCGAACTGCACCATCGCCTGCGACCGGTCGATGGCGTCGATCTTGCTTTCGAATTCGACATTGCGGGTCTTTTCGGCGGTGATGTCGCTGGCGAATTTCACGATCTTCACCGGGCGCCCGGCCAGGTCGAAAATCGGGTTGTAGGTCGCGTGAATCCACACCTCCTTGCCGTTCTTGCCGATCCGCGCGTATTCCCCTGCCTGGTAATCGCCCGCGGCCAGGCTTTCCCAGAACCGGCGGTAGGCTTCGCTGTCCACGATCTCCTGCGAACAGAACATGGCGTGTTTCTTGCCGATCACCTCCGAGAGGTCGTATTTCATCAGCCGCAGGAAATTCTCGTTCGCCGACAGCACCCGCCCCTCGAGGTCGAATTCGATCACCGCCTGGGCGCGGTCGACCGCCTTGACCTTGGCCTCGAACTCGGCCGAGCGTTCCTTGGTCGCCGTCACGTCCGAGGCGTACTTGATCACCTTCATCGGCTTGCCCTGCAGATCGAAGATCGGGTTGTAGCTGGCCTGGATATAGATGTCGGACCCGTCCTTGCAGACCCGCCGGTATTCGCCGGCGTCGTATTCACCCTTGCCTAGCTTGCGCCAGAGGTTGGCATAATCGCGCGAGGCGGCATCGTCGGGCGTGCAGAACATCTTGTGATGCTCGCCCTCGATCTCGGTCAGGGTGTAGCCGGTGAGGTTGAGGAAGATGTCGTTGGCCCAGAGCACGTGGCCCTTGAGGTCGAACTCGATCACCGCCTGGCTGCGGTAGGCGGCGGCCATCCGCCCCTCGAGATCGGCCCGCTCCAGTCGCGCGGCGGTCACGTCCGAGGCGAACTTGACGATCTTCAGCAGTTGCCCGTCCGGCCCGAAGATCGGGTTGTAGGTCGCCTGGATCCAGACCGAGCTGCCATCCTTGCGCAGCCGTTCGTATTCGGCGCCCTGGTGCTGGCCGGCCGAGAGCTTGGCCCAGAGGTCGCGATAGCCAGACGAGCGGACGAAGTCCTGCGTGCAGAAGATCCGGTGATTTTCGCCGATCACCTCTTCCCGGTCGTAGCCCATCAGCGCGAGGAAATTGTCGTTGGCCGCGGTGACCGTGCCGTCGAGGTCGAATTCCACCACCGCCTGGCTGCGCCCGAGCGCCTGGATCATGCCTTCGGTCGTGGCCGCCTCGAGTCGGGCGGCGGTCACGTCCATCGCGTATTCGACGACGCGCTCGACATTGCCCTCGGGGTCGAGGATCGGCGTGTAGCTGGCGCGCATCCACAGGTCGTTGCCGGCCTTGCCGATACGGTGAAACTCGCCCTCGCGCAGCTTGCCCTGGCGCAGCGCCTCCCACATGCGGCGGGTCTCGGGCGCCTCGGCTTCGTGCCGGGGGCCCAGCGTGCCGACCGCACGGCCGATCAGCTCTTTCTCGGAATAGCCGGTCAGGTCGCGGAACGTTTTGTTCGCCGACAGGATCGTGCCGTCGGGGTCGTATTCGACGATCCCGTGAGTGCGGCCGATGGCGTCGAGGTAGCCGCTGATCTTTTCACCCGGCGGCAGCACGGTGCCGGCCATGACGATGGCCCCCGCGGGGTTGACCTGCATATAGCCATGAAAGATGTCCGAGCCGGGCGGCTCGTCCACCGGCACCTGGAAGGTGTGGCTGCCCTTGCCGCCGGCAGTCGCGGTGATGTCGGCGACCAGCGTGTCGCGCTTGACGACGATGTCGAAAAGCCCGGTTCCCTTGGTCGTCAGCTTGCGACCGAAAGCCTTGCGGGCCGTTTCGCTTGCCGCGTGGATCTCGAGCGTGTCGGGATCGATCTTGATGATCACGGCGTTTGTCAGCAGGGCCTCGCCCATGCCCTTCAGGTCGGCCTCTTCGAACGGCTTGATCATCGCGGTGCTCCCGGCTTGCAGCTCTCTGGTCCGTGGTTTGGTGGCGGACGAGCGGCACGCTAGGACGAAGTGCTTAACAATCCGCTTCCCCGAAAAAATATTCTTGGCCCCCTCCTCCGGCTCGCCGCCATGGCGGCCATCGCCGGGGCGGCGCGGGGTCGCGTGCCGGCCGGGGGCGAGCCATCTTCCAGAGGGTCCCGCCCATGGTGCGCACGCCGTTCTTTCTTGTCCTCACGGCCCTGTCGGGCCTTGGCCTGCCGACCATGGCGGGCGCCCTGCCCGGCCTTCCCGGCAGCGGCCCAGAGGCGCGGCTGCGCCTTGCCGCCTACCCGCTGCCGCCGGGGCTCGAGGCCGCGCCGGCCGCCGCGGGGCGCGGCGTGGCCCGGCTGTAGGAGGAGCGGTTCATGCTGGACCCGACCCTGTGCCTCCTGCTTGGCGACGAGGGCACGACGCATTTCCAGGAGCCGGTTCTGCCGCGCCTCGTCGGGGACGGTTTCCCGACCGTGCTGGTGCACGATGTGCGCCAGTTGCAGGTCGCGGACGAGCCGATGGCGGCCCTCCACGTGCTGCGCGGCACGGTCCATGCCGGTGACGCGGACCGGCGCGACCTGGCGCTGTCTGCACCGGGGGCGCTGGTCGACCCGGTCGGGGCCAGCAGGATCGGCTTGCGCAGATGGCCGCTGACGGGCCAGCCGCCGTCACCCGCGATCTGACCGCGCTCCAGTCGGCCCGGTCCGGCGTATTCATCTTGCCCGGTCGCCTTGTCGACGCGAGATCAGTCCTGAATGGCCCCTGCCCGTTCCATCGCCCGGTTCCAGGACAAGGGAAGAGCCGGTCCCGGCCCATCACCGGTCGCGGGTGTTGCGTGGCATAAGCAATGCAGCGCGCGTTGCCGGTCATCGGCATCAGCGCGGCGGCCATGGCCACGGCGGCCAGCTTGACCGCCAGCCGCTGGGTCGACGGCAGCCGCAGCATCACCAGCAGCACGACGGCCCCGCCATAGGCCCGACGACGATCAGCAGCGCCTCGCTCATTCCTGTGCCTCGCCCGCGCCGGGCCCGCGGCACCCGAAGGCCGCGTCAACGCCATCACCCTGCGGAAGCGGTCATGGACATTGCGCACCTCGACCCCGTCCTTGGTAAAGCGGACGGCGGCCTGTTCATCCGCCTTTCCCTGCAGCTCGGGCGTGCCGTCGTAGTTGACCCGTACGGTCGGGTTCAGCTTTTCCACCTCGACCGTGACCGGCAGCGGGCCAGTGCCGTTGGCGATGTAGTGAACAAGGTTCACGGCATATTCGCCATCTTGCAGGCCCCAAAGGCTGACGGAGTCCTGGTTCAGCTGGGTCTCGACCTCGGTCCCGCCGACCAGGATCACGTCCCTGAACATGCCCCGGTCGTCGCGGTCGAGATGCATCAGCCCCGCCTCGCGCCGGTTGTACCAGACCACGTCGCCCTGCGAACCGCCACGTAGGTGTCGACGTCATCGGGGTTGTTGCCGGCCCGGTTCACGGGGATCAGGATCTCGGCCTTGGGGTAGACCTTGCCGGTCTGCTCGGTCGGGTTGATCGCGGCAAAGGCCAGGAAAAACAGGAAGGTGATCGCCTTCAACGCGTTGAACGGCTGGGACGAAGAGTCCTCGAACTCGGGCTCGTGTTCGTCCTCAAACATTGCGCAGGTCCGGCCCCGGCTGCCCGCGATCTGAGCGACACAAGACCCCGAGGCCATGGCCACGTCGCAGGCCCGGCGCGGGGACATGGGTCAGCCCAAGGCAGCGACAGGCTGATCGAAAGCGCTTTCCGCGGCATCGAGCCCGCGCGTCCCAGGACATGCCGCACCGCCGCACCGGGGTTTCAAGATCATGTCAAACGTTGCCGACCTGCGGCGGGCACCCTCGGTGCCGCGCGAATAAGGGCAATCCCGAGACTACCATGGTTGTGTCCCGCGCGCCCTCGCGGCTGCGCGGCACTGAATTCCCGGATGGCGAAAGGCCTTAGGGGATGGCGGAAGCGACGCACCGGGCCGCCAGGCTAGTGATCGCGGCGATGCGGGCAAGGCACTCGATCTTTGGCGCGCCGGTCGGCCCAGCCCGGTCAGCCCTGCGTCGGGAGCAGCTGCGCCGTGTTCTCGGCCAGCCAGTCGCGCACGGTGCGCACCGTGGGCGACATGCGGGCTTCGTTCGGGGTCAGCAGGAACCAGTGGCGCAGCACCGGCAGGCCGGGCGCGTCTAGCGTCACCAGCCGCCCCGCCGCCAGCTCGTCCGCGACGGTGTGGGCCGACAGGATCGCCACCCCCAGCCCGCTCATCACCGACTGCTTGATCGTCTCGTTCGACGACATCTCGACCCGCCGCGCCTCGCGCCCGTCGCCAAGGTC
This sequence comes from Mesobacterium pallidum, assembly GCF_019966535.1. GTDB lineage: Bacteria > Pseudomonadota > Alphaproteobacteria > Rhodobacterales > Rhodobacteraceae > Mesobacterium > Mesobacterium pallidum. Next base: position 24,083 of record NZ_JAIMID010000007.1, on the reverse strand, counting down.
ATCAAGCCAGCGCTCGGCCAGGATGCGGGTGCCCGAGCCTTCCTCGCGCATCACGTAGGTCTGTTCCAGCAACGCGGCACGCGGCACGGGCGAGACCTCGGCAAAGGGGTGGGTCGCGGCGGCGATCAGCACATGGGGATGGGGGCCGAGCGGCTGGGCGGTCACCAGCGGCTCACGCGGGGGGCGGCCCATGATGCAAAGGTCGAATTCGTGCCGCGCCAGCGCCTGGATCGTCTCCTGCCGGTTGCCGACCTTGAGCACGACCTCGACATCCGGCAGCGCGTCGTGCAACCGGGCCACGAGTCGCGGGGCGAAATATTTCGCGGTCGACACGACACCCAGCACGACCGAGCCCGAAAGCCCCCGGCCAAGTGCGTCAATCTGATGCGCCGCCCGGTCGAGCGCGCCGCGCATCTCGGACCCGGCGATCAGCAGCGCGCGGCCCTGTTCGGTCGGGACGTTGCGTTCGCGCCCCTGCTTTTCCAGGAGCGGCGCGCCCACCGCTTCCTCGAGCGTTTTCAGCTGGTTATGCACCGCAGGACCGGTCAGGCCCAGCGCCTCTGCCGCCCCCGAAATGGTGCCCAGCCGCACCACTTCGCTGAGCGCGCGCAATTGTCGCAAGGTGATCTGATCGACCCACTTCATTAGATTTTTCTTACTCTCACGTCAGTTTTTAAAAATTTTCTTAACCCCAGCTCTGGCCCTAAGCAAGGGGCCATGACGACGCGTTCGAGGACGGGAGGCCTTGCGATGCAGATGACCACACCAACCGACAAGCCGGGTATCCCGGCAGACCTGGCCCCGGTGATGGAGGCGCTGTGCCAGGTCGCCGCCGACCTGTCGGACCTGATCAGCCGGGGCCCGCTGGGCGGCGCGCTGGCCGCCGAGGTGGGCGAGAACACCGATGGCGACGCGCAGAAGGCGCTGGACGTGATGGCCGACGAAGCCTTTGCCTTTGCCCTGCGGGACACCGGCCTGCGCTGGTACGCCAGTGAAGAGCAGGACAGTGTCCTGGAGATCGACCCCACCGGCACGCTGGCGCTGGCCATCGACCCGCTGGACGGCTCGTCCAACATCGACGCCAACGTGTCCATCGGGACGATCTTCGGCATCCAGGACGCGGCCGAGGATGGCCTGGCCACCTTCCTGCGCCCCGGCACGCACCTGCGCGCCGCCGGCTATTTCATCTACGGGCCGCAGACCGCGCTGGTGGTGACCTATGGCGACGGGGTTCGGCAATACATCCTTGACCGGGCGACGCGGAGCTTTGTCGAAACCGACACCGTCCCCTCGATCCCGAGCCCGGCCAGCGAATTCGCGATCAACGCCTCGAATTACCGCCACTGGGACCCGGCCGTGCGGGCCTATATCGACGATTGCCTCGCCGGGGCCGAGGGGCCGCGCGAAAAGAACTTCAACATGCGCTGGGTGGCCTCCCTCGTGGCTGAAACCCACCGCATCATGTGCCGCGGCGGGATCTTCCTTTATCCCTCCGATGCCCGCCGCGGCTACGAACAGGGGCGGCTGCGGCTGGTCTACGAATGCGCGCCCATCGCCATGCTGGTCGAACAGGCCGGCGGGCGGGCCACGACCGGCACGCAGCGCATCCTCGACCGCATACCGACCAGCCTGCACGCCCGTACGCCCTTCGTCTTCGGCACGCCCGACAAGGTGGACCGGGTGGCCAGCTACCATGACCTGCCCGGCACCGAAGTCTCCGCCCTTTTTGCCAACCGCGGCCTGTTCCGCAGCTGACACCCGAAAGAAACCATGTCCAAGAAGCATCCGATCATCTCGGTGACCGGCTCGTCCGGTGCCGGCACCACGACCGTCAAGTCGACCTTCGACCAGATCTTCCGCCGCGAGGGCGTGCAGACCGTGTCGATCGAGGGCGACGCCTTTCACCGCTACGACCGCGCCGCGATGAAGGCCGAACTGGACGCGCGCAAGGCGTCCGGGGACGAGACCTTCAGCCATTTTTCCTATGATGCCAACGAGCTGGCCAAGCTCGAGGACATCTTCCGCACCTATGGCGAGACCGGCACCGGCGAGACGCGCCACTACGTGCACGACGACGAGGAGGCCGAGCGCTATGGCGCCGCCCCCGGCACCTTCACCGACTGGGCGGCATTCGAGGACGGGTCGGACCTGCTGTTCTACGAAGGCCTGCATGGCGCCGTCGTCAACGACGAGGTCAACCTGGCCGCGCTGGCCGATCTCAAGATCGGGGTGGTGCCGGTCATCAACCTCGAATGGATCCAGAAGATCCATCGCGACAGCTCCAAGCGCGGCTACACCACCGAGGCGGTGACCGACACGATCCTGCGCCGGATGCACGCCTACGTGCATTGCATCTGCCCGCAGTTTTCCGAGACCGACATCAACTTCCAGCGGGTGCCGGTGGTGGATACGTCCAACCCCTTCATCGCGCGCTGGATCCCGACGGCGGACGAAAGCCTCGTGGTGATCCGGTTCAAGAACCCGCGCGGGATCGATTTTCCCTACCTCACCTCGATGATCTCGGGCAGCTGGATGACCCGCGCCAACAGCATCGTCATCCCCGGCGGCAAGATGGACCTGGCGATGCAGCTGATCTTCACGCCGATGATCCACCGGCTGGTGTCCGAATCCAAGCGGGCCTGACCCCTCAAGGAGGAAACGCAATGACCATCCAAACTCCTGTCATCGCTGACGAAACCCAGATGGCGAACGCCCTGCGGGTGCTGACGATGGATGCCGTGCAGGCGGCGAAATCCGGCCATCCCGGCGCGCCCATGGGGCTGGCAGACGTGACCGCCGTGCTCTTCAACCGCTTCATGCGGATCGACCCCGCCGCGCCCGACTGGCCCGACCGGGACCGCTTCGTGCTGAGCGCGGGCCATGCCTCGATGCTGCATTACGCGGTCAATCACCTCCTGGGCTACGACGACATGGGCGCCGACCAGCTGCGCGCCTTCCGCCAGATGGGGGCCCGCACGGCCGGGCACCCGGAATACGGCCATGCCAAGGGGATCGAGACCACGACCGGCCCGCTGGGCCAGGGCATCTCGACCGCCGTGGGCATGGCGCTGGCGGAACGGATGCACAATGCGCGCTTTGGCGACGACCTGGTGGACCACTACACCTACGTGCTGGCCGGCGACGGCTGCCTGATGGAAGGCATCAGCCACGAGGCCATTGACCTGGCCGGGCACCTGGGCCTTGGCCGGCTGATCGTGGTCTGGGACGACAACCGCATCACCATCGACGGGCCGACCTCTCTGTCGACCTCGATGGACCAGCCCGCCCGCTTTGCCGCCGCCGGCTGGCATGTGCTTGAGATCGACGGCCATGATGCCGAGGCCATCGCGGCGGCGCTGGACGCTGCGCGCACCGACCCCCGCCCCTCGATGATCGCGGCGCGCACGGTGATCGGCAAGGGCGCGCCCAACATGGGCGGCAGCCACAAGGTCCACGGCGCCCCGCTGGGCGATGCCGAGATCGCGGCGACCCGCGCAGCACTTGGCTGGCCCTATGCCGCCTTCGAGATCCCCGCCGATGTCCGCGCCGGGTGGGAGGCGATCGCGAGGCGCAGTGCCAAGGCCCGTGCCGAATGGGAGGCCCGCCGCGACGCCCACCCCAGGCGGGAGGCCTTCGACACATCCCTCAAGCCGGTGAACCGCGCCGTGCTCGACAAGGCGCTCAGCGTCTACAAGGCCCGCCTGTCGGCCGACGCCCCCAAGGTCGCGACGCGCAAGGCCAGCGAGATGGCGCTGGAGGTGGTGAACGCCACCCTGCCCAACACCGTGGGCGGGTCCGCCGACCTGACCGGGTCGAACAACACCCGGTCGAGCGCCATGACCCCGGTCGCGCCCGGCGATTTCTCGGGCGATTACATCCACTACGGCATCCGCGAACACGCCATGGCCGCCGCCATGAACGGCATCGCGCTGCATGGCGGCTTTGTCCCCTACGGCGGCACCTTCCTGGCTTTTGCCGATTACTGCCGCCCGGCGATCCGGCTGTCGGCACTGATGGGCGTGCCGGTCACCTACGTGATGACCCACGATTCCATCGGCCTGGGCGAAGACGGCCCGACCCACCAGCCGGTCGAAACCATCGCCTCGCTTCGCGCCATGCCGAACCTCACCGTGATCCGCCCCGCCGACGCGGTCGAGACGGCCGAGGCCTGGGCCATAGCCGCCGGCGCCACGGGCACGCCGACCCTGCTGTGCCTATCGCGCCAGGACCTGCCGACTTTGCGCACGGCCCATACGCCCGCCAACATGGTCGCGCGTGGCGCCTATATCCTGCGTGACGCGGCCACCCGCGACGTGACGCTGATCGCCACCGGATCGGAGGTCGAGATCGCGATGAAGGCTGCCGACCTGCTGGCCCGCCGGAACATCCGCGCCGCCGTTGTCTCGGCCCCGTCCTTCGAGCTTTTCGCGGCCCATGACGCAGACTACCGCGCCGGGGTGCTGGGCGAGGCGCCCCGCGTCGGGATCGAGGCCGCGATCCGCCAGTCCTGGGGGCTGATGCTGCGGCCCGAAGACGCTTTCCTCGGCATGACCGGCTTCGGCGCCTCGGCCCCTGCCCCCGAGCTTTATCGCCATTTCGGCATCACCGCCGAGGCCGTGGCCGTGACCGCCGCCGCCCTCTGCACCAAGGAGTGAGAGCATGACCACCAGGGTTGCCATCAACGGCTTTGGCCGCATCGGGCGCAACGTGCTGCGCGCCATTTCAGAAACGAACCGTAACGATATCGAAGTCGTCGCGATCAACGACCTCGGCCCGGTCGAGACCAACGCCCACCTGCTGCAATTCGACAGCGTCCACGGCCGGTTCCCCGGCGAGGTGCGCGTCGTCGGCAACACCATCGACCTCGGGCGGGGCCCGATCGAGGTGACGGCCGAGCGCGACCCCGCCAGGCTTCCGTGGGCGGGCGTGGACGTGGCGCTGGAATGCACCGGCTTCTTCACCGTCCGCGAGAAGGCCGCGCTGCATTTGCAGAACGGGTCCAAGCGCGTGCTGGTCAGCGCCCCCGCGACCGGCGCCGACAAGACCGTGGTCTTCGGCGTCAACCACCGCGAGCTGCGGCCCGAACACGTGGTCGTGTCGAACGCCTCCTGCACGACGAACTGCCTGTCCCCGGTCGCCAAGGCGCTGCATGACGCCATCGGGATCGAAAAGGGCTTCATGACCACGATCCACAGCTACACCGGCGACCAGCCGACGCTGGACACGATGCATTCCGACCTCTACCGCGCCCGCGCCGCGGGGCTGTCGATGATCCCCACCTCCACCGGGGCCGCCAAGGCCGTCGGCCTCGTGCTGCCCGAGCTCGACGGCAAGCTCGACGGGGTGGCGATCCGGGTGCCGACGCCCAATGTCTCGGTCGTGGACCTCGTTTTCGAGGCCAGCCGCGACACCACCACGCAAGAGGTCAACGACGCCATCCGCGCCGCCGCCGACGGCCCGCTCAAGGGCGTGCTGGGCTATACCGACCGCGCCAACGTGTCGATGGATTTCAACCACGACCCGCGCTCGTCGATCTTCCACATGGACCAGACCAGGGTGATGGAGGGCCGCATGGTCCGCATCCTGTCCTGGTACGACAACGAATGGGGCTTTTCGAACCGCATGGCCGACACGGCCGTCGCCATGGGGAGGCTGATCTGATGCTGCCCTCGATCCTGGATGTCGACGTGCGCGGCAAGCGCCTGCTGGTGCGCGCCGACCTCAACGTGCCGATGGACGGCAGCACGATCACCGATGCCACTCGGATCGACCGGTTTGCCGACGGCATGCGCCCCCTGCTCGCCCGAGGCGCCCGGCTGGTCATCGTGACCCATTTCGGCCGCCCCAGGGCGAACGAGCATGACCCGGCCTATTCCGTCGACAAGCTGCGCGACCGGCTGGCCGAGGCGCTGGGGGTGCCGGTGCGGTTCTCGGACACCGTCGCGACCGACGGCGCGGTGCTGCACAGCGAGACGCTGCGCGACGGAGAGGCGCTGCTCTGCGAGAACCTGCGCTACAATCCCGGCGAGACGGCCAATGATCCGGCGTTCTCCGCCGCGCTGGCCCGGCTGGGGGACCTCTACGTCAACGACGCCTTTTCCTGTGCGCACCGGGCCCATGCCTCGACCGAAGGAATCACGCGCCACCTGCCCGCCTATCCCGGCCCGCTGCTGCTCGAGGAGGTGACGGCCCTGACCGCCGCGCTGGACAGCCCGCGCCGCCCGGCCGTGGCCATCGTTGGCGGGTCGAAAGTGTCGACCAAGATCGCGGTGCTGAAGAACCTCGTCGCCAAGGTCGATCACGTCATCATCGGCGGCGGCATGGCGAACACCTTCCTCTATGCCCATGGCGCGCCGATGGGCGCCTCGCTGCACGAGGCGGACCAGATCGGCACGGTGCGCGAGATCGAGGCGGCGGCGCGGGCCGCGGGCTGCCAGATTCACCTGCCGGTGGACGTGGTCGCGGCCAGTACCTTTGCCGCCAACGCCCCGCATGATTGCGTGGCCGCGACCGCCTGCCCCGAGGGTGCGATGATCCTCGACGCCGGGCCCGAGGCGACAGAACGCTTCGCCCGGGTGCTGGAGAGCTGCACGACGATCCTCTGGAACGGGCCGCTCGGCGCCTTCGAACTCGCCCCCTTCGACCGAGCCACCATGGCCCTGGCCCGCCGTGCGGCCGAGCTGACCCGCAGGGGCCGCGCCGTCAGCGTGGCGGGCGGCGGCGACACGGTGGCGGCGCTGAACGCGGCCGGGGTCGCGCAGGACTTCACCTATGTCTCCGCCGCCGGCGGGGCCTTCCTCGAATGGCTGGAGGGGCGGACGCTCCCCGGTATCGCGGCGCTGATGCGCGCCGACCAAGCCGCCTGACCGAAAGGACATATCATGGCTCTCATCACGCTTCGCCAGTTGCTGGATCACGCCGCCGAGGAAGGCTACGGCGTGCCGGCCTTCAACATCAACAACATGGAACAGGGCCTCGCCATCATGCGCGCGGCCGAGGCGACCCACAGCCCGGTCATCCTGCAAGCCTCGCGCGGGGCGCGGTCCTATGCCGGCGACATCATGCTGCGCCACATGGTCGAGGCGCTGGCCGAGATGTTCCCGGCCAACCATATCGTGCTGCACCAGGACCACGGCAACAACGACGCGACCTGCCTGTCGGCCATCCGCCACGGGTTCACCAGCGTGATGATGGACGGCTCGCTGGAGGAGGACATGAAGACCCCCGCCAGCTACGACTACAACGTCGACATCACCGCCCGCGTGACCCGCGCGGCCCATGCGGTCGGCGCGAGCGTCGAGGGGGAGCTGGGCGTTCTGGGCAGCCTCGAGACCGGCGAGGCGGGGGAAGAGGACGGCTCGGGCGCGGTCGGCAAGCTGAGCCATGACCAGCTGCTGACCGACCCGGACCAGGCGGTCGATTTCGTCCTGCGCACGGGCTGCGACGCGCTGGCCATCGCCTGCGGGACGTCCCACGGGGCCTACAAGTTCTCGCGCAAGCCGGACGGCGAGATCCTGTCGATGGACACCATCGCCGCGATCCACGCCAAGCTGCCGCAGACGCACCTGGTGATGCATGGCTCCAGCTCGGTCCCGCAGGCCTTGCAGGACCTCATCAACGCCCATGGCGGGGCCATGCCCCAGACCTACGGCGTGCCGGTCGAAGAGATCGAGCGCGGCATCAGGATGGGCGTGCGCAAGGTGAACATCGACACAGATTGCCGGATGGCGATGACCGGGCAGTTCCGCAAGGTGGCGGTGGAAAAACCGGCCGAGTTCGACCCGCGCAAGTTCCTGATCCCCGCCATGGAAGAGCTGGAGGCGCTGTGCCGCGACCGGTTCGAACGGTTCGGCACGGCCGGACAGGCCGGCAAGATCACCCCGATATCCATGGACACGATGGCGGCGCGCTATGCCGCCGGCGCGCTTGACCCGCAGCCTGCCGCCGCGGCGGCCGCCTGATCCCGGCCGGCCCGCTCATCCGCTCTGATGGGCGGCCTCGCGATGCAGCGAGACGCGCCTGACGCGGCGCGGCGCGCGGACCGGCACAACCGAATGACTGACAGAGGAGGTCAGAAAATGAACGAGATGAGCAACCCCCAGGAAATCCAGGACAAGAAAAAGCGCTATGCCGCCGGCGTGTTGAAATACGCGCAGATGGGCTACTGGGATGGCGATTACGAGCCCAAGGACACCGATGTCCTGGCGCTGTTCCGCATCACCCCGCAGGAGGGCGTGGACCCGATCGAGGCCGCCGCCGCCGTGGCGGGCGAGTCCTCGACCGCGACCTGGACCGTGGTCTGGACCGACCGGCTGACCGCCTGCGACCAGTACCGCGCCAAGGCCTACAAGGTCGATCCGGTGCCGAATGCGCCGGGGCAGTACTTTGCCTACTTGGCCTATGACCTCATCCTTTTTGAGGAAGGCTCGATCGCCAACCTCACCGCCTCGATCATCGGCAACGTCTTTTCTTTCAAGCCGCTCAAGGCCGCGCGGCTCGAGGACATGCGGTTCCCGGTCGCCTATTGCAAGACCTTCGCCGGCCCGCCAACGGGGCTGGTGGTCGAACGCGAACGGCTCGACAAGTTCGGCAAGCCGCTGCTGGGGGCCACGACCAAGCCCAAGCTCGGTCTCTCGGGCAAAAACTACGGCCGGGTCGTCTACGAGGGGCTGAAGGGCGGGCTCGACTTCATGAAGGACGACGAGAACATCAACTCGCAGCCCTTCATGCATTGGCGCGACCGATTCCTCTACTGCATGGAGGCGGTCAACAAGGCAAGCGCGGTGACGGGCGAGGTCAAGGGCCATTACCTCAACATCACCGCTGGCACGATGGAAGAGATGTACGCCCGGGCCGAGTTCGCCAAGCAGCTGGGGTCGGTGATCGTCATGGTCGATCTGATCATCGGCTGGACGGCGATCCAGTCGATCTCCAAGTGGTGCCGCGACAACGACATGATCCTGCACATGCACCGGGCGGGGCACGGCACCTACACGCGGCAGAAGACCCACGGCATCAGCTTCCGCGTGATCGCCAAGTGGCTGCGCCTTGCCGGCGTCGACCACCTGCATTGCGGCACCGCCGTCGGCAAGCTCGAGGGCGATCCGCTGACCGTGCAGGGCTATTACAACGTCTGCCGCGAGACGCGGAACGAGGTGGACCTGCCGCGGGGCATCTTCTTCCAGCAGGACTGGGCCGACATCAGGAAGGTCATGCCCGTCGCCTCGGGCGGCATCCACGCCGGCCAGATGCACCAGCTGATCGATCTCTTTGGCGACGACGTGGTGCTGCAGTTCGGGGGCGGCACTATCGGGCACCCGATGGGCATCCAGGCCGGCGCGACCGCGAACCGAGTGGCGCTGGAATGCATGGTGCTGGCGCGCAACGAAGGGCGCGACATCAAGAACGAGGGGCCCGAGATCCTGCGTGCGGCCGCCAAGTGGTGCAAGCCGCTGGAGGCCGCGCTCGAGACCTGGGGGAACGTGTCCTTCAACTACACCTCGACCGACACCAGCGATTTCGTGCCGCTGGAAACCCCGGCGATGTGATCCTGAGGGCCGCGGGGACGAAGAATTTTCTGACGAAAATTCTTCTCCGGCACCCGGCCGCAACCGACACCGCCCTGATGCAGGGGCAATCCAAGCGGGTCGCGCGACGGCTCAAGAATTTTCGGACGAAAATTCTTGGGCGGCAGGGCCCGAAGAGACCGAAAGGACCCAAGAGATGCGTATCACCCAAGGATGCTTTTCCTTCCTTCCCGACCTCAGCGACGACCAGATCACCGCGCAGGTCGAATATATCCTGTCGCGCCGCTGGGCCGTGAGCCTCGAGTTCACTGACGATCCCCATCCGCGCAACACCTACTGGGAAATGTGGGGCCATCCCATGTTCGACCTGCGCGACGCCAAGGGTGCGATGATGGAGCTCGACGCCTGCCGCAAGGCCCACCCCGACGCCTATATCCGCGTGCAGGCCTTCGACGACACCCGCGGCTTCGAGACGGTGATGATGTCCTTCATCGTCAACCGGCCCGCGCATGAGCCGAAATTCCACATGCAGCGGACGGATTTCGAAGGCCGGTCGCAGAAATACGCCTGGGACGCGCGGGCGTAGGCGGACGGGTTAGAGGCGCTGCCCCCGGCCGCCATGCTCTCTAGGAGCATGGCGCAGAGACCTGAGCTGGGGGGCCCTGCCCCCCCCAGACCCCCCGAGGTATTTGGTAAACAATGAAGAACAGGAGGCGTGCGATGACCGATGACGCGGAGACGAGGCCGACCCATGTGGACCTGGCCGCAGAATACGAAGCCTCGGGCGTGGCCGAGGTATTGGCGGAACTGGACCGGGAGCTGATCGGGCTCGCCCCGGTCAAGCAGCGGATCCGCGAGACGGCGGCGCTGCTCTTGGTGGACCGGGCGCGGCGGGCCATGGGGCTGAGCCACGAGACGCCGACGCTGCACATGTCCTTTACCGGCAATCCCGGCACCGGCAAGACCACCGTGGCGCAGATGATGGCCGGGCTGCTGCATCGGCTCGGCTACGTGCGCAAGGGGCACCTGGTCAGCGTCACCCGCGACGACCTCGTCGGCCAGTACATCGGCCATACCGCGCCCAAGACCAGGGAGGTGCTGAAGAAGGCGATGGGCGGCGTGCTCTTCATCGACGAGGCCTATTACCTCTGGAAGCCCGACAACGAACGCGACTACGGGCAGGAGGCAATCGAGATCCTGCTGCAGGTGATGGAGAACAACCGCGACGACCTCGTGGTCATCATGGCCGGTTACGCCGACCGGATGGACAAGTTCTTTTCCGCCAATCCCGGCTTCCGGTCGCGCATCGCCCATCACATCGACTTTCCCGATTACTCGGACGGCGAACTGCTGCATATCTCCGAGACCATGCTGGGCGGGCAGAATTACGTGCTGGACGGTGGCGCGCGCGCCGCCATGGCCGAATATGTCGCGCAGCGCCGCACCCAGCCGCATTTCGCCAATGCCCGGTCGATCCGCAACGCGCTGGACCGGGCGCGGCTGCGGCAGGCGAACCGGCTGTTCACCGAGGCGGCGGGCCCGCTGGACGCCGCCGCCCTTTCGACCATCACCGAGGCCGACATCCGCGCCAGCCGCGTCTTTCGCGGCGGGCTCGACGTCGACCGGACCGCTCGGCAGGAGGCCGCGGAATGACCTTGGACCCATCGATCAAGATCGCCCCGTCGATCCTTTCGGCAGATTTCGCCAATTTCGGCGCCGAGATCCGCGCCATCGAGGCGCAGGGCGCCGACTGGGTGCATGTCGACGTGATGGACGGGCATTTCGTGCCTAACCTCACCTTCGGCCCGCCGGCCGTCAAAGCCTTCCGGCCTCACGTGAAAACCGTGATGGACGTCCACCTGATGATCGCGCCGGTGGACCCCTATATCGACGCCTATGCCGAGGCGGGGGCCGATATCCTGACCGCGCATCTCGAGGCCGGGCCGCATATCCACCGCACGCTGCAGGCGATCCGCGCGGCGGGGATGAAGGCGGGTGTCGCGCTGAACCCCGGCACGCCGGCCGAGGCGGTGGCGCAGCTGCTGGATCTTGCCGACCTCGTCTGCGTCATGACCGTGAACCCGGGCTTCGGCGGGCAGAAATTCATCGACATGTCTGAAAAGGTCCGCGCCCTGCGGCGGATGATCGGCGACCGGCCCGTGCATATCGAGATCGACGGCGGGGTCGACCCCTCTACCGCGCCGCGGCTGGCCGAGGCGGGCGCCGACGTGCTGGTCGCGGGCTCGGCGGTGTTCCGGGGCGGGTCGGTGGACAATCCCGCGCCCTACGGCGAGAACATCCGCGCGATCCGGGCCGCCGCGCGGGGGGCGCTGGCGGCATGAGGCCGTGCGCGCTGATCTTCGACGTGGACGGCACCCTGGCCGAGACCGAGGAGGCGCATCGCCGCGCCTTCAACGACACCTTCGCCGCGCATGGGCTGGGCTGGCACTGGGACCGGGCGCTCTACCGCGACCTCCTGCACACCACCGGCGGGAAGGAACGGATGCGCACCTGGTGCGGCTGGATCGGGGCCGACCCTGCGTCCGTCGACATCGCCGCGATCCATGCCGACAAGACCGCCCGTTATGGCGCGCTGATCGCCCGGGGCGACGTGCCCCTGCGGCCCGGGATCGCGTCGCTGATCGCCGATGCGCGGGCCCATGGCCTGCCGCTGGCCGTGGCCACGACGACCAACCTGCCCAACGTGGAAGCGCTGATCCGCGCCACCATGGGCTGCGCGGCCAGCGCCATCTTCGACGTGATCGCTGCCGGCGACATGGTGGCCACCAAGAAGCCCGCGCCCGACGTCTACCTGCTGGCGCTCAAGGGGCTGGGCCTGCCCGCCGCCGACACGCTCGCCTTCGAGGATTCGTGCAACGGGCTGCTCAGCGGGCAGGCGGCGGGCATCCCGGTGATCGCCTGCCCCTCGGCCTACACCGACCACGAGGATTTCACCGGGGCGGCGTTCGGTGTAACCTGTTATTCCGAAACCCCGTCCCTTGCCGCGCTGGCCACCCTCACGCGCCGCGCCGCCTGACCCGGAGAGCCCATGGCCACCACCCCGCCCGTCTGCGATTTTGGCTGGTACGCGCCGGATTTCACCCTGCGCGCCACCGATGGCCGCCTGCTGTCGCTGACCGATGTGCGCGGGCCGCGCGGCACGCTGATCATGTTCATCTGCAACCATTGCCCCTATGTGCTGGCCGTGATCGACCGCATCACACGCGACGCGCGCGACCTTGCCGCGCTGGGGATCGGCACGGCGGCGATCTGTTCCAACGACGCCGACAGCTACCCGGCCGACAGTTTCGACAACATGGCCCGCATGGCCCGCGCATGGGACCTGCCCTTTCCCTACCTGCACGACGCCGACCAGACCGTCGCCAGGGCCTGGGGCGCGTCCTGCACGCCCGATTTCTTCGGGCTTGACGCGGGCGGCGGGCTGCAATACCGCGGGCGGCTCGACGCCTCGGGGCGCAACCCGGCGCCCGAGGGTGCGCCGCGCGAGCTGTACGAGGCGATGAAACTGGTCGCCGAAACGGGGTTGGGGCCGCGCGAACAGGTCCCCTCCATGGGATGTTCGATCAAATGGAGGGCTGCGTGATGGCCGCTATCGTCTTTGACCTCGACGGCACGCTGATCGACAGCGCGCCGGATATCCACGTGCTGGCCAACAGGCTGCTGAGCGCCGAAGGACGCGCGCCGATCACGCTGGAGGACACGCGCAGCTTTATCGGCAACGGGGCGGCGGTCTTTGTCCAGCGCATGCGGGCGGCGCGGGACCTCGGCCACGATACGCAGGACCGGTTGCTGGCGGTCTTCAAGGCCGGGTACCTGACGGCGGTGGACAACACGGTGCCCTACCCGGGCGTCGTGGATGCGCTGAGCGTGCTGCGGGCCGAGGGGCATGCCCTGGGGATCTGCACCAACAAGCCGATCCTGCCGACGCGGGCGGTGCTGGATCACCTTGGCCTCACGCCGATGTTCGACACGATCCTCGGCGGCGACAGCCTGCCGCAGCACAAGCCCGACCCGGCGCCGCTGCACGCGGCCTTCGCCGCGCTGCCCGCCGGCCCCAAGGTCTATGTCGGTGACAGCGAGGTCGACGCCGAGACGGCGCAGTGCGCCGATGTCCCTTTCCTGCTCTACACCGAGGGGTACCGGAAGACGCCCGTCGCCACGATCCCGCACCGGGTGGCGTTCCTAGACTTTTCCATTCTGCCCCGGCTGGTGCGCGACACCATCGCCGCGCTGGCCTGAACGCCAAACGGCGCGGCGGGTTGCCCCGTCGCGCCGCCGCATGTGCTGGCCGCGCCCCGCAAGGCGCGGCCGATCGTCTTACATGCCGCCGTGGGTGTTGATGCTTTCGACCAGCACCCAGCTGCCGTTCTCGACCTTGGACACGAAGACCTCGTCGCCACCGACATGGTCATCTGCGCTGTAGGTGGTCGTGTTGCCGGTGATCGGATCGGTGAAATCGAGGCTCTCCATCGCGGCGATGAAGCTTTCGTGCGTCAGGTCCGGGCCTGCCGCCTCGAGCGCCCGAACGAAGGTCATCGCGGCCGATGCGCCCAGAAGCGCGCCGGTGCCCGGGAAATCCTCGCCCGTGGCAGCCTTGTAATCCGCGATCCACTCGGCCACTTCCGGCTCGGACGCGCGCGCCTCGAGATCCTGCCAGCCGGCTCCGGCATAGACGCCGCCCATGACGCCCTGCGCCGCAAGGCCCTTGGCGACGACCGTGTGGAAGCCGGCCGAGGACACGAGGAAGCGCACGTCGGTCATGCCCAGCTTGTGCGCCGTGGCGACCGCGTTGATCTGCTGGCTGACGCCAAGCGCCATGCCCACGGTGTCACAGCCCGATTCCTTGACCTTGCCGAGCGCGCCGGTGAAATCGCTTTCATCGGGCTTGTGCGACAGCTCCGCGCCCATCTCCATGCCGGTCTCGGCCACGGCGTCGATCACCGCCTCTTCGATGTCCTTGCCAAAGTCGGTGGGCAGGATCATCAGGCAGAACTTCTTGGCGCCTTCTTCCTCGATCAGGTACTTCGCCGTCGCCTTCACGCCATCGTAATAGGACGCGGTGCCGGCGAATTTCCACGGCGCCGGCGGGTCGACCATCTGCCGCGCCGACGTCAGCGGCGACACGTTCGGAATGCCCTTGGGCCCCTGCAGCTGGAAGATTGCCAGGTTGTGCGGCGTGCCAAGGTTCAGCAGCATCGCGAAGACCTGATCGCGGTTGACCAGCTTGTTCGCGGCCTGCACGGCCTTCGGCACCTGGTAGCCGTGATCCTCGACGATGTAGGTCAGCTTGCGGCCATGCACGCCGCCGGCCTCGTTCACCTTGGCGAAATAGGCGTTCACGGCCGACACCGCCGGCACCGAGAAGGGCGCGAAGATGCCGCTGAGGTCATGCGCGCCGCCGACCTTGATCTCGGTGTCGCTGACGCCCATCGTTTCGGCGCTGGCCATGCCGGCCAGGGCGGTGGTGGCCGCGAGGGCTAGGGCCTTAACTGTCTTTTTCATAACTTTCCTCCCTTGGGTTGCCCGACCCTCCCGGCCGGGGCTCTGGTCACATACCCGGCGTTTCCGGCCGGGACCTGGTTCAATCATACATGCTGTCGATCAGGGCCTTGTGCCTTTTTTCGACAAACCCGCGCTTGAGCTTCATTGTCGGCGTCAGCTCTTCATCCTCTGCCGTAAGAAGAATGTCGATCAGTCGGAAATCCTTGATCTTTTCGACTTGAGCGAAGTCGCGGTTCACCTCTTCGACCACGCGGCCGATCAACTCGACCACCTCGGGCGCGCGGGTGAGCGAGGCAAAGTCCTGGAACGGCACCTGCCGGTCGCGGGCATATTTCTCGACGTTCTCCTGGTCGATCATCACGAGGCAGGTCAGGTACTTGCGCCGGTCGCCGATCACCACCGCGTCGCTGATGTAGGGCGAGAACTTCAGCCGGCTCTCGATCTCGGCCGGGGTGATGTTCTTGCCGCCCGCGGTGATGATGATGTCCTTGAGCCGCCCGGTGATGGTCAGGCAGCCCTGGTTGTCGATCCGGCCCACGTCGCCGGTGCGCAGCCAGCCGTCTTCGGTCATGGTCTCGGCGGTCTTTTCCGGCTTCTTCCAGTAGCCGCCAAAGACCAGCGGGCCGCGCAGCTGCAGCTCTCCGTCCGCGGCGATACGCATCTCGGCGCCGGGCAGCGCCGGGCCGACCGTCCCGATGCGGTTGGCATGACAATCGTTCAGCGTGGCCACCCCCGCCGTCTCGGTCATGCCGTAGCCCTCGGCCAGCGGCACACCAAGCGCGGCGAACCAGCGGATCAGCTCGGGGCTGATCGGCGCCGCGCCCGAGGTCACCCGCCGCGCATTGTCGAACCCGATCATGCGGCGCAGGTTCGACAGCACGAAGTGGTCGGCGACCCAGTGCTGCAGCGCCAGCCCCGCGCCCGGCGACTTGCCGTCGTCCCGGGCCTTGGCCACACGGTCCCCGACCGACAGCGCCCAGTCAAAGGCGGCCCGGCCGACCACCCCCGCCTCGGCGCGCAGGATCATCAGGGACGAATACATCTTTTCGTAAATCCGCGGCACGCCGGCAAAGGTCTGCGGGCTCACCTCGCGCAGGTTGTCGAACACCGTCTCGGGGCTTTCGGCGAAATTCACCGTGCAGCCCGCGGCGATCTGGTTTTCGACCGAGACCAGGCGTTCCAGTACGTGGCACAGCGGAAGGAAGCACAAAAGCTCGTCTTCTTCGGTGAAATCAAGAACATCACGCCCGGCGCTCAACTGGTACATGATATTGCGATGGGTGATGATCGCGCCCTTCGGTGGGCCGGTAGTGCCCGAGGTATAGATCAGCATGCGCGGATCTTCCGGCTGCACCGACCGCAGCGCCTGCTCGAACCGCTCGGCCTCCACCGCCGCGATCTCTTCGCCGATGGCGATGAAATCGTCCCAGAACATGACCTGGCTGTCGTCGAAGGTTGCCAGCCCGTCGCGGTCGAGCACGATGACCCGCTCGATCCCCGGCATCTCGGCCCGCGCGTCGAGGAACTTGTCGAGCTGTTCGTCATCCTCGACGAACAGCACCCGCGCACCGGAATCGGCGGCAAGGTAGGCCAGCTGCGACGGGCTGTCGGTGGTATAGACCCCGGCCGGGATCGCGCCCACGCTGGCCGCGCCCAAGTCGATGTACAGCCATTCGCGTCGGTCCTCGGCCAGGATCAGCACCGGCTCCCCCTTCGGCACGCCAAGGTGCTGCAGCGCCAGCCCGACCGCCCGGGCGCTTTCGTAATAGGTGCGCCAGGAATAGGCCTGCCAGATCCCCAGCTCCTTTTCCCGGTGCGCAGTGCGTTCACCGTAGGTCTTGCAGCGTTCGGCCCAAAGCGCGACCACAGTGTCATGTCCATCCACCGCGATGCGCGGCTCGTCGATCCGGCTCATCTCCATGTCTTCCGCCTTTTCCAGCGCTTCTGCCCGCGCTGCCCCTCCTGGCTGCGCCCGAGGTAGAATTCCTGGATGTCGGGCGAATTGCGCAGCATCTCGGCGCTGCCCGTCATCACGATCCGCCCCATCTCGAGCACGTAACCCTTGTGCGCCGTCGCCAGCGCGATATGGGCGTTCTGCTCGACCACCAGCATGGTCACGCCCTGCTCGGCGTTCAGCCGGGTGACGATGCCGAAGATCTCCTGCGTCAGCAGCGGCGACAGGCCCAGGCTCGGCTCGTCCAGCAGCATCAGCCGCGGTTTCGCCATGAGCCCCCGGCCGATGGCCAGCATCTGCTGCTGCCCGCCCGACAGGAACCCGGCAGACTGGCGGCGCCGCTCGGCCAGGATCGGGAAATACTCGTAGACCAGCTCGAGGTCGCCGCCGATGGCATCGCGCCGGGTAAAGGCGCCAAGCCGCAGGTTCTCCTCGACCGTGAGATAGGGAAACACTTCCCGCCCCTCGGGCACCAGCGCGAGACCGCGCTTGACCACGCGGTCCGGCTCGAGCCCGGTCATGTCCTCGCCAAGGAAGGTCACCGACCCCTTCTCGGGATCCATCAGCCCCGAAATGGTCTTCATCAGCGTCGTCTTGCCCGCCCCGTTGGCGCCGAGGATGGTGACGATCTCGCCCTCTTCCACGTCGATCGACACGCCCCGCAGCGCCATGATCGCGCCATAGAAGGTCTCGATGTTGCGCACGCTCAGAACGGTGCTCATGCGCCCAGCCTTTCATTATTCTCCAAATACTCCCGCCGGAGGCATCCCGCCCCTGGCCACAAGCCCGAAGCGATCATGCTGCCACCTCCGTCCCCAGGTAGGCCGCCTTCACCTCCGGATGCGCCTGCACCTCGGCGGGCGTGCCCTCGGCCAGCATCCGGCCGTTGGCCACCGCCAGCACGCGGTCGCTGACCTGGCTGACAAGGCTCATGTCGTGTTCCACCATCAGCACGGTCAGCCCCATGTCGCGGCGCATGTCCTCGATCCAGTAGGCGACCTCCTGGCTCTCCTCGACCGACAGGCCGCTCGCGGGCTCGTCCAGCAGGATCAGCTTGGACCCCATGGCCAGCGCGCGGCCGATCTCGACCACCTTGCGCACGCCGTAGGGCAGCCCGGCGATCATCTTGCCGCGATAGGCCTCGAGTTCGAGAAAGGCGATCACCTCTTCCACCCGCTGGCGATGCGCGCGCTCCTCGGCCCGCACCTTGGGCAGGAACAGCGCATCCTGGATGAAGTTCGTCCGCCGGTGCAGGTGCCGCCCCATCAGCAGGTTCGCGAGAACGGTCGAATGGTCGAAGAGCTCGATGTTCTGGAAGGTCCGCGCGATACCCAGCGGCGCCACCTGGTGCGCGCCCAGCTTGGTCACGTCATGCCCGTCGAACATGATCCGCCCGCGCGTCAGCTCGTAGATCCGGCTGATCAGGTTGAAGATCGTGGACTTGCCCGCGCCGTTCGGCCCGATGATGGCATAGACCTCGCCCTCCTCGACGCGGAACGACACCCCGTCCACCGCCTTCACTCCGCCGAAATGCACGGCGATGTCGTCGACTTCCAACAGGCTCATTTGCTGCGCTCCGTCTTGAGGTAGCTCTTCTGCCGGCGGAACATGTCGCGCCGCGCCAGCGGGAAGATCTCGAACCATGTGCGGATCTTGAGCCAGCGGCCATACAGGCCCTGCGGCTCGTAGATGATGAAGACGATCAGCAGCAGGCTGAAGATGATCGTGTCGAGGCCCGGAATGGCGCCCAGGTCGATGCCTGCCGTGGCGTTCAGCCCGTCGCGCAGGATGGCGATCACCTGCGGCACGGCCGTGATCAGCACCGCGCCCAGGAAGGCGCCCTGGATGAAGCCGAGGCCGCCGATGGTCACCACCAGCAGCAGGTTGATCGAGATGAAGATCGAAAAGAGCTCGTAGTTGAAGAAGCCGATGAAATGCCCCATCAGCGCGCCCGCGAGGCCGGTGACCCCGGCCGAGAGGCCGAAGGCCAGCGCCCGGGTGCGGGTGACGTTGATCCCCAGCGCACGGGCCGAGACCTCGCTGTCGCGCACGGCCAGGAAGGACCGGCCCGTGGGCGAGCGCATCAGGTTCGCGTATCCCCAGCAGATGATCACGACCACGGCCAGCACCAGCCAGTAGAAATTGCCCAGGTAGGCGTAGCGTTCGAAGGGGATGCCGAAGATCTCGATGGCCGGGGCAAACAGCCCCCCCACGCCGCCGGTGATCGGCTCGAGCAGGATCACGATTTCCTCGACGATGACGAACAGCGCGAGCGTGGCAATGGCCAGGTAGATGCCCGACATGCGCACCGCCGGGATGGCGACGATGGCGCCCACGACGCCCGCGAAGATGCCGGCGATGGGAAAGCTGACGAGGAAGGGCACGCCCGCGTTCATCAGCGCCACGTCGGTGTAGGCGCCGATCGACAGGAAGGCGGCGTGTCCAAGACTCGGCTGGCCGGTGTGGCCCACAAGGACCATCAGCCCCATGCCCGCCAGTGACCAGATCAGCGTGTTCGTCGCCTCGGCCAGGAAGTATTCATCCGCCCAGAACGGCAGGCTCATCATGAACACCAGCAGCGCCAGGTAGCGGCCACGGCGGAACCAGTGCTCGTGCAGGTCGATGTCGGTGTCGTAGCTTGTCTTGAAGACGGTCCGCATGGCTTCAGACCTTCTTTGCGTGGATCTGCGCGAACAGGCCGCCAGGCCGCGTCACGAGCACGATCAGCATGATGATGTAGGGCGACATGACCGCGACCTCTCCGGGCGCGTAGCGGCCCGCGATGGGTTCGATGATGCCGATGATGAGACCGCCCAGCAGCGCGCCCGGCAGGCTGCCCATGCCGCCGATCACGGCGGCAGCGAAAGCCTTGATGCCCAGCAGCCCGATGTTCGGATCGATCGCGCCCTTGGAGGCGTAAAGCACCCCGGCCACGGTCGCCACCACGCCCGACAGGCCCCAGATCAGCGAATTGACGCGCATCACCGGCACGCCGACGATATAGGCCGCCATCTGGTTCTGGCTGGCCGCCTGCGCCGCAAGGCCGATCCGCGTGCGGGCAAAGAACCCCCAAAGCGCCAGCGTCAGGATCAGCGTCACGAAGATGGTCACCAGGTCGTTGAGGCCGACGATGACCCCACCGAAGTTGAGGTTCCGCCCCGAGAAGGGCGTCTCCAGAACCAGCGGCGTGTAGCCAAAGAGCGAGCCGGCGACAAAACGCAGCACGAAGCCAAGCGCGATGGTCAGGATCACCAGGGCAAAATGCGGCTGGCCGAAGATCTTGCGCACCACCACCCGGTCGATCCCGTAGCCCACGCCGAACATCGCCGCCATCGCCGCCAGCACCGCGACACCGAAGGGAAGCCCAAGCTGGTCGGCATTGCCGAAGCCAAGCGCCAGGAAGGCCCCGAGCATCATCATGTCGCCCTGGGCGAAGTTGACGCCCTCGCTCGACTTGTAGATCAGCACGAAGCCAAGCGCGACGAGGCCGTAGATGCACCCGTTGGCCACGCCACCTACCAGTAGTTGCAGAAAGTCCATCAGCCGTCCCCTCCCGGGCGGCGCAGATCGAGCTTTTGTCGCTCTTGCATTCAGGTCCCTCCCTTGACCGGCGAACGCTATGTAAGGGTATTGAGACAGGCCCATGGCCCCCGGTCAAGCGCGGCAAGCGCAGGTGACGCAAAGAAATTCCAAGGTTTCCGCAAGGCGAAATTTCAACCCGCGATCCTGCCGCGCTGCGGCACGGATGCTGCATCTGCCGCATGGTGGAATGGTGTTTCGCAAGCGAATCTGTGCCGTCCCCTGGAACGAAAAAGGCCCCGCCAGGATGGCGGGGCCCTGCCGGGCGCTGCGTCGGGGGATTGGCGCGCGCCCGTTATCGCGATCTGTTGCGATCAGAACTTGAACGAGGCGCGCAGGCCCAGCGTGTTGGCGTTCAGGTCGCTGCCGCCCACGTCGTCGAAGCGGGTGGTCAGGGCCTCTGCGCCGACCAGGAAGTTGTCGGTCACGGCGTAGGACATGCCGAGGCCGGCG
Source organism: Mesobacterium pallidum (assembly GCF_019966535.1). Lineage (GTDB taxonomy): Bacteria > Pseudomonadota > Alphaproteobacteria > Rhodobacterales > Rhodobacteraceae > Mesobacterium > Mesobacterium pallidum. Next base: position 3,047 of record NZ_JAIMID010000007.1, on the reverse strand, counting down.
GTCCAGCCAGTGTCGTCCCCGAAATCGCCGGTCACGCGTGCGGCACCGCCGGTTGCGTAGACCATGGTGCGGCCCAGGTCGTAGCCGGCGCGCAGCTTGGCGCGGGCAATGTTGTCCACGTCGCCGCCTGCGGCCTGCAGGTCGCCTGCGTCGATGTCGACCTCGCCGCCCAGGATGAATTGGCCGAAGTCATAATCGTAACCGGCATGCGCGCCGTAGATGAACCCGTCGCTGTCGGTGCCCGGGTCGGTCGCGTAGTTGCCGTAGCCCAGTTGCACACCTGCATAACCGCCGGTCCAGTCACCGCCGACGGCCACCGGGGCCGGCGCTGCGGGCGTGACGACCACGGGGTCGGCCGGGGGGGTGAGGCTGCCGGCCAGCAGCGGAGCGGGCAGGATCAGGGCCGCGAGGGCGAGCTTGATTGATTTCATGAGACGTCTCCTTGTCTTCGTGCTTCGTGTCTGCTCGGATCGGGGTTCTGTTCCCCCGACCGTCGAAGCATCAACGCGCAAGTGGGGTGTTTCCGTTCCACGTTCCAGCGGCCTCTCGCGAAGTTTCATGCTGTCAGCACGAAATGGCCGATCCGGGCTTGCGGCGGCAGCGGGTTCCCGCCACTCATGACCCGCGCGCCGGATGTTGTGATTGGACAACAGTGAATGGCGTTCACCAGCCCAAGGAGTCCGCCCGTGCCGCCCTTCGTCACCCTTGTCCTCGCCATCCTGGCCGAAACCATCGGCACGACTGCCCTGCAGGCCAGCCAGCAGTTCACGCGGCCCTTGCCCTCGATCATCGTGGTGATCGGCTATGCGGCCGCCTTCTACCTGCTGTCGCTGTCGCTGCGCACCTTCCCGGTGGGCATCGCCTATGCGCTCTGGTCGGGGCTCGGCATCGTCTTCATCGCCGCCATCGGGTTCATCGTCTTCGGTCAGCGCCTCGATTGGCCCGCCGTGCTGGGGATCGGGCTGATCCTTGCCGGAATCCTTGTCATCAACGTCTTTTCGACGACAGCGACACATTAAACACTGGTCATTTGCGCCCGCCCCCGGTACCCCGCGCCGGAAACGAGTTATAGGCGCGCCCCCCATGGACCTTCGCAACATCGCCATCATCGCCCACGTGGACCACGGCAAGACCACGCTGGTGGATGAGCTTCTGAAACAATCCGGTGCCTTCCGCGCCAACCAGGCCGTGGCCGAACGCGCCATGGACAGCAACGACCTCGAGCGCGAACGCGGGATCACGATCTTTGCCAAGCCGACCTCGGTCGAGTGGAAGAACACCCGGATCAACATCGTCGACACCCCCGGCCACGCCGATTTCGGCGGCGAGGTCGAACGGATCCTGTCGATGGTCGATGGCGTGGTGCTGCTGGTGGACGCGGCCGAAGGGCCGATGCCGCAGACCAAGTTCGTGACCTCCAAGGCGCTGGCGCTGGGGCTGCGGCCGATCGTGGTGCTGAACAAGGTCGACAAGCCCGATGCCGAGCCCGACCGCGCGCTGGACGAATGCTTTGACCTCTTCGCCTCGCTCGACGCAGACGAGGACCAGCTGGATTTCCCGCACATGTATGCCTCGGGCCGCAACGGCTGGTGCGACGCGGAGCTGGACGGGCCGCGCAAGAACCTGGACGCGCTGTTCAACCTGATCGTCAACCACGTCCCCAAGCCCAAGCAGATCAAGCACCAGGACGAGGATTTCTCGATGCTGGCGACGACGCTGGGCGCGGACCCCTTCGTCGGCCGCCTGCTGACGGGCCGGGTCGAGACCGGCAAGCTCAAGGTCGGGGCCACGGTGCAGGCGCTCAGCCGCGTGGGCCAGAAGATCGAACAGTTCCGCGTCACCCGCATCCAGGCCTTCCGCGGCCTGTCGCAGCAGGACATCGAAGAGGCCATGGCAGGCGACATCGTGTCGATTGCCGGCATGTCCAAGGCGACCGTGGCCGACACGATCTGCGCCCTGGCCGTCGACACGCCGATCGACGCCCAGCCGATCGACCCGCCGACCATCACCGTGACCTTCGGCATCAACGACTCGCCACTGGCGGGGCGTGACGGCAAGAAGGTGCAGTCCCGCGTGATCCGCGAGCGCCTTATGAAGGAAGCCGAGAGCAACGTCGCCATCAAGGTGGCCGACACGCCCGGCGGCGAGGCCTTCGAGGTCTCGGGCCGGGGCGAATTGCAGATGGGCGTGCTGATCGAGAACATGCGCCGCGAGGGCTTCGAGCTGTCGATCTCGCGCCCGCAGGTGATCATGAAGGAGGTCGACGGCACCCGCATGGAGCCGGTCGAGGAAGCCACAATCGACGTCGATGACGAATACTCGGGCGTGGTGATCGAGAAGCTCACCGGCAACCGCAAGGGCGAGCTGGTCGAGATGAAGCCCGCGGGCGCCGGCAAGACGCGGATCATCGCGCATGTGCCGTCGCGCGGGCTGATCGGCTACCACGGCGAATTCCTGACCGACACCCGCGGCACCGGCGTGCTGAACCGCGTGTTCCACGGCTGGACCCCGCACAAGGGCCCGATCCCGGGCCGGCGCGCGGGCGTGCTGATCTCGATGGAGAACGGCGAGGCCGTGGCCTATGCGCTGTGGAACCTCGAGGATCGCGGCAAGATGTTCCTGGGCGCCCAGGCCCCGGTCTACACAGGCATGATCATCGGCGAGCACAGCCGCGACAACGATCTCGAAGTGAACCCGCTGAAAGGCAAGAAGCTGACCAACGTGCGGGCCAGCGGAACGGACGAGGCCGTGCGCCTGACCACCCCGGTCACGCTGAGCCTGGAAGAGGCCATCGCCTATATCAACGACGACGAATTGGTCGAGGTGACACCCAACGCCATCCGGCTGCGCAAGCGCTACCTGGACCCGCACGAGCGCAAGCGGATGGCCAAGTCGGCCTGATCGGCCGAGGTATTTCGGATCGCTGCGCGATCCGACCGGCGGGGGGGGGGGGGGGGGGGGGCCCCCCCCCCCCCGCCGGCGGGGGGGGGGGGGGCGGGGGGGGGGGGGGGGGCGCGGGGGGGGGGGGGGGGGGGGGGGGGGGCCCC
>NZ_JAIMID010000006.1 GCF_019966535.1 Mesobacterium pallidum | reverse complement strand
TCGTTTGCGACGTCGCTATGCACGTGTCTTAGGGCCTCACAGCGAAATCCGGCAGGCGGTAGCAACCGGGTGGTTACCCTTGACGCTGCAAGACAGTCGCATTGCCGCGCGCGGCGCCGGTTCGCCCTGGATGGGCTTTGACCCTATCGCGACGCGCCCATCAGCGAGGAAGGGCCTTCTTTCGTAGTCGCTTTCGCCCGATCTTGGCGGTGGCCGGAACCCGACGTTGCCGGCCACGGATGCCTTTGCTGCCAAAGCCTTCGCAGAAGCCGCTGCAGCCGCCTGGTCGAAACTCAATTGGGCGGAGCTGGAAAAAGGAGGACGCTGCGGTCCGGCGCATCCTGTATGCACTCAATGCGCTCAAGGTGCCGGATGCATAGCCCGCCGCATGCCATTTAGCGCCGTTGGCGCGCGATGCTGCCGACCTGAAGATCCGTATGCTGTCCAAGCTGAACGCCGAGGCCGTTGTCAGAGGTGATGGCCCGCATGTCGCCTCTGCTTCTGCTCGGCCCACCGGGGCGCAAAAAGAGGCGCCGGGCTGGTCTGCTCGGCGTGCACCTGGGAGTTCCGACCGCGATCATCGACGCGACCAGAAAGCCGGCCTCATTCGCGGTGAGCGGTTCCCGGCGCGGTTGGTCGAGCGCCGCGCCCGGTCTGGAGATTCAATCTGCCATGGCGTCCCGGGTCGCCAACCGGGTCAGCGCGATGGACGTGATCAAGAAGGCTGGGCCACGATAGTCTATCAGTGGGCGATCCTTCGAACCGGCCAAAGACCTTTTGCCCCTGCCGAAGAGGTCCATGGCGCAAAACCGGGCGTGCCCCTCCCTCTGAGTGAACCTCAACATGTCCCGGATCATCCGGGATCTGACGGCCAACCGCCTGCACAGGCTTTCGCAGCCGCTCCCAAGCCGCTGCCCGCCATCGGCGCTGTCCGCAATGTCGCCAGAGCACCTGACGAGGCTTTGCTGTCGCCCCGGCTGCATCATGGGTAATGACAGGGGACACGGGGTCGAACCGGGCCGACGGATTCTCGGGGTCGCGCCGAACCTGCCGGATCCAGCGGTGCAGCGTCGAAAAGCCGATCCCGACATCTGTGGCCACCGGCTTGCGCGGCAGCGCGCCGGGCAAAGACACGCGCACCGCATTTGCGCGAAGTTCCCCGGATGGAAGTGATGCCATCCGCGTCTCCCGTGCGGCAGGATACGGGGTCAAAGGCACGGCACGAAACCGGGACAGGTCCACTATCAAATCGCATGGAAAACGCGAAAAAACAGGGGAACCTGTTCTGCATGTCTCCTGTGGGTCTGACATGTTTTCGCCTGCTTTCCGGTTTGGCATCCTTGCCTTGTTGAGCCGATGAACCTCTTCTCCCTCGAAAACCGCGAGCGCAACGCGGACACCCGGCGCGTCTATGCCCTGTTCGAACTCGCCCACACCGCCGTCGATTTCGCCGCCGGGCTGATGTTCACACTGGGCTCCGTCCTTTTCTTCTGGCCGCAGACCGAAACCGCCGCCATCTGGCTCTTCACCCTCGGGTCGGTCTGCTTCATGGCCAAGCCCACGATCCGGCTCGCCCGAGAGGTGAAACTCTGGCGCATGGGCCAGATCGAGACCTTGGCGGACCGCGAAGAGGCGTGACCCTTTCCCCCGCCAAGGCTTTGCGGTAAGGCACCCTTCGATTGACACGACAATTGGCGGACGGGCGATGAAATTCACGCTGAGCTGGCTGAAAGAGCATCTCGACACCACGGCTTCGGTCGATGAGATCACCGAAGCGCTGACCGATCTCGGTCTCGAAGTGGAGGGGGTCGAGGACCCCGCCGCCCGCCTCAAGGGCTTTACGCTGGCAAAGGTTGTCCATGCCGAACAGCACCCCGATGCTGACCGGCTGCGGGTCTGCCGGGTGCAGACGGACGAGGGCGAAAAGCAGATCGTCTGCGGCGCGCCCAACGCGCGCGAAGGCATCACCGTCGTGCTCTGCAAGCCCGGCGATTACGTGCCCGGCATCGACGTCACGCTGAGCGTCGGCAACATCCGCGGCGTGGAATCGCACGGCATGATGGCCTCAGAGCGCGAGCTGGAGCTGAGCGACGAGCACAACGGCATCATCGAGCTGCCCTCGGGCGAGGTCGGGGACCTGTTCGTGGACTGGCTGGCCGCCAATGACCCGGCCAAGGTCGACCCGGTGATCGAGATCGCGATCACCCCGAACCGCCCCGATGCGCTGGGCGTGCGCGGCATTGCGCTGGACCTCGCGGCGCGGGGCCTTGGCACGATGAAACCGGCGAAAACAGCCGAGATCCAAGGCAGCTATCCCTGCCCGCAGAACGTGGTGATCGACGAGAGCGCGGCAAAGGACGGCTGCGAGGTCTTCGCCGGCCGGCTGATCAAGGGCGTGAAAAACGGCCCCAGCCCCGAGTGGCTTCAGACCAAGCTGCGCGCGATCGGCCTGCGACCGATTTCGGCGCTGGTCGATGTGACCAATTTCTTCACCTATGACCGCAACCGCCCGCTGCACGTCTTTGACGCCGACAAGGTCAAGGGCGATCTGCGGGTGCACCGGGCCGAGGGGGGCGAAAGCTTCACCGGGCTCGATGAAAAGGTCTACACCCTCGCCCCCGGCATGGTCGTCATCTCGGACGACAACGGCGTGGAATCGGTCGGCGGGATCATGGGCGGGCTCGACACCGGCTGCACCAACGAGACGGTGAACGTCTTCCTCGAGGCGGCCGTCTGGGACAACGTGCAGATCGCCACGACCGGGCGCGGGCTCAAGATCAACTCGGACGCGCGGTATCGCAACGAGCGCGGGATCGACCCGGCCTACAACATGCAAGCGCTGGACGATGCCACGCAGATGATCCTCGATCTCTGCGGCGGGGAGCCGTCGGAGGTGGTCGTCGCGGGCACCGTGCCGGATGTCAGCCGCGCCTACCGGCTCGACACCGACCGGGTGCAAAGCCTTGTCGGCATGGACATTCCTGCCGAGACGCAGCGCGCCACGCTCACGGTGCTGGGCTTCGTGATGGAGGGCGACATGGCCCATGTCCCGTCTTGGCGCCCCGACGTTCTGGGCGAGGCGGACCTGGTCGAGGAGGTCGCCCGCATCGCCTCGCTGACGAAACTCGAGGGCAAGCCGATGGCGCGCGCGCAGGCCGGCGTGCCGCAGCCGATCCTGTCGCCGATGCAAAAGCGCGAGCAGATCGCGCGGCGCACGGCGGCGGCGCTGGGCTACAACGAATGCGTGACCTACAGCTTCGTCGATGCCAAGTCGGCCGCGCTGTTCTCGGGCGGCACGGATGCGACCATGCTCGCCAACCCGATCTCGTCGGAGATGAGCCATATGCGCCCTGACCTGCTGGCGGGTCTCTTGCAGGCCGCCGCCCGCAACCAGGCGCGCGGCTTCAATGACATGGCGCTGTTCGAGCATGGCCCGGTCTGGGCGGGCGGTGAGCCCGAGGACCAGGGGCTGCAGATCGCCGGCCTGCTGGTCGGCCGCACCGGCCCCAAGGACGTGCATGGCGCGGCCCGCGCGGTCGATGTCTTCGACGCCAAGGCGGATGCCGAGGCGGTGCTGTCGGCCATCGGCGCGCCGGCCAAGGTGCAGATCCTGCGGGATGGTGCGGACTGGTGGCACCCGGGCCGTCACGGCCGCATCTGCCTTGGCCCCAAGAAGATGCTGGCCGTCTTCGGTGAACTGCACCCCAAGGTGCTGCGCGAGATGGACGTGAAGGGGCCGGCGGTCGCCTTCACCATCTGGCCGGCCGAGATCCCGCTGCCGCGCAGCGCCTCGCCCACGCGCCCCGCGCTGGCGATCAGCGATCTGCAGGCGGTCGAGCGGGATTTCGCGTTTGTGGTCGATGCCAGGGTCGAGGCGCTGACGCTGGTCAATGCGGCGGCCGGGGCCGACAAGGGGCTGATCGAAAGCGTGCGCGTCTTCGACGAGTTCGTCGGCGGATCGCTGGGCGAGGGCCGCAAGTCGATCGCCATCACCGTCCGCCTGCAGCCGCAGGACGCGACGCTGAAGGAAAAGGACATCGAGGCCGTTGCGGCGAAGATCGTCGAAAAGGTCTCCAAGGCCACCGGCGGCGAGCTGCGCGGCTGAGTGCGGTCCAATGGGGCGCGTCCGTGCGCTCCTGTTCAGACATCGGAAAGGCGGCGCCCCACCCGGGCGTCGCCTTTTGCGTCAGGGCTGGTCCAGCACCTCGTGCAGCGCGTGGATGCCGGGCATGGTGATGAACCCCGGCAGGCTGCGGATGGCGAAGATCCAGTCGCGGATCGCGGGATAGGGGTCGAGCGCGATCCCGCCATCGGGGGCCAGCGCGGCATAGGGAAAGCAGGCGATATCCGCGATGGTCGGATGCGGCGCGGCGAGGAAACTTTGCCCGGCGATCTGCCGCTCGGCCAGAGCCGTCTCGAGCTGGCGCAGCACCTGTTTCGCCCCCGCCCGCGCGGCGTCGATGTCGAGCGGTTTGCGCAGCATGTCGTGCAGGCGCGCCTCGCCCACCGTTGCGGTCAGCCGGTCGGCAAAGGCGAGCCAGCCGAGCACGCGGGCGAGCGTCTCGGGCTCGTCTGTGGGCAGCCAGCGGCCCGTGGGATCCTGCGTTGCCGCCAGCCAGCCGAGGATGGCCGAGGATTGGGTCAGCACGCTTTCCCCGGTCTCAAGAACAGGCAACGTGCCCGCCGGGTTCAGCGCGAGGAACGCGGGCGCCAGATGCGCCCGGCCGGGGTAGAAATCGACTGCCTGAACGTCCAGCGGGACCTCCAGCAGCGCCGCCAGCAGCCGCACCTTGTAGCAATTGCCCGACAGCGCGTAATCGTAGAGCGTCGCCATCAGAGCGCCTCCAATGTCGCGCCATAGGTCGCGCCGCGCGCCTTCAGCCAGCGCCGGTAGGCGACCGAGGTGAGGTCGGCGCGGGTCGGCACCTCCATCCGCGGGTCGAGTGGCAAGAGGCGCGGCACCTGGTTCTCGAGGATCGACCGGTCCTGCAGGAAGATCGTCTGCTGAAACTGGATCAGCGCTTCCTGCGGGGTCTCGTCGTCGAAGAGCGACATCCAGGGCCAGACATCGCAGAGCTCAGGCCCCAGGGGTTGGACGAAGATCGCGATCACGTCCCATTCGCCGGGCCGCGGCGGGCAGGTCTTGTACAGGACCGACACCATGGGGGCGGGGACGCGGTACATGTAGTCGGTCTCGATCCCGCCGGCGGCGGATTTGGCGGCTTGCGGCTGGTAGAAGCGGACCTTGGTGGCCCAGACCTCGGCGTCGCCCTCGGTGATCTCCACCTCGTAGCGGTAGACTTCGGTATGCGGCTCGGACCCCAGGATGCCGGTGTGGACAAAGGGAAAATGCGCGATGTCGAGAAAGTTCTCGACCGCCCGCAGGGGCGAGCAGGCGACGCGCACCGCGCCGCAGGGCACGGGGCGACGGCCGCTCTGATCGGCCTCGGGGAGGGCGAAGAGGTCGCGATCGGGTGTGCCGGGGCAAAGCCAGATGTGGTCGTAGCGGGTCTGGCATCGGCAGGGCGTGCCGTCCGGGCGGGTGGCCTGCCAGCCATCCGCCGTGCGGGTGACGTAGAAGGTCGCGCCCAGCAGCGTGGTGTCGAAGGCGTCCGGCGCGGTCACCTCCATCGCGACGCAGTACCAGTCGTTCAGCGTGACGGCGGGCAGGGCGGTGAGGTCGGTCATGCGGTCTGCCATTCCTCGACCTCGCGGCGCAGCGCTTCGGCGGCGCGGGACAGGGCGATGCGGTCGGTCGTGGACGTCTTAGGCGGCGTGGCGAGGTGCAGGACGGTCGTCCTGTCGTCCCAGGCCTGAAGCGCGGCGGCGGCGATGCCGAAGGGCACCAGGCCGTCCGCATCGGGCGTGCCGCCGAGATGCGCGCGCAGGGTGGCGAGGGGCACCTCGACATGCAGGCTGCGCAGGCCAAGGCGCGGGATCTCGGCGGGTGGATGCGCCGGGTCCCCGCCGACCCAGACGAAGCCGCCGGCCTCGATGCAGGGCGACGTGGGCACGCAGATCGACGCGGGGGGCACCAGGTCCGGATGGGCGGGGATGGCGGTGCAGGCACCGTCCGCCCCGTAGTGCCAGCCGTGGTAGAGGCAGGCCAGCTGTTCGCCCCGGACAAAGCCGTGCGACAGCCGCATGCCGCGGTGCGGGCAGCGGTTGTCCCAGGCGTGCACGGCGCCGCCGGCGCTGTGCCAGATCGCCAGCTCCTGCCCGCATACAAAACTGCGCATGACGCCGCCGCGGCGCAGGCCGGTGGCGGTCGAGACGGGGATCCAGTCGGTCATCGTCAGAACCTCCGCCCGAGGGCCGACATGGCCGCGGCGAAACCGGCGGGGGAGAGGGCGACCCGCTCGATCCCCTCCACCTGCACCTGGGCAGGGCCCAGCAGGCAGGCGACATGCAGCGCGTCGAGCAGGGGCGCCGGGCCCTTAACGGTCAGCGTGACGCGGCTCTCCGTCACCTCGGTCAGCCGCCCGGACAGCGACAGGCGCCGGGCGCGGTGCAGGATCCAGCCCGCAACATCCGCGCCGTCCAGGCGGCCGGTCAGGATCATCCGTTCTTGGCGGATCCCGGTGCCCGCAAGGGTGTCACATGCAAGGTCGATCGTCTTACCCTCCGGTCGGTTTCCGGCACATGCTGCGGCAGACGCGCGGGGAATGCACGCATCTGTCGCATGGGTCATCCTGCGGACGCGACGTGATGCCCGGAAAATGGCCGCCCTGGACTGTTTTCAAACTGCCTGATTTCACGGCGCGACGCCCAATTTCCGGGAGGTCGGCCCGTCCGGCCCCAGCCCCGCCCCCTGCGCGCCGGACGCCACGATTGCCGGAGACCCGACGCCCGGGCTTTCCATGGTCCGCCGCGCCTTCGCGGCCCACAAAGACCGCGCAGGACCAGACATGACCCGACACACCCCGACCGAAAGCCGCGCCCATGGGTTTTGACACCGTCATCCGCGGCGCGCGCGTCGTCACCTCGGGCGTCGTGTCGACCTGCGATATCGGCATCACCGCAGGCAGGATCGCTGCGCTGGGCACAGGCCTTGACGCGCCCGAGATCATCGACGCCACCGGTCTCATCGCCATGCCGGGCGGGATCGACAGCCACGTGCATGTCTCCCAGCCCTCCGGCCCCGGCGTCGAGATGGCGGACGATTTCGCCAGTGCCACCCGGGCTGCTGCCTGCGGCGGCAACACCTGCGTCATGCCCTTCTGCCTGCCCGAAGACGGCCAGACCCTGCGCGAGGCGGTCGCGGCCTACCTCGCCAAAGCCGAGGGGCAGTGCCTCACCGACGTCTCCTTCCACCTGATCGTGAAATCCGTGGACCCGGTGACACTGGGCCAGGACCTGCCGGCGCTGATCGCGCAGGGTATGACCAGTTTCAAGGTGTTCATGACCTACCAGGGGATGCGGCTGACCGATGCCGAGATCCTGCAGGTCATGGCCGTGGCGCGCGAGCAGGGCGCGCTGACGCTGGTTCATGCGGAGAACGAGGACGCCATCGAGTTCCTGCGCGACAAGGCGGAACGCGACGGGCGCATCCAGCCCGTCCACCACGCCCGCACCCGCCCCATCCCGGTCGAGCGCGAGGCGACCCACCGCGCCACGACGCTGGCCGAGGTCGCGGATGTGCCGGTCATGATCGTCCATGTCTCGAACGGCGCCGCGCTGGAAGAGATCGAGCGCGCCCAGGCCCGCGGCGTGCGCGTCTTTGCCGAGACCTGCCCGCAATACATCACGCTGACCGCCGATGACCTCGACCGTGCGGGGTTCGAGGGGGCGAAATGGGTCTGCTCGCCTCCGCCCCGCGACACGGGCGAGCAGGCGGCCATCTGGGCGGGGCTGGAACGCGGCGCCTTCGACGTCTTCTCGTCCGATCATTGCCCGTTCCGCTTTGCCGATCCGGCGGGCAAGGATGCGCCCGGGGCGCGGGCGTCCTTCCGTAACATTCCGAACGGCATTCCGGGGGTCGAGACGCGGCTGCCGATCCTGTTTTCCGAAGGGGTCAGCAAGGGCCGCATCAGCCTCGAGACCTTTGCCGCGCTGACCGCGACCAACCATGCGCGGATCTACGGCCTTGAAAGCAAGGGGTCGATCGCGGTCGGCAAGGATGCGGACATCGTGTTGTGGGACCCGACGCTGACCCGCCCGATCACCCAGGACGCCCTGCACCACGGGTCGGACTACACGCCCTGGGAGGGGTTCGAGGTCACCGGCTGGCCTGTCCGCACCATCCTGCGCGGCCAGACCGTCATGCTCGATGGCGACCCGGTCGGCACGGCCACCGGCCAGCACATCGCCCGCGCCAAGCCGGGGGTCACGCCATGAGATATGCGCCAGTGGACGGGCGCCGCATCGGCATGCTGACGCCCTCGTCGAACACCGTGCTCGAGCCCTATACCTCGGCCATGTTCGCGCCTTTCGGGCAGGAGGCCAGCGCGCATTTCGGCCGCTTCCGCGTGGTCGAGATCTCCATGTCCGAGGCCTCGCAATCGCAATTCACGCTCGAGCCGATCCTCGAGGCGGCCGAACGGCTGGCCGAGGCGCAGCCGCATCTGATCGCCTGGAACGGCACATCGGCCAGCTGGTTGGGGCTGGAAAAGGACCGCGCCCTCTGCGCCGCGATCACCGAGCGGACGGGGGTGCCCGCGACCTCGACGATCCTGGCCTATGACGCGCTGCTGCGGAAGATGGGGGTCAAGCGGCTGGGGGTCGTCACGCCCTATATCGAAGACATCGAAGCCCGCATGATCGCCAATTACGCCACCCAGGGCATCGAGGTGGTCAGCGCCGCGCGCCTTGATGACAAGGGCAATTACAGCTTTGCCACCTACCCGCCGGACCAGGTCGGCGCGATGGTCCGAGAGGTGGCAAAGGCCAAGCCCGACGCCATCGCCATCGTCTGCACCAACTTCCGCGGCGCGCCCGTCGCCGCGCAGATCGAGGCGGACACCGGCATCCCCGTGCTTGATTCCGTGTCGATCACGGCGGCGCATTGCCTGGCCGAGGTCGGGCTGGACCCGGCCCGCGTCACCGGCTGGGGCAGCGTCTTTGCCCGCGTCGCGGGCTGATGGGCTAACCCCCCGTCGCCTCGGCCACACAGGCCGAGATTTCCTGTATCAGCACCTTGGACACGGTGGTGCAGATCCGCGGCAGGCTGCGTTTGACGCTTACGGCCAGGCCGATGGACTGGCTGCGCACCTGCGCGTCCGAGATCGGGATCGCGACCAGCGTGCCCGCCTTCAGCTCGGCCGACGCATCGAGCTGCGAGGTCAGGGCCAGGTGCGTGCCCGCCCCGACCATCTGCTTGAGCAGTTGCAGCGAGTTCGTGACCACCGGCGGGCGGGCATCGGCGAACAGCCAGGTGTGCCGCGCCTCGAGCATCCGGCGGATCGCCAGCGCGCGGCTTTGCACGACCAGCGGGTAGGCGCGTACCTCCTTGATCTGGATGGAGTCTTTCTGCGCCACCGGGTGATCCGGCGCGCAGACGCAGACCAGCGGCAGATCGGCCGACCACAGCATGTGCAGGTCGCGCCCGGGCCGCAGGTTGAACCCCAGCGCGAGGTCGGCCATGCCGTCGTTCACCGCTGCGACCGCGTCGTCGGGGGTCATGATCTCGACCTCCATCTGCACGCGGGGATAGTCGCGGGCGATCGCGTCCAGCGCGCGGGGCAGGGGGCCGTTGGCAAGGCTGTCCATCGTCGCCAGCCGCACGAGGCCAAGGTCGACCCCCGCCATCTGCTTGACGTCCGACAGGATCGCGTTCTCGTCCGCGCGCCAGCGCCGCGACAGCACGATGAACATCTCGCCCGCCGCCGTCACCTCCATCCCCGTGCTCTGCCGGTCGAACAGCTGCACGTCCAGCCGGTCTTCGAGCAGCTTGATCTGACGGTCGATGGCCGAGGCCGAGATGCCGGTCGCGCGCGACGCGGCCTGGATCGACCCGTTCTCGGCCACCGCCTCGAGATACAGAAGAACGCGGGGAACAAGGTGCAGGGACATTGTCGGGCCCATCCTAATTTTTCGAATGGAGTGTGGAGTTTTATGTGATGGATTACAATGGGCCGAATCTCCTAACGTCGGTGTCAGCAACTAACGGACATCGACATGACACCCGCGATCAACACGCTGAACTCGGTTCGGCGCGAACAGGCTCTTGCGGCCCTGGCGCCCCTCGTCGAACGCTCCCCCTGGGTGGCGGAGGCGGCGGTGGACCAACGCCCCTTCGCCTCGGACGAGGCGGTCGCCGAGGCGCTGGTCGAGGTGATCCTGGCCGCCACGCCCGAACAGCGCCTGGCCATGTTCAACGTTCACCCCGAATTGTCGGGCAGCGAGGCGGCCGAGGGCCGGATGACCGCCGAAAGCACCTCGGAACAGGGCCGGCTGGGCCTGATCGGCCTGCCCCAGGCCGAGGCGCAGCGGCTGAAAGAGCTGAACGCCGCCTACCGCGCCCGCTTTGGCCATCCGTTCATCATCGCCCTGCACCGGGTGCCCGACCGCGCGGCCCTGTTCGAGACCTTCGAACGCCGCCTGGCCGCCACCCAGCTCGAAGAGCACACCTCAACGCTGGCCGAGATCGCATCGGTGATCCGGTCGCGCTGCCGCAACGCCTTTGGCGCGGCATCCGAAACCACCCTCTAAGCCACTCATATCAAACACGATCCCAGGAGAGACCAACATGAAACGCCAGATCTTCGCCCTTGCCACCTCTGTCCTCGCGCTGACGGCTGCCGCGCAGGCCGATACCATCCGCGTCGCGGGCAACTTTGCCACCGACCATTCCTCGTCCGTCGCGATGGAGATCTTCGCCGACAAGCTGACCGAGGTGTCGGGCGGCGAGTTCGAGGTCAACCTCTTCCCCGCCCGACAGCTGGGCGGCGCGGCCGAGAACGTGCAGGCCGTCAAGCTGGGCGCGGTCGAGATCATCTGGGTCGGCACCGCCTACCTGACCCGCACCGTCCCCGAGCTGGAAATCGTCGGCCTGCCGTTCCAGTTCGAGACCCGCGAAGCCGCGTTCAAGGTCGTCGACGGCCCGGTCGGTGACGCGCTGGACGAAAAGCTCGCCGCGCAGGACATCATGTCGCTGGGCTACATGGAGCTGGGCTTCCGCCAGATGACCAACTCGGTCCGTCCCATCGAGACACTCGAGGACATCGCCGGCCTCAAGATCCGCCTGCAGCCGAACGAGGCGCACCTTGCCACCTTCCGCGCGCTGGGCGCCAACCCGCTGGCGATGGACGTGAACGAGCTCTACTCCGCGCTCGAGCAGAAAGTGATCGACGGGCAGGAAAACCCCTTCTCGATCATCCAGGTCGCGGGCTACCCCGAGGTGCAGGAATACGTTTCGAATACCGGGCATTTCTTTGACTTCATCTCGGTCGTGGCGAACAAGAAATGGTTCGATGGCCTGAGCGAAGAGCAGCAGGGCTGGGTGACCGAGGCGATGGACACCGCCGTGGCCGAGCAGCGCAAGCTGGCCGCCGAACAGGATGGCGCCGCGCTGGCCAAGATCATCGAGATGGGCATGACCTACACCGAAGTTTCGCCGGAGCTGGCCGCCGACCTGCGCGAAACCGTGGCCGGTGTCGCCGCCGAGACCAAGGCGCGGCTCGACCCGGCGCTGGTGGAACTGCTCGACGCCGAAGTGGCGGCGATGTCGAACTGATCCGTCCATGAAGACGATCGTTCCCGCGATCCTCGCGCGCGCCGACACAGGCGCGCGCGTTGTCGCGATCATCGCCGCCGCGATCATGGTCTGCGTGGTGACCGCCCAGGTGGTCATGCGCTACGGCTTCAACGCCTCCTTCGACTGGGCCGACGAGGTCTCGCGCCTGGCGTTCGTGACCACGATCTTCGTCGCCATCCCTCTGGGCATCCGCGACGGCACCCATGTGGGCATCGACCTGCTTGTCGACCGCCTGCCGGTGCTGCCGCGCCGCTTGGTCAAGCGCTTCACCAGCGCGCTGGCCGGGGTGATGCTGCTGATCGTCACCTGGGCCACCTTCCAGGTCGCCGGCGCCACCTGGTCCGAGCGGATGGGCGCGATCAACGTCACCTCTGCCGTCTTCTTCTTTCCCGTCATCGCCGGGGTGCTGCATTCGGCGCTGCACCTTCTGCACATGGCGGCCGATCCGGACACGCAATTGCCATGAGCCTCGCCGTCATCGTCTGTTTCTTCGTCCTGGCGGCCCTTGGCATGCCGCTGGCCTTTTCCCTGGGCAGCGCGGCCATGTTCGGGCTGTGGCTGGCGGATTTCGACCCGTCCATCATGCCGAGCCGCATGATGAACGCGGTCAATTCCTTCCCGCTGATGTCCATTCCGCTGTTCATGATCGCCGGAGAGCTGATGCTGAAGGGCGGGATCATGGATCGGCTCGTGGACTTCGCCAACGCCTTCATCGGGCGGATGCGCGGCGGGCTGGCGCAGGTGTCGATCATCGCGGGCGCCGGGCTTGCCTCGGTCTCGGGCGCCGCTGTCGCCGATGCCTCGGCGCTCAGCTCCACCCTCGTGCCTTCGCTGAAAAAGCAGTACGGGCTGGGCTTTTCCTCGGGCGTCGTCGCGGCGGCCGCCAACCTTGGCCCGATCATCCCGCCCTCCGGGGCGATGATCGTCTATGCCTTCATGGCCGGGTCCACCGTGTCGGTCGGCGGGCTGTTCATGGCCGGCGTGGTGCCGGGGCTGATCCTGTTCCTCGCGCTGATGGCGATCTGCTGGTTCATCTCTTGGAAGCGCGACTACCCGCTGGCCGGGGACGGCTTCAGCCTGGCGAACGCCCTGCGCGAGACGCGGCGGTCGGTCATCGTCTTCATGATGCCGGTCGTGGTCATCGGCGGCATCGTCATCGGCGCCTTCACCCCGACCGAGGGCGCGGCCATCGGCGTGGTCTACGCGCTGGTCATCGGGTTCTTCATCACCCGCAAGCTGAGGCTCTCGGACCTGCCCGAGGTGCTGCTGACCGCCGCCAAGACCACCGCCATGGTCGGCGCGATGATCGCCTTTGCCTCGACGGTCACATTCCTCTTCACCATCGACCTCTTGCCGATGAAACTGGCCGGCACGATCAAGGGGATCACCGACAGCCCGCTGATCTTTCTCTGCCTCGTGGCGGTGATGATGCTGGTGGTGGGCATGTTCCTGGAATCGAACGCCGCCAACATCATGCTGGTGCCGCTGTTCCACCCGATCGCACTGCAATTCGGGATCGACCCGCTGCATTTCGGGTTCCTCTTCGTGCTGAACCTGGTGATCGGGATGCTGACGCCGCCGGTGGGGGTGATCCTCTTCGTGGTCTGCGGGATCACGGGGGTGAAGATGACCGAGCTGGTGCGCGAAAGCTGGCCCTTCATCGCGGCGATGTACGCGGTGTTGCTG
Source organism: Mesobacterium pallidum (assembly GCF_019966535.1). Classification (GTDB taxonomy): domain Bacteria; phylum Pseudomonadota; class Alphaproteobacteria; order Rhodobacterales; family Rhodobacteraceae; genus Mesobacterium; species Mesobacterium pallidum. The sequence goes on along the minus strand of NZ_JAIMID010000006.1, from coordinate 264,794 downwards.
CTGTGCATGCTGTTTCCGGGCGTGGTGACGGCGCTGCCGCGTGCGATGGGCTATTGATGCGGATCCTGCTGATCAATCCGAACACCTCGCAGGTCTTGACCGACAAGCTGGACCGCGCCGCCCGCGCGGTCCTGCCGCCGGATGTGGAGCTGGTCTCGGTCACGGCCGAGGAGGGCTTTCCCTACATCTCCTCCCGCGCCGAGGCGGCCTGTGCCGGGGTCGGCGTGCTGGACGTGCTGGCGCGGCGGGGCGCGGAGGTCGATGCCGCCGTGATCGCCGCCTTCGGAGACCCGGGGCTTCTGCCCGCGCGCGAGGCGTTCGACCTGCCGGTCACGGGCATGACCGAGGCGTCGATGCTCTCGGCCTGCATGCTGGGGCAACGGTTTGCCTTCGTGACCTTCACGCCCCGGATGGCGCCCTGGTACAACGAGCAGGTGCGGCAGGCGGAGCTGTCGGCCCGCTTTGCCGGGACCTTCACGCCCGATGTGCCGCTGGGCAATATCGGCGAGATCGACAGCGACTTGCGCGGGCCATTGGTGGCGGAATGCCACCGGGCGGTGGCGGCGGGGGCCGACGTGCTGATCCTGTCCGGCGCGCCCCTGGCCGGGATGGCGCCGAGCCTGCGCACAGAGGTCGATGCCGTGCTGATCGACCCCGTTCAGGCGGCAGTGTTGCAGGCTGCTGCGCTGGTCCGATTGGCTCCGCTGGGGGCGTCGGGGGGCAGCTACCGGCGACCGCCGGGTAAGCCCTCGACCGGGTTGCCGGCGGCATTGGCCAAGCATATTGCACGAGACGAATAGCTCGTTAGCGATTTCGGAGCGGAGCCGTGCAACGTCGGGCCGCGGTGCGGCGATCCAACCGATGTGGGGGGCACTTTATCCCGGCCAAATCCGAAAGACCTGCGAAGGAAGCGCTCAGCCTCACGAAATCGCCGGACCGTCCCGCCATAGGCGGGCCAAAATAACTCGGCGCACCTTTGGTGCGACGGGCGGCCCGTCATGTCGGAGACATGCCTCCGGCATGATGCGCGGCGGCCTGCGGCCTTGATTCCGCGCGGGTGCGCATTGGAAGTGATGCGCCTCTCGGACGAAAGCGCGGCTAATCTCCCCGCATCAACCGCATCAACACCGGGTCCACCCCCGTCATCTCCACGCCCGACGCCCGCGCATAGCTCCCGGCCGTCGCCTTCGGCAGCCCCAACCGCACCAGCATCTCGGCCATGCAGACCGCCGCCCCGACCGGAGAGATCACCGGCACCGGCACCTGGGGCTGAATACGCCGCGCCATGCCCTCCATCGACCCCGCGCCCAACACGATGGCATCGGCCCGGTCCTCGGTCACTGCCGCCTGCGCCAGCGCCACGGCCGTGGCATCGGCGCGGGGCTGGTCCTCGGTCAGCTCGGTTCCCGTCAGGCCGATGTCGCGGATCGACACGACGCGCGCCGCAAGGCCCGTCGCGGCCACCGTCTCTTCGGTCATGCGGCGGGCCGGATCGCCGATGGACAGGATCGCCATGCTCTGCCCGACCAGCGACGCGGCGGCGAGCCCCGCCTCTCCGGTCGCGATCAGCGGCACAGGGCAGAGCTCCTTGGCCGCCGCCGTGACCGCAGGCACGATGAAGGCGCCGACGATCACCGCGTCATGGCCGTCGTAATTCTGTGCGAGCGCTGTCAGCAGCGCGTGCCCGGCCACCGCCGCTTCGCCCCGGGTCGAGATATAGGCCGACCCGAAGGGTGCCGAGCAGACGTCGATCACCGTTCCCGCCGCGGCGATGCGGCGGGCCTCGGTGGCCATCACCTCGGCCATCGCCTGGGAGGTGTTCGGGTTGATGAAGAGGATCCGCATGGCTCAGCCCGCCGCCAGCGCCGGGTTCGCCTGAACGGCGGCAAAGATCTCGGCCGGGGTGGCGCACCAGACGCCGTCCATCGCGGCGATCTGGGCCAGCGCCTCGGCCACCGGGCGCAGGCGCCAAGGCTGGCCGGTGATGAAGCTGTGCAGCACCACGCTCATGACGACCGGGTGCCTGGACAGGCTGAGCTCCGCCGCCTCGTCCCGCAGCATGGCGGCAAAGCTGCGCGCATCGGCCTGGCGGCCCACCATGGTCGTGCTGTCGTTCAATTCGGCGGCGTAGGGTATGGCGAGCATCCGGCCCGCGCCCGTGTCCAGCCACACCGGCTGGTCGTCGAGCCGCAGGTCGAGCAGGTAGCGATAGCCCGCCCCCGCAAGGCTGGCCAGCGAGGTCGGCGTATGCACCAGCCAGGGCGAAGACCAACCGCCGGGCGCCGCGCCTTCCTCTGCCGTGATCCGTCCGGCGACCTTGGCGACGTAAGCGGCCTCCGTGCCTGCGGGCAGGTCCGTCAGGCTGTCGGAGTTCGACAGCCCATGCCCCACGATCTCGGCCCCCACGGCGCGGGCGGCAACCAGCACCTCGGGCGCCTCGTCGTAGAGGTTGGTGTTCAGCAGAACGGCAGGCCGGATGCCGATGCCCGCCAGCCGGTCGAACAGGCGAAACGCGCCCGCCCGGTTGCCGTAGTCGCGCCAGGCCGCGTTGACGAGGTCGGGCGCGGCGCCGCGCGGCAGGATGTCTTCGGTCATGCCCTCATCGGGCCGGTAGCTCTCGACCCCCACCGCGACCCAGAGTGCTATGCGCGCGCCGTTCGGCCATGTGCCTTCGGGCCGGGTCGGCAGGGCCGAATAGCTCCACGGTAACGTCATGCGAGCCCCTTTCGCAGCTTGCGGGTCATGCCGACGTCGCGCGCCACGGCGCGGTCGTGCATGGCGCGGTAGACCGGCAGCAGGTCCGCGACCTCGTCGGCGGCGCGGCGCAGCACGGGGGCGAGGCCGGTGAAGACCTCGCGCGCCTCGGCCAACAGCGCTGTCTCGTCCACCGAGGTCACCTGGCCGCCCTCGGCTACCACGCGGCCCGCGACCATGGTCAGGCGGACCGAGCTGCCGGTTTCGACATGCACCAGTTGGCGCACCACGTCGTTCATCGGCAGAAAGGCGAGTGTCGACAGGTCGACCAGCACGAGGTCCGCCGGCGCGCCGGGCGCCAGCGTGCCCAGCCCCGGCCGCCGCATCGCGTGACCGCCGCCAACCGTTGCAGCGCGCAGCACCTCGCGGGCCGAGGGCCAGAGGTCCGGGTCGTCGCCCGACAGCGTGTGGATCATGCCGGCCGTCTTCATCACTGACCACATGTTGATGGCGTCATCGGCAATCGCCTCGTCCACCCCCAGGGCGACCGGGATACCTCGGTCCAGCATCTCGCGCAGGGGCATCACGCCAGAACCGAGCCGCAGGTTGCTGATCGGGTTGTGGGCCACGTTGGCGCCGGTTTCAGCGATGAGGTCGAGGTCGACCTCGTCCACCCAGATCGCGTGGATGACCTGCATCCGTTCGCTGAGGAGCCCGAGGTCATGGGTGTAGCGCACCAGCGACCGGCCGCCGAATTTCTCGTATCCCAGCACCCGTTGCAGGCGGGTTTCCAGCATATGGGCAAAGACCGGCAGGTCATGGGCGCGGCTGATCCGGTCGAGCGCGGCGAAGTAATCCATGCTGACCCGCTGCGGGGCGGAACAAGAGACGGCGGCGCCGATCCGGCCACCCGCGGCGCCGTGCCAGCGCGTGACGAGGTGGTCGTAAAGCGCCAGCAGGTCGGTGGCGGTCAGCTTGGGGCGGCGGGCCAGTTTAACCTGCATCGCCTCAGGCGCGAGCCGGTCGAGAAAGGGCAGCTTCTCGAGCTCGGACAGTTCCGGCTCGTCCAGCGCCAGCGTGGCGCGGATGCCGCTGTCGGCATAGGCCTGGGCGACGGAGTCGATGATCTCGGGCGTGGGTTCGGGGACGAAGAAGCAATCGTCCATCACCGCTGTCGTGCCGAGGCGCAGCATCTCGATGCAGCCTAGCATGGTGCGCAGGTAGGCCTGCCGGGGCGTGGGGCGCAGGGTTTCCAGCGCCGGGCTTTCGTAAAGCATGAAGAGCTCGAGCGGCAGGCAGGGCAGCCGGCCCTTCATATGGTTCACGGAAGAATGGAAATGCGCGTTGACGAGGCCGGGCATCAGCAGGTCGCCCTTGCCGTCGATGACCGTGGCGCCATCGGGGACCGGGGCGCCCGGCGCCGTCATGCGACCATCGAGGACCAGCAGGTCGGTGGCCGAACTCATGCCCTCTGGCGCGTCGAGATCCAGCAGGTGGACGTTGCGGAAGAGGGTCGCGGTCATGCCGGTCCTCCGATCAGCGCGGCGAGGGCGGGGGAGAGGCCGATGCTGCCGTCGATGGGGCGGGGTTTTTGCTGTCCGGTGTCGCCCGCGGCGATGCGGCCCAGACACAGCGCCAGCGCCGCCGCGCCGTCGTGGACGGGCAGGGCGGCTAGCGGCGCGATCCGTTCGGCCATGCCGACCACCGCCGCGCCGAGGATGATCACCGATCCGGCCCCGGCGACGGCGAGCCGCGCGACGGCCTCAAGCACCGCCGCGTCGCGGGCTTTCGCATCGAGGTAATCGGCGCGGGTGGCGAAATCGACCACCTCCCACGCCGCGGGCGTGCAGCCGTAGCCGGAGAGTAGGCGGGCGTAGAGCGGTTGGCTCGATGCGCCGAAGATCACCACGCCGACGGGGTCGGTCGCGGCGGTCAATGAGGCCTCGGTCAGGCCCACGACGGGGACGGGCAGCAGCTCCGACAATGCCCGCAGGGCAGAGTCGAAGGAGATTGCGAGGATCACGCCATCCACCCCGCCCGCATGTTCGGCTGCGAGGTCCAGCGCGGCGTGGCAGGCGATGAGGTTCTCGGCCTCGGTCGTCACGATCCGCGCGCCGAACCGGCCGGTGACGCCGTCGATCTGCACCTCCGGGGCGAGGCGGCGCAGCTCGGCCACCACCGCCTCGGTCACCTCTTCGGACGTGTTGGGATTGATCGCCAGCAGGCGCATCACAGCAGCCCCGGAAAGATCGCGATCAGCGCGACCACGGCGAGGATGCAGCAGAGGAACGGCAGCACGCCCAGGATCACCGTGCCGACCTGTCCCCGCCCGCGCACGCTTTGCGTGACGTAGAGGTTCATGCCGACCGGCGGGGTGATCAGTGCCAGTTCGCACATCATGACAAGGAAGATGCCGAACCATACGCTGTCGTAGCCCAGATGCGTGACCACCGGCAGCACCACCGGGATCGTCGCGATCATCATCGCCAGCGCGTCGAGGAAGCAGCCGAGGATGAGGTAGAGCGCGACCAGCAGCATCAGCATCACCACCGGCCCCACCTCGAGCCCCGAGACGAAAGCCGAGACCTGCCCGGGCACACCCAGCACGCCGAGGATGAAGTTGAGGTAGAAGGCCGCGACCAGGATCAGCAGCGTCATGGCGGTGGTGGTGACGGTCGACAGCATGGCTTCGCGCATCATGGACCAGGTGAGCGAGCGGTAGCTGGCCGTCAGCACCAGCGCGCCGATGACGCCGACGCCCGCCGCCTCGGTCGGGGTGGCAAAGCCAAGGTAGATCGAGCCCATGACCAGCACGAAGATGGCGAGCGGCGGCAAGAGGTCGCCCAGCCGCTTGCGGCGCTCGGGCCAGGGGGCCATGCGCTCAGGTCTCCCGGCCACGGCGGGGTTCAGCAGGCTGGCGACGATGATCACGCCCATGAAGGCCAGCGCCAGCACGATACCGGGCAGGATGCCCGCCAGGAACAGCGCCCCGATCGAGGTGTTGGTGATCGCGCCGTAGATGATGAGGTTGATCGAAGGCGGGATCAGGATGCCCAACGTCGCGCCCGAGGCGACGCTGCCGGCCACCCAGGCCTCGGAATAATTCTGTCGGCGGAAGGTCGGAAAGGCCACCGTGCCGATGGTCGCCGCCGTTGCCACCGACGAGCCCGAGATGGCGGCAAAGACCGTCGAGGCGGCGATGTTGGTGTGCAGCAGGCCCCCGGGCAGGGGCCGCGTCCAGTCGGCCAGCGCGCGGTACATGCGTTCGGTCACGCCGCCACGCACCAGGATCTCTCCCATCAGGACAAACAGCGGGATGGCGACCAGCAGGAAGTTGTTCAGCGTCCCCCACATCATCGTGCCGAAGGGCCGCAGCATCGCGTCGCCAAAGAACAGCCAGGCCCCGGTCAGCGCGACGGTGAAGAGCGCGGTGGCGATGTGCTGGCCGATGAACAGCAGGAACAGCAGCAACGCAAAGCCGATGGCGGCGCCTTCAATGCCCAGCATGGCCGGCCCCTTCCGTTTGATCGACGTAATGGCCGACTTCCTCGTCGACGGTGGGCGGGCCGTAGAGCGATTCGACCGCCGCCGGGTCGCGGCGCAGCAGGATCAGCCCGTGCAGCGTGGTCAGGCAGGCAACCAGCGCAAAGATCGCGGTGCCCGCGACCCAGACCGCCTGCGGCACCCACAGCGGGGTCTGCAGCGGCGTATTGGTCACGGCGCCGAAGCGGATGGTTTCCGACAGCTCGCCCCAGGCATGCCAGGTCATGAAGATCCCCAGCGCCGCGATGCTGGCCTGCGCCAGCACGTGCAGCCCGGCCCGGACCCGCGCCGGGAAGAGCCGCAGGAAGATGTCGATCCTCGGGTGGCCGCGATTGAGCAGCGTCAGCGACAGGCCAAGCGAGCCGACGAAGGCCAGCACGTAGCCGCCCAGTTCGTCCGTGCCCTGGATTGAGGCGCCGAAGACGTCCCGCCCGACGATATCGACAAAGATCAGAACCGCGAGGATCGTGACCGCCGCGCCCGCGACAAGCGCGAGCGCGAGGGCCAGACCCCGGGCCAGCCCGAGGACCTGTGTCATGCGCCGTTACTCGAGCGTGATGGTCAGGCCGCGCGCGGCGCCGACGGTCGAGTTCCAGAGTTCGACGCAGCCCTCGTAGGACGCCTCGCAGCGCGCGCCCCATTCGGGCAGGATCTTGGTGGCCGCGATCTCGCCGACCTTGGCCTTGTCCGCGTCGGTCACGGGCACCAGCGTCATGTCATAGGACGTGTAGATCCCCTCGGGGCATTCGGCGCCGGTCGAACAGCCCTGCGCGGTGCCGTTGGTGGTGATCGCCAGTTCCCACAACGCGGTCTCGAGGTCGGCCATGACCGTCTCGAAGGCTTCGCGCGTGTCGGCGTCGAGGCCGTTCAGCCAGTCGAGGTTGACCATATGCGCCTGCACCGAGCCCGAGACCGACAGCGGGTAGAGGTGCGTCGTGACTTCCGGCCACTTGCCGGTGTTGGACGAGGTCGGCGAGGTCACGCCGCAGGAGGCGACGCCGCGTTGCAGGGCCGGGTAGACCTCGGGGAACGACAGGGTGACGGGAGTCGCGCCCAGCTCTTCCAGCAGGGTCGACATCGAGGCGGTGAAGGACCGCACCTTGAGCCCGTCGAGATCGGCGAGCGAGGTCATGTCGGCGCTGCACAGGAACACCTGCGGGCCGAAGGGCCAGATCGCCATGGCCTTGGCGCCGAACTTCTCGCCCAGCCGCGCGTTGAAGGCATCGCGGTAGGCGTCCACGGCGGCCTTGAGGTCGGTCATGTCGGTCGAGACGCCAATGAGGTCGATGCCTTCAAGGAACGGGTCGTCCTTGGCCGCGCTGCCGACCTGCACGGTGGCCAGATCGAACGCGCCCGAGCCGACGAGGCGCAGCGCATCGGCGAGGTTCACGCCCAGTACCTGGAATTCGTTGCGGGTGACCTCGAACCCGGCTTCGCCGGCGGCCTCGATCGCGGCGATCTCGGCGGGGTATTGCGCGGCGCTTTCCTGGCTTTGCGTCAGCCAGCGCAGCGATTGCGCATCGGCGGTGGTGGCCAGCATCAGGCCGACGGCGGCGGCCAGCGACAGGGCGGATAGGCGGGGCATGGGGGACACTCCTCTGGGTCTGCGTCAATGGGTCCGGGCGCCCACCCCGATGATGTCGAAGCAGGCACTTGCCCCGTCAGCGGAGGCATTAATTGTTAACAATTCAAATTTATTTTGCGCACAATTTTCGCGCTTTGTCCGGGTATTTCCGGGCAGAATCGGAAAATTTCCAAAAGATAACAGATGGTTGCTGATCTTTGGGCAGGGATCGCCGCCGGGGAAGGTGCCATTGCACGCCGCGGCGCCCATGCCTAAGATTCACGCAGCACGCACCCGGAGCCAGCCAGATGGCGCGACTGAACGCAGCAGAAACGCAAGTCTACGACCGAATCCGCAGCGCCATCGGCGACCGGCAGTTGCTGCCCGGCCAGCGCCTGCGCGAGGTCGAGCTGTGCCGGATCTTCGACACGACGCGCGGGACCATCCGCAAGGTGCTGGCGCGGCTGGCCTTCGACGGGCTGGTCGATCACCAGCCGAACCGCGGCGCCTCGGTCGCGCAGCCGACGGTCAAGGATGCCGCCGACCTGTTCGTCGCGCGCCATTGCATCGAGCGGGCCATCGCCCGCGAGGCCGCTGCCCGGATCGACGACGCCTCGGCGGCACATCTGCGCGCGCATATCGACAAGGAGCGCGCCGCGCATGACGCCGGCGACCGCCAGCGCATGATCGCCCTCTCGGGGGAATTCCACCTGCTGCTGGCGCAGATCTCGGGCAACACGGTCCTGCGCCGCTACCTCGCCGACCTGGTGGCGCGGGAATCGCTGATCATCCAGCTGTACGAAAAGCCCGACCAGGGCAGTTGCTCACACGGCGAACATGCCGGGATCGTCGAGGCCCTGCTGGCCGGGAACGAGGCTGCCCTGGATGCGGTCATCGCCGCGCATATCGACGGGATCGCGTCGAGCCTGGATCTCGAGCCGGTGCATCCCGCCCGGCCGAGCCTCGAGGAGGTCTTCGGCAGCCGGTGACGCCCCCGGGGTGACGCGGGTCCTACGCGGCGCCGGGCTGCCCGCCCAGCGTCGCCAGGTAGGCGCGCGCCTCGCCTTCGCCCTCGAGTTTGATCCTGGTGCCGTCCACTGCCCGGCCGTGCATCACGACGCGATGTCACGAGAGCGGATCAGCAGGTGCAGCGGCCCCCTGGAGCCGCGATACCGGATGTTCACGGCCAGCGTCTTCTGGCGGCAGGATAGGGTGCTGAAGTGGTGCACGGTCCAGACGGGGCCAACCTGCCGCAGGAGGCTTTCGACGACCCCGGTCGTCTGTCGGAGCACCGTGCCGAAGAGCCCGGGGTTCCGCCTGTTCAGGGCTGAATCGATCCACGGGATCAATAGCGGGACGCCCTTCACCCTTCATCGAAAGCCAGGTCTGGATGGCGGCATCGCCATAGGTCAGTTGCCGGCCACGCCTGCTTGTCGGTACGGCTTCCCAGCTTATACCGGGGTCGAACCGGATCGTCAGCGAGCCCCGACGCTTGAGCGCTTCGTCAAGGCTGGCCAGTTTCTGGTCCTGTAGGTCGGGGGTGCCGGGCTACTCATGCATCCCCGGCTACCGCACTGGATTCACGAAATGAATCCCTTGCACGATTTGTGCAATAGGGCCGCGTCTACCTACAGTGCTCTCCTTGAAAGGCCACTCAGGGCCAGACCTGCCACGCCGATCTATCCGCGGCTCATGAGGGTTCCTTCTACCGCAAACGTCATGGCGTCAAAGCCTGCTCACCGGGGTGAAAGACCCGCGCCGGATCGCAACCACCATGACCGATGCAGTGATCTGCATCGCGGCGACCCGGGGCAACCATCGTCACGCCAGATTAACCGGAAAAGTGTTCCGGAGGCGGGGCGTCCCATTATGTGGCTGCAAGTTTCTGAGAGTTTGATGCTGGCTGGGGTGGTAGGATTCGAACCTACGGTACGCGGTACCAAAAACCGTTGCCTTACCACTTGGCTACACCCCAACGTGGGCGGCTATGTAGAATCCTCCTGCGCGCTCCGCAAGACCTGAAATCACGAATCCGGGACGAATCTTGCCGAAGGTCGCGCGGCGCTCATTCCGTGGGGGCGTCGCGGGCCAGCAGGTCTTCGACGTCGTCCTTGCGTTCCTGGTCCACGATCGCCTCGAGCTCGTGCTCGGCCTGGGCCTGCACGTCCATGGCGTGATCGGGCCGGGCGGGCAGGGGGGCGACCGGCGCGGGTGCCGTGTCCTCGAGCCCCGCGCCGCCGGCGCCGATCAGGCGCAGGGTGGGCTCGGGCATGGCGATTCCGGCCTCGGTCAGCGCGGACATGCACAGCCGGATCGCCTCGCCCCGGGCTGCCACCAGAGAGGTCTGCGTCTGGTCGATCCAGCCGATCAGCCGCAGCGTGACCGTGCTGTCGCCCACCCCGTCGATCCAGGCGTCGGGCGCGGGGGTCGCGAGGGTGAAGGGCAGGGCCGTCAGCGTCTGCTGCGCCACCTGCACGGCGCGTTTCAGGTCACTGTCGGGCGCGAGGCCCAGGTCGAAGAGGAACCGCCGCTCGGCGTTGCGGGAGTAGTTGACGATGCGGCTCTTGAACACGGTCGCGTTGGGTATGCGGATGTGGTTGCCGTCATAGCTCAGCAGGATCGTCGCGCGGCTGGTCAGGCGGATCACCTTGCCCTCGTCGCCGTTGATCTCGACCGCGTCGTTGGGCCGGAAGGGCTGGCGCACCGACAGCAGCACCGAGGCGATGAAGTTCTCGACCGTGTCGCGCACGGCGAAACCGATGGCAAGGCCGACGATCCCCGCCGCGCCAAGGATGGTCGACAAGAGCGCCGTGGCGTTCAGCACGTCAAGCGCGATGACCAGCCCCGCGATGCCGAAGACCAGCCGCACCACCTGCCGGTAGATGTCGGCGATGAAGGCATTGGGGGCGAGCCGTTCCCAGGGCTGGCGCATGCGGGCCAGCAGCAGCCCGATCAGCAGCACCAGCAGGAAGACCGCCGCGGCGATGGCCAGCAGCGGCAGGGCGATGACCAGCTGCGTGGCCCGGGTCCGGAACCGCTCGAGCGCCGGGTTCAGGCGGCGCACCACGTCCGCCGTCTCGACCACCTCGTTCTCGATCGCCACGACGCCCTGCACCCGGGCCACCAGCTCGTTCAGCCGCTGGGCCGAGGCGGTGTCGAGCGTGGTGCCGCGCAGCGTCACGATGCCCGAACTGACCGAGACGGTGATGTCCTCGTAGCCGTCGAGCTCGTGCAGGATGTCGCGGATGCGCACCGCGATGGCGGCGTCCTGCTGGGCGCTGTCCGCGACCTCGATCGTGCCTTGCGGCTGGTTCTGCGCGGAAACGGCGGGGGCCAGCAGGGCGCCGGCAAGCATGAGGTAAAGGAGTAGGCGGCGCATGGGTCTGAATTCAATTGGATATTCCGGCATGTTACTGCATCCTTCCGATGCGGCAAGGAAATAGGGGATACCGATGACCGATTACGACCAGCTGATCGACGCCGAGACCTGGGCCTTCATCCGCAAGACCGACAGCTGCTACCCGCCCGATGCGGTCGGCCTCGACATCGCCGGGCAGCGGCGGGTCTACGACGCCATGTGCCGTGCCTTCTTTGCCGGCTATCCCGACGGGCTGTCGGTGCGCGACCTTGCCGTTGGCGGCGTGCCTTGCCGGCTCTACGCGCGCGGCGCGCCCGAGGCGACGGTGGTCTATTTCCATGGCGGGGGCTTCGTGGTCGGCGGGCTCGACAGCCACGACGACGTCTGCGCCGAGATCTGCGACCGCACCGGGCTGCGAGTGCTGGCGGTCGACTACCGACTGGTGCCCGAGCATCCGCACCCGGCGCCTTTCGACGATAGCCTGGCCGCGACCCGGGCGGCGGCCGCGCTTTGGCCCGGCACGCTGCTGCTGGCGGGCGACAGCGCGGGGGGCAACTTGGCTGCCGCCGTGGCCCATGCGGCACGGGCCGGGGGGCCACGGATCGACGGGGTGGTGCTGATCTACCCGGGGCTGGGTGGCGAGATGACCCGGGGCTCGTATCTCGACCATGCCGAGGCGCCGATGCTGACGACCCGCGACGTGGCCTTCTACGCGCAGGTCAAGGGGGCCACGCGCGACGATGATCCCACCCACGCGCCGCTGCGCGACACCGACTTCTCGAACCTGCCGCCGACACGGATCTGGGTCGCCGAATGCGACCCGCTGGCCGATGACGGCACAGCCTACCTTGCCCGGTTGCAGGCGGCGGGCGTCCCCGCAAGGCTGACCGTCTCGCGGGGCCTCGTGCATGGCCACCTGCGCGCGCGCCACAGCGTCACCCGCGCCCGCGCGGCCTTTGACGAGGTGATCGCGGGGCTGGTCGAACTGGCCGCCTGACACCCGCGCGGTTTCCCCACGGACGCTTTCGGACCCTGTCCGGCTTGCGCGGTTTCCCCATCCCCTGGCCGCGTCACCTGGTTTCGATGTGATCCACAGTGCGGCGTGAAATCCCGATATTGTCCGCCCCGCGCCCCAGTGCTGCCCGAATTCACCGCCATACCTGACCGCCAAGGAAATAGCAGAGGTGCTGGTATGGACCGTCTGACGGAAATGGAAGCCTTTGCCACCGTGGTGGACCAGGGCGGCTTTACGGACGCGGCAAAGAAGATGGGGATATCGAAATCCGCTGTCTCGAAACACGTGTCCTCGCTGGAAGCCCGCCTTGGCGCGCGGCTTCTGAACCGGACGACGCGCCGCGTCAGCCCGACCGAGATCGGCCTGGCCTACTACGACCGGGCCCGACGTGTGCTGAACGACGCGGGCGAAGCGGATGCGCTGGTCACCTCGATGCAATCCGCGCCCTCGGGCCTGTTGCGCATCTCGGTCGCCACCGATTTCGGCGTGAACCACCTGAGCCCGGTGCTGGGAACCTTCCTGGCCGAGTTCCCGGATATCACCGTGAACATGGTGCTCAACAACCGCTTCGTCGAGCTGATCTCGGAAGGCTTCGACATGGCCATCCGCATCGGAGAGCTCGAGGACAGCACCCTGCGCGCCCGCAAGCTGACCGAAACGACCAAGCGCATGATCGCCTCGCCGGGCTATTTGCAGAAATTCGGCCGCCCGTCCAAGATCGACGACCTCAATGACCACAAGCTGCTGCACTATTCCAGCCAGTCCTCGGGCAACGTCTGGAAAGTCACCGCGCCCTCGGGCGAAAAGCGCCAGATCCGCACGGCCGGCTGGCTTAGCGTCAACGACGGCCAGAGCCTGCTGAACGCCTGCACCGCCGGCCTTGGCATCGCCTACCTGCCCAGCTTCCTTTATTCCGAGGCGATGGAGCGGGGCGAGGTCGTGGACGTGATCCCGGACCTGCCGGTCGAGACCCAGGGCATCTACGCGGTCTACCCGCCGGGCCGGTTCACCCAGCCCAAGGTCCGCGCCTTCATCGATTTCCTCGTGCACGAATTTGGGGACAAAGGGCCCGCGGACTGGTAAGCCCGGGCATTCTTGCAAAGAGGACAGGCCCTGCGCTTTGGCGCGGGGCCCTTTTCCGTTCACATGCCGGCAACCATGTAGATGACGCCGCCCAGCACCCCGATAAAGGCATAGCCGGCCACCACGTAGACCCCGTCGCGCAGCATGAGGCCGATGGTCAGCAGCGACACGGCAAAGGCGCCGGTCGAGGTGACCATGGGCAGCAGTTCGAGGAAGGGCCAGGTGATCACGATGAGACAGATCACCAGGATCGACAGGTAACGCGACGGGCCGTGCACCAGCGCGCGCAGCCGTTTGCCCGAGTGCCGGTCGACAAAGCGGGCGGGCCGGTCGAGCCAGTCCAGCGCCTTCTGCATGTGTTTCGACGCGATCTCGCGCCGCATCAGCACATCGGGCAGCCAGAGGTGATCGCGCCCCGCCAGCCATTGCAGCGAGATCATCAGGATGATCGCTGCGCCGATGGTCGGCGTGCCCGGGATGCCCGACAGGGGCGAGACCAGCAGCAGCGCGGGCACCAGCAGCGCCGGGGCAAAGGACCGTTCGCCCACGTGCTGGATGATCTCGCGCAACCCGGTCCGCTCGCCCTCCGAAGCGCTGCGCACCCTCTCAAGCAGGTCCTTGAGGCTGGTCGGGTCGGCCGCTGCGGTCATGGGCGTGGTCCTTCGGGTCAGCTCTCTGCGGCGAGGATGGATGCCAGGCCGCTGCGGAAATCGGGATAGGTCAACTGGTATCCTAACGCCTCCTTGATGCGACTGTTCCGCACCCGCTTGCTTTCGCCGTAAAAACTTCGGGCCATGGGCGTGAGGTCTGCGGTCTCGAAATCCTCGGCGGGCGGCAGGGGCAGGCCCAGCAGGTCGGCCGCATGGGCGATGACATCCTGTGGCGGGGCCGGGTCGTCGTCGCAGACGTTGTAGATCGCACCGGGCTGCGGGGCCTGCATCGACAGGGCCAGCGCGCGGGCCAGGTCGTCCACGTGGATGCGCGAAAACACCTGGCCGGGCTTGATCAGCCGGCGCGCCGTGCCGTTCTTCAGCTTGGCAAAGGGGCCGCGGCCGGGGCCGTAGATGCCGGGCAGGCGGAAGATGTGCAGCGGCAGGCCGGGGATCACGGCCCAGGCAGCCTCGGCCTCGGCTCGGGCCGCGCCGCGCTTGCTGGCGGGGGCGAGCGGCGTGTCCTCGTCCACCCAGCCGCCGTCGTGGTCGCCATAGACCGCCGTGGTGGAAAGGTAGCCGACCCAGGCCAGCCGCGCCGCGCGGCCTGCGATCTCGTCTTGCAGTTCAGCCAGCACCGGGTCGCCCTCCGGCCCGGGCGCCGCGCCGGCCAGCACGTGCGTCGCGCGATCCAGCCAGGGCGTGATGTCGTCGCCGGGCCACAGCACCGGGGTCGCGCCCATGGCCGCGATGGCGTCCATGCGATCGGGGCTGCGGGTGGTGCCGATGACCGTCCAGCCCTGCGGGACGAGCTGGCGGGAAAGGGCGGCGGCGCTGTAGCCATGCCCGAAGATGAGAAGCGTTCCTGTCATGGCGCGAAAGTGGCGCGGCGGGCCAGGGGTTTCAAGTCTTGCCGTCGCAGGCCCGGCCCCGCAGGATCGCACCATGACCGATCCCGACCTCAAGGCCGCCTATGCGCTGGCCAGCCCCGACGACAGCCGCCGGCTCTATGCCGGCTGGGCCGAGACCTATGACCGCAGCTTCGCCGAGGCGACCGGCTACCGCCTGCCCGAGGAAGTCGCCTCCGCCTTTGCCGGGGCGGGCGGGCAGGGGCCGGTCCTTGACCTGGGCGCCGGGACGGGGCTTTGCGGCGCAGCGCTGGCGCGGCTGGGCATCGGTCCGCTGGACGCGACGGACCTCTCACCCGAGATGCTGCGCGTCGCGGCGGCCAAGGGCATCTACCGCAGCTGCTTCGCCGGCGACATGCTGGCGCGGCTGCCGGTGGCCGATGGCGCCTATGCCGGCGTCACCTGCGCGGGCACCTTCACCACCGGCCACGTCGGCCCCGAAGCGCTGGACGAGGTGATCCGAACCATGGCGCCGGGCGCGCTGGCCGTGCTGTCGATCAAGGCGACGCACTGGGACGTCGCGGGCTTCGGCGCCGGATTTTCCCGGCTCTCGGACCGGATCACGGGGCTGCACAGCCTGGAACGGCGCATTTTCGCGCCGGGGTCTGCGGGCGAGCACGCGGATGATCTCTCGCGCTTGGCGGTATTCCGCCGCGCATAGGCGCCGCCTTGCCGAGCCGACACGAGGGGGCTGGGCAGGTCCGTTGCCGCTTTCTAAACCGGGATTAACCATAGCTGTCCCCGGACCCCCGCGATGACTCGCCTGCTGCTTGCCTGCTTTCTTGCCGTTTCCCTGCCGCTCGCGGCTTGTTCTACCGCCCCGCGCACCGAAGTGGCGCCCGTGCCCGACGCGATCCCGTTCTTCCCGAACGAGACGCCCGAGCTGCGCGCGCTGATCAACCAGTACGCGGACGCATACGAGGTGCCCCGCACGCTGGTGCACCGGGTGGTGAAACGCGAAAGCACGCATAACCCGGCCGCGCGCAACGGGCCCTACTGGGGCCTGATGCAGATCCTGCCGGCCACGGCGCGCTCGATGGGCTTCCAGGGCCAGCCCTCGGACCTGCTGGATGCCGAGACGAACCTGACCTACGCGGTGAAATACCTGCGCGGCGCCTGGATGGTCTCGGACGGCGACGAGGCGACGGCGGTGCAATGGTATGCCCGCGGCTACTACTACGAGGCCAAGCGGCGCGGCCTGCTCGAGGAAACCGGCCTCCGCTGACTGCCCTGCCGTCGCGCCCCTGGCTCCGGTTCGGGACGCCTCCGGCGGGAGTATTTCAGGAAAAGTGAAAGCAGGGGCGCCGCGCCCCATCTTCATTGTTTTCCAAATACCTTGGGGGAGGCGCGGCACGCGCCGGGGGCAAGGCCCCCCTTTGGCGCCAGCTTTGCTGGTGCCTGCCGGCGGCGCAGCCGCCGGCCCCGGTCGGATCGCAATGCGATCCGAAACCACGCAGGCCCGTCAGCTCGCGTAAGTCGACCCTTCCTCGTCCAGGATCGCCTTCAACTCGCTCAGGTGCCGCTCGGTCTGACCGGGGTAGCTTTCGATCTCGTCCGCGGTTCGCGCGGCCACGGCGGGCGGCAGGAACCGCAGCGGCTGGCCGGTCTGCAGGGCGCGGATATAGGTCTCGGCCGCGCGCTCGAAGTAGTAGAGCCGGTTGAAGGTCTCGGCCACGTCGCGGCCAAAGATCATCACCCCGTGGTTGCCCATGATCAGCACGAATTTCTTCGGGTCGGTGAGCAGGGCTGCGCAGCGCTCGCCCTCTTCCTCGAAAGCCAGCCCGCCGTAATGGGTGTCGATCACCTGCCGGTCGTGGAACATGGCCGAGTTCTGGTCGATCGGCGGCAGGTGGGAATTTTCCAGGCTCGCCAGCACGGTGGCAAAGATCGAATGGACATGCATGGCGCAGCGGTGCTGCGGGCAGTGCCGGTGGATCGCGCCGTGCAGCGCCCAGGCGGTCGGATCGGGCGCGTCGGGCCGGTCCATCGCGCGGGGATCATTCGCATCGAGCAACAGCAGCGACGACGCGGTGATGCGCCGGAAATGCACCTGGTTGGGGTTCATCAGGAATTGCGTCCCCTCCGGGTTCACCGCCAGAGAGAAATGGTTCGCCACCGCCTCGTGCATCCCCAACCGCTCGGTCCAGCGGAAGGCGGCGGCCAGGTCGACCCGCTCGGGCCAATGGTCGAGGTTGCGGCGCATCTCGGTGACGGTCATCTCGGGGTCTCCTGCTGATCCTGTGTCTGCAACATGCGCGTGACGCGGCGCAAACACCACCCCCGGCCTGCGCGGCCCCTCTTGATCCCGCCCGCGGCTTGGGCATAGATGCCCCATGTTGACCGTCGACCCCCAGATGCCGATCCGCACGCCCGACACGCCGGGCCCCGAGTATTTCGACGATGCCGAAAAGGCCGTCGCCCGGCTCGAGGAGCTCTACCGCATCGGCACCACGTTCCTGCGCGACAACTTCCTGCGCGCCATGGCCGAGGGCGACCCCGAGGCACGCTATAGGGCCTTCTATCCCGAGATCCGGCTGCAGATGACGTCCTACAGCAAGGTCGACAGCCGGCTGAGTTTCGGCCACGCGGCCGCGCCCGGGATCTACACGACGAGCGTCACGCGGCCGGATCTTTTCCGCAACTACCTGCGCCAGCAGATCGGGCTGATCCTGTCGAACCACGGCACGCCCGTGCGCATCGGCCTGTCGGACACGCCGATCCCGGTGCATTTCGCGGTCGCCGCCGATGGCAGCGTCACCGTCCCGCAAGAGGGCGCGGCCAGCTTTACCCTGCGCGATGTCTTCGACGTGCCGGACCTGTCGAACACCAATGACGACATCGTCAACGGCACCTACCAGCCCGGGGCCGACGGCGCCGTGCCGCTGGCGCCCTTCACCGCGCAGCGGGTGGATTATTCGCTGGCGCGGCTGTCGCATTACACCGCGACCGACCCCGAGCATTTCCAGAACTTCGTGCTGTTCACCAACTACCAGTTCTACGTCTCGGAATTCGAGGCCTATGCCCGCGCGATGCTGGCCGATCCGACCAGCGGCTACACCAGCTTTGTCGCCACCGGCAATGCCGAGATCACGACGCCCGACGCGGTGCTGCCGCAATCGCCGCGCCAGCCGCAGATGCCGACCTATCACCTCAAGCGCGCCGATGGCGGCGGCATCACGCTGGTCAACATCGGCGTCGGCCCGTCCAACGCCAAGACCGCGACCGACCATATCGCCGTGCTGCGGCCCCATGCCTGGCTGATGGTCGGGCACTGTGCCGGCCTTCGCAATTCCCAGTCCCTGGGCGACTTCGTCCTGGCCCATGCCTACCTGCGCGAGGACAAGGTGCTGGACGACGACCTGCCGATCTGGGTGCCGATCCCGGCCCTGGCCGAGATCCAGATCGCGCTGGAAACCGCCGTCGCCGCCGAGACGCAGCTGGAAGGCTATGACCTCAAGCGGGTGATGCGGACGGGCACCGTGGCCTCGGTCGACAACCGCAACTGGGAACTGGTCGACCAGCGTGGCCATGTGCAGCGCCTGTCGCAGTCGCGGGCCGTCGCGCTTGACATGGAAAGCGCGACGATTGCCGCCAACGGCTTCCGCTTCCGCGTGCCCTATGGCACGCTGCTTTGCGTCAGCGACAAGCCCCTGCACGGAGAGCTGAAGCTGCCCGGCATGGCGTCCGACTTCTACAAGACCCAGGTGTCGCGCCACCTGATGATAGGGATTCGCGCGATGGAGGCCCTGCGCAAGACCCCGCTCGAGCGGATTCACAGCCGGAAATTGCGGTCTTTCGAGGAAACGGCCTTCCTCTGACCCTGAAATTCGCGGAAAACCCAAGAAAATAGGCCGATTCGGGCCGTTTTGGCCTTGCCTGACGCCCCTAAACGTTGTGTTGATACACAACATTCGGTAAGAATCCCGCAGATGGGGCCCAAGTCACGGGCAGTGGAAGGAGCATAAAAATGGCGAACAAACCCATGACCAAGACGCAGCTTGTGGCCGCGTTGGCAGAGACGATGGACAGCGACAAGAAAACCGCTTCGGCGGCGCTGGACGCCATCACCGACATCATCACCAAGGAAGTGTCCGGCGGCGGTGCCGTGACCCTGCCCGGCGTCGGCAAGATCTACTGCCGCGAGCGCCCGGAGCGCATGGTGCGCAACCCCGCCACCGGCGAGCAGTTCAAGAAAGAAGCCGACAAGGTCGTCAAGATGACCATCGCCAAGGCGCTGAAGGACAGCGTCAACGGCTGATCCGGCTTCGGACGGTATTCGGAAAAGGGGTCGCGCCGGCTGGCGCGGCCCCTTTTTCGTGGCGCGACGGCGGGGTGCAAAAAAGGTTAACGGCGGGCGGAACCTTATCGCGCGCGCGGTGTTGGAGATGAGAACGGGGCAACAAAGGCCCCCGGCGCGTCGCCCCGGAAGCGAAGGCGCCGACCGACATGCCCCTCCCTGTCTGTCCCCGGGGCCATGTCGCATGCGACCGCGGGCGGCATCCCTGTCCCTCCCGCCCGCGGTCGCCCTCTCACCCCGCGAGCGCCCGGATGGTCAGACGGATCCCTGCATGTCCGAGCGGATCTTGTCGACCTCGGCGCGGAACCGTTCGGCGCCTTTCGAGCTGGTCTTGTCCGTCCAGGTCGAGAACGCCTCGAGCAGCGGCAGGAAACGGTCGCGGTCCTCCTGGCTCCACCCGGTCAGGAAATCGCCCATCACCAGGAACTTGTAGCGGCGGGCGGCCTCGACAATGGCCTGTCCCCGCGGCGTCAGGCTGATGACTGAGCGGCGGGCGTCCTGCTGGCTGACCTGGCGCAGGACGAGGTCCTTGCCGATCAGCTCGGTGACCAGGCGCGAGGCGCGCGACGGGTCGATCATGAGCCGCGCCGCGATGGTGGCGACCATGGTTTCCTGCCCGTCCTCGTCGCCGTATTCATTGGCCGGGGCCCAGATCGCGATCAGCACGTCCAGCTGCGCAAGATCGATCAGGTCGCCCAGCCCAAGCTCGCGGATCGCCGCGGCCCCAAGCTCGCGCTTGGTGTAGCGCCGACGCCACCGCTGGATGACGGCGTCGATGGCCAACGCAGATTCGATCGCGTCACTGTCGATCCCGACCCGGGACAGGAATCCACGCATTTCTTGGTCACGTTGCGGCATGTCGGCTCCCTTGAAGATGAATGGGTATGACCGCAAATCGCGGCATTTGTCAAATGCATGATCTTGACATGTAATTGGTCCTGGACCATGTTGTCCAGAACACCCGACTTTCCCCGGGCAATCCGCGTAGTCTGTCCAGTTTTCGGACGCGGATCGCCATCTATTCGACCGGACCTGATATCGTGAAAGACACTGCCCCTACCGCCGTAGAGACTTCCGGCGGCGACGACCTCCATGAGACCCGCGTGCGCCTGACCTTGATGTCCGCCGCGGGTGTCCTTTTCCTGGCCTCGCTCGGTCAGACTTCGGTCTCGACCGCGCTGCCGATCATCGTCGGGCAGCTGGGCGGCCTGGACCACATCACCTGGGTGATCACCGCCTACCTGCTGGCCGCCACCGTGGGCGCGCCGGTCTTCGGCAAGCTCGGCGATCTTTTCGGCCGCCGGGTGGTGCTGCAGGGCGGGATCCTGCTGTTCCTGGCCGGCGCGCTGCTGTCGGCGCTGGCCCATGACATGTGGATTCTCGTGGCTGGCCGCTTCGTGCAGGGTCTCGGCGGGGGCGGGCTGATCGTCGTGTCCATGGCCGCCGTCGCCGACGTGCTGCCGGCGCGGCAACGGGGCAAGGCGCAGGGCGTGCTGGGCGCGGTCTTTGGCGTCTCGACCGTCATCGGCCCGCTGCTGGGCGGCTTCATCGTGCAACACGCGGCCTGGCAGTGGATCTTCTGGTTCAACTTCCCGATCGGCCTTGCCGCCTTCCTCGTCCTCAGCTGGGCGATGGAGCGGACGGCCCGCACCACGCGCCCCTCGATCGACGTGCTGGGCGCCGTCATGCTGACGACCACGCTGTCGCTGGCGGTGCTGATCGCCTCGACCGGGGGCGTCAGCCTTGCCTGGACCAGCCCGACCCTGCTGGCGATGGCGGCGGGCCTGGTGCTGAGCTTTGCGGGTTTCATCCTGGCCGAACGTCGCGCGACCGAGCCGGTGCTGCCGCTGCCGCTGTTCCGCATCAACAATTTCGTCGTGTCGAACCTGGTCGGGCTGATCGTCGGCGGGGCGATGTTCGGCACCATCACTTTCGTTCCGATGTTCATGCAGGTGGTCAAGGGCGTGGACCCGGCGACCTCTGGCTTGTTCCTGATGCCGATGATGCTGGGCCTGATCGTCACCTCGAACATGGCCGGGCGCTACATGGCGCGCACCGGGCGCTACCGCATCCTGCCGATCTTTTCGACCCTGATCCTGGGCGTCGGCATGGCGCTGATGGCCACCGTGGGCCCGCATACGCCGAACGGGCTGATCGCGCTTTATGTCTTCATGGCCGGCGTCGGCATCGGCCCGGTGATGAGCGTGTCGGTCACCGCGATCCAGAACGCCGTGCCGCGCAATACCGTGGGCGTGGGCACCGCCAGTGCCAACATGTTCCGCCTGATCGGCGGATCGGTCGGCACGGCCGTCTTCGGCGCGCTGTTCTCGGCCGGGCTGGCCGCGCGGCTGACCTCGCTGGGGATCGAGACGCTGTCGGGCGGCGGCCGGTTGACCGGAGCGGCGCTTGCGGGCCTGTCGGACGCCGAGCGCGAGCTGGTCACGCAGGCCATCGCGGGCGCGCTGCACCCGGTCTTCTGGTGGGCGGCCCTGCTGGGTCTCCTGGGCAGCGCCGCGGGCCTCATGATGCAGGAACGGCCCCTCGACGGCGGCTTTGGCGAGGCGACGCCCGCCGAGTGATCCGCGCAGGGCGCGCCGGCCATGCGGCCGCGCGCAGGCCAGGACATGCAAAGGGCCCCGGCAGAAATGCCGGGGCCCTTGTCGGTCCGGGTGCTTGGTTTTGCGCCGATTACTTCACGATGACCTCGTCCTTGACGAAGAGGTTCGCCCAGGCGCGGTCGATCAGATCGGGCGTCATCTGGTAGGGGATGCCCTCGAAATCGCAGATCGACCGGATCTGGTCGATCAGGAACACCGGCTGGTAGTTGGCGTAGATGTTCTTGATCGTCGGGTATTTCTTTTCCAGCAGGTGGATCAGCGACGGCTCGTCCAGCGGCACCTTCTTGGCGCGCGCCACCAGCGCGAAGATCTTGAGGAAGTCCGACTGGTTCGGCCCGTCCACCTTGATCTTGAAGAAGATCCGGCGCAGGGCGGCCTGGTCGAAGATCTCGTTCGGGTGGAAGTTGGTGGAAAAGATCACCAGCGTGTCGAAGGGCACCTCGAATTTCTCGCCCGATTGCAGGGCGAGGATGTCCTTGGATTCCTCGAGCGGGACGATCCAGCGGTTGATCAGCGCCTGCGGCGGCTCTTCCTGGCGGCCAAGGTCGTCGACGATGAAGATGCCGCCGGTCGATTTCAGCTGCAACGGCGCCTGGTAGGTCCGCGCATTGGCGTTGTAGACGAGGTCCAGCATGTCGAGCCGCAATTCGCCCCCGGTGATCACCGTGGGCCGGTCGCAGCGCACATAGCGGGTGTCAAAGGTGCGGCGGCGGCGCAGGGCGTTGGGGTCGTCTTCCTCGACCTCGGCGGCGGAATGCACGATCGGGTCGTAAACGGTGATGACCTGGCCGGCATATTCGATGGCGCGGGGCACGTAGACCTTGTCGCCCATCGCGTCACGGATGCCGTTGGAAATCGACGATTTCCCGTTGCCCGGCGGCCCGTACATCAGGATCGAGCGGCCCGCGCCCACGGCCGGCCCCAGCTGGTCCAGCAGCGTGTCGGGCAGGACGAGATGGCCCATCGCCTCGGTCAGCTGCTGGCGGGTGATGGTGATGTTGCGGATCGACTGGCGCTTGACCTGTTCGCGGTACTTGTTCAGCGGCACCGGCATGGCGCCGAAATATTCCGACTGCGACAGCGCATCGAGAGAGCGCGCCTTGCCGCTGTCGGTCAGCTGGTAGCCCATCTCGTTGCCGTTGTTGGCGTTCAGCGTGCCCGTCGCCTCGAGCAGCAGTTGGCCGCGGGCGATGTCCACAAGCTCCTGCACCACGGGCACCGGCAGGCACACGGCCTTGGAGATGTCGCTGACCGTGTCGACGTTCTTGCGGTACATCGTCTTGAGCAGGATGTCCCGCATCATGACGATGGGCAGCAGCATCTCTTCGATGCTCTTGGGCGGCGGCGGGGGTTGCACGCCCGACGGGGGAGGGGTGGTCTGCATGTTCATCTGTCTGGCCTGCCTTCACACTGTCGAATGGGCGTCGTGCTATTCTTGGTTGCGGCCCCGGGAACGGGGCGCATCCACGACAGGGTGGCAGTCGCATCTTGTTTTTTGATGAAACAATTGCGGCAATTTCGAGGCTTTGCCGCCGGTCCGTCTACGCCCCGAAAAAGAGCGCGAGGCAGAGGTAGATCGCCAGCGTGCCGCCCAATGGAAAGCCCATGGGGAAATCGCGCTTGCGGGTCCAGCTTTCCCAGCCTGGCGCCAGCCTGGGGCCAATGCCGGTGACCCTGGCCGCGCGGTGCGTGACAAAGGCGCCCAGCAGGCAGGCGGCGAACAGGATCATGACAAAGAACACGTCCGGCGGCGCGATGTAGGGCGCGGCGGCGGCGATGAACTTGCTGTCCCCGGCGCCCATGACCCCGGCCGCGTTCAGCACGAAGGTGACGGCCAGCGTGGCGACCATCGTCACCAGCCGCCAGCCGTAGGTGTCGAGCGGCATCAGGACCGGCCCCAGCAGCACGAAGACCCCGGCCAGGGCCAGGACCATCGTGTTGCGGATCTTCATCGCCGACAGGTCGGACCAGGCGACATGCAGGCAGATCGCCCAGACGAAGGGGGCGAACACCAGCGCGGCGGTCGCCGAGAGGGCAAGGTCCAGGTTCAAGTCCACGCGTCAGGCTCCCTGCGGACCGGGCGCCGTCACGCCTCGAGCGCGTCGAGCGCGCGCTGGGCTTCCTCGAAATACTGCGGATGGGTCTCGAGCGCCTCGCGCAGCATGCCCTTGCCCGTCTCGATGTCGCCCTGCTTGATCGCCGACAAGGCGGCGGTGTGCAGCAGTTGCGCCCGTTCGACCTGGGTCATCGGCACGACGGGAAGGGTATAGTTGCGCTGCGCCGCGCGGGCGAGAACCAGGTTGTTCTTGGCAGTGAACAGGCTTTCGTCGTTGCGGATCGCGTCCGAGAACAGCCGCTCGGCCTCGGCGTAGTCGCCGCGGGTCAGCATGGAAAAGCCCCAGTTGTTCATGACACCGGCGGGCTTGGTCGTCAGGCCCAGCGCGATCTCGTAAAAGCTGTCGGACTTGTCCCATTCCTTGTTGGCATCGGCGATCATCGCCTCGAGCCGGTAGCGTTCGAAGGTCTCATGCGTCGGCGGGATCGCGTCCAGCACCTGCTCGGCCTCGTCCCACTTGCCGGCGCGGATCAGCGCATCGGCCAGCTCGACATTGTCGCTGGGCAGCGCCTCTTCATGCTCGGACACCTTGCGCCAGGCGATCACGCCCTCGGTGTTGCGCTTGGCGCGGATCAGCGAGGTGGCAAGGCCCCGGCTCAGGTCGATCCGTTCGGGGTATTGCGCGCTGGCGCGCTGGAAATAGGCGACCGCCTCGTTGGGGTCGGCCGAGGTCAGCATGACCTCGTTCAGGTTGGTCTCGTCGATGACGTTCACGTCCTGGAGCTTGCGGTCCACGGCATTGCCGTTCGTGTCACCGCAGGCGCTGAGAACCAGTGCGCTGCCCAGGCACAGGGAAACGAAAATGGAGTGGCGCATTTGCTGCGTCCTTTTGCTGCTCTGCCTCGTTCACGGTGTTCGGCTGATCAGGTATTCGCCCGACCCACGCCTCACCAGCTTATATTCATTGTCACTCTGGTCATCGTAATCCGGATTTCCAGATTTTTCGAGGGCCAGGCGAAGATTGTCGCGGATTGCGTCACTTTCGCCATTGTCGAGCGCATAGGCCTTCTGGAAGATCTGCGCCGCCTCGGCGGTCTTGCCCCGTTCCATCAGGACCACGCCGAGGTTGTTCCAGAGCTCGGGCCAGGTCTGCTCCTGCTTGAGCGCCTCGCGGAACAGGTTCTCGGCCTGGTTCAGCCGGCCCAGGGCCAGGTCGGCCGTGCCCATGGAGCTCAGCACTTCGGGCGTCAGCCCGTGCACGGCCGCGGCGCGCTGGAACGCCTCGAGCGCCAGTTCGTGTTCGCCCGCGGCCATCAGGCGGTGGCCGACGACAAGGCCGTCGACAGCCTCGCCCCGCGGGTCGATGTCGGGCGCATAGGGCGACCCGTCGGAACGGCCGGGGCCGCCCGCGTTTCCGCAGGCGGCCAGAAAGATCAAGCTTGCAAATGCGAGAGCGCGGCGGGCGCGCATGATGCACTCCTTACGGTCCACCCATGTTCTGGATGCCGACGACCGAGGGACCCACGAGGATGATCAACAGCGGCGGCACCGTGAACATCATAGTGGTCAGCGTCATCTTTGTCGGCAGCTTGTTTGCCTTTTCTTCGGCGCGCATGACCCTTTTGTCACGCATTTCGGAGGCATAGACCCGCAGCGCTTCCGAAACCGAGGTGCCGAAGGTCTGCGACTGCACCAGCACCGTCACGAAGGACGCCACGTCCTGCACCCCGGCGCGTTCGGCCATGTCGTTCAGCACCTGCGCCTTGTCCTTGCCGGCCTTCATCTCGAGGCTCACCAGCTCGAATTCCTCGGCCAGGGCAGGGAAGGAGGCATAAAGCTCCTTGCCGACGCGGATGATCGACTGGTCCATGGACTGGCCGGCCTCGATGCAGACCAGCATCATGTCGAGCGCGTCCGGGAAGCCGTCCTGGATCTGTTCCTTGCGCTCTTCCACGCGGCGGGTGATCCAGTACTTGGGGAACATGTAGCCGGCCGCACCGGGGCCCACGACCCACATGATCATCTGCTGGGTGGTCGGGTTGGGGCCCAGGAAGAACAGGTAGTAGATCACGCCGCCGATCAGGCCCAGGATCCCCAGCATGAACTGCGCGAAGTAGTAGTAGCGCACAGCGTCCTTGGTCCGGTAGCCGGCCTGCAGGAGCTTGAGCCGCACTTCGCCCAGCTCTTCCTCGGTCTTGGGTTCGAGGAAGGTCGAGTACTTGTCGAGCGTCTTGTTCTTCTTGCCCTTGTGGCGCAGCTTGGGCCCGGCGGCATCCTGCGACGCCTTGGCATTCGCGCGCTCTTCGAGCTTGCGAAGCGGGTCGTTGTTGCGCGCCATCATGATCGGCACGAACAGCAGGATGACGAACAGTCCGATCACGCCCATCGCGATCGCCGGTCCCATGGGGCCCAGCTGTTGGACCAGCATGTCCTTGATGATGTCCAGCATGACGTGGCCCTCCTCAGACCTTGATGTTCACGAGCATGCGCATGACGAAGAGGTTGACCACCAGGAAGGCACCCACGACGAAACAGGCGGGGATGAACCAGGGGTGATCGAGCACGTCATCGTAGTAATGCGGGTCGAGCAGGTTGATGGCGATCAGCGCGAAGATGGGGAAGCCCGACAGGAACTTGCCCGACCATTGCGCCTCGGCGGTGATGGCTTTCACACGGCGGAACAGGCGGAAGCGGGCGCGGATCACGCGGGCGAGGCCCATCAGGATCTCGGCCAGGTTACCGCCCGATTGCTGCTGGATGGTCACGGCCACGGCAAGGAACCGCAAATCCTGCATGTCGAGCCGTTCGGCCATGTGCTTGAGCGCCTCGCCCACGTCGCGGCCATAGGCGGATTCGTCGGCGATCACGCCGAACTCGGTCGCCAGCGGGTCCTTGATTTCCTTGGACACGATCGAGATGGCCGAGCTGAACGGGTGACCGACGCGCAAGCTGCGCACCATGAGTTCCACCGCGTCGGGCAGCTGTTCCTCGATCAGGGCCAGGCGCTTGGCGGCCTTGTGGTTGATCCACATGTAGACCCCGCCCACGCCCATGCCCAGCGAGGCCACGGCGCGCACAGGCAGGCCGGTTTCCGTGCCCACCGTCAGCCCGATGAAGGCAAAGGCCGACACGCCCATCATGATCATGATGATCTGGTTCGGGGTAAAGGCGATGGCCGCCTTCTGTGCCTTTGTGGCCAGCAGCGAATAGATCGGGATGCCCCGCGACTTCATGTGCTGGTCCATCTCCTTGCGGAGTTTTTCCAGCACCTCGTCGCGGCGGTTGCCCTTCTCGATCATCTCGAGACGTCGGTTGACCTTGTTGTTGCCGCTGATCGACTTGCCGAAGGCGACAAGGTAGAGGCCTTCGACCAGCACCAGCACGCCGATGAAGATCAGGCCGAAGATGATCGGTTCTGCACCCAGGGACATACTCTTTACTCCGCTGCGATGGGGTCGAAGATGGCCGGCGGCAGGTCGTAACCCCACATCCGGAACCGTTCGGAAAAGTGCGACCGCACCCCCGTGGCCGTGAAATGGCCGATGATCTTGTTCTCGGGCGTGAGGCCGACGCGCTGGAAGCGGAAGATCTCCTGCATCGAGATCACGTCGCCTTCCATCCCCGTCACCTCGGTGATCGAGGTCATGCGGCGCGAGCCGTCCTGCAGGCGGCTGGCCTGCACGATCAGGTTCACGGCCGAAGAGATCTGCGACCGCACGGCTTT
This sequence comes from Mesobacterium pallidum, assembly GCF_019966535.1. GTDB lineage: Bacteria > Pseudomonadota > Alphaproteobacteria > Rhodobacterales > Rhodobacteraceae > Mesobacterium > Mesobacterium pallidum. The sequence goes on along the minus strand of NZ_JAIMID010000006.1, from coordinate 237,284 downwards.
CAGCGGCATTTCCACCCCGGCCATGGCGATCATGTTCTCGAGACGGCTGATGCCGTCGCGCGGGTTGTTGGCGTGGATCGTGGTCATCGACCCGTCGTGGCCCGTGTTCATGGCCTGAAGCATGTCGATCACTTCCTCGCCGCGCGTCTCGCCGACGATGATCCGGTCAGGACGCATCCGCAGCGCGTTCTTGAGACAGTCGCGGGGCGAAACCTCGCCCTTGCCTTCCACGTTCGGCGGGCGGCTTTCCATCCGGCCGACATGGATCTGCTGGAGCTGGAGTTCCGCCGTATCCTCGATGGTCAGGATGCGTTCCGAGTTGTCGATGAAGGACGACAGCGCGTTGAGCGTGGTCGTCTTGCCCGAACCCGTACCGCCCGAGACGATGACGTTGAGACGCGTGGCGACGGCGGCCTGAAGGTAGGCTGCCATCTCTTCGGTAAAGGCGCCGAACCTGACCAGGTCGTCGATGCCCAGCTTGTCCTTCTTGAACTTACGAATCGACACGAGGCTGCCGTCGACGGCGATCGGCGGCACCATGGCGTTGAAACGCGAGCCGTCCTGAAGACGGGCGTCGACATAGGGGTTGGATTCATCGACCCGCCGGCCCACGGCCGACACGATCTTGTCGATGATCCGCATCAGGTGGCGTTCGTCCTTGAACGTTACGTCCGACAGCGACAGCTTGCCCGCCTTTTCCACAAAGATCTGGTGCGGGCCGTTGACCAGGATATCCGAGATGCTCTCGTCCTTCAGCAGCGGCTCGAGCGGGCCAAGGCCCTTGACCTCGTCGTAGAGTTCCTGGTTCAGCTGCTGCCGGTCCTCGCGGTTCAGCACGATGCCGCGTTCCTGCAGGCTTTCGCTGGCGATCGCGTTGATCTCGGACTTCAGGTCCTGCTCGGTCGCATGTTCCAGCGCGCCAAGGTTGAGGTTGTCCAGCAGGGCGCGGTGCAGCTCGAGCTTGATCTCGCCCATCCGCTCCTTGCGCTTCTTTTCCTTGTCCGAGGCCGCGACATTGGCCGCCACCTGCGGCGCGTCGGCGCGCCGGATGCGCTTTGGCTCGGCCGCCTCGACCGACACGGTCTTGGTCGCCGGGGCAGGGGCCGCGTCGACCGGTTTCAGCTTGGGGCCGGCGGCCTTGACCGGAGCGCCCGGCTTGTCGCCCTTTTTGTACTTGGAAAACATCGCACCTACCTATGTGTTCAGGCGGCTTCCGCTTCGTCCTGACCGATGGCGATCAGCGAAGCTGCCAGTTTCATGATTTCCTTGCGGAGCGGATTCTTGGCGGCCGTGTTGGCCAGCGGGACACCGTGGTCGCAGGATTGCGGGACCGGCTTGCCGCCGTCGGGCAGCATCACGTCCAGCGAGATGCCCAGGCTCTCGGCCATCCGCTTGACCCGGCTTTTGCCGTTCAGGTCGGTGAATTTCGGCGAATGGTTCAGCAGGAAACGCATCTTCTCGAAGGGCAGGCCCTCGCCCTGCAGCGCCTGCTTGAGGCGCAGCGTGTTCTGCGCCGAGCGCATGTCGAGCTGGATCATCGCGAAATAGACATGCGAGGCGGTCAGCACGGATTCGGACCAGTGCACCATCGTCTTGGGCATGTCGACCACGACGAAATCGTAATGGCGCGAGGCGACGGCAAGGATCTTTTCCACGTCCTCGGGGCCGATCAGGTCCAGCGGCACCAGGTCGCTGGGCGAGGTCAGCACCTGCATCTTGTCCTCGAAGGGCAGCAGCGCCTGGCCGAAGGCCTCGTCGTCCATCGACTCGGTGTCGTTCAGCAGCTCGAGAACCGCGTCGCGGCGCGGCAGGTCGAGATAGGTGCCGACCGAGCCCTGCTGCAGGTCGAGATCCAGCAGGCAGACCCGCGGGGTGTTCTTCTTGTCGGCATTCGCCAGCTCCCACGCGAGGTTGACCGCGAAGGTGGTCGCGCCGACGCCGCCCGCAAGGCCCTGCACGGCGATGATGACGCCCTGGCGCTCGGCCCCGGTGCTGAGCGCGTTGGCATTGCGCGGCCCGGAGGCGGCGGCCATGACGGCGGGCTGCACGGGCTCTTCGGCACGCAGGCGCTCGATGGTCTGGCGCACCTCGTTCTCGGGCAGCGGGTAGGGGATGAACTCGTCGGCGCCGCTGCGCAGCATGGTGTGCAGGCCGGCTGGCGACACGCCCTCGGCGATCAGGATGACCTTGATCCCGCGCGCCTTGGCGCTGCGGATCACGCTCATCACCATGTCGATCTCGTCCTCGTCCTCGCGGTCGACCGCGATGGCGACGACCTCGAGGGTTTCGGCCTCGGGCTGGCCGAAGAAGGCCAGGCTTTCGTTGAACCCCAGATCGCCCCAGGCCTCGCCCAGCGCGTCTTCCATGTCCTCGATGAGCAGGTCGAAGTTCTGGACATCCCGCGAAATCGTGCAGGCGACGATCGGGCTGGGTTCGGAATGCATCACGGGCGTACTCGACATGGTCTCGGGTCCTGTATCTGGTCGTTCCGGGACGTGCGGCCGAGGAATGAACGATGTGCCACCCATGACCCCGCGCCCCGCGGGAAACACGCACCGATTCCGGACTGCGTGCCTAGTCCGATGAAACAATCTTTGCTGGGAAAATCGGGCAGGATTTGGGCCGGAATACTGTAATTGTGCGGTATCCGCAGACGTTCCGGCCCGATCGGCGGGATTGGACACGGTGCGGGGGGCCTCTCACGGTTACGTGTTGCGCCACCGGAAACGAAAAGGGCCGGCACCCTTGCAGGCGCCGGCCCCGGGAAACAATTCCCGCTGGACTTGTGTCAGTTGTCGCCGCCGCCAACCACCGAGGTCGGCGCCACGGCGCTGGCCACGTAATCGCGGTAGACGATCTGGGCGTACTTGCCGTCCAGCACCGTGGGATGGTTCTGGATGAACCCCGAGACCTCGGTCACGGTGCGCCGGTTGCGGCGCTCGCGGCCCTGCGTCACGATCAGCGGCTGCGTTTCGCCGTAGGAAACCACCGCCTCGAGCCGGCCGCGGTCGATGCCCTGGTGGACCAGGTAGTTGACCACGGTCTGCGCCCGCTTGAGGCCCAGCGACTTGTTGTAGGCGTTCGAGCCCACAAGGTCGGTGTGGCCGTAGACCCGGAACGTCACCTCGGGGAACTGGCGGATCCAGGCCGCCTGCCGCTGCAGCACCAGCTGCGCGGTCCCGTCCAGCGCCGCGCTGTCGAAGGCGAAGGTCACGGTCGTGTCCGTTTCGCTGGCAAAGCGGTTGGCCAGGTCGATGCGGTAGCCCTGGGCCCCCGTCATCACCAGGGTGTTGTTCATGGTGGCGTTGCCGAAATCGCCGGTGTCGATCAGGCTGCCCGCCTCACGGTTGAAGGCCGTGTAGATCGGGTCGCCGCTGGTGCAGGCCGAGAGGGCCAGAGCAGCGGCTGCCGTTGCCGTCAAGGTTTTCATATGTGCCCTCATCGGTATGTCCTCGCTCGCTCTCTGTCTCAGTCCATCACGTAGCCGTAGGAACCGTTGAAGTCCTGACGGGCCACTTCACCCGCAGCGCCCGTGGTGGGGCGGCGCGACTTGGTCGAGCCTTCGACCTTGCCACGCAGGAACAGCTCGTTTTCCGTCGGCGGCTTGACGCGGTCGGTCGGCAGGGCCAGCGCCTCGCCCCGGGTCGGGGTGACGAGATGCGGCGTGATGATGATCACCAGCTCGGACTGGTCGCGCTGGTACTCGGCGCTGCGGAAGAGCGCGCCCAGCACGGGGATGTCGCCCAGCCACGGCACCTGGCCGTTCACGTCGCGGAAGTCGTCCTGCAGCAGGCCGGCGATCGCAAAGCTCTCGCCGTCGCGCATTTCCACGGTCGTGGAGGTTTCGCGCCGGGTGAAGGCGTCGATGCGGAAGGTGCCGTTGTCGAAGCCGTTGGCCGAGTCGAGCGCCGAGACCGAGGCCTGGAGTTCGAGGTTGATGACGTCGCCGTCCACGACCCGCGGGATGAAGTTCATCTCGATCCCGAAGGGCTTGTAGACCACCGTGACCGCGCCGCCGTCCTGACTGACCGGGACGGGGTATTCGCCGCCGGCGAGGAACTTGGCCTCCTGCCCCGACAGGGCGGTGAGGTTGGGTTCGGCCAGGGTGCGGACCATGCCCTTGCTTTCCAGCGCCTCGAGCATCACGGCCACCTGCACGGCGCCCGCGTTGAAGCCCAGTGCCAGCGCGCCCTGCGAGGTCGCGTCGCCGGCCAGGCCGCCGCCGAGAACCCCGGCGTTCGAGCTGGCCGCGGTGCCGGTGCCGGCCTGGACGCCCAGGTCGCCGTTCAGCACGCTGCCACCCAGCGCAAGCGAGGTGCCCAGCGACTTGGACACGGTGCGCCGCATCTCGGCAAAGCGGACCTTCAGCATCACCTGCTGCGTGCCGCCGACCACCATCAGGTTCGACACCCGCTCGGGCGCATAGCGCTCGGCCAGGTCCAGCGCGCGTTGCAGGCGCTGCGAGGACGACACGACGCCCGATAGCACGATGCCGTCGTTCGCGGTGCGCACCTCGATCTTCTCGCCCGGGAGGATCTGCTGCAGGCGTTCCTTGAACTCGGTCACGTCGGCCGCCACGCGGACGGTCACGTTGGTGATCAGGTTGCCCGTGTCATCCAGGATGGTCAGCGTCGTCAGGCCCGGCGACTTGCCCAGCACGTAGATCGTACGGCTCGACAGCGACGAGATGTCGGCGATCGAGGGGTTGGCGATGCTGAGTTCAGCGAACGGCGTGTCGCTTTCCACGACAACGGCCCGGTTCATCGGAACGCTGAGGGTTGAGTTGGTGCCCTTGCGCAATTCGCGCACCGACTGAGCGGTCGCCGTGGTCGCCACGGCAGATGCACCAAGCGTCAGGCCGACAAGCGCGGCCTTTATAACATGCTTCATTTTCATTGTGACCTGCCCTTTCGATCACGCCTCGGTTGCGGATCTTTTGTCCGCATGTGCCGCGACTGTGCGGCACCTTTGCTTTTATTGCAAGAATCAATGGCTTCCCGATCAATCCTTATGTGGACATGTGGCAACAGGTGCCCGCGGCCGGGAAAGCCACGGGCGCGCGGATCTCTCCGCACGCCCGCAATATCTTGTGTTCGCCTGTCGGCTGTACGCCTCAGTTCGTGCAGGGGATCGGCAGCTCGACCACTTCGGCGCCGCGGCGCGTGCGGATCGTGCAGACCTTTTCGATCGGCGCCTCTTCCTGCGGGGCCGCGATCTGGATGCCCAGGAGGTTGTTCTGGTCGATGGTGATCGTCTCGGCCGAGGTCGTTTCGTCGGTGGCGCCGCGCAGCGACAGCGACAGCCGTCCCGAGCCCTGGGCCTGTTGCAGGCGGGCGACCTGTTCGCGGGTGCCGGCCACGGTCACCGTGCGCGGGATCTGGGTCTGGGTGATGTCCTGGTCGACGGTCTGGTCGATGGCGATCACGCGGATGCCCTGTTCGATCAGCATGGTCAGGTCACTGGCCCGGCGGCCCTCGGGGCGGCCCGTCCAGTAGACGTCGACCCGGTCACCGGGGCGCAGGAAGCCCGACACGCCGGTCTGGACGTTCACGTTGATGGCAAAGGCGTATTCGCCGGCCTGCAGGCGCGACACGATGCCGGCGTCACGGCCCGGCTCGGTCACCTTGACCTGCATGATCGGCTCACCCTTTTCCATCGCGCGGATCACGGTGCGCAGCTCGTCGCCGGCAAAGAGCTCCTCGGCATCCTGGAAGGTGCCCTCGGGTATGGCCGAGGCCGGCCACTTGATGCGCGCGACGTCCGCCTTTTCAAGCGGTTCGCCGTAGCGCATCGGGCGCTTGGTGACGAAGACGTCGACGGTTTCGATCTGCGTGCCGCTGTTCTTGCGCGCCTCGTCCAGCTGCGACTTGATCGATTGGCTGTACTCGATGAACATGTAGGTCCCGAAGCCGGCAATACCGAGGCCGAGGATCAGGACGAGTCCGAAAATGAGCCGCATGTCGGTTCCTTTCACTCACTGGGCCGGTCCGAATCGCGAGGGTCCGGGCGGCGCTGGTTTCTCATTGCGCAACAATCTGCTCTTTGATTGTGGCAATATGGTGGAGTTCGGTGGGAGCTTTTCTGGCGCCGTGGTGAACGACGAAAGGCCGGTCCATTCTGGACCGGCCTTTCGTCTGTGTGGCAGCAGGGACCCCCGGGGCGGGGATCAGTCGAAGTCGTCTTGTCCGTCGACAGCCACGGCCGCAGAGTCGATCAGGTCTTGTGCCGAGCTTTCGAGGCCGGCGAAACCGATCGCGCTGAGGCCGACAACGGCCGCTGTGATCACCACCCAGTCCACGGTAACGGCGCCGTCTTCTTCGTCTCGATGCCGTTTGAGCAAGTGCAACATGGGCAAACTCCTGGTCTGGAGAGAGTTGGGCTATGTCTGGTACCAGTCCGACCGGACACCGTTCAGCACTGCCAAATCGGGTCCGGTCGGCTACTTGGGATCGTCAGGTTGTCAGACGACCAGACGCTCAGAAGTCGTCTTCACCGTCGACGGCCACGGCGGCTGCGTCGATCAGGTCTTGCGCCGAGCTCTCGATGGTCGAGTAGGCTGCGATGGCCAGGCCCACGACGGCTGCGGTCAGAACGACCCAGTCAACCGTGACGGCGCCGTCTTCTTCGTTGCGGAATTTTGCGATGATTTGCTTCAGCATGATGAACCTCGTTGTGCTGGTAGATTGGGGAGCGGCTTAGTCCGGTGCGGCGGGCCGGCTCCCCCGAAAGTCAGGAGAACCTGACGGGTGTCTTAGAAGTCGTCTTCGCCGTCGACGGCCACTGCGGCCGCGTCGATCAGGTCGTTGGCCGAGCTCTCGATGGTCGAGTAGGCTGCGATGGCCAGGCCCACCACGGCTGCGGTCAGAACGACCCAGTCAACCGTGACAGCGCCGTCTTCGTCGTTGCGGAAGTTCTTGAAGAATTTGATCATGGTTTCAGTCTCCGTAGGATCTCAGTCTTGGTCAGTGTCTCAACCGGTTGGGTCTCTCCAGAACTGCCTCTCAACTCAGTCCCGGCCCTCATCGGCATGTGAAGTAATTAGCCAGCGGATTGGGGCACAACTTTGACCGGATTGGCGCCATTTTCGCGTGCTTTGCGGGCGCTGGTGTGCCATGAGTCAAAGCATTGAAAATAAAAGAATAAAAATTCAAGTCCGGGATCCTATCAGCTGGTTTCGGCGTGGTGCGGCCGCCACGGAGGGCAATATCTGCACGCCAGGCGGGCTGTTCCGGGCGCATTTTCGTGTAGACTCGGGCCAATCGAGCAGAAAATCGAACCGGGACACCCGGCAAGGCAGGTCAGACATGAGACTCAAGGCAAGCGGCGCGCCGGGTCTGCGCGCGATTCTGGCGGGGATGGCGGTGGCGCTGGTGGCTTCGGGAAGCCCGTTGGCGGCCGAGTCGCCCGCCCCCTTTCCCGAGTTCGAGGCCAAGCGGGTCAAGCCGCCCAAGGCCGGCACGCGCAAGCGCATCACCGTGCAGATCGAACCGCAGGCGCCGGCGCCCATTCCCGCGGCGGCGGCGGCCCTGGCGCCGAATGCGCCGGTGGCCACACCGACCGGGCGCTATGCCTGGTTCTGGGACGAGGTCTCGCCCGCGCTCGCGGCGAAAAGCCCGGGACGTCTGGAAAGCGCGCTGCAGTTCCTTGGCAAGCCGCCGGCGGGCAAGGGCGTCGCAGCGCCGCGGCTCGACGACATGCGCCGCATCGTCGAGGCCCAGGGGATCGAGATCCTGAAGGCCACGGTGGGGACAGAGGTGTCGCCTGCGCTGGTTCTGGCCGTGATGGCGGTGGAAAGCGGCGGCCGCGTGGATGCGGTCAGCGGGGCCGGGGCACAGGGGCTGATGCAGCTGATGCCGGCCACGGCCGAGCGCTTCGGCGTCAGCGACAGCCTGGACGGGCCGCAGAACATTCGCGGCGGGGTGGCGTTTCTCGAGCTGCTGTTGCAGAAATTCGACCGGGATCCGATCCTTGTGCTCGCCGGCTACAATGCGGGCGAGAACGCGGTGGGCAATCACGACGGCGTGCCGCCCTACGCGGAAACCCGCGATTACGTCCCCAAGGTGCTGGCGGCCTACGGCGTCGCCCGGGCCCTCTGCGTGACCCCGCCCGAGATCCTGAGCGACGGCTGCGTCTTCCAGTTCCGCTAGGCGGAGCGCCCGCCAAAGAAGATTATTCTGACGAATAATCTTCGTCCGCCCGCGATCCGTTCGGGGCGGGCGAAGGCGCAAGATCCTTCGTCAGAAGGATCTTGCGCAGGTCTCAGACGATGGTCGCCTCGGTCGCGGCGCGCATCTCCTCTTCGCTGACGCCATCGGCCAGCTCGACGATCTTCAGGCCCCCCTCGACCACGTCCAGCACGCCGAGGTTGCTGATGATGCGATTCACGACACCCGTGCCGGTCAGCGGCAGGGTGCAGGCTTTCAGCACCTTGGACTCGCCGTGCTTGTTCTGGTGGTCCATCACCACGATGACCTTGCCGACACCGGCCACCAGGTCCATCGCGCCGCCCATGCCCTTGACCAGCTTGCCGGGGATCATCCAGTTCGCGAGGTCGCCGTTCTCGGCCACTTCCATTGCGCCCAGGATCGCCGCGGCGATCTTGCCGCCCCGGATCATGCCAAAGCTCATGGAACTATCGAAATAGGACGTGCGCGACAGCTCGGTGATCGTCTGCTTGCCCGCGTTGATCAGGTCCGGGTCTTCCTCGCCCTCGAAGGGGAAGGGGCCCATGCCCAGCATGCCGTTTTCGGACTGCAACGTGATGTCCTTGTCGCCCACGTAGTTGGCGACCAGCGTCGGGATGCCGATCCCGAGGTTCACGTACATGCCGTCTTCAAGCTCTTCCGCCGCGCGTGCGGCCATCTGGTTGCGATCCCAGGGCATCAGGCTTCCTCCCGTTTCATCTGGTCGCCGCGCGGGCATGAATACCGGTTTCCACTTTTCATTGCGCGGCCTCCCGCTTGCGCACGGTGCGCTGTTCGATCCGTTTCTCGTGCTCGCCCTGGATGATCCGGTGCACGTAGATGCCCGGCAGGTGGATGTGGTCGGGGTCGAGCGAGCCGCGGGGCACGATTTCCTCGACCTCGACGATGCAGACCTTGCCGCACATTGCCGCCGGCGGGTTGAAGTTGCGCGCGGTCTTGCGGAACACGAGGTTGCCGGTGTCGTCGGCCTTCCAGGCCTTGACGATGCTGAGGTCGGCAAAGATCCCTTCCTCGAGGATGTAATCCTCGCCGCGGAACTGCTTGACCTCCTTGCCCTCGGCGATCTGCGTGCCGACGCCGGTCTTGGTATAGAAACCCGGGATGCCCGCGCCGCCGGCGCGCATGCGCTCGGCCAGCGTGCCCTGCGGGTTGAACTCGAGCTCCAGCTCGCCCGACAGGTACTGGCGCATGAACTCGGCATTCTCGCCCACGTAGGACGACATCATCTTCCTGATCTGCCGGGTTTCGAGCAGTTTTCCCAGGCCGAACCCGTCGACGCCGGCATTGTTCGATGCAACCGTGAGGTCCTTGACGCCGCTTTCGACCAGCGCGTCGATCAAGAGCTCGGGGATGCCGCAAAGGCCGAACCCCCCGGCCGCGATCAGCATCCCGTCGAAGACCACGCCCTCCAAGGCTTCGGCAGCGCTGCCGTAGACTTTCTTCATGAATCATTCTCCCAGTGTTCGACCGGGATAAGACGCCGCAGCGCAGCACATGTCAACGTGGGCAAAACCCGTAGGCGGCAAATTCTGCGAACCGATTCGCGATTGTCGTATCTGCCGCCCCCGGGGGCCTGTCAGATGATGCGGACCTGCGCGCCGATCGGCGTGATGTCGAAGAGCTGCGCGATCATCTCGTTGTAAAGACCGATGCAGCCGTCCGAGGACCGGCGGCCGATCTTGCGGGTGTCATGGGTGCCGTGGATGATGTAGGCGGGCCAGCCAAGGTACATCGCATGGGTGCCCAGCGGGTTCTCTGGGCCGGGGCCGATGGGCTTCCAGTCGGGGTAGCGTTCCAGCTGGCTGGCGGTCGGCGTCCACGAGGGGCCGACCTTCTTGCGCACCACCTCGGTGTAGCCGCGCTTTGTCAGCTCGTCCGTGCGCGGGACCGAGGTCGGGAAGACCCGGTAGTCACGGCCGCCTTCGCCCCAGAAATGCAGCGCGCGCGACGTGGTGTCGGCCAGGATCGACACCTGCTCGACCGAGTCGAAATGGTCGCGCCAGTCCTGGTTGGAAAAGCTCGAGATGTTGTGTCGGTTGAACTCTTCTTCCTGGAACACCTCCTGCGCATGCAGCAGGGCAGGAGAGGCGACAAAGGCGCTCGTGGCGGCCAGCAGGCCGCGACGCGTGAGGCGGGACATGAGGGGATATCCTGTTCGATGGCGGTTTCCCGGGCACACAATCAGGACGCCCGATGAATTGGAAATCACGTATGCTTGAAACGCGATGCATGTGCCATGCGGGCCGCAGACCTGCGCGGAATGGCGCCATGCGCCGCCCGGCCGGGCGACGCATTTGCCGGTTATTTCCTGCCCGCGGACTTCTTTGCCGGCGTCTTCTTGGCGGCGGCCTTCTTGGGCGCGGCTTTCTTCTTGCCGCCCTTGGCGCCGGCCTTTTCCTTGATCAGCGCAAGCGCCTGTTCCATCGTGATCTTGTCCGCCTCCACGTCCTTGGGCAGGGTCGCATTGACCTTCTCCCATTTCACGTAGGGGCCGTAGCGGCCTTCCATCACGGCGATGGCGCCGCCATCGGGGTGATCGCCCAGCTCGCGCAGCGGCTTGGCGGCCGACCCGCGGCCCCGGCCGGGGTTGGCGCGCTTCTGTGCCAAGAGCTCGACCGCGTGGTTCATCCCGATCTCGAAGACTTCCTGGAACTCCTTGAGGTTGACGTAAGTAGGTTTGGCCTCGTCATCTTTCTGGTGCATGATGTAGGGCCCGAACCGGCCGAGGTTGGCGGTGATCATCCCGCCCTCGGGATGCTCGCCCACCTCGCGCGGCATGGTCAGCAGGGTCAGCGCCTTGTCGAGGTCGATATCCTTGGGGTCCCAGCCCGGCAGGAACTGCCCGCCCTTCTTGGGCAGCGAGGCGCGCGGCGGCTTCTTGTTCTCGGGCGTCGGCTCTCCGCGCTGGACGTAGGGGCCGAAGCGGCCGGCCTTGAGCCAGATCTCGTCGCCCTCATCCTCGCCCAGCAGCTTTTCCTCGCCATCCGCGCCCTCGCCGGCGATGGGCCGGGTATAGGTGCATTCGGGGTAATTGCCACAGCCGACAAAGCCGCCGGTGCGCGAGGTCTTGAGGTGCAGCTGGCCCTGGCCGCACTTGGGGCAGATCCGCGGGTCGCTGCCATCCTCGCGCGGCGGGTAAAGCTGCGGCGCCAGCGCGTCGTCAAGCACGTCCAGCACCTCGGTGATGCGCAGCTCGGAGGTCTCGGAGATGGCGGCGTGGAAGTCGCGCCAGAACTTGGCCAGCAACTCCTTGTAGTCCATCTCGCCCGCGCTCACCTCGTCCAGTTCGTTCTCGAGCTCGGCGGTGAAATCGTATTCCACGTAGCGCTTGAAGAAGTTCAGCAGGAAGATCGTGACGATGCGGCCCTTGTCCTCGGGGAACAGGCGGTTCTGTTCCTTGCGGACATATTCGCGGTCCTGGATCGTGCCGATCACGCTGGCATAGGTCGAGGGGCGGCCGATGCCCAGCTCTTCCATCTTCTTGACCAGCGTCGCCTCGGTGTAGCGCGGGGGCGGCTGGGTGTGGCTTTGCAGCGCCAGCACGGCGCCGTTGTCCGACAGCACCGCGACACCGTTCTTCTGCATGCCGCCGGGGGCGTCGTCCTCGATCACCTCGACGGACTTCTCGCCGGCCTTGGAATAGGCGCTTTCCAGCGCGCCGGATGCAAACTTGGCCGGCTCGCCCTCCATGATCTGGGGCAGGCGGTTGTCGTCGCCGTCCTCGACCGGCTCGTCGCGCCCCTCTTCGTAGACCTTGAGAAAGCCGTCGAAGACCACGACCTGACCCGTGGCCCGCAGGCCGACCTGGCCATCGTCGCTGCCGATCTCGACCGTGGTGCGTTCAAGCCGCGCGCCGGACATCTGGCAGGCTAGCGTGCGCTTCCAGATCAGGTCATAAAGCCGGCGCTGGTCCTCGTCCTTGAGCTTGAGCGCGGGCGCGTCCTTGGTCATGTCCGTCGGCCGGATGCATTCATGCGCTTCCTGCGCATTCTTGGCCTTGTTCTTGTAGATGCGCGGCTCTTTCGGGACATAGCTCGCGCCATAGCGGTCGGTGATCGCCTCGCGGCAGGCGGTGACCGCTTCGGGCGCCATGTCGATGCCGTCGGTCCGCATGTAGGTGATGTGGCCGGCCTCGTAGAGGCGCTGGGCCGCGTTCATGCATTGCCGCGCGCCCATGCCGAACTTGCGGCTGGCCTCCTGCTGCAGGGTCGAGGTCATGAAGGGCGCCGAGGGGTTGCGGCTGGCCGGCTTCGCCTCGACCGAGGTGATCTTGAGATTGCGCTTGGAGACGGCGCTGACGGCCATCTCGGCGTCGGTCTCGTTGGCAAGGTCGAACCGGTCGAGTTTCTTTCCGGCCAGCGTGGTGAGCCGCGCCTCGTAGGTCTGGCCGCGGGGGGTGGTCAGCTGCGCCTTGACCGACCAGTATTCGCGCGCCCTGAACGCCTCGATCTCCATCTCGCGCTCGACGATGAGGCGCAGGCAGACCGATTGCACCCTGCCGGCCGACCGCGCGCCGGGCAGCTTGCGCCACAGGACCGGGCTGAGGTTGAAGCCCACGAGGTAATCGAGCGCGCGGCGGGCCAGGTACGCTTCGACCAGCGGGGCGTCGATGTCGCGCGGGTTCGCCATCGCCTCGGTCACGGCGGCCTTGGTGATCGCGTTGAAGGTCACGCGGCTGACCGGCGTGTCCTTCTTGATGGATTTGCGCTTGGTCAGCGCCTCCTTCAGGTGCCAGCTGATCGCCTCGCCCTCGCGATCGGGGTCGGTCGCGAGGATCAGGGCGTTGTCGTCCTTGAGCGCGTCGGCGATGGCTTTCACATGCTTGCGGGAATCGTTGCCGACCTCCCAGGTCATGTCGAAATCGTGCTCCGTGTCGACCGATCCGTCCTTGGCCGGCAGGTCGCGCACGTGCCCGTAAGAGGCCAGAACCGTGTAGTCGGATCCCAGATACTTGTTGATCGTCTTGGCCTTGGCCGGGGATTCGACGACGACGACTGGCATGCACATTCCTTTCGGTTCGCGGGGCGAGTCAGGGGTGCCCCGTTGGCGGCGGAACATGTGGGGCGGAGCGGCGGATTGTCAATGCGGTGCCGGGGCGCTCTCATTATATATGGCGCGTGTTCGGCCTTGACGCGGCCATCTGGCGCGGGACCGGGCTGCGCGTCAGGGCAGGCGCGAGATGAGGCTGCCGGGGTGGCGCTGGACCTTGCCCGCGATCTCGAGCTCGACCACGGCGGGGCAGGTCAGCCGGGCGCTGGCGCCGACGGCCCGGATCAGCTCGTCCTCGGTGATGGGCGCGGTGCTGAGCCGGTCAAGGATCAGGCTGTGCAGCGCGGCGGTGTCCTGCAGGCTGCGGCGTTCGGGCGCGGCGCGTGGAATCTCGGGCAGCGCGTCCGGGGCGTCGGGTTCGGGCAGGGGCAGGGCAGGCTGGTCGAGCTGGGGGGCAAGTTCGGGCAGGGCCTCGATCACGTCCTGCGGGCCGCGCACCAGCCGGGCGCCGTCGCGCAGCAGCATGTTGCAGCCGGCGGCACGGTTATCGAAGGGATGGCCCGGCACCGCCATCACCTCGCGCCCAAGGTCGAGCGCATTGCGGGCGGTGATCAGGCTGCCCGATTTCGCCGCCGCCTCGACCACGATGACCGCGCGGGCCAGGCCCGACACGATGCGGTTGCGCGCGGGGAAATGCCGCGCCATGGGCTGCATGCCCATGGGCTGCTCGGAGAGGCGCAGGCCATGTTTGGGGATTTCTTCGGCCATGGCGGCGTTCTCGGCCGGGTAAAGCACGTCGACCCCGCCCGCCAGAACGCCGATGGTCCCGGTCTCGAGGCTGGCGTGATGGGCTGCGGCGTCGATGCCCCGGGCCAGGCCCGACACGACGATCCAGCCCTCGCGCGCCAGCCCCTTGGCCAGCGACCGGGCCATGCGCGTGCCAAGCGCCGAGGCATTGCGCGACCCGACCAGCGCCACGGCAGGGCGTTGCAGGACCGACAGGTCCCCCACCGCCCAAAGCATCGGCGGCGGGTCCGGCAGTTCCGTGAGAGGGGCCGGGTAGGTCGGATCGCCCCGGAAGATCAGTTGTGCCCCTGCCTCGCGGCCGCGCCGCAACTCGGCCAGCACGACGCCCTCGGGGCAGGTCTCGTAATTCTCGACCCCGGCCTCGGCCGCGATGGCGGGCAGAGCCTCCAGCGCCGCCTGAGCGGAGCCATGTTCGCCCATCAATCTGTAGAAGGTCGCGATCCCGACGCGGCGGGAGCGCAAGAGGCGAAGCCACGATACCCGGTCATCTTCCGTGGTGGGTGGGAGTAGGGGGTGAGTGGAAGAAACTGTATCCCCGGTCATCGTGCCCTCGTCCTCTTGCACCTCAAGAGTTACGCGTCATTGGTTAACAAGGTGTGAATGATTCCCGGAAAGCGAGAGAAAATCGAATTCGGGTCAATTTGGCTGGGAGGCAGCCCCGCCCGGGCGTGCGCGCCGCCGCAGAAGGCTCATGTGGAGCAGTGCATGGAGTGCGCCCGAAACCGTGCCGTACACTGCCGGCAGCGGATGGGTCAGATTATCGGCCCGCAATACCTCCGGGTTCGGGGGGTGCAGGCCGGCGCGGACAAGTCCGATCGCCAGCCCGACACAAAAGCCGATGGCGGCACCGGCGACGAGGCTCGAAGCCCAACCGGCCCACCCGCGGGCACAGGCCCGGGCAGCAACCGGCACGAGAAAGATCATGCCGATCCAGCTGAACAGAGCGCCGAACGTCAGGATCAATCCCGGCGCCGCGAAGATCGAGACAGCCCTGTCCGAGGCAGTCGTGTAGAGCGCGACAATTCCCAGGACGCTGATCGCAAGGCCGATCAACGGCATGAGCAGGAACGTCCCGATGCCCGCCAACAGGTGCTGCTGCGGCGCGAACAAGACCGGCTCGGTCCGGATCGCCGGCCAGCTCATCCGCCGGCGCCGCCCACGGTCAGCCCGCCGATCAGCGTGGTCGGCTGGCCGACGCCAACCGGCACCCATTGGCCGGCCTTGCCGCAGTTCCCCATGCCGGGGTCCAGTGCCATGTCGTTGCCCAGCGCGCGGATGCGTTTCAGCGCCTCGGGGCCGTCGCCGATCAGCGTGGCGCCCTTGACCGGGGCGCCGACCTTGCCGTCCTTGACCCGGTACGCCTCGGTGCAGGAGAACACGAACTTGCCGTTGGTGATGTCGACCTGCCCGCCGCCGAAGCCGACGGCCCAGATGCCGTCCTTGAGGTCGGCCACGATGTCGGCCGGGTCGGCATCGCCGCCCGTCATGTATGTGTTGGTCATCCGCGGCATCGGCGCATGGGCATAGCTTTCGCGGCGTCCGTTGCCGGTGGGCTCCACGCCCATGAGGCGCGCGTTCTGCCGGTCCTGCATGTAGCCCACCAGGATGCCGTCTTCGATCAGCACGTTCCGGCCCGATGGGGTGCCCTCGTCATCCACGGTGATCGAGCCGCGCCGGTCGGGGATCGTGCCGTCATCCAGAACGGTCACGCCCTTGGCCGCCACCTGCTGACCCATCAGCCCGGCGAAAGCCGAACTGCCCTTGCGGTTGAAGTCGCCTTCCAGCCCGTGCCCGATCGCCTCGTGCAGCAGGATACCGGGCCAGCCGGGGCCAAGCACGATGTCCATGACGCCGGCGGGGGCGGGGACGGCCCGCAGGTTCACCAGCGCGATGCGCAATGCCTCGCGCGCCTTGGCCTGCCAGTCGGCCGGGTCCAGCAGCCCGTCCAGCGCGATGCGGCCGCCGCCGCCGGCCGTGCCGGATTCGCGCCGCCCGTCCTGTTCGACGATGACCGACACGTTCACGCGGGTCATGGGCCGTACGTCAATCACATGCACGCCGTCGGGGCGCAGGATCTCGACCTCCTGGCAGGACGCCGCGATGGTCGCGCTGACTTGCACCACGCGCGGGTCCATGTCGCGGGCAAAGGCGTCGATCTCGCGCAGCGTCTCGACCTTGACCGGGAAGGCGGCGTCGGCGATCGGGTCGCGGTCGGTATAGAGCCGCGTGTTGGTCGGGCGGGGGCCGGCGGCGAAGGTGCCGCCTCCCGCGCCGACCGCGAGCCGAGCTGTGTCGACTGCACGGCGCAGGGCCGATTCGGAAATCTCGCTGGAATGGGCGTAACCGGCCACTTCGCCGTTCACGGCGCGCAGGCCCATGCCCTCGGTCGCGTCGTAACTGGCGGTTTTGAGACGCCCGTCATCGAAGACCAGCGCCTCGGAGCGGCGGCGTTCCAGAAAAAGCTCGCCGTCCTCCGCGCCGGCCGTCGCCTCGCGCAGCAGGGCCAGCGCCTGGTCCTTGTCCAGAGCGTTTTCAAAGGGTTGGAAGCGGGTGTCGGTCATGGGCTCTCCGATATGCGGCTCTTGATCCAAATCAAAAAAGCGTCCGTTTGCCGCAAGCTAGGTTCTTTATCTGGTGACCAGAATATGGTTCATAGCGACAGCAAAACAACGGGATTCCCTCGCGCCCGCGGCTGCCCGCCGCAAACAGGGAGCGGAGGAGCCTATGAAAACCACTGACGCAATCAGGGTGACACATGCGTATTAAATCGATTCTCGCAGGCATCACTGCCGCATTCGCAGCCGCTCCGGCCCTGGCTCAGGATGGTCTGGAAATCATCGGCCAGCCGCTGGCCGGCAAGACCGGCTGGCAGCCGGCCGCGACCGAACTGGCGCGCGACATCCACTGGCTCGAGGGGATGATCAACGTGATCATCATCGCCATCGTGCTGTTCGTGACGGTTCTGCTGGCCTGGGTCATCCTGCGCCACAACAGCAAGGCCAATCCCAAGCCGGCGACCTTCACCCACAACACCCCGATCGAGGTGGCCTGGACCATCGTGCCGATCGTCATCCTGTTCTTCATCGGCGCCTTCTCGCTGCCGGTGCTGTTCAAGCAGCAGGAGATCCCCGAGGGTGACATCCACATCAAGGTGACTGGCTACCAGTGGTACTGGGGTTATGAATACACCGACCACGAGTTCGGGTTCGAAAGTTTCATGCTGCAGCGTGACGAGCTGGAAGAGGCCGGCTACGAGCAGGCGCAGTACCTGCTGGCCACCGACACCGCCGTGGTCGTGCCCGTGAATACCGTCGTGGTGATGGACATCACCGGCGCCGACGTGATCCATTCGTGGACCATCCCGGCCTTCGGCGTGAAGCAGGACGCCGTGCCGGGCCGGATCGCCCAGCTGTGGTTCTCGGCCGAGCAGGAAGGCATCTACTTCGGCCAGTGCTCGGAGCTGTGCGGCAAGGACCACGCCTATATGCCGATCACGGTCAAGGTCGTCTCGCAAGAGGCCTACGACGCCTGGCTTGACGGTGCGATCGAGGAATATGCCGGCAAGCCGCGCAGCTACAACGTGGCTGCGGCCGAGTGATCCCGGCGGCGGGCCCCGGGCCTGCCTTCCGACCCCCTGAAATGGGCGGCCTCCGCCCATTTCGCGCAACTTGAGACCATGACCCTTGCGAGCATGACCGGACGACCATGAGCGACGCTTCGATCAATACCCAGACCTCAATCACCGCCCAGGCGGGGGAGGCAGGCTTTGGCGATTTCTTCGCGCTGCTCAAGCCGCGCGTCATGTCGCTGGTCGTGTTCACGGCCCTGGTCGGTCTGCTGGCCGCGCCCGTGCCGGTTCACCCCTTCGTGGGCTTCGTCGCGATCCTGTTCATCGCCATCGGTGGCGGCGCCTCGGGCGCGCTGAACATGTGGTGGGATGCGGATATCGATGCCGTGATGCGGCGCACCAAGGGCCGCCCGATCCCGGCCGGCAAGGTGACGCCCGGCGAGGCGAAAGCCTTCGGCATCGCGCTGTCGGTGATCTCGGTGGTCATGCTGTTCCTGGCGACCAACCTGCTGGCGGCGGCGCTGCTGGCCTTCACCATCTTCTTCTACGTGGTGATCTACACCATGTGGCTCAAGCGCTCGACGCCGCAGAACATCGTAATCGGCGGCGCCGCGGGCGCTTTCCCCCCGATGATCGGCTGGGCCGCCGCGACCGGCAGCATCAGCGTCGAAGCCGTCCTCATGTTCTGCCTGACGTTCATGTGGACCCCGCCGCATTTCTGGGCCCTCGCGCTGTTCATGCGTTCGGATTACGACGATGCCGGCGTGCCGATGCTGACTGTGACCCACGGCCGTCCGGCGACCCGCCTGCACATCCTTGTCTACACTGTCCTTCTGGCCGTCATGACTATCGCCGCCGCCTTCACCGGCATCGGCGGGCCGGTCTACCTGGCCGTCGCGCTGGTCCTGAACGCGCTGTTCCTCAAGGGCGCCGTCGATATCTGGCGCCGCGACGAGGTGGCGAGCGAAGCGGACAATTTCGCGGTCGAGCGCCGCTTCTTCAAGCTCTCGCTGCTCTATCTCTTCCTGCACTTCGGCGCGATCCTGGCCGAGGCCGTGCTGACCCGTTTCGGCATGGGAGGCTGGTAACATGGCCCTGCAACCGACCCACGACCTGCACAAGCGCCGGATGGGGCGCAACATCGGCACGGCACTCGTGCTGGTGGCGTTCATCGGCATCGTGTTCGGCCTGACCCTGGTCAAGACCAACCGCGAAGGCGCGGCGCGTCAGGCCCCGGCAACGGAGGCATCGCAATGAAACGTCTCGAAGGTCCCAACCGCACCGTCGCCTACCTGGTCGGCGTCGTCGTCTTCATGGGCGCCATGGCCTGGGCGGCCGTGCCCTTCTACGACTGGTTCTGCCGGGTGACCGGGTTTGGCGGCACCACCGGCGTCGCCTCGGATGCCGCCTATGAGCACGAAGTGCTGGACCAGACCATCAAGGTCCGGTTCGACGCCTCGGTCGAACGTGATTTCCCCTGGGTCTTCAAGCCGATGACCCGCGAGATGGAAATCAACATCGGCCAGGACGCGCTGGTCTTCTACGAGGCCTACAACCCGACCGACCGGCCCATCGCGGGCGCGGCCAGCTACAACGTCGTGCCCTACCAGGCCGGCGGATTCTTCATCAAGGTGGAATGCTTCTGCTTTACCGAGCAGGTGCTTCAACCGGGCGAGCGGGTGGAAATGCCCGTGAGCTTCTACGTGGACCCTGAGATCGTGGAGGACCGGGAAGGTCAGTACATCCACAACATCACGCTGGGCTACACGTTCCACGAGATCGACCTGCCCGAAGACCAGGCCGCCAGCCTGGAAACGGAGCAGGACGCAAGCTTTAACTAGGCCAAGAACGAGGGAACACCCATGGCACATGTTAAGAACCACGACTATCACATCCTGCCGCCCTCGATCTATCCGTTCCTGGGCGCGGTCTTCGGCTTTACCATGCTGTTCGGGGCCGTGTTGTGGATGCAGAGCATCACGCCCTACGTGTTCTTCGCCGGGCTGATCGGCGTGCTCTACGTCATGTTCGGCTGGTGGTCGGATGTCGTCCACGAAGGCCAGACCGGCGATCACACCCCGGTGGTCCGCATCGGCCTGCGCTACGGCTTCATCCTGTTCATCATGTCCGAGGTGATGTTCTTCTTCGCGTGGTTCTGGAGCTTCTTCAAGCATGCCATGTACCCGATGGGCCCCGAAAGCCCGGCGGTCGACGGCGTCTGGCCGCCTGCGGGTATCGAGACCTTCGACCCCTGGCACCTGCCGCTGATCAACACGCTGATCCTGCTCTGCTCGGGCGCGGCCGCCACATGGGCGCACCATGCGCTGGTGCACGAGAACAACCGCAAGGACATGGTCTGGGGCCTGACGCTCGCCATCGCCCTCGGCGCGATCTTCACCGTGTTCCAGGTTTATGAATACAGCCACGCCGCCTTCGGCTTCTCGGGCAACATCTACGGCGCCAACTTCTTCATGGCGACGGGCTTCCACGGCTTCCACGTGGTGATCGGGACCATCTTC
This sequence comes from Mesobacterium pallidum, assembly GCF_019966535.1. Classification (GTDB taxonomy): domain Bacteria; phylum Pseudomonadota; class Alphaproteobacteria; order Rhodobacterales; family Rhodobacteraceae; genus Mesobacterium; species Mesobacterium pallidum. The sequence continues at coordinate 217,197 of NZ_JAIMID010000006.1, read as the reverse complement.
CTGTTCATCTGCCTGATGCGGACCTTGCGCGGCCACTTCACGCCGGAACAGCACGTCGGCTTCGAGGCCGCCGCCTGGTACTGGCACTTCGTCGACGTCGTGTGGCTGTTCCTCTTCGCAGCCGTCTACATCTGGGGCGGCTGAGCGGGCGGTGGGGTAGAACCCCACCCTACATCTCCATTCGAACGGAATTCGAAACGCGCGGGGGACCCCGCGCGTTTCTGCCATCCAAAGACCACCGGACCACCCATGCGCCGCGCCCTGATCCTGCCCCTGTTCTTCGGCCTGCTCGGCCTCGCGGTCTTCCTCTCGCTGGGCATCTGGCAGGTGCAGCGGTTGCAATGGAAAGAGGGCATCCTGGCGGATATCGAGGCGCGGATCGCCGGCGCGCCTGTCGCCATCCCCGCAAATCCCGACCCCGAGGCAGACCGCTACTTGCCGGTCCGGGCCACGGGGCAGATCCTGCCCGGCGCGATCCGCGTGCTGGTCAGCACCCGGCAGATGGGCGCAGGCTACCGGCTGATCGACGTCTTCGAGACCGAGGGCCGCCGTCTGCTGATCGACCGCGGCTTCCTGCGGCTCGACCTCGACCAGCCCGCGCCGCCCGCGGGGCCGGTGACCGTCACCGGCAACCTGCACTGGCCGGACGAGGTCACCTCCTCCACCCCCGCGCCCGACCGCGCCGCGAACATCTGGTTCGCCCGCGACATCCCCGCGCTGGCCGCCGAATTGGGGACCGAGCCGGTGCTGGTCATCGCCCGCGAAATCTCGCCGCCCGAGGCGAACATGATGCCGCTTCCGGTTGACACGGCCGGCATCCCGAACGACCACCTGCAATACGCGGGGACCTGGTTCCTGATGGCCCTCGCATGGGCGGTCATGACAGGCTATTACATCGCGGGACTCCGGGCCCGACAGAAGGCAGATCGATGAACTACATCTCGACCCGCGGCGCCGCTCCGGCGCTGAGCTTTACCGACACGATGCTGACGGGCCTTGCGCGCGACGGCGGGCTTTACGTGCCCGAGACCGTCCCGACGATGAGCGCCGCCGACATCGCGGCCCTCGCCGGGCAAAGCTACGAAGAGATCGCGTTCCGCGTCATGCGTCCCTTTCTCGGCGGCACGATCCCCGATGACGACTTCCGCGGCATCATCGACCGCGCCTATGCGGGCTTCGACCATCCGGCCCGGGCGCCGCTGGTGCAACTGGCGCCGAACCACTTCCTGCTCGAGCTGTTCCATGGGCCGACCCTGGCCTTCAAGGACTTTGCCATGCAGCTCATCGGCCAGCTCTTCCAGTACGAGCTTAAGCGCCGAGATGCCCGCGTGACCATCGTCGGCGCCACCTCGGGCGACACCGGATCCGCCGCGATCGAGGCGTTCAAGGGGCTCGACAACGTGGATGTCTTCATCCTCTTCCCCCATGGCCGGGTGTCGGAAGTTCAGCGCCGCCAGATGACCACGCCGTCTGAATCGAACGTCCATGCACTCGCGCTCGACGGGCATTTCGACGATTGCCAGGCGCGGCTCAAGGACATGTTCAACGATTTCGACTTCCGCGACGAGGTTGGCCTCGCCGGCGTCAACTCCATCAACTGGGCGCGGGTGCTGGCGCAGGTCGTCTATTACTTCTCATCCGCCGTGTCGCTGGGCGCGCCGCACCGTGCGGTCAGCTTCACCGTGCCGACGGGCAATTTCGGTGACATCTTCGCCGGCTACATCGCCAAGAAAATGGGCCTGCCGATCGACAAGCTGGTGATCGCGACCAACCAGAACGACATCCTGCACCGCTGCCTGACGACGGGCGGCTACAAGATGTCCGACGTGCACCCGTCGATCTCGCCCTCGATGGATATCCAGGTCAGCTCGAACTTCGAACGGGCACTGTTCGACGCCTACGACCGTGACGGCAAGGCCGTGGCGCAGCTGATGGACGAGCTCAAGGCAGGCGGGTTCACCGTTTCGCAAGGGGCGCTGGATATGCTGCAGGCCACCTTTGCCTCGGGCCGCGTCAGCGAAGAGGAAACGCTGCAGACCATCACCCAGCAGCGCAAGACCAGCGGCGAGCTGCTGTGCCCCCACAGCGCCGTCGGCGTCCACGTGGCCGAGGCGCACCTTGGCGCCACGCCGATGATCACACTGGCCACGGCGCACCCGGCGAAATTCCCCGACGCGGTGGAAAAGGCCAGCGGCGAACGCCCCGGGCTTCCCCCGCGCATGGCGGACCTGTATGAGCGACCGGAACGGGTGACCCGAGTCGCCAACGACCTCACCACGCTCGAAGCCCTGATCCGGGAACGGAGAACCAATTGACCGTCAGAATCCACACGCTCTCGAACGGGCTGCGCGTCGTCACCGAGCATATGCCCAGCTTGCAATCCGCTGCCATCGGCATCTGGGTCATGGCCGGCGGACGACACGAGCGCGCGGAACAGAACGGCATCGCGCATTTCCTCGAACACATGGCGTTCAAGGGCACCGAGCGGCGCAGCGCGCTGCAGATCGCCGAGGCGATCGAGGACGTGGGCGGCTATATCAACGCCTATACCTCGCGCGAGGTCACGGCCTATTACGCCCGCGTGCTCAAGGACGATGTGCCGCTGGCGCTGGACGTGGTGGCCGACATCGTGATGAACCCCGTCTTCGACAAGCGCGAGATCGAGGTCGAACGCGGGGTGATCCTGCAGGAAATCGGCCAGGCCCATGACACGCCCGACGACGTGATCTTCGACTGGTTGCAAGAGGTGTCCTACCCCGGCCAGGCCCTTGGCCGCACGATCCTCGGCCCGGCCGAGCGGGTGCGCGCCTTCGGCGAGGATGACCTGCGGACCTTCGTGGCCGAACATTACGGGCCGGGCCAGCTGATCCTGTCGGCCGCCGGCGCCATCGACCACGAAGAGATCGTGGCCCAGGCCGAGGCGCTGTTCGGCCATCTCAAGCCGCGCAACGCGTTGGCGCCCGACCGGGCGTCCTTCCTTGGCGGGCAGGTGCGCCGCGACAAGCCGCTCGAGCAGGCGCATTTCGCGCTGTGCTTCGAAAGCCCCGATTACACCGACCCGATGATCCACACGGCGCAGGTCTACTCGGTCGCGCTGGGGGGCGGCATGTCCTCGCGCCTGTTCCAGGAGGTGCGCGAGCGGCGCGGGCTCTGCTACACGATCTTCAGCCAGGCCGGCGCCTATTCCGACACAGGGCAGTTCACGCTCTATGCCGGGACCAGCGACGACAAGCTGACCGAGCTGGCCGAAATCACCATCGACGAGATGAAGCGCGCCGCCGACGACATGTCCGACGAGGAAATCGCCCGCGCCCGCGCCCAGATGAAGGCCGGGCTGCTGATGGGCCTCGAAAGCCCGTCCTCGCGCGCCGAACGCCTCGCGCGGATGATGGAGATCTGGGGGCGCGTGCCCGATCTCGAGGAAGTCGTCGGCAAGATCGACGCGGTGACGCGCGAGGACGTGCGCGCCTTCGCAAGCCAGCTGGTGCGCAAGGCGCCGGCGGCGCTGGCCCTCTACGGTCCGCTGGGTCATGCCCCCGACCTGGAGGCGCTCCAGCTCAGACGGGCGGCCTGATGCTGCGCGGCAAACGCAAGGTCCGGCTGGAAACTGACCGGCTGACCCTGCGTGCGCCCGAGCATCACGATTTTTCCTCCTGGACGGCCCTGCGCGCGGAAAGCCGCGCTTTTCTCACTCCGTGGGAGCCGACCTGGGCCGCCGATCACCTCACCCGAAAGAGCTTTACCAACCGCGTCTACTGGGCGCGTCGGTCGGTGCAGGCGGGCACGGCCTATCCGCTGTTCCTGGTGCAGCGCGACGGGCAGCGGCTGGTGGGGGCAATCACGCTCGACAACATCCGCCGGGGTCCCGCGCAATCGGCCACGGTCGGCTACTGGACGGGCGAACGCTACGCCCGCAACGGTTTCATGCGCGAGGCGATCGAGGCGTTGGTGCACTACGCCTTCCACACGCTCGACCTCAGCCGGATCGAGGCGGGCTGCCTGCCGGAGAACACCCCCTCGCGGGCCCTCCTGGAAAAGACCGGCTTCAAGTACGAGGGGGTCGCGCAAAGCTACCTGCAGATCAACGGCCGCTGGCGCACCCATGTGCTTTATGCCGCCCTGCGCAATGACCGCCGCGGCCGGACCGAGGTCGGCTGACACACCCTGAACTTTCCGTCCTTGGCAAAGGTCGGAACGCCTCCGACGGGAGTATTTGGGGAAAAGTGAAATGAGGGGCGGACCGCTCCCGTCAGACCATCGCGAATCCTACTGACGCCGGACTTGCGCAACACCTTCGCCCCGCACCCGCCCGGTCCTTCATCGTTTTCCAAATACCTCGGGGGTGAGGCGCCCTGGCGCCGAGGGGGCAGCGCCCCCTCAACCCGCCCGCCGCAGGCGCTTCGCCTCGAGATCGCCCAACCCTGCACCCACGCAAACGTGAAGCGCGCCAATCGGCCCGAACCGCGCGGTTCCATGCTAGGCTCCGGCAAACCCGGAGGTATCCCATGCTGCGTGTCCTTGCCCCCCTGTTGATCCTGCTGTCCCTCGCGCTGCCCGCCGCTGCTCAGGACCGGCGACCGAGCCATTGCATCGCCATCGCCGATGCCGCGCCGGGGATCGAATACCTGCACAAGGCCAGCTACCGCGCGCCGCTGCCCGACGATTACACCGTGCGCATCCACTACGTCTCGCATGCCTCCTTCCTGATCGAGACACCGGGCGGGCTGACCATCGTCACCGATTACACCGGCTTCGTCGGCGCGACAAAGGTGATCCCCGACGTGGTCACCATGAACCACGCCCATTCCACGCACTGGACCGCCGCGCCCGACCCGGCGATCCCCCATGTGCTGCCCGGCTGGGGCGAGGCATACGGGACGGGGATCGATCACCATCTCGACCTCGGCGAAGTGCTGATCCGCAATGTCTCGACCGACATCCGCTCGGGCGGGGGGCGCGAGGACCAGGGCAACTCGATCTTCATCTTCGAGGTCGGCGGGCTCTGCATCGGCCATCTCGGCCACCTGCACCACGAACCCAATGCCGAGCAATACGCCGCCATCGGCCGGCTCGACGTGGTCATGGCGCCGGTCGATGGCGGCATGACCCTGCCGCTGCCGGTCATGATCGACACGCTCAAGCGCATGAAGGCGCGGATCGTGCTGCCGATGCACTGGTTCTCGGGCTATGCGCTGGATGCCTTCGCGCAAGGGATGCAGGACGAATTCGCAATCGAGCGCGGGGCACAAAGCTTCATCGAGGTCTCCCTGCGCAGCCTGCCGGACCGGCCGACCGTGGTGATGATGCAGCCGCGCCTCCTGCGCGATCCCGAGTAGCCGCCGCCGGCCCGGCCTGCTAACCATGCCGGGCACTTGGAGGGCGCGCCATGTTGAACCCGGCGGATAGCGATTTTCTGGACGGCCTCGCCGCGCAACTGCCGGCGGGCACGTTGCGCAGCGTGGAGCCGAGGTACCTCGAAGAGCCGCGGGGGACCTGGAAGGGACAGGGGGCCGTCGTGGCCGCGCCCGCCAGTACCGAGGAAGTCGCCACCATCATCCGCGCCTGCGCCGCGGCCCGTGTCGGCGTGCTGCCCTATGGCGGAGGCACCGGCCTTGTCGGCGGGCAGGTCTGCCCCGACGGCCAGCCCGCCCCGCTGATCCTGTCGCTCGAGCGGATGACCGCAATCCGCGCAATCCACCCGCAGGAGAACGTGATGCTGGTCGAGGCCGGCGCGATCCTGGCCGACGTCCAGGCGCGGGCCGAGGCCGAAGGCCGGCTCTTCCCGCTGTCACTGGCCAGCGAGGGCTCGGCCCGGATCGGCGGGCTCTTGTCGACCAACGCGGGCGGGGTGAACGTGCTGCGCTACGGCAATGCCCGCGACCAGGTGCTGGGGCTTGAGGCGGTGCTGCCGGACGGGTCCACCTGGCACGGGCTCAAGCGGCTGCGCAAGGACAACACCGGCTATGACCTGCGCCACCTCCTGATGGGCGCCGAGGGCACGCTGGGCGTGATCACCGCCGCCGCCCTCAAGCTTGCCCCGCGCCCCGCCGCCCTTGGCACCGCGCTCATGGTGGTGCCGGACCCGGCCGCCGCCGTCGCGCTCTTGAACCTGACCCGCGACCGCGCCGGCGAGGGCGTCAGCGCCTTCGAACTGATCTCGGGGCAGGGGCTGCATTTCCTGGCCGAAACCATGCCGCAGGTGCGCCTGCCCTTCGCTGACACGCCGGATTGGATGGTCCTGGTGGAACTGGGTCTGCCGCGCGGCATCGACCCGGCCGAAGAGCTGATGGCGCTGTTCGAGGCGGCGCTCGACCAGGATCTCGCCACCGACGGGATCATCGCCCAGTCCGAGGCGCAGCGGCACGACCTCTGGACCCTCCGCGAAACGATCCCCGAGGCGAACCGCCTGATCGGATCGATCTCGAGCCATGACGTGTCGATCCCGATCTCGGACATCCCCGACTTCCTGCGCCGTGGCAACGCGATGCTGGCCGGCATGGGCGATTTCCGCATCAATGCCTTCGGCCACCTCGGCGATGGCAACCTGCATTACAACGTCTTCCCCGCGAAGGGGCGCAGCCGGTCCGACTATGGCAATGCCAAGACCGAGGTGCAGCAGGCGGTCCATGACCTCGTGCACGCGATGGACGGATCGGTCAGCGCCGAGCACGGGATCGGGCGGCTCAAGGTCGCGGACCTCGAACGCTACGGCGATCCGGCCAAGCTGGCGGCAATGCGGGCGATCAAGGCCGCGCTCGACCCCCTGGGCATCATGAATCCCGGCGCAGTGCTGCGCGCGGGCGCCTGAACGCAGCCCACTCTTTCACTTTTCCCGAAATACTCCGGGAGAGTCCGCCCGAAGGGAGACGGGGGCAGCGCCCCCTTTTACAGCCCCTCGAAGGCGCAGAGCGCATGCACGTCCATCCCCAGCCCTTCGAGCTTGGCCCGACCGCCCAGCTCGGGCAGGTCGATGATGAAGGCACAGCCCATGATCTCTCCGCCCAGCCGTTCGACAAGCTTGATCCCGGCCTCGGCGGTGCCGCCGGTGGCCAGCAGGTCGTCGACCAGCAGGATCTTTTCGGACCCGGTGATCGCGTCGTCGTGGATCTCGACCACCGCCTCTCCGTATTCCAGCGTGTATTCCTCCGAGATCACGGCCCCGGGCAGCTTGCCCTTCTTGCGGATCGGCACGAAGCCGGTGCCGAGCTGGTGCGCGATGGCGCCACCCAGGATGAAGCCGCGCGCCTCGAGCCCCACGACCTTGTCGATCCGCTGCCCGGCATAGGGGTGCAGCATCTGGTCCACCGCCATGCGAAATCCGCGCGGATCCGCAAACAGAGTGGTCACGTCGCGGAACATGATCCCCTCGTGCGGGAAATCGACGATGGTGCGGATGTAATCCTTGACGGTCTTCATATGCGGCACGCCCCCCTGCATCTGCGCTCACGATGGCTGGACCGGGGCGGTCTGTCCAGCCGGTCGCGGGCTTACAGGATGAAATCGACCGCCGACAGCGAGGCCGTCTCCTCGACCACCAGCCGCAGATCGACGGCCCGGTCTCCGTCGAGGTCGATCATCACATGGGCATGGCCGAAATCGGTGTAGTAGCGGGCGAAATTGGCCGAGCCGTCGAAGCTGGCGGTCCCGTTCCACGAGACACCAAGCGCCGACAGGTCGATCCGGTCCAGGCCCTGCTCGAAATCGGCGATCCGGTCCGAAGCCGCGCCCAATCCGCTGTGCGCCGCATTCGACAGGACGAACACATCCGCCCCGGCGCCACCGGTCATGGTGTCGGCCCCGAGGCCGCCGTTCAACGTGTCGGCGCCATCGCCGCCGTAGAGCACATCGGCCCAGCTGCCGGCGTCGATCCGGTCGTTGCCCGCGCCACCCGCGATGGTGTCACGGCCCGCACCGCCACCCAGGGTGTCGGCCCCGCCGCCGCCCTGTAGGCTGTCATGGCCATTGCCGCCGTAAACGAGGTCGTCGCCGTCCCCGCCCAGGGCCGTGTCCGCGCCGTTTCCGGCATAGATCGCATCCTGGCCGAGTCCGCCAAACAGCTCATCGCCGCCGTCATCGCCCCGGAGCGTATCGCCGCCGTTCCCGCCAAAGACCAGGTCGTCGCCCCTGCCACCTGATGCCTCATCCGCACCGTCCCCGGAATAGATCCAGTCACGCCCGAGCCCGCCCAGCAGTGTGTCGCCGCCGCCCTCTCCCCGAAGGGAATCGGCGCCGTCGCGACCTTCGATCAGGTCGCCCCAGGCGCCGCCCCAGGCGGAATCCGCCCCGTCGCCGGCATAGATGCTGTCGGCATTGTCGCCGCCATACAGAAGGTCGTCGCCTCCGAAACCGCGCAGCACGTCGGTTCCCGCTCTGCCGCGCAGCACATCGGCTGCATTCCCGCCGGTGAGTTCGTCCTGTCCGTCGCCGCCGTCAACCTCACCCTCCACCATGCCTTCGCCCACTGCGGTATAGGTGTCGTTCCCCCCGCGCATCAGCACGTCACCGAAGATCAGGCCGCTGTTCAGAAAGCTCGCGCCGACCGTGTCCGAGAGCTTGACCCCGCCCTCGATCGTTCCGCTGTTCCGGAAGTCCTCTGACATCCAGGCGTCCGAATAGACCGCGAGGCGCGGTGATGTGATCCGTCCTTCGTTGTGGAAGGTCACCGATGCGGTCGAGACAATGAAGGCAACGGTCGCATCGGTATCGGTCCCGCCGGTGCCGTTGCCCTGAATGGTGCTCAGGTTAGTGAAATTCGCCGTACTGACGGCGTAGAATGCTACGGTCGCTGCATAGGTCTTGGGTCCGGTCGAGGAATCGGTGATCAGGCCGCTGTTGACCAGGGTCGAGGTGCTCGAGGTCTGAATGAGCGTCGGGTAGGCGCTGGCGGCCGACCCCACCATCTGGCCCGCGTTGGTGACGGTCGATGACGCGCCACTAATATGTGCTGCATAGAGGCGGCCGCCATCGTTCTCGATCCGTCCGGTGTTGCCGTTTGTCAGCGTGAAGATGCCACCGGGGCCGTCCAGATAGATTGATTGCGACGTGCCCGAGATCAGCCCGTCGTTCACGATGTCCAACTCTGGCACATCAGAGACATGGATCGCCGACGACCCGGTCGAGATGACGGCGCCATTCACCCCGACAACCACTATGTCACCCGAGGCGATGGCCGGCGTAGACCACGTGGACAGGACATAACGGGCCTGCACCAGTTCTTCGTTGATGGTAAGGGTTGCCATTGAAATCGACCTTTTCAGAATGGAACGCTGGCCCGGCTCAACACGGGGTCCGCTTGATGGCCGATTATGCGAGCATCTCCGGCCCCAAACTCAAGAGGTTTTGTCGCGCTACGGTCGAAAACTGTCTGCCGCGTGCGTTTCTGACGAGGTCGCGCGGCTACAGCACCCGCCCCGCCACGGCATCCAGCCGTGCCAGCACCTCGGGGTCGCGCGCCTCGGGCGCGGTCAGGATCGCGAAGTCGAGCGCATGGTCGCAGCCATGGGGGCAGCTGTCGCGCGACGGGCCCATCAGGGCCGGCAAGCGGCTGACAAGGTCCCGGGCCTTGGCGGCATTGCCCGTCAGCGTCTCGATGATCTTCGTCACGTCGACCTCACCGTGGTCCGGGTGCCAGCTGTCGTAATCGGTGACCATGGCGACCGAGGTGTAGCAAAGCTCGGCCTCGCGGGCGAGTTTCGCCTCGGGCATGTTGGTCATGCCGATCACGTCGGCGCCCCAGCTTTCGCGGTACATCCGCGATTCCGCGAGGGTCGAGAATTGCGGCCCCTCCATCGCAAGGTAGGTCCCGCCGTCATGCACGGTGATGCCCGCGTCCCGCGCGGCTGTCAGGCAGGCCCGGCCGAGGCGGGTGCAGGTCGGATGCGCCACGCTCACATGCGCCACGCAGCCGGGGCCGAAGAAGGATTTCTCCCGCGCGAAGGTCCGGTCGATGAACTGGTCCAGGATGACGAAATCCCCCGGCGCCATCTCTTCGCGGAACGACCCCACGGCCGAGACCGAGACGACATCCGTCACCCCCAGCCGTTTCAGCGCGTCGATATTGGCGCGGTATGGGACGGACGAAGGCGAATGCACATGCCCGCGCCCGTGCCGGGGCAGGAAGGCCATCTTCACCCCGTCCAGCATGCCGGTCAGGATCGCGTCCGAAGGCGCGCCCCAGGGCGTGTCCACCGTGACCCATTCCTTGCCCTCGAGCGCCTCGAGATCGTAGATCCCCGACCCGCCGATCACGCCGATCATCGTCTCGCCCATGTCTGCCTCTCCGTGTTTGACTTTGGGGCCATGCTGCACCGCCCGCGCGGCAATGAAAAGCCGCCCCGCGCGGCAAATCCGCCCCGGGGCCGGGGCCAATCGCAGCCATTTGGCCACAATGGGTGGCCATTCTTGCTGCATTGCAGTATCGCCGGGGCGCGCACCCGAAAGACAGAACAGGAAGACCCGATGGCCAAGGCCCTGCTGGCACGCTATGCCAATCGCATCTCGATGCCCGATCTCAGCCTCGCGCCGACGACGCGGCTGACCCCCATGCAATTCAAGACCGAGCTGCTGTCGGGCCTGACCGTCGCGCTGGCGCTGGTGCCCGAGGCGGTGGCCTTTGCCTTCGTCGCCGGGGTCGCGCCGCTGGTGGGCCTTTACGCCGCCTTCATCGTCGGGCTGATCACCGCGATCTTCGGCGGCCGGCCCGGCATGATCTCGGGCGCGACGGGCGCGCTGGCGGTGGTCATGGTGGCGCTGGTGGCCGAGCACGGGGTGGAATACCTGTTCGCCACCGTGGTGCTGATGGGCCTCTTGCAGATCTTCGCCGGGGTCATGCGCTGGGGCAAGTTCATCCGCATGGTGCCGCATCCGGTGATGCTGGGCTTCGTCAATGGCCTCGCCATCGTGATCTTCCTGGCGCAACTCGGGCAGTTCAAGGTGCCGGGCAGCATGCAGAACACCGGCCACGGCATGTCGGGGGGCGAATGGCTCTCGGGCGGGCCGCTCGTGCTCATGCTGGCGCTGGTGGCGCTGACCATGGTGGTGATCTGGGCCCTGCCCAAGGTGACCAAGATCGTGCCCGCGCCGCTGGCCGGCATCGCCATCACCGGCGGGCTGGTCATCGCCTTCGGCCTCGATGTGCCGCGCGTCGGTGACCTCGCCTCGGTCGAGGGCACGCTGCCGCCCTTCCACATCCCCATGGTCCCGCTGACCTGGGAGACGCTGGAAATCATCCTGCCCTACGCCGTGATCCTTGCCGCCATCGGCCTGATCGAATCCCTGCTGACCCTCAACCTGGTCGGCGAGATGACCGGCCAGCGCGGCGGCGCCAGCCAGGAATGCATCGCCCAGGGCATGGCCAACACGGTCACCGGCTTCTTTGGCGGCATGGGCGGCTGCGCCATGATCGGCCAGTCAATGATCAACGTGAAATCGGGCGGGCGCACCCGTGTCGCCGGCATCGTGGCGGCCCTGTTCCTGTTGTCCTTCATCCTCGTCGGGTCGTCTGTGATCGAGCAGATCCCGCTCGCCGCCCTGGTCGGCGTGATGTTCATGGTCGTCATCGGCACCTTCGCCTGGAACTCCCTGCGCATCCTCTTCCGCGTGCCGCTGACCGATGCCTTCGTGATCGTTCTGGTGACCGTGGTGACGGTCTATTCCGACCTCGCCGTCGCGGTGGTCGTGGGCGTGATCGTCTCGGCGCTGGCCTATGCCTGGAACAACGCGATCCGCATCCATGCCGACATCCGCGACGAGGGCGCGAAAAAGATCTACCGCATCCGCGGCCCGCTCTTCTTCGGTTCGACCGACGGCTTTGCCGAACTCTTCGACCCCGAGGCCGACCCCGACACGGTGGTGGTCGATTTCGCCGAAAGCCGCGTGGTCGACCAATCGGCCCTGCAGGCGATCGAGGCGCTGGCCAGCAAGTACGAGGAGCAGGGCAAGGCGATCCAGCTGCGCCACCTCAGCCGTGACTGCCACCGGCTGCTGAAAAAGGCCGGCCACCTGGTGATCGACAGCGACGACGACCCCGATTACGCGGTGGCCGCGAACTATTCGGTCCGCACCGGCATCCTCGGCAGCCACTGACCGCCCGTCTTGATCGCGAAGGGGGCAGGATCACCGCGATCCCGCCCCCTTTCATTATTCCACAAATACTCATTACCCCGCCCGGGGCACGCCTTCAGGCCGCCTGCACCGCGCTGGCGCCGGCCTTCACACGTGGATCGTTCATCGCGACCGGCAGCACCTTGGCCATGGCCTCGGGATTGTAATATCCCATGATCCAGTCGCGCAGGATGCCGCGCTGTTCGTCCCAGGTCGGCCAGGCGCCGGCCGGGCGACCATCGTCCAGCTCGGTGCCGAACTTGCCGTTGATCCAACGCAGCTCTTCGCGGGCACGCCAGCGCACGACGTTGCGCAATGCGTCATCCGGGAAGGCCAGCCGCGGCATGTCCTGCAAGGTCGGCGCGCCCCGCAGCCGGTCGATCAGGGCCATGCGTTCCTTGACCGTGCCGCCATCGCCGGTGTCCCAGCGATCGAACCCGTAGTTGATCGTCAGCAGGTAGGCCGTCGCCGCCCCGCACAGCGAGGCGTTCAACTGCCCCTGCGGCGACTTGATCGGCGGCACCTCGACGCCCGCCTCGCGCACACGGTTGAAGAAATCCTGCACCACGTCGCCTTCGTCCAGCGTGGCCCGGTCCAGCATGCGCACGGTGACCCGCTCGGGCCCGAATTCCTGCAGGTAGATCTTGTAGCGATTGGTCTTGGGATAGGTGAATTCCCAGGGCGACTCGAGATCCTTCATCCGCGCGCCGCTGCGGATCGCCTGGTCCAGAGACGAAATGTAAAGCGAGGCGGCATCGCGCGCATAGCCGATCCAGTGAATGTCCGGCGACAAGGCGCGCAGCCGCGCGATGAAGGGCTCCTTGTCCTTGAGCGACGCGAAATGCTCGGACGAGATCAGCAGCGTGTGCGGCCGCTGCTCGGCCACGGTCCTTTCCAGCCGCTGCCAGGAATTCTCGGACCAGCGCATCGCCGCCTCGGGCGTGTGGAAATGGGTGCGCAGGGCCGGCACCAGCGGTCGGTCGGGATGGTGATACAGCGTCGCCAGCGCGCGCACCGGGTCGTGGCCCCAGAGCGGCAGCAGGATGCCAGCCTCCTCGAGCGTCTTGCGGTTCTGCCAGATGGCGGCCTGGATGGCGGTCGAGCCCGTCTTGGGCGGCCCGAAATGGACGATGATCTTCATGCCGAATCCCTCTCGCGTCGCAGATTGCCCCGATCACGTTTCCACGATCTTACCGGTCCTGCACGTGTTTCGAAACCCGCCGAGAGGCGGCGCAAGGGCAGTACTTCGCGCAAGACGTGTGGCGTGGCCCGTATGACGCTTCAAGTGTGGTCCGGCCCGGGTGCCCGAGCCGGGTGTGCGCGTCAGGCGGCCAGCTTGCCGGCCAGCCCGTCATCGAGCAGCGCGATGGTCTCGTCCCGGCCGTAAAGCGCGATGAAGCTGCCGAACCGCGGGCCCTGGCTGGCGCCCAGCAGCACCTCGTAGATCGCCTTGAACCAGTCGCGCAGCGGCTCGAATCCATGCACCTTCCCGACGGCAAAGACGATGCTCTGCAGGAAATCCTCGTCGGTATAGTCCACGGCCGGCGCGGGTTCGTCCTTGCCGTCCAGCGCGTTCTTCTGCGCGATCAGCTCCAGCGCCTTGCCCGCGTCCGCCAGCGCCGCGCGCAGGTCGGTCAGTGCCGCGCGCTCCTGCTCGGTCGGGGCGCGGTAGACTTTCTCGGGCTTCACGAAGTCGTTGTAGTAGCGCACCGCATAGCCGGCGGCCGCATCGAGGCCCGGATGCGTCTCGGGCGTGGCATCGGGCGCGTATTTCGCGATGAAGCCCCACAGGGCCGACTTGTCCTCGGCCGAGGCGGCAGAGGCGAGGTTCAGCAGCATCGAGAAGGTCACCACCATGTCCGAGCGCGGCACATCGCCGTTGTGGATGTGGTAGACCGGGTTCGCCAGCTGCTTGTCGATGTCCTGATCGTGGTAGGCCCGCAGCTGCTGGTGATATTCGTCCATCGCCTTGGGGATCACGTCGAAATACAGACGCTTGGCCGTCTTGGGCTTGAGGAACATGAAATACGACAGGCTCTCGGTCGAGGCATAGGTCAGCCATTCGTCGATCGAGATGCCGTTGCCCGACGACTTGGAGATCTTCTGCCCCTTGTCGTCAAGGAACAGCTCATAAGTGAAATGCTCGGGCGCCGGGGTGCCGAGGATCTCGCAGATCGCGTCGTAGATCGGCGTGTTGGTGCTGTGGTCCTTGCCGTACATCTCGAAATCGACGTCCAGCGCGGCCCAGCGGGCGCCGAAGTCGGGCTTCCACTGCAGCTTCACATTGCCGCCGGTGACGGGCAGGGTCCATTCGCGGCCGGTCTCGTCGTCGAAGGTGATCGTGTAGTCCTGCGCGTTCACCTCCTTCATCGGCACGTAAAGCACGCGGCCGGTTTCGGGGTGGATCGGCAGGAAGATCGAATAGGTCGCCGCCCGCTCATCGCGCAGCGACTTGAGCATCACCTTCATGATGTCGTCGTATTTCTCGACCGCGCGCTTCAGCACCTCGTCGAACTGGCCGGACTTGTAGAACTCGGTGGCCGAGAAGAATTCGTATTCGAACCCGAAGGTATCAAGGAACCGGCGCAGCATGGCGTTGTTGTGGTGACCAAAGCTTTCATGCGTCTCGAACGGGTCGTAGACCGAGGTCAGCGGGCGTTGCAGGTCCTCGCGCAGGCGGTCCTGGTTCGGCACGTTGCCCGGCACCTTGCGCATGCCGTCCATGTCGTCCGAGAAACAGATGAGCCGCGTGGGGATGTCGCTGATCACCTCGAAGGCGCGGCGGATCATCGTCGTGCGCAGCACCTCGCCAAAGGTGCCGATATGCGGCAAGCCCGAGGGGCCATAGCCGGTCTCGAACAGGACATGGCCCTTTTCCGGCGGCGCTTTCTCGTAGCGTTTCAGCACCCGGCGCGCTTCTTCGAAGGGCCAGGCTTTCGAACGCATCGCGGCGTCGCGCAGATCGGACATGTCTCTCTCCATTCTCGCGGGGCGGCGGGGGCCGCCCGGGAACAACAGCGCGCGTCCTACGCCCGTGGTCGTCTCAGGTCAATATGGCGCAGGGCTGTTGCGGGGCGGCCCCGGGGGCCATATCCTCTGCATCGACAACGATTTGGAAAGATGTCCCATGCCCGCCGATATGTCCCACCCGCTCAGCCCGCAGGATTGCCTTGTCGCGCTGATGATCGCCGTGTCCGTGTCGGACGAGAACATCCGCACCGCCGAACTGGTCAAGATCGAGAGCGACGTGGGCAACCTGCCGATCTTCGGCAATTACGACGCCGACCGGATCAAGGACATGGCCAAGATCGTGTTCGACCTGTTCGAGCAGGAAGACGGGCTGGACGCGCTGTTCGGCCTCGTGCGCGCCAACCTGCCCGAGCGCCTGTTCGAGACCGGCTATGCGCTCGCCTGCGATGTGGCGGCCGCCGACGGCAAGACCGCCGAGACCGAGCTGCGCCTGCTGGAAGAGATCCGCTACGAGCTGAACATCGACCGCCTGCACGCCGCCGCCATCGAGCGCGGCTCGCGCGTGCGGCATATGGTGGAGTGAGGGGCGGCGGACTTTGTGACGTCTGCTAGTCGGACAAAGCGGGCTTTTGGCATCCTTCGCGTAGACTGGCTCTATGCCTCTTGGCGTCCGAGTTACCCGTGGAACCCGCCTGCAAACTTGGCGCATCGAAATTATGCCTGTAGCCGGGCGAAAGCTGCTATGGTCTCTGTTCGCGATGAGAGAAGGCAATGCGCCTACTACATCTGCGACTGAAAGACTCCCAAAATGTCTAATCCGACAAAAGGAACGTGCTTCTGCGGCGCGGTGGAAATCGAAGTTTCAGGACCCCCGGAAGCGATGGGATACTGTCATTGTGCGTCTTGCCGTTCGTGGTCTGCCGGGCCTGTCAATGCGTTCACCTTATTCAAGGACGAAAACGTGGTGGTCATTCGAGGTGCAGACCAAATCGGCCATTTCAAGAAGACTGATCGCTCGGACCGCCAGTTCTGCTCGCGATGCGGCGGACATGTGATGACCTATCATCCACAGTGGGGGTTGATGGATGTATATGCCGCCACGATCCCAGACCAGATTTTCGAACCCGGCATCCATGTCAACTATGGCGAGACTGTCCTCCGGATGGTTGATGGCCTACCAAAGATGAAGGACTTCCCGTCTGAAATGGGGGGCAGTGGAGTGACCCTCCCGGAATAGGCACCAGGGAGCCGCGCCCGCTTTTCGACGAGAGGTGAACCAGAGACCGCATCGGGCTCGGAGCGGCCATTGGCGATCAGGCTGAGACGGGCGCCGAGACCTGCGGTGTGCGAGGACACGGGTGATCGTCGGACGCAGGCTTGCCTCAAGTCGCGTACAAGAACGACCACCGCTGGATCAGCGCCTGTTGCAGCCGCTTGGACCGGGCGTTCCAGTAGCTCGACCCGGCGGGGCGCTCGCGGTCCTCGGGGGGGATGCCGGCGCGTTCGTCCATGTTGGCGGTGAAGATGGCAAAGGCCATCTGCGTGCCATCCGGCCCCGTCGCATAGCCCGCCAGGCAGCTGACGAAGTTCAGCGTGCCCGTCTTTGCCACCACCTGGATCGGGTGGTTCGGCTGCGGGCGGCCCTGGTCGTCGCGGATCGCGATGTCCTTCAGCAGCGGCGGCAGGTCCGATTGCGCGACCCGCGCCAGCAACGTGGCCAGCGACGCCGTCGACACGCGGCTGTCGGCACCAAGCCCCGAATGATCGACCAGTTCCGTGCCCTGCATGCCGTGGACCTCGCGGGCCCAGCTGTTCATCGCCGCGGCGCTGGCGCGCAGCGTGGCGGGCACGCGGCCGGTGCGCCGGGTCGTGGCGGCGACGCCCAGCACCTCGGCCGTGAGGTTGGTGGAATAAAGCAGCATGTCCCGCGCGATCTCGCGCAATGGCGCGCTTTGCTGCCGCGCCAGCACGGGGCCGGAGGGGCGCGCGCCAGCGCTTTCGGGCGCTTTCAGCACGATGCCCTGCGACCGGGCAAAGGTCTGGAAGACCTCGCCGGCGTAGATCTCGGGCTTGCGCATCGGCAGCCAGCGCGATCCGCCGGTGCCGAGCGCGCCGCGCGCCACGGTCCATTCGTCGCGCCCGCCGCGGTCGTCGTAGGTGTAGACCGGCGAGCCGCGGGTCGAGACCTGCATCCGCGCCACCGAGACCTCGGGCCGGTACTTGGCGCTGCGGGCATCCATCGCGACCGTGTAATTGCTGCCCGCCTTGGTCCACTGGAAATGCACGCGGTTGAAGTTCAGGTTCAGCCCCGACACGGCCGGGTTGTAACCGACCTGGTCGGGTTGGTCCGGGTCGATCTCGGGCACCTGGGTCAGCGCGCCGCCCCAGA
Source organism: Mesobacterium pallidum (assembly GCF_019966535.1). Classification (GTDB taxonomy): domain Bacteria; phylum Pseudomonadota; class Alphaproteobacteria; order Rhodobacterales; family Rhodobacteraceae; genus Mesobacterium; species Mesobacterium pallidum. The sequence goes on along the minus strand of NZ_JAIMID010000006.1, from coordinate 199,736 downwards.
CCAGGAACCGCCCACGCACCTCGCGCAGCCCGCTGTCCTTGAGCTTTTGCGCCAGCGCGGCCAGCGAGTCGGTGTCGAGGGTCGGATCGCCTCCGCCGGCCAGCACCAGGTCGCCGTCCAGCACGCCGTCTTTCGGCGTCGCGGTTGCCAGCACCTGTGTTTCGAACCGGTGCTCGGGGCCCAGCGTTTCCAGCGCGTAAAGCGCGGTCAGCGCCTTGGCGACCGAGGCCGGGGGCATGGTCGTGCCGGTGTCATGTTCCTCGAGCACGAGGCCCGTCTTCACGTCGACCACGGAATAGCTGACATGACCGCCCAGGCGCGCCTCGGCGATCAGCTCTTCGGCCGGCGGGGCGAGGCGCAGGATCAGGTCCTCGTCGCGCGCCTTGGGGCGCAGACCGTCGAAGTCGGGGATCGGCGCCGCCGCACCATCCGGCCGCGCATGGGGACGCAGCGAGCGTGCCAGCGGGTTGGCCGTGGCGGCGCCCGCGGCACTGGCCAGCAGTCCCGACAGGACCGCGCGTCTGCTGAGCTGTTTTTCCATCGCGGTCAGCCTAATCATGGTGGGGCAAGGGGGACAAGCGGCGCGGTTTCACTTTTTCGCAGCCTCGGCGCCGGTCGGCAGCCACCCGCCCGAGGCGCGGATCGCCGAGGAGGAGACCGGCGTCATCGGCATATTCAGGAACACCCAGGCAGGGGCCTTGCGGCGCGGCAGAAGGGCCGCCTGCTCTGCCCGCAGCCGGCCGCGGTGGAACACGGTCGCCGCCTTGGCGGTGCGCGCCGCGATGCGGATGCCGGGCCGGGCGAAGATCGCCATGGGGGTCGTCATCACGATCTCTTTCCAGTCGCGCCAGCGCGAGAGCTGCACCATGTTGTCCGCCCCCATCAGCCAGACGAAGGTCACGCCCGGGTAGCGACGGCGCAGCATGCGCAGGGTCTCGGCGGTGAAACGGGTGCCAAGGCGCGCCTCGATGTCCGTGATTTCGACGCGGGGGTGATCCATCAGGCGGCGCGCATGGCCGATCCGCGCCGCCATCCCGGCGGGGCCTTGCGCCTTCAGCGGGTTGCCCGGGCTCACGACCCACCACACCCGGTCGAGCGGCAGCCGCCGCAACGCGGTTTCGGTCAGCTGGACGTGGCCGTCATGGGCCGGGTCGAAAGACCCGCCCAACAGGCCGATCACCTGGCCCCGGCGCGCATATGGAAAGCCGTTTCGCATCGCCTTGGTTTTGACGCGCCCCGGGGCGAAGTCAATCTTTCCCATCGATTGGCCCTTGCGACGGGATTTGGTTGACGGTAGTCAACGATCATGCTGGACCCCGTCGCACGCCTTCGCCGTTTCAACCGCGCCGTCGCCCTCGAGATCGGGGCGCTGGACCAATCCTACCTTGGCCGGGGCCGCCCCCTGGGCGTCGCGCGGATGCTGACCGGCATCGGGCCGGAGGGGGCCGAGGTCGGGCAATTGCTGGGGGCGCTGGGCATCGACAAGGCGCAGCTGTCGCGCGGGCTGCAATCGCTGGAAGCCGAGGGGCTGATCATGCTTGCGGCCGACCCCGGGGACGGCCGGCGCCGCATCGCCCGACTGACCGAGGCCGGCAAGGCCGAGGTCGCGGAATACGAACGCCTGTCGCAGGATTTCGCCGCCGAGATCCTGTCGCGCCATCCCCGCATGTCGCGGCTGCTTGATGCGATGGACCTGATCGCCTCGACCCTCGGGCAGGAGCGGATCGCGCTGGCCGAGACCGACCCGACCGACCCCGCCTCGGTCCATTGCCTTGGACGCTACTACGCCGAACTGGCCGAGCGGTTCGCGCAGGGCTTTGATGTGAACCTCAGCCGCGACCCCGATGCCGCCGACATGCGTGCCCCGCGCGGCGGCTTCCTGGTCGCCTGGTCGGACGGGATACCGTTGGGCTGTGTCGGGCTGAAAGGGCAGGGCGGCGCGGTGGCCGAGGTCAAGCGGCTGTGGATCGCCCCCGCCGCGCGCGGGCTTGGCCTGTCGCACCGGCTGATGGACCGGATCGAAGACATGGCGCGGGGGCTGGAGATCGCCACGCTGAGGCTCGACACCAACTCGGCCCTGCACGAGGCGGTCGCGCTGTACCGCGGGCGCGGCTGGGCCGAGATCGACCGGTTCAACGACGACCCGTACCCCGATCATTTCTTCGAGAAACATCTCTGAGCGCCGGATTGCACGGGAAGCGCCCCTCCTCTATCAGGGGCCGAACCCGAAATGCGAGGCGAGGATATTCGAATGGCCTATCAGTATGTCTACCACATGGATGGCGTCTCAAAGACCTATCCGGGTGGCAAGAAATGTTTCGAGAACATCCGCCTGTCCTTCCTGCCGGGGGTCAAGATCGGTGTCGTCGGCGTCAACGGCGCGGGTAAATCGACCCTGCTGCGCATCATGGCCGGCTGGGACAAGGATTTCAGCGGCGAGGCCTGGGCGGCCGAAGGCGCCAAGGTCGGCTACCTGCCGCAGGAGCCGCAGCTGGACGAAAGCCTGAGCGTGCGCGAGAACGTCATGCTGGGCGTGGCGGAAAAGAAGGGCAAGCTGGACCGGTTCAACGAGCTGGCGATGAACTACAGCGACGAGACCGCCGACGAGATGGCCACGCTGCAGGACGAGATCGACAGCGACAACCTGTGGGATCTCGACAGCCAGATCGACGTCGCGATGGAGGCGCTGCGCTGCCCCCCCGACGACGCCGACGTCGCGACCCTGTCGGGCGGGGAAAAGCGCCGCGTCGCGCTGTGCAAGCTGCTGCTGGAAGCGCCCGACATGCTGCTGCTGGACGAACCGACCAACCACCTTGACGCCGAAACCATCGCCTGGCTGCAACAGCACCTGATCGACTACAAGGGCACGATCCTCTGCGTCACGCACGACCGTTATTTCCTCGATGACATCACCGGCTGGATCCTCGAACTGGATCGCGGGCGGGGCATCCCCTACGAGGGCAATTACTCGGCCTGGCTGGAACAGAAGGCCAAGCGCCTGTCGCAGGAAGCGCGCGAGGACAAGGCCAAGCAGAAGACGCTGGAGCGCGAGCTTGAATGGATGCGGCAGGGCGCCAAGGCGCGCCAGGCCAAGTCCAAGGCCCGGATCCAGGCCTACGAGGAAATGGCGAACCAGTCCGAGCGCGAGAAGGTCGGCAAGGCGCAGATCGTCATCCCGAACGGCCAGCGCCTGGGCGGACGGGTGATCGAGGTCGAGAACCTCAAGAAGCATATGGGCGACAAGCTGCTGATCGAGAACCTGTCTTTCAGCCTGCCGCCGGGCGGCATCGTCGGCGTGATCGGCCCGAACGGCGCCGGCAAGTCGACCCTGTTCAAGATGCTGACCGGGCAGGAACAGCCCGACGAAGGCACCATCGAACTGGGCGATACGGTGCAGCTGAGCTATGTCGACCAGTCGCGCGACGACCTGAACCCGGGCGACACCGTGTGGGAGGCGATCTCCGGCGGGGCCGAGGTGATCCAGCTGGGCGACGCCCAGATGAACAGCCGCGCCTATTGCGGCGCCTTCAACTTCAAGGGCGGCGACCAGCAGAAGAAGGTCGGCCTGCTGTCGGGCGGGGAACGCAACCGCGTCCACATGGCGCGCCTGCTGAAAGAGGGCGGCAACGTCCTGCTGCTTGACGAACCGACGAACGACCTGGACGTCGAAACCCTGCGGGCGCTCGAGGATGCGCTGGTCGATTTCGCCGGCTGCGCGGTGGTGATCTCGCACGACCGCTTTTTCCTCGACCGGATCTGCACGCATATCCTGGCCTTCGAGGGCGAGGCGCATGTGGAATGGTTCCAGGGCAACTTCGAGGATTACGAGGAAGACAAGAAGCGTCGCCTCGGGGCCGATGCGCTGGAACCCAAGCGCATGAAGCACAAGAAGTTCAGCCGCTGAGACGCGGCGTCCCGGCCCGGCCTATGCGTCGGGCCGGGGCGGGCGGCGTTGCAGGCTGCGCCGGGCAATGGCCAGCGCCTCCTCGCGCCTCATGATGTCGTCGGTGTCGCTGCAATCGGCCACATGGGCGTCGAAGGCGGGCGCAGTGCGCGCCATCTCTTGCCGGACCCTGGCAGTCCAGTCGTCGCCGGCGTCCTGAGTGGGCCTGAGGCGCGCCAGCAGCCGGCCGAGATGGACCGACAGACGCTGTGGCCCGCCGTCTGTCGTTGGTACCGAGAGGTCGATCAGATCCGGAGGCGAATCGGGGGAGGCGGAGGCATGTGTCATGGCTCCATCACGCCGCAGCAGGCTTAACAACGGGTTAATCGGGCCGCGGCTGGGGCGGTGGTGCCTCACGCGCCCGTCATTTCCGGCATGGACATATTTGACAATCTGCACTTGAACAGCACAATTATCGACCGAAGCCACAGTCGGAGCCTGCCATGATCCCCCGCCGCCATTTCCTTGCCACCGGGCTTGCCGCCGCCGCAACCACCACGCTTGCCGCGCCGGCCATCGCGCAGACCGCGTTCCAGCTGGCGCCCGAGCTGATGCCGCAGCTTGTCAGCCTCAAGAAACCCTACGCGGCCGGGCAGATCTTCATTATCCCGCAAAGCCATTTCCTGTACCTCACGATGGAGGACGGCACGGCCATGCGCTATGGCGTGGGCGTCGGCAAGGCGGGGCTGAGTTTCCAGGGTACGGCCACCATCTCGGTCAAGAAGGAATGGCCGACCTGGCGCCCGACCGACGAGATGATCGAACGTGACCCCGGCGCCTACGGCAAGTTCAAGGACAACGACTATGTCCAGCCGGGTGGCCCGGGCAACCCGCTGGGCGCGCGGGCGCTGTACCTGTTCCAGAACGGGCGCGACACCTATTACCGCATCCACGGCACGACCGCGCCGAATTCCATCGGGCAATCGGTGTCGAACGGCTGCATCCGGATGCTGAACGAGCACGTCATGGACCTGTACCAGCGCGTGCCCGTGGGGACCGTCGTCACCGTCTTCTGATCGGGCCTTGTCCGACGCGACACGCCCTGTCATGTGAGCGCCATGGACAGCTATGACCTGATCGTGATCGGCTCGGGCCCCGCCGGGGGCGCGGCAGCGTTCGTGGCTGCCCTCGCAGGGCTGCGCGTGGCCTTGGTCGACCGTCATGTCTTTCCGCGCGACAAGTTGTGCGGCGGCGGCTTCACCGGGCGGTCGATGGCGCTGTACCGCGAGATCTTCGGCACCGACCCCGTCGAAACCGACCGCCGCGACCGCTACGAGTTCCACGCCCATGGCCAGGCGCTGGGCGTGATAACGGACGTCCCGCCCATGTACCTGACCACGCGGCTGGCGCTGGACAACGCCATCCATGAGCATGCCGTTGCGGCGGGGGCCGAGGCGATCACCGGGCTGGTGAAGGACATCGAGGGCACGGTGGTCACGCTCGAGGGTGGCCGGGCGCTGTCGGGCCGGCTGCTGATCGGTGCGGACGGTGTGAAAAGCCGTGTCGCCCGGGCGCTGTTCGGCGAGAGCTTTGACGCCCGGCACATCGGGTTCGGCTTCGAGATCGAGGCGCCGCCGCAGACGGGTGATCCGGCGATCCGCATCGACTTCGGTGCGGCGGAGTGGGGCTATGGCTGGTCCTTCCCCAAGTCGGGCAGCACCACCATCGGCGTCGGCGGCGTGCTGAGCCGCAATCCGGACATGAAAGCGTCGATGGCCGCCTACATGGCCGAACTTGGGGTGACGGACCCGCCGAAGATCAAGGGGCACCACCTGCCGTTCGGCGCCTTCCGCAAGGTGCCGGGGCAGGGCGACGTCCTGCTGTGCGGAGATGCCGCCGGCCTCGTCGACCCCATCACCGGCGAGGGCATCGCCTATGCCATGCAAAGCGGTGCCCTGGCCGGACATGCCGCGGTTGAGGCCCTGGCCGAGGGCGCGCCGGGCACGGCACTGCCCTGCTACACCGAGAGCCTGAAACCGATCCACACGGCGCTGCGACAGGCGCGCGCGATCCGTCTGCTGATCTTTGCCCGGCCCATGCGACGGGCCTTTCTCAAGGCGTTTTCAGGCCAGGGCGGGCTGAAACGTGACTACCTGCGCATGATGGCCGGGGAGCTTGAATACCCCGACCTGACTCGCGCTGTGCTGCGGCGTTTGCCCGCGCATCTTGCCCGGGCCGCCCGGCTGCGCTGAGCGCCGGTGAATGGAGCGAGTTCGGGAATCTTTTTAAGACACTGAAAACTATTCGGAAATTTCAGACATCGACCGGGTTGTGTGAGGCGCCCTGGCGATGCATGACCCGAAATGGGTCCATCCGTGCCACATTCGTGCCCGATTCCGACAGTTATCTGACCCTACAGCGCGAGACAGGCGCCCAAGGGAAAAGGACGGCGACAATGGCAATCATGGCTTTCGTTATCGGCGGGATCGCAGGTCTGGTGTCGGCCATCGCGGCAAGCGTTTTCCTTGGCTTCGGTCTCCTGGCCGCATTTGGCATCTACATGCTGGTCTCGACCACCCTGCCGCTGGCGGTGCTGATGCGCGAAGCCGGCAAGGACCCGATGGGCGGAGAACTGGCGGCCGTCGCGGCCTGACGCGAAATCTTTCGGCAGACACGAAAACGGCGACCCCTGGGTCGCCGTTTCGCGTTTCGGGGGGGCGTGGTCCGCCCGGTGTCAGCTCATATGCGCCTTGATCCAGCTTTCGATCTGCGCGGCAGGCATGGCGCCTGACTGTCGGCCTTTCTCACGCCCGGCGGCAAAGGCGGCCATCGTGGGAATTCCGCGGATGCCATAGGCTTGGCCGGCCTCGGGGTGATCCTGCGTGTTCAGCTTGACCAGCCGCACCTGGCCGTCAAGCGCCTGAGCCGCCTTGGAATATTCCGGCGCCATCATCCGGCACGGGCCGCACCAGGGCGCCCAGAAATCCACGACCAGCGGCACCTGGTCGGTTTGGGCGGCCTTTCGCAGCGTGGCCATGTCGACCTCGCGCACCTTGGCGCCCATCAGCGGGCTGCCGCAGGTGCCGCATTTCGGTCCGGCCGCGAGCTTGCCCTCGGGCACCCGGTTGACCTGGCCGCAGTCGAGGCAGGTGATCTTTTTTCCTTCGGCCATTGCTCGGCCCTCGCACTACATGTTCAGCTTCGTGAATATATAGGGAGGGGATCGGCGCTAGGGAAGGGGTCAGCCGTTCTTTTGCATCGCGCGCAGCTGGTCAAAGACATGCCGGTTCTCGCAGCCCTCGGGGGGCGGGGCGGGCTCTTGGTCCAGCGCGCGCTGGTCCATCCAGCGCTGGCAGCCCTGCGACCAGTCGCACTGCTGGCACTGGTGGACCATGCCGGCCCAATCCTCGGCCTCGATGGCGGCCTTGTCCCAGGCCTCGGCCAGGTCGACGCCGACGGCCTTGGCCATGCGCTGGACCAGCCAGTAATGGTCGCGGATGTCGCCGATGCGGTCGCTCATGCCCCCGTCTCCTGTTGCAGGCGGTCCAGGAGGGAGCGGTTGCGGCAATAGCCGGGGGCGGCGAGGGGCTGTCCCTCTCCCTTCGCCGCCGCACCCAGGACATCGTCGCAGGCCCGAACGCAGGCGCAGTCTGTGCAGGCGAGTACCGCATCGGCAATCTGTCCGAACGGCAGCGCGCCGCTCAGCGCGGCCTCTTGCAGGTCAATCCCCAGCGTGCTGGCCATGTCGTCGAAAAGAGCCGCGTGGCGGCGCAGCTTGTTTGTGCGGTCGGTCTGCATGGGGCGGGTCCTGTCCGTTCATGTCGCAACGTAAACTGGCAGGACGCGGGACGGGCCGCCTTGACTCAGATCAACCCGTGCTGAACCGGGTGACCGGGCCGGTCACGTCGTCCCAGGCGCCGGGCAGCAGCTCGAGCCCGAGGATGCGGTCCGGATTGGTGGGGGGCGGCATCTCGACCCCCGTCAGCTTGTCGAACCCGAAGCGGTTGTAATAGGGCGCGTCCCCGACCAGCAGCACCCGCGCCCAGCCCCGGCGCGCGGCCATCGACAGGCTGTCGCGGATCAGCACGGCCGCCAGCCCTTCGCCCTGGTGGGTGGGGTGGACGGCCACGGGGCCCAGCAGCAGCGTGCCCGACGTGTCGCCCACCATCACCGGCCAGTAGCGGATCGCCCCGCTGAGTGTGCCGTCGGCATCCCGCGCGACCAGCGACAGGTCGGCCACGGGGGGCACGTCGTCGCGCAGCCGGTACGAGGACAGGGCCGTCCGGCCCGGGGCAAAACAAAGGTCGTAAAGCGCTTCGACCTCCCACCAATCGTCTGGCGTTTCCTGTGCGTAGCTAAACACTGGGCCTGCGGTCCCCCGATTACACTGGATGCAGGGCTAGCATGACGCTAGATGGGTTTCAAACCAAGGAGTTGCCCATGTTCTATCGTCCGGCCGACGGCCATGGCCTGCCGCACAACCCGTTCAACGCCATCGTGACCCCGCGCCCGATCGGCTGGATCTCGACCCGCGATGCGCAGGGGCGGGACAACCTTGCGCCCTATTCCTTCTTCAACGCGGTCGCCTATGTGCCGCCGCAGGTGATGTTCGCCTCGACCGGGTCCAAGGCAGACCGGGGGGACACCAAGGACAACGTGTCGAACATCCGCGAAACAGGTGTGTTTTGCGTGAACATCGTCGGGCACGAGTTGCTGGACGCGATGAACGCGAGCAGCAAGACGTTGCCGGCGGGGGAGGATGAATTCCTCCATGCCGGGCTGGAAAAGGTCGATTGCGAGACGATCCCCTGTGCGCGGGTCGCGGCCGCCCCGGCAAGCCTGGAATGCCGGATGACGCAGATCATCCCCTTGGCGGGAAAGAGCAATTTCCTGGTGCTGGGAGAAGTCACTGGCGTGCATATGCGCGACGATTGCCTGGTGGACGGGCGCTATGACCTGACCGTGGCGCAGCCCGCCTCTCGCCTGGGCTACCGCGACTACACGATCGTCAAGGACCTTTTCGAGCTGGCCCGCCCCGACGACCAAGTTTAGTGGTTAGCCAAAGGTTAATCACTTTATTTCGGTAAGGACACAAGATCCGGGGGCGCTTGCCGGCCCCGTTTTGCGGCCTACCTCAACGCGAGGAGGATCGCCCATGATGTTTCTCAGAACCCTTGTGCTGGCATTGGCGCTGCCGATGATGGCGATGGCACAGACCGGCCCTTCGGCCGAGATCCAGTTGACCATCCGCCAGCAACTCGATGCCTTTCTCGAAGGCGACGTCGCGCGCGCCTTCAGCTTTGCCAGCCCCGGCATCCAGCAGATCTTTCGCACCCCCGAGGTGTTCGGCGGCATGGTCGAGAACGGCTACCCGATGGTGTGGCGCCCGGGCGAGGTGCGCATGCTCGACCTGCGAGAGGAGGGCGGATCGCTGTGGCAGCGGGTCGTCATCCGCGACGCGGACGGGCGCGACAACATGCTGGATTACCAGATGCTGCCGGGCGAAGACGGCTGGCGCATCGGCGCCGTCCACCTGCTGACCGACCGCGGGCTGTCAGCCTGAGACGCAACGGCCACCGTCACGGGCGTCTCAGCGCCGCTTAAACCCTTGTTGATACCCCTGTCGCATCCGGTGCCATGCCACGGCGCCACGAGCGATCGACACATCCCGCTGGGCGCGAGGCCCGAGGGACAGGCGAAGGGGATATTGATGAACAAGGCAATTACCGATGGCGTGGTCTTCATGCCCCCGGCCTTCTCGGTGGGGCTGGATCAATGGTCGAGCGAAGACGGCACGCCCGGTTCGGCGACCTATGACGGGGCGGTCAACGCGGCCTTCGTGCCCGCGGACCAGGACTTTGGCGGCTGCCTTGAGCTGGTCAAGACTGCCTCGACCCAGAAGCTGCGCTACATGGGGCAGACGCCCATGATCCCGGGCTGCTACCTGCGCATCACCGCGCGGGTGAAAGCGATCTCGGGCAACCTGCCGAGTGTGCGGATCGCGGGCTGGGCCGGCGACGCCAGCGAAAACCACGTGACCGGACTGACGGAAACCGGCCCCTCGGTCACGCTGACGCAATATGGCGAGATTGTCGAAGTGAGCGCCATAGTCGGCAGCGGCACCCGCGGCGGCGTGGACATGCCCTGGGGCGTGACGCCGATCTACGGCCACTTCGGGCTGGACCTCACGGGCCTGACCGGCGGCGTCGTCCGGATCGACGACATCGTGATCGAGGACGTCACCAATTTCTTCCTGCTCGACATGCTGGGCCGCGTCGACGTGCGCGACTACGGCGCCAAGGGCGACGGGGTCACGAACGACAGCGCCGCCTTTGCCGCGGCCGACCAAGCGGCCGGCGGGCGCACCGTCTACGTCTCGGCCGGGGTTTACCACCTGGCGGATTCGGTCACCTTCTCGAGCGAGGTGGAGTTCGAGGGCACGCTGGTCATGCCCGACACCGCCGTGCTGTCGCTGACCAAGAACTTCGACCTGCCGGTCTATATCGATGCCTTTGGTGACGAGGAGCAGGGATTCCGGAAAGCCTTCCAGTCGCTTCTGAACGACAGCGACCACGCGACGCTGGACCTCGGGGGACGCCGGATCACCATCAACGGCCCGATCGACATGCAGCAGGCGGTGAACAACCGCACCTATTTCGCGCAGCGCCGGGTGATCCAGAACGGCCAGCTTTATGCCTCTGGCACCACGGTCTGGGACACGGATGAATACACGAGCCAGGCGACTTATTCGACGGGCAACGCGCTCGAGCTGACCAACGTGACCAACGTGGCCAACATCCCCGTGGGGTCGCTGGTCGAGGGCAATGGCGTCGGCCGCGAGGTCTACGTGCGCGCCAAGAACGTCGGCGCCCAGACCCTGACGCTGAGCGCGGCATTGTACGACGCGGCCGGCACGCAGAATTTCACCTTCAAGCGCTTCAAGTACATGATCGACCTGTCGGGCTTTTCCCAACTGTCGAAAGTGCAGTTCAAGAACGTCGAATTCCAGTGCAACAACCTGGCAAGCGGCATCATGCTGGCGATCACCGGATCGCTGTTTCACGTCAAGGATTGCTGGTTCACCCGGCCCCGGATGCGCGGCATCACCTCGATCGGGAACGGCTGCCAGGGCATGCTGATCGACCGCTGCAAGTTCGAATCGGGCGAGAACAACGAGATCACGCAGGACCGCGTGGCCGTGGCGATCAACACCAACGGCAACGATGTCAAGTTGCGCGACAACTGGGCGTCGCAGTTCCGCCACTGGGCGGTGATCGGCGGCGGGTCGAACGTGATCTCGAACAACCACTTCTTCCAAGGCGACAGCGTTTCGGGCGGCATCCGCACGGCCGGTATCGTGCTGACGCAGAACGACAATGCCAGCACGATCATCGGCAACTACATCGACAACTGCTTTGTCGAGTGGACGAACGAGCACGATGCGAGCCCGGATTTCAGCTCGGGCTTTGGCTTCTCGGGGCTGACGATCCAGAACAACGTGTTCCTCTGCGGCAACGTCGCGCCCTGGTTCAGTTTCGTCGTGGTCAAGCCCTATGGGTCGGGTTGGCCGATCAAGGGGCTGAACGTGTCGGGCAACATGTTCCGCGTCGTCGGCACGGTGATCGACCGGGTCGAGCGAGTGGACACCAGTTTCGCCAATGTGGACAGCTACGGGTTCCGGGACATCGTGTTCACCGCCAACGCCTTCCTCAACGTGGACGTCCAGACGCACAACCCGCTGACCAAGGTGTTCGACCAGAACACCGAGGCGACGACCTGGGTGGTGCCGATGGCGCCCGAGTTGCCCTTTGGCGGGCGGGTGCGGCAGGTGCTCTCGGCCCAGCTGACGGATGATCTGCGCAACTCGGCCAACGTCAAGCAGTACCTGGCCTGTTATGCGCATCCCTATTCGGGCGGCAGCGAAAACCAGGTCCACGTGGAATGGCCGCAGGCCGTCCGGGGCCAGGTGACGGTGACTGCGCGCTGCGACGTCGGGCCGTAAGGTGTGTTGATACCGAATTGGAAGCGCCCCCTTCGCGGGGGCGTTTTCATTTGGCGAGGTCGTCCGGCGTCAGCTCGAACGCCTTGCCGAACCCGCCGTTCAGCAGCGCCCGGGTCGGGGTGAACAGCACGTAGCGGAAGTCGCCGAAATCGGCGTAGAGGCGGGCCTTGGGATGGTCTGCCAGGTAGCGGTCTGCCAAGGGCGCATGGCGCGGGTCGTCTCGGGCGACGATCTCGGCCCGCGCCTGGATCGACAGGCGTGGATGGGTGAGCGGGTCGCCCTTGTCGCCGGGCTCTCCGACCAGGAGCGCGCAGTTCGGGTCTTTGGCGAGCGCGGTCGTGTGCTGCGACAGGGTCGAGACGAGGCTGAGGGGCGTGCCACGCGCGTCGGTGCCCAGGGCGATCCGCGTGACCATCGGGGTGCCGGTGGTGGCATCGGTCACGGCGAGCGCGGCAAAACGCGCGCCTTCCAGCAGGGAGCGGGCGAGGGCCCGCGCCTCGTCATCCGTGGGGCGGATCGGGTTGATCTTGTCGGCGCACATGAGGCCATTGGTGCGCAGGATGCGACGGGATGCAAGGGGCGGGGTGCTTTCCCCCGCCGCGGTGCCGGGCTATATGATCCGCGACACCGGACAAGGGCAGGGCATGGCGGATCTCAAGGCACTCGAGGCGCTGGTACGCGAAGGGCGCGGCGCGCCGATCTCGCGGCTGGGCTATTTCTGCGCGCCGTTCCGGGCCGGGCCGGGGCCGTTTGCCGGCAAGGTCATCAAGATCTACCGTGGCTCGCGCGACCTGGCGCAGATGGAGCGGCTGGCGACGGCGCATTCCGATTACCTCGAGGTGTTGCAAGCCTGCGGCGTGACCATGCCCGAGACCGCCTTCCACCTGCTCGAGATGGATGGCGGCTGGGTGCCGGTCGTGGTGCAGGAAGGGTTGCCGGATGCGTCCATGATGCGGCCGCAGATGCTGGAAGCGGACCTGCCCGGCGCGCTGGCGCTGATGGAGGAGGCAGGCCAATGCATCGCCACCTTCTGGACCCGGGTGCAGGGCGATCCGCGGCGCATCGGCTTTCATCCTTCGATCCGCAATTTCGCGATCATCGACGGGCGCGCGGTGTTCTTCGACAGTTTCCCGCCGCTGATCGACTATTCGCGCGACGAGATGGGGCGCATGCTGCTGCTGTTTTCGGAAAAGCGGCTGATGCGCGTCGTCGGGCCGCTGCTGATGCGCAGGGTCACGGGCATTCAGGACGAATGGTATTCGCCGCCCGAAACGCTGGTCGGGCTGGTCGGCAGCGCCTGCCGGCTGCGACCGGACGACCGCGCGGCCTTCCTCGACTGGGGGCGCGACTTTGTCGTGCGCGAAATGGCGCCCTGGGCCGACGCGGCGCTCGAGGGGCTGGCGCGGCCGCCGCAGCTGCCCGGATATTGGACCACGTTCCGCAAGCTGCTGGGATTGCAGGGAGAACCCAATGTCGGATGATCAAGAAGACCTGGCGCTCGACCTGCGGGCGGGCCTGCCTGATCCGCTGCGCGCCCTGGTCAAGGAATTCCCCCGTGACGGTTGGGAACAGCATCCGGAGTTCCAGGGGCTCATCAGCTTCTGGCTGGATCGCCACCTGATGTTCCGGCGGCTGTGCGAAGCAATGATCCAGGACGCCCAGACCACGCTTGATGGTGGGATGGAACCGCGGCAGATGGCCGGGCGACTGTCGCGCTATGGGTCGGCGCTGGTGAACGACCTTCATGGGCATCACCAGATCGAGGATGGGCATTACTTCCCGCGACTGACCACGCTTGACGCGCGCATGGCGCACGGCTTTGACCTGCTCGAGCGGGATCACGCGCAGATGGATGGCCTGATCGCCGGTTTCGTCGACGCGGCAAACACCGTGCTTGCCGGGGCCGATGCAGCCGGGGGCGCGACGGATCGCGTGGGCGCCTTCCACGCTCATCTTGGTGATTTCTCGGGACTGCTTGAGCGGCATCTCTTCGACGAGGAAGAGATCGTGGTGCCCGTGATCCTGAAATACGGCGCGAACGGGCTTTAGGGCAGACGCAATGGCGCGGTTGGTTCTGTTCAACAAGCCCTACGATGTGCTGTCGCAGTTCACCGACCGTGCAACGGCAGGTGGTCCCCGACGCACCCTTTCGGATTTCATCGATGTGCCAGGCGTTTATCCCGCCGGTCGCCTGGATCGCGACAGCGAAGGGCTCTTGCTGCTGACAGACGACGGCGCCCTGCAGGCGCGAATTTCGTCACCGCGGGACAAGTGGCCGAAAACCTACCGGGTGCAGGTCGAAGGCATTCCCGACGCGGCCGCCCTGGCTGCGCTGGGCAAGGGTGTGACTTTGAAGGACGGGCCGACCCGCCCGGCCAAGGTCCGCGCGATCCCGGAGCCCGAGGGGCTCTGGGCACGCAATCCGCCGATCCGGGTGCGGCCAACAGTGCCCGACAGCTGGATCGAACTTGTCCTGACCGAGGGACGCAACAGGCAGGTGCGCCGGATGACCGCAGCGGTCGGCCATCCGACCCTGCGCCTGATCCGAGCCTCGATCGGTCCCTACGATCTGACCGGACTGGCGCCCGGCGAGTGGCGGATGATCGAACTGAGCGATACACGCGACGCCGGACCCAGGAGCGAGCCGGTCAGAAAAAGTCAACGTGGCCCGAAACGTCGGCCGACAGGTCGACATTCTTGACCACCAGTTGATCCAGGATGCGATCCTTCAGGCTGTCCAGCCGCACCTTCGCGATGGTGTCATGGGTCAGGATCGTCGTTGCCAAGGTCGGTTCCTCGGCGAGACGCCCCATCAACCCCTTGAGATCGGCGATGATCTGGATCTGCTGATCGAGACGCTGGATGTTCCGCATCGGGTTGCCCCCGGTTGATTTCCCCTCGATCAGGTCCTGGATGGAATGCTCGATCTCCAATGCAGCGGTTTCCATCATGCCCAGTTCCTCGGACAATCGGTTCAGCAGCGCCGGTAGTCCGACGATCTTGGTCATTGCGCGACCTCCTTCAAAGCTTTCCGACGACCCGTTCGATGCAGGCTTTCATCGCCTCCTGCGTGAAGGGCTTCTTGATGTAGTTGTTCATGGCGAGCTGGCGGCCCTGTTCAATGATTTCCGGCTCGGGCCGCCCTGTGACGAGGATGAAGCCAATCCGTTGCGTCGCGCGGTTCATCCGCAACCCGCGCAGCAGCTGCAACCCGTTCATGTTGGGCATGTTGAAATCCGAAATCACCAGGTGCACCGGCTGGGCCGACAGTGCCTGCAGCGCGGCCTGGCCATCGGCGGTGGTCGTGTAATGCTTGATCCCGATCCAATCCAGCGCCTGGGTGATCAATTCGCGGCTGACCGACATGTCGTCGACCACCATGACGCGAAGCGTTTCTCTCAGGGACATTTTTGTCTTTCCTTTCCTCAGGCCGGCCCTTTGGGCTGGCTCAGGCGATCTTGGTGTAGGTTGTGACGTCGGTGTTCTTGAAGTGCGCGGCAGCTGGTCCGCTCACCCGTTCCGAATGGCCGATGTAGAGCGTTCCACCCGGCGCAAGGATCGCATGAAAGCGTTGCCAGAGTTTTTCCTGCACTGGCCGATCGAAGTAGATGGCCACGTTGCGACACATGATGACATCGAACTGGCCGCGCATCGGCCAGGCATCAGAGATCAGGTTGAGCTCGCGGTACGAGATCAGCTTGCGCAGGTCCGGGCCGGCACCGACGGTTTCGCGATCGACCTTGGGGATGTACTTCTGGACCGGGGCCGGGATGTCCTGCAGTACCGTCGCCGGGTAATGGCCGGTCTCGGCCCGGGCCAAGACCACGGGGTCGATATCGCTGGCGAGGATGCGCAGGTCGGCCGAGGGGGCGGTCGGCATCACCTCGAGCGCGGTGAGGCCGAGGCTGTAGGCCTCTTCGCCGGTCGAACAGGCCGCAGACCAGATGCGCACCCGCCCGCCTTCGCGGGCCCGTTGCGCGAGATCCGGCATGATCTGCGTTCGGAAGTGGTCGAAGTGGTGCGATTCCCGGAAAAACCGCGTCACGTTGGTCGTCAGCGCCGACAGCGCATGGCCGAATTCCTCTTTCCCGTCCGGGGCGAGGATCAGCTCGCAATAGGCGTCGAAACTGGGCAGACCCAGCTTGCGGATGCGCTTGACCAGCCGTGCGTAGACCAGCGACTTCTTGCTTTCCGGCAGGTTGATCCCGGCGGTCTGCCGCACCACGTCCGCCACCTGGCGGAAGTGCGCCGGCGTGAACTTGAACTCGCCGTTGTGATCGAGGCTCGCGTTCATGCGGCGGATTTCTCCTGCTGGGGCAGCAGCTTGTCGAGATCGATGAGACGCACCATGCGCTCGCCCTCGGTGAAGATGCCGTCGATCAACGACCGCGCCTTTTCCTTGCCGACATCCGGCGTTTCCTGGATGGCGCTTTCGGGCACCGACAGGATGTCGAAAACCGCCTCGACCAGGATGCCGATCACCTGGGTGTCGATGATCGAAATGATGATCACGTTGCGTTCCGATTGCTGCAGCGGCCCCTTGCCCAGCCGGACCGAGAGGTCGACGATGGGCACGACCGAGCCACGCAGGTTGATCACTCCGCAGACGAAATCCGGGGCATGAGGCAGGGAGGTCGCCGGGCTCCAGCCCCGGATCTCGCGCACGGCCATGATGTCGATGCAGAAATCCTGCCCCGCCGCGCGAAAGGCGACCAATTCGCGATGACGACCGCCGGCGCTCTCTTGCTCAAGCTGTTGCTGCATGTCTTTCCTCCATTGCAATGCGGGTCCCGTTCGACGGGTCGCCCACGCGAGAAATCTGTTCAACAAGGCTGGACGGATCGAGGATCAGCGCCACCCGCCCGTCGCCAAAGACCGTGGCCGCGGCGACGCCGTCGATATGGCCGTAGTTTTCTTCCAGCGACTTGATGACCACCTGGCGCTGGTCCTGGATCCCGTCCACAAGAAGCGCCGTGCGGCTGGATTCCTCGTCTTCGATGATGATGACGACCGAGTTGGTCGGATCGTCCTTGGCCGTCCGGAACCCCAGCGCGGCGCCGACATCGACCACGGGGACGTAGGTGCCCCGCACCGAGAGCACCCAGTCGCTGCTGTCCAGCCCGTGGAAATCCTGCTTCGGGGGTTTCAGCGTCTCGACGATGGCGGTGATCGGGATGACCATGGGGTGACCCGCGACCTCGACCACCATTCCGTCCAGCACGGCCAGGGTCAGCGGCAGGCTGACGAGGAAGGACGTGCCCTCATTGGGGCGGGACGAGATGGTGACCCGGCCGCCCAGCGACTGGATGGCGTTCTTCACCACGTCCATGCCGACGCCGCGCCCGGACAGGGCGGACACCTCGGAGGCGGTGGAAAAACCGGGCAGGAAAAGCAGGTTGTCGATCTCGGCGTCGGTCAGGTCGGCATCGGCGGGAATCAACCCCTTTTCGATCGCGATGCTCTTGACCTTGGGCCGGTTGATGCCGGCCCCGTCGTCGGCGATCGTGATCGCCACCCGGCCCGACCGATGCGCGGCCGAGAGGCGGATCGTGCCGGTTTCGGCCTTGCCGATCTGGACGCGCTTGTCCGGCGCCTCGAGCCCGTGGTCGACCGCGTTGCGGATCATGTGGGTCAGCGGGTCGGCCAGCTTTTCGATCACCGCGGTATCGACCTCGGTCATCTCGCCGGCGGTTTCCAGCACGGCCTTCTTGCCGGTCGCGGCCCCGGCTTCGCGGACGATCCGGAACATGCGCTGGAACAGCGGCTTGATCTGCTGGGCCCGGATCGCCATGACGCTTTCTTGGATCTCGCGCGACAGCTGGCTCAACTCGTCGAGGCCAGTGGCCAGTTCGGAGCCCGAAGACAGGCGCATGTTCTCGAGCGCCTGGAACAGCATCGCCTGGTGAATCACCAGCTCGCCGACCACGTTGACCAGCTTGTCGACCCGTTCCAGATCGACGCGGATCGAGGCGTTGCTGCCCTTGGCCTTTTGTTTGCCCTGCTTGTCCCTGGCATCGGCAGCCTGCGCTGCCTCGGCTGCCGCGGGTGGCGGTGCAGGCTCCGACCCTGTGGGCTCGGACACCACGGGCGCTTCGGGCGCAGCCGCGACCTCGACCGGGGCCGGGACCGGCTCTACCGTAGTTGCCGCGGAGACGCCGGAACCCGCGGCCAGGTCAAAAGGGGTGGTATCCAGCGCAGCGCCCTCTGCCGCGTCCCCCTCGGGTCGGATCTCGAGGGTGCAGAGGCCATCGACGAATTCGAACACCTCCTGGATCGCCTGGTCGCTGCTTTCCGTCTCCAGCAAGATCGACCATGACAGGTAGTTTTCCTCGGGGTCGAGATCGTCGAGCGTGGGCACCTCGCTCGCATCCAGCGTGACCTCGAGCGTGCCAAGCTCGGCCAATTCGCGAAGGATACGGAATGGCTCGTGCCCCAGCTGATAGACGTCGCGCGTCGGCCGGAAGGTGATCGCGTGGCGCCCGGCGCCGCCCGTCGCCAGGCCCAGGTCGAAATCGAAACTGACAGGTTCGAATTCGATCTCCACCTCCTCGTCCGAGCTTTTCTCGGGGCCGAGGAACTTGTTGATCAACCCGAGGTTCCGCTCCGTCGCCTCGGTGTCGCTTTCCTCACCGTTGCGGGCCGCGGTCACCAGGTCGCCAAGGTGGTCGCCGCTGAACTGCAGCACCTCGATCAGGTCTTCCTCGGCGGTCATGCGACCGGCGCGCAGCTCGTCCAGCAGGGTTTCGAACCGGTGCGAGAAGCGGACCAGCTCGGTCAGGTCGAAGGCGCCGGCACCGCCCTTGATCGAATGCACCGCGCGGAAGATCGCGTTGATCGTTTCCGGGTCCGATTCGCCCTCGGACAACTCGCGCAGGCCCTCGTCCATCGCGACGAGAAGGTCCTCGCATTCCTGGTAGAATGTATCGAGAAGGTCGTTGCCGTTCGCCATGTTCAGGTCCTCACGATGCGACGCGACGGATCGCCGCCACGAGTTTCTCTTCGTCGAAGGGCTTCACGATCCAGCCGGTCGCGCCCATCTTGCGCGCCTTGGCCTTCAGCTCCTCCGCGCTTTCGGTGGTGAGGATCAGGATCGGCAGGCCCAGCCAGTGGGACTGGCCGCGCACGTTCTCGATGAACCCGAACCCGTCCATTACCGGCATGTTCAGGTCGGTGATCACAACGTCCGGATCGCAATTGCCGAGCTTTTCCAGCCCGTCCTGCCCGTCCTCTGCCAGGGTCACTTCGAACCCGGCGCCGGCCAGGGCGTAGTTCAGCATGTTGCGCATGGTGCGCGAATCGTCGATTGCCAGGACCTTGATCGTCATGCTGCGCCCCTTGCGGTCAGTGCGTCGATGTCGAGCCCGGTCAGTGCCAACGCCCCTTGCATGTGATCCGAGACCTCGCCGATGCCGAAAGCATGGCCGTCCTCGTCCCAGGTGCGGCGCGCCGAAAGCAGAACCTGAAGCGCAAGCGTGCCCAGCGTCTCGACACGCGAGGCGTCGATCGTGACATCCGCCCCGCGCGCCGCACGGATTTCTTCAAGCAGCTTCAACGCCCCCCGCGTATTCAATTTGGTTTCAGCTGTGATGGTCGCAGTCATCTGCACCCCTTCCTCGTCAAGACAGCGGGCCGGCAAGGGCCTTCGGATCAGGCTTCGGACCGGACATTAGGCGGGCGGGGGTTAAGAAATATTTGAGCGCCGTCCACCGATTTGCACCGCGTCGGATTTTTCTTTTCAGAGCAGGGGGAAAGCCCGGATTCGGGCGCTTCGGGGTCGCGATTAACGTCACCTTGAGACTTTTGCCCGAGTGTCTGCCGAGCGATGCCCAGGCGCTGCCGGTCGTCGATGTCACGGAACTGCGGGAAGACGCGATGAAACTGAACAGCATTTCAGTCAAGCTGACGGCGACCATGGCCGTCTTTTGCATACTGGCATCGGGGATCTCGGCCCTGATCGGATACAACGGCGCCCGCAAGGCCCTGATCGAATCGACCGGCTTGAGATTCGAGACGATCCTGGGCGAACGGAGCACCGCGATCGAAACCTGGCTCGAGGGGCTCCAACATGATGCCGAATCCCTGGCGCAATCGGCCTCGGTCCTCAACGCGGTCAAGTTCTTCGGCAGCGCCTGGGATGCGATCGGCGAAGACCAGGCGCGGCTGCTGCGGCAATCCCTGAACGGGCCCGATGCGATCGAGGTGCCACCGACCGTGACCGGCGACGTGGAAAAGGGCCTGTCCGCGTATGCCTCGAGCCACGACCGGTTCCACGCGCATTTCAAGGACCTTCTGCATTGGTACGGGCTTTACGACATCTTTCTCTTCGATACCGAGGGGAACCTGCTTTATACCGTCGTCAAAGAACCCGACTTTGCCGCCAATTTCGCCGAAGGGCAGTATGCCGACAGCGGCCTGGGCCGGGCCTACAGAGCCGCCCTGGCGTCGCAACTCGGCGAGGTCCGGTTCGAGAGTTTCGCGCCCTACGTGCCCTCGGCCAATTCGCCGGCGGCGTTCATGGCGACCCCGATTGTCGACAGGACAGGGCAGACGATCGGCGTCTTTGCCTTCCAGGTGCCGGACAATGTCCTCAGCGACGTCGCGAACACTGCCCAGGGGCTTGGCGAGACAGGGGAAGTGATCCTGTTCGACAAGGATGGTCACCGCCTGACCGCTGGCCGGCACGAAGCCGATGCCACGTTCTGGGCCCCGGTTGTCGAAACGCCGATCATCGCGGCGGCGCGGCTCGGCGAACCCGGTGTCATGATCGGCGAGACCGGCCAGGAAGGACAGCCTGTGATGGCAACCTTCATGTCCCTCAGGGCGTTCGAGAACACCTGGTACGCGGTGATCGAGGCAGACAGTGCCGAGGTCATGCAACCGGTCGCCCAGCTTCGGAACGCGCTCATCTGGAAACTGGCGGTCACGGCGGTCATCGTCGCTGCGCTCAGCTACCTGTTGTCGCTCAGCGTCTCCAGGCCACTGGTGGGCCTGTCGCGGGTCATGAACGCCATGGCCGGCAAGGATTACAGCCACGAGGTTCCGGCCAAGGGGCGCGGGGACGAGATCGGGGCCATCGCCCAGTCGCTCGAGGCGTTCCGCGGCATGCTGGTCAGGGGCGAGGAAACCGCCCGCGAGGTCAGCTTCAAGAGCGCGGCCTTCTCGAATACCGAAACGCCGATGATGATCATCGATCGTGACCTGGTGATCCAGTATCACAACGATGCCGTGTCCAGGTACTTCAGCGAGAATGTCGCGGAAATGCGCGCGGCTTACCCGGATTTCGACCCGGACAGGCTGATTGGCACCTGTATCGACACCTTCCACAAGCACCCGGCACATCAGCGGCAGCTGCTGTCGGACCCGGCGAACCTGCCGCACACGGCGGAAATCCGTCTGAGCGCGTTGATGATCAAGCTGCGGATCTACCCGGTGCGCGACGCCAAGGGTGCTTACGTCGGCAACGTGCTGGAATGGCTCGACGTGGGCGAGGCCCAGATAAACGCCGGCACGCTGGACTCGCTGCGCCAGAACCAGATTCTTGTCGAATACGACATGGAGGGCCGGGTCGCCAAGGGCAACACCCGCTTTTGCCGCAGCTTCGGCTTCTCGGAAGACGAGGCGGTCGGCAAGCGCTTTGCCGATCTCTTCGAGGAACCCGCCCATGCCAAGGCAATCTGGGACGAGGTGCGCAGCGGCGGCTTCCGGACCGAAAAGACCCGGCGCAGGAACAAGAATGGCGACTATGTCTGCATCGAATCCAGCATCAGCCTGGTCAAGGACAACACCGGCAAGCCGTATCGCATCATCGAGATCGGGGCCGACGTGACCGAGATCGAGGCTGCCGCGATGGAGGCGCGCCGCCGGCGCGAAGAGATGGAGCAGAGCCAGAAACACGTGGTGGCCGAGTTGCGTCGCGGCCTGGCGGCCCTGTCCCATGGTGACCTGTCGGTCACGCTCGACCAGCGCTTCGCCTCGGAATACGAAGAGCTCCGGTCCGATTTCAACGCGACCGTGACCACGCTGATGACCACGCTGCAACAGCTTATGGACGTGGCCCGCAACATCCGCAACGGCACGGTCGAGATCAGCCAGGCCGCGGATGACCTGTCGCGCCGGACCGAGAACCAGGCCGCCACGCTGGAAGAAACCGCCGCCGCGCTGGAGGAGATGACCGAAAGCGTCCGCTCGGCCGCCGAGGGCGCGTCGAAAGCCGATACCATCGTCAAGGATGCCCGCGAGAACGCGATTGCCAGCGGCAACGTGGTGCTGGAGGCGGTGGACGCCATGAACCAGATCGAAAGCTCGTCCAAGCAGATTTCGCAGATCATCGGCGTGATCGACGATATCGCCTTCCAGACCAACCTGCTGGCCCTGAACGCCGGGGTCGAGGCGGCGCGCGCCGGCGATGCGGGACGCGGCTTTGCCGTCGTCGCCTCGGAAGTGCGGGCGCTGGCGCAGCGCTCCTCGGACGCGGCGAAGGAGATCAAGACGCTGATCAGCCAGTCCTCGCAACATGTCGAGACCGGGGTGACCCTGGTCGGCGATGCCGGCGGCGCGCTGCAGCAGATCGTCGAGAACGTGAGCAACATCTCGAGCCTCGTGTCCGAGATCGCCACATCTTCCCGCGAACAGTCGACGGGTCTGGGTGAGATCAACACCGGGGTCAACCACCTCGACCAGGTGACCCAGCAGAACGCCGCCATGGTCGAGGAATCGACTGCCGCCAGCCACTCGATGAAGCAGGAGGCCGAGAACCTCGCGTCACTCATCGCGGTCTTCAACCTGGGCGATGGCCATCATCAGGTGGTCGCCCCCAAGAAGGCCGATCCCAAGCCTCCCGTCAAAGCGGCAGCCAAGCCCGCTGCGTCCAGCGACTGGGGCACCAGGAAGGCCGTGGGCAGCGACGTGGCCCCTCAAACGGACTGGATCGAGTTCTGATCCGCCAAGTCTCCGGCGCGCCCGGCAAGCGGCGCGTCGGGCCCCCCACTGAAAGCGTGTGATTGACGAAGATGTCCCCAATTCGCGTCGTCCTGGTCGATGGGCGCCCCGTGCGCCGGATGCGGCTGGAGGCCACCCTCAGCAAGAATGCCCGGACGATGCTGCTGGGCGCCTTCGACGCGATGGCCTCGTCCTATGCCTCGATCGACGCGGTGAAGCCGGACGCGGTCCTTCTGGGGGGCGAGCTGTCCTCGCAGACCGGGTTCGACCGGTTCCAGGCCTTCCTCAAGGAACGGGGAATTCCGATCGTGCCGGTCTGGTTCTTCCCGTTCCACCACATGGAACTGATGAACGCCGACATCAGCGAAGCGGAACGCGCCCGCTTTTCCACGGTGCCCGAAGGGGATACCGCCTTCCTGATCGACACGATCGAAACGGCGATCAAGCGCAGCACCATGCGCGGCGCCCCGTACGCCGAGGTTATCCCCGGGGCGGCGCGGTCCGCGGGCATGATGGCGGCCGAGCGGACCTCGGCCTTCAGCAGCGCCACGCCGCCCGATCCCGGCGCGGCCACTGCCCGCGTGCGGGCGGTCGGGCGGACCAACTGCCTGATCGTCATCGGTTCCTCAACCGGCGGGATCGAGGCGCTGCATACCGTGCTGTCGGAATTTGCCGAGGATTGCCCGCCCACCCTGGTGGTCCAGCACATCCGCGAGAATTTCACCGCGGCCTTTGTGCAGCGCGCCAACAAGCTGGTGCGCCCCCAGGTGGTCGAGGCAGAGAACAACATGATCCTCGAGAAAGGCACGGTCTACGTCGCCCCCGGGGCCGCGCAGCATCTCGAGATCGACCGCGCCCCGGGGCTGGTCTGCCGCCTGCGCGAGGGGCCGCCGATCTCGGGGCACCGCCCCTCGGTCGATGCGCTTTTTGACTCAGCGGCACGCCAGGTTGGCACCCGGTTGCGGGTGATCGGCGTGCTTCTGACCGGAATGGGGGCCGATGGCGCCCGCGGCTTGCTGGGCATCCGCGAGGCGGGGGGCCACACGGTCGCCCAGGACGAGGAGACGAGCGTCGTCTACGGCATGCCGCGCGCCGCCGCGGAACTGGGGGCCGCCGTCGAGGTTCTCCCGCTTAACCGTATTGCCCGAGCCATCGCAAAGGACCTTGCATCGCAATGACTTCGGAAACAAAAGATGGCGGCCGGTTCATCGTCCAGGGGACCTTCGGGATCTCGGACAAGCCGGGCGAATACCTGATGACCATTCTCGGGTCCTGCGTGGCCGTCTGCCTGCATGACCCCGATCGGCGGATCGGGGGCCTCAACCATTTCCTGCTGCCGGGCACCGACAACACCGACATGACCAACATGAAATACGGTGTCAACGCGATGGAACTGCTGATCAACAGCCTGATGAAGAAGGGCGCGTCGCGCTCCGGTCTCGTCGCCAAGGTCTTTGGCGGCGCCCGGATGACGCCCGGCCTGACCGACATCGGCCAGACCAACGCCGAATTCGCCCGGGGCTTTCTCGAAGACGAGAACATCCCGATCCTTGGTGGCTCGACCGGAGGGGTGGCCGCGCGCAAGATCCGGTTCTTCCCCGAGGACGGGCGCGTGCAACAGCGCCTCGTCAACCCCGAGGGCGCCGGGATGGCGCACTAGGGCGCACGGCGTCCTATGCTCTATACTGCAGAAATCCGGCGTGGTTTCGGGAAACCGACCGGATAAGATGTTGCGCCGATAGGGGCGTCCATGCACTAAATGTCTCCCAAGGGGCGGGCCGATGGCACCGGCCCGATAAGGGAGGACATCATGAAACGACTGACCGCGCTCGCGCTGAGCGCTTCGCTATTGGCCATGCCGGCCCTCGCCGACACCGCCAAGATCGGGTTTGTCACGACCCTGACCACCGGCGCCGCCGTCTTCGGCAAGGACATGGAGAACGCCGTCAACCTCGCGCTCGAGCACCTGGGCGGGAAGGCCGGTGATACCGAGCTCGAGGTGATTTTCGGCGACGACCAGTTCGCGCCCGAGGCCGGCAAGCAGGTGACCGACAAGCTGGTCAAGCAGGATGACGTGGATTTCGTCGCCGGCTACATCTGGTCCCACGTGCTGCTGGCCAGCCGCAAATCGGTGCTGGACGCCGGCAAGATCCTGATCTCGGCGAACGCCGGCCCCAGCCAGATGGCGGGCAAGCTCTGTGATCCCAACTTCTTTTCCACCTCGTGGCAGAACGACCAGACCCCCATGGCCATGGGCGAGGTGCTGAACCGCCAGGGCGTCAAGTCGCTGTATATCATGGCGCCGAATTACGCCGCCGGGAAGGACATGGTCGCGGGGGTCGAACGCACCTTTGCCGGTGAGATCAAGGGCAAGGACCTGACCAAGTGGGGCGCCGACGCGCAGCTGGATTTCTCGGCCGAGCTGGCCAAGGCCAAGGCGAGCGGGGCCGATGGGATATTTGTCTTCTACCCCGGCGCGGCGGCGGGTGCCTTCATCAAGCAATATGACCAGGCGGGGTTGAAGGACGAGCTGCCGCTGTATTCCGTGTTCACCGTCGACGGGATCAGCCTGCCGAAGCTGCAGGCGGCCGATTTCCAGGGCGTGCTCGGGTCGAAGATCACGCAGGAATGGGACCCGTCGCTGGACAACCCGGCGAACCAGAAATTCGTCAGTGATTTCAAGGCCAAGTACGGCACCTACCCGAGCTTTTACGCTGCGCAATCCTACGACGCGATCATGCTGATCGCCAGCGCGGTCGAAAAGGTCGGCGGCAATCTCGACGACAAGGACGCGTTGCGCGCGGCGCTGAAAGAGGCCGACTTCGCCTCGGTCCGCGGCGAGTTCAAGTTCGGGTCGAACAACATGCCGGTGCAGGATTTCTACCTGCGCGAGGTGGTGGCCGACGCCGACGGAAACTGGACGACCAAGGTGGTCGAGACGGTCTACGAGGATCACATCGACAGCTTTGCCGCCGAGTGCCAGATGTAAGACCGCGGCCCGGCCGGCGCAGATCGGCCGGGCCGCAAAAGGGGACAGGGCATGGACACGACGCTTCTGGTCATCCAGGCGCTTAACGGGGTGCAACTGGGGCTCTTGCTGTTTCTCGTCGCCTCGGGGCTGACGCTGGTTTTCGGCATCCTTGATTTCGTCAACCTGGCGCATGGTTCGCTCTACATGCTGGGCGCGTTCATTTGCGCAACGCTGACCTTCGCGCTGGGCAATTTCCTGTGGGCCGTGCTGGTGGCGCTGCCGATCACGGCGGGGCTGGGATTCCTGGTGGAACGGTTCATCGCCCGGCCGCTCTACACGCGCGATCACCTCGACCACGTTCTGGGGACCTTCGGGCTGATCCTCGTTCTGGATACGGCGGCGCATCTCATCTGGGGGCCCGAGGGGATCGCCGTGCCGCTGCCCGAATGGCTCGACGGTCAGACCAACCTCACGGCCGAGATCGTGGTGCCCACCTACCGGCTGCTGATCATCGGCGCGGGGCTGGCGGCGGCGGGGGGCCTGTTCTGGCTGGTCAACCACACGCGGCTGGGCATGCTGATCCGTGCGGGCGCGTCGAACCGCACCATGGTCAGCGCGCTGGGCATCAATATCGAGCTGCTCTTCGGCCTCGTCTTCGCCCTGGGTGCCGCGCTGGCGGGGCTTGCCGGCATGCTGATCGCGCCGATCACCGAGGCGAATATCGGCATGGGCAATAACATCATCATCACCGCCTTCGTCGTGATCATCGTGGGCGGGATCGGGTCGATCAAGGGCGCCTTCATCGCCGCGCTGCTGATCGGGCTGATCGACACGATGGGGCGGGCCTTTCTCGACGATATCTTCAAGATCTTCATGTCGAACGAGGCGGCCGAGACGTCCGCCCCCGCGATCTCGGCAATGCTGATCTACATCATCATGGCGACGGTGCTGGCGGTAAAGCCGCAGGGCCTGTTCCCGCCCAAGGTGCGCTGATGGTTGAATATTTCTCTACGCCTGGGCCTCGGCTGCCCGGCGGCACGCCGGGCCGCGCCCGACCCTCCCCCCGGGAGGGCGCATCGGTACCGTTTGCGCGCCATTCAGAGGGCAGGAGATCGGCCATGTATCGCCTCCCTGCACCGGAAGAGGCGCCCACCCAGGGTCGGGCGCGGCCCTTCACGCCCGGAGCGGAGGTCAGCCCATGACCCGCAAGACCCTCCTGTCGGTCGGCTTCATCCTGGCCTTGGGCATCCTGCCGCCGATCTTCTACTGGACTGGCAATGCCTTCTGGCTCGACCTGGCCACGCGGCTGGTGATCCTGGCCATCGCGGCGACCAGCCTGAACCTGATCCTCGGCTATGGCGGTATGGTCAGTTTCGGCCACGCCGCCTACATGGGCCTGGGCGCCTACGCGGTGGGTATCCCCGCGCATCACTGGCTCTACGGCGGGCTCGAGGCGTGGGGGCTGGCGACCACATCGGGCCTGGTGCAGATCCCGCTGGCGGTGGCGGTCACGGCCATCTTTGCCCTGCTGACCGGCGCGATCTGCCTGCGCACAAGGGGCGTCTACTTTATCATGATCACCATGGCCTTTGCGCAGATGGTCTATTACCTCATTGTTTCGATTGAGGAATACGGCGGAGACGACGGCCTTGTCATCGACACGCGCAGCGAGCTGCCCGGCCTCGACCTCGACAATCCGCTGCAACTGTTCGGTCTTGCCTGGGTGTCGCTGGTAGCGGCCATTCTCATCGTGCGCATGGTGATCAATTCGCGCTTCGGCATGGTGATCCAAGGGGCCAAGGGCAATGACGAGCGGATGCGGACCCTGGGCTTCAACACCTATGTCTACCGCCTTGTCGCCTACGTGATCTCGGGCGCGATGGCCGGCTATGCGGGCGCGCTCTTGGGCAATTTCACCACCTTCATCAGCCCCGAGATGATGGACTGGTCCCGCTCGGGAGAGCTGATGTTCATGGTGATCCTCGGCGGCGTGGCGACGACGCTGGGGCCGGTCGTGGGCGCCACAGTCTTCATCGTGCTGGAGGAAGTGCTTTCGGACCTCACGCTTTACTGGCACCTGCCGTTCGGCCTGCTGCTGATCGCGGTCGTGCTGTTCGGCCGGGGCGGGCTGATCGGCCTGCTGAATGGGCGGGACCAATGAGCGCGCTGCTGAAAATCGATGGCCTGAACAAGAGCTTCGGCGGGATCAAGGCGACGGATGACCTGTCGCTCGAGGTCGCGCCCGGAGAGATCCACGCCATCATCGGCCCCAACGGCGCGGGCAAGACCACGCTGATCTCGCAGCTTTCCGGCATGGCGAAACCCGACACGGGCCGCATCCTCTTCAAGGGGCGCGACATCACCGGGCAGCCGGCGCACAAACGGGCGGGGCTGGGGATCACGCGGTCGTTTCAGATCACCTCGCTGGTGATGGAACTGAGCGTACTCGACAACATCGCGCTGAGCCTGCAGGCGCGCGAGGGGCATTCCTTCCGCTTCCTGAAGCCCGCGCGCAAGGTGACGCACCTGCGCGAGGCGGGGCGCGCGCTGCTGGCCCGCGTGGGGCTCGAGGGCAAGGCGGACATGCCGACCAAGGCACTATCCCACGGCGAACACCGGCGGATGGAGGTCGCCATCGCCCTCGGTGCCGGGGCCGAGCTGATGCTGCTGGACGAGCCCATGGCCGGCCTCGGCTTCGAGGAAAGCCGCGACATGGTCGCGCTGCTGACCGGCATCAAGGGCCAGCACACGATCCTGCTGATCGAACATGACATGGACGCGGTCTTTGCGCTGGCCGACCGGATCAGCGTTCTGGTCTACGGCCATATCATCGCCACCGGCACGCCCGAAGAGATCCGGGCCAACGCGGCGGTGCAGCACGCCTACCTGGGCGAGGAATGACCATGCTGGAAATTCGCGGCCTCACAACGCATTACGGCAGTTCGCAGGCCCTCTTTGGCGTCGACATGGACCTTGACGCGGGGCAGGTGGTGACGCTGCTGGGCCGCAACGGGATGGGCAAGACGACCACGATCAACTCGATCATGGGGATCGTGAAGGCGTCGGGCGGGTCGATCCGGTTCATGGGTGAGGAACTGGTGGGGCGGGCGTCGTTCCGCACCGCCAACCTCGGCATCGGGCTGGTGCCCGAGGGGCGGCAGATCTTTCCGAACCTCAGTCTGCGCGAGAACCTTGTGGCGACCGCGTCGAACCACCTTGGGCAGGCGGACCCCTGGACCATCGACAAGGTCTTCGACTTCTTCCCCGAGCTGGCCACGCGGACCAATTCCATGGGCAACCTGCTGTCGGGGGGCGAGCAGCAGATGCTTGCCATCGGCCGCGCGCTGATGACCAACCCGCGCCTGCTGATCCTCGACGAGGCGACCGAGGGGCTGGCCCCGCTGGTCCGCGCCAAGATATGGGACGCGCTGGAACGCATCGCGGGCGAGGGCATGTCGATCCTCGTGGTGGACAAGAACCTGGCCGACCTGATGCGCATCGCCAGCCGGCATTTCATCATCCAGCGCGGGCAGGTGGTCTGGTCGGGCTCGACCGCCGATCTGCAGGCGGACGAGACGGCAAGACAAACGTACTTGGGGTTCTAACGCGCCTCCGGGTTACAGATTGCCGGCGCGCCTCCGGGTTACATGTTGCTGGCGCGCCTCCGGCGCGACGGTTCTGAGCATCCCCGCACGCCCCTCCCGCACGGCCGCCCATTGAACCCGGCGCGCCCATGGGCCAAGTATAGCACCAACCAGGGAATGCAGGGGACACACCCGTGAAGATCGCCTTTCAGATGGACCCGATCGGTCCGATCAACATCAATGCCGACAGCACCTTCCGCATCGCCGAGGAGGCGCAGGCGCGGGGGCACGAGCTGTTCTACTACACGCCCGACCGCCTGGCCTGGCAGGAGGGCACGTTGACCGCCCGTGGCTGGCCGCTGACCGTGCGGCGCGAGAAGGGCAACCACTTCACGCTTGGCGAAGAGCAGGAGGTCGATCTTTCGACCTACGACGTGGTCTGGCTGCGGCAGGACCCGCCCTTCGACATGTTCTACATCACCACGACGCACCTGCTGGACCGCATCCACCCGGGAACGCTGGTGGTGAACGACCCGTTCTGGGTCCGCAACTACCCCGAAAAGCTGCTGGTGCTGGAATTCCCGCAGCTCACGCCGCCGACGACCATCGCCCGCGACCTGCCGACCATCCGCAAGTTCAAGGACAAGCATGGCGACGTGATCCTGAAACCGCTCTACGGCAACGGCGGCGCCGGGGTGTTCCGCCTGACGCCGGACGACCGGAACCTCAGCTCGCTGCACGAGCTCTTCACCGGCTTCTCGCGCGAGCCGCTGATCGTGCAGAAATACCTGCCGGCGGTGACCAAGGGCGACAAGCGCGTGATCCTCGTCGATGGAGAGCCCGTGGGCGCCATCAACCGCGTCCCGGCCGAGGGCGAGACCCGGTCGAACATGCATGTCGGCGGCCGGCCGGAAAAGGTCGAGCTGACCGCGCGCGACCGCGAGATCTGCGCGACCATCGGGCCACTGCTCAAGGAAAAGGGCCAGGTCTTTGTCGGCATCGACGTGATCGGCGACTACCTGACCGAAATCAACGTGACCTCGCCCACCGGTATCCAGGAGCTGGAACGCTTTGACGGCGTCAACATCGCCGAAAAAATCTGGCAAGCGATCGAGGCCAAGCGAAAATGAGCCTGCGCATGCGTATCTTCGGGACGGCTGTCCGCCCCGGGATGCGCTGGTTCAATGCCCGTGTGCGCGATCCGCACTACCTGCGGGCCGAGTTCGAACGCGCGGCGCAGCACTGGTTTCCCGAGACGCCGCTCTCGGTCCACATCGAGACCTGCTACGCGGGGCCGACCGGCCCGATGGGCGCCTATTGGGTGCAATCGGGCGCGATCCTTCCCGACAAGGTGATCCTGCACCTGCATGGCGGCGGCTACGTGGTCGGCTCGCCCGAGACGCACCGCCGTGTCGCGGCACGTCTCAGCCGGATGGCAAAGCGGCGGGTGTTCCTGCCCAGCTACCGCCGCGCGCCGGAAGACCCGCTGCCGGCGGCCTTTGACGACGCGGTGGCGGCCCATGCGCACCTGCTGCGGATCGGCTACGCGCCCCGCGACATCGTGATCGGCGGCGACAGCGCGGGCGGGGGGCTGGCCCTGTCGCTGCTGTCACACCTGTGCGAGACGGGGCAGCGGCCCGCGGGCCTCTATGCCTGGTCGCCCTTCTGCGACCAGACCTTTTCCGGCGCCTCGGTGCAGGAAAACGGCGAGACCGATCATTTCTTTCCTGGTCGCCGGGTGCATGAACTGCCGAAGCTGATCCTTGGCCAGCTCAAGCAGGACGACCCGCGCGCGTCCCCGCTGAACGCCCGGTACGACGCGCCGCCGCCGGTGCTGCTGCAGGTGTCGCGCAGCGAGATCCTGCGCGACGATGCCTTCCGCATGGCCGAGAAACTGCGCGCGGCAGGCGGCGACGTCACCCTGCAAAGCTGGGAGGGCGCGCCGCATGTCTGGCAGTTCTTCCAGGGCTATTTCCCCGAGGCGCGCGAGGCGGTGCAGCTGACGGCCGATTTCGTCCGCCGCTGTCTCGATTAACTGGCGCGGCGCAGGGCCGCGATCATCTTGTCGATGTCGCCGCCGTTGCGATCCAGGAGCGCGCCGATCTCGCCCCGTTCTGTCAGCAGCAGGTTCACGCCCTCGATGAACATGTTGAAGAACAAGACCTTGCCCGAGCTGTCCGAGACGTGGAACGACACCTCGAAGGGGCTTTGCCCCTTGAGGTAGGCGATGGTCTTGACCTCGTAGAAGTTCTTGAGCGGCGCGGCCGATGTCACCTCCAGCCGGCCGCCGATGAATTCGCGGAAGCGCGAGCCGTATTTGCGCGCGACGTAACCGATCAGCGCGTCCTTGAAGGCGGTCTTCTGCGCGGCGCTGGCCCGCCGCCCGTCCACGCCGAAGCAATAGGCGGCAATGGTCGAGGTATCGGCGTATTTCTGGAAGATCCGCTCGAAATCCGGGTACATCGCGGTCTGCGACTTGCCCGAGGCGATGACGCGGTTGATCTCGCCCACGAGGTTGTTGATCAGCGACGAGGCCTGCCCGTCGGTCAGCGCGAAAGCCTGGCCCGGCAGCACGGCGGCGCCGGCCAGCAGGCCCAGCGCGGAACGGCGCGAAAAAGTCAGATCCATGGTCAGAATCCTTCCGTGTCGATGTCGAGGGGGTCGATGGCGGTCGCCTCGGCCGCGTTTTCGCCGGCCAGCTCGTAGCGGCGGTTTTGCAGGTAGATCGACCGCGCCTGGGCATAGCTGTCAGCCGAGCCTTCGAGCACCGCGTCGATCGAGCCCGAGAGGCGCGATGCCTCGACCGCGCGGCCGGTGATCTTGGCGACGCGCTTGATGTTGTTCTCGCGCGGGGTCAGCGCGTAGCCCAGCGGGTCGATGACCACGTCGACGACGCGGCCCCAGGTGTCGCGTTCTGTCGAGGGGCCGAGCACGGGCAACTCGATGTAATTGCCTTCGGGCACGCCCCAGACATGCAGCGTCTCGCCGAAGTCGGTGGCATCCTCGGGCAGGCCGAAATCGCCCGCCACGTCGAACAGCCCCGCCATGCCGACCGTCGAGTTGATGACGAACCGCAGCGTGCCGCGCCCGGCGCGTTCCAGGTTGCCCTGAAGCAAGGAGTTCACGACCGTCGACGGCTCGCCGAGGTTGTTGGCGAAATGCACGGCCGAGGACTTGATGTCCTCGGGGATGACCGCGCGCCGGGGCGCGTCGCTGTCCCGGGACAGCCCGCCCAGCAGTGCCTTGTTGAAGTCATGCGTGCGGCGGTTCTCGACCTCGTAGGGGTCGTTGATCTCGCCCGGCGCGGGGGTGGTCGACCCGGCGCAGCCGGCCAGAAGGGCGACGGTGCCCAGCACCGCGACAGCACGCGTTTTAGACGAGGAAAGGGAGCGAAACATCGGGCGGAAATCTCTTTTCAATTCTTCCGTGTCGTATGTATTGTTGCGAACTGCGGCTTGCAGCGGCAAGCGGGTCACGGGGTCACACCTGTGGCAAAACGGCGACAGCACCATCAATGGCCTTTCCGCGCGGGATGTGCCACAGGTAAGGCGATTTTAAAAAGGCCGGTAGCGGAAAAACGCTTATGGATAACTCTATTCAACGTGCCCGCGGGCGCGAGGAACTCAGGAAAGCACGCAAGGAAAGCCGGGGCCTGTACTGGTTCGTGGCGATCTTTTCGTTCCTGGTGAACCTGCTGATGCTCACGGGGCCGCTCTACATGCTCCAGGTCTATGACCGCGTGCTTGGCTCGCGGTCAGAGGCAACGCTGCTGGCCCTGACGGCCATCGTGGCCTTCCTGTACGGGATGATGGGCATTCTCGATTTCACCCGCGGCCGGATCATGGCGCGGGTCGGGGCGCGGTTCCAGGCCAAGCTGGACAAGCGGGTCTTTGACGCCGCGGTGCGCAAGTCGGCCGTGCTGCCGGACGAACGCAGCGCGACGGGCCTGCGCGACCTCGAATCGGTGCAGCGGCTGATGACCAGCCCGGTGCTGATGTCGATCTTCGACATGCCCTGGACGCCGTTCTTCCTGTTCGGGATCATGATCTTCCATCCCTGGCTTGGCTACCTGGCCATTTCGGGCGGGGTGATCCTGGTCTTTGTCGCGATCCTGAACCAGATCTCGACCCGTCGTCCCATCGCGCAGTCGAGCCATGCCTCGATGCGCTCCGAGGCGATTTCCGACCAGATCCAGTCCGAGGCCGAGATGATCCAGGCCATGGGCATGCGCCGGGCGGCCTTCGACCGCTGGCAGACCGCGCGGAACGAGTCGCTGACCAGCCAGCTCAAGACCTCGGACATGGGGGGCATGTTCAGCTCGATCACCAAGACGTTCCGGCTGTTCCTGCAATCGGCCATGCTGGGCCTCGGCGCCTACCTGGTGTTGCAGAACGAACTGACGCCGGGTGCGATGATCGCGGGGTCGATCCTGATGGGCCGGGCGCTGGCCCCGATCGAGCTGGCCATCGGCCAGTGGCCGCTGGTGCAGCGCGCCCGCAAGGGCTGGGACAACCTGGTGACCCTGCTGGGCGAGGTCCCGCCCGAGGCACAGCGCACCGCGCTGCCGGTGCCCAAGGCGCGGCTCGAGGTGCAGCAGGCAAGCGTGATCCCGCCGGGCGACCAGCAGGCGTCGCTGCGGGTGATCACGTTCGACCTCAAGCCCGGCCAGGCGCTGGGCGTGATCGGGCCGTCGGGCTCGGGCAAGTCGACGCTGGCCCGGGCCGTCACCGGCGTCTGGCGCTGCGCGGGCGGCAAGATCCGCCTCGATGGCGCGACGCTGGACCAGTACGATCCCGAGCGGCTGGGCGAATACATCGGCTACCTGCCGCAACGCGTGCAACTGTTCGAGGGGACGATCGCCGACAACATCGCGCGGCTCTCGGGCCAGCCCGACGCCGAAAAGATCGTCGCTGCGGCCAAGAAGGCCGCCGCGCACGAGATGATTCTCAAACTGCCGGACGGCTATGACACCAAGATCAGCGCCACCGGCGGGCGCCTGTCGGGCGGGCAGATCCAGCGGATCGGCCTGGCGCGGGCGATGTATTCCGACCCGATCATCCTGGTGCTGGACGAGCCGAACTCGAACCTCGACAACGAGGGGTCCGAGGCGCTGAACCAGGCCATCCGCGTCATGAAATCCGAAGGCAAGTCGGTCATGATCATGGCCCACCGCCCCTCGGCGATCCAGGAATGCGAGATGCTGCTGGTGCTCGAGGGCGGCACCCGCGCCGCCTTTGGGCCCAAGGACGAGGTGCTGCGCAAGATGGTGCAGAACCATGAACAGATCCGCCAGGCCAGCGGCGGAGGAGGCGTGCGATGAACGACCAGGAGATCAAGACCAAGTTCCCCGTCCGGTCGCCTCTGACGGTCGGCATCCTCTCGGTGGCGCTGCTGGTCGGCGGCTTTGGCGGCTGGGCCTCGATGACCGAGATTTCCGGCGCGATCATCGCCTCGGGCCAGATCCAGGTCGACCAGAACCGCCAGGTGGTGCAGCA
Organism: Mesobacterium pallidum; assembly: GCF_019966535.1. Taxonomy (GTDB): domain Bacteria; phylum Pseudomonadota; class Alphaproteobacteria; order Rhodobacterales; family Rhodobacteraceae; genus Mesobacterium; species Mesobacterium pallidum. The sequence continues at coordinate 164,863 of NZ_JAIMID010000006.1, read as the reverse complement.
CCCCGATGGCGGGGTCGTGGCCGAGATCCTGGTGAACGAGGGCGACACGGTCGAGGAGGGCGATACGCTCATCCGGCTCGACCCGACGCTCTTGCGCACCGACCTGGCCGTGCTCGAGGGGCAATTGTTCGAGCTGATGGCCCGCCGCGGCCGGCTCGAGGCGGAACGCGACGGGTCGGACACGCTCGAGTTCGACCCGGTCCTGGTGCAGCGCGCCAGCGAGAACGAAGAGGTCGCCGAGCTGATGGAAGGGCAGGAGCGCCTGTTCGTGGCGCGGCAGCTATCCATCGAGAAGGAGACCGAGCAGCTGTCAAAGCGCCGCGACCAGATCTCGAGCCAGGTGACCGGGATCGAGGCGCAGCAGACCGCCCTGGAGCAGCAGCTTGGCCTGATCGCCGAAGAGCTGGTCAGCCAGCAAAGCCTGCTGGACCGGGGCCTTGCGCAGGCCGCCCGGGTGCTGGGCCTGCAGCGCGAACAGGCGCGGCTTTCGGGCCAGATGGGTGAGCTGACGGCGCGCAAGGGCCAGGCCGAACAGGCGATCACCGAGACCGAGATCCAGATCCTCAAGCTGGGCACCACCCGCCGCGAAGAGGCGATCACCCGCCTGCGCGACCAGCAGTTCCAGGAACTCGAGCTGGCCGAGCGGCGCCGCGCGATCCTGGAACAGCTCAGCCGCATGGACATCCGCGCGCCGGTGTCCGGCGTGATCTACGGCATGACGGTCTTTGCCCCGCGCTCGGTCATCCGGCCGGCCGATCCGCTGCTGTTTATCGTGCCGCAGGACCGTCCGCTGGTGATCGCCGCGCAGGTGCCGCCGATCCACATCGACCAGCTGCACGTGGGGCAAGAAGTGCACCTGCGCTTCTCCGCGCTCGACCAGCGCCAGACGCCCGAGCTGTTCGGCCACGTGACGCAGATCTCGGCCGATGCCTTCACCGACGAGGGCACGCGCGCGACCTATTACCGGGCCGAGATCCAGCTGAGCGAGGGCGAGCGCGAGCGCCTGCCCGAGGGCACCACGCTGATCCCCGGCATGCCGGTCGAGGCGTTCATCCGCACCGCGGACCGCACGCCCATCGCCTACCTGGTCAAGCCGCTGGCCGATTACTTTGCCAAGGCCTTCCGCGAAAGCTGACGGCCCTGCAAAACGGAAAACGGCGCGTCCCGCGGGGCGCGCCGTTTGCATGTCCGGAGGGGGCGGTCACTCGCCCGGGATCGGCGCGGCGCGGCGGGCGCGTTGCCGCTTTTGCCAGGCGTCCCAGGCAAAGGGCGCGGCCAGGAACAGGCAGAGGCAGATGGCCGCCAGCACCAGGTCCTGGGTGCTGGACAGGTGCGGCAGGCTTTGCATGACCACCGCCATCAGCACCACGTGGAAGACGAACATCTGGATCGAGTACTTGCCCGTCAGCCGCAGCAGGCGCAGATTGAACCACCAATCCATGACGGCGCGCGGCCAGCGGGTCAGCGCATGGGGCCGCATCAGGATCAGGCCGAAAAGGGCCACCACCACCATGATCCGCGTCAGGTGGAACGGGTGCAGCTGCATCCGCGCCCAGTTGATCGGCAGGCTGCCCGGATCAGCCAGCAGCAGCGGGTAGTAGCTGAACGTGCGTTGCAGCGCCGTCAGCATCAGCGCCAGCGCCAGCAGGCCCAGGAAGGCACCGTCCGGCAGCCGGTCGAGCGCGCCCGTGATCTGGCGGTGCAGCGCACCCAGCACGAAGGCGATGAAGAACAGGAACTGCCAGGCGCCCACGTCGAAGGCCATGAACAGGCCCGACAGGCCGAAAAATCCGGTGGCATAGCTGGCCTGGCTGGCGACATAGACCAGTCCCGACGGCAACAGCAGCGCCACCGGCCCGAAGCGATGCAGCAGCGGCGTCGCTGCCAGCAGCAGCACGAAGCAGTAGACGTAGATCGGCAGGATGTCCGAGTAGCTGCCGCCGTTCTGCATCAGCGCCACCTGGGCGATCGGCATCAGCTCGTCCGGCAATCCGCTGCGCATCGCCACCAGGGTGATGATCAGGAACGGCACCGCCGAGATCAGGTAGTAGCGGTAGATCTTGACCGTGCGTTGCCCCAGGAACCGGGGCAGCCCGCCCGAGGTGCCAAGGCGCGTCTCGTAGAGAAAGCCCACCAGCATGCCCGACAGGAAGATCAGGAACTCCGCGTCGTAAAGCCCGATCAGCCGGACGTGATGGACCTCTCCGAAGACCGAGAGCCCGGGCTGGAAAGCCAGGTGCGCCAGCATCATCATAATGAGCAGATGCCCGCGAATGCCGTCCAGTATGCCTAGCCGCATGGTGCCCTCGTCGTGAGTGAATTTCACAAGAAAATTAACCTTAACACGATCGCACGGGTTGAAAGCGCGGCCAACACATTCCGTCCCGCGGGGGCAAATTGGCCGCGCAGGACGGAATATCGTGGAGCGGGCGTCCGCAATGCGGTGCGGCTGGCGTGATTGTTTCCGCCAGCCGAATCGATCTTCAGACCAGTGCCATGAAGGCCGGCCAGGCCTCGGGGTCGTTCACTGTCTTGTCGCGGCAGAAGGCGTTGCAGAAGCCAAAGGTGCGGCCCTCCATTTCCATCAGATGCGTGACCGGGTCGCCGGAATAGGGGCAGGTCGCGTTTTCCGCCGTGCCGCTGTCGATCGCCGTCGCTGCGCGCGGCGCGGGGCCGGGCCAGGGGCGGCGGGGCAGGTCGATGGCATAGGGCTCGGGGTCATAGGACTTGGTCAGCCCCATGGCGCGCCAGCGGCGGACGGCCGGATCGGCCAGCGTGCGCGTCACGTAGTCCTGCGCCGCCGCGCCAACCTCGAGGCCGTAGCCGGCGATCCGGGCGCAGACCGGGGCGTAGAACGCATCGGCGAGGCTGTAGTCTCCGAACAGCCAGGGCCCGTCGGTCTTGCGCGTGGCGCGGGCGTGGTCCCACAGCGTCTCGATCCGGGCCAGGTCCGTGCGAACGGCCTCGGACACCTCGAACCCCGCGTATTGACGCAAAAGTTGCATCGGGCAGGCGCTGCGCAGCGCGCCGAAGCCGGCATGCATCTCGGCCGCGAGCCAGCGCGCGGTGGCCCGGTCGGCCGCGTCGGCGGGCCAGAGACCGGCCTCCGGGTGCCGTTCGGCCAGGGTTTCGGCCATGGCCATCGTCTCGCCCACCACGGTGCCGTCGGGCAGCCGCAGCGTCGGCACCAGCCGCGCCGGGGCCAGCGGGGCGAGGTCCGCGGCCATGGTGCCGGTATAAAGCCCGACGAAACGCGTCCGCACCGGGATGCCGAATTTCTCGAACATCAGCCAGCCGCGCAGGGACCAGCTGGAAAAGCTGCGGTCGCCAAGAAAAAGGTCGTATGTCATGGGCTTGTCCATCCAGAGGCAATGCGCCGACCGTTGCAGAGCCGGTCCCATCAGGAAAGCGAATTGTCTTGATGGCGGCCATCAGCTTTCGTGAAACGCAGCGCCCGGCAGAAGTTTTTTGCCCCCGGAATGGAACCAATCGGCGGGTTGCCGCGTACATCATATAAAAGCCGCGTTCAGCGCGGCGTGATGCTTACGCTGGGGGTTACGATGGCTTTGGACATGCAACAGGACTTCTCTCTCTCGCGGATCGCGATGAAGGCAGAGATGCTGGACGCCGAGACCGAACGCACCCTTGCCTATGCCTGGCGCGACAACCGCGACGAGAAGGCGCTGCATCGCCTCATCACCGCCTACATGCGGCTCGCGATCTCGATGGCCAGCAAGTTCCGCCGCTACGGGGCCCCGATGAACGACCTGATCCAGGAGGCGGGGCTGGGCCTGATGAAGGCCGCGGACAAGTTCGACCCCGACCGCGGCGTGCGGTTTTCGACTTATGCGGTGTGGTGGATCAAGGCCAGCGTGCAGGATTACGTGATGCGCAACTGGTCGATGGTGCGCACCGGCTCGACCTCGTCGCAAAAGGCGCTGTTCTTCAACATGCGCCGCGTGCAGGCGCAGCTGGAACGCGAGGCGCTGCAGCGCGGAGAGAACCTTGACCGGCACCAGATGCATCAGCTCATCTCGATGGAGATCGGCGTGCCCTTGCATGACGTCGAGATGATGGAGGGGCGGCTCTCGGGCTCGGATTTCTCGCTGAACGCCATGCAGTCCTCGGACGAGGACGGCCGCGAGTGGATCGAGACCATCGAGGACGAATCCGAGCAGGCGTCGAGCCTGGTCGAGGAGGACCACGACCGCGCCCACCTGCGCAGCTGGCTGGTCGACGCGATGGGCGCGTTGACCGAACGCGAGCGCTATATCCTGCGTGAACGCAAGCTGCGCGACGACGCGCGGACGCTGGAAAGCCTCGGCGACGAGATGGGGCTGAGCAAGGAACGCATCCGCCAGCTCGAGGCGGCGGCGCTGGGCAAGATGCGCAAGCACCTGGAATCGCATTCCGGTGAGGCGCTGGCGCTGCTGGCATGACCCGCTGGCTGATCCCGGCCCTTGCGCTGGTGATCGCCCTGGCGGCGCGCGCGGTCCTGGCGCAGGCGGCGCCGCAGGCCGCGATCTACTTTCTTGGCGAAACCCACGACAACCCGACTCATCACGCGACCCAGGCCACCACCGTGACCGCGTTGGCGCCGCGCGCGCTGGTCTTCGAGATGCTGACCGAGGCGCAGGCCGCCGAGGTCACGGCCGAGAACCGGGTCGATGCGCACCTGCTCGAGACCGCGTTGGGCTGGGCTGACGGCGGCTGGCCGGATTTCGCCATGTACTACCCCATCTTCGAGGCCGCGCCCGAGGCCGCGATCCATGGCGCCGGCCTGCCGCGCGGCGCGGCCCGGAAGGCGCTGGAGCAAGGCGTTGCGGACTATTTCGGTGACGCCGCCCCGGTCTACGGGCTGACGGTGCCGCTGGACGAAGAGGAACAGGCCGCTCGCGAGGCGATGCAGGCCGAGGCGCATTGCAATGCCCTGCCGCCCGAGATGCTGCCCGCCATGGTCGAGCTGCAGCGCCTGCGCGACGCCATGCTGGCGCGCGAGGCGCTGCGCGCGCTCGACGCGACCGGGGGGCCGGTCGTGGTCATCACCGGCAACGGCCATGCGCGCCGGGACTGGGGCGCGCCAATCTACGTGGCCGCCGCGCGCCCCGACGTGCCGATCTTCAGCCTGGGCCAGGGCGAGGCGGGCGCGACGCCCGGCGGCGCGTTCGACCAGGTGACCGACGCGCCGGCGGTGCAGCGGGACGATCCCTGCGCCGCCTTCAATTGACTTGGGGGGGGCGCCCCCCTATCCCTGCGATGGTCCCTGAACCCGGAGAGGCCCATGCTGGCAGGCAAGCGCATCCTTCTGATCGTCGGCGGCGGCATCGCGGCCTACAAGACGCCCGAGCTGGTGCGCCAGCTGCGCGCCGCCGGGGCCGGTGTCTCGGTCGTGCTGACCCGCGCGGGGGCGGAGTTCGCCACGCCGCTCAGCCTGTCGGTCGTGGCCGGCGAGGCGGTGCACGAGGATCTCTTTGACGTCTCCAAGGAAGCCGAAATCGGGCATATCCAGCTGTCGCGCTCTGCCGACCTTGTGCTGGTGGCGCCCGCGACCGCCGACCTGATGGCCAAGATGGCGCAGGGGCTGGCCAATGACCTGGCCTCGACGCTGTTGCTGGCGACCGACACGCCGGTGCTGATCGCGCCGGCGATGAACGTGCGCATGTGGGACCACCCGGCGACCCAGCGCAACCTCGCGCTGCTGAAGGGCGACGGCGTGCGGCTGGTCGGCCCCGACGTGGGCGACATGGCCTGCGGAGAGCACGGCCCCGGCCGCATGACCCAACCCGAGGGGATCGTCGCGGCCTGTGCCGATCTGCTGGCCGACGGGCCGCTCAGGGGCAAGCGGGTGCTGGTGACCTCGGGCCCCACGCATGAACCCATCGACCCGGTGCGCTACATCGCCAACCGCTCGTCCGGCGCACAGGGCACGGCGATCGCCCGCGCGCTGGCCGGGCTCGGGGCCGAGGTGGTGTTCGTCACCGGTCCCGCCGACGTGCCCCCGCCTGATGGCGTGCAGGTCGTGCGCGTCGAGACCGCGCGCGAGATGCTCGAGGCCGTGCAGGCCGCGCTGCCGGTCGACGCAGGCGTCTTTGCCGCCGCCGTGGCCGACTGGCGCGTCGCGCGCGCGGCGACGTCGAAGATGAAGAAGGAGGCCGGCGGTCTGCCCAGCCTCGAGTTCGCCGAGAACCCGGACATCCTGAAGACCGTCAGCCGGATGGAGTCCGGGCGGCCCGGCCTTGTCGTGGGCTTCGCCGCCGAGACCGACGACGTGATCGCCCATGCCACCGCCAAGCGCGACCGCAAGGGCTGCGACTGGATCGTCGCCAATGACGTGAGCCCGGCGACAGGGATCATGGGCGGGTCCGAGAACGCGGTGCACCTGATCACCGGCGCGGGGGTCGAGGATTGGCCGCGCATGGGCAAGGATCTCGTGGCGCGGCGGCTCGCGGACCGCATCGCGACGGCGCTCGGGGCGGGTTAGGGAGCCTCCGGCGGGAGTATTTGGGGAATAATGAAAGGGATTTGCGCGTGGTCGTGATCGAGTTTCTTTGGGACGAGGGGGCGGATCGGTCGCTGGGGCTGCCAGCCTATGCCACGGCCGGTGCGGCGGGGGCGGATCTGCGGGCAAATTTCCCGGACCGGGGCGAGGTCGTTCTGGACCCCGGCGCGCGGGCGCTGGTGCCGACCGGGCTGCGGCTGGCGATCCCCGAGGGCTACGAGGTGCAGCTGCGGCCGCGCTCGGGGCTGGCGTTGAAGCACGGGATTACGCTGCCGAACAGCCCCGGCACCATCGACAGCGATTATCGCGGGCCGCTGGGCGTGATCGTGATGAACGCGGGGACGGAGCCGTTTACCGTCAAGCATGGAGAGCGGATTGCCCAGATGGTCGTGGCGCCGGTGGTGCAGGCCGGGTTCGAATTGGTCTCGGTTCTCAGCGGCACCGCCCGGGGGACGGGCGGCTTTGGCTCGACGGGGCGCGGCTGATGATCGTGCTGGTTCTCGCCGCACTGATCCTGGCGCTGGGCTGGGCCTTTGATGTGCCATGGCGGGTGCGGGGCGCGGCGCTGGGTGCGCTTTGGGGCTTTGTCGTGCTGGCGCAGCTGGTGCTGCCCCAGGGCAATGGGCTGCGCGACGCCATGGGCGGGTCGGTCGCGCCCTGGCTCTTGCTGGCCGGGGCCGTGGCGCTGGTGCTGGCCTACCGCGTCGTGCTGCTCAAGCTGCGCGAACGGGCGCAGCCCGAGGCCGAGCCCGAGGCGAAGAAGCCCCTGTTTTCCGAGACAGAGCTCGACCGTTACGCCCGCCACATCGTGCTGCGCGAGGTCGGCGGGCCGGGGCAGAAGCGGCTCAAGCAGGCCAAGGTGCTGGTGCTGGGCGCCGGTGGCCTGGGTGCGCCGGCGCTGCAATATCTCGCCGCCGCCGGGGTCGGGACCATCGGGGTGATCGACGACGACGTGGTCGAGAATTCCAACCTGCAGCGCCAGGTGATCCATACCGAGGACCGGATCGGCATGCCCAAGGTCTTTTCGGCCGAGGTGGCGATGCTGGCACAGAACCCGCATGTCGCCGTGAAGCCTTACCACCGCAAGTTCGACGCCGCGATCGCGCAGGACCTGGTGGCCGAGTACGACATCGTGCTGGACGGCACGGACAATTTCGCCACCCGCTACCTGGCGAACGAAGCCTGCGCGGCCGTCGGCAAGCCGCTCGTCTCGGGCGCGCTGAGCCAGTGGGAGGGGCAGCTGTCGGTCTTTGACCCGGCGCACGGGGCGCCCTGCTATCGTTGCGTCTTTCCCGAAGAGCCGGCCGAGGGGCTGGCGCCCTCCTGCGCCGTGGCCGGGGTGATCGGCACATTGCCGGGCGTCGTCGGCGCGATGATGGCGAACGAAGCGATCAAGATCATCACCGGCGCCGGGGCCGCGCTGCGCGGCGAGATGCTGATTTATGACGGGCTCTGGGCCGAGACGCGCAAGATGCGAGTCAAGCGGCGAGACGATTGCCCGGTCTGCGGGACGCGCGGATAGGGCGGGTGCCTCCGGCGGGAGTTTAATGGCAAGATGAAGGGTGGATCGGCGCCGCTGCTGGAGCCTCCGGCGGGGATATTTGCGGCAAGTTGACGGGGATCGTGATTGTTCTTTGAACGGGGCGACCCTAGGTTTCGGGCAAAGGAGTTCACGCCATGACCAACCCGCTGCTGTCCAAATGGGACACGCCCTTCGAGATCGCGCCCTTCGAGCGGATTACCGACGATGATTTCGCCCCCGCCTTCGAACAGGCGCTGGCCGCGCATCGCGCCGAGGTCGAGGCGATCGCGGACAACCCCGAGGCGCCGACCTTCACCAACACGATCGAGGCGATGGAGGCTGCCGGCAAGGCGCTGGACAAGGTCCTGTCGGTGTTCTTCACCGTGGCGGGCGCCGACAGCAACCCTGCGCGGCAGGAGCTGCAGCGGGAGTTTTCCCCGAAGCTCGCTGCGCATTCGTCCGAGATTTCCGGCAACAAGGCGCTGTTTGGCCGGATCGACGCGCTGTGGGACCAGCGCGACGCGCTGGGGCTGAGCGAGGAGCAGGCGCGGGTTCTGATGCTGACCCGGCGCGGCTTCGTCCGCTCGGGCGCGGCGCTGGAGGGGGCCGAGGATGCGCGGATGCGCGAGATCAAGGGGCGGCTGGCTGTCCTTGGGACGCAGTTCACGCAGAACCTGTTGGCGGAAGAGTCCGGCTGGAAGATGGAGCTGGAAGAGGCCGATCTGGAGGGGCTGCCGCAGTTCCTGGTCGATGCCGCGCGCTCGGCCGGGGAGGGCGGCAAGCCCGTCATCACCACCTCGCGGTCGCTGGTCACGCCCTTCCTGCAATACTCGCCCCGGCGCGAGCTGCGCGAGAAAGCCTGGCGCGCCTGGACCGCGCGGGGCGCCAATGGCGGCGAGACCGACAACCGGGCGATTGCCGCCGAGATCCTGGCGCTGCGCGAGGAACGCGCCAAGCTGCTCGGCTACCCGTCCTTTGCGGCCTACAAGCTCGAGACCGAGATGGCGGGCGACCCGTCCCGCGTCCGCGCGCTGCTCATGGATGTCTGGGGCCCGGCCAAGGCGCAGGCCGAGGCGGATGCCGCCAAGCTCGAAGAGATGATGCACGCGGATGGCATCAACGGCCGGCTCGAGCCCTGGGACTGGCATTACTATTCGGAAAAGCGGCGCAAGGCCGAGCATGACCTCGACGCGGCCGAGCTGAAGCCCTACCTGCAGCTTGACCGGATGATCGAGGCGGCGTTCGACTGCGCGAACCGGTTGTTCGGGCTGGAGTTCAAGCCGCTGCGCGTGCCGCTCTACCACCCCGATTGCCGGGCCTGGGAGGTGACGAAGCGCGGCGAACACGTGGCGGTCTTCATCGGCGATTACTTCGCCCGCGGCTCCAAGCGGTCGGGCGCCTGGTGTTCGGCCATGCGCGGGCAGGCGAAGTTCCCGAAAGTGCAGGCGCCGGTGGTCATCAACGTGTGTAACTTTGCCAAGCCGCCGGCGGGGCAGCGGGCGTTGCTCAGCTACGACGACGCGCGGACGCTGTTCCACGAGTTCGGTCATGCGCTGCACCAGATGCTGTCCGACGTGACCTATGAATCGATCTCGGGCACCAGCGTGGCGCGCGATTTCGTCGAGCTGCCGAGCCAGCTGTACGAACATTGGCTCGAGGTGCCGCAGGTTCTGGAGCGCTTCGCGACCCATGCCGAGACGGGCGATCCGATGCCGCGCGAGATGCTTGAAAAGGTGCTGGGCGCGGCAACCTACGACCAGGGCTTTGCCACGGTGGAATATGTCGCCTCGGCCATGGTCGATCTCGATTTCCACGACGGTGCCGCGCCGGCCGATCCGATGGCGGCGCAGGCCGAGACGCTGGCGCGGCTGGGCATGCCCCATGCCATCGCCATGCGCCATGCCACGCCGCATTTCGCGCATGTCTTCTCGGGCGATGGCTATTCGTCGGGCTATTACAGCTACATGTGGTCCGAGGTGATGGATGCCGACGCCTTCGCCGCCTTCGAGGAAAAGGGCGATGCCTTCGACCCCCACCTGGCGGAAAAGCTGCGGGTGAACATCCTGTCCACCGGCGGCTCGCGCGAGGCCGAAGAGCTCTATACCGCCTTCCGTGGCCGGATGCCGGGGGTCGAGGCGCTGCTCAAGGGCCGTGGCCTCGCCGCGTGATCGCGCGTCGGGCGGGCCTCGGCTCACCCGTTCGAACACGGATGTGGGGGTGGGGTTTCACCCCACCGCGGAGGTCGGCAGGGCCCCTCGGTTCGGCGGTCGACCGGGGGTCACGCGAATTCGGATGTGTGGGGCACCCCACCTTGGTGGTCGCGACTGGCGCGCCTCCTCCAGGTGTACGGTGGGGTTTCACCCCACCTTGCGCCTCAAAACCCCTGCCGCTCGAGGCTGAACCCCTCGGCCTCGAGCAGCGCGAGCAGCCCGTCCGCTCCGCCCAGGTGCGCCGCGCCGACCGGGCCGCCTTCGCTGGCCGCAAGGATGCGCGGCAGCCAGGCCGCGTTGCGGCGGGTGAGCAGCAGGTCGCGCGTCTCGGCCATCTGGTCGTCCAGGTCCGCCTCGGTCAGGTCGGGGTTGTTCTGGCCCGCCTGCCAGCGCGAGAGGGCCCAGACCGCGCCATGCGCCTCTTCGAAATAGAGCGCCATGAGCGTGGCGAACTCGTCCTCGGCCCGGGCCGCATCGGGCAGGGCGCTTTCCAGCATCTCGAGTTGCTCGTCCATCGGCATGTCGGCAAAGAGCGAGAACAGCGTGTCATAGGGTTCCAGCGCCTGCATCGGGATGTTCTCGGCCTCGGCCAGAGCGATGATCCGGTGATCCAGCCCGTTCGGCCCCGCCGTCAACTGCGCCGCGGCGCAGGGGGGCACGGCCAGCAGCGTCGCCAGGTACCAGGGCCGGAACTTGGCCGCCATGAAGCCCGGCACGCCGCGCGCGCTGGCAGCCTGCGACAGGCGCTGCCATTGGTCCTCGGGCAGCAGGTCGGGCAGAGTATCGGCCGTCAGCGAGATCAGCGACGGGTCGCGCGCGAGGGCCGCCTGCAGCTCCATCTGCTCGGCCGGGGTCATTTCCAGCAACACGCGGTCGGCCCCCGCGACCAGGGGCGCCAGGCGCGCCATCACCCCGTCCAGCCGCGGATCGCCCACGTGGACCGTGCCGACCAGCGTGACGACAGCGTCGCCGCGGCGGGCCGTCCAGTGGTTGCCCGCCGGAAAGGGCATCGCCGCCACTTCGGCCGCGATGCTCTCCGTCACCGCTTCGGGCAGGCTTGGCCGCAGGTCGCGCCCGTTGCAGGTGGCGCCGGCCACGGAAGGCAGCAGGAAGGCAGCAAGGATCAGCAGGCGGCGCATGGGCAGTCATCCGGTTGGGGCAGGTCACTGCCCAAAGTGCACCCTGCGCCGGGGGATGCAAGCCGGAAGGGGCGGGGCAGGGGCGGGCGGCCGCGCCAGCGGCCGCCCGCCCCCCGGGCGACGCCGTCAGGCGGCGCGACCCATCATGGTGTCGAAGCCGCCTGGCGGTGCGACCCGTTGCGATCCGCTCACGCGATCACAGCGTGATGCGGAACAGCGCGAAGCCATCCGCGCCATCCCCGGCCTCTTCGATCGTCACGCCCTTGACGTCGCCCATCAGCTCGCGCGCCTTGGGGCCGGTCTCGAACAGCACGGTGGTGCCGTCCAGCGGGGCAAAGGACCAGTTGGCATCCGCCGAGGGGTTGATCGTGCCCTGTTCGACAATGTAGCGCACGATCACGTCGCGGTTGGTGTCCGGCCCCTCGAAGATGATCGTGTCCCCGGTGCCGGGGAAATTGCCGCCGCCGGAGGCGCGGTAATTGTTCGTCGCGATGACGAACTCCATGTCGTCCGTGACCGGCGCGCCTTCGAACGCGAGGTTCACGATGCGCTGGGCCTCCGCGTTCTCGACCTCGCCCTTGGGCCCGAACTTCGACGGCTGGCTCAGGTCGATCTGGTAGGTCACCCCGTCGATCACGTCGAAATTGTAGCTGGGGAAGTCTGGGTTCAGCAGCACCGCGTCCGAGGCGCCGGCTTCGACCTGGTTGAACATGCCGGCCGAGCGTTCCAGCCAGTCGCGCAGCTGCGCGCCGGTGACCTTCACCGCCCGCACGGTGTTGGGATAAAGGTACAGGTCCGCCACGTTCTTGATCGCCACCGGCCCCACGGGCACGTCGGTGTAATAGTCCGGGCCGCCCCGGCCCCCGGCCTTGAAGGGCGCGGCGGCCGACAGGATCGGCAGCCCTTCGTATTCCGTCCCGGCCAGCATCTGGCCGATGTACCATTGCTGCGCCTTCGAGACGATCTGCACCGACGGGTCGTCGGCCACCAGCGCGAAATAGGAATGCAGCGGCGCGGCGGTCTCGCCCACGGCGCGGCGCACATAGGCCAGCGTCGCTTCGTGATCGGCGCGGGCGGCCTCGAGCACGGCCGCGTTGTCCTCGACCAGCGCGGTGATCGACCGGTCCTCGTTCCGCTTCGAGATCGGCCGCGCCTCGGTGGTGGACGAGACCACGCGCCACTCGCCGCCCTCGCGCTCCAGCAGCAGGTCGATGAGGCCAAGGTGCGAGCCCCAGAAGCCGCCCATCACGGCCGGCTTGCCGTGGATCAGGCCGGCCTCGGCGTCCACCGCCGCGTAATCGGCATAGGTCGGCGAGGGGAAGACAAGGTGCGAATGGCCCGTGACCAGCGCGTCGATCCCGTCGACCCCGGCCAGCGGCACGCTCGCATTCTCCATCCCGTCCTCGCGGTCGGCGCTGCCGATGCCGGAATGCGACAGGGCGATCACGATGTCGGCGCCCTGTTCGCGGATCTCGGGAACATAGGCCTCGGCCGTCTCGACGATGTCGCGGGCCTGCACGTTGCCCTCGAGGTGCTTGCGGTCCCAGTTCATCACCTGCGGCGGGGTGAAGCCGATGATGCCGATGCGGATCGGATGGGTCTCGCCCGCGCCATCGGTCACCTCGCGGTCAAGGATCACGTAGGGCTTGAACAGCGTGGTGTCATCGCGCGGCCCCGCGCCGGTCTCGGTCGCGATATTCGCCAGCACGATGGGGAAGTCCGCCCCGGCGGCGGCCTTGGACAGGAAATCGAGCCCGTAGTTGAACTCGTGATTGCCGATGGTGGCGACGTCGAACCCCACGGTGTTCATCGCGGCGATGACGGGGTGCATGTCGCCCTCCTTCATCCCCCGCTCATAGGCGATGTAATCGCCCATCGGGTTGCCTTGGAGGAAATCGCCATTGTCCACCAGCAGCGTATTGGTGGCCTCGGCGCGGATCTGCTCGATGATCGAGGCGGTGCGCGACAGGCCCACGGTGTCGATGGGGCGGTCGGCGTAGTAGTCATAGGGGTAGACGTGGACGTGCAGGTCCGTCGTTTCCATGATCCGCAGGTGGGCCTGGTTGGCGGCCGCGCGGGCGGAATAGGGGTGCAGAACGATAAGCGCCGCGCCGGCAGAGGTTCCTGCAAGGAACGCGCGGCGGGACATGCTGGGGGTGAACTTGCCGGTCATTTTGACCTCCCTGGTCTATCTATGCGGGCAGTCTAGCAGGATTCGGCGTCGCCTCGGTGACAAACCGGGGCGGTGCAGAGTGACGTCGCGGCCGGTTGCCGCGCCAAGCGGCAGATTGCCATGCCCGCGCGCCCATGGCATTGATCCCGCAACGGAATGCGGGGAGGCGCGCGATGAAACTGGCGGAAACGGTGACCTTCGGCGGATCGGCTCTTGACCGCGCGGCCGAGCTGCGCGGCGATTCGGAGGCGCTGGCCGAGGCGCGGCTTGATCGCGGCGCGCGGACAATCGTCCACTGGCGCGGCAAGCCGCTGATGTGCGGCGACCGCCAGGGGGAACTGGCACGCCTGCCGCTCGACCACCCGATCCTGCGCGAGGCGTCCGAGCCGCCGCTGCTGCTGGGACGCGAGGACGGCGCGGTGATCTTCGCCCATGACATCTCGCCCTGGCAGCCCGAGGGACAGGACACCGAGAGCGTCGGCGCCTTCCGCGATGCCTCGTCCCAGCACTACCCGGGCACGCCGGGCGATCACCTCTTCTACGACCTCAAGCAGAAGATGTGGCACATGTCGCCCCGCGACGCCGAGCTCTCGGCCACCGCGCGCGCGGTCATGGGCTGGCACCGCAGCCACCGCTTCTGCTCTGCCTGCGGCAGCGAAAGCGCGATGGCGCAATCGGGCTGGCAACGCAATTGCCCCGCCTGTGGCGCCAGCCATTTCCCGCGCACGGACCCGGTGGTCATCATGCTGATCCTGCACGGCAATTCGGTGCTGATGGGGCGCAGCCCGGGCTGGCCCGAGGGGATGTATTCCCTGCTGGCCGGTTTTGTCGAGCCGGGCGAGACGATCGAGGCGGCCGTGCGCCGAGAGGTCTGGGAAGAGGCGGGCGTTTCGGTCGGCCAGGTCGACTACCTGTCGTCCCAGCCCTGGCCCTTCCCGTCGTCGCTGATGTTCGGTTGCAAGGGCACGGCCACCAGCGAGGCCATCGAGATCGACCCGAACGAGATCGAGGATGCCCGGTGGATCACCCGCGAAGAGATGATGCAGGTCTTCGCGGGCGAGCACCCGGTGCTGGGCCCCCCGCGCAAGGGCGCCATCGCCGAATTCCTCTTGCGCATGTGGCTTGCGGACAAGCTCGATTGAGGCGAAAATGACGCGCATCACCCTCCAGCAAGCAAGAGAGGCCGGGCAGACATGAAATTCTCGACCAAGGAAGACATCGAGGCGCCGATCGACCAGGTGTTCCAGATGGTGGCCGATTTCGAAGGGCTGGAACGGTCCGCCTTGCGTCGCGGGGCCGAGGTGCGCCGGGTCGACAAGATGACGGAAAAGGCGCCGGGGCTCGAATGGAAGGCCAAGTTCCATTTTCGTGGCAAGGACCGCGACGTGGACATCAAGCTGGTCGAGTACAACCCGGACACCGACCTGTGTGCCCAGGGCACGACCGACGGGCTGGATTGCATCGTCAAGGTCGAGTTGGTGGCCCTGTCACGCAAGCGCACGCGGATGAGCCTCGACGTGGATCTCGAGGCCAAGACCCTGGCGGCGCGGCTCTTGCTGCAATCGCTGAAACTGGCGCGTAATACGATCAACAAGAAGTTCAAGGACCGGATCGCCGGCTACGCCAAGGACATCGAAGACCGGTTCCAGCGCAAGGTCTGACCCGCGCGGCCGTTCTTATCGGTCGTGCATCCCCTTGCCCGCGAGGATCCGCGCCGCGTGCTTGTCGATCCGCGCCGCGCGGGTTTCGGGCCTTTTCGCCCCCGCAAAATGCAGCACGTAGCCCCGCTGGCGCCCCGGTGTCAGCGCGGCAAAGGCGGCGGCCAGTTCGGGGTCCGCGTCCAGCCGCTCGGTCAGCTCATCGGGCCAGTCCGGGCCCGCCTCGCTGAAGGTGACCCTTAGGCCCTGCGCCTCGTTCTCCACCGCCCGCAGGATCAGCGCCCGCAGGCTCTCGGCCCGCTCCGCGACCTCCTCGGCGCCCGACAGCCGCACCACCCGGGCCGAGCGTGAATTCGGCCCCGGCGGCTCGAGCAGCCCCTCGGGGTCAGCGACCAGCACACCCTTGAAAAGCGACAGCACCGGCCCGTCCCTGAGCCCCCACAGCGTTGCGACATTGCCGCCATGGGCGACATAACAGGGCGCGCGCCATTTCCAGACCTCCTCGACCGGGCAGGACAGCAGGATCTCGCGAAGCGCCCACAGGGCCGGCTGCCAGTCGCCATCGCGCGCAAAGAACGCGGCAATCTTCGGATCTTCACTCATCGCGTCCTCCGCGTTGACTGGACCGGCGCATCAATGCATCCCGACCCCACTTCATCTTGCCAATAAACTCCGGGGAGCGCGAGGGGCTGGCCCCTCGCTCCGACACTGGCCAGGGACGCCTCCGGCGGGAGTATTTGGAGAATAATGAAAGGAGGGGTGTTCCGTCTTGCTGCATCGATGCCTCCGGCGGGCATATTTTGTGAAAGATGAATGCAGGCGTGCTCCGATCCCTTTCATCTTGCCGGACATATCCCGGAGAGCCCGAGGGGCAGAGCCCCTCGGTTTGCCAGGTCCGCGCCTTCGGTGCGCGGGGTTGGCCCCTCACGCCCGTCCCGGCCGCCTAGAGCGACTTTGCCTTGGTGCGCAGCTCGAACTTCTGGATCTTCCCGGTCGAGGTCTTGGGCAGCTCTTCGAACACCACCTTCTTGGGCGACTTGAACCCCGCGAGGTGCTCGCGGCAGAAGGCGATCAACTCGGCCTCGTCCGCGGTCCGGCCCTCGATCAATTCGACGAAGGCGCAGGGCACCTCGCCCCATTTCTCGTCCGGCTTGGCGACCACGGCGCAAAGCGAGACGGCGGGGTGCGACATCAGCACGCCCTCGACTTCGACCGACGAGATGTTCTCTCCGCCCGAGATGATCACGTCCTTGGCCCGGTCGGTGATCTGCACGTAGCCATCGGCATGCTGCACGGCCACGTCGCCGGAATGGAAGTAGCCGCCCGCAAAGGCTTCTTCGGTCGCCTCGGGGTTCTTGTAATAGCCCTTCATCACGCCGTTGCCGCGGAACATGATCTCGCCCGGGTGTTCGCCGTCGCGCTCGACCGGTTCGAGCGTGTCCGACATCGGCGTGATCTCCTCGAGGCAAGGCATGGGCACGCCCTGCCGGGCCTTCATCGCCGCGCGGGCCTCGCCCTGCAGGTCGTCCCAATCCCCGGGTTTCCACACGCATTCGGACCCGGGCCCGTAGGTCTCGGTCAGCCCGTAGACCTGGGTGATGTTGAAGCCCATGGGCTCGATCTTGGCCAGCGTCGCCGGGGCGGGCGGAGCGCCGGCGGTGAAGACCTCGACCACGTGGTCGAAGTCGCGGCGGTCCTCGGGTTGGGCGTTCACCAGCATGTTCAACACGATGGGCGCGCCGCCGAAATGGGTCGCGCCCTCGTCGGCAAAGGCGTCGTACATCGCCTTGGCCGTGATGTCGCGGCAGCAGATGATCGTGCCGGCGACGAGCGGCATCATCCAGCTGTGGCACCAGCCGTTGCAGTGAAACAGCGGCACGATGGTCAGGTAGCGCGGATAGAGCGTCATCCGCCACGAGACCGGCTGCGCCTGGGCGTTCAGATGCGCCCCCCGGTGGTGGTAGACCACACCCTTGGGCCGCCCCGTGGTGCCCGAGGTGTAGTTGAGCGCGATGCTCTCCCATTCATCCTCGGGCATGATCCAGTCGAACTGCGGGTCGCCCTCTGCCAGCAGCTCTTCGTATTCGGTGTAGCGGCCCGCAGCGGGGTGGCCGGCCTGGGGGTCGGCGACCTCGATGATCTCGGGGCCCTTGCCCTCCATCCGCGCCACGGCCTGCTCGGCGAGGCCCAGGAAAGCGGTGTCGACCAGGACCATCTTGGCCGCGCCATGGCCGAAGATATAGGCGACCGTGTCGACATCGAGCCGGATGTTGATCGCGTTCAGCACGGCGCCGCAGGCGGGCACGCCGAAATGCGCCTCCACATGGGGGGGCAGGTTGGGCAGCAGGGTCGCGACCACGTCGCCCGGCCTGATCCCGCGCGCGGCCAGCGCCGAGGCCAGCCGCGAGACGCGGGCATGGTACTCGGCATAGGTCTTGCGGAAACTGCCGTAGACCACGGCCTCGCGGTTCGGGAACACGTGCAGGGCGCGCTGGAGGAAGCTCAGCGGGGTCAGCGGCACGTAGTTCGCGCGGCACTTGTTCAATCCGGTCTCGTCGGCCAGCCAGCCCATGGTCACCCTCCCGTGGTTTGTCGTGCCGAGATTAACCACAGGTCTTGCGCTGGGGAAGGGCGCTTCCCTCGCCGTGGCGCGCGCGGTAGACCATGTCGCAGGACAAGGCAGGCGGACCGATGATCATCTCGCCCGGGCGCGGCTACATCTTCGTGCATATCCCCAAGACCGGCGGGACGGCGATGGCGCTGGCGCTCGAGGCGCGGGCGATGAAGGACGACCTGATGCTGGGGGACACGCCCAAGGCGCTGAGACGCCGGCGGCGGCTGGCGGAGGCTTCCGCGCGGGGGCGGCTCTGGAAGCATTCGACACTCGCGGATATCGAGGGGCTGCTGAGCCGTGAGCAGATCGCGGGAATGTTCTGCTTCACGCTGGTGCGCAACCCCTGGGACCGGGTGGTCAGCTATTACCACTGGCTTCGGGAACAGGGGTTCGACCATCCGGCGGTGACCCTGGCGAAGCAGGTGGATTTCCCGGTATTTCTTGCCGATCCCGCCACGCAGGCGACCCTGCGGTCAAATCCGGCCGCGCGCTACATGCAGAACTCGGACGGGGCGGCCTATCCGGCCCACTATCTCCGGCTCGAGCACCTGCCCGAGGACATGGCGCCGCTGGCACGGCACCTCGGTTTTTCTCCCTCCCTCGACCGCGTCAACGCCTCGCCCCGCGAGACGGATTATCGCCGTTACTACGACGACGAGGCGGCCGGCTTGATCGAGACGCTCTGCGCCGAGGACATCGCCCGGTTCGGCTACCGGTTCGACCCAACCTGAGCCCGTGTGATCCAATTGCGTGCCAGAGGCACAAGATGATCAGCACCTGCGGTGCCGGTCAGGGGGCGCTGCCCCCTCGGCCCTTAAGGGCCTCACCCCCGAGGTATTTGAGAAACAATGAAGCAGCAGGGTCTTCGTCTCTTCATCGTTTTTCAAATACCTCGGGGGGAAGCGCCGCAGGCGCTGGGGGGCAGGCCCCCCGCCCGTGCGCCCGCAGGGCGCACGGGCCCCCGGCGACGGGCTTGCCCGGCGCAAAACCTGGCCTGCCGACGGGCTTGCCCGGCGCAAAACCTGGCCTGCCGACGGGCTTGCCCGGCGCAAAACCTGGCCTGCCGACGGGCTAGCCCGGCGCAACCTCGTCGGGGTCGCGCCGGGGCCATTTTCACGCGGCGGCGGCCTTCTGGCCGAAGCGGCCGTAGAAGCTTTGACCCTTCTCGGCCATCTCGCGCAGCAGGGGCGGGCAGGCGAAGCGGTCGCCGTAGGCGGCCTGCAGCTCGTCGCAGCGGTCTGCCGCGCATTCCGCGCCGATCATGTCCAGCCAGCTGAGCGGGCCACCCGACCACGGGGCAAAGCCCCAGCCGAGGATGGCGCCCACGTCGCCTTCGCGGATGTCTTCCAGCACGCCTTCTTCCAGCGCGCGGACCGCTTCCAGCACCTGGGAGAACATCAGCCGGTGCTGCACGTCGATCAGCGAAGGCTGCTCGGTTCCCGCGGTGTCGAACTTGTCGCGCAGGCCCTGGTAGATGCCCAGCCGCTTGCCGCTTTCGTCGTAATCGTAATAGCCGGACTTGGTCTTGCGCCCCAGGCGCCCCTGGTCGAAGAGCCAGAACAGCACCTCGTCTGCGCCGCTGTCATAGGCGTTCCCCAGCGCCGTCTTGGTCGCCTTGGCGATCTTGACGCCGAGGTCGATGGACGTCTCGTCGTTCAGCTGCAGTGGCCCCACGGGAAAGCCCAGCATCTGCGCGGCATGTTCGATCAGCGCCGGTTCGATCCCTTCGCCGACCATGCGGACCCCTTCGTTGATGTAAGGGATGATGCAGCGGTTGGCGTAGAAGAAGCGCGCGTCGTTGACCACGATCGGCGTCTTGCGGATCTGCCGCACGTAGTCGAGCGACTTGGCCACGGCGCGGTCGCCGGTCTCGGCGCCCTTGATGATCTCGACCAGCATCATGCGTTCGACGGGCGAGAAGAAGTGGATGCCGATGAACTGGTCGGGCCGCTTGGACGCCTTGGCCAGGTCGGAGATCGGCAGGGTCGAGGTGTTGGTGGCAAAGATGCAGTCGTCGGGGATCACCGCCTCGACCTTCTGGGTCATCTCGGCCTTGACGGCGGGGTCCTCGAACACCGCTTCGATGATCAGGTCGCAGCCGGCGAGTGCCGAGAGGTCGGTGGTGGCGGTGATGCGCGACAGCATCGCCTCTTTCTTTTCCGGCGTCGCCTTGCCGCGCTTGATGCTCTTGTCCATGTAGGTCTCGGAATAGGCCTTGCCGCGGTCGGCGTTTTCCTGGGTCTGGTCGATCAGCACGACCTCCATCCCGGCCTGGGCCGAGACCAGCGCGATGCCCGCGCCCATCATGCCCGCGCCCAGGACGCCGACCTTTTTCACGCTCTGGTCCGGCACGCCCTCGGGACGCACGGCGCCCTTGTCCAGCGCTTCCTTGTTGACAAAGAGCGACCGGATCATCGCCGTCGAGGTCGGGTTCATCAGGATGTTGGTGAACCAGCGCGCCTCGATCCTGAGGGCCGTGTCGAAATCGACCTGCGCGCCCTCGTAGACCGCGCTCAGCAACGCGCGGGCGGCCGGGAAGGCGCCCTTGGTCTTGCCGTTCACCATGGCATTGGCGCCGACAAAGGTCATGTAGCCGGCCGGGTGGTACGGGTCGCCGCCGGGCATTTTGTAGCCCTTGGTGTCCCAGGGCTTGACGATATCCGCATCCTTGGCAGTCAGCACCCAGTCGCGCGCCGCGGCGACCGGGTCGTCGACCACCTCGTCGATGATGCCCGCGCCCTTGGCCTTCTTGGGATCGACCAGCTTGCCTTCCAGCAGGAAGGGAGAGGCCGCCATGGCCCCCAGCTTGCGCGTCATCCGCGTGGTGCCGCCGGCGCCGGGGAAGATGCCGATGAGGATCTCGGGCAGGCCGATCTTGGCCTTGGGGTTGGTCGCGGCAAAGATCCGGTGCGTGGCCAGCGGCAGTTCCAGCCCGATGCCCACGGCGGTGCCGGGCAGGGCCGAGGCGATGGGCTTGCCGCCCTTGTTGGTCTTGGGGTCCATGCCGGCGCGTTCGATCTTGCGCAAGAGGGCATGCATCTGCATCACCCCCTCGAAGAGCCCGCGCGCCGGGTCGTCGCCCGCGCTGCCCTTCATGGTCGCCAGGATGTTCAGGTCCATGCCGCCGGCGAAATCCGGCTTGCCGCTGGTGATGACGATGCCCTTGACGGCGTCATCCGCCAGCGCATCGTCCACCGCGTCGGAAAGTTCCTGCAGCGCCTCGAGGTTCATGACGTTCATGGACTTGCCGGGGCAGTCCCAGGTGATCGTCGCGATGCCGTCCTGGTCTTTCGAAAGCGTGAAATCGGTCATGTCGTGCCTTCCGTCTTTGGGTCGCGCCCGGTCCAGCTGTGGTGTCCGCGGGCGTTGAGGATGGAGGAGAGCTTGTAGCCCTCCGAGGTGTGGTGGATCAGCCCCGAGGACACGTAGGGCGCGGTCGCCCTGTGCCCGCGGCTGAGCAATTCGGTCTCGTAGGTGCCGATCACGGTGCCGTCGCCGCAATCTTCCAGCCGGATCGGCTTGCGCAGGATCTGGTCAAGCTTGAGGGCCGTGCAGGCCAGCAGGTAATTGTCGAAGTTGCGCCGCATCGCCTCTTCGGTGCCAAGGGCGACGGGGCCGTCCTTGGTGACCATCGAGAAGGGGATCAGCGTCACCCGCCGCCAGGCCGCGTAGTCGCGGTTGATGAACGGGGTCGAAATCGCCTCGAGAAAGGCCACGAAGTCGTCATGCGTCACGATCCGCCCCCCGCGTTCGCACCGGCTTGCGTGGCCCCGGTCATTTCTTTGCCCGCCAGACTGGCGTCGCGTCGAGCCCGGCCGCCACGAAGGGCACCTGGCGGTTCGACACCTCGGTCTCGATCCCCACGGCCCGCCAGCGCCCGCCCTCGAAGACAAGCGGCATGGTCGAGACATAGGGCGGAACCAGCGGCCTGCCGTGTTGCAGGATGAAGGTCCGATGCGAACCGACGATGCGCGTGCGCCGGTCGTCCGCCCAGTCGGCCGCGCGGCAGATCCGGTGGTAGGCATTCGCCCCGAGCCGCAGCAGGCTGGTGCGCAGGGTGCGGGACATGGCGACGAAATCCGCGTCGCTGGCCAGCCGAACCTCGTAATCGGCCATGCGAAAGACCGCCGGAGTCGCCAGGTGGAGGGACAGCTCGTCCCAGCGCTCCTGCCAGAGAACCAGGTCGACGGCGTCGAGGTTGGCCTGGTAGATCTCTTTCGGATCGGCCTGGCCGGGCGCAGGTGGGGCCTGTGTGGCATCTCGCTTTTCATGCCGTTCGATCATTCCTGCCTGGCCTCCCCTGACCCTCGCGTCAGCCCGAGCCTACAGTGATGCAGCCGGATCGCGCTAGGGTAATCAATCCCGGAGGCGTTGCACGTTTCGCGAATGCGCCTCAGACCCGCTCGATGATGGTGGCCGCGCCCATGCCGCTGGCGATGCACAGCGTGGCAAGGCCGGTGCCCTTGCCCGTGCGCTCGAGCTCATCGAGCAGGGTACCGATGATGATCGCCCCGGTCGCGCCCAGCGGGTGCCCCATGGCGATCGACCCGCCGTTGACGTTGATGCGGTCCATGTCGACGTCGAAGGCCTGGGAAAAGCGCAGCACGACCGAGGCAAAGGCCTCGTTCACCTCGAAGAGGTCGATGTCGGAAATCGCCATGCCGCTGTCGGCCAGGATCTTCTGCGTCGCCGGAACGGGGCCGGTCAGCATGATCGTCGGGTCGGTGCCGATCTTGGCCGTGGCCTTGATGCGGGCGCGGGGCTTGAGCCCCCATTTCTTGCCGAACTCGGCATTGCCGATCAGGATGCCAGCCGAGCCGTCCACGATGCCGGAGCTGTTGCCGGCGTGGTGGATGTGGTTGATGCGCTCGAGATGCGGGTATTTCATCAGCGCCACGGCGTCGAAGCCGGGCATCACCTCGCCCATGTCCTTGAACGACGCCTTCAGCGCGCCAAGGCCCTGCATGTCGGTGCCGGGGCGCATGTATTCGTCGGTTTCCAGCACCGGCAACCCGTTCTGGTCGCGCACGGTGAGGATGGACTTGGCGAACCGCTTCTCGGCCCAGGCCTCGGCCGCGCGGCGCTGGGATTCCACGGCCAGCGCATCGGCGTCGTCACGGCTGAAGCCGTATTCGGTGGCGATGATGTCGGCGCTGATGCCCTGCGGGACAAAGTATTTTTCCATCGCCACGGTCGGGTCCACGGCCACGGCGGCGCCGTCGCTGCCCATGGGCACGCGGCCCATCATCTCGACCCCGCCGGCGATATAGGCATCGCCCGCGCCGCCCTTGACCTGGTTGGCGGCGAGGTTCACCGCCTCCATGCCGCTGGCACAGAACCGGTTGATGGCAAGGCCGGGGATCGATTCATCGAGCTCCGAGGCCAGAACGGCCGTCCGCGCGAGGCACCCGCCCTGTTCCTTGACCTGGGTGACATTGCCCCAGATCACGTCCTCGACCGCGTGGCCGTCGAGGCCGTTGCGTTCCTTGAGGCCGTTGAGGATCAGCGCCGAGAGGCGGACAGAGGTGATCTCGTGCAGCGCGCCGTCCTTGCGGCCCTTTCCGCGCGGGGTGCGGATCGCGTCGTAGATAAAGGCTTCGGTCATCATGTGGTCCTTTGTCGGATCAACTGGTGTTGAGTGACAGGTGGGGCCTTCGGGGGCCGTGTTGCAAGGGTGACGTGGCGGCGGGTCACGTAAACTCCGTTGCGTCACATGGGGCCCGCCGCGCCGCCCCGGTCAGGCCCGGTCGGACGGATGGCCCGGCATCAGGTCATAGGGGTGCTTCCAGCCGTCGAGTGCCTCGATCCCGCCGAGCCAGCGGTCGATATTGGCCCATTCGGCCCGGTCGAACCCGAAGGGCTCGGGGTAGAAGAGGTAGCCGCAGCACGAGAAATCCGCATTGGTCGGCCCGTCGCCGACGATCCAGTCGCGCCCCGCCAGATGCGCGTCAAGCGTGGCGTAGGCCGCTTTGAGCCGCCCCTGGGAAAAGGCGATCACGTCCGCGTTGCGGTGTTGTTCCGGCAGGAAGTTCATCAGGAATCGCGTCATGCCAGCCTGGGAAGAGAGCTTGTGATTGTCCCAGAACATCCAGCGCATGACCTCGCGCGCCTCTTCCGGCGTCGCGCCGCCGAACTTGCCGGATTTTTCGGTAATGTACATCTGGATCACGCCCGACTGGCTGATCCGCGTATCGCCATCGACAAGCACCGGCGCCTCGCCCATCGCGTTGACGTCGGCGCGGTATTCGGGCGTACGCGTCTCGCCGTTGAAGAAGTCGACCTTCACCGGTTCCCAGTCGAGGCCCGAGAGCGCCAGCGGCAGCGCCGCCTTGTAGGAATTGCCGGATTCGCCGAAGCAGTAGAGTTTCATGGTCATGGGTCTGTCCCTGTTGTGAGCGTCGGACCGGGGGTTTCACACCCCCGGACCCCCGTGGAGTTTATTGGCAAGATGAAGCGGATCTTTTCATCTTTGATTAACCTTGGCTTGCTTTCATCGTCCTGCGTCGACAGCTGGAGAGCGACCCGGCGTGCAAGGTGAAGCCCCGTGACCGATATATCTGGTAGCCAATCCGGTGAGGCGGCACGGGGTGGATCTTTCCCAGATCCTCTTCATCTTGCCAATTAAACTCCCGCCGGAGGCTCCCTCCCTCTCCGCCCGCGCAGGTTTCACCGTTTCGGGCGGGCCGAGAAGCTGCGGGAAATGAGCTCCTTCATGATCTCGTTGGTGCCGCCGTAGATGCGCTGCACGCGGGCGTCGGCCCACATCTCGCCGATGGCATAGTCTGCCATGTAACCGTAGCCGCCGTGCAGTTGCAGGCACTCGTCCAGTACCTCGCCCTGCGTGTCCGAGAGCCAGTATTTCGCCATCGAGGCTTTCTCGGTCGTCAGCTGGCCGGCCATGTGTTCGGTGATGCATTCGTCGAGGAAGGCGCGGGCGACGGTGGTCTTGGTCAGGCATTCGGCCAGCTTGAACCGGGTGTTCTGAAACTGGGTCAGGGGGCCGCCGAAGGCTTCGCGTTCGTTGCAATAGGCGATGGTCTGGCGGACGGCGCCCTCCATCGCGCCCACGGCGCCACAGGCGAGCAGCAGGCGTTCCTGGGGCAGTTGCTGCATCATCTGGTAGAAGCCCTGGCCCTCTTCGCCGCCCAGGATGTTTTCGGGCGGGATCGCGACGTTGTCGAAGAAGAGCTCGGAGGTGTCGGCCGCGTGGCTGCCAACCTTTTCCAGGTTGCGGCCGCGCGAGAAGCCCGTGGCGCCCTCGGTTTCCAGCACGACCAGCGAGACACCCTTGGCCCCGGCATTGGGGTCGGTCTTGGCGGCGACGATCACCAGGTCGGCGTGCTGGCCGTTGGAGATGAAGGTCTTCTGCCCCGAGAGCCGGTAGGCATTGCCGTCGCGGATCGCGCGGGTGCGGATGCGTTGCAGGTCGGACCCGGTCGATGGCTCGGTCATGGCGATGGCGGCGACCATCTCTCCCGACGCCAGCCTGGGCAGCCAGCGCTTTTTCTGCTCTTCCGAGCCATAGGCGAGGAGGTAATGGGCGACGATGCCGGAATGTACGTTCAGCCCCTGGATCCAGCTGGCGAAGTTATGCGCGGCGCCGACCAGCCCCAGCACCGCCTCGAAGCCGAAATCGCCGCCGGCGCCGCCGTACTCTTCCGGGATCGAGGGGCAAAGGAACCCGAGCTCTCCCGCCCGGGTCCAGACCGAGCGGTCGATCTGCCCCGCCCTGCGCCACTCGCCGAAATGGGGCGTCCATTCGTCGTCGATGACGCGGGCGAGCGTTTCGGCGAAGAGCCGATGTTCGTCGCTTTCCCAGGTCGATATGCGGTCCAGTGCCATGCTCCCCCTCCCAAGGTCGTTGCGTCAGCGCTTGCGGGCGTCGAGCTCTGAGTTGAAGAGCCGCAGCCGGTGGCTGAACGTGTCCTGATCGATGATGCTGTCGAAATGTTCGAAGAGGAAGGACAGTGCCTCGCCCTCGTCCAGCCCGGCCTCTTGCGAAAAGCGTTTGAGGCGGCGGTAGCCGTCCTCGGTCATGGCGACCGGAAAGCGGCGGGTCAGGCGAAAGCGTTTCGGCATGTCTCCTCCTCGGATCGGCCCGGTTGCCCGGGCCATCGGGCGGGCGCCGAGGTGCCCACCCGTCCCGGGCTCAGAAATTGGCCGCGTCGAGGGCCATCACCGGGTCCGCCCCGCTTTCGATGCGCTTCAGGTGCAGCGCGGTGGCGGGCAGGCGGCGGGCCATGTAGTAGCGGCCGGTGATCAGCTTGGTCTCGTAGAACGCGGTGTCGGATGCACCTTCGGCCAAGGCCGCCTTGGCTGCAAGCGCCATTTGCGACCACATCAGCCCCAGGCAGACATGGCCGAAAAGGTGCATGAAGTCGGTCGATCCGGCCAGCGCCGCGTTCGGGTTCTTCATGCCGTTCTGCATGAAGAACATGCCGGCGGCCTGAAGGTCCTTGGACGCCGCCTTGAGCGGCTCGAGGTAATCGCGGGCAAAGTCTTCGTCCGCGTCCTTGTTGTCCTTGATGAAGGTTTTCACCAGCTCGAAGAAGGCCATGACGTGCTTGCCGCCATCGGCCGCCAGCTTGCGGCCCACGAGGTCCAGCGCCTGCACGCCGTTCGCGCCCTCGTAGATCATTGCGATGCGGGCGTCGCGGGTGTATTGCGACATGCCCCATTCCTCGATGTAGCCATGGCCGCCGTAGACCTGCTGGGCCTGCACGGTCATGTCATAGCCCTGGTCGGTGCAGAACCCCTTGATGACCGGGGTCAGCAGGCTCACCAGCCCTTCGGCGGCGGCATCATCTGCGC
Organism: Mesobacterium pallidum; assembly: GCF_019966535.1. GTDB lineage: Bacteria > Pseudomonadota > Alphaproteobacteria > Rhodobacterales > Rhodobacteraceae > Mesobacterium > Mesobacterium pallidum. The sequence goes on along the minus strand of NZ_JAIMID010000006.1, from coordinate 138,237 downwards.
GGTGCGAGCGGTCGATCATCGACGCGCCCCAGAGCATGAAGGCGCGGGCGCCCTCGGTAAAGCTTTTCTGATCCATCAGCATGCGGCGGATGTCCGGGTGCACGATCAGCGGATCGGCCGGGCCGTCCAGGTTCTTGATGCCGGTCACGTCGCGGCCCTGCAGCCGGTCCTTGGCGTAGATGACGGCGTTCTGGTAGGCGATCTCGGCCTGGGCCAGACCTTGCATGCCGACGCCGATGCGCGCCTCGTTCATCATGGTGAACATCGCGCGCATGCCCTTGTGCTCGGTCCCCAGCAGGTAGCCGGTCGCCTCGTCGTAGTTCATGACGCAGGTGGCATTGCCGTGAATGCCCATTTTCTCTTCGAGCTTGCCGCAGCTGACGCCGTTGCGGGCGCCCAGGCTGCCGTCCTCGTTCACCAGGAACTTGGGCACGATGAAGAGCGACACGCCCTTGATGCCCTCGGGGCCGCCGGGGATCTTGGCCAGCACCAGGTGGATGATGTTGGACGACATGTCGTGTTCGCCGGCCGAGATGAAGATCTTCTGGCCGGAAATCTTGTACGTGCCGTCCTCCTGCGGCTCAGCCTTGGTGCGCATCAGGCCGAGGTCCGTTCCGCAGTGTGGTTCGGTCAGGTTCATAGTCCCTGTCCATTCGCAGGATACCATGTTGGGCAGGTAGGTGGCTTTCTGTGCCTCGGTCCCGTGTGCGAGAATTGCCGAGGCTGCCCCGTGAGTGAGGCCCTGGTACATGGTGAAAGCCTGGTTGGCGGAAGAAAACAGCTCGCCCACCGCGGTTCCGAGGACATAGGGCATGCCCTGTCCGCCGAATTCCTCGGGCATGTCGAGACCGGGCCAGCCGCCCTCGCGCATCTGGTCGAACGCTTCCTTGAAACCCTCCGGCGTGCGCACGACGCCGTTTTCCAGCCGACAGCCCTGCTGGTCGCCGACCAGGTTGAGGGGCGTCAGGACCTCGGATGCAAGCTTGCCCGCTTCTTCAAGCACGGCATTGGTGAAATCGGGTTCCAGCTCTTCATAGCCGGGGACGTCCGATTTGCTTGCTTTCAGGACCTCGTGCAGGATGAACTGCAGATCCTTGACCGGTGCGGTGTAACTGGGCATCGGGTTTCCTCCGTTTCAGGCTCGGGCGGCTCCTACTCGGCCGCGCGTTTCTTCTGGCCCATCGACGCGATCATCTTGTCGCCCCAGGCCAGCTGTTCCTTCAGTTCGTCGATCGCCTCGTTCAGCTCGTCGCGCTGCTGCTCCATCTGGGCCAGCCGCTCGCGGGCGATCCTGTAGGTTTCCGTCAGCTGGGTCTGCTGCTGGTCCCCCATGTGGTACATGTCGAGCAGTTGCCTGATCTCTTCCAGGCTGAAGCCGAAGCGCTTGCCGCGCAGGATCAGTTTCAGCCGGGCCCGGTCGCGGCGATGATACAGGCGCTTCTGGCCCTGGCGCTCCGGAAAGATCAGCTCCTTGCTCTCGTAAAAGCGAAGTGTGCGGGGCGTCACGTCGAACGCATCGCACATCTCGCGGATCGTCATTGTCGATTCAGTCGTCATCTCGGACCTCGGTGATTTCGGTGACCGGGACGTGCGTCTTTCATTGAGTCGTTACAACGGGAATTGACGTAAACGTAATCGGTACGTGGCGTCATTTTTTGGCTTACGTAACTTCCGCCAAGGTAACTCGGCGTCAGCAGAAATATTCTTTCATGATAAATTACAACCAAAGCGCTTTTTATGGGGACCAAAGGGCTTTGGTTCCCCCTGCATAATCTGCGCTGGTTGCATTGCCGCGACGGCAGGAGCGTCGGACGCCACCGTGCTGGCGGAAATGACGCGGCGTCGCGGGGCAGGCGTGTCGGTGGTCGGTGGGGGCGGGGTCAGGCCCTGTCCGGCTTGGCTTCGGCCAGCTCGCGCGCGACGTCTTCGCGCAGGCCGCGCAGCTCGGTCATGGCATCCTCGATCTGCGCCTTCTGGCGGGCCAGCTCTTCGAGCTGGCCGTCGGCGGCGGTGATCCAGGTTTCCATCTGGGCGCGAGTCCCTTCGTGTTCGTAGATCATCAGCCACTGGCGGATGTCCTCGAGCGGGAAGCCGAACTTGCGGCCGCGCAGGATCAGTTTCATGCGCGCGATCTCGCGCTTGCCGTAGAACCGGGACCGGCCCTCGCGGTCGGGCGACAGCAGCTCGATGTATTCGTAATAGCGCAGCGTGCGCGGGGTCACGTCGAACCGCGCGCACATTTCCTTGAAGCTCAGCCGTGTGCTGTCGTCTGGCATTTTCTGTCTCGATCCCGGTCCGGGGCGGAGGTCTCCTCCCGCCTCGCGCGGCAGGTTAGGCGCAGATTTCGGCAAGGGCAACCCGGCGGAACGGCGCGCCTTGTCTCGGCGCGGGAAATGGCCATAGTGCGGGTCGGAGGGCCCTGAATGGCGCAGATACCCGACAAGACGACGATCGCCGAGACGTTCCAGAACGCCATCCCCTACGCGCGGGAAGTCGGCATGACCATCGAGTTGCTCGAGGACGGGCTGGCCGAGATGCGGATGCCCTATGACGCGCGGCTGGTGGGCGATCCCGAGACCGGGGTGATGCATGGCGGGGCGGTGCTGGCGCTGATGGACAGCTGCTGCGGGCTTGCGGTGATCGCCCATCCCGACGTGCCGGGGTTGACCGCGACGCTGGGGCTGCGGACCGATCACCTGCGCAAGGCAGTGCCGGGGCAGGCCATCGTGGTGCGGGCCGAATGCTACCTTGTCACCCGATCGGTCGCCTTCGTGCGGGCCACGGCCTGGGACGACGACCGCACGCGCCCGGTGGCGCTGTCGACGGGCACCTTTACCGTGGGGGGGCAGGCATGAAGCGGCCCGAACCCGTGCAGGTGGTCAAGCAGCGGCGCGACGCGGCGCTGGCGGCGCTGGTGCGCGGCGTACCCTATATCGAGTTCCTCGGGATCAGCTTCGATAGGCGCGGGGACGAGCTGACCGCGGTGCTGAGCTATGATGACAAGATCATCGGCAACCCGATGCTGCCCGCGATCCACGGCGGTGTGACGGGCTCGTTCCTCGAGATCGCGGCGATCATCCAGCTTTCCTGGGGCGGGCTCTGGGACGAGCTGGAAAGCGGGCGGATGACGGTCGAGACGCTGGAGGGCGGGCAGCGGCCCAAGCTGCCCAAGACCATCGACTTCACCGTGGATTACCTGCGCACCGGTTTGCCGCGCGACGCCTATGCGCGGGCGCGGGTCAGCCGGTCGGGGCGGCGCTATGCCAGCGTCCATGTCGAGGCCTGGCAGGACAACGTGCAGCGCCCCTTTGCTGAAGCCGTGGGTCATTTCCTGATGCCGGCGCGCGAGGATGGCTGAGGCCGAGAGGCCGATCACCCACGGCCGCGTCCTCAAGATCGCCCTGCCGATCGTGCTGTCGAATGCCACGGTGCCGATCCTGGGCGCCGTGGACACCGGCGTGATCGGACAGCTGGGGCAGGCCGCGCCCATCGGTGCGGTCGGCGTCGGGGCGGTGATCCTGTCGACGCTCTACTGGGTCTTCGGATTCCTGCGCATGGGCACGACGGGGCTGACCGGTCAGGCGGCGGGCGCGGGCCGGGACGGAGAGGTCACGGCCTTGCTGGTGCGCGCCCTGATGATCGGGGTCGCGGCGGGGGCCGGCATCATCGCGTTGCAGGCGCTGCTGTTCCTTGGCGCCTTCGCGATCACGCCCGCCTCGGACGAGGTCGAGGCGCTGGCGCGCGATTACATGGCGATCCGCGTCTGGTCGGCTCCCGCGGCCATCGCGCTCTACGGCATCAACGGCTGGCTCATCGCGCTGGAGCGGACGCGCTCGGTGCTGCTGATCCAGCTGTGGATGAACGGGTTCAACATCGTGCTTGACCTGTGGTTCGTGCTGGGGCTTGGCGCCGGGGTCACGGGCGTGGCCTGGGCGACCTTCATCGCGGAATGGTCGGGGCTGGGGTTCGCGCTGTGGCTTTGCCGGGGAGCGTTCGCCAACCCGGCCTGGCGCGACTGGGCGCGGGTGTTCGACGCGAAGGCGGTGCGGCACATGATGGGCGTCAACACCGACATCCTGCTGCGCTCGCTGGCGTTGATGACGATCATGACCAGCTTTACCCTGCTGGGCGCGCGGTTCGGAGACGTGGTGCTGGCCGCAAACCACGTGCTGATGCAATTCATCTCGATCATCGCCTTCGCGCTCGACGGTTTCGCCTTCGCGGTCGAGGCGCTGGTCGCCGGCGCCTTCGGCGCGCGCTCGGTGCCGCGCATCCGGCGGGCGATCTGGCTGAGCTCGATCTGGGCGGGGATCGGCGCGGTGCTGCTGGCGGCGGTGTTCTGGATCTTTGGCGGGGCGATCATCGACCTGATGGCCACCGCGCCCGGCGTCCGGCTCGAGGCGCGCGACTACCTCGCCTACATGGTGCTGGCGCCGCTGGTGGGCCTGCCGGCCTGGATGCTGGACGGGATCTTCATCGGCGCGACGCGCGGGCGCGACATGCGCAACATGATGGCGATCTCGGCGCTGGTCTACGCCGGCTGCGTGATGGCCTTCCTGCCGGTCTTCGGCAACGACGGGCTGTGGCTGGCGCTGCTGCTGTCGTTTGTCGTGCGGGGTGTGACGCTGGGCTCGCGCTATCCGGGGCTGGAGCGAGCGGCGGCCGGGTAGGGGGCGCTGCCCCCCGGCACCTTTGGTGCCGCCCCCCGGAGTTTAGGGGCAAGATGAAGGGCGGATCAGCGCGGTCTTGGGCTTGCAGTCCAGGCGCGAACTGGTTTCCTGGGCGCATGGTGAAACTCGTTCTCATGCACAAGCCCGACTCCGTATACGAGGACGAGCTGGACACGGTCTACGACTTCCCGCGCCGATACCTGAAAGCGGTAACAGAGGCCGTGGGCGATTGGGTGGTCTATTTCGAACCGGTCAAGGCCGGGACCCTGGGCTATTTCGCCGTGGCCAAAATCGCAGAAGTGGTGCCGAAGCCGGGCGCGGAGGGGCGTTTCCTGGCGCTGGTCGAGCCCGGGACGTTCTTGAATTTCGATCAGCCTGTCCCGCGCCAGGTTGATGGGCGGATGATGGAGACGTCGCTGGTCGGGGAGGATGGCAGACCACTCAGGGGCGGGTTGACCCAAAGCGCGGTGCGGCGGTTGCCCGATGCAGATTTTGCCAGGATCGTGAACAGGGGTCTGCCGCAGGATCTGGAGGCCCGCGAGGCGCGGCGCTATGCCATTGAATCGCGCGAATTGGCCGAGGATATTGCACCGTTCGAGCGCCCTGTGCTGGAGAGGCTGACACGCCGCCCCTTCAGGGAAGTCGCTTTCCGGCGGCGCGTTCGGGAGGCTTACGATTACTGCTGCGCCCTGTCCGGCCTGCAATTGCGCAACGGCGGCGGGCGTCCCGAGGTACAGGCCGCGCATATCCGGCCGGTGGAGCGGCAGGGGAGCGATTCCGTCCGCAAAGGCCTCGCCCTGTCATCGACGCTGCACTGGATGTTCGACCGGGGGCTCATTTCGGTGGCCGAAGACTGCCGCACGATCCTGCTGTCCGAAAACAAGGTCCCGCGCGACGTGGCGGACCGTCTGATCGTTCCGGACCGCAAGTTGCGCTTGCCCTCGGATCGTCGAGACTGGCCGCATCCTGCGAACCTGCGATGGCATCGGGAGAACGTTTTTGGGCAGCACCTGCCGGACGATCCGCCCCTTTGGGGCTAGAGGATCGCCAGCACCGCTTCGGGCGGGCGGCCGAGGGCGGCCTTGCCGTTGGCGAAGACGACCGGGCGTTCGATCAGTTTCGGATCGGCGGCCATGGCGGCGAAGAGGGCGTCGTCGTCGCTGTCCTTGGTCAGGCCAGCGGTTTTGAACCCGTCTTCCCTGGGGCGCATCATCGCCAGAACGGGCCCGCCCAGCATGGCGTGGGCCGCGCGCAGTTCGGCCTCGGACGGCGGGTCCTGAAGGTAGAGGCGTTCGGTGACGTCCAGCCCGCGGTCCTGCAGCAGTTGCAGGGCCTGGCGCGACTTGGAGCAGCGCGGATTGTGCCAGATCGTGATCATGTCCAGTCCTTTCGTCCGGTGCCCACGGCGTCTGCGACATTGGCAAAGCCGTCCCGCGCGAGGCAGGCGTCGAGGTCGCGGGCGATGCGTTCCACGAGGCTGAGCCCGCCGTAGACCAGCGCGGTGTAAAGCTGAACGGCCGAGGCGCCGGCGCGGATCTTCTGGTACGCCTGTTCCCCCGACGAGATGCCGCCGACGCCGATCAGCGGCAGGCGGCCTTCGGTGAGGGCCGAGATGCGGGCCAGCACGCGGGTGGACTTGTCGAAGAGCGGCGCGCCCGAAAGCCCACCCGTCTCACCCGCTTGCGGGCTGCGCAGGCCGGTGCGGTCGAGCGTGGTGTTGGTGCAGATCAGCGCGTCGATGCCTGAACTCATCGCGACCTCGGACACGTCGGCCAGTTCGGCCTCGCTGAGATCCGGCGCGATCTTGAGGAAGACGGGAATGCGACGGCTGAGCCTGTCGCGCGTCTCGACGACCCCGGCCAGCAGCGCCGACAACGCCGCCTTGCCTTGCAGGTCGCGCAGTTTTTCCGTGTTGGGCGACGAGACGTTCACCGTCGCGAAATCCACGTTGGCGCCGCAATGGGCCAGCACGCGGGCGAAATCCGCCGCGCGGTCGTCGCTGTCCTTGTTCGCGCCCAGGTTCAGCCCCGTCACCATATCGCGCGGGCGCTGGGCGAGGCGGGCGCCGATCGCCTCCATCCCCTCGTTGTTGAAGCCGAAGCGGTTGATGGCCGCGCGGTCTTCGGCCAGGCGGAAGAGGCGCGGGCGCGGGTTGCCGGGCTGGGGGCGCGGGGTGGCGGCGCCGACTTCGACGAACCCGAAGCCCGCGCGGGCGAGGCCGCGCAGGGCGGTGGCGTTCTTGTCGAACCCGGCGGCGAGGCCGACGGGGTTGGGCAGCTTGAGGCCGGCGAGGTCGCAGCGCAACCGGTCCGAGGTGACGGTGCCGGGTGCTGCGGCAAGGCCAAGGCGCAGGGCCGACAGCGCCAGCCCATGGGCCGTCTCGGGGTCGATCCGGCGCAGCAGCGGCAGGCCGATCTGCTCGGCCAGGGTCATGCGAAGCCCTCTCCGCCGGCGATGGGCGCGTTGCGGATCAGGCGCGAGCTGCGCACGGCCGCCTGGCGGTGGACCACGGCGGATTTGTAGACCGGGTCGGTCACCATCTCGAAAAATGCGCCAGCGGTCGGATAGCGGGCGATGAAGGCGAGGTCCCAGCGTTCCGACGCTGGCCCCATCAGCACGGCTTCGGGCCAGCCGCGCCAGGTGATGCTGCCGCCGACGCGGGCAAAGACGGGCCCGCTGTCGCGGCCGTAATTGCGGTAGGCGTCGAGGCCCGACAGGTCCGTGCCGTGCAGCTCATGCCCCTCGGGGTAGGCGGCATGGGTGCGCAGGCGGACGAGGTTCAGCATCTCGATGGGCGTGTTCCGGGGCAGGGCCTTGAAGGCGTCGAACTGCGCGCGCTCGGGGTCGACATGGCCGCTGACTTCCTCGGGGAAGACATGCACGCCGTCCAGCAACGGCAGCGGTTTCACCCAGAGGATGTCCCCGAGGTCCAGCACCCGGTAGAGATGCGGGAACAGCGCCTCGCCGCGCGAGACCTCCCATTTCAGTGCCTCGCCAAGCGCCGCGCTGTCCAGCGCGCAGAGCACCAGCCCCTCGGCCCCGGCGAAATGCTTGGCCGCCGTCTCGGGCGCCTGGTCGGCGGTCGAGAAATGGATGAAGCCATCGGCCAGGTCCACGGGCGCGCCCTGCGTCGTGCCGGTGTCCCGCAGCGCCGCCCATTCGTCGGCGCGGAATATCTTGTAGATCAGCATGGGCAGGACATGCCGCGCGCGCGGCCTTTGGTCAAGCGCGACGTCACCCGGCCTGCCCGGCCATTCAGCAGGCCGGCGCCGACGCGCGCGGTTGCCTTGGCGTCTCCCTTTGACAGGGCCGACGTCGCGTTGCACGATCAGCCGATAAACAACCGACAGTGAGGATTCCCCCATGTCTCTCCGCCTTTATGCTGGCGCCGCCGCGCTTGCCCTGACCGCCGGGGCCGCCAGCGCCGACTATTCCCTGACCATTCTGCACACCAACGATTTCCACGCTCGGTTCGAGCCGATCAGCAAGTACGATTCCGGCTGCTCGGCCGAGGACAACACCGCCGGCGAATGCTTTGGCGGCTCGGCCCGCCTGGTCACGGCCATCGAGGAGGCGCGCGCGCGCTCCAACAACTCGGTCCTCTTCGACGGCGGCGACCAGTTCCAGGGCACGCTGTTCTACACCTTTTACAAGGGCAAGCTGGCCGCCGAGATGATGAACAAGATGGGCTACGACGCGATGACCGTGGGCAACCACGAATTCGACGACGGCCCCGAGGTGCTGCGCGGCTTCATGGATGCGGTGAACTTCCCCGTGCTGATGTCGAACGCCGATGTCAGTGGCGAAGAGCTGCTGGCCGGCGTGCTCGAGAAATCGACGATCATCGAGCGGGGTGGCGAAAAGCTGGGCCTGATCGGGTTGACGCCCCACGACACGGACGAGCTGGCCAGCCCCGGCCCGAACATCATCTTCACCGACCCGGTCGATGCCGTGCAGGCCGAGGTCGACAAGCTGACCGCCGAGGGCGTGAACAAGATCATCGTGCTGTCGCACTCGGGCTACAACGTCGACAAGCGCGTCGCGGCCGAGACGACGGGCGTCGACGTGATCGTGGGCGGGCATTCCAACACCTACCTCAGCAACACGGCCGACAATGCCGAGGGCCCGTACCCGACCATGGTCGGCAGCACCGCCATCGTGTCGGCTTATGCCTACGGCAAGTTCCTGGGCGAGCTGAACGTGACCTTCGACGACGAGGGCAACGTGACCGAGGCGATGGGCGAGCCGATCATCATGGACGCCGCCGTGACCGAGGATGAGTCCACCGTCGCGCGCATCGCCGAGGCCGCCGCGCCGCTGGAGGAGATCCGCAACAAGGTGGTCGCCTACACGGATGTCGAGATCGGCGGCGACCGGTCGGTCTGCCGGGCCATGGAATGCACCATGGGCAACCTGATCGCCGATGCCATGCTCGAGCGGGTCAAGGACCAGGGCATCGAGATCGCCATCGCCAACAGCGGCGGCATCCGCGCCAGCATCGACGCCGGCGACGTGACCATGGGCGAAGTGCTGACGGTGCTGCCGTTCCAGAACACGCTGTCGACCTTCCAGGTGTCGGGCGCGACCATGCTCGAGGCGCTGGAAAACGGCGCCAGCCAGATGGAGGACGGCGCGGGCCGTTTCCCGCAGGTGGCGGGCATGACCTTTACCGTCGATGTCACCGCTGAGCCTGGTAGCCGCATCTCCGAGGTCATGGTGGGCGGTGCGCCGATCGAGGCCGACAAGATGTATGGCGTGGTGTCGAACAACTACGTGCGCAACGGCGGCGACGGCTACGCGATGTTCCGCGACGCCGAGAACGCCTATGACTTCGGCCCCGACCTGGCCGACGTGACGGCGGAATACCTGGCGGCGAACGCGCCCTACCAGCCCTATACCGACGGCCGCATCAAGATCATGGGTGAGCTGAAGAAGGCCGAGTGATCGCCTGGCACTCTTGCAGGCAAACGCGGCGCGCCCCGGGACCCCGGGGCGCGCCGTTTCTTTCCGCGTGGCGGCCTGTCACCGCGCCGGGGCGCTCCGGCGCCGCTGCGCCATGCGCGTGAGGCGCCGGTAGCCCATGGCGATCCCGGTCCAGACCAGCAGCGCGGCGGCCAGCGAGGCGAGCCCGGCGATGGTCTGGCCGATCACGCCGTAGACCTCGCCCGTATGGGCAAAGCGCATCCAGCCGCGCAGGCGCGATCCCAGCGTGCCGGCGTCGCCGCTGTCTTCCGACAGGATCTCTCCGCTCTCGCGGTCCAGCACCAGCCGGGTCTGCTGCGCCGCCTGCCGGCCATTGCCGCGATCCATCGTGATCGCCACGGTGGCGGCAGTCGCCTCGGGCAGGGTGATGCGGGCGGTGTTCGAGCCCGGCACCTCCATGGCCGCGATGCCGACCAGTGTGGCCAGAGGCAGGGCAGGGCCGCTCAGCGTGCCGCCGTCGATGCCGGTGGACGGGCCTGCGCCGGTGGGCGGGCCGCGGCGCACCGGGGCCTCTTCGCCGACCACGGCGAACAGCGCCTGGTTGGCCCAGCTGTAGGACATGACCACGCCCGACAGCACGATCACGAACAGCGGGATCATCGCCCAGAAGCCCAGGACGTGATGCCAGTTGAAATCCCGCGCCTGGGTCGTCTTGCAGTCGCGCTGGAACATCAGCCGCAGGCGGAACTGGCTGCGGCGGTAGATCCTGGGCAGCCACAAGTAGGCGCCCGAGAGCAGCAGGAAACCGAACAGCAGGTTAGCCGCGCCGATGATCCCTCCGCCGATTTCGGAGCTGCCCGAGAGCGTCAGCCAGCGATGCAGCGAGGTCACGGCGCCAAAGAACGCCTGCGTCCCGGCGCCCGCGTCGGTCATCGCCTCCCCCGTGTAGGGATCAAGCGGGACCGACCGGCGCCCCTGCGCGAGCCCGGCGGGCTCGGTCGGGTCGGCGGACAGGAGAAGCGCCTGGCCGGGCTGCGCGCCGCTGGCCCGGGCCAGCGCGTCGGCGTCCAGTGGCTCGGCCCCGGCCGGGGCATCGACCGCGCTGGCGACGACCGCGTCGACGATCTGCGATTCATAGGTCAGGATGACGCCGGTCACGGCCATCAGCAAGACGAAGACTCCGGCGACGAAGCCGGCAACGAGGTGGGACCAGAACAAGATCGGCCGGAACATGGAGCACTCCTTTGGCGCGCGAATGCAGCTCAAACGGCGGTGCGCGGAAAACCCGTCGCCCGCTGCGGCATGGCGGCCATGCGTCCCGTGCAGGTCAGTCCCCTGATCAGCCGATGAAATCCGCCCGCCGTTCCAGCAGCGCGTCGCAAAGGTAATCGACGAAAAGCCGCACCCGCCGGACCCGCCGCAGGTCGTCGTGCAGCAGCACCCAGGTGCTGCGCGTCTGGTCGAGCGTGGTGCCCGGCAGGCGCTGCACCTCGGGGAAGACCGCCGTGACCCAGGCGGCCAGCAGGCTCATCCCCGCGCCCGCGCGCACCATTTGCAGATGCATCTCGGGGTCGGGCATGGCGTGGCGCACCCGCGCCTCGGGAAAGGGCGAGGCGGCGATGCGGGCGCTCAGCTCGGGCACATCGCCGTAGCCGATCCAGGTCAGCCCGCGCCCCCGCGCGCCGGCCTGCGGCAGCGCCCGGTCGATATAGCCGCGCGACGCGAAGATCCCCAGCGACAGCGGGAACAGCTTGCGGGCCACCGCGTCCTCGGTGATCTCGGAGGCATGGCGGATCGACACGTCCGCCTCGAGCCGCGAGATGGATTCGAGGCCGTAGGTCAGCGTCAGCTCGATCTCGATCTCGGGGTAGAGCATGCTGAACTCGGCCAGCACCGGGGCCAGCAGGAAATGCCCGGTCATCGGGTCGGCCGAGACGCGGATGCGCCCCGATGCCTCGCGGTCGAGCCCCTTAACCGCGTTCATGCCCTTGAGCAGGGCGGCCTCCGCCTCGAGCGCCTGGGGCAGCAGGGTGCGGCCGGCCGGGGTCAGGTGGAACCCGTCGGCGCCGCGCCGAAAGAGCTGCACGTTCAACTGCGCCTCGAGCGCCTCGACCTGCCGGCGCAGGGTGGCATGGGTGGTGTCCGTCCGCTCGGCCGCGGCGCGCAGGGACCCCTCGCGCGCGACGGCAAGGAAGGCGGGCAGGGATTTCCAGTCGAGCATCTCGGCCTCATGCGGAGCCAGGGGTGGAACGAAAACGTTCCAGCGTGGAGAGGTTGCGTCAATTACCGGAACGGGATCGATCCTGTAGGTCCATGGGCAAGACGTCAACCCAAGCCTGAAAGGACACGCCATGAAAGATACCTTCGCCCTCCCGCAGACCACCGAGCTCAACGCTGCCTGGCAGGTCACCCGCTACGGCAGCCCCGATGTGCTGGCCCCGGTCACGCGCCCGATCCCGCAGCCCGTGGGCCGCGAGGTGCTGGTGCGCATCCGCGCCTCGGCCGTCACCCGCGCCGACATGATGATGCGCAGCGGCACGCCGCGCTGGACGCGGCCCTTCCTTGGGTGGAGCAAGCCCAGGAACGACCTGTCGGGCTTTGGTTTTTCCGGCGAGGTGATCGCCACCGGCCCCTTCGCCACGCGCTTTCGCCCCGGCGACCAGGTCTTCGGCGAAACCGGCCTGACCTCGGGCGCCAATGCCACCCATATCGTGCTGGACGAGACCGGCACGCTGATGCCCAAACCCGAGGCGCTGGGCCATGACGAGGCCGCCGTGATGGCCGACGGGCCGCTGACCTCGCTCAACTTCCTGCGCAATCTCGCCGGGCTCAAGCGGGGCGAGCGGGTGCTGATCCTTGGCGGGGCCGGCAGCCTGGGCAGCGCGGCGATCCAGATTGCGGCCGCCATGGGGGCCGAGGTGACGGCCTCTGCCTCGGCCCGGAACCGTGGCCTGCTGGCCAGCCTCGGGGCGACGCGGGTGATCGACTACACCGCCGAGGAACCGCTGGCCCATGGCCGCTATGATGTGATCTACGACACGATCGGGGTCGAGACCTTCGCCCGTGCGCGCCGCGTGCTGGCCCCGGGCGGGCGCTACGTCTCGCCGGTGCTGACGCTGGGCTTGCTGGGCGCGATGCTGCGCAGCCGTTTCGGCACGCGCCGGGCCTATTTCGACGCCACCGGCCTGCGCAAGCCCGAAGAGCACCGGCGCATGCTGGCGGACCTGCTGGACATGGTTGCCGAGGGCACGCTGGCCCCGGTCATGGACCGCAGCTACCCGCTGGCCGACCTGCCCATCGCGCAGGCCTACGTCGAAACGGGCCACAAGCGCGGCAACGTGGTCGTGATGTCGTGATGGCGGGCGGCTTTTGCCGCCGGGCGGTCTGCGGTATCCTTCCGACGAAACCAGGAGGGCAGCATGGACCATCCCCTGATCGACCTGATCTCGGCCAAGATCCGCGAAGCCGAGGCGCGCGGCGCGTTCGACAACCTGCCCGGGGCGGGCAAGCCCTTGCCGCGGGTCGACAATCCGCAGAACGCGGTTTTTGACCGGATCCTGAAGGAAAATGGCGCGGTTCCGGAACCCGTCGCGTTGTCGCGCGAGCTGACGCGCCTGCGCGAAGAGCTGCGCGAGACCGGCGACCGGACGCGCCGCAGCGAGATCGTGAAAGAGATGTCGCTGCTCGAGGCCAGGATGGAAATGGCCCGGCGCCGCTAGGGCGCCGGGCCATTTTCCTGGTCAGGTCGCGGTCTTGTCAGGCGCGGACGGCGGCGCCGCGCGGACCTGCCACCAGCCAGGCGATGAAGCCGAGCACGGGCAGGAAGAAGATCACGAGGGTCCAGATGACCTTGGCGGCGGTCGAGGCCGACGAGGTGAGAACCTGGTAGATCGCGTAGATGTCGGCGATCAGGATGAGCAGTCCGAACAGACCATATTCCATGGCGAAAACCTCCTTGTTCACATCTGGTTGACCAACGTCATCCGCCGCGATCCGGTTCCCGCACCGCCGAAATTTCTGCCAGGCCAGAGCGTGGCCAAAACCCGCCCGGCCCGAATCTTTCGCGAGTTAATCGTCGGTTAACCACCCTTGGCGCACCGTTCCCGGACGGGTCACAGGAGGGACAGATGCATCCGGTCGACGAATACGCGAAGCTCAAGGAAGAGATCGGCCGCCTGACGGATCGGGCGCAGCGGCTGCGCGACAAGATCCTTGGCGGACAGGTGCCGCTGCGCAGCAACAGCCACGAGGCGGTGGTGTCACATCACCCGCAGCGGGTCTTCGTCAAGGAGCTGCTGCCACATGACGTGCTGTCGGATCCGCGCTATTGGCGCGACAGCCAGACGGCGGTGGTGCGGGTGCGGACGATGGGCCGGGTGGTGCCGCTGTCGGCCTGCGCCGAGGAGGGGCGCCCCTTTGCGCCCCGCGGGCCGGATTAACCTTCGGCGGCGTCGAAATCGACGTGGATGTGGTTGCCGTCCGGGTCGCGGAAGTTGACCTGCAGGACGGGAAAGCCGGGCACGGTATCGACGCTGTGCGCCACGCCTTCCGCCTCCAGCAGGTCGCGGAACTCGGCCAGGCCCGTGGCACGCAGCGCGAAATGCTCGAGCGTGATGGTGCCGCCGCCCCGCAAGTCCTGGTCGATGCCGACAAGGTGCACCAAGGCCTGGTCGCCCAGGTACAGCCACGCACCCGGGAAATCGAAGTCCGGCCGGCGGCCGGGGTGCATGCCCAGAACCCGCCCGTAAAAGGCGATCATCGCCTCGAGGTTGGGCGTGCGGACATTGACGTGATCAAAGGCGAGTACAGGCATGACGCCTTGGTAGCACCGGCCGCTGCGTCGGTCCATCGCCTTGTCAGGGCTGGCGCTTCATGTATCACTTTTGGAATATTATCTGGAGAAGCCCCATGCCCCGCATCCTGATCCCCGCCCTCCTGGCCCTGCTGCCCGGCCTCGCGCCCGCGCAGGAGGTCGCCATCACCCCCGGCATGACCGAGGTCATCGTGCCCACCGCGCAGGGCGAGGCGACGATCACACGCATCCAGGACACCGACGCGGTGATCGAGGGCGACTTTGCCCGGATCGCCCGCCCCTGTCCGAACTTCTGCATCCAGCCCATGACGCCCGCCCCCGGCGTGACCACGATCGGAGAGCTCGAACTTCTCGCCGCCCTGCAGGACCCGGAAATCACCGTGATCGACAGCCGGGTGCGCCCGGACTGGGAAACCGGCACGATCCCCGGTGCCATCTCGATGCCCTACACCGAAATGGCCGACCGGCTGGGAGAGCTGGGCTGCGAGCCCGATTTCGACGGCTTCATCTGCGAGGATGTCGGTCAGATCGTGTTGTTCTGCAACGGGCCCTGGTGTGGCCAATCGCCCGCGGCCATCCGCCGGATCATCGACGCGGGCTACCCGGCGGACCGCATTTCGTACTACCGCTGGGGCATGCAGGGCTGGCGCATGCTGGGCCTCACCGTCGCCGGAGGGGAATGATGCGCTGGATCCTGATTGCCGCCTGCCTGGGCCTCGCCGCCTGCGGAGTGCCCCTGGTGCCGTTGATCTGACCGTCAGAAGTCGAGCCAGAGGCCCATCTTGACCCCGGTCTCGGCCTGGCCCGTCAGGCCCTGGGTGATGCCCAGGTTCAGCCGCACGCCCTCGCGCAGCGCGACAATGGCGCTGGGTACCAGGCTTGCGCTCAGCGCGTCGCCGTCGTGGCTGGCGTGCAGCTGCACCATCGCGTCGAGCCCGGGGCGCAGTGCCTGGCCCCAGGTGACGTCGAGCTTGGCCTCGACCGCGCGGCCGTCCGGGCTGGCGAGGGCCCGTGTGTCGACCGCCAGCCAGCCCCCGGGCAGGCTGCGCCCCCAACTGAGCCCGAGACCGGCCATCAGGCCGGGCGAGGCGCCGCTGGCGCGCTTGAGCACCAGGCTGTAGCTGGCCACCGACCGCTCGGACGGCAGCGGCAGGGCGCGGATCACCGACAAGTCCGCCGCCCCGTCCCCTGGCTTGGCGAATCCCGACAGCGCGATGGTCGTGCCCGTGCCAAGGCCCCAGTCGGCATATCCCATGGCGGTTGTCTCTCCCCCCGTTATCTCGGCCGAAAACGACAGGAAGCCCGCGCCGTCCTCGCGCAGCCAGGGGCCCGCCATGGCCGGCATGGCAAGGGCGATCATCAGGCAGGCGAGGGCAGGGCGCATGGGCCCAGCCTGCGCCGCCGAGGTTAACAGCGCGTTAACAAATGCCCGGGCGGCGAGGCTGGGAAAGTGCCCCGGCTGTGGTATCGTCAGGGCAGGAGGACCCGCCATGTTCGAAACCAGCCAGGACCACCCGCACCAGGTGGTCATCACCACGTTCGAATGCTCGCCCGGCACCTGCCAGGACCTGCTCGATCACCTGACCGACGCCTACTCGGCCTTCATCTCGAAACAGCCCGGGTTCATCGCCGCCGGCCTGCATGTGAACGATGCCCAGACCCGGATCGCCAACTACTCGCGCTGGGCCCGGCGCGAGGACTTCCAGGCCATGCTCAGAACCGAGGAAATGCGCGGCCGCAACCGCGTCATCTCGGCGCTCTGCACCCGGTTCGAACCGGTCATGTACGAGGTCGCGGCGGCCTACTGAACGGCTGCGCTGCGGTGGCCGTCCGACTCGGGGCGCGCGCTGCGAACCGGTCATGCGGCGGGCGGTGCCCGCGCGGTGCAGGTCACCGTCCCGGAACTTTTCCGTCGCGCAAGCCGTTGTTCTCCCATCAAGACACACAGCCCCACGCAACAGTCACGGGAGACAGTACAATGAAAACCGGAGCCACCATCGCCCTTGCCGCAGCCGCCGCCGTCGTCATCGCCGCCGGCGTCTACATGGTCGATATCGACATGACCGACGAGGGCGCCCTGCCGGACGTCGACGTCTCGGTCGAAGGCGGCGAACTGCCCGAATTCGATGCTGACGTCGGCTCGATCGAGACCGGCACCACCACCGAGACGGTGACCGTGCCCGAGGTCGAGGTCGACACCCGCGAAGCCCAGATCGAAGTGCCGACGATCTCGGTCAACCCGCCCGAAGACGACAGCTGATACGTCCCGCACGGCGATTCGAAACGACAGCCCCCGCGCCATCCGGCCGCGGGGGTTTTTCTTGCCTGCCGGTCTGACGGTGGCCGCGCGCCTAGCGCTTGCGCCGCTTGACGTTGCCGCCGCGTTGGCCGGGGCGCCCGGCCGTGGACCGGCCGCTCGACTTGACCGCTGCATCCGCCGCCGCCGCGACCGCCTGCTGGCGCGCCATCGGGTCGTCGGCCACGGCAAGATCCACCGCCTCGAGCCGCTTGACCTCGTCGCGCAGCCGCGCGGCCTCCTCGAACTCGAGGTTCTCGGCCGCCTTGCGCATGTCGGCGCGCAGCCCGTTCAGCACCGCCTCGAGGTTGGCGCCATGCAGCGGCTTGTCGACCTTGGCGGTCACCCGGTTCATGTCCACGTCGCCTTTGTACAGCCCGGCCAGGATATCCTCGACGTTCTTCTTGACGGTCGCCGGCGTGATCCCGTGCTCTTCGTTATAAGCGACCTGCTTGGCGCGACGGCGGTCGGTTTCGGCCAGCGCCCGCTCCATCGAGCCGGTGATGCGGTCGGCGTACATGATGACCCGGCCATCGGCGTTCCGCGCCGCCCGGCCGATGGTCTGGATCAGCGAGGTTTCCGAGCGCAGGAAGCCTTCCTTGTCCGCGTCGAGGATCGCCACCAGCCCGCATTCGGGAATGTCGAGCCCCTCGCGCAGCAGGTTGATGCCGATCAGCACGTCGAAGGCGCCCAGCCGCAGGTCGCGCAGGATCTCGATCCGCTCGATCGTGTCGATGTCGGAATGCATGTAGCGCACCTTGATGCCCTGTTCGTGCAGGTATTCCGTCAGGTCCTCGGCCATGCGTTTGGTCAGCGTGGTGACCAGCGTGCGGTAACCGTCGGCCGTGACCTTGCGGATCTCGTCCAGCAGGTCGTCGACCTGCATGTCCACCGGGCGGATTTCCACCTGCGGGTCCAGAAGGCCGGTGGGGCGGATCACCTGTTCGGTGAAGACGCCGCCGGTCTGCTCCATCTCCCAGCTCCCTGGCGTGGCCGAGACGTAGATGGATTGCGGCCGCATGGCATCCCATTCCTCGAACTTCAGGGGGCGGTTGTCCATGCAGGAGGGCAGGCGGAATCCGTGTTCGGCCAGGGTCATCTTGCGCCGGAAGTCGCCCTTGTACATGCCGCCGATCTGCGGAACCGAGACGTGGCTTTCGTCGGCAAAGACGATGGCGTGGTCGGGGATGAATTCGAACAGGGTCGGCGGCGGCTCACCCGGAGCGCGGCCGGTGAGATAGCGCGAATAGTTCTCGATCCCGTTGCAGACGCCCGTCGCCTCGAGCATCTCGAGGTCGAAATTGGTGCGCTGTTCCAGCCGCTGCGCTTCCAGCAGCTTGCCCTCGCCCACCAGTTGGTCGAGCCGCTGGCGCAGCTCTTTCTTGATGCCGATGATGGCCTGGTTCATCGTCGGTTTCGGCGTCACGTAGTGGCTGTTGGCATAGACACGGATGTGGTCGAAGCTGTCGGTCTTCTGCCCGGTCAGCGGGTCGAACTCGGTGATGCTTTCCAGCTCTTCGCCGAAGAACGACAGCTTCCAGGCGCGGTCTTCCAGGTGGGCCGGCCAGATTTCCAGGCTGTCGCCCCGCACCCGGAAGGCGCCGCGCGAAAAGCCCTGGTCGTTGCGCTTGTATTGCTGCGCCACAAGGTCCGCGATCACCGCGCGCTGGTCGTATTCGCTGCCCACCTTGAGGTCCTGCGTCATGGCCCCGTAGGTCTCGACCGAGCCAATGCCGTAGATGCAGCTGACCGAGGCGACGATGATCACGTCGTCACGCTCCAGCAGCGCCCGGGTGGCCGAGTGGCGCATCCGGTCGATCTGCTCGTTGATCTGCGATTCCTTCTCGATATAGGTGTCGCTGCGCGGCACGTAGGCCTCGGGCTGGTAGTAGTCGTAGTACGAGACGAAGTACTCGACCGCGTTGTCCGGAAAGAAGCCCTTGAACTCGCCGTACAGCTGCGCCGCCAGCGTCTTGTTGGGGGCGAGGATGATGGCGGGGCGCTGCGTTTCCTCGATCACCTTGGCCATGGTAAAGGTCTTGCCCGTCCCCGTCGCGCCCAGCAGCACCTGGTCCCGCTCTCCGCTGTCGATACCGCCGCTGAGTTCCACGATGGCGGTGGGCTGGTCGCCGGCCGCCGTGAACTCGGTCTGCATGACAAAGCGCTTGCCGCCCTCGAGCTTGTCCCGCGTCTTCACGTCGGGGGCCGGGGCGTGCATCACGGGCATGGACTTGTCGGAATGGGCGTAGGGCATCGGCGGGCGGCTTTCGGATGGCGGGGGTCCGACCACACTTGGCCGCTTTCGCCAAAGGTTCAAGGGGGGCTGCTGACAGTTGGTGTCAGCAGCCTTTGTCAGCAGGGCCGTCCGAAGAGGCAGAAGCCCGCGGCCCCGAGAGCCGGCGCGCCGACGAGGCGAACGATGGTCTCGTCCGCCGCCGCGCCGGTGCCGTCCGTGTCGTACCAGAGCATCGCGCCATCGTAGAGCGGCTGGGCATGGGCCGCTGTCGCCGCCCCGTAGGGTGTGTCATTGCCCGGCTTGCCGGACATCCGGGGTGAATGAATGGCAGGCAGCGGCGCGGGGCCTGTTTGCCGTCCCCCGGAAGCACACCTTATCTTGCGTCCCGAATGCCGCGATTTCAGTGCATTCCGGCGGGGGCAATGGGCGCCTTGCGGCCTTTCGCCCCTTGCCCGGCGGGCCGGAATTGCCGATAACGACCCCCGATCCCGGCCTTGCAGAGGTATCCATGCCCGCACGAATCTACCGCCCCGCCCGCAATGCCATGCAGTCCGGCATGGCCAAGTCCCGCACCTGGGTTCTGGAATTCGCCGCCGACAGCGCGCGCGAGGTCGATCCGCTGATGGGCTGGACCTCTTCGTCGGACACGCAAAGCCAGGTGCGCCTGCGGTTCGAATCGAAAGAGGCCGCGCTGGATTACGCCAAGGACCACGGCATCGACGCCACGGTGACCGAGCCCAAGACGCGCGCTCACAACGTGCGCCCCGGCGGCTATGGCGAGAATTTCGCCACCAACCGGCGCGAGCCCTGGTCGCACTGACCGCCCGCGCGGGGTTTTCTTCGCGCACCAATGCTGTAGCCTGAAAGGCCCGCGCCCGGTGCGCGGGCTTTGTGCATGTCAAAGGCCCCTTTCATGAAACACGTCCTGTCTCTGTCCGCTGCCTTCCTGCTCTCTGCCGTCCCGCTTTTGGCCGAGCCCGCGACGGGGGCCGGCGCGGACCGGATCGCCACCGCGCTCACCCGCTACATGGGCCCGGGCGACGGCGTCGTGACCGTGGTGCCCGAGGGCGAGACCTACCGCCTCACGCTCGACTTCTCCGCTTATGCCAAGCTGCTGGAGCGGCTGACCGCGACGACCCCCGACATGCCGGAGGAGCTGGACCTCTCTCTTTCTCCACTGGTCTACACGCTGACCGACAACGGTGACGGCACCTGGGGCGTCAGCGACGATCAGGGTCTGACATTCACCGGGACGCTCGGCGGCACGGAGAACCTGACCACGTCCTTTTCCTACGGCCAGATCAAGAGCCTTGGCACGTTCGACGAAAGCCTGCGGGCCTTCACCGAATACCGGATCGACTTCACCGATTTCACTTCGTCCAGCCAGTCCGATTACGGCGGCGCGCCGTCATCGCTGACGGACACCCAGTCCATCGCGGCGGGGCAGGTCACGGCAACGGCCCGCGCGGGCGAACGCGGCGGGATAGACGGCACGCAAAGCTTTGCCTTCCGGGACATGCAACAGGTTCAACGCGTGCCCTTCATGCCCGGCCAGCCGCCGGTCGAGATCCGCGTGACCTCGGCGCATTATGGCGGCGACGCCACCTACACCGGGCTGCGCAATGGCGCGCTGCTGGACATTCTCGCCTTCTTCGTCGCCCGCCCCTCGGTCGAGGCGATCCTGGCCGACCAGGAGGTGCTGCGCGAGGCGCTCAAGGCGGCTCTGCCGGTGGCTGAGACGCTGTCGGCCAAGGTCGCCGCGACCCGGACCGCCGTTGGCACGCCGTTCGGGACCTTTGGCATCGACACGCTTGGCTTTGACATCGACATGACCGGCCTCGTGGCCGATGCGCGCCTGCGCGAAAGGATCGAGCTGCTGGGCGTCACCGTGCCCGAATCGATCGTGCCGCCCTGGGCCACGCCGCTGATCCCGACCGACGTGGTGCTGGATGTCGAAGGGGCCGGGCTCGACCTGGCCGCTACCTCGGCGCTGTTCCTCGACGAGATGGACATGACGACCGAAAACCTGGTCTCGCCCGAGGTGCAGGTCGAGCTCTTGTCGCGGCTCTTCCCCGAGGGGCGCCCGGCCGACCTGTTCCTGCACCCCAGCCGCATCACCGGCGCGGGTTACGAGCTGGCGGCCGAGATCGCTGCCCAGGCCGGCCCGGCCGGCCCGCCGGTGCTGACCGCCACGCTGCGCCTCACGGGGGTCGAGACGATCCAGGCCGCGATCAATTCCGCGCCGCAGCAGGTGGTCGCCCAGGCCGGGCCGATGCTGGCCATGGCGACCGGCATGGCGCGCCGCGACGGCGACGCGCTGGTCTGGGACATCGCCCTGAGCGAAGACGGCATGGCGTCGATCAACGGCATGGCCATGCCGCTGCCGCGCTGACCAATTGCCCCAATCCGGGGCTTGATCGCCGCGCCCCGCTGGCGCAAAAGGGCGCCAGCGGTCCCTTAGCTCAACTGGATAGAGCAGCTGACTTCTAATCAGCAGGTTTGGGGTTCGAGTCCTCAAGGGATCGCCATGCACACCAAAAACGTGACAGGCATCGGCCGGCCGATCCCGAGATCTGGGCGCGCCCTGGCCTTGCACGCTGCGGTCCCCGCCGTCGCGGGCCCGATGTCAGGCGGAACCTCTCAGGCGGAGCGTCGCACCCAGCCGGCGGACTTCGCTCTGGAATTCCGGCACGTCCATCCGCGCAGTCGCCATGCTGACCGCCGCCGCCGCCATGTCGCGCACGGGCTGATGTAGCGTCGTCAGCTCGAAGCTGGGCCAGGATGCCTGGGGCACGTCGTCGTAGCCGACGATCGCGACATCTTCCGGCACGCGCAAACCGAGATCGCGGCGACAGGCCTCGATCGCGCCTAGCGCCATGGCGTCGTTGGCGGCCAGCAGGATGCGGGGGACGACGCCGCTGCCGCCGAGCTCGGTCATCGCCTTCCGTCCGAAGTCGAAGGAGTAGTCCCCCTGGAGAACCGTCGCGATGGCAAAGCCGGCTGCCGCAGCCGCCTCTCTCACCCCGGTCAGGCGGGAGGCGCTGACGAATGACTTGGCCGGGCCTGCCAGGTAGGTGATCTCGGGTGTCCCGTAAGCGGCCAGCCGGGCGAAAAGCGCGTGCAGCCCCGCCCCGTGGTCGCAGCTGATCGAGGCGACGGGCATCGCCGGGCTTTCCCGGTTGAACAGCACGACCGGAACCCGGGCGGCGTGGCAGGCCTCGATCGCGTCGTCATCCAGCACGGCGCAGGAGATCAGGCCGTCCACGTTGTAACTGAGGATGTCATGCACGGTGGCCACGTCGACGCGGTCTTCGGGCAGGACAAAGACAAGCTGGCGATGGCCGGCGGCCTGGATTTCCTCGCCCAGGTCATACAGCACCTCGGGATGGGCCCGGTGGCTGGGCTTGGTTGCGATCACCGCGATCATGCCGGACCGGTTGGAGGTCAGCGCGCGCGCGGCGCGGCTGGGACGGTAGTTCACTTGTCGCGCCGCGGCCTCGACCCTGTCCCGGGTGGCCTGGGTGACGGAGGCGCCGTCGCGAAAGACCCGCGACACGGTCGACTGCGATACCCCCGCCAGCCGAGCCACGTCGTGGGAGGTTGCCCGCTGGGCGCCCGGGGGCAGTGCTTTTGTGGATGTTTTTGGCGGCGTAGTCATGAGGTCCTGCCGTCTCTCACTCATTTTCCGACAGTATATCAACGGATTTTCGCGAGGCACCAGGAAATCGATCCATGAGACGGAATTAGTCTTTGACTACGAAGTCATTTCCTGAGACCTTGGCCGCGCTCCCGGCACGGCGCCAGCGGCCGGGCCCGATGCGGCGCGCCGCACGCCCTTCGGAAGACTTGAAGCCATAAAGACATGAAGGAACGAACATGATCACGATCGGGTTTGCCGGTCTCGGCCGTATGGGACTGCCGATGGCGCAGAACCTTCTGAAGGCAGGGTTTGCCGTGGCGGGCTACGATGTCTCGGCGTCGCGCGTGGCGCAATTGGAGAGGGACGGGGGCCGCCGCGCCGAGACGCTCGCGGAACTCGCGGCCGGCAGCGACATCGTCATCTCGATGATCATGAACGACGCGATCCTGCACCAAGTGGCGCTTGGGCCCGAAGGCATCCTGTCGAACCTTGCGTCCGGGGCCGTCTATGTCGATCTTTCGACGGTCACACCGGCCGCGTCGGAGGCCGTGGCGCAGCAGGCCGAGGCGCTGAATGCGACCTACCTTTGCGGGGCCGTTGCAGGCAGCGTCGGTCCGGCCACCGACGGGACCCTGACGCTGTTTGCATCCGGGCCGGCGGAGGGGTTCAAGGCCTGCGAACCCGCGTTCCGGGCGATGGCCTCGACAGTTCTTCATGTCGGCGCGGCCAGCGAGGCGGCCTATCTCAAGCTGGTGCACAGCCTCATCGTCGGGACCTATTCCGCCATGATCGGCGAGGCCCTTGCCTTCGGCGAGCGCGGTGGTCTTGACCTCGGGATGCTGGTCGACGTGCTCGAGGCGGGTCCGCTCGGGTCCCGGCAGCTGAGCCTGAAGGCGCCCGTGCTCAAGTCCCGCGACTTCGACACGCCGCCGTCGGACATCGACACGGCCGCCAAGGACATCGACATGATCCTGCAGACGGCGCGCGCGGACGCCATGCCGCTTCCGCTGCTGTCGACCGCGCGGCAACTCATGGCCTTTGCCCAGGCGACGGGGGGCGGAAAACGTGACATCTACGCGATCCTCGAAGTGTCCGAGCGCATGGGCGGGCTGGGAGGCGCCAGATGACGGATCGCATCCAGGTCGCCGGGACCGGACTGGCGCTGTCCCCGCTGTGCCTGGGCGGCAATCGCCTGGGCGGGGATCTCGACCGGGACGCCTCCTTCGCGCTGCTCGACGCATTCGCGGCGGCCGGCGGCAATTTCATCGATACCGCCCATGTCTATGCCGACTGGCTGCCCGGGGTGGAGCGGAGTTGCAGCGAAAGGATGATCGGGCGCTGGCTGGCCGACCGCAGGCCCGAGGGCATGGTGGTCGCGACAAAGATCGGGCATCCGCCACTGGGAACGCCCGGTGTGACCCGCCTCGATCCGCGCAGCCTGCGCCAGGACGTTGAAGAGGCGCTGGAGAACCTGGGCCTGGCCTGCCTGCCGCTGGTGTACCTGCACCGTGACGACGACGCCCGGCCGGTCGAGGACATCCTTGGCGCGCTCGAGGAGCTGGTGGCCGGGTCGATGGTGGCCCGGTACGCTGCGTCGAACTGGTCGGCCAAGCGGCTGGCTACGTCAAGCGAGACCGCGCGCGCCAATGGCTGGCAGGGCTTTGTCGCGAACCAGGCGGAATGGAGCCTGGCCCGACGCACACCGGGCAGCGCGGCCGCGGACCTGCACGCGATGGACCCTGCCATGATCGACTGGCACCGAAGGTCCGGCGCGCTTGCAACGCCCTACTCGGCCCAGGCCAAGGGGTATTTCGACAAGCTGCGGGCCGGCACCATGGATGCCGCGACGGCGAACGCCTACGACAACCAGGCGAACCGGGAGCGCGGGGCCCGGCTGATAGAATTGTCCCGGCGCTACGACGCCGCCCCGACCGAGATCATGCTGGCGCTGTTCCGCGACATGCCCTTCCCGGTGATCCCGGTGGTCGGCTGCCGCACGCCTGCGCAGGTGGCCTCCAGCTTCCGCGGACAGGCGCTTGACCTGGCACCAGAGGACCGGGCCGCGTTTGCGGCAGACCTCGGGCTGGATCTGCTTTCTCCATAGGCCCCGCGCGTGGCACCGGGCGTGCCGCGCCGGTCAACCTGCGACCTGGCCGCTTTGACGGGGGGAAATCACCCGGCACAGAGCCCAGGTTGTACCGTTCTGCGCGAAATCGCCAAAACGCAATTGGCAGACAAAAATATTGATGGTATTGTCGATGAAATTTCAGCCAATTGAAGGGGAGATATGCATGGATGCTCAGACACTTTCAGGTCGCATTCAAGAAGACATTGTCTTCGGCGTGTATCCCGCTGGGACAAAACTGACCGAAGAGCGGCTGATCGAACGGTACAAGGCATCCAGGTACGTTTTGCGGGCGGCGATGAACGAGCTTGCCTCTCAGGGCCTGCTGGTCTGGATCAAGAACAAGGGGGTCCAGGTCGCCGAGCTGACACCGGACGCGGTCGATGATCTTTACCAGGTGCGCGAGATTCTCGAAACGAGCGCCGCGCGGCTGACCAGGCTGCCCGCCGATCCGGCCCTGGTGCGTCAGCTTGAAGACATCCAGGACGAGCACGAGCAGGCGATCAAGGACCGGGATTTCCGAAAGGTATTTCAGCTCAATCTCAGGCTTCACGCGCGGCAATACGAAGCCTGCCCGAATGTCGCCCTGCAGCAGGCCATCGCCGATCATGCGCGCAAGGTGCACCAGGTTCGTGGCATTTTGTACAACGACATGAACTACTTCGACAAGGTGACCCGCGAGCACCGCGAGATCATCTCGGCCCTGAAGGGAGAGGACACGGAGGCCTATGTCGCCGCCGTGAAGGCGCACCTGCCCGAGTCCAGCCGCGCCTATCGCCAGATGTATGAAATGCGCCACGGCGTGAGCTGAGCGGCCGTCTTCCAGGCGTATGACGCCAACTCGCAAGGGGCGCCGAAGGGCGCCCTTTGGCATTCCGGGCCGGGCGTCATTTTGTATCGACGAAATTGTTGACAAAATTTTCGATGTTAGTAGGCTGGTGAAAAATGTGACCTGCCGCGCCTTCGTTTCCAGGCCTGCACGTCGGTCAATGCACGTCAAGGAGAGACCCAGCACATGCAACAACAGAGACTTTCCCAGGAGGCGGCGGCAGGGCGCCACGTTCAGCGCGAGGACTACGTGTCCTGCACCGTGGCCTTCATCGACTGCAAGAAGCCCGGGTCCCACCTCAAGGAAAACTACTCGATCATCGGCCCGGGTGTGACCAGCAGCAGCGAACAGGTCATCAACCTGCCCGAACCGCACGGCTTCAACATCGGTGCAGCGGCCATGCCGCATGGTATCACCAACAACCTGCACATCCATTTCACCGCCGAAGTCTTCATGAACTTCCGTGGCAACTGGAAATTCCAATGGGGCAATGACGGCAAGGAAGGGAGCTACGTGTCCGGCCCGGGCGACATCATGTCGGTGCCGACATGGATCTTCCGCGGCTTCCAGAATGTCGGTGCAGATGACGGCTGGCTGTTCACCTGCCTTGGCGGGGACAACACCGGCGGCGTGATCTGGCATCCCGACATCATCAACGAGGCCGCCGATTACGGACTTTACATCAATTCGCAGAACATGCTGGTCGATACCAGCAAGGGCGACCCGAAGCCCGCACCGGACGACCTGATCACGCCGCTGGCCAAGGAAGACATGGCGCAGCTGCGGCGTTACACGCCCGAGCAGATGATGCAGCGCATCGTCACGGCAGAAGAGCGTGACTGGAAACCGGCGTTCCTGGACCAAAAGCTGGACGGCTGCGGCGCGCAGGTGGCGCCGGTCATCGGGGCGGGCATGACGCAGAACCGCGACCATCAGGCCAAGATCACAAATCCGCACGGCTTCTCTCTGGAATGGCTGCGGCTTGCGCCCGGGCAGCGGCTGTCGCGGTTCCGGCTGGGCGAAAAGATGGTGCTGATCTCGCATGGGGGCGAGACGCGCCTGTCCCTGAACGACGACGCCTCGACCACGGTTGCGCTGAAGGCATGGGACACGTTCTCGCTGCCGGCGGGCACCTGGTGCGAGATGCAGAACATGGGGGACGAGACCGTCGAGATGGTCGTGATCATCGCCGGGGATCACCGCAAGCGGCCCGAGTTCGCGCCCGAGGTGGTGCAGGCGGCGCAGGAGGGCGGCTTGGGCATCGATCCCAACGGCTATGTCGTCGCGGCGCACCTGATGCCGAAATACTCCTTCGCGTCGGCCTGAGACTATGCGCGAGAACACGCTTCGCAAGCTTTTCGCTCAGGGTGTGCCGGCCCTGAACTCGTGGCATTCGATCCCTTCGGCCTACCTGGTCGAAGGGGCGGCCCAGCAGGGCTTTGACAGCATGACCATAGACCTGCAGCACGGCATGATCGGTTTCGAGAATGCCGTCGCGATGCTGCAGGCGATCTCGATCGGCTCCGCTGTGCCGCTGGTGCGGGTGCCGGCCAACCACCCCGACCAGATCATGCGCATGCTGGATGCCGGCGCCTACGGGATCGTCTGCCCGATGATCTCGACGCTGGCCGATGCCGAGGCCTTTGCCAGCGCGTGCCGCTACCCGCCGGTAGGCACGCGCTCCTTTGGCCCGGCGCGCGGGCTTCTCTACGGCGGCGCGGATTACGTCGCCCATGCCAACAGCGAGATCCTGACGATTCCGATGATCGAAACGGCGGAAGCGATCGAGAATGTCTCGGATATCGTGGCGCTCGAGCAGATCGACATGCTCTATGTCGGCCCTAACGACCTGGCGTTGGCGCTCGGCGAAAAGCCGGGGGCCGAACGGCTGGAGACCTCGCGGACGACCGAGGCGATCAGGCATATCCGCGAGGTCTGCGCGGCGGCCGGAAAGCCCGTCGGCATCTTCTGCGGCGACACCGAGCTGAGCCGTCAGCGGATCGCCGAGGGGTTCGACCTCGTCACGCCCGGAAACGACTTCGGCATCGCCACCAAGGCCATGGCCAGCGCCCTGGCCGAGCTGCGCCCGTCCCGCGTGGCCGTCGCCGGCGGCACCGGCTACTGATGGAGCCCTGGCTGCTGGTGCCGGGCACGCTGTGCCAGCCACGCGTCTTCGGGCCGCTGCTGGCGCTGGTGGCGCGCAGGGGCCGGGCCTTGCCGGTGCTGTCCGAGACGATCCAATGGAAGCCGACGGCGGCGGCCACCGCCGCCAGCCTGGCCTTGCCCGATGGCCCGGTGTCGATCCTGTCCTTTTCCCTCGGGAACTTCGTGGCCATGGAGCTTGCGCTCTCGCTCGGGCCGCGGTGCCGGAACCTCGTGATGTGCGGCGCGACGGGCCGCGCGGACCGGCCCGGACAGGCACCCCTGCGCCGCAGGCAGCTGCGTGCGGCCGGGCGAACGGGGCGCGGCACCATGGTGCGGGAAGAGCTTTTGCCGCATTATTTCGGCACGGATGCAAAAGGCACGGAAAGCCTTGCGGCAGAGGTCCTGGCCATGGCCGATGAAACCTCGGCCGAGGCCTTTCGCGCACAGACGGACATTGCGATCACGCGCCCGGATTACCTGCCGTCCCTGCACAAGATCGCCGCGCGCACCCTGGTGCTTGCCGGGCAGGACGACCGCGCGACGCCGCCCGACCGGGCGCATGAGCTCGCGGCCCACCTGGTCGCATGCGAGGTCGCGGAAATCCATGGGGCGGGTCATTTTGCCCTGATCGAAGCCCCGGAGGCTTGCGCCGAGGCCCTGCATCAGTGGCTTGACCTGGCCGAAGACTGATCCTTTTTCCTGTGCCTGTGCCTGTGCCTGTGCCTGTGCCTGTGCCTGTGCCTGTGCCTGTGCCTGTGGCACGTTCGCAGGAGCGGGGACAGTCGGGGCAGGGTGACAGCGCAAAGCGGGGGCACGGGGAGGGTCAACCCTTTCAGGCAGCGCGGGTCAGGCCGGTCCGCCTTCCCGCAGGGCCAGAGAATAGTCGGTGGGCGTAACGCCAAAGCGCTTCTTGAAGCTGATGGCGAACGCGCGCGAGGATTCAAAGCCGCATTCCGACGCCACCTCCTGGATCGACAGGTTCGTGGCGGTCAACCTCATCCGCGCATGGTCAAGACGGCGCAGCCTGGCGTAGCTTCGCGGCGAATGGCCCGTGTATTTCTTGAAGAGCCGCTCCATCTGCCGGCGCGACATCGCATGCCGTTCGCAGATCGAGGCGATCGGGTCGAGCCAGTTCGCGCTGTCCTCGATGTCCTCGACCAGCGCAAGGAACCTTTCGTTGCGGACGCCCATGGCGAATGCCAGCGACGCCTTCTGCGCCTCGCCCGGGGGCCGCATGGCCGGATGCAGGCACATTTCCATGACCACCCGCGCCGCGACCGGGCCGTAGCGGTCATTGATGACGGCCAGCATCATGTCCGTCGCGGCCGTGCCCCCGGCGCAGGTCATGATGGCCCTGTCGATGGCGAACAGCTGGCGGGTCGAGCGCAGGCCGGGATAGCGCAGCTCGAACGCCTCGGTGTTCTCCCAGTGCAGGGTGAAGGCGTGGCCCCTGAGCAATCCCGCCTGGGCCAGGGTATAGGCGCCGGTGCAGATTCCGCCGACCACGTGCCCGTGCCGCCAGGCCCGTCGCACCATCGCCGTCACCGGGTCGGACAGCGAGGCCTCGGGTTCGGCGCCCGAGCAGACGATCACCCGGCCGTGGCGCGGCAGATCGACCGGCAGGTCCTCGGCGGCCATGCTCAGCCCGCAGGAAAAGGTCAGCGGCGCGCCGCCCGGGGTGACAAGCCGCCACCGTGCAATGCGGCGGCCCGCCAGTTGGTTGAGCACGCGCAGCGGCTCGACCGCCGAGGTGAAGGCCAGCATCGACGCGGAGCCGAGGCCGACGAAGGTGAAATCGACCGGCTCCACGTCAGCGCCCAGGGCGATCGTTGCGATCCCCCTGGGGGCCTGGTCCCGCGGGCCGGAGACCGATGTCAGCCGGTCTGGAGAATGATCTGTTTCCATACCGCCGTTTCGTCGATCAGGGAGAACTCGTTGCGGATGGCCGGGCCGCCATCGTCACCGAACGGGCCGTATTCCGCGTGGCTGATGCCCATCACGTAGACTTCGGCGCCGGTCGGCGTGCCGAAGCGTCCCCAGCCGCTGTGCTTGCCGTGCAGCGACCAGCGCACCGCCGCGCGGGGCGGCAGCAGCGGGTCGTCGCGGCCGATCACGTGCTCGATCCGGAACGTCGCGTCGGGGAAGCACGACCGCAGCCCCATCCAGAACTGGTCGACGGCCTCGCGGCCGCAGGTGTCCAGCCCGCCGGGATAATGGACGTTGCAGGCGCGGTCGTAATCGGTGCCGATCACCTGGAAATCGGCCGCCATGATCCGGCTGATCGTCTCGGCATAGCGCTGGCCCCATTCGTCCTGGTTGCCGGTGCCGGTATAGGGGCCCGCGACGTCGTTGGCCGGGGTCATCGGCTTGACGCATTTGTCCGGGCCGCCTTCGCGTTCGATCGCGGCGCGCACCCAGTCCACGACGTCAAAGCCCATCTGCTTGACGATGGCGCTCTGGTCGCGGACCAGCCATTCGTCGTAGACCGCGTCGGACCGGATCGCGCAGTCCGCCAGGATGCGGTAGCACAGCTTCTTGCCGGTGGGGGCCCCGTAGGCGCCCGGATGCGTGTGGGTCGCCGTGCAGATGAGTCGGTGCGATGACAGGAACGCCTCGGTGTCGTCGTTGGTGCGCTCGGGATCGTCGCACCAGATCACGTCCTCGCCAAAGAGCTGCCGGTCCGGGAACTCGGACAGGGTGCTCATGGTGGCGCCGATCACCTGGGTGTTGTCGGTCAACACGCTGGCCGGAGAGCGCACGATAAGGCCCGGAGCATAGCGGTGACGCAGGCTGCCGATCTCGCGATCTTCCCAGATTTCCTTTGTGATTCCGATGATGAAATGCGGGACATCCCGCCATTTCTCGTCAAATCCTCTCATTCTTCGTACCTCTCGATGCTTGTATTTCAGGCTGGATTTCAGTGCCTTGAACTCACCTTGCGGTTCGTCGCCAAAATTGTCAACAAAACTGTTGCTTTTTCTGTCGATGTCCCTAACGTCTGGATGGAGCGATGATGAACAGGTGGAAAACATGGCTGAAATCCAGTTGCGCAAGCTAAGCAAGCGCTGGGGCACCTTCCAGGCGGTGCAGGAATTCGACCTGACGATCAAGGATCGCGAATTCCTGGTCCTGCTGGGGCCGTCGGGATGCGGCAAGACCACGACGATGCGCATGATCGCGGGCCTGGAAAGCGTCACGGATGGCGACATCCTGATCGACGGCAAGCGGGTCAACGACCTCGAGCCCAAGGACCGGGACGTGGCGATGGTCTTCCAGTCCTATGCCCTCTACCCACATCTCGATGTCTACGAGAACATCCGTTTTCCGCTCAAGGTGCGCGGGTCCGATCCGAAGACCCACGATGCGAAGGTGAGCCGCGCCTCGGCGATGGTTGAACTCGACCCGTTCCTGCATCGCAAGCCGGCCGAGCTCTCGGGCGGTCAGCGGCAACGGGTGGCCCTTGCGCGGGCCGTCGTGCGCGAACCCAACGTGTTCCTGATGGACGAGCCGCTGTCGAACCTCGACGCCAAGCTGCGTGTCTCGACGCGGGCGCAGATCAAGAACCTGACCCATGAACTGGCCGTCACCACCATCTACGTCACGCATGACCAGATCGAGGCGATGACCCTCGCGGATCGCGTCGTCGTCATGAAGAAGGGCGTGGTCCAGCAGGTCGGCAGCCCGACCGAGATCTACGACACGCCCGCCAACACCTTTGTCGCGGGGTTCATCGGCACGCCCGCCATGAACCTGATCGACGGCGAGGTGCGGGGCGGGGTCTTCCTGGCGCCGCACACGGAAATCCCCGGCATCGACCTGCCCGACCAGCCCGTCACGCTCGGCTTTCGCGCGGAAGATGCCGCGGTGGTGGCGCCGTCCGGCGCGATCACGGCGCCGATCTACACGCTCGAGCTGCTGGGGGACGCGACGATGGTCTCTGTCCGGCTCGGGGATGCGCTGGTCTCCGTCAAGGCGGACAAGTCCTGGCGCGCCAAGATCGGCGCGCCCGTGTCCTTCGGCGTGCCCGCCGACAAGTGCCACTTCTTCGACATCGAGACGGGCACCCGGATCGGGGCGTGACCCCTGAACATCAAGCACCCTCAAGCGGTGAACCCTACCAACAAGGAGCAATGATCATGAAAACCACACTTCTCGCCGGGGCCGCAGGGCTTGCGCTGCTGGCAACCTCCGCGCTGGCCGACTGCGCCTTTGAAAACGACATCCCGCTGACCTCGCTGTCGCCGGCATTCCAGGCCTGGAAGTCCGTGACGGACGCGATGGCGGAATGCGGGAACTTCCAGGCCGAGCTGGACCAGGATTTCCGCACCAAGCAGCCGGTGGCCTTTGCCGCGAACCCGTCGCTTTATGCCATCGGCGGCATCTCGAACGGCACCATCACGCCGCTGCTGGCCGAGGGCACGATCCGTCCGCTCGACGACCTTGTCGAGAAATACGGCCAGCACCTGAAGCCGAACCAGCTGATCCGCATCGACGGCCAGATCATGGCCATCGCCATGATGCTCAACACGCAGGAAATGACCTTCCGCAAGGATATCCTGGACGAGCTCGGGCTGGCCGTGCCGACCACCTGGGACGAGGTGATGGAAACGGCAGAGGCGATCCGGGCCGAGGGCAAGGCCGAGTATCCGCTGGGCCAGATGACCATGGCGGGCTGGAACCTCGCGCTCGAGTTCATCAACATGTACGCCAGCTCGGGTCTGCCGTTCTATGGCGATGACAGCTCTCCGGCGATCAACAACGAGGTCGGCCTTGCGACGCTCGAGGCGATCAAGGCCTACACGGCCTACATGGACCCCGAGTACCTCGTGTCGGATTCCACCTATGTCCAGAAGCAGTTCCAGCAGGGCACGGTGGCCCTGTCGAACCTCTGGGCCAGCCGGGCCGGGGCGCTGGACAACGAGGCCGAAAGCCAGGTCGTCGGCCTGGTCGACACCGCGGCCGCGCCCTTTGCGCCCTTCGGCGACCGTCCGGCGGCGACCCTGTGGTGGGACGGCATGGTGATCGCCAAGAACATCTCGGACGAGGCCGCCGAGGCCGCGTTCCGGCTGATGATGGAGGGCATGGACACCGAGATGGTCACGGCCAACAACGACGACGCGATCTGGCTGATCGACGGCTACCAGCCGGGGCGCCTGGCCAAGGGCGCCATCGCCACCGCCACGACCGACCCGGCGCCGCTGATGTACCCGACCTCGCCCGAGATGGCGATGATGCACTCGGCCATCGGCAACGTGATCGCCGATTTCCTGACCGGGGCCCGCGATGCCCAGTCGACGCTTGACGCGATCGAGGCGGATTACATGACGGCCGCCAAGGAAGCGGGCCTGCTCCAGTAAGCCCACCGGAGAGGCGCGCCCTGGCGCGCCTCTCCCGATCGTGTCACCCGGGGCCGAGGACAACCCATGAAGTTCAAGACATTCGCCTTCTTCGTCACGCCCTCGCTGCTGATGATGCTGGTGTTCATCGCCTTCCCGCTCATCAGCGTGTTCGTGCAGAGTTTCTACCTGACGCAGCCGGCCTTCGAGACGGTGGAGGTCGAGACCTGTTCGCCCGGGTTCCTGGAACAGACCTGCGTGACCGAGATGAAGTCGCGCCCTGTGCTGGACGCCGACGGCAAGGTCGTCACGACGACCCGGTTCGTGGGCCTGCAAAGCTATGAACGGGTGCTGAAGCTCGACGAGACCTGGGCGGCCGTCACCTCGGCAAGCTGGCAGGCCCTGATGGCCATCGACTTTTGGAAGGCCCTGCGGTTCACGCTGACCTTCACGCTCATCACCTTGCCTTTCGTCGTGGGGCTTGGCCTCGCGGTGGCGCTGCTGATCGACTTCGCCGCGAAATCCATCAAGGGGCCGGTCATCTTCATCTCGCTGCTGCCCTACATCATCACGCCGGTCATCGGCGCGCTGTCGGTCAACTGGCTGTTCCGCGGTGACGGCATCCTGACCGCGGCGATGGAATGGATGTCCGGCCGCGACATCGCCATGTTCGCGCAGGGCTGGACCATCGAGCTGATGATGATGCTGTACCGCGTCTGGCACATCGCGCCCTTCGCCGGGATCATCTTCTACGCCGGGCTACAAAGCCTGAACAGCGACAGCCTGGAAAGCGCGATGATCGACGGCGCGAACCGCTGGCAGCGGCTGATTTACGTGGTTCTGCCGCATCTCAAGCCGCTGGTCATCTTCGTGACGATGATCCACCTGATGGATGCCTACCGGGTCTTCGAAGAGGTCGTCGGCTTTTCCAGCCAGGGGCATGTGATCAGCCTGCAATGGCTGACCTACGATCTTCTCACGCCGGATGACGCGGGCAACCGCGCGGTCAGCCGGGCCTCGGCCTCGGCAATGCTCACCATGATCGGAATCGCGCTGCTGCTCGTTCCGCTCGTCCGCAACACGTGGCGCGACCACAAGCGAGGTGCCTGACATGAGTGAAACGACGATGAGACGGCCGCTCTCGCTTCAGCTGGCCATGAGCAGCATGTTGTTCCTGTGGTGCGTGGTCGCGGCCTTCCCGATCTTCTGGGTCGCCGTGATGAGCTTCAAGTCGCCCATCGACGCCTTCGACCGCAATGCGCTGGCCGTTCTTCTTGGCCCGCGGACCATCGGCGACGGGCACGGGATCTCTCTCACCGGGCTGGTCCTGGGCCTGGCCGTGATCTGGGGCGCGATCCGCCTGGGCGCCCGAACGCTGCCGCGGCTGATACGCACGCGGGTGCCGCAGGCCATCCGCCCGGTCGGCTGGGGGCTTGGTGGCCTGGTCCTGGGCTTGGGCACGCTTGTCGTTTTCTTCGGATTGCTGCCTTGGCTGCTGGGCCTGCTGGACCCCGTGGCCGGCCCCCTGGGCCAGCCGGTCATCGGCCTGACCGCCGAACATTACCGGTCCGTCTGGGTGGACAGGGGTTTTGCGCTCAACTTCCAGAACTCGCTGGTCGTGACGCTGGGTGTCGTCATCGTGTCGCTGACCGTCGGGACGCTGGCGGGCTACGGGCTGGCGCGGTCGCGCACTTCGCTGGCCTTCTGGATCCTGATCGTCGCGCTCATCTTCCGCG
Source organism: Mesobacterium pallidum (assembly GCF_019966535.1). Lineage (GTDB taxonomy): Bacteria > Pseudomonadota > Alphaproteobacteria > Rhodobacterales > Rhodobacteraceae > Mesobacterium > Mesobacterium pallidum. The sequence goes on along the minus strand of NZ_JAIMID010000006.1, from coordinate 103,488 downwards.
CGTTGCCGCATTCGGTCCTGGTGGCGGGCTACCTGCCGGTCTTCGTGAACTCGGCCGAATGGCTTGCCCCGATCCTGGGCGACAACGCCCCGACGCTTTATGGCAAGCCCTTCGCGGTGATCGCCGTCCTGGTGGCGATCAACCAGCCCTTCACCATCTGGATGCTGAACTCGTTCTTCCAGAGCATCCCCGCCGAGCTGGACGAGGCCGCCCGCGTGGATGGCTGCACGCATCTGCAGGCGTTTCGCAAGGTCATCATGCCGGTCATGTGGCCGGGCGTCATCACCACCGGGCTGTTTTCCTTCCTGCTGGGCTACAACGACTTTCTCGTGACCTCCCTGCTGCTGGACGCCCAGAACCAGACCATGGTGCCGGCCATCGCGGGGATGTTCAGCCGCGAGACGACCATGACCGACCAGGTCGAGGCCGTCGCGGCCGCCGTCTCGATCACCGCACCTCTCCTGGTGCTGGTCATGATCTTCCAGCGGCAGATCGTCAGCGGCCTGACAGCCGGTGCGGTCAAGGGCTGACATCGCGGGGCACCCTTGCGCACAAGCCGCAAGACATGGCCCGGCCAGGCGGATGCCCGCCCCCGTCCGGCGCCGCGGTCACGGGGCGTCCGTGCCGTGTCGCGGCGGTGACAGCCTGCCCTCCGCGGGGGGCAGGCGGCCGTCAAAGGCCGGGCCCTGAGGTGGGGCGGGATGACCTGCGGGCAGCGGGCGGGACCAGTCGGTTCGGCCCATCTCCTGCCCGCTTCCGGGGCAATGCGTGGGTCTTCCTGCATAAAATGGTCAGAACGACCCGTCCGAGCTTAACATATTCCGCCAGGCCGTGTAGGCTCTTGCCAGGCGCCAAGGGACGGGCGCCCTAGGCTGATTTCTGACGGGGATATTTTCATGACGACATTCGTGCTTGAGGGCGGCTCCTGGGCCGTCGATGAATTCGGCACTGCCATCGACTGGCAATCCAGCACTCTCACCTTCGTCGTCAGTGACGATTTCCTTCTCACCTACACGGTAGAGGCTGGAACCGCGACCGATGACTGGCCTGAGGCCATCGCGCTGGCGCCCTCGCCGGGCGATCTATACGGGCTGGCGCTGGACGGCAGCGACCTTGGGTCCGGCTGGAGCCTGCGCGCCGTGCGCATGACCTTCCGCGAGACCAGCTTTACCGATTTCCTCGTCCTGACCTCGGCAACGGACGACCGCAGCCACGTCTTCCGCATCGGCGGCGACCAGCGCGCGGCGCTGACCTCGACGGGTGACCTGTCCAAGCTGGCGAACGTGACGTCGATCACCTCGATCCCGGATGGCCCGGTGGCGCCGCTGGTCGATATCGACCTGTCCACGCTACCCGAAAAGACCAAAACCCAGGACGATGTCATCGCGGGCACGACCGGGGCCGAGACGCTGAAGGGCGGGGCGGGCGACGACAGCATCCTTGGCCTTGACGGCGATGACCGGCTGGTGGGCGGCAATGGCGACGACACGCTGGACGGCGGGGCCGGGCAGGACACGCTGCGCGGCGAAGGCGGCGCCGACGTGCTGACCGATTTCGACGGGCCCGGCCTGCTGGTCGGCGGCGGCGGCAATGACGCGCTGCGCAGCGGCGACGGGGCGGACACGCTGAACGCGGGCGGCGGGCACGACACGGCCAATGCCGGGCTCGGGGCCGATTCCATCGACATGGGCGGCGGCAACGACCTGGTCGAGGGTACGGGCGAAGACACGGTGTCACTGGGCGCCGGCGACGACACCTACCTGCTGTTGGGCGGCTTTTCGGCACTGGCGGGCGACACGGTCAACGGTGACAGCGGGGCGGATTCCCTCGACGCCGGGCTGGCGCTGACCGGCGTCGATCTGAGCGGCGACGGCGGCGTGGACACGCTGATCGGCGGCGCTGCGGGCGACCTGCTGTCGGGCGGAGACGGCGCGGACAGCATCATCGCCGGGGATGGCGACGACACGGTCGATGGCGGCACGGGCCGCGACGACGTGGACCTGGGCGAGGGCGACAACCGTTTCGCGGACGGGACGGACAAGGGCGTGGGCGCCAGCGACACGATCGTCGCGGGGGGCGGCCACGACACGATCCTGTCGCGCAACGGCGACGATTCCATCGACGCGGGGGACGGCGACAACTCGATCACCTCGGGCACGGGGGCGGACTGGATCCTGACCGGCGCAGGCAATGACACCGTGGGCGCGGGCGGCGGCCATGACACGATCAATACCGGGCTCGGGGCGGATCAGGTCAATGCCGGTGGCGGCAGTGACCTGGTCGAGGGCACGGGCGAGGATGACGTCATCCTTGGTGCCGGCAACGACAGCTACCTGCTGCTGGGTGCCTTCGCGGCGCTGGCCGGCGACACGGTCAGTGGCGGCAGCGGGGCGGATTCCATCGACGCCGGCGTGGCGCTGACCGCGGTGGACTTGTCGGGCGGCACCGGCGCGGACACCCTGGTCGGCGGCGCCGCGGATGACCGTCTTGCCGGCGATGACGGGGCGGACAGCATCCTGGCCGGGGGCGGCAACGACACCGTCGACGGCGGCAAGGGCCGCGACCACGTGGACCTGGGCGAGGGCGACAACCGCTTCAGCGACGGGACGGACAAGGGCGTCGGCGCCAGCGACACGATCATCGCAGGCGCCGGCAACGACACGATCATCGCGCGCGCGGGTGACGACTGGATCGACGCCGGGGATGGCGACAACTCGGTCAACGGCAGCGCGGGCAACGACACGATCATGGTCGGCCATGGCCGCGACACCGTGGTCGGCGGCAGCGGCCGCGACGAGATCACCATCCTTGGCGGCACGGGGAACGAGGTCAACGCCGGTGGCGGCGCGGACACCCTCGTGGTCGTGGGCGGGACCAGCACCATCGCGCTGGGCAGCGGCGGAGACGTGGTCCGGCTGGCCTTTGCCTCCACCGCGACGGTCGAGACGCAGGTGCTGACCGATTTCACCGTCGGCGCCGATGCCATCGACCTTTCGCCGCTGGCCGCGATCACCGGCCAGTGGGACGGCATCGTCAATCCCTTCGGCACCTTCCTGCGGCTGGTGCAGGACGGCGCGGACACGCTGCTGCTGGCCGATTTCGACGGCGATGCCAGCTTCGGGACCACGCTGCTGCGGATCGAGGACCGCGCCGCGCAGCGCTTCTCGGCCGACAACTTCGGCGGCTTCGCCGTGCTGTCGCCGCCCGAGGCGGAGGACGATTACCTCAACGGCACCTACTATGACTGGAGCACGCGCAGCGGCCCGACCGGCAGCGAATTGGTCGTCAAGTCCGCCGCGGAGAGCGCGCCCGAGGCGCCGCTGCTGACCACCTTGGGCGACGATGGCACCTACCTTGTGGCCTGGCTGAACTACTGGGATCATTCGGGCCTGCGGGCCACCATCTATGACCGGGATGGCAAGCAAACCGTGCCGGAATTCACCATAGGCCCGATCACGTGGGACGGCGCGGACGTGGCGTCGCTTGCGGACGGGACCTTTGCCGTGGTCACGACGCGGTCCGGCTTCGGGATGGATGGTCTCTATCTCGAGATCTACGACACCAGCGGCCAGATTGTCCGGTTCGCGCCCGATCCCGACGCGCCCGGGGTCGAAACGACGCTGCTGCGCGTGGCGGATATCCCCAGTGGCAATGTCCAAAGCCCCAGCGTCACCCTTTTGGACAACGGCTTTGTCGTCGCCTGGAAGGAATATGACGATACCGCCGGCCATCGGGTGGCCAAGGCGCAGCAATTCACCAAAGACGCGGTGCTCAAGGGCGATATCCGCACGCTGAGCGATACGCCGGTCGGGGGGGATCTGAGCATCTCGGCCCTCGATACGGGCGGGTTCGCCGCCTTCTGGGAGCGCTGGGACGGGGACGGGCGCCAGATCGTGGGCCGGTTCATCAAGGCGCATGGCAATCCCCTGACCGACGAGTTCATCGTCAGCGATGTCGCGGATGGCGCCGCCTCCGAACTGGCAGTGACCACGCTGGCGGGTGGCAATATCCTTGTCGCCTGGGAAAGCGAGGAAACCCACAGCTACGTCGCCAACGGCCTGACGTACGGGTGGCACGGCACCGTGATCCGCGGCCGCGCCTATGCGCCGGACGGCACCCCCACCACGGACGTGCTGGCCCTGAGCAGCCTCGATTTCGAAAATGGCGGGACAACGCGCTGGGATCCGGCGATCGCCGCGCTGGATACCGGGGGCTACGTCGTCGCCTGGATGGCCGATGACGGCAAGATCGTGATGCGCCTGTTCGAAGCGGTGGGCACCTATGCGACGCCGGAAATCGTGGTGAACGAGACCGGCAGCTGGTCAAGTTCCAACACTGTGCAGGATCTGCAGATCACCGCGCTGAACGGCGGCCGCTTTGTCGTGGCCTGGGAAAACTCCGGCGGCCCCAATGCGGGGCTCACCCAGCGCCTGTTCCATGCTAGCGACGCACTGGGCACTGCGGTGCCGCTCAACATGGCGCTGACCAACGACCAGACGGTGCAGGACATCTTCTACACCCAGCTGATCGGCAACGATGTCGATCCCGATGGCGGCGCCGTGGAGATCGTCGCCGTCTCGGCCACCAGCGCCCTTGGCGCGACGGTCACGCTGAGCGAGTTCGGCACCAACGTGTTCTATGATCCCACCTCCTCGGCCGTCCTGGCCGCGCTGGCCAATGGCGCGACGCTCGAGGACAGTTTCACCTACACGATCGAGGATGCGGATGGCGGCCAGTCCAGCGCCACCGTGACCTTCAAGGTGGTCGGCGAAGGCAACGCGGCCCCGCTGGCGCAAGACGACATGCTCGAGCACATCTTCGCCAATGAATTCGCGGTCAGCGACCCGGCGCTCGAGACCACGCGCAACATGCGCACGGTCGACACGGCCGAGCTGGCGGGCGGCAACATCGCGACGCTGGTCTACAGCACCAGCCTTACCGGCTATGCCTCGCAGGTGCAGCTGCGCATCCTCGACGCGGACGGCGCCGAGGTGCTGGCCCCGACGCTGGTGCATGACACGACCGATGCCTTCTACTGGAACCCGGCGCTGGCCGCGCTGCCCAATGGCAACATGGTCGTGGCCTGGGAAGGCGACGACGACACGACCTCGGTCAGCAGCCGCGGCATCTTCGTGCGCATATTCGGGCCGGATGGCACCGTCCTGGGCTCCGAGATCCTTGCCGCGACCCCGATCAGCGGCAGCCAGACCAATCCCGATGTCATCGCCCTGGCTGGCGGCAACTTTGTCGTCAGCTGGCTGTCTGCCGACGATGCGGGCAACAGCCAGCTGTCGGCCGCGATCTTCACCTCGGGTGGCAGCTTGGTGCGCAACCATTCCGCCATCAGCTTCAGCAGCACCGACACGGTCTGGCCGGCCGAGATCGCGGCGCTGACCGGCGGCGGCTATGTCGCCGCCTACGTGTCGCGGGACGACACGAGCACCGAGATCACGGCCCGGGTCTACGACGCCATGGGTAATTTCGCGGTCTCCGAGATCCCGATCGCCAGCGGGCCCAACGTCGGCACCACGCTGCAGCAGGCCGACGTGGCGGCGCTGGCCGGTGGCGGTTTCATCGTGACCTGGACCGAGGACGACACGGCCTTCGATCCGGACGGCCTGGGCATCAAGGCGCGCATCTTCGATGCCGCCGGGGTCGAGACGGTGCCTGCCTTTGCCATCAACCAGCTGACGGGCAGCGCGCAGACCAACGCCTCGGTCGTGGGCCTTGCGGGCGGCGGCTTTGCCGTGGCCTGGGTGACCTATGGCAACGAGGGCGACGTCAGCGCCTCGGCCATCGCGGCACGGGTTTTTGCGGCGGACGGGACGGCGCTGGGCGACGAGGTCCTCGTCAACCAGACCACGGCCGGCTACCAGAGCACGCCGACGATCTCGGCCCTGGCCGATGGCGGTTTCATGGTCGGCTGGATCGACCGCGAGGACAACGTCTACCAAAGCGATGGCGGCATCGCCATGGCGCGCCGGTACCAGGCCGATGGCACGCCCTTCGAGGCGGGCTATACCGACGAGCTGACGCCGATCTCCATCGCGGCCGAGGACGTGCTGGGCAACGACAGCGACGCCGATGGCGAGGCGCTGAGCCTTGTCGCGGTCGAGGTGACCTCGGCCAGCGGGGCCACGGTCACGCTGGACGGCACCACGGTGATCTACGACCCCACCGGCTCGACCGTGATCGCCGCACTCGGGGCCGGAGAGCTGCTGACCGACAGCTTCACCTACACGGTGGCCGATGAAACCGGCGCCACGGCAACGGCCACGGTGTCGCTGGTGGTCGAGGGCGTGAACCAGGCGCCCGTTGGCGCGGATGACGACCTCAGCAGCGACGGCACGCCGCTGACCGACCAGCAGACCCCGGTCACCATCGAGACCGCCACCCTGCTGGCCAACGACAGCGACCCCGAGGGGCAGGTGCTGAGCCTGTTCTCGCTGGCGGCCACCTCGGCCGAGGGCGCGACGCTGTCGGTCGACGACGCGGGCAACGTGCAGTACGACCCGACCACCTCAACCGCGATCGCTGCGCTGGGCGTGGGCGAGACACTGGTGGACAGTTTCGCCTACACCGTCTCGGACGGGGCAGGCGAGGTCGATACCGCCACGGTCAGCCTGTCGGTGGAAAGCGCCAACCGCAATGCGCCCATTGCGGCCGACGACAGCTTTGCCGGCGTCGCCTATGCCGACAGCATCCTGACCAACGCCTACACGACCAGCAACCAGGACGGCGCCTCGGTCGTCGAGCTGGAAGGCGGCAACCTGCTGGTCGCCTGGCGCTCGCGCGAGGAAAGCGGCGGGTCCTTAACGGATGTGCGGGCGCAGATCGTGACGCCGGCCGGCGAGACGCTGGTCAGCGACCTGGTGCTGGCCGATGTCACGACCGGCAACCAGCAGGAGATCGACCTCGTCGCCCTTTCGGGCGGCGGCTTCATGGCCACCTGGTCCAGCCGGATCGACCCGTTCGACGCGACGGACATGGAAGTCAAGGCGCGGATCTTTGACGCCGCCGGAACGCCGACCAGCGGCGAGTTCCTTGTCAACGAGGAAACCACCGACCTGCAATACCTGTCGGGCGTGACCCAGCTGGCCAGCGGCGTGATCGCCGTGACCTGGATGACCGATTTCGTGACGGGGTTCTCCGAGGGGTCGAACATCAAGATGCGCCTCTTCAACCCGGACGGCACGGCGGTGACGGGTGAGCTGTTCGTCAACGACACCACCGATTACGTGCAGTCGCAGCCCGCGATCACCGCGCTCGACACGGGGCTGTTCGTCGTGACCTACAGCTCGAACGACGGGATCGACGACAGCTCGGGCTTTGGCATCCGCGCGCGGATGTTCCGGGATGACGGAACCGCCTTCACCACCAGCGACCCGGTCAACCAACAGATGGCGAACGGCCAGACCGACGCGGCCGTGGCCGCGCTGGACGGCGGCGGATTTGTCATCACCTGGGTGTCCGAGGACGGGGTGGACGACACCGATGCCTCGGGCATCAAGGCACGCATCTTCAGCCCGCTCGGGGTCGAAACGGTGTCCGAGTTCCTCGTCAACGGCGGCACGTCGGGCTATCAGCAGCGCCCCTCGGTGACCGTGCTGGAAAGCGGCAACCTGGTCTTTGCCTGGGAAAGCGTGAACCTCACGACTTATGCCTCGACCTCTTATGTGCGGGTCTTCGCGGCCGACGGCACGGCGCTGGGCGGGGACATCGCGCTGGATCCGCTGCAATCGCAGGGCCAGATCGCGCCCGACATCACGGCGCTCGCCTCGGGCGGGTTTGCCGTCAGCTGGGGCACCCGGAACAGCGACTTCACCTCGGACGTCTACACGCGGTTCTTCAACGCCGATGGCAGCGCGGCGGCGGCCGGCTACACCGACGAGGACACGGCGGTCACGCTGGACGGGGCAGCGCTGCTGGCCAATGACGTCGAGCCCGATGGCGACACGCTGGTGATCCTGTCGGTCGACGCGGTCTCGGCCCAGGGCGCGGCGGTGTCGCTGACGCCCGAGGGCGACGTGCTGTACGACCCGACCGGGTCGGCCGCGCTGCAGGCGTTGGCGAGTGGCGCGGTGGTGGACGACAGTTTCGTCTACACCGTGTCCGACGGGCTGGGCGGCTATGACACGGCAACGGTCACCATAGCCGTTGCGGGGCTGGACGAGCTGGGGCTCTGACGCAGGCGCCGCCCGCGCCAACCCTGTGGCGCACATGGACACGGCCCGATGCCGCGTGATCGCGCGGCGCCGGGCGCTGCCCCGCCCGGGGCAGCCGGGCTTTCCCTGACACGCCCTTGCCGCCGCCGAGCATGCCCAGAAGGTGCACCGCCAGCGCGATGCCATTGCCGCGATGCCCGCGTGATCCGCGTCCATGCCCGCGCGGGCCAGGCTGTCGGCGCAGAGATGCCGCGCATCGGCGAGGGAACGTCGCTTGGGATCTCCCTCGTGAAGCCGGACCGTGGCCCGGAAAACCAGCGCCATCCTCAAGGGATTTGCGCGCCTCTGCCCGGCCATTGGCGCGCGCGTTCGGGTTCAGAGGGGCCGCGGGCCTGCATCCGACACGTGCCGGTTGAAACTGCGCCGCGCGCGCAGATTGCGCTTGCCTGAAGGCCGCGCCTGTCCCCCATCATTTGCGGGGGCGCGGAATTGGCCCGCCCGCTGGAGACACCTGACATCACGACCTTCATCACCTCAGACATTATCGTCAACGGGACCGGAGTCACCCTGACCACCGGGCAGGACCTTTACCTGCTCGAAGGGGTGCGCATCCTCTCGGCCACCGCGACTGCCATCGCCGGCACGGCCAATGGCATGACCGCCACCATCGGCGGCGCGCTGCACGGCGACCTGTCCGCCATCGACATGGGCGTGATCGGCACCAGCTCCCCGCGGGTGGTGGTGCTGGAGACCGGCGTCGTCAGCGCCAGCAACGACGCCGCGGTCAACCTGGAGGGCAACTCGGCCAACCTCACCAACCTCGGCCACCCTCTCCAACCTCGGCATGATCACCTCCTTCGGGGCGGGCGTGTCGATGGCCTCCGTCGGGGCTTCGCTGACCAACTTCGGCACCATCCACAGCGTCAGCAACGACGGGGTGAAGTGGATCGGCAGCACCGGCGTGCTGATCAACCACGGCACCATCATGGCCAGCGCGAATTCGTTCAGCGCGAACGCGATCGAGGTCAACGTGGACCTGGCCGGGGTCCAGCCGCTGCAGGTGATCAACTACGGTATCCTGAGCGCGGTGCGCATCGCTTTCCAGGGGGACATCGACGACCCGAACCTGCTGCAGAACTACGGCACCATCGTCGGCAACGTGGTCGGCGGGGAAGACGCCGACACCGTGCGCAACGGCGGGTTCCTTGACGGCGACGTGAACCTCGACCTCGGCGACGACCTCTTCATCGGCCGGGGCGGAGAGGTCGACGGGATCGTGCGCGGGCAGGACGGCAATGACACGCTGAACGGCGGCGCTGGCGAGGACCAGTTCGAGGGCGGCGTGGGCGAAGACGTGCTGGCCGGACGCGCGGGCGATGACCTGCTGGATGGCGGCGACGGCGACGACAGCATCGCGGGCGGGGCGGGCGACGACCTGCTGATCGCGGGCGTCGGGCGCGACACGTTGCTGGGCGGCGACGGCGACGACACGCTGATCGCGGGCACCGGCGGCAGCGACGTGCTGAAGGGCGGGCGCGGCAACGACGTGATCGACGCCAGCGGCGCCAGCGCCAAGGACCAGATCATTGGAGGCGCGGGCAATGACACCATGACCGGCGGCGGCGGCATCGACACCTTCATCTTTGCGCGCGGTTTCGGCGACGACGTCATCACCGATTTCAAGAACGACATCGACCTGATCGACCTGTCGCAGCTCGGCATCGCCGATTATGCCAAGCTGATCGCCTCGGGCGCGGTCACGGGGGACGCCGCGCAGACGGTGATCGACCTGTCCTGGGTCGGCATCGAGGGCACGATCACGCTCGAGGGCTTCGACCGCGCGCTGATCTCGCTGGCCGATTTCATCATTTGACGGGCGCCGGCGCGGCGCGGGCTGCGCCGACCCGCGTCTCGCAACGGAGCGCATGCGCCTGCCGTCGGCGCAAGGCCCCGGGCCTTCGGGTCGGAAGCCATCGTTAATCATGGTTAATAAACTCCTGACCGGTTGATCCATACGCCTGTTCAGGGCATTTTCGCCGTGGGACGCGGCGGGAGATCATTCAGGTCAACGCCTTTGAAATTGTCGCCGGGCCGGCTTTGCGCCGGGCGGCGTCGTGGGGCGCTTTGGGGCGACCCCAGACAAGCAGGATTTTCTTCATGGCATTCGACGACGATATCGACGGCAACGACACCCAGTCCGCGGCCGCCTCGGTCAGCTATTTCAGCGCGCCGGGCGCGGCGCTGACACCGCCCAGCGACCTGGTGCAGGGCGGCGGTGACGACGACAGCCTGCCCGGCACCTCGGGCGACGACACGATCGAGGGCTTCGGCGGCAACGACACGCTCGACGGCCTGGGCGGCAACGACAGCCTGCTGGGCGGGTCCGGCGACGATTCCATGGACGGCGGGGACGGCAACGACACCTTTGCCGGCAACGACGGCGACGACACGATCAATGGCGGCACCGGCGACGACGTCCTGAACGGCAACAAGCTGGACGACAGCCTGTCGGGCGATGCCGGGTCGGACTCGATCTATGGCGGCGAGGGCAACGACACCGCCTATGGCGGCACCGAGGCCGACCTGATCGGCGGCTTCGACGGCGACGACCTGCTGTTTGGCGACGGTGACGTATCCTACATCAACGGCGACTCGGACGGCCCGGATGACGGCATCGACACCATTCTGGGCGAAGCCGGCAACGACACCATCATCGGCGGCGGCGGGGATGACTTGCTTTACGGCGGTGATGGCGACGATTCCATCATGGGCGGGTCGGGGCACGACCTGATCGAGGGCAACGACGGCATCGACCTGCTCGAGGGCATGGACGGCGACGACACGATCTATGGCGGCGTCGATGCGGACCACATGCATGGCGGGGCCGGGCAGGACAGCATCGTCGGCGGCGATGCCGAGGATTTCCTGTTCGGCGAGGACGGGGATGACACGCTCGAGGGGCAGGCCGACAACGACCGGCTCGAGGGCGGCGCGGGCGACGACCTGCTGCTGGGCGGGGAAGGCGACGACACCTTTGTCATGCTGGCTGGCAACGACACCCTCCGCGGTGGCGACTACGGCGACGTCTTCGGCTACGACCTGGTCGATTTCAGCGGCTCGACCTATGTCGGCATCTCGTTCGACCTTGGCAACGGCGGCCCGCAGGAGCTGCCCGTCAACGGCCCCGATCCGGATGCATTCGACACGGTCGAGGCCAGCGGGATCGAGGACGTGGTCGCCACCGATGGCGACGATTCGATCTACGGCAACGGCGAGAACAACATGCTCGACGGCCGCGGCGGCGCCGACCGGCTAGAAGGGCGCGGCGGCGATGACCGGCTCTTTGGCGAAGACGGCAACGACACGTTGCTGGGCGGCTGGGGCGACGACGAGCTGTACGGCGGGGCTGGCAACGACAGCCTGAACGGCGAAAGCGGCGACTGGAGCCGGCTCGAGGGCGGCGCGGGCGACGACACGCTGAACGGCTATTTCGGCACCTCCGACATCGCGGCCTTCACCGGCGCGCAGACGGGCGTGGTGGTCGACCTGACCGTCTCGGGTGCGCAGAACACCAACGAGGGTATCGACTACCTGGTCGGGATCGAGCACCTCTACGGCAGCGCCCACAACGACACGCTGAGCGGCGATGCCCTGGCCAACGAGCTCTTTGGCGACAATGGCGACGACCTGATCCTGGGCGGGGCCGGGGATGACACGATCACGGGCGACTGGAACGGGGCCGGGCAGGACACGCTGCGGGGCGGCTGGGGCGACGACCTGATCGACGGCGGCGCCGGCAACGACCTGCTCGAGGGCGGCATCGGCCAGAACACGCTGGACGGTGGGGCGGGCAACGACACGATCATCTCGACCGGCTCGTTCGATGTGATCCGCATGGGCCTTGGCGACGACGACATCGACCTCGGAGGCGTCACCAGCCTGGCGTCGGTGTTCTTCGACCAGGCCGGTCCGGGTGTCACCTTCGACATGTCGGACACGTCGCGCCAGGCGACCGGGCAGGGCGACAAGCTGTTCATCGGCCTGACAAGCGACACCGGCCGCGTCTACCTGACCGACAATGACGACAGCATGACCGGCACCGCCGGCAGCGACCAGCTTATCGGCTACGATGGCGACGACACGCTGGTCGGCAACGGCGGGCGCGACAATTTCAACGCCGGGCTCGGCGATGACGATATCCTCGGCGATGGCGAGGATTACATGTCCTTCCTGACCCGTGTGTCGCAGACCAACTACGTGGCCTGGGGCGGGGACCTGTCCATCGATCTCGCGCTCACCACGCGGCAGAACACCGGCCAGGGCAATGACCTGATCGTCGGGATCAAGGACCTTTATGCAGGCGCCGGGGATGACCTGCTGATGGGCGACGCCGCGGACAACCTGTTCCTCGGCTCCTGGGGCGATGACACGCTGCTGGGCCGCGATGGCGACGACACGCTGCTGGGCGAGGATGGCGCGAACAGCATCGATGGCGGGGCGGGCCATGACAGCCTGGGCGGCGGCGACAGCCGCGACACGCTGATCGGCGGCGATGGTAACGATACCCTGGGCGGCGGCAGCGGCGCCGACCTGATGGAGGGCGGCCAGGGCAACGATTATCTGAACGGCGGCTACGGAGCCGACACGCTGGACGGCGGCGACGGGAGCGACTGGATCGTCTTCAACGACATCTTCGGCCTGGCCGGCGCGGCCCATGTCGATCTCAACGTGACGACGGCACAGAACACCGGCTACGGCGAGGACGTGATCCGCGACATCGAGCACGTGACCACCGCCTCGGGCGACGACACGGTGATCGGCACGGATTTCGTCAACACCATCGACACCGGAGCGGGCGCGGACAGCGTCACCGCGAACGGCGGTGACGACAGCGTGGACAGCGGCGCAGGCGACGACATCGTCGATGCAGGCGCGGGCGACGACACGGTCTTTGCCCAGGACGGCGCGGATTCCGTGCAGGGCGGCGACGGCGCCGACTATATTGACGGCGGGATCGGCAACGACACGCTGACCGGCGGCCTTGGCGACGACACCATCGTCGGTGGGCCCTCGGGCTATTATGGCGATGATGGCGACGATCTTATCGACGCGGGCACTGGCGACGATCTGGTCAGCGGCGGCTACGGCAACGACACCATCGCGGGCGGCGCGGGCTTTGACACCTTCCTCGCCTACCATCCCGGCTGGCAGATCGGCGTGACCGTCGATCTGGCGCTGCAGGGCAGCGTGCAGGACACCGGCGAGGGGCTGGACCTGCTGACCGGGTTCGAGGCGATCGCGGCGGGCGACTCCGCCGACTGGCTTTACGGCGATGCGCAGGTCAACCTGGTGCATGGCGGCGGCGGGGCCGACCGGCTCTGGGGCCGGGACGGTGATGACACGCTGCGCGGCGGTGACGGCAACGACACGCTGAACGGCGGCGCGGGCGACGACACGCTCGAGGGCGGCGACGGGATCGACGTGGCCTCCTATGCCGACGCGGCCAGCGGGGTCGAGATCGACCTGGGCACCGGCGGCGCGACGGTCGAGGGCAGCGACACCTTCGATTCGATCGAAGGTCTGCTGGGCTCGGGTTACGACGACACGCTGCGCGCGGCGGCCGAGGGGTCGATCCTGATCGGCGGCGCGGGCCACGACACGCTGATCGGCGGGGCCGGCAACGATACGCTCGACGCGGACGACATGCCCGAGGGCCCGGCGGCCCCCGGCGACTATGCCGACGCGCTCTATGCCACCATGGGTGATGACGTCTACATCGGCGATGCCGAAGACTGGGTCTTCATGAACACGGCCAATGCATTTGTCGCGACGGCCGGCACCATCGACCTGACCGTTGACCTGAGCACGCCCTGGCAGCAGGCCACCGGCATGGGCAACGACCGCTTCATCGGCATCCACAACCTCGCCACCGGCAATGGCAACGACACGTTGACCGGCAGCGACGAGGATGACCGGCTGATCTCGGACGGCGGCAACAACGACATCCGCGGCGGGCTTGGCAACGACCTGATCGAGACCTCGGGCGGGGCCGACCTGCTGCGCGGCGAGGCGGGCGACGACACGATCAACGCGTCCGGCGGGGCCGACACGCTGGATGGCGGCTGGGGGGACGACAATCTTGACGGCGGCTGGGGCAACGACCTGATCGACGGCTCGGTCGGCCGCGACACGCTCCAGGGCGGGTCCGGCGACGACACGCTGACGGGCGGCGACGATGACGACGACCTGCGCGGCTGGACCGGGGCCGACAGCCTGGACGGCGGCGACGGCAACGACACCCTGGCGGGCGGCGACCACGGCGATGCGCTGCAGGGCGGCACGGGCGACGACCTGCTGCAAGGCGAAGCCGGGGCCGACCTGTTGCAGGGCTCGGCCGGCAATGACACGCTGGAAGGCGGCGCCGCGAACGACACGCTGCAGGGCGGCTGGGGCCACGACATGCTGCGCGACAGCGCCACGCCGTCGCTCGAGGCCGGGGCGGCCAGCGACGACCTGATGAAGGGCGGCGACGGGTTCGACCAGCTCTGGGGCGAGGCCGGAGACGACACGCTGCAGGGCGGCGCGGACGACGACACGCTGATCGGCGGCAGCGGCAACGATTCGCTCGTCGGCGGTGGCGGCATCGACATTGCGCATTTCTATACCCATGGCACCACGGCGATCACTGTGGACCTGCGGATCTCGGGTGTGCAATCCACCGGTGCGGGCCTGGACGTGCTTCAGGGCATCGAGAACGTGATGGCAGTCACCCAGACGGGCGAGACCTCGGTCCTTTACGGGGACGGCGCCGGGAACGAGCTGCTGGGCGCCGACGGGGACGATACGCTGTACGGCCTCTGGGGCGACGACACCCTGCACGGCGGCTCGGGCGCCAACCTGCTGGACGGCGCGGCCGGCGACGACATGATCTATGGCGGCAGCGATGCCGACACGATCCTTGGCGGTACCGGCGATGACAACGTGACGGCAGGGGGCGGCGACGACCTGGCCGACGGCGGCAATGGCCACGACCTGATCGATGGCGGGGCCGGCGACGACACCCTGATCGGCGGAGACGGCAAGGACACGCTGATCGGCGGCGACGGCTTCGACATCGTCAGCTTCCACGGCGGCGACGCGGTGAATGTCGACCTCTCGGCGGTCGGGCAGCAATGGACCGGGCAGGGCCAGGACCACCTGGTCGGCATCGAGGGGCTCGAGGGCGGCTGGAAGGACGACTGGCTGTCGGGCGACGCCGCGGCGAACCTGCTGATCGGCGGCGGAGGCGGCGACACGCTGATCGGCAACGCGGGCGACGACACGCTGCTGGGCGACAACGGTGCCGACGACATCCAGGGTGGCGATGGCGACGACTGGATCGACGGCGGCGGTGGTGGCGACACCATGGACGGCGGCGCCGGCGAGGACACGCTGGCCTTTACCGACGTGACGTCCGACATCTCGGTCGACCTGCGCAAGACCTCGGGCCAGGGCACCGGCAGCGGCTATGACTGGGTCACGGGGATCGAGCACGTGGACGGCTCGGGCATGGTCGGCCACGCGCTCTCGGTGATCGGCGACAGCAGGCAGAACGCCCTGACCGGCACCGCCCAGGCCGACAGCCTGGCCGGCATGTGGAACGACGACACGCTGATCGGCGGCGCCGGGGACGACACGCTCGACGGCGGCGTCGGCGATGACCTGATCGACGGCGGGACCGGCGACGACAGCATCGACGGCGGCGACGGAACTGACATCGTGGTCTATTCCGGCGACTTCGCCGATTTCGCGATCACCGAGGGCCCGGTCATGACGGTGACCGACCTGGTCGGCGATCTCGGCACGGATACGCTGACCGGCGTCGAGATGTTGCGCTTTGACAATGTCGACGTGGCCTATGCGGGGGGCGTCGCCGCCCCGGCGATCACCTTCAACAATGGCGTCCAAACGGGCGGTTCGGGCTATGCCGAAGGCGATTTCGTCTTCGACTGGTTTGTCGGCTTCGGCGGCGTCCAGCGCCCGTTCCAGGACCTCGACAGCGACGGAGAGGCCGATTTCGGGCTGAACGCCACCCATGCGGAAAATGTCTGGCTCGACCTCGAGCGGGCCGACGGGGACAGTTTCGCCTTCGTGAACTTCGATCTCGTGGTCGAGGACCCGGCGGTGGGCGACGCCTGGCTGAGCCTGTCGGCGACGACCTATTCCGGCGGGCCCTACTTCTCGCTTCAGGCCGACTATGCCAACGGCGGCGACGGGACATGGGACCTGCGATACCAGGAGGTCCAGGACGGTCCCCAGACCTATCTCCAGGGGATCAGCAAGTCCGAGATGCTGTCGTATTTCGAGCAGATCGATTCGCTCTACGTCGGGATACAGAACGGCTACACTGGCGCCGACGAGTATCCTGCGATCGACTTCGGCGTGGACAACCTGTTCCTCGTCTGATCCGGCGCGCCAATGCACAAAGGGCGGCCCATCGGGGCCGCCCTTTTTCGTTGCGCGGATCGGAGCCTCAGCCCAGTCCCGACCAGAACCCTTCGTGGACCACCGCGCTTTCCTCGGACAGCAGCGGGCCGACCACCTCGACCGGGCGTTGCCCCGCGCCGAAGATGACCGTGCAGGGCAGGTCCATGGTCAGGTTCTCGGGGTCGGGGCCGATCAGGTCCTTCAGGGCCTTTTCGCTCATCCCGTGCACCACGCGGCCGACGCCGGTCCAGTAGACTGAGCCTGCGCACATCGCGCAGGGCTCGGCGCTGGTGTACATCGTGCAGCCGCGCAGGAACTCGACGTCGTATTTCAGCGAGGCGGCGGTCATCAGGTTGCGCTCGGCATGGCCCGTCCGGTCGCCCCTGGTGCCGCAGGTGTTCATCTCTTCCAGCAGGATCTCGCCGTCGGGGCCGGCCAGCAGCGCGCCGAAGGGGTGGTCACCGCGGGCGCGGCTTTCCTCGGCCAGCGTGATCGACCGGCGCAGCAGCGCAAGGTCCTGTTCGGGGGTGATGGGCATGGGCGCCTCCGTTCTGTTGATCCCGGGCACCCTGCGGCGGCACGAAGCGATTGCCAAACGGATACCTCCGGGCCGGGCGGGTGGCGCAAGATGCGGCGAGAGACCCGGCAACCCGCGAGGATTCTGCCCAAAAACCGGGCATCGCCTGGCCGCCGGCGCCGGGAATGCGCGAATCCCGGTGACTCCGTCGCGGCCTTGCGGCCGGATGACCGCGAGTAGAAGCGGTAGGGCACTTGGCCCTGACATTGCTCACCTGACAACGCGACGTGCGCCGGGCATTTCCCGGCCAGTGTGAGGTGAGACGTGACGGACCCGCTGCTCGATCAGCATCGAAGACAACAGGGAAAAGGGATGTGCCAAATGCGCATGTTTGACGTGAAATCGCTGTGCGTGGCCGCTGCCGCGCTGATGACGGCCGGCTCGGCCTCGGCGCTCGACAAGGTGACCTACCAGCTGGACTGGCTGCCGGGCGGCGACAAGTCGCCGATCTATGTCTGCATCCACGAAGGCATCTGCGAGGCCGCCGGCCTCGAGGTGAGCATCGAGCAGGGCCGCGGGTCGTCCGAGGCGATCACCAAGATCGCCACCGGCACCTCGGACATCGGCAGCGCCGGGATCGAGGCGCTGATGGCCGCCCGCGCGACGGAAAGCGTGCCCGTGACCGCCGTGATGAACATCTTCAACACCGGCCCGCACGCCTTCTACACAACGGCCGACACCGGCATCACCTCGATCACCGACGTCAAGGGCAAGAACATCGCGACCTCGCCCTTCACCTCGTCCAACGTCTTCCTGCCGCTGGTGCTGGCCGAAAACGGCATGTCCGAGGCGGATATCGAGCTGACCAAGGCCGACCCGGGCGCGCTGGGCCCGCTGCTGATGACCGGCCAGGCCGATGCGATCATCGCCTGGCTGACGGACGTGTCGCGCTATACCGGCCAGGCCACCGAGGCCGGCAAGGAAATCGTGATCCTGCCCTGGGCCGATGCCGGGCTCGAGCTTTACTCGGCCTCGCTGGTCGCCTCGGACACCTTCCTGGCCGAGCGTCCGGATGTCGCCAAGCGGTTCCTCAAGGCCTTCCAGGACTCGCTGGTCTTTGCCAACGAGAACCCCGACAAGGCCGCCGACGCCGTCGCCGCGCTGGTCCCCGAGCTCAAGGCCGAGGACGTCAAGGGCAGCTGGCTCGACGCGTCGAAGCTGGCGTTCAACGACGTGACCGAGACCTATGGCCTTGGCGCCTTTGACGCCGACCGCCTGGCCGCGACCTGGACCCGCGTAGCGGCGTCGCAGGGCCTCGACGAGGCGTCGCTCGACCCCGAGTCGATCGTCGACCGGTCCTTCATGCCGGCGGCCGAGTAAGCCGATGGCGCTGGCAGAGCACGCGATCACCTTCACCGGCGTCGGTCAGACCTTCCTGACCGACAGCGGCCCGCTCACGGCGCTTCGGGGCGTGGACCTGGACATCGCGCAGCATGAATTCGTGGCGGTGCTGGGGCCTTCGGGCTGCGGCAAGTCCACGCTGCTGCGGCTGACCTCGGGCCTCATGCGCCCGACCGAGGGTCAGGTCGAGGTGTTCAGCACCCCCGTCACGCAGCCGCGCGACGACATCGGGATCGTGTTCCAGCAGGCGACCCTGCTGCCCTGGGCCAGCGTCGAGGATAACGTCGTCTTCCCGGCCCGCCACATGCGCGGCCGGGTGGACGCCAAGGACCGGGCCCGCGCCCGCGAGATCATCGCGACCGTGGGTCTCGAGGGTTTCGAAAAGCGCCTGCCCGGAGAGCTGTCGGGCGGGATGCAGCAGCGCGTCGGCATCGCCCGCGCGCTGTTCCTGAACCCCGACATCCTGCTGATGGACGAGCCCTTCTCGGCGCTCGACGCGCTCACCCGCGACGCCATGGGGTTCGAGCTCCTGCGCCTCTGGCAGGCCAGCCCCAAGACGGTGCTCTTCATCACCCATTCCATCCCCGAGGCGGTGCTGCTGGCCGACCGCGTGGTGGTCATGTCGGAACGCCCCGGCCGGGTGATCGCCGACATGCCGGTGCCGCTGGGCCGTCCGCGCGGCGAGGACAGCCTGCGCAGCCCCGAGATGCAGGATTACATGGCCCACCTGCGGGGCCTGCTGATCAAGAAAGAGGTGGCCTGATGAGTGCCAAGGCCGATGTCGCCCCCGCCACAAAGACGGTGGAGGCGCCCCAGTCCCCGCCCGTGCCGCTGAGCGAAAGGCTGATCCGCACACCGGCGCTTCTGCCGCTGCTGACCTTCGCCGCGATCCTGCTGATCTGGGAACTGGGCACGCGGCTTTTCGCGGTGCCAAGTTACGTGCTGCCCGCGCCGACGCGCATCCTTGGCGGTTTCGACGCGGTGGAGCCGGCCCGCTGGGCGCAGCACGTCTGGGCGACCCTGCGCGTGGCGCTCCTGGGCTACGCCGTGTCGATCCTGGTCTCGCTGCCAATCGCCGTGGGCCTCGCCAAGTCTCGGCTGCTGAGCCGCGCGCTCTACCCCCTGCTGGTCGTCATCCAGTCCGTCCCCGTGGTCGCCGTCGCGCCGATCATCATCGTGGTGCTGGGCACGGATGACGCCCCGCGCGTGGTCATCACCTTCATGATTTCCTTCTTTCCGCTGGTAGTGTCGATGACCACCGGCCTGATGGCCACGCCGCCGGAACTGATCGAGCTGTCGCGCTCCCTGCGCGCGCCGCAATGGCGCGAGATCACCCAGATCCGGCTGCCCTATGCCACGCCCTACATCTTTTCCGGCCTCAAGATCTCCATCACCCTCGCCGTCATCGGCGCCGTGGTGGCCGAATTCGTCGCGGCCGAGAAGGGGCTGGGCTATTTCATCCAGTTCTCCACCTCGATGTTCCGGCTGCCGCAGGCCTGGGCGGGGCTGGTCGTTCTGGTGGCGATGTCGCTGATCCTGTTCCAGGCGGTGAGCCTCTTGCAAAAGCTCTTCTTCCCCTGGTCGCTGCCCAAGAGCTCCCGATGACCCTGATCGCCAATATCTCCCACGGGCTGGCCGGCGACGCCTCCGGCAGCCGCGTCACCGGCGCCATCCGGATCGAGAAGGGCGTGATCGCCGAGGTCGGCGACTTGGTCGCGAAGCCCGGCGAAGAGGTCACCGACGCCGCCGGCTGCGTGGTCACGCCGGGTCTGGTCAACGCCCATCACCACCTGTTCCAGTCCGTCCTGAAGGGCCTCGCGATCAACGAACCGCTCGACCCCTGGCTGATGCAGGTGCCCTACACCTGGTGGCCGCTGCTGGACGAGGACGCCCTGCGCATCTCGGCCCGGATCGGGCTGGTCGAGCTGGCGCTGACCGGGGCGACGACCGTGTGCGACCACCATTACGTCTTTTCGGACCGCTACGACTACGACCCGGCCGAGGTGCTGTTCGACGAAGCTGCAAAGTTGGGCCTGCGTTTCGTCCTCGCGCGCGGAGGCATGACCAAGGGCCGCGTCTTTGACGACCCGACCGTGCCGCCGTCCCCCTGCGAGACGCTCGACGGCTTCCTTGGCGGGGTCGAGGCGGCGGCGAACCGCTGGCACGATCCGTCCGATTTCGCCATGACCCGCGTGGCCTGCGCTCCGACAACCCCCACGTTCAACCTCGACCCCGGAGAGCTGTCGGAGGTCGCCCAGTCCGCCCGGTCGCAGGGGCTGCGGCTGCATTCGCACCTGAGCGAGAACATGGCTTACGTCGATTTCACCCTCGCCAAGTACGGCGAGCGGCCGGTCCCCTGGCTCGACCGCCACGGCTGGCTGGGCGAGGACGTCTGGTTCGCGCATTTGGTCGAGGCGGACGCGGCGGAGGTCGCGCTGCTGCACGAGACCGGCACCGGCATGGCCCATTGCCCGCAGGCGAACGCGCGGCTCGGCTCGGGCGTGGCGCCCGCCGATGCGCTGCAGGCGCTGGGCGGCAAGGTCGGGCTGGCGGTCGACGGGGCAGGGGCCAACGAAGCCGCCGACATGGGCGCCGCGATGTATGCGGCCTTTTCGCTGCACCGCGCGACCAAGGGCGTCGGCGCCACGCGCGCCGAGACGGTGCTGCACTGGGCGACGCAGGGCGCGGCCTCGGTCCTCGGCTACGACAAGCTCGGTGTGATCGCGCCGGGCATGGCGGCCGACCTCGTGGTCTACGACATCTCGGCCCCCCGGAACCTCGGCCTGCACGATCCGGCGCTGGCGCCGGTGGTGACCGGGGCGGCGGTGGTCAGGCATTCCTTTGTCGCCGGCAAGCCGGTGGTGCGGGACGGCAAGTTGCCGGGCTGCGATCTTGGCCAACTGGCCGAGGATGCAGCGCGGGTCGTCGCCAAGCTGAAAGCCAAGCGCGCAGCGGTGGAGGCGAGCCATGCCCCGGCGTGAGTTCGGAATGCTTCCCGTCCGGCGCCTTGGCGCCGGACCGCGCCCGACCCGCCCCCCAGGGCGGGCGCGACTGCGCCCACCCCCGGGTCGGGCGCGGTCCTCTGATCGGGCCAGTCAATAAGAATACCCAACCGGAGTATAAGCAGGCAGCGGCAGACCCGCAGGTCATTGCTCCATCACCCTGACCAAGGAGACGGAAACATGAGCACTGCACCCTACGACCTCGAAGAGCTGAACAAGGAGGCCGGCTTCGGCGGCTACGGCGAGGATGTCGAACGCGACATCCCCCAGATCGACATGTCGGATTTCTTTGCCCGCAAGCCCGAGATCACCGAGGCGCTGTGGAAAGCCGCCACCGAGATCGGGTTCTTCCAGCTGACCAACCACGGCATCCCGCAGGAGCTGATCGACGACGCCTTCGCGCTGTCGGAAAAGTTCTTCGCCCTGCCGCAGGAGGTCAAGGCCAAGTACCCGCTGATGCCCGGCACCAACTCGGGCTGGGAATACATGGCGCAGGTGCGGCCCTCGACCGGGACGGCGGACCGCAAGGAAAGCTACCAGATCACCCTGCCGCGGATGAAGAAGCTCTGGCCGACGGGCGACGAAGTGCGTCACTTCAAGGCGACCATGCTGGCCTTCGAGCGGCACAACTGGGCCGTCGCCATGCGGGTGCTGGACTGTTTCGCCGACAAGCTTGGCTTTCCGGCCGATTTCTTTACCCAGGGCCACGACCCCGAGACCGACCAGTACCAGTCGACCCTGCGCCTGCTGCATTACCTGGGGATGGAGGATGCCCAGCCCGAGGATTTCAAGTTCTGGCGGGCGGGCGCGCATACCGATTTCGACTGCCTGACGCTGCTGCACCAGCACGCGGGCCAGGGCGGGCTGCAGCTGTGTCCCGGCAAGGATGAAAAGGGCCGCGCCACGCAATGGACAGACGTGCCCCCGCTGGGCGGCGTCATCACCTGCAACATCGGCGACATGCTGATGCGCTGGTCGGACGACAAGCTCTTGTCGAACCTGCACCGGGTGCGGATGCCGAAACCGGGCGAAAGCCTCGGGCCGCGCTATTCCATCGCCTATTTCGCCCAGGCCAACATGGACACGCTGCTGGCCGGCCCCGAGGGCAAGTACGAGCCCATGACCGGCCACGACTACATCCAGATGCGCCTTGGCGCCAATTTCGGAAAGAAGTGACATGGCCAGCCTGCCGATCATCGACATCTCGGGGCTTGCCTCTTCGAACCCCATGGACCGGGCGATTGTGGGGGAACAGCTGGGCTCGGCCTGCCTGGCGCACGGGTTCTTCTACTGCACCGGCCATGGCGTGCCCGAGGGGCTGATCCGCGCGGTGATCGACGAGACGCGGGCGCTTTTCGACCTGGCCCCCGAGGCCAAGGACGCAGTGGACAAGGCGCAAAGCCCGGCCAATCGCGGCTATGAATACCTCGGCGGCCAGACCCTGCAACCGGGCGCTTTGCCCGACCGCAAGGAAGGCTATTACATCGGCGAGGAGCTGCCCGAGCGCGACCCGCGCTTCGGGCGGTTCAACCAGGGGGCCAACCAGTGGCCCTCTGACCTGCCGGGGTTCCGGCCGACCATGATAGCCTACCAGGCGGCGCTGGGAGCCGTGGGCGCCACGCTGATGCGCGGCATGGCCCTGTCGCTTGGGCTGGCCGAGGATGCCTTCAAGGCGTTCACCGAGCAGCCACTGACCACCCTGCGCCTGCTGCACTACCCGCCCGCGCGGGCGGAGGTGCCGGACGAGATGGGCGCCGGGGCCCATACCGATTTCGGCGGGCTGACGATCCTGCTGCAGGACAACGTGGGCGGCTTGCAGGTCAAGGACCCGGACGGCGGCTGGATCGATGCGCCGCCCATTCCCGGCGCCTATGTCGTCAACCTGGGTGACATGATCGCGCGCTGGACCAACGACCGCTACCGGTCGACCCTGCACCGGGTGATCAACCGCTCGGGGCGGGAACGCTACTCGGTCCCGTTCTTCTACACCGGCAATCCGGATTATGAGGTGACCTGTGTGCCGACCTGTCTCTATTCCGACGAGGTGCCGAAGTACCCGCCCATCCGGGTCGAGGATCACCTGAAGGCGATGTACGCCAAGACCTATGTGGCCGGGCCAGCGCCCACCTGACGCGTCGCGCGCTTGGCGGAGGGCGGACCGGGGCTCTGCCCCGGACCCCGGAGTTTATGGGCAAGATGAAAAGGGATCGGGCGCGCTGCACCGTGGCGGGTGTCTGTCATTGGCGTCCGGGTGAGGCGCCAGCCCCTCACGCTCCCCGGGATATTTCGGGAAAGGTGAAGGGGACGCTGTGGCGCCGGCCTTTCATCTTTCGCCAAATATGCCCGCCGGAGGCATCCTGTGCTTGGCTGCATCGTGCACTGCCTGCCGTCGCGCGGCGCACGCCTGCTTTCACTTTTCCGCAAATACTCTCGCCGAAGGCAAGCGCGCGGGCGCAGGCCGCGCGGTTTCGGGCCGGGTGGGTCAGTCGCCGTCGAGGTCGAGGAACTGGCCGGCGTGGAACACCAGCGGGGCGCCGGGCCGGCTGACCACGCGGCGCACGCGGCCGACGATGATGGCGTGATCGCCGCCCTCGTACTCGGCCTCCTTGTCGCAGTCGAAGCGCGCGATGCAGCCCGCCAGATGCGGCACGCCAGTCTCGCCCGCGACCCAGTTGAGCCCGGTGAAATCATGGCCCTGTTTCGAGAAATGGCGCGCGATGGCCTCTTGTTCGGCACCGATCACGTGGACCGAGAAATGCCGCGCGGCGCAGAAGGCGCCGAATCGGCGCGAGCTGCGCGCCGGTGACCACAGCACGAGGGGCGGGTCGAGCGAGAGCGAGGAGAAGCTGTTGGCGGTGATTCCGAGCGGGCCCATGTCGCTGGTGCAGGTCACGACCGTGACGCCGGTCGCAAAGCGCCCCAGTGCCTGCCGGAAATCTGTCAGTGTTTCGTGCCCTGGGACGAAATCGATCGCCGCGGGGTGATCCTGGGCCATGGCTGCTCCTGTTCTCGCCTCGCGGATACCATGCCCGATCCTGCGCGCTGCTGCCATGCGCGATTGGGCTTGCACAGGCAATTTCTCATGGGCGCACAGCAAACGCGTCCGGGTTGCAGGGCGCGCGGCATGTCCCGCGTTCCAGTCGTGTCCCGGCCCGGTCGAACCGTCTGTTTCCCGGGCGATCCGCGGGACACCTATGGCAAAAATGACTCGCTCTTCGGTAAATTCCCCGCGGAATCCAAGGGGGTTTTGAAAATTGGACTAGCGGATAACCGCCTGAAACGGTAAATATCGGCATAACTTAAAACCGGTGACCGCGCAGAATGAGTCACCTTGAGGTAGAGTGGTGTAATTATGAAGACGATTGATTTCGTCGTTCGCAGTGCCGTGGGCGCTGTGGAACGTGGGTCCATCCCTGCAGAAGAGGCCATCGCAACCGTCGCGGTCGGAGCCGGGCAGGATGTTTCTCTCAACCTCAGGCAATCCGACCTGCGCGGCTACACGCGTGTCGGCCAGGATCTGCAGGTCAGCCTGGCAGATGGCCGGGTCATCGTGCTGCAGGGTTACTTTGCCGATGGCGCCGCGAACCGGCTGTTCCTCAGCACCGAGGGTGCGCTGAACGAGGTGACCTTTGTCGAGGGCTCTGGCGGCGTTCTCTTCGCCGATTACGGCCCGACCGCGGAATGGGGCAAGTGGAGCCCCGATGACGCGCTGATCTTCGTCGAGGGCCATGACCTGGCCGATGCCGCGGTGATCACCCCGGCCGAGGATGACCAGGTCTCGATGCTGGGCGCGGGCCTGCTGGGCGGCACCAGCCTGTTTGGCCTGGCCGGCCCGGCGCTGGCCGGCGGCGCGCTGCTGGCGGCCACGGGCGGCGGTGGCAGTGGCGGCAGCGGCGGCAGCAGCACCTCGGGCTCGGCCGAGACGAAGGCCCCGCCGACGGTGGACGAGCCCGAGACGACGATCCTGCAGGGCGGCCGCGACGAGACCCCCGGCGCCACGATCACCGGCACGGGCGAGCCCGGCGCGACGGTCACCGTCGAGGTCGGCGGCTGGACCCGTGACACCACGGTGAACGACGACGGCAGCTGGGGCGTGACCTTCACCGATCCCGATTACCCCGATGACGGCGTCTACGAGTCGATCGTCACCGTGACCGACCCGGATGGCGAGGTCTCGGTGCTGGATGGGCCGACCGTCGACATCGACTTCACCCCCCCCGAGGTCACCGTGGAATACGGCACCGTCTCGACCGGCGACCTGGTGAACGCCGACGGGCATCCCACCGGCTGCACCATCGGCGGCACCTCGGAGCCGGGCGCGCTGCTGACCATCTCGGCGGGCGAGGCGACCCATACGGTCGTCGTCAGCCCCGATGGCAGCTGGAGCGTGACCTTCACCCCCGTGGAGCTGCCCGGCGGCGAATACGACGAGGGCGTGACCATCACCGCCACCGACGTGCGCGGCAACAGCGCGATCACAACGGATGCGATCCGCATCGACACCGTGCCGCACCCGATCACCATCGACGAAAGCACCATCGAGGTCGATGGCGTGGTCAATGCGGACGAACATTCCGACGGCGTGACCATCACCGGCACCTCTTCGGTGGGCGCAGTTGTCACCGTGACCGCCTATGGCACCTCGCTCGAGGCTGTGACCGGGCCCGATGGCAGCTGGTCCGTGACCTTCGAGCCTTCGGTCTTCGCCACGGGCGAATATGACGCGACCATTACCGCCAGCACCGTGGACGGGGCGGGCAACGGGTCGTCCACCACCGGCACGATCCGCATCGACACCGAGGGCTATGTCACCATCCAGACCGGCGTGATCGAGGGCGACGATGTGGTCAACGAGGGCGAGCGCGTCGATGACGTGCCGGTCAGCGGCACGACCGAGCCCGGCTCGACCGTCATCGTGACCGTGCAGGGCACGAGTGTGACCGCCACCGTGGACGGCAGCGGCAGCTGGACCGCCGTGATCCCGGCAACCACCATCGCCACCGGCGAATACACCACCACCATCGAAGTGACGGCGACCGACAGCGCCGGCAACACCTCGACCACCACGCGCGAAATCACCATCGACACGCAGACGAGCGTGACCATCGACAGCGGCCTTGCGGGCGATGACCTGGTGAACGCGCTCGAGGCGGGCGTCGGTTTCCCGATCACCGGCACGGCCGAGCCGGGTGCTTCGCTGAACGTCACCTTCGAGGGCAGCAGCTACACCACCGTTTCGGGGCCGGATGGCACTTGGATGGTCAGCGTGCCCAGCGTGGACATCCACGCCGGCACCTATGATGCCACGATCTCGGTCACCTCGACCGACCTGGCGGGCAACAGCGCCTCGACCTCCACAACCCTCGCCGTGGACACCGAAAACGCGGTCAGCTTCGACCCCGTGCCGGTGGAAACCGACGACGTGGTCAACGCGGCCGAGCGCTCCGATGGCGTGACCCTGACCGGCACGACCGAGGCAGGATCGTCGGTCGTCGTCACGATCAATGGCAAGGACTATACCACCACCGTCACCGGCACCGCCTGGACGGTCACCATCCCTGCCGTGGATATCCCCGAAGGCGTGGCCACGCTGACCGCGACGGCCACCGCGACGGACGGGTCTGGCAATGCCTCGACCGCGACGCGCAGCTTTGCGGTGGATACCGAGACCTCCGTAACGCTCGACACCGGGCTGGCGGGCGGCGACGACCTTGTCAACGCCGTGGACCAGGCCGCCGGCTTTGCCATCACCGGCAGCGCCGAGCCGGGGTCCGCGCTGGTCGTGACCTTCCAGGGCCAGACCTACACGACCACCGCGACCGGTTCGGGCACCTGGTCGGTGACCGTACCCTCGAGCGACATTCCCACGGGTACCTACGGTGCGCCGATCACCGTGTCCGCGACCGATGTCGCGGGCAACACGGCCAGCACCTCGGGCAGCGTCTCGGTGGACACTGAGGGCAGCGTCAGCTTCTCGCCCGTCCCGGTCGAGACCGATGGCATCGTCAACGCGGTGGAACGCGCCGATGGCGTCACGCTGACCGGCGCGACCGAGCCGGGATCGACCGTGGTGGTCGAGCTGGCCGGGTCGTCCCGCGTCGCCACCATGGACGGGTCGGGCAACTGGTCCGTGACCTTCCTCGCCGCCGAGCTGCCGCAGGGCGAAACCCAGGTGACCGCGACGGCGAACGCCACCGATGCGGCCGGCAACGCCTCTTCGGCCGAACTGGTGATCGACATCGACACGCTGGTGCGCGACTTTGCCATCACCACCACGACGGGCGGCGCCGATGGCGTGCTCAACGCGGTGGAACAGGCCGCCGGCCTCAGCTTTGGCGGCACGGTCGAGCCGGGCTCGACCCTCGTGGTGCAGCTTGGCATGGTGCAGCGCATCGCCACTGTGGATGCGGCGGGCAACTGGTCCGCGACCTTTGCCGCGACCGACATCCCCAAGGGCGAATACACCGCGACCCTGACGGCCACGGCGACCGACCCGGCGGGCAACACGTCCACGCTGACCCAGGCCGTTGTGATCGACACCGACGCCGGCAAGCTGGCGATCGACACGGCCCCGATCGAAACCGACGACATCGTCAATGCGGTCGAACAGTCGGACGGCGTGACCATCACCGGCACCTCGGATGCGGGCGCGCTGGTGACCGTGAGCCTTGGCGCCGCGACCCAGACCGTCGTCACCGGGCCGGATGGCCGCTGGTCGGCGACCTATGCCGCCGCCGAGATCCCCGAGGGCACCTACGAGGCCGAGATCACCGCCACCCGCACCGATGCGGCCGGCAACGTGATCGACGCGACGGATAGCGTTTCGGTCGACACCGAGGTGGTGAACTTTGCCCTCGGTGCCGATCCGGCGGAGTTCGCCGACGCGCTGAACCACGACGAGCTGGCCGATGGCTTCACCCTGACCGGCACGACCGAGCCGGGCGCGACCCTGACGGTCACCATCGGCACCGCGACCCGCATCGCATCCGTGGATGCGGCTGGCAACTGGAGCGTCGATTTCGCCGGCAGCGACCTGCCGCAGGGCGAATACGAGGTGACGGCCGTCATCGACACCACCGACCGGGCAGGCAACACCGCGCGGCTGGAGAGCACCTTCGCCGTCGACACGCTGGTGAACGAGCTGACCGCCGACGCGCCCCCCGCCGTCATGAATGCGGCGGCCGTGGCCGGCGGGCTCGAGCTGACGGGCACGGTCGAGGCCGGATCGACCATCACGGTCGCCTTCGAGGGCCTCGCCCATGCCGCGCAGGTGGACGCGGCGGGCAACTGGTCGGTGCTGATCCCCGCCTCGGCCATCCCGCAGGGCGAGTATGACGCCGACATCATGGTCTATGCCACGGACGCCGCCGGCAACACCGACCAGATCGCGCTGGCCGACGCCATCCGCATCGACACCGAGGCCCCCGATGGCCCCATCGTCGAGGCGGTGAACTTCGACCGCTCGGGCGACATCCGCGACATCTCGGTCGAGATGGCCGAGGACGCGCTGGCCGTCGGCCATGTGCAGCCGGACGGGTCGATCAGCGACCTGACCCCGGGCCTGACGCTGACCGACATCGGCGTGATCGGCGAGACCATCGTGAACTTCGGCCAGACCGTGCCGGACGGCTCGCACCTGGTGGTCAGCCACACGGATGCGGCCGGCAACAGCTCGGGCACCTACCTTGTCGTGAACGAAAGCGGCACGGCCGAGGTGTCGGTCGGCAACCCGGCGCTGGGGGCGCACGAGATCGAGGCGATCGACCTGTCGTTCGCCGAGAACAGCCACCTGACCATCACCGAGGCGCAGCTGGTCGCGCTGTCCTCGCATTCGGACCAGGTCAAGGTCTACGGCGGGCGCGACGACAGCATCACCATCCAGGGTGCGGTGCTGACCGGCACGGCCAGCGAAGGCGGGCACGATTTCAACGTCTACGAGCTGGGCGCAGGCACCCTGCTGGTCGAGGACGAGATCGCGGCCCAGACCGGCGCGGTGATCTGACCCAGGTCGGAGGACCCGAACAAGGGGCCCGGGCGGGCGCAAGATCCGCCGGGCCGCGAGACGGCAGGCAACAACCGCAGAAAAAACGCGGGGGCGGGGCATGATGCGAGCAGCAGGTTTGATTTTCGGCGTGATGGTCACGACGGCGCTGTCGGGCTGCATGGGCAGCGACGACGGCGGCGTCGTGTCGATGTTCCGCCCGGCCGAGGACAGCACGCGGGTCGGCCCCTTTGGTGCGCGCGAGAGACAGGGCGAAGAAGGCTCGACCCTGATCCTCGACCTGCAGGCGCGCCGGTCGGTTCTGCCCGAGGGCGGGAGTTATGACCGTGTCGCGGCGGCGGTGCTGGCGACCAATGCCCGTGCGGCCGAGGCCGAGCTGCGCAGCGCCCGCCTGCGCGCCGAGGCGGCGGACAAGAACTGGCTACCGAGCATCGGGCCGAACATCTCATTGACATCGCTGGGGGATTTCGTCGCCCAGCTGCTGATCGAGCAGGTGGTCTTTGACAACGGCCGCAAGCGGGCCGAGCGCGAATTCGCCGCTGCCGACGTGGAAGTCGCGGCGGTGACCCTGTCGGAGGATACCAACGCCCGGGTCTATGACGCCCTGTCGCTGTACCTCAAGGCCGAGGAGGGGCGCGCGCGGGCCCAGCTGGCCGAGGCGGCGATCACCGACATGACCCGGTTCGAATGGGTCCTGAATGAGCGGGTCAAGGGCGGCGTGTCGAACATGTCGGACCTCAACGTGGTGCGCCACAAGCTGGCCGAGATGCGGTCGCTTCGCGATGCCGCGCGCGAAAGCACCGCGCAGGCGCTGGCCGAGCTCAACGCCATGTCGGTCGAACCGCTGGACGGCCTGTCGGGCCTCGACCGGGTGGATCTGGCGGCGGCCGAGCCGCTGGCCGTGCTGCGCGCCGAGGCGGAAAAGACCCGCGCCGTGGCCGAGGCGAAGATGGCCCGCGCCGGGCAATTGCCGGGCGTGTCGGCCAATGCGACCGTCGGCGGCGGCGATCCGCGGGCGAGCCTCAACACCTCCGGCCGCGTCGGGTTCGGGACCGCCGCCAGCCTGCGCGCGGTCGAGGCGCAGGTGGAGGGCGCCGAGCGCAAGGTCGTGCAGGCGCGCGAGACGGCGACGCGCTCCTTGCGCGGGCAGGAACAGCAGCTCAAGGGCCTCGAGCGGCAGGCGGCCGAGGCCGAGGGGCTGTCGCGCGCGGCCAAGACCAACCTCGACCTCTTCCAGGCGCAGTTCGAGGGCGGGCAGCGCCAGGTGATGGAGGTGGTCGGCGTCTACGAGACCTTCGCGGCCCAGCAGCAGGAGCAGGCCCGGCTGGCCTATGACGCGGCGCGGCTGCGCCTGCGCATGGCCCGCGACCTGGGCCTGCTGGCGAACGGGAGCGAGGTATGAGCAAGCCGGTCAAGGTCACGCTGAAGGGGCGGGGCGGGGGGTCATCCGGCCCGCGCGGTCCGGTCTCTCGCGCGCCCGGCAAGGGCAAGACCATCGCGCTGGTCGGCAAGGCGCAGCCCACGCGGATGCGCCGGGCCATCGACCTCGGAGCCGTCGCGCCACCCGCGCCGCCGCCCGAACCCGAGGCACAGCCCGAGGCCACCCCCCGCGTGATCCACCGGGCCGAGATCGCGCCCGTTCCCGATGTGCCCGAGCCCCCGAAACCGACCCCGTCCGCCCGGCTGACCGCCCGCGCGGACCTTTTGCGTATCTACACCGGGCTGCTGGGCGTCGAGACCAGCCAGTCCGACCTTGTCGACACGCTGGCGAAAGCCCCCGGCGACGGCTCGGCGCGGGCCGAGGCGCAGCGGCTGTCGCAGGCTCTCAAGGCCGCCGGGCTGCGCGCCCGGGTCCTGCCGGCCGGAAAGCTGGAGGCGGCCAGTTGGCCCGCGCTGGCGCTGATGCAGGGCGGCCAGATCGTGCTGGTGCTGGGCCAGTCCGGTGACACGCTGACCATCTACGATCCGACCACGGCCGAACGCCGGGCCGAGGTCGCGCTTGACGAGTTCGCCGGCGTCTTCACCGGCACGCTGATCAGGGCCGAGGCGCAGGTCGCGGGCCTCAGCCGCACGCACCTCGGCACAGGGGCCGAGCCGCATTGGTTCTGGGGTCAGTTCAGCCGCTTCCATCGGCAATTCGCCGAGATCGCGCTGGGGTCCTTCGTCGGCAACCTGCTGGCGGTTTCGGTCGCGCTGTTCTCGCTGCAGGTCTACGACCGGGTGATCCCGCACCAATCCGAGGCCACGCTGTGGGTGCTGGCCGCCGGCGCCGCGCTGGCGCTGCTCATGGAAGGGCTGATCAAGATGGCCCGCGCCCGTCTGATGGACGGCGCCGGGCGGCAGATCGAGATGGGGGTGCAGGACCTGCTGATGGCGCGCCTGCTGGGCATGCGGTCGGACCTGCCGGGACGCTCGCCCTCGCAGCTCTTTTCGTCGGTGCGCGAATTCGGCTCGGTGCGCGAGTTTTTCACCGCCTCGACCGTGGGCACGCTGGCCGACATCCCATTCCTATTTGTTTTCCTCTTCCTCGTGGCGTCCATCGGCGGGCCCATCGTCTGGGTCCTGCTGTCCGGCGGCATCCTGATGGTCGTGCCGGGGTTCTTTCTGCAAAAGCGGATGATCCGCCTGACTCAGGAAATGCAGGGCGCCACGGCCCGGTCCTCGCGGATGCTGCAGGAGGTTCTGTTTGAGCTCGATACCGTGAAATCGGTCCGGGCCGAGGACCGCTACCGCCGCCTCTGGTCCGAGCTGTCGGCCCTGTCGGCGCTGAAATCCTCCGAGCAGCGGCGCCTGGCCTCGGCGCTCACGTTCTGGAGCCAGGCGGTGCAGCAGGGCACCTACGTCTGCGCCGTGATCGCCGGGACGTACCTGGTCTTTGCCGGGCAATTCACCGTGGGGTCGATCATTGCCGTTGGCATCCTGACCAGCCGCACCCTGTCGCCGCTCACGCAGCTCGCCGGGACCATGGCGCGCTGGGGCAACGTCAAGGCGGCGCTGGACGGGCTCGACGCCATCGCCGCGGCCCCGCAGGACGCCGCGCCCGGCCGCAGCTACCTGCGGCGCGAGACCCTGCGTGGCGATTTCGAGCTGCGCGAGGTGCGTTTTGCCTACGAGGACGGCGCGGCCCCGGTGCTGGACGTGCCCGGGCTGTCGATCCGCGCGGGGCAATGCGTGGCCGTGCTGGGCGCCAACGGGTCGGGCAAGTCGACGCTGCTGAAACTGCTGACCGGGCTTTACGCGCCGACCGCGGGCCGCATCCTGATCGACGGCACCGAGATGGCGCAGGTCGAACCGCGCGATCTGCGGCGCGGCATCGGCTACCTTGGCCAGGACGTGCGGCTGTTCGCCGGGACGCTGCGCGAGAACCTGAACATCACGCTGCTGGAACGCGACGACGACCGGCTGTTCGACGCGCTGGACTTCGCCGGCCTCGGACCCTTCGTCAAGGGGCATCCCAAGGGGCTCGACCTCGAGATCCGCGATGGCGGCGTCGGCCTGTCCATCGGCCAGCGCCAGTCGATCGGCTGGGCGCGGCTGTGGCTGCAGGACCCCGGGATCTGCCTGCTGGATGAACCGACGGCGGCGCTGGACCAGACGCTCGAGGCGACGTTGGTGTCGCGGCTGGCGACATGGCTGGACGGCCGCACCGCCGTGATCGCCACGCACCGGATGCCGATCCTGCAACTGACCTCGCGCACGCTGATCCTGCAGAACGGCCGGCTGACTGTGGACGGGCCGCGCGACGAGGTGCTGGCCCACCTGACCGAACGGGCCTCGGCATGAGCGCGGCCTCCCAGACCGACCTCGACCGCGAGTTGCACGCGCAGATGCGCGGCCCCTCGGTGATGATCTGGCTCTGCGCTGGCGCGCTTCTGGTCTTTCTCGGCTGGGCGTCGCTGGCCTGGCTGGATGAGATCGTGCGGGCCGAGGGCGAGATCATCTCCTCCTCGCGGCCGCAGATCATCCAGAACCTCGAAGGCGGCATCCTGGCCGAGCTCTCGGTCGCCGAAGGCGACGTGGTCGAACGCGGCGCGGTGCTGGCCCGGCTGCAAAGCACCAAGTTCCAGGCCAGCGTCGATGACTTGTCCGACCAGATCGCCACGCTCGAGGTGCGGCGCCTGCGGCTCGAGGCCGAGATGGCCGGCGCCTACGAATTCGACGTGCCGGCGGCACTGGCCGAACAGGTGCCCGAGATGGTCGCCTCGGAACGGGCGCTCCTGCGCGCGCGGCAGGTCGATTTCGCGGCCCGCCAGCAGGGCGCGCAGCGGGTGCTGGACCAGGCGGAGTCCGAATTGTCGCTGCTCGAGGATCTGCTGGCCAAGAAGGTCGTCGCGCTGATCGAGGTGACGCGGGCGCGCAAGGCCCAGGCCGATGCGCGCACCAAGCTGGACGAGGTGATGACGACGACGGAACTCGACCGTGCGGGCAGCTATTCCGACACGCTGAAAGAGCTGGCAACGCTGCGCCAGAACCTGCGCGCCAGCCGGGACCAGCTGGACCGGACGGTGCTGGTGAGCCCGATGCGCGGCGTGGTCAACACCCTATCGGTCACCACCATCGGTGGCGTCGTGCGGCCGGGCGAAGAGATCCTGCAGATCACGCCCCTGGACGAGGAGCTGTTTGTCGAGGCGCGCGTCAAGCCCGAGAACATCGCCGGCATCCGGCCGGGGCAGGCGGCGACGATCAAGCTGTCGGCCTATGATTACACGATCTACGGATCGCTCAAGGGGCGGGTCGAGGTCGTGTCGGCCGACACGTTCAAGGACGAACGCCGCGGGGCCGAGGGCGAGAGCCATTACAAGGTGACCCTGCGGGTGGACCGCACGGACCTGGGCGAGCGGCAGGCGACGATACAGGTGCGGCCCGGGATGCAGGCGAGCGTCGAGCTGCACACGGGCGAGAAGACCGTGCTCCAGTACCTGCTGAAACCGCTCTACAAATCGCGCGAGGCGCTGCACGAACGGTAAGCGTTCGGGCGGTGCATATGTCCGTTGGCGGATGGCGGGGGAACTCCCAGCCGGCCCGGCGATGCGGGGGTCGGTTTGCGTTTGACGCGGCGGGCCGTTTGATGCGCCGCATGGTGGTGTGAAACCCCACTCTACCCGTGGGCCTGGGGGGCGGTGTCGGTTGGATCGGTTGGTTGGTGGGGTGAAACCCCACCCTACACGTGGGCCGGGGGGCGGTGTCGGTTGGATCGGTTGGTTGGTGGGGTGAAACCCCACCCTACATCCTGCCGGGTCCGTCCCGCCGTAGGGTGGGGTTTCACCCCACCATGACCCTTCAACAACCATGGATACGGGCCGGGGGATCACCCTGCTAAGGCCCTCCGCCGCCACGGGCGGATGCCGCGTGTCATGCCATCCTGGCCGCGATCGCGCGGCCGGCGGCCACGGCCGAGGACCAGGCCCATTGGAAATTGTACCCGCCCAGCCAGCCGGTGACGTCCATCGCCTCGCCGATCACGTAGAGGCCGGACAGGGCCTTTGCCTCCATCGTTTTCGAGTTTAGCCCGGCAGTGTCGATGCCGCCTAGCGTGACCTCGGCCGTGCGGTAGCCTTCGGAGCCCGAGGGCGTCAGCTCCCACCCGTGCAGCGTGTCGCAGAGCGTGCGCAGCGCGGCGTCGGACTGGTCGGCGAGGTTGCCTTGCAACGCGAGCGCCTGGCCGAGGTGGTCGGCCAGCTTGGCCGGGACCATCGCGCCCAGCTCGCTGACCAGCTTGCGGCGTCCGGCCTGCTGGCGCTGATCGCGCAGCGCCGCAAAGAGATCGCGGCCGGGGGCGAGATCGAGGCGGATCGCGTCGCCCTCTCGCCAGAAGCTGGAGATCTGCAGGATCGCGGGGCCGGAAAGGCCGCGATGGGTGAAGAGCAGCGCCTCGTCGAAGGTCGTGCCGTTCGCGGTGGCGCCGACGGGCAGCGACAGGCCCGAGAGCGGGGCAAAGCGGCCATCGGTGAAGGTCAGCGGGACGAGGGCGGGGCGCGTCTCGGTCACGCTGAGACCGAACTGGCGGGCGATGTCGTAGGCCATGCCCGTGGCGCCCATCTTGGGGATCGACTTGCCGCCCGTCGCCAGCACGAGATTGCACGCCGTGACGCGGGTTTCGCGGCCGTCTCTTTCGAGCCTGGCCACGAAGCCCTCGGGGCCGCGCGTGAGATCGGTGAGGCGCGTCTGCAGCCACAGCTCGGCCCCGGTGCGGGTCATCTCGGTGCGCAGCATCTCGACGATCTGCGTGGCCTTGCCGTCGCAGAAAAGCTGCCCCAGCGTCTTTTCGTGCCAGGCGATGCCGTAGCGCTGCACGAGGTCCAAAAAGTCCCATTGCGTGTAGCGGCTGAGCGCCGACTTGGCGAAATGCGGGTTGGCCGACAGGAAGTTGTCCGGCCCCGCGTGCATGTTGGTGAAATTGCAGCGGCCGCCGCCCGAGATGCGGATTTTCTCGCCCGGCGCCTTGGCGTGGTCGATGACCAATGTCCGGGTCGTCGTCGCGCCTGATGGCGCGTCTCGGGACGGTTTTTCCACAGCAAACGCCCCGCCGCAGGCGGCGGCGCACATCATGCCGGCGGCCCCGGCGCCAAGGATCAAGGTATCGACCTGCATGGCCGTCCCATGGGCCAGCCGGTTGCCTTTTGCAAGGGTGCAACAGACCGCATTATTTCTGGCAACCGGGTGCAAAAGCGTCTAGACTCCACGCCAGAGCCCCAAAAGGGGCCGGGCAGTGACACGAGCGCAGGCAGGCTCATGACAGAGATGGTCTATGGCACCGTCCCCGTGCGGGACGGCGAACCGATTCTTCCGAAGTGGTGGCGGACGATCGACAAGTGGTCGATGTCCTGCATCCTGCTCCTCTTCGGGGTGGGGCTGCTCTTGGGCCTCGCGGCCTCGCCGCCGCTGGCCGAGCGCAACGGCTTTCCGCATTTCCACTATGTGCAGCGGCAGATGGTGTTCGGCGGGGCGGCCATGGTGGCCATGATCCTGACCTCGATGATGTCGCCGCAACTGGTGCGACGTCTTGCGATCCTCGGCTTCATCGCGACCTTCATCGCACTTTGCGGGCTGCCGTTCTTCGGCACCGATTTCGGCAAGGGCGCGACGCGGTGGTATTCGCTGGGCTTTGCAGCGGTTCAGCCCAGCGAGTTCCTGAAGCCCGGTTTCGTCGTGGCCGCCGCCTGGATGCTGGCCGCCGCGCAGGAAGTGGGCGGGCCGCCGGGGCGGCTCTGGTCCTTCATCATGGCGATCAGCATCGTGCTGATCCTGGCCATGCAGCCCGACTTCGGCCAGGCGGCGCTGGTGCTGTTCGGCTGGGGCGTGATGTATTTCGTCGCCGGGGCGCCGATGTTGCTGCTGGTCGGCATGGCAGGCATGGTCACGCTGGGCGGTATCATGGCCTACAACAACTCGGAACACTTCGCGCGCCGGATCGACGGGTTCCTGAGCCCGGACGTGGACCCGCGCACGCAGCTGGGGTACGCCACCAACGCGATCCGCGAGGGCGGCTTTTTCGGCGTCGGCGTGGGCGAGGGCGAGGTGAAATGGTCGCTGCCCGACGCCCATACCGACTTCATCATCGCCGTTGCGGCCGAGGAATACGGGCTGGTGCTCGTCCTCTGCATCATCGTGCTCTATTCCATCGTCGTGGTGCGCAGCTTTTCGCGCCTGATGAAGGAGCGCGACCCCTTCATCCGCCTCGCAGGGACCGGCCTTGCCGCCATGTTCGGCGTGCAGGCGATGATCAACATGGGCGTCGCGGTGCGGCTGCTGCCCGCCAAGGGTATGACGCTGCCTTTCGTCAGCTATGGCGGTTCGTCCGTCATCGCCAGCGGGATCGCCGTGGGCATGCTGCTGGCCTTCACGCGGAGCCGGCCGCAGGGTGACATCGGGGACATCCTGCGGGGCCACCGATGAGCCAGCCGCTGATCGTCATCGCCGCGGGTGGCACGGGCGGGCACATGTTCCCGGCCCAGGCCCTGGCCGAGGCGCTGCTGCGCCGCGGCTGGCGGGTCAAGCTGTCGACCGATGCGCGCGGCGCGCGCTACACCGGCGGCTTCCCCCACACGGTGGAGATCGAGCAGATTTCCTCGGCCACCTTCGCGCGGGGCGGCCTAGCGGCCAAGGCGGCGGTGCCGTTCCGGATCGCGGGGGGCGTCGCCTCGGCCGTGTCGCGGATGATGCGGGACAAGCCCCACGTGGTGGTGGGCTTCGGCGGCTACCCGTCGATCCCGGCGCTGGCAGCGGCGCGCATCCTGCGCCTGCCACGGATGATCCATGAACAGAACGGCGTGCTGGGGCGGGTGAACCAGATCTTTTCGACCCGCGTTCACACCGTCGCCTGCGGCACCTGGCCGACGGCGCTGCCGGACGGGGTCGAGGGTGTCTTTACCGGCAACCCGGTGCGCGGCGCGGTGCTGGAAAAGGCCGGATCGCCCTATATCGTGCCCGGCGATTACCCGATGTCGGTGCTGGTCATCGGCGGCAGCCAAGGCGCGCGGATCCTGTCGGACGTGGTCCCGCCTGCCATCGCCGCCCTGCCGATGGACATGCTGCGCCGCCTGCGCATCAGCCACCAGGCGCGGGGCGAGGACGAGGCACGGGTCACCGATTACTACGCCGGGAACGGCATCAACGCCGAGGTGCAGCCCTTTTTCACCGACATCCCCCGCCGCATGTCCGAGGCGCAGCTGGTCATCAGCCGCTCGGGCGCCTCGTCGGTCGCGGATATCGCCACCATCGGCCGCCCCTCTGTGCTGATCCCCTTCGCCGCTGCCGCCGGCGATCACCAGACCGCCAATGCGCGCGGGCTGACCGATGCCGGCGCCTCGGTGCTGATCCCGGAAAAGCTGCTGGACATCGAGGCGCTGAGCCAGCATATCGCCGCGGTTCTCTCGGACCCGGAGGCGGCCTTGCAGATGTCCCGAGCCGCCCTTGGCTGCTCGGTACCCGACGCCACCGAGCGGCTCGTGTCGCTTGTCGAAACCCTCTCGGGAAGGAGCGAAGAATGAAGGACCTTGCAGGGGAAGGACCCGCCATGAACGCCGCCACCAAGCTGCCCGGGGACGTGGGCCCCATCCATTTCGTCGGCATCGGCGGCATCGGCATGTCGGGGATCGCCGAGGTGCTGCTGGAGCATGGCTACGTGGTGCAGGGGTCCGACCTGAAACCGTCCAAGATCACCCAGCGGCTCGAGGCGCTGGGCGCCACCGTGTTCATCGGCCAGAAAGCCGAGAACCTCGCGGGCGCGCAGGTCATCGTGATCTCGTCCGCGATCAAGGCGGGCAACCCGGAGCTGGACGCGGCCCGCGCCCAGGGCCTGCCGGTCGTCCGCCGGGCCGAGATGCTGGCGGAACTCATGCGGCTGAAATCCAACGTCGCCGTCGCGGGCACGCACGGCAAGACGACGACGACCACGATGGTCGCGACGCTGCTCGACGCGGGCAAGTTCGACCCGACCGTGGTCAACGGCGGGATCATCCACGCCTATGGCTCGAACGCCCGCCTCGGGCGCGGCGAATGGATGGTGGTCGAGGCCGACGAAAGCGATGGCACTTTCAACCGCTTGCCGGCGACCATCGCCATCGTGACCAACATTGACCCCGAGCACATGGAGCACTGGGGCTCGATCGAGAACCTGCGGCAGGGGTTTTACGATTTCGTGTCGAACATTCCCTTCTACGGGTTGGCGGTCTGCTGCACGGACCATCCCGAGGTGCAGTCGCTGGTCGGCCGGGTGACCGACCGCCGGGTGACCACCTACGGGTTCAACGCCCAGGCCGATGTGCGCGCGGTGGGGCTGCGCTACGAAAAGGGCGTGGCGCATTTCGACATCCTCTTCCAGGCCGAGGATCTGCGGATCGAGGGCTGCACCCTACCGATGCCGGGCGATCACAACGTCAGCAACGCGCTGGCGGCAGCGGCCGTGGCGCGGCATCTGGGCATGAGCGGGGACGAGATCCGCGGGGCCCTCGCGGCGTTCGGCGGCGTCAACCGGCGCTTCACGAAGGTGGGCGAAGTCAACGGCGTGACGATCATCGACGATTACGGCCACCACCCGGTTGAGATCGCAGCCGTGCTGAAGGCCGCGCGCCAGGCCTCGGAGGGCCGGGTCATCGCCGTGCACCAGCCGCACCGCTATTCGCGGCTCTCGAGCCTCTTTGACGATTTCTGCGCCTGTTTCAACGAGGCGGACGTGGTCGCCATCGCCGAGGTCTTTGCCGCCGGCGAAGAGCCGATCCCCGGCGCTTCGCGCGATGACCTCGTGGCCGGGCTGATCCGCCATGGCCATCGCCATGCCCGCGCCCTGCATGACGAGGATGACCTCGAGCGGCTGGTGCGCGAACAGACCCAACCGGGCGACATGGTGGTCTGCCTTGGGGCCGGCACGATCTCGGCCTGGGCGAACAACCTGCCCGAGAGGCTGGGAAAGTGACCCGACCGGGGGACAAGGGGGGCCAGCCCCCCGTCGCCTGTGGCGACTCCCCCCGGAGTTTAATTGGCAAGATGAAGAGGGATCGGGGCGTGGCCCCGGTCGGGCGGCATGGCTGAGGCGCTGAAACGGCGGATCGGGCCCGGGTTGCTCATGGCCTACGGGGTCGGGGTGATCGTCGGGGCGGGGATATACGTGCTGGTCGGTGCGGTTGCGGGCGCGGCGGGCGTCTGGGCGCCGCTGTCCTTCCTGCTGGCCGGGCTGATCGCGGCGCCGACCGCGCTCAGCTATGCCGAGCTGTCGGTGCGTTACCCCGAGGCGGCGGGCGAGGCGGCCTATGTCGAGGGCGGGCTGGGGTCGCGCTGGCTGGCCGTGGTCGTGGGGCTTGGCATCGTGCTGGCCGGGACGATTTCCGCCGCCGCCGTGCTGCGCGGCGGGGTGGGGTACCTGACCGGCGTCGTGGCGATCGATCCGACCTGGGCCATTGCCGGGATCGGCGCGGCGCTGGTGGCGGTGTCGATCGTGGGGGTGCTCGAGAGCCTCGCGCTCGCCGCGCTCTTCACGCTGGTGGAGCTTGCGGGGCTGGGCCTTGTGGTCTGGGCGGCCAGCGGGGCGGAGCCGGTGGCCGGGTACCTCGCCGCGCCGCAGATCCACTGGGCCGGGGTGGGGGCAGGGGCCGTGCTGGCCTTTTTCGCCTTCATCGGCTTCGAGGACATCGTGAACATGGCCGAAGAGGTGCGCGACCCCGGCCGGACCCTGCCGCTGGCAATCCTGGGCGCGCTGGGCATCGCCACGCTGATCTACGGGCTGGTGAGCTGGTCCGCCGTGCGCGCCCTGCCGGCCGATGTGCTGACCGGGTCAGAGCAGCCGCTGGCCCTGGTCTGGCAGCAGACCCGGGGCGGGGATGCGCGGGTGCTGTCGATGATCGCCGTGGTGGCCGCGCTGAACGGGGTGCTGGCGCAGATCGTCATGGCGGCGCGGGTGCTGTTCGGGATGCGGACCCGCTGGGCGCTGCTGGCGCCGCTGGGCCATGTCTCGGCCCGGTTCGGCACGCCCGTGGCCGCGACGCTGCTGGTGGGCGCCGCCGTGATCGCGACCGCCACGGCGCTGCCGGTGGCGACGCTGGCCGAGAGCACCTCGGCCGTGCTGCTGGCGGTCTTCGTGCTGGTGAACGCAGCCCTGATCGGTCTCAAGCGGCGCGGCCCCTCGCCGGGATTTTCGGTTCCGATGATCGTGCCTGTTGCGGGGCTGGGCATTGCTGCCGTAACCTTCGGATTGACGTTGAAAGGACTGACGTGATGAGCACGCCCCTGCTTCTGGCCTGTCTCTGGGTGGTGGTCGCCACCGCCACCGCCTGGTTGCCGATGCGCCGGCAGTACATTCCCGGGATCACGTTGCTGATCACCGCGCCGATCCTGCTGGTCTATATCGGCCTGGTCCATGGCTGGTGGATCGGGGCCATCTGCCTGCTGGCGGTGCTGTCGGTGATGCGCAACCCGCTGCGCTACCTGATCGCGCGGGCGCGGGGCGAGCGGCCGGAGATCCCGGAATGAGCCTGTCGCTGACCCTTGCCGCGCTTTGGGCGGCGGCCGCCAACATCCTGGCCATGTTGCCGTCCAAGGACCACCACTGGCGCCGCGCCTACGTGCTGATCGCCACCGGCATTCCGATCGTCGGCTATGTCACCTGGCAGCATGGCCCCTGGATCGGCCTGCTTCTGCTGGCCGCCGGGATGAGCGTGCTGCGCTGGCCGGTCTACTACCTGGCCATGTGGATCAAGCGGCGCTTTGGCCTGGCCGAGCGCAACGGGCAGAGCGGGTGATTGCCAACCGGCCGCGCCCCGGCGCGATGCCTCTTTACCCTGGCACCCGCATTGGGCAGTAACCGCGCATGAGTGATCTTCCGACACCCCGTGGGCGCCTGACGCCCGACCGCCCCCTGGCCGACCTGACCTGGCTGCGCGTGGGCGGGCCTGCGCAATGGCTGTTTCAGCCGGCCGACCTGGACGATTTGCAGAGCTTTCTGGCCGCGCTCGACCCGTCCGTGCCCGTCTTCCCGATGGGCGTCGGGTCGAACCTGATCGTGCGCGATGGCGGGCTGCGGGCCGTGGTGATCCGGCTGGGGCGCGGCTTCAACAGCGTCGAGATCGCGGGCACCCGCGTTACCGCGGGCGCCGCCATGCTGGACGCCCAAGTGGCCAAGAAGGCGGCCGAGGCGGGGGTCGACCTGACCTTCCTGCGCACCATCCCCGGCGCGATCGGCGGGGCGGTTCGGATGAACGCGGGCTGCTACGGGTCTTACGTGGCCGATCACCTCGTCTCCGCCCGCGCGGTCACGCGGCAGGGCGCGGTCATCACGCTGACGCCCGAGGACCTGAACTTCCGCTACCGCCAGTCGGACCTGCCCGAGGGCGCGGTGCTGGTCGACGCGACCTTCGAGGGTGAGCCGGGCGATCCCGCCGCCCTCGCCGCGCGGATGGAGGAGCAGCTGGCCAAGCGCGACGCCACCCAGCCGACCAAGGACCGCACGGCGGGCAGCACCTTCCGCAACCCGGCGGGCTTCAGCTCGACCGGCCGGGCCGATGACGTGCATGATCTGAAGGCCTGGAAGGTGATCGACGATGCCGGCATGCGCGGCGCCAAGGTGGGCGGCGCGCAGATGAGCGAGATGCATTCCAACTTCATGATCAATACCGGGCAGGCATCCGCCCATGATCTCGAAGCCTTGGGCGAAGAGGTGCGAAAAAGGGTTTTCCTCAGCTCTGGAATAGAGTTACACTGGGAAATCATGAGGGTCGGCGAACCGGCCCCAGAGCAGGACGCGGTGACCGACGGCATTTTGGCAGCGCAATCCCAGCGGACTGGATAAGACAAGGGTCATCCCAACGCGGATGACCGCAATACACGGGCGAAAAACGCCCGGAACTTGAGGCGGATGGGTCATGTCGAGCAGGACAGGCCCCAAGGTTGCGGTGTTGATGGGCGGTCCCTCGGCAGAGAGGGACGTGTCGCTGTCCACGGGGCGTGAATGCGCGGCCGCACTACGGGGCGAAGGGTACGAGGTAGTCGAGGTCGATGCAGGGCCCGACCTGCCGGCGCGCCTTGGAGACATCAAACCGGACGTGGTGTTCAACGCCCTGCATGGTCGCTGGGGCGAAGATGGCTGCGTGCAGGGCCTGCTGGAATGGCTGAAGATCCCCTACACGCATTCCGGCGTGCTGGCCTCGGCCCTTGCCATGGACAAGCAGCGCAGCAAGGAGATCCTCGCCCGCGCCGGGCTGCCAGTGGTCGAAAGCCACCTGGTGCCCCGCGAAGAGGCCGCCGCGCGTCACGTCATGACCCCGCCCTACGTGGTCAAGCCGAACAACGAAGGATCCTCGGTCGGCGTCTACCTGGTGACCGAGGACAACAACGGCCCGGCACCGCTGGGGCCCGAGATGCCCGACGTGGTGATGGTCGAGGCCTATGCGCCCGGGCGCGAGCTTACGACCACCGTGATGGGCGACCGGCCGCTGGGGGTGACCGATATCCTGACCACCGGCTGGTACGATTACGACGCCAAGTACAAGCCCGGCGGGTCGCGCCATGTCTGCCCCGCCGACATCCCGAGCGAGATCTACGACGCCTGCCTCGACATGGCCCGCCGCGCCCATGACGCGCTGGGCTGCCGGGGCGCCAGCCGCACCGATTTCCGCTGGGACGAGGCGAAGGGGCTCGATGGCCTCATCATTCTCGAGGTCAACACCCAGCCCGGCATGACGCCCACTTCGCTGTCGCCCGAACAGGCGCAGGCGGCGGGCATGACATTCGGCGCATTCTGTCGCTGGCTGGTGGAGGATGCCTCATGCAATCGATGACCCGTCCCGATCCCGCGCCGTCGCGGCTGCGCTACCGGCTGCACCGGCTGATGCTGACCCCGGCCTTCCGGCTGGGGCTGCGCGTCGGCGTGCCCTTTGCCATCGCGCTGACGGCCGGCACGATCTGGTTCGCCGACGAGGGCCGGCGCGATGCCTTTGTCGGCGGCATCAACGACCTGCAGGCGGCGGTCAAGGAACGGCCCGAGTTCATGGTCAACCTGATGGCCATCGACGGTGCCTCGGAAGAGGTGGCCGAGGACATCCGCGAGATCGTGCCGCTGGACTTTCCCATGTCGTCCTTCGACCTGGACCTCGACGAGGTGCGGCGCACCGTCGCCGGGCTCGACCCCGTGGCGCGGGCGCAGGTGCGCATCCGCCCCGGTGGCGTCTTGCAGATCGACGTGACCGAACGGGTGCCGGCGATCCTGTGGCGCACCGCCGACGGGGTCGAGATGCTGGACAAGACCGGCGCGCCGGTGCGGCTGCTGGCCTCGCGGCTCGACCGGCCCGACCTGCCGCTGATCGCGGGCGAGGGGGCGGGCGCCGACGTGCCCGCCGCGCTCGAGCTGATCGCCGCCGCCGCGCCGCTCAGCACCCGGTTGCGCGGGCTCGTGCGCATGGGCGACCGGCGCTGGGACGTGGTGCTGGACCGCGGCCAGCGCATCCTTCTGCCAGAGACCGACCCGGTCATGGCGCTCGAGCGCGTGATCGCGCTGCATTCGGCCCAGGACCTTCTGGACCGAGACGTTTCCGTCGTGGACATGCGCAATGCCGCGCGCCCGACGCTTCGCATGACAGATGCGGCCGTGCAGGAATTGTGGCGCGTCCGCCAGATCGAACCCGGAGACCACTGAGGATGATCGAACTCTACGAATCCCAACGGGCCATGCGCCAGATGCGCAAGGCGGCGATGCAGCGGGGCGTGATCGCCATCCTCGAC
This sequence comes from Mesobacterium pallidum, assembly GCF_019966535.1. Taxonomy (GTDB): domain Bacteria; phylum Pseudomonadota; class Alphaproteobacteria; order Rhodobacterales; family Rhodobacteraceae; genus Mesobacterium; species Mesobacterium pallidum. The sequence continues at coordinate 58,728 of NZ_JAIMID010000006.1, read as the reverse complement.
GTGGGCACGTCCAAGATCGCCTGCCTCGTGCTGCGCTTCGACGGCGAGGCGCAGCATGGCGACGACGGCGTGGGCTCGCTGGCGGGGCAATCGGGGTTCCGTGTCATCGGCGCCGCGACCACCCGGTCGCGCGGGGTCCGCTTTGGCGAGATCGACATCATGGCCGAGACGGAACGCGCGATCCGCACCGCGTTGCAGGCCGCGCAGAAGATGGCCAACATCCGCGTCGACCACGTGATCGCCTGCTTTGCGGGGGCCGAGCCGCGCAGCTATGGCCTGGCCGGGCAGATCGAGGTCGAAGAGGCCCAGGTCAGCGAACAGGACGTGGCGCGCGTGCTGTCGTCCTGCGACGTGCCCGACCTTGGCGAGGGGCGCGAGGTGCTGCATGCGCAGCCTGTGAACTTCGCGCTCGACCACCGCACCGGGCTCAATGACCCGCGCGGGCAAATCGGCAACCAGCTGGCCTGCGACATGCACATGCTGACCGTGCAAGGTGCCGCGATCCGTAACCTGGCCCATGCCGTGCGCCGCTGCGACCTGGAACTCGCCGGGATCGCCAGCTCGGCCTACGTGTCCGGCATCTCGAGCCTTGTCGAGGACGAGCAGGAGCTGGGCTCGGCCTGCATCGACCTTGGCGGCGGGGCGACCGGCATCTCGATCTTCATGAAAAAGCACATGATCTACGCCGACAGCGTCAAGATCGGCGGAGACCACGTGACGGGCGACATCTCGATGGGCCTGCAGGTGCCGACCAACATGGCCGAGCGGATCAAGACCTTCTACGGCGGCGTCGTCGCCACCGGCATGGACGACCGCGAGATGATCGACATCGGGGGCGAGACCGGCGATTGGGAACACGACCGCCGGCAGGTCAGCCGGGCCGAGCTGATCGGCATCATGCGCCCGCGGGTCGAGGAGATCCTCGAGGAAGTCCGCGCGCGTCTGGATGCGGCCGGGTTCGAACACCTGCCAAGCCAGCAGATCGTGCTGACCGGCGGCGGCAGCCAGATCCCCGGCCTTGACGGGCTGGCGAGCCGCATCCTGGGCAGCCAGGTGCGCCTGGGCCGTCCGCTGCGCGTCCATGGCCTGCCACAGGCGGCCACCGGGCCGGGCTTTGCCAGCGCCGTGGGCCTGTGCCTTTTCGCGGCGCATCCGCAGGACGAATGGTGGGATTTCGAGATCCCCGTCGAACGCTACCCCGCCCGCAGCCTGCGGCGCGCGGTCAAGTGGTTCCGCGACAACTGGTAGGTGCGGGCCTGGAAACAACAAGATCAGGTTTGGTCACCAATTTAGGGGGTGACGGGACCCGGCGAGTTTAATACAAGGTTAACAGACGTCCCGGAGAGGGCGCGAAGAGGGCGGGCAGAGCCTTCGCACATCGTTGACCCAAGATTTGCGCGGCCCCCTCGCGGGGCCGGGGTGCTGTTGTTTGTGTGTCATTCAGCCAAATCAACCACATCTGGTCACGTCGGCAACATCCCGCCAAGCCACTGGGCGGGATGCCTATATTTCGTGGCGTTTCAGCGTTTTTTGCGTGACGTTTCCGACACAGTTGGATAAGTATTCCAATGACAGGCAGAAAAATGGCCGGAACGCGGCCTCGATCAACGACAGGCGGATAGGACCAATGACCCTCAATCTCTCGATGCCCGGCCAGGAAGAGCTCAAGCCCCGTATCACCGTGTTCGGCGTTGGTGGGGCTGGTGGCAACGCGGTCAACAACATGATCGACAAGCAGCTGGACGGCGTGGACTTCGTGGTGGCGAACACCGACGCGCAGGCGCTGCAGCAGTCGAACGCGGAAAACCGCATCCAGCTGGGCGTGAAGGTCACCGAAGGTCTGGGCGCCGGCGCCAAGGCCAGCATCGGGGCCGCCGCCGCCGAAGAGAGCATCGAGCAGATCGTCGATCACCTGGCCGGCGCGCACATGTGCTTTATCACCGCCGGGATGGGCGGTGGCACGGGCACCGGCGCCGCGCCGATCATCGCGCAGGCCGCGCGCGAGCTGGGCGTGCTGACCGTCGGCGTCGTGACCAAGCCGTTCCAGTTCGAGGGCGGCAAGCGGATGAAGCAGGCCGAGGACGGCGTCGAGGCCCTGCAGAAGATGGTCGACACGCTGATCATCATCCCCAACCAGAACCTGTTCCGCCTCGCCAACGAAAAGACGACCTTCACCGAGGCGTTCTCGATGGCCGACGACGTGCTGTATCAGGGCGTCAAGGGCGTGACCGACCTGATGGTCCGCCCGGGCCTCATCAACCTCGACTTTGCCGACGTCCGCGCCGTGATGGACGAAATGGGCAAGGCCATGATGGGCACCGGCGAGGCCGAGGGCGAAGACCGCGCCATCCAGGCCGCCGAGAAGGCGATCGCCAACCCGCTGCTCGACGAGATCTCGCTGCGCGGCGCCAAGGGCGTGCTGATCAACATCACCGGCGGGCATGACCTGACCCTGTTCGAGCTGGACGAAGCCGCCAACCGCATCCGCGAGGAAGTGGACGCGGACGCCAACATCATCGTCGGCTCCACGCTGGACGAAAGCATGGGCGGCGCGATGCGCGTGTCGGTCGTCGCCACCGGCATCGACGCCTCGGACACCGTGCATGACGTGCCAGTCCCGCGCCGCAAGCTGTCCGAGCCGCTCAAGCAGCCGTCCGAGATCGAAGCCGTGGAAGAAGCGCCGAAGCCCGCGCCCAAGCCGGCCCCGGCCCAGGTCGCCGCGCGCCACGAAGAGCCGTCGCTGTTTGCCGATCTCGACACCCAGCGTGCCGCGGCCGAAGAGCAGATGGAATCCATCTTCGACGACGAGGGCAGCGACGGTCTGCCCGCCCCGGCCTACAAGCCGCAGGTCGCGGCCTTCCAGCCGCGCGACGACGATTTCGAGGCCGAGGCGCATGAGCCCGAGGCCTATGTCGCTCCGCAGCCCGCCCCGGCCGGCACCCCGTCTTCCGAGGCGCTGGCCCGTCTGCAGGCCGCCGTGCGCCACAACAAGGGCGTCGATGCCGCACGTCAGGCGCCGCGCGCCGAAGAGCGTCCCGCAGCAAAGCCGGCCGCGGCCGAGGGTGAACGCCCGCGCTTTGGCATCAACTCGCTGATCAACCGCATGACCGGCCATGCCGAGGGCAACCAGCCCCAGGCCCAGCAACCGCGCCAGCAGCCCCGCGTGCAGGGTGGCCAGGCGGCCGCGCCGGCGCCCCAGCGGGCCCAGGCCGTGGACCCCGACCAGGAGCGGATCGAGATCCCCGCCTTCCTGCGCCGCCAGGCCAACTGACGCCACGGCACTTGTCCACAAGATCACGGGCCGCCCCTTGGGGCGGCCCTTTTTTGTTGCAATGTCGTGATCATCGGCCCCTTATCGCGCCCGTGTGATGTCGGCCGGCGGGTTGAATTACGACGTCGAAACAACAGGTTACGACAGCGTCTTCAGGTCGTCGGCAGGCCACCGCTCACCGCGTGTTTCCATGTTTCAGAGCGTCGCAAAGAGTGAATTGAGCCACGGCCCCCCAGTGATTAACTACCCTGCAACAAGGGGCGATCTGCCTCTGACAATTGGACGTTCGAGGTCAATCGTGCAGAAGACGCTCAAATCGGTGGTTCGTTTCGACGGGGTCGGCCTGCATGGCGGACAGCCCGTGACGATGACCGTGCATCCGGCTCCGGCCGGCAGCGGCGTGCGGTTCCGCCGGACCGACATCCGCCTTGGCAACGCCGTGGTGCCCGCGCGCTGGGACCTCGTCGACGATGCACGCCTGTGCACCCGCGTGGTGAACGAGGCCGGCGTCTCGGTCTCGACCATCGAACACGTGATGGCCGCCCTGGCCGGGCTCGGCATCCACAACGCCCGCATCGACATCGACGGCCCCGAGGTCCCGATCCTCGATGGCTCCTCCGCCCCCTTCGTGCAGGCCTTCCTCGAGGCAGGCACCCGCCAGCTTGCCGCCGCCGTCACGGTGATCGAGATCCTCGCCCCGGTGCGGTTCGACCAAGGCGACGCCTGGGCGAGCCTCTCGCCCGCACCGCGCAGCGAGATGGCGTTCCACATCGATTTCGCCGACCAGGTGATCGGCCGTCAGGACAAGGCGCTGGTGCTGAACAACGGCACCTTCGTGCGCGAGCTCTGCGACAGCCGCACCTTCTGCCGCCAAGCCGACGTGGACGCGATGCGCGCCAACGGGCTCGCTTTGGGCGGCACGATGGAGAACGCGGTGGTGGTCGAGGGCGACAAGGTCCTCAGCCCCGGCGGTCTGCGCCACCGGGACGAGGCCGTGCGCCACAAGATGCTCGACGCGCTGGGGGATCTCGCGCTGGCGGGCGGGCCGATCCTGGGCCGCTACACCGGCCATCGCGCCGGCCACGCGATCACCAACAAGCTGCTGCGCAAGCTTTTCGCCACGCCGGGCGCCTTCCGCATCCGCACCTGCGACGCCGAAACCGCGGCGCTGCTGCCGGGCGTGGGCGTGCGGCTTGATGAAATGCCCGCCGTCGCGTGACCCCGCGCGGCGTGTCGCGGCGCGAAATCCTCAGCCGATCAAAAACGCGCCAAGACCATTTTGCCCCCGGATTTTCTATGCTAGACCCAAGCCGACAATCGGGGCCGGGTAAGGCCCCGGGCAGGAACTCAGAGGGTGGTCAGGCATGAGAGGGGGCGTTTCCCGGGCGAAGTGGGTCGGCGCTGTGGCCCTCGTGGCAGTGCTCTCGGCTTGTGGCGGCTCTGGCGGCAGCGAATCCAGGGGCTTCGGTCGCGGCAACATCCCGATCGAGAATTTCACGCCCGAGCAGATCTTCGAGCGCGGCGAATTCGAGATGGAGCGCCGTCGCTACGAGGACGCGGCCTTCTATTTCTCGGAAATCGAGCGGCTTTATCCCTATTCCGACTGGGCCAAGCGGGCGCTGATCATGCAGGCCTATGCCTTCCATTCGGACGAGGATTACGAGAATTCGCGGTCGTCGGCGCAGCGTTACATCGACTTCTACCCGACGGGTGAGGACGCGGCCTATGCGCAGTACCTGCTGGCGCTCAGCTACTACGACCAGATCGACGAGGTCGGGCGCGACCAGGGGCTGACCTTCCAGGCGCTGCAATCGCTGCGCACGGTGATCGAGCTTTATCCCGACAGCGAATATGCCCGTTCGGCGATCTTGAAATTCGACCTCGCCTTCGACCACCTCGCGGCGAAGGAAATGGAGATCGGGCGCTTCTACCTCAAGCGCAAGCAGTACCCGGCCGCGATCAACCGCTTCCGCGTCGTGGTCGAGGATTTCCAGACCACCAGCCACACCGCCGAGGCGCTGCACCGGCTGGTGGAGAGCTACCTGTCGCTGGGCTTCACCGACGAGGCACAGACCGCCGGCGCCATCCTTGGCCACAACTACCGGTCGACCGAGTGGTACGAGGACAGCTACGCGCTGCTGACCGGCCAGGGGCTCGAGATGAAGCCGCAGGGCGAGAACTGGCTGGCCCGGATCTACCGCCAGGTCATCAAGGGGGAATGGCTGTAACCGACGGTGGGGTCAAACCCCACCCTACATCATGTGGTGGGGTTCCCTGGAATTCCGCTGTATATGGTGTAGATCCGTTGCTGCCCTGAGTCGCCCCGATGCTGCGCCATCTCGACATCCGTGACATGCTGATCATCGACCGGCTGGAGCTTGCCTTCCAGCCGGGTCTGAACGTGCTGACCGGCGAGACCGGGGCCGGCAAGTCGATCCTGCTGGATTCGCTCGGGTTTGTCCTTGGTTGGCGCGGCCGGGCCGAGCTGGTGCGCCAAGGCGCCGAGCAGGGCGAGGTGGTGGCCGAGTTCGACCTGCCCGACGGCCATGCCGCCCATGCGATCCTCGAAGAGGCCGGGCTGCCGGGCGGGGAGGAGCTGCTGCTGCGCCGGGTCAACACGACTTCGGGGCGCAAGACCGCCTGGGTCAACGACACCCGCGTCAGCGGCGAGGTGCTGCGCGCGCTCGGCGACACGCTGGTCGAGCTGCATGGCCAGCACGACGACCGGGGCCTTTTGAACCCGCGCGGTCACCGGGCCATGCTGGACGATTACGCCGGGCTCGGGGCCGAGCGGGCCGAGACGGCCAGGGCCTGGGCGCATGTCGCCAGCACTCGCAAACGGCTGGACGAGGTCGAAGCCGCACTGGCCGAGCTGACCAAGGAAGAGGATTTCCTGCGCCATGCGGTGGCCGAGCTGGACAAGCTGGATCCGCAGCAGGGCGAGGAGGAAGTGCTCGACACCCGCCGTCGGATGATGCAGGGGGCCGAGCGCATCCGCGAGGACATCGCCCGCGCCGCGCAGGCGCTGGGGCTCGAAGGGGCCGAGGGCGCGATGGGCGACGCGATGCGCTGGCTCGAAGGCGCCGCCGATGCCGCCGAGGGCGCGCTGGAAGAGCCGCTGGCCGCCTTGAACCGCGCGCTGGTCGAGCTGGGCGAGGCGACGCAGGGCGTCGAGGCCTGCCTCGACAGCCTCCGGTACGACCCGCTCGAGCTGGAAGAGGCCGAGGAGCGGCTGTTTGCGATCCGGGGTCTTGCGCGCAAGCACCAGGTGGCGCCCGATGATCTTGGCGATCTCGCCGGCACGCTGCGCCGCCGGCTCGAGACGCTGGATTCCGGTGATGCAGAGGTGGTCAGCCTGCGCAAGGCACTTGCGGCGGCCGAGGCCGAGTACGATGCCGCCGCTGCCGCGCTGACCGATGCGCGACGGGATGCCGCCGGGCGGCTCGACGCGGCGGTGATGGCGGAACTCGCGCCGCTCAAGATGGAGCGCGCGATCTTCACCACAGAGATCACCGAGGGCCCCGCCGGGCCCGAGGGGCGGGACGCGGTGCAGTTCACCGTGGCGACCAACCCCGGCGCGCCCTCGGGCCCGCTGGCCAAGATCGCCTCGGGCGGGGAGCTCAGCCGTTTCCTGCTGGCGCTCAAGGTCTGCCTGTCGGATCCGCAGGGCGGCGCGACCATGATCTTCGACGAGATCGACCGCGGGGTCGGCGGCGCCACGGCGGATGCCGTGGGGCGGCGCCTTGCCGCGCTGGCCGAGACGGGGCAGGTGCTGGTGGTGACGCATTCGCCGCAGGTGGCGGCGCTGGGGGCGCATCACTGGCGGGTGGAAAAGCGCGTGGCGGACGGGGCGACCCTGTCGACCGTGACCGCGCTTCCGGACGATCATCGCGTGGACGAGATCGCGCGCATGATCTCGGGCGACCGCATCACGCCCGAGGCGCGGGCGGCGGCGCAGGCCCTGCTGGGCGCGGTCGGCTAACGGCCCAGCCGCGCGGCGATGAACCGCCCGGCGGCCTGCAGCGCATGGCGCGCCTCGGGGATCGGGGCGGCGACCCAGACATGGAACATCTGGTCATAGCGGCGCAGGTCGATTTCGGGCAGTCGGGCGGCGAGGCGCAGCGCGTCGGAATAGAGCACGTCGCGCGTGCCGGCAAAGACCTGGATCGGCGGCAGGTCGGTCATGGCGCCGAAGAGGGGGCTGATCCAGGGATGATCCGCCCCGCGCGACCCGGCCCAGGCGCGCCCGGCCTGGCGCAGGCTCTCGATCGACAACATGGCATCGCGCCGCGCCAGTTTCGGCTGGTCTTCGCCGCCGACCGTCGCGTCGAGCCAGGGAGAGAACAGCACCAGCCCCGCCGCCGGCGCGCGCCCGGCGTCGCGCAGGTGCTGCGCCCAGGCCAGGGCCAGCCCGGCCCCGGCGGAATCGCCGGCCAGGATCACGCCATGCGCGCCGACCTCGCCAGTCGCGGCCTCCCAAGCGGTGGCAATGGCGGCCAGGCCCTGTTCCACCGTCGCCTCGGGCGCAAGCGGGTAGAGCGGGACCAACACCTCGACCCCGGTCTGGCGGCACAGCTCGCTCAGGATGATCCATTGCGCGGGGATCAGGTTGAACATGTAGCCGCCGCCGTGAATGTAGATCAGCCGTCCGGTTGACACGTGGTCCCTGGGCCTGAGGCGGAACATGCGAGTCTTGCCAAGGGTCTCTTCGGTCACCGCGAAATCGCGCCGCACCCGCGGCGGCGCCGACGCAGGCCCGCGCGCGCGGTCGCGGCGCAGGCGCAGGCGTGCCGGCAGGCGTATGGCAAAGATCAGCGGGATCAGCACCCGCGACAGGATCATGCCGAGGGCCGAGCAGGGCTCAAGCTCGGGAATCGCGGCCCGCGCGCCCCGGGGCGGGGCACGGTGAGGCGTATCCTGTGGGTGGGCCTTGGTCATGATGCGGGTATCGCATCCAGAAATTGACGGATCATGAAACCGTGATCGCGGCACGCATCTCTCGGGAGGTCAGCCCCCGGTGTGCGACATGTGGCGCGACACCTGGCCCGCGACCGTCTGCCGCGAATAGTCGAAATCGTGCCCCTTGGGCTTGAGCGCGATGGCGGCGCGGATGGCCTGTTCCAACGCCGCGTCATCCTCGGGGTGGTTGCGCAGGGCCGCGCGCAGGTCGGCGCGGTCTTCCTGGCCGAGGCACATGTAGATCTCGCCGGTGCAGGTGATCCGCACCCGGTTGCAGCTTTCGCAGAAATTGTGGCTGAGCGGGGTGATGAAGCCGATCTTCTGCCCCGTCTCCTCAAGCTTCACGTAGCGCGCGGGCCCGCCTGTGCGCTCGGGGATGTCGGTGACGGTGTAATGTTGCGCCAGCTGGGCGCGCACGTCCTCGACCGACCAGAACTGTCCGATGCGGTCGGTCTCGCCCATGTCGCCCATGGGCATCACCTCGATCCAGGTCATGTCCATGTCGCGTTCCGCGCACCATTCGGTCAGGCGCTGCAACTCGTCCTCGTTGAAGCCCTTGAGTGCCACGGCGTTGATCTTGACCCGCAGGCCCGCCGCCTGCGCCGCGTCGATGCCCTTGAGCACCTGCGGCAGGCGCCCCCAGCGGGTGACGCGGGCGAACTTGTCCTCGTCCAGCGTGTCGAGCGAGATGTTGACCCGTCGCACGCCCGCATCCGCGAGGTCGCCGGCAAAGCGCGCCAGCTGGCTGCCGTTGGTGGTGAGCGTCAGCTCTTCCAGCGCGCCACTGTCGAGATGCCGCGACATCGACCGGAAAAAGGTCATGATGTCCCGCCGCACCAGCGGCTCGCCGCCCGTGATGCGCAGCTTGCGCACGCCCAGGCCGACAAAGGTGGAACACATGCGGTCCAGCTCCTCGAGCGTCAGCAGCTCCTTTTTCGGCAGGAACGACATGTTCTCGGCCATGCAATAAGTGCAGCGGAAATCACAGCGGTCCGTGACGGAGACACGGAGGTAGGTGATCGCTCGGGCGAAGGGGTCGATGAGAGGCGCGTTCATGGAGAAGAAACTAGGTCCGCGGACCCTTGCCCGCAAGGGAGACTTTCGGTGGACGCAGGCACGGGCGCGCCCTAGCTTGTGCGCAGATGCACGGCGGGCCGGGCCCGCGCAGCGATTTGGGGTCGCAGAAGGGACTGAAGAATGACCGGATTTGCATGGACGCGGGGCATGGTGCCACTGGCCGCGCTGGCGCTGCTGGCGGCCTGTACCGAGGCGGCGATGGACGCGCCCCCGGTGGACGAACCCGAAGCCGAGGCATCCGCGCAGGTTGCCGAGCCCGTCGCCGTGGCCCCGCCGCCGCCGCGCACCGCCCGCACCGAGGAACAATACGACACCACCACCGCCGAGCAGCGCGCCGCCGCCGCCAGCGCCGCGCCCGAGGCGGGCGAGCGCAAGCTGGGCGAGACCATCGCCTCGCTCGGGGATCCGACTCAGCCCGGGTTCTGGATCAAGACGCCGCTGGTCAGCGTGGCCGGCAAGGGCCGGGTGGTCTTTCCCGCCACCGGCAAAAGCGCCGAGGTCGACCTGATCCCGATCGACGGCGAACCCGGCGCCGGCAGCCGGCTGTCGCTGGCCGCCATGCGCCTGATCGAGGCGCCGCTGACCGATCTGCCGACGATCGAGGTCTACGGGTCCTGATCAAGGCAAGGGTAGGCGGGTGCCACGGGGCCATTGCCGCCGGGGTTCCCCTTGTGTCCGCCATGGATTTGGTGCATCCCGGAGCCCGGTGGCCCGGCATGCCACCTGAGGAAGGAATGAGAGAGATGGCTGACGGGATGAGCGACATGACCGCCAAACCCACCGAGGAGATTTCGGTTCGCGAGATGTTCGGGATCGACACGGACATGGTGGTCAAGGGCTTTGCCGAGGCCACGGACCGGGTTCCGGACATCGATTCGACCTACAAGTTCGACCCGGACACGACGCTGGCGATCCTTGCGGGCTTTCGCAACAACCGCCGCGTGATGATCCAGGGCTACCACGGCACCGGCAAGTCGACCCATATCGAACAGGTCGCCGCGCGGCTGAACTGGCCTGCGGTACGCGTCAACCTCGACAGCCACATCAGCCGGATCGACCTGATCGGCAAGGACGCGATCAAGCTGCGCGACGGCAAGCAGGTGACCGAGTTCCACGAGGGCATCCTGCCCTGGGCGCTGCGCAACCCGGTCGCCATCGTCTTCGACGAATACGACGCCGGCCGCGCGGACGTGATGTTCGTGATCCAGCGCGTGCTGGAACATGACGGCAAGCTGACCCTGCTTGACCAGAACGAGATCATCACCCCGCACCCGTTCTTCCGCCTCTTCGCCACGGCCAACACCGTCGGCCTTGGCGACACCACGGGCCTTTACCACGGCACCCAGCAGATCAACCAGGCCCAGATGGACCGCTGGTCGCTGGTCGCGACGCTGAACTACCTCAGCCATGATGCCGAGGTGGCGATCGTTCTGTCGAAGAACCCGCATTACAACACCGAAAAGGGCCGCAAGCAGGTCAGCCAGATGGTGCACCTGGCCGACCTGACCCGGACCGCCTTCATGAACGGCGACCTGTCGACCGTCATGTCGCCGCGGACCGTGATCACCTGGGCCCAGAACGCCGAGATCTTCCGCAACCTGGGCTACGCCTTCCGCGTGACCTTCCTCAACAAGTGCGACGAGCTCGAGCGCCAGACAGTGGCAGAGTTCTACCAGCGCTGCTTTGACGAGGAACTGCCCGAAAGCGCGGCAAGCCTGAGCCTCGGGTAGAGATGCTGGCCGCGCTGATCCTTCTGGGGGCAAGCGCGGCACAGGACTCATTGATGCAAGAAAACGCAAAGCCCGGGCTCTCCGGGCTTTCGCTTTGCTGGGGGCGTTACGAGGCCGCCGCCGCGCGGGGCGATGCCGCCTGGGCCGAGGCGGCGGCGATGCTTGCGACCGAGATCGACCGCCGGCTTGACGCGACCCCCGAGGCCATGCGCCTGGTCGAGGTCAACCGCGCCGCCGGTCGCGCGCGGATCGACACGCTCACCTACCGCGCCCTGGCCGAGGCCGGGACGATGTCCGGGCTGCGCGCGCTCACGTCCTTTACCGACGCGATGGACGATTGCGCCCGGCTGCTCGCGGCCGAGGGGCTGGCACCGCCGCGCTAGCGCAAAGGAAAAGGGGCCCCGCACCACGCGAGGCCCCTGACCAGGTCACCGGGGAGGAGAACCCGGGGAAATGGCTTACTTGGCGTCCTTGGTCAGGCTGACCCAGAAGAACAGCTCGTCCAGCATCGCCTTGACCGACGGGTCCAGCGCCGCGTCGAAGTCACTCAGCGGCTTTTGCTGGCCGCCCAGGGGGTGGGTTTCCATGAAGATGTTGCCGCCGATGTGCACGGCGTCACCGACGTTGACCATGCGAAGCTCGGTGGTGATGCCGCGCAGATGCTCGATCGCGCGGGCCGCGCCGACGCCGCCATAACCGACGGCCGCTGCGGGCTTATGCACCCATTCCTTGAACGCCTGGTCCAGGGCGTTCTTCAGCGCGCCCGAGATCGAGTGGTTGTATTCCGCCGTCACGAAGACATAGCCGTCATACTTGGCCAGCTCTTCCTGCCAGGCGACGGCCTTGGGGTCAGACGAGGGCATCCAGCGGTTCGACGCCATCTCGTCGAACAGCGGCAGGTCGAATTCGGCGAGGTCGAGGATGGTGGCGTTCATGCGGCCGTCGGCGGCAATCTTGGCGGTGATCCAGTCGGCCGGGACCTTGCCCCAGCGGCTGGCGCGAGTGGTGCTGATGATGACGGCGATATTGGGGGTGGTCATTGGGGCCTCCGATGGGCGATTGTTTGCGTCTGCAGCATATCTCGGCCCTCGGAGGCGATTACACAAGATTGCACGGATGTGAGAAATCGCATCCATGATGTGCGCTCTTGCGCAGATAAAGGCGGACCCTCCCCGGGCCGATGGCGTTTGGGGACGCGACTCGGGGAGGGCCTGGCACCGCGGGTCGAGGCCGCGCTGCCCGGGACATCAGGCGAAGATGAAATCGCCTGAATTCAGTTGGCCAAGGGCCACGTCCTCGATCAGGACGCTGTCGCCATTGCCAAGGTCCAGCACCACGTCCTGCCCCTGCTGGGACAGGGCACCCTGCACGGCTGCAAAGTCGGTGAGCCCGGTGCTGGCCGCCAGCTCGATCCAGTCGCGGGCCTCGAGGTCGGCGATCACCTCGGCGCCGCAGCCGGCGGCAAAGACAAAGGTGTCGCGGCCGCCACCGCCCGCCATCCAGTCATCGCCCGCGCCGGCGTCGATCCGGTCATTGCCGCGCCCGCCCCAGATGGTGTCCGCGCCCGCGCCGCCCTCGACCGTGTCATGGCCGTTGCCCGCGTCGATGATGTCGGCGCCCTCGCGCGTGCCGATCCAGTCGTTGCCGGCCCCGCCCAGCACCACGTCGTCGCCGGTGCCGAGCATCACGATATCGTCGCCGCTGCCCGCATCGACCGCGTTGTTGCCGCCGAAGCTGACGACCAGGTCGGCGCCGCCCCGGGTGACGAAGATGTCGTCGCCGCCGGTGTCGAAGATCACCTCGCTGCCCTTGCCGCCGCGAATGCCGTGCTGGTCGTAGATCGTGGTGGTGCCGTTCGCGCTGACGCCGATCGAGATGGTCGAATAATAGGTCGCCCCGGGGAACTGCGCCGAGACGTCGTGGACCAGATCGCCATAGCCGATCGAGGCAAAACCCTGTTCGAGATAGAGATCCGTCGCGCTGGCGGTGTAGCCGAGGGCGGCCGCATTGGCGATCGGGCCTTCGTCGATCATGCCGTTTGCGTCGTAGATGACGGATTGGACAGGAGAGGTGGCCGGGTTGAAGTTGGTGGCCAGGAACACGCCGGGATCGGGCATCTTTGGTAATCCATTATAAAACAATGCGTTGACCCAAGATGGTACTTGGTGGCCGGACCCTAGCATCGGTCCTGCGACGGCCCAATTGCGGGAACCCGCGTGCGGATTTCCGCATGTGGCGGAGTCAGCGCAGCGAAAAAAGTTTTCAAAACGAGTAATTGATTGGCAAATTTTGGACGGTAAAGTCCATATCATGTGCGGTTTGAAAACTTTTGCGGTGACAATGATCCTGGCCGTTTCGGGCCTAGGCTCCGCGCTGCGGGCCGAGGATCTGACGATCTCTTTCGCGACTTGCACCGGGCGGTTCTCGGCCGCGATGGAGCATGGTTGGCTGATGGGGGCCGCGTCGGACCGGCTCGAGGCGGAACGCGCCGCCATGATCCACCTGCTCGAGGCGGTGACGCCCGCGGGCCTGGCGCCCGAGGCCGGCCATGCCCTGCTGCACCGCCGGATCGAGGCCAAGTTCGCCCATGCGCGCCTGCTGCAAAGGGGCACGTTCAGCACAGACCCGGCCGAGGCGCGCCGCGCCCTGCGGCTGGCCGAAATCCACCTGTCGTCCTGCCGGTCGCTGCTGCTGGGCTAGGCACGATTCCCGTTGGTCATTGCCGGGCCGATGGCCTAGATTGCGCCCAAGACCAGAAGACGGCGAGAGACATGGCGCAATCCGACAACCCCGCAGATCCGTTCAAGAAGGCCCTGGCCGAGGCGACCAAGGTCATGGCCCATGACCCGGATCTCAACATCTCGTATACCGTGGACCCGTCGGGCCTGTCGGGCGACAACATGCGCCTGCCGCAGGTCAGCCGCCGGATGACCCGCGACGAGGTGCTGGTGGCGCGCGGCACGGCCGATGCGCTGGCGCTGCACCGGCGCTACCATGACGAGGGCACACATGCCCGTTACGCCCCCTCGGGCGACATGGCGCGCGAGCTTTACGAGGCGATGGAGGTCGCGCGCTGCGAGGCGATGGGCGCCCGCGACATGCCTGGCACCGCGCAGAACATCGACGCAAAGATCGGCGCCGAGGCGACCCGCCGCGGCTACGAGCAGGTGACCAGTTCCGACGCGGCGCCGCTGTCGGTGGCCGCCGGCTACCTGATCCGCCACCTCGCCACGGGGCGCGACATGCCCAAGGGCGCGCAGAACGTGATGGAGCTGTGGCGCGGCTTCATCGAGGACCAGGCCGGTGGCACGCTCGAGGGGCTGCAGGACCGGCTGGCCAACCAGTCGGATTTTGCCAAGTTCGCCCGGCAGATCATCACCGACCTTGGCTACGGCGACCAGCTGGGCGACGACCCGGACGAGCTGGACGACCAATCCGACGAAGAGGCGGCGGACGAGCAGCAGGACGACGAAGAGCCGGATTCCACCGGCGAGGACGACAGCCAGGAGGAAGATTCCGAGGCCTCGCCCGAGCAGAGCCAGGACGAGACCGACGATTCCTCGCAGGCCCAGGTCAGCATGGACGACCTCGCCGACCAGGAGATGGGTGACGAGGCCGAGCTGCCCGAGGGCGAGGCCCCGCTCGAACCGCCCGCGCCGCAGCCGATCAGCGATGCCGACCCGAATTACACCGTGTTCGACACCCAGTTCGACGAGGAAATCGGCGCCGAAGAACTCGCCGACCCGGTCGAGCTTGAACGCCTGCGCGCCTATCTCGACCAGCAGCTTGAACCGCTCAAGGGCGCCGTGTCGCGGCTGGCCAACAAGCTGCAACGTCGGCTTCAGGCGCAACAGAACCGCTCTTGGGAGTTCGACCGCGAGGAGGGCATCCTCGACGCCGGGCGCCTGGCCCGTGTCGTGGCCAACCCCACCACGCCGCTGTCGTTCAAGGTCGAGAAGGACACCGAGTTCCGCGACACCGTGGTGACGCTGCTGCTGGACAACTCCGGCTCGATGCGCGGCCGCCCGATCTCGATCGCGGCGATCTGCGCGGATGTGCTGGCGCGGACGCTGGAACGCTGCTCGGTCAAGGTCGAGATCCTCGGCTTCACCACCCGCGCCTGGAAGGGCGGCCAGAGCCGCGAGAAATGGCTGAACGAGGGCCGGCCGCAGCAGCCCGGCCGCCTCAATGACCTGCGCCACATCATCTACAAGGGCGCCGACAGCCCGATGCGCCGGGCCCGGCCGAACCTCGGCCTGATGATGAAAGAAGGCCTGTTGAAAGAGAACATCGACGGCGAGGCCCTTGAATGGGCGCACCGCCGGATGGTGAACCGCCCCGAGGCGCGCAAGATCCTGATGGTGATCTCGGATGGCGCGCCGGTGGACGATTCGACGCTTTCGGTGAACCCGGCCAACTACCTTGAAAAGCACCTGCGCGACGTGATCGCCATGGTCGAAAAGAAGAAGCTGGTCGAGCTGATCGCCATCGGCATCGGCCACGACGTGACGCGCTACTACCAGCACGCGGTGACCATCACCGACGTCGAACAGCTGGCCGGCGCGATCACCGAACAGCTTGCCGCGCTCTTCGACAGCGACCCGCGCGCCCGCGCCCGCGTCATGGGGATCAGGCGCGCCAGCTGACCGCGCGGGATCCAATAAAGCGCGCCCGCGCGCTCTATTTCGCCAGGCGGCCAGGCGACGCTCCTCGCGGGCGGCGGCGCGGGCTGAACGCGGCGGAGGCCTCCGGCGGGAGTATTTGCGGAATAATGAAAGAAGGGGCACCGATCCGCTCTTCATTGTGCCTATAAACTCCGGGGGGGCTGGCCCCCCATCCGCCCGGTTGCATCTTGGCCCCAACCCGTATCTTCTGCGCCGCAAGAGCACAGAGGAGCCGGGCATGTTCCAGACTTTCGAGGAAACCGCAGATCCCACCAAGGGGCCGGAACGGCTGGCGGCGCTGCGGGCCGAGATGGCGACCGAGGGGCTGCAGGGCTACCTCGTGCCGCGCGCCGATGCGCACCAGGGCGAATACGTGGCCGACTGCGATGCGCGGCTGGCCTGGCTGACCGGCTTCACCGGATCGGCCGGGTTCTGCGCCGTGCTGCCGGGGATCGCCGGGGTTTTCGTCGACGGGCGGTACCGGGTGCAGGTCAAGGCGCAGACCGCGGATGTCTACACGCCCGTGGACTGGCCCGAGGTGCGGCTGGCCGGTTGGCTCAAGGATCACGCCAAGGCGGGTGACCGGATCGGTTTTGATCCCTGGCTGCACACAGTGGCCGAGATAGCGGGCTTGGAGAAGGCCCTCGCGAACGGCCCGCAGATGGTCACGCTCGACGAGAACCTCGTCGACCGGATCTGGGAGGGTCGCCCCGCACGCCCCGCGGAGCCGGTCGAGGATTACCCGGCCGAGTTGGCGGGTCTGACCTCGGGTGAGAAACGCGCGCTTTGTGCCGGGATGCTGGCCGAGGCGGGGGAGGGCGCGGCCGTGCTGACCCTGCCTGACAGCATCAACTGGCTGCTCAACATCCGCGGCGCGGACATCCCGCGCAACCCGATCGCCCAGTGTTTCGCGATCCTGCATGCGGATGGGCGGGTCGACCTGTTCCTCGATCCGGCCCGCGTGGCGCATCTTGGCCCGGACCCGGCGATCACCTCCCATCCCCGCGACGCCTTCGCCGAGGCGCTGGCCGCGCTGACGGGCAAGGTGCGGATCGACCCGGCCTCCTGCCCGCAGGCGGTCAAGCTGGCGCTGACCGGCGCCGAGGTGACCGAGGGGCAGGACCCCTGCCTCATGCCCAAGGCAAAGAAGACCCCGGCCGAGATCGCCGCCACCACCGAGGCGCATCTGCGCGACGGTGCGGCCATGTGCGAATTCCTGAGCTGGCTCGATGCGCAGGACCCGGGCACCCTGACCGAGATCGACGTGGTCACCGCGCTGGAAGGCTGCCGCCGCGCCACCAATGCGCTGCGCGACATCTCCTTCGACACGATCTGCGGATCGGGCCCGAACGGCGCGATCATGCATTACCGAGTGACGGAGAAGACCAACCGGCAGCTCAACAGCGGCGAGATCATGGTGGTCGATTCCGGCGGGCAGTATATCGACGGCACCACCGACATCACCCGCACCGTGGCGCTCGGCGCCCCGGGCGAGGAGGAGCGGGTGAACTTCACCCGCGTGTTGCAGGGCATGATCGGCATCTCGCGCCTGCGCTGGCCCAAGGGTCTGTCCGGGCGCGAGCTCGAGATGATCGCGCGGCTGCCGCTGTGGCAGGCCGGGCTGGATTTCGCCCATGGCACCGGCCATGGGGTCGGCGTGTACCTCTCGGTGCACGAGGGGCCCGTGCGCCTGAGCCGCGCCAGCGAGGTGCCGTTCGAGCCGGGGATGATCCTGTCGAACGAGCCGGGCTTCTACAAGGAAGGCGCCTATGGCATCCGGATCGAGAACCTGGTCGTCGTGCAGCCCGCGCCCGAGCTGCCGGGGCAGATGATCGAGGGCATGATGGTCTTTGACACGCTGACCTGGGTGCCCATCGACCGCCGCCTCATCGTGGCCGAGATGCTCACCCCGGCCGAACGCGACTGGCTGAATGCTTATCATGCGAAGGTCTGCGACAAGATTGAGCCGCGACTTTCGGAAACCGCCCGTCTATGGTTGCGCGAAGTTTGCGCCCCGCTGTAATCGCGGGAGAGACGTGGGCAAAATACGCGTGGCCCCGAGGGCCCGCGTCAGAGGGAGACGCAACGAATGAACCAGAGAATCCATATCCACGCGGCGAAAGGCACCTGGACGGTTCGGGCCGGTGGCGCCGTGTTGGTGGAATCCTCGAAGGCGCTGGAATTGCACGAGGCGGACATGCCCTTCGTGGTCTATTTCCCGCGCGAGGACATTGCCATGGCCTTCCTGGAAAAGACCGGTACCGCCTCGCATTGCCCGTTCAAGGGCGACGCGAGCTATTATTCGATCGTGACAAAAAGCACGACCATTCCCGATGCGGCCTGGAGCTATGAAAGCCCGAAAGCGGGGCTCGAGCAAATTGCCGGGCACCTGGCTTTCTACGCCACGGACCAGGTCACGGTAGAGCGGATCTGACGCTACAGAAACCCGAATGGACCGATTGGAAAAGGCCGGCGTTTCGCCGGCCTTTCTGCGTCATGTCCCGTTCCGGATCGGTCCCGAATGCACTGTGGTCATGCGCCGGCGTCGCTGGCAGGCGCCGGACCGCGCAAGGAAAGGTTTGCGCGGGGCGGCTAGTCGAGGCCCGCACCCGACCCAGTTCAGCCGATTTCCATGCTCTCGGGGGCGACGCCGCGCTTGACGGCGGCCTTGAACCATTCCGGCTGGCGGCCACGCCCGGTCCAGGTGTTGCTGGCATCCTGGGGGTCGCGGTACTTGGGCAGCGACTGGCTGCGGCTCTTGGCCTTGCCTTTGCCTTCGACGAGCTCGGTGAGCGAAAAGCCCATCGCTTTCGCCTCGGCCTCGAGCTTTGCGCGGGCTTCCTGGCGCTTGCGCTCCACAAAGCCGGCAATGGCGGCATCGACGTCCTTGCGCAATTGCTTGAGCGCGTCGAGGTCCATTTTTTCAAGTTCGATAGTCGACATTTTTTTTTGACCTTTTTTTTTCTGCGGGGCGAACTCTTGTTCACGCGTTAACAAAATACCTGGAAAGCAGAGCGAGCCTTGAAGATTTTCCGGATTCTAAACGCTTGTCTTATTTCCTTCGCATAACGATTCCGCAAGATCAAAAAGAAATTGTTAAAGCAACTCATTAGGCAGGTGTTCGCCGTCTCGATATATATCCAAACGCGAATATTGCCAGTTAACGTAGTGGACCGCCGCCAATTCCGAGTATTCCCCAAGCAGGGAATTCTTTATCCTGGAACATCAGGAATGCTCTTCCTCGGCAATTGCTGCAAGTGCACGGTTGTAGGCTTTCAGGGCATCGACCTGGAACAGGACGCCCTTGAGGACGGGCTCGCGCGCCTCGCCTTCGAGTGTCACGACCGGAATGAACGGCGCGCCCGACCTGTCAAAGATGGGCATGGCGGCCTCGAGCGTGGAATTCAGGTCGATATAGACGCCGTTCTCAAGCAGGTCGCGGCAGCGCGCCTCGTCCGGCATCCTGTCGTCGCCCATGCGGCACATCACGCCCGAGCAGCGGAACATGCCGAGCAAATAGGCCTGCGGGCCGGCGGCCAGGTGGATGTTGCGCCGTTCCAATTGCGTGAGAAAGAAACTCCGGTCCACGAGGCGCGAGGAAATGGCCGTGGACAGTGACACCGACACCATCACGGCAAGGCCCGTCTGCCAGTCGCCGGTCAGCTCGAAGACGATCATCGTGGTCGAGATCGGTGCGCCCAGCACGGCGGCCGCCACAGCACCCATCCCCGCCAGGGCATAAAGCGTGTGCGAGCCCGAGACCTCGGGGAAGATCCCCGTGGCGATCAGCCCGAAGGTCAGCCCGGTGAGCGCGCCGACCATGAGCGAAGGCGAGAAGATGCCGCCGCCCATCCGCCCGCCAAAGGTGATGGCGACCGCGATCACCTTGAGCACGGCAAAGACCAGCGCCTCGTGCAGCACCAGCTTGCCGGTCAGCGCGGCCGAGGTCGTCTCGTATCCGACGCCGATGATATGCGGGAAGAAGATCGCCAGCGCGCCCAGCATCAGCCCGGTCACGGCGGGGCGCAGGAAACGCGGCAGGGACAGGTGCGCCTGCACCCGGTTGCCCAGATCCTCGGACCAGAAGATCGCGCGCATCATGATCACGGCGACCAGCCCCGAGACCATGCCGAGGATCAGGTAGGCGGGCAGCTCGACGTAGAATTCCAGCGCCGAGGTGCCGGGCAGGGTGAACTCGGTCACGTCTCCGAACGCCAGCCGGTTGATCACCGTCCCGGCGGCGCTGGCCACCACGATGGGGGCAAAGGCGTGCAGGGCGAAATGGCGCAGGATCACCTCGAGCGCGAAAAGCGACCCGGCGATCGGCGCGTTGAAACTGGCCGAGACGGCAGCGGCCACGGCGCAGCCCAAGAGGTCGCGGCCGGTCATGCCATTGGCGCGGATCAGGGTGCTGACCCAGCTCGAGATCATGCCGGCGATATGCACCACCGGCCCCTCGCGCCCCGAAGAGCCGCCCGTCGCCAGCGTGATCATCGACGCGGCAGCCGAGGCGAGACCGGCGCGTTTTTCCACCCGCCCGTCGTTCAGTGCCGCGCCCTCGATCACGTCGGCCACGCTGCGCACCCGCCCATCAGGGGTAAAGCGATGCAGGATCAGCCCGGTCACCAGCCCGCCCAGCATCGGCACCACCAGCAGCCAGTACCAGGGGATCTGCAGCGCAAAGGAATGCAGCCGGTTCACGTCATCGGTGCCATAGGCAAAGGCCTGCAGCGCCTCGAGGCCCTTGCGGAACCCCAGCGCGGCGAACCCGGCCGCCGTGCCCACAGCGAGGGCGATGAACCAGAATTGGACCTGCCCGGGCCCCTTTTGCCGCAGCAATTGCCAGCCCCGCGTGGTCATGCCGGCCATCTCGGCCAGCTGCTGGCGGATCAGCGAAGGGTGGCTCTTGGGCGCCAATTCTGCGACTCCCCGGAAATTGCGACTTTCCCGATGCCGGACCGGGCGTTAAGACGGGCCGGATTTTCAGCCGAGGCCGTGATGAGCATTGAAACCGCGCTGGGCGCGCTCCAGTCCCTCTTAGGCGATGGCCTGACCCTGTCCAAGTCCGAACGCGACCTGCATGGCGGGTCCGAGAGCTACTTTCCCGACACGCCGCCCGATGCGGTGGCCTTTCCGCGCAACACGGACGAGGTGGCAGCGCTGCTGCGCATCTGCAACGAACAGGATTGCCCGGTGATCGGCTGGGGCGCCGGCAGCTCGCTGGAAGGCCACGCGCTGGCGCTGCGCGGCGGGGTGGTGGTGGATTTCCGGCACATGAACAAGGTGCTCGAGATCCGCCCAGAGGACATGAGCGTCACGGTCCAGCCGGGCCTCACGCGCGAAGAGCTGAATATCGCCCTGCGCGACACCGGCCTCTTTTTCCCGGTCGATCCGGGCGCCAATGCCTCGCTCGGCGGGATGGCGGCGACCCGGGCCAGCGGCACCACGACCGTGCGCTACGGCACCATGCGCGACAATGTCATGGCGCTCGAGGCGGTGCTGGCCGACGGCCGCGTGATCCGCACCGGCAGCCGCGCGCGCAAGTCGGCGGCGGGCTATGACCTGACGGGGCTCATGGTCGGCTCCGAGGGCACGCTGGGCCTGATCACCGAGCTGACGCTGCGCCTGCAGGGCCAGCCCGAGGCGATCAGCGCGGCCGTCTGCGCTTTTGACGACATCGCCGGCGCGGTGGCGGCGGTGATCGACACGATCCAGATGGGCCTGCCCATGGCGCGGATCGAGTTCCTCGACGCCGCCAGCGTGCGCGCCGTCAACGCCTATGCCGGGATGACGCTGCCCGAGACTCCGCACCTGCTGCTCGAATTCCACGGCAGCCCGGAAGGGGTCAAGGAACAGGCCGCGCTCTTTGGCGAGGTGATCGCGGATCACGGCGGCAAGGGGTTCGAATGGGCGACAAGGACCGAGGACCGCACCGCGCTCTGGACCATGCGCCACAACGCCTATTACGCGGTGCTCGCCTCGCGCCCCGGCGCGCGCGGCGTGGTGACTGACATCTGCGTGCCAATCTCGCGCCTCGCCGAAGCGGTCGAGGCGGTGTCGGCCGACATCGCCGAAAGCGGCCTGCCGGGCCCGATCCTCGGCCATGTGGGTGACGGCAATTTCCACGCCATCCTGCTGATCGACCCCGACAGCCCTGCGGATCTCGAGACCGCCAAGGCGTTGTCGCACCGCATGGTCGAACGCGCGCTTGACCTTGGCGGCACGGCCACGGGCGAGCATGGCGTGGGCATGGGCAAGCTCGACTACATGGCGCGTGAGCATGGCGCGGGCTGGGATGTCATGGGCCAGCTCAAGGCCGCGCTCGACCCGAACAACATCCTCAACCCGGGCAAGGTGGTTCCGCAGGGCTGACACGCTCCGCCCTGCCTTTCATCTTTCTCCAAATATGCCTCCCCGGCCCGCCACGTGTGCAAGGCCGGGCTACCGTTGCGCCCCCCTGCTTTCACTTTTCCGAAAATACTCTCGCCAACGGCGTCTTTAACGCCGCCCCAAGGCATGCGCGCCAAAGGCGCGCATACATCTTGCCCGGAATGAGAGGCGCTGCCCCTCAAACTCCCCGGAGTTTATCGGCACAATGAAGGGCGGATCGGTCCGCGTCTGCCCGGTGCGCGGGCGCTCCATCCCCTTGCGCCGTGCTGCACAGGGGTTTCCCCTTCCGCCGCCGCCGCCCGGGTCCTATATTGACCGACAACGCAAGGCTTTCGGAGACAGCGCAGGCATGGCACGGCCCGTCGTCGGCATCATCGGCAACCATCACCTCATCAACGACACCTACGCCACCCATGCCGGCGGCGTGATGAATTCCGAGGCGGTCGCGGGGGTGTCGAACTGCCTGCCGCTGCTGATTCCGGCCGATCCCCGCTACGTGTCGGTCGCCGAGTTGATGGAGACCTGCGATGGCTTCCTGCTGACCGGCGGGCGGCCCAACGTTCACCCCACCGAGTACGGCGAAGAGGAAACGCCGGCCCATGGCGCCTTTGACCGCGCCCGCGACGCGATCACCCTGCCGCTGGTGCGGGCCTGCGTCGACAGCGGCCAGCCCTTCCTGGCCATCTGCCGTGGCTTCCAGGAGGTCGCGGTGGCCATGGGCTCGACCCTGCACCCGGAGATCCGCGACCTGCCGGGCCGGATGAACCACCGCATGCCGCCCGATGGCACGATCGAGGAAAAGTTCGCCCTGCGCCACGTTGTGACGCTGACCGAGGGCGGGCCGTTCCATCGGCTGATGGGATCGACCGAGGTGATGACCAACACGCTGCACGGCCAGGGCGTGACCCGGGCCGGCACGCGGTTTGTCATCGACGGTCACGCGCCCGACGGCACGCCCGAGGCGGCCTATGTCAAGGACGCGCCCGGCTTTACGCTGTCGGTCCAGTGGCACCCCGAGTTCAACGCCGCCAACGACCCGGTCTCGCGGCCGCTCTTCGAGGCCTTTGGCGATGCCTGCCGCGCCTGGGCCGAGGGGCGCCAGCCCGCGCGGCTGATGCGCGCCTGACCGCGCCGCTGCGCCGCATGGCGGCCTGCCGGTCTGGACAACCTCGCCGCGCCGCCGCACAACATGGCCGAACCAGATAGGGAGAGCGCCATGGACATCGCCGCACTGGCCGAGGGGATCGCCGCGGGCAACCGCCGGGCGCTGGCGCGGGGGATCACCCTGATCGAAAGCGGCCGGGCCGATCACCGGGTCCAGGCGACCGAGCTGCTGGAACACCTCAAGGACGGCCCCGAGGCGATCCGCATTGGCCTCTCGGGCACGCCCGGCGTCGGCAAGTCCACCCTGATCGAGGCCTTCGGCGGCATGCTGACGGGGCAGGGGCTGCGCGTGGCCGTGCTGGCGGTCGACCCGTCCTCGGCCCGCTCGGGCGGGTCGATCCTGGGCGACAAGACCCGGATGGAGACCCTCAGCCGCGATCCCAACGCCTTCATCCGCCCCTCGCCCAGCCAGGCGCAGATGGGCGGCGTCGCGCGGCGGTCGCGCGAGGCGGTCGCGCTCTGCGAGGCGGCGGGGTTCGACGTGGTGCTGATCGAGACCGTGGGCGTCGGACAGTCCGAGACCGTCGTGGCCGAGATGTCGGACCTTTTCGTGCTGCTGTTGGCCCCGGCCGGCGGGGACGAGCTGCAGGGGGTCAAGCGCGGGATCATGGAGATCGCGGACATCATCCTTGTCAACAAGGCCGATGGCGAGCTGAAGTCCGCCGCCACCCGCACCTGCGCCGATTACGCCGGCGCGCTGCGCCTGCTGCGCAAGCGCAAGCAGGATCCCGAGGGCTTTCCCAAGGCGATGACTGTCTCGGCGGTGGAACAACGCGGGCTCGACACCGCCTGGGCCGAGATGCAGGCGCTGGTCGCCTGGCGCCGCGAGCACGGCCATTACGACGCCCGCCGGGCCGAGCAGGCGCGCTACTGGTTCGAGGAGGAGGTGCGCCAGGCGCTGCTGTCGCGCCTGACCCGCGAGCCGGTCAAGGGCGTCATGGCCCGCCTCGGGGCGCAGGTCGCGCAGGGCGAGACCACGCCCGCCGCCGCCGCGGCCGAGCTGGTGAACGACGTGCTGGGCGGGACAGGGCAGGGGTAAACGGGGATCGATTCGACCGGGCAACCGGACGCCCCGCCCTGTTCGGCGCAGATTCCCGCAATAACCCTGCACGGCAAGGGGACGAGGCCCTTGACGCCTGCGGGCGTTCCGCCTAAGAGCACCCAACGAGATTCCGGGCGCTGCTGCCGGCGGCGCCTTTATCACTTTGGCGAAAGCACCCTTTCGCCGGAACCAGACGAGGATGGACCCATGTCGCGCGTTTGCGAACTGACCGGAAAAGGGCCGATGACTGGCAATAACGTCAGCCACGCCAACAACAAGACTCGGCGTCGTTTTCTGCCGAACCTGAACGACACGACGCTGCAATCCGAAACCCTGGGCCGCGGCATCAAGCTGCGCATTTCGGCCCATGCCCTGCGGTCGGTCGACCACCGCGGCGGCCTGGACAAGTTCCTGGCCAAGGCAAAGGACTCGGAGCTGTCGGCCAACGCGCTGAAGGTCAAGAAAGAAATCATGAAGGCGCAGGCCGCGTCGGCCTGATCGCTTTTCGATCCGACGGATAGACGGCCCCGCAAGGTTTCGCCCTTGCGGGGCCGCTTCCGTTTGTCACGCTTGGCAATCGCGACGGCGCATGCCACATGACCGGCGATGCTTCGCATGATGCGCATAAGCCTGGGCCTCGTGATGGCCGCGATCGTCGCGCTGACCGCGCAGACGGCGGCCATGGCGCGCGGCCAGGCGCCGGCGACGGATCGCATCGTGCTATGCATCGGGCTGGGGACCGCCACCGTCTACCTCGATGAAGACGGAGCGCCCACGGGCGCGCCGCATATCTGCCCCGACGCCCTGCTGGGCTTTGCCGACGCGCTGCTGCCGCAGCCCCTGCCGCCCGTGCGGCTGGAGCGCTGGGTCGCGCTGGCCCCCGGGGCCCGCACCGCGCTGCTGGCCGCCGTGCCGGTCGCGACGCTGCGCGCAAGGGGGCCGCCCGTCGCCTGATATTCCACGCAAATTCAATGGACTATCAGATGAAAGGTTGGACCCATGTCCTTCAGACCCCTCATGGCCGGCGCGCTGCTGGCTGTTCTTTCGACCCCGCTTTTCGCCGCTGACATCACGGTCGAGGATGCCTATGCCCGCGCCGCCAATACCCGTGCCGGGGCCGCGTTCCTGGTCATCCACAATGCCGGCGACGACGCCGATCGGCTGGTGGATGTGCGCGCCGACGTCGCGATGCGCGTCGAACTGCACACCCACAAGGACAACGGCCAGGGCGTGATGCAGATGCTGCACGTGCCCGAAGGCTTCGAGATCCCGGCGGGGGGCGACCATGTTCTGCAGCGCGGCGGCGACCACGTCATGTTCATGGGCCTGCAAGCGCCCTGGGAGCAAGGGCAGCTGATCCCGCTGACGCTGGTCTTCGAGAAGGCCGGCGAGATCACGGTGGACGTACCCGTCGACCTCACGCGCTAGGCGCAACGGCCCCGGTGCACGGTCAGCGCCCGGGGTCTTCGCCGATCAGGCTGGCGACCCAGGCCGGCACCATCTGCGAGGCCGGCCCCACGAGGTGATCGTCGAAATCCCAGGCGACATCGGTCTGCTCGAGGTTGATCTCGACCGTTTCCGCCCCGTATTGCCGCGCGATCTGCACGAAACCCGCTGCCGGGTAGACCTGCCCCGAGGTGCCGATGGCGGCGAAGAGCTCGGTCTGCGACAGGCGCTGGTGGATCGCGTCCATGTGGTAGGGGATCTCTCCGAACCAGACGATGTCGGGCCGCGTGGCCGGGGCGCCGCAGGCGGGGCAGGGCATCTCGGGCGACATGACGGCCGGCGCGTCCCAGCGGTGCTCGCAGGCGCCGCAATAAGCGCGCGACAGCTCGCCATGCATGTGCACGGCGGTGGCGCCCGCCGCCTCGTGCAGACCGTCGACGTTCTGGGTGACGATCACCAGGTCGATGCCCTCGGCCCGCTGCAACCGCGCCAGCGCCAGGTGCGCCGCGTTGGGCTGTGCCCCCGCCGCGTTGGCCCGGCGCGCGTTGTAGAACGCGTGTACCCGGGCGGGGTCGCGGGCGAACCCTTCGGGCGTGGCGACCTCTTCCAGCGGGTATTTCGTCCAGAGACCGTCCTTGTCGCGGAAGGTGCCCAGCCCGCTCTCGGCCGAGATGCCGGCCCCGGTCAGCACGGTGATACGCCGCGCGGCCATGGCTCAGAGGTCCTCCTCGACGGTGCCGTCCTCTTCGCGCTGCTCCTCTTCGATGGGCTCCTTGGTGGGCTCCTCGACGGGCTCGGGCGGGACGATCTCGCTTTCGCTGCGGGTGCCGGTGACGTTCAGGTCGATCGCCGCCTGCTCACGCGACCAGGCATAGGCTTCGATCTGGGGGATCGTGGGGTAGCAGGCCTCGCCCGTGCCGCCGCAGCTGTCGATCCAGCGGATGACGGTGCGCAGTTCCTCGCGCAGCACCGCGTCGGAGACCTGTCCGGCGGCCCGGCCGCGGGTGCCGCGCGTGGCCGGCGGCATCCATCTGCCCTGGGTCGAAACGATGCCCGCCCCGGGCGCGGGGGGCCGGATGGCATTCCAGCGCGGCCCTCCAAGATAGACGGCGGCGAACATGACCTTGGCGCGCCGCTCGTCCGTGCCGCCGACGCGCAGCGCCTCGTAGAACATGCGGTGCGCGTCTTCCCAGGTCGAAGAGTGGAAGCCCGGCAGCGCCTCGTTGCCCACGCCGCAGATCGCATCGTGCAGCGCGGCGGCGGCCCGGAATTCGGGGCTGGTTGGCTGGCCGACCACCGACACGAAGGCCGGCGGGATCGAGGCGCCATCGGTCAGCGTGCCCTCGGGCGCGACCCAGCGGTAATTGCGCGCATCGACAAAGGTCAGCGGCCGGCTGACCGGGAAGAACGGGTAGGCGCGCCCCGCCAGCTCGATCCGTTCGGGCGCCAGTTGCACCGGCGCGTTGAAGAAGCGACAGACCGGGTCGAAGACACCCTGGCAAAAGGCGCGGGTGGCATCGGCAAGGGGGGAGGTGGCAGGCAGCCCTGCATCGGTGCAGGCGGCAAGGGACAGAATGGGCAGGGCCAGCAGAAGGCGAGTCATCAGGCTATTCCGAAATGGTCAGATACAATTGACGAGAGGGTGACCAAAGGGCGGAACGATTTCAAGGGTTCTGCCGGGTTTCACCGGCCGCTTCGGGTTTCGCGTTGCCCCCTGCGGTCGAATCCGTCACGCTTGGGCCATGAGCACCCGCATCCTCTTTGTCTGCCTCGGCAATATCTGCCGCTCTCCCGCGGCCGAGGGCGTGTTCCGCGCCATGTCGGGCAGCCTTGACGTCGAGATCGACAGTGCCGCCACCTCGACCTTTCACATCGGCGATCCGCCCTACGGCCCGATGATCGCCGCCGCCGGACGGCGCGGCTACGACCTGTCGGACCTGAGGGGGCGGCATTTCAACTCCGGCGATTTCAGCCGCTTCGACCTGATCATCGGGATGGATGCCGACAACCTCGCAGACATCGAATCGCAGCGGCCCGAGGGCGACGCGACCCCGGTGCGGGTGTTCACCGACTACGCGCCGGACCTTGGCCGCGATCACGTGCCCGACCCCTATTACACCCGCGATTTCGACGGTGCGCTCGACCTGGTCGAGGCCTGTTCGCGCGGGCTGGTCGACGCGCTGGGCGCGGGCCGGATCTGATCATTTCGCAGGCATCGGGCCGGCACTGCGCTGGCCCATGGCCCGGGCGGCTTGACGCGCGGCGCAACCGGGGGATGTCCTTGGTGCAAAGGAGTGTCCCCATGTCCAGCGTCTTTCCCTTCGGCCCGTTTTCCACCCTGTTCGAGGCGCCCTGGTCCGGCGACGTGATCCAGCACATCGAGCCGCGCATCAACTCGGACGACATCTCGGGCGTGCCCGAGATCGAGCGGCGCGTGGTGACCGAGGTGGCCAGCTACGGCCGCCAGCTGGGCTGGCTGACCGAGGCGGTGCTGGCGCTGGCCGCGGGGGCTGGCGTGGACGATCCGCGCATTGCCAAGGTTGCGCAGCTGAAGACCGACGTGGAGGCCGCGAAGGCGGCCGAGGCCGCCGCCCTGCTGGCCGATGCGGAAAAGGCGCTCGAGCGGCTCAGGCGCGTGGATTCGGGTGCTTTCGCCAAGCTGATGGCGGCGCAGGGGGACTGACCGGCGCCCAAGGCTTGCGCGGGTCCCGGCAGGTGGTAGGTGTTGCCCCGAGACATTATTCCAAGGGCGCAGTTCATGGCAGAGCTCATCATCCACATCGGGTCGCACAAGACCGGCTCGACCTCGATCCAGAAGGCCTGCGAACTGGCCGATGCGCGCGGCCGCAAGGACGGGTCCTTTGCCTACCTGAACGAGGTGGTGGACAACAAGAACATCGTGCTGCTCAAGGGCGAGGGCGAGGCGTTCCGTGCCCGCGTGAACAAGCGCTACCTGCGGCCGCTGCTGGACCCCGTGGCGGCGGTCAACGTGATCTCGACCGAGCTGTTCTTTTTCCTCGACGACCGCGTCCAGGTCGAGGCGCTGGCCGCGCTGGCGCGCGCGCGGTTCGATCGTGTGCGCGTGGTCGCCTACCTGCGCCGCCAGGACCTGCTGGCCAGCTCGCACCGCAACCAGGTCGCCAATGGCGCCGGCCCCGCGCAGCGTTTCTACGGCGCCGAGGTCGCGTCGCTGCCCGCCCTGACCGCGCCCGTGCGCGCCTATCTCGACTATCACCGCAAACTGACCGCGCTCTGGCTGCCGGTCTTCGGCGCCGAGAACGTCATCGTCGCGCCCTTCGAGCGGCCCCGGTTGCGGGACGGCGACGTGGTGGCCGATTTCGCGCAGCGGACGGGCGTGGATTTCTCGGGGCTGGAGGTGGAGGTGATGAATGTCTCGCAATCGGCCGAGCGGGCGATCGTCGGCATGGCCATGGTCAAGGCCGGCCTGCCAGACCGCGCCCGCAAGCTGATGAAAAAGGCGCTGCCGGCGGACACGCCCAAGCTGACGCCGCCCCGCGCCGAGGCCGAGGCGTTCCTTGCGGAATTTGCGCAGAGCAACGCGGCGCTCGCGGCAACCTTCGCGCCCGATGGGCCAAAGAGGTTCTTCGACATGTCGATGGACATGTACCCGGACGCGAGCGAGCCCGATTGGACCTCCGCCCGCGTGATGCGGCTGGTCGAGACGCTGGTGGCGGAGATGGCGAAGGGGCGGTGAGAGGGGGCCAAGCGGGCGGTGGGGTGAAACCCCACCCTACCCGTTGACGAGATGTTAACCATGGGCCGCCAGCCTTGCGCCCATGTCACGTTATCTTCGGCCCCGGGTGACCGGGGCGACGATCTTTTTCACGGTTGCCCTGCAGGATCGGCGCAGCGCGCTGCTGGTCGATGAGATCGACGCGTTGCGCAACGCGGTGCGGCAGACGCGAGAGGAACGGCCCTTCGAGATCGACGCCTGGGTCGTGCTGCCCGACCACCTGCATTGCATCTGGCGGCTGCCTGTGGGGGATCGGGACTATGGCCGGCGCTGGGGCGCGATCAAGGCGCGATTCACCCGGACGGTCCGGGGTAGGGTGGGGTTTGACCCCACCTGTGGCGAGGACGGGACGGTGGGGTGGAACCCCACCCTACGGAGTCGGTCGAAGGTCCGGAAGGGTGAGGTCGGGCTGTGGCAGCGGCGGTTCTGGGAGCACCACATCCGTGACGAGGCCGACCACGCGGCGCATCTGCGGTATTGCTGGCTGAACCCTGTGAAACATGGGCTGGTCGCGCGGGCGGAGGAGTGGCCGTTTTCGTCGATTCACCGCGATCCGCGTTTCCGCGCCGACATGGATATGACGATGTAGGGTGGGGTATGCGGTTGGTCGTTGTTGCGTGATCAGCCACACATGATCATTTCATTGGATCAAGTCTTCTTTTCGTGAAATCAGCTTCGCTTTCGAGTATGTCCAAAGGTTGCGATATCTCAGAGAGCCGACTTTCTGTGCTCGAAGAGAGGCGATCAAAGATAATCGCGATTACAAAAAATATTAGCAGACCAGCGACTAAGTCCACACTGGAAAATGGGGCGCGTACTGCATGTAGCACACAAATTGATAATATCAGGATCGCACACCACGTCAAAGCGGCGACAGAAGAGGAAGCCAAATTGAGACCGGTCAAACTGACCTCAAAGTCTTTTTCCCTCCTGTACACAGTCTTATACAAGTCACCTGAAAATTCATGCTCCAAGAAGTCAATGTGCTTCTCCCAGTTGTATTGCCATTGCTTCGAGGATTTAATGCTTTTCGATAGAATTACCGAGGATGCCAACCCAAAAAGAGAAGTTATTAGTAGTAGAAATGCGCCAAAAGTCGACTTCGACTGCAGCACCTCTGCGCCTCTGGTGATTGGTGGTTCGGCAAAATCGACAGAACGAAATATGGTTGCATAGGCAACGAAAGCTGCGATCTGAAGACCCCAGAAGTAAGTCGATCTCTTCCAGGTTAATTCAATTTCAAACTGTCGCAATTGATGAGCTAGGTCGAAAGCACGTTCGCGGCGGTCCTTGTCAGAGGCTTCCGGAAACCCCAACTTCTTTCGATATAGTTCGATCTTTTCGAGGTCATCCATTATTTGGCCTCAATGCAAAGAGTTTGAGTTCTGCTGGCGCGCTACTACCATGCGGAGTATAGCACCAAAAACTCATGCAAAACTAGACTGTAGCCGCCTCACCCATCCATCTTCAGCGCAGAAATAAACGCTTCCTGCGGGATCTCGACCTTGCCGAACTGGCGCATCTTCTTCTTGCCGGCCTTCTGCTTTTCCAGAAGCTTCTTCTTGCGCGTGGCGTCGCCGCCGTAGCACTTGGCCGTCACGTCCTTGCGCATGGCCGACAGGGTCTCGCGTGCGATGACCTTGCCGCCGATGGCCGCCTGGATCGGGATCTTGAACATGTGGCGGGGGATCAGCTCTTTCAGCTTCTCGCACATGGCCCGGCCGCGCATCTCGGCGCGGTCGCGGTGCACCATCATCGCCAGCGCATCCACCGGCTCGTCGTTCACGAGGATGGACATCTTGACCAGGTTGTCCTCGCGGTAGCCGATCATCTCGTAATCGAAGGACGCATAGCCGCGGCTCACCGATTTCAGCCGATCGTAGAAGTCAAAGACCACCTCGTTCAGCGGCAGGTCGTAGACCGTCATCGCGCGGCCGCCCACGTAGGTCAGGTCCATCTGGATGCCGCGCCGCTCCTGGCAGAGTTTCAGCACGTCGCCGAGGAATTCGTCCGGCACCATGATCGTGGCCTTGATGCGCGGCTCTTCGATATGGTCCACGGTCGACATGTCGGGCATGTCCGCGGGGTTGTGCAGGTCGCGCTGCTCGCCGTCCTTGGTGAAGAGGTGGTAGATCACCGAGGGCGCCGTGGTGATCAGCTCGATGTTGTACTCACGCTCGAGCCGGTCGCGGATCACCTCGAGGTGCAGCAGGCCGAGGAAGCCGCAGCGGAAGCCGAAGCCGAGCGCGGCCGAGGTCTCCATCTCGAAGGTGAAGGACGCGTCGTTCAGCGCCAACTTCTCGATGGCGTCGCGCATGTCCTCGAAATCGTTGGCATCGACCGGAAAGAGGCCGCAGAACACCACCGGGACCGAGGGTTTGAAGCCCGGCAGGGCCTTTTCGCAGGGCTTTTTCTCATGGGTGATCGTGTCGCCGACACGGGTGTCGCGCACTTGCTTGATCGAGGCGTTGAGATAGCCGATCTCGCCCGGGCCAAGTTCCTTCACATGGGTCATGGCGGGGCGGTAGACGCCCACGTCGTCCACGTCGTAGATGCCGCCGGTCTTCATCATGCGGATGCGGTCGCCCTTTTTCAGGACGCCGTCGATGATGCGCACGATACAGATCACGCCAAGGTACTGATCGTATTTCGAATCCACCAGCATGGCTTTCAGCGGCGCGTTGCGGTCGCCCTCCTTGGGGGCGGGCAGGCGCTTGACGATGGCTTCCAGCACGTCCGGGATGCCGACGCCGGTCTTGGCCGAGATCAGGCAGGCATCCTGGCTGTCGATGCCGATGACGTCCTCGATCTGCTCCTTCACCCGGTCGGGTTCGGCCGCGGGCAGGTCGACCTTGTTGAGCACGGGCACGATCTCGTGGTCGGCGGCGATGGCGGTGTAGACATTGGCCAGCGTCTGCGCCTCGACGCCCTGCGTGGCGTCCACCACCAGCAGCGAGCCTTCGACCGCGTGCATGGACCGCGCGACCTCGTAGGCAAAGTCGACATGGCCGGGGGTGTCGATCAGGTTCAGCACGTAGGTCTCGCCGTCCTGCGCCGGGTATTCGATGCGGACGGTGTTCGCCTTGATGGTGATCCCGCGCTCGCGCTCGATATCCATGGAATCGAGCATCTGCTCCTGCATGTCGCGTTCTGCGACGGTGCCAGTGAGCTGGATCAGCCGGTCGGCCAGGGTGGATTTCCCGTGGTCGATATGGGCGACGATGGAGAAGTTGCGGATATGTGCGAGGTCGGTCATGGCACGGCATATGAGGCTGAAACTGGTGCCGGTCAAGGTGGCTTGTGCGGGGGGCGGGGGGTGGTAGGGTCGCGGTGCGGGCGCGTGTGGGGGACGTGGTGGAATTTGAGAGTGAAGAGGCATTCGAGGCCTGGCTGAAAGAGCAAAGCCAGGAGGTCTGCGTGGCGATTGCGACGCGAGCGGCGTCGCGGGCCTGGCCGAACGTGACCGGGATTCGATTCTGGAAGACCGGCGAAGATGCGCGCAAGGCGCACAGAATACTTGCGCTCTTGACAGGATGGGCGCTGCTGACTGCGGCGGTTGCGGCGGTCCGACCAACCCCCGAAGTCAAATCCGCCGCCTCCGCCGCCCGCTTCGCCGCCTCCGCCGCTTCCGCCGCCTCGGCCGCCTTCGCCTCTGCCTCCGCCGCCCGCTTCGCCTCCGCCTCCGCCGCCTCCGCCTCCGCCGCCTCCGCCGCCTCCGCCGCCCGCTTCGCCGCGGCTGCCGCCTCCGCCGCCTCCGCCTCCGCCGCCCGCTTCGCCGCCGCCGCCGCCTCCGCCGCTTCCGCCGCCTTCTTCGCCCGCTTCGCCGCCTCCGCCGCCTCCGCCATCTATTCAGATGCCGGCTTGGATCCCGAGACCCTTTTCGCATTGCCGGTGTGGCATGAGGCCGGAACGCCGGAGGGCCTCAGGCTCAAGCATGTGGGCGACACTTTGCTCGACACCGACCCCGCCTTCGCCTTCTTCGCCCGCTGGTATCGCGGCATGGTGGAGGGCAAACCCCTCCCCTGGGACCTGCAAGAGCGCGTGGCCCTGATCGACCCCAAGATCTGGGAGCAGGGGCCTGAGGCGGTGGCCGCCGAGATCGAGAAGATCGTGCCTGAATGGCGCAAGGAACAAGCGGCGAACGCAAACCGTGCGCCTGAATTTGAACCTCCGTCCGTGCAGCATCTGTTTGAGGCGCCAAGAGCGGTATCGGCCGGTGCGATCTCGGTAGCATATTCGATCACTCAAGGGTTCGAGGCGTTCCGCGCGGAGACCGGTCTCAACGAAACGCCCGAAACGCTGGTCCCACTCGAAGCTGTTCCGCTGCATTTGCGGCGGATCGCAGACATCTTGCGAGAAGGCGACCGAAGCCCCGAGATCGAGCAGCAGTTGCGTGAGGAGATCGGGCGACTGAACAAGCGGATCGAGGAATTGACTGCTGCGTTGGATGCCGCCAACAAGCAGGTCACTGACTTGAGCGGTCAGAAATGGAAGAAGGTCGCGGCGGGAACCGCCATCGCGTGGGGAGTAGTCGGAACACTCGCGACGGCTGTTTGGACTGTCTCAGGCGACGAAGTCGGGGCCAGACAGAGAGTAGAGACCCTTCAAGAATACAGGAATGTGTTCCAAGAGCTGTATGGCGAAACGATGGGACCGGATTATTGCATTGATCCCGGACCGTAGAAAAAAACTTCCGAATTTTGCCGGACGCAGCTTGGCACTTGCCCCCAGCCCGGAATCAAGCCCGAAGGGCGCCGGGCCAGCGGCTGCCCGGCCCCACGGGCTGCCGCTTTGTCGAGGCTTGCGCTTCCTTCGTAGGTCACGCGGATTTGACCGGGATAAAGTGCCCCGCTCGACCGGAGCAGCGGCATCCCCCGGGCAGCCGCCGGCCCGGCTTGCGCGGGGGGAGGGCTGGACATTGTAACGGCACATCACAGATGTTTCGCCCGGCGGAACGCCGGGCAGCCCCCGACCGCCCCGTCGCGCCAAAGGCGCGCTTCGAAATACTGACGGCGCGTCTTTGGCGCGACGGCGGGGGCTTCTCCCACGCCCGCCGCCGGGGACTGCCCTTATTGCCAGGGCTGAACTGTTTCGATGGCCATAATTTCTTTTTCAAACAATAAAGGCAGGGCCCAGCCCCGCCTCGTACACCCATCCACGATCCGTAGGGTGGGGTTTCACCCCACCACGCTCAACAGGCCACCGGCCCCTTTGAGCAGAAGAGCTCGTAGAGCAGCCCGATCACCCGCTGGGTGTTCTGGTCGGCCAGCGAGTAGTAGATCGCCTTGCCGTCGCGGCGGGTCTGCACCAGGCCCTCTTCGCGCAGGCGGGCCAGCATCTGGCTGACGGCGGCCTGGCGGATGCCCAGCGCTTCTTCCAACTCGCCCACCGATTTCTCGCCTTGGCCCAGGTGGCACAGGATCATCAGCCGCCCCTCATGCGCCAGCGTCTTGAGGTAGGCGGCGGCCATGGCGGCGCTGCCGGCCATCTCGGACGGGGGCGGGGACGGGAAGTCGTCGGTGTCGATCTGGGGTTCGATGGTCACGGGGATCACATGCTTTTTCGCTGGATTGCCCTTAAAATGGGGCCTTGGGCGCGCGGGGTCAAGTCCGCTCGGGCGGGGCGCCGCCGCCGAAGAGATTGGGCGCCGTGTAGTCGCAGGGCGCCTCCTGCATCTCGAGGTGCAGCCGGTCGCCGGTATAGGGATGCGCGCGGGCGAGGCCTTCGTCCACCTCGATGCCAAGGCCCGGCGCATCCGACAGCGTGATGAACCCGCGTTCCACCCGGATCGTGCCGTGGATGAGCGCGTCGTGAAAGGGCGTCTGGATCGTCTCGGCCATCAGGATGTTGGGGATCGCGGTGGCGAGGTGCAGGTTGGCCGCCCATTCCACCGGCCCGGCATAAAGGTGCGGGGCGAGTTGCGCGTTGTAGACCTCGGCCATGGCGGCGATCTTGCGCGCCTCGTTCAGCCCGCCGACGCGGCCAAGCGCCGGTTGCAGGATCGCGGCGGCCCCGGTGCGCAGGATCGGGGCGAACTCGGCCTTGGTGGTCAGCCGCTCGCCGGTGGCAATGGGGATCGAGGTGCTGCCGGCCACCCGCGCCATGGCGGCGACGTTGTCCGGCGGCACGGGTTCCTCGTACCAGAGCGGGTCGTAGGGCTCGATCGCCTTGGCGAGACGCAACGCGCCGGCCGTGCTGAACTGGCCGTGGGTGCCGAAGAGGATGTCGGCCCGCGTGCCCACCGCCTCGCGGATCTTTGCACAGAATTTCACCGATGTGGCGATATCGTCGAGCGAGGGCATGTGCCCGCCCCGGATCGTGTAGGGCCCGGCCGGGTCGACCTTGACGGCGGTCCAGCCGGCATCCGCGAGGTCCGCGGCCACCTGCGCGCCGGCATCGGCATCGCCCCAGAATGCGGGCAAGTCATGCCGCGCGTCGGGGTAGAGGTAGGTATAGGCGCGGATGCGGTCGTTCGTCCGCCCGCCCAGCAACGCATGGACCGGCCGGTCCAGCGCCTTGCCCAGTATGTCCCAGCAGGCGATTTCCAGCCCGGAAAAGGCGCCCATGACGGTGAGATCAGGGCGCTGGGTGAAGCCCGCGGAATAGGCGCGACGGAACATCAGCTCGATGTTCGCCGGGTCCTCTCCCGCCATGTGGCGGGCAAAGACATCCCCGATCACGGCGCGCATCGCCTCTGGCCCGACGCTTGCGGCATAGCATTCGCCCCAGCCGGTCACGCCGCAGGCGGTCGTCAGCTTGACGAGGATCCAGTAGCGCCCGCCCCATCCCGGGGCCGGCGGTGCTGTGACTAGGATGTCAAGGTCTTGCAGTTTCATGAATGACGCAGGGTTGTTCTGTGTGCCGGGTTGTGGAAGATGGATTTCAAGGTTTCGGGCAGGGTTGCCCAAGTGGGCCGTCGTGGCAAGCGGGGAGTCGGGAATGGACGAGGCTGAGGTGCTGTTGATCGGGCCCGACAAGGCCCTGATGCTGGCGCGGGTGCGCCCGGGCACCTTCGACTACGACATCCTGGCCGAAGAGCTGGCCGCCTACCTCGCCAACCCCGACAACCTGCTGGCCGTCGCCCGGGTCGACGAGGAAATCGTCGCCTTTGCCAGTGGCACGATCATCCGCCACCCGGACAAGCTGCCGTCGCTGTTCATCAACGAGGTCGGCTGCCACGAGGATTTCCGCGGCAAGAAGCTGGGCCAGGCGGTGAGCCGCCTTCTCATGGAGGAAGGCGCGGATCTGGGCGCTGCCGGCACCTGGGTCGCGACCGAGGAAGACAACGCCTCGGCCCGGGCGCTTTATGCCGGGCTGGGCGCGCGGATCACGCGGGGCATCGTCATCTATTCATGGGAATAGGGGACGCGCCCCGGACCGGGTCATTCCCCCATCGCGATCCCCTCACGGCGCGGATCGGCGCCGCCTTGCAGGACGTCTCCGACCGCGATGGCATGAAGGCCCGAGTTCAGCTCGCGGATGCTCACCTCGAAGCCCATGGCCTCGAGCGGGGCTTGCAGCGCCTCGGCCGGGGTGCCGGCCTCTAGGTCGAAGGTGCCGAAGCGGTTGACGCCATGGGGCAGGGCTACGGCCTGCTGCACGTCCATCCCCCAGTCGGCCCAGGCGATGATGGCCTGCGCCACGTAGCCGATGATCCGGCTGCCGCCCGGGCTGCCGATCACCAGCGACGGCGCGCCATCGGTCAGCACGATGCTCGGCGCCATGGAGGAGCGCGGCCGCTTGCCCGGCTCGACCCGGTTGGCGATGGGCACCCCGTCCGAATGGGACCGGAAAGAGAAATCCGTCAGCTCGTTGTTCAAGAGGAACCCGCGCGCCATGAGGCGCGAGCCGAAGGCGTTCTCGATCGTCGTGGTCATCGACAGGGCATTGCCGGCGCTGTCCACGATCGAGATATGCGAGGTCGAGGGCAGCTCGAGTGCCTGGTCGTCGGCCCAGAGCAGCGCGTGATCCCATTCCGGCGTGCCGGGGGCGACCTCGGGCAGGGCGTCGTCGCCAGACAGCAGCTGCGCGCGGTCCGAAAGGTAGGCGGGGGCCACCAGCCCTTCGGTCGGGACGGGCACGAAATCGCTGTCGGCCATGTAGCGGCCCCGGTCGGCGAAGGCGATCCGCGAGGCATCGCCGATCAGACGCCAGGCCTCGGGCGCCTCGGCACCCAGCGCTGCAAGGTCGTAGCTGCCCAGCATTCCGAGGATCTGTCCGACCGTCAGCGCGCCCGAAGAGGGTGGGCCCATGCCGCAAACCTCGTGCACGCGGTACCCCACGCAGACGGCCGGGCGTTCCTTGACCTCGTAAAGGGCAAGGTCGGTCGTCGAAAGCACGCCGGGGTTGCCTGCGGCAGTGCGGACGGCGGTGACGATGTCCTCGGCAATCGGCCCCTCGTAGAAGGCCCGCGCGCCGCCCGCCGCGATCTGGCGCAGCGTGTCGGCATAGGCGATGTTGGTCAGGATGTCGCCGGCCGCGATGGCCGTGCCGCCGGGGTAGAAGTAGTCGGTCGTGGCCGGGAAGCGGCCCAGCCGGTCGGCATCGCCCGCGACCAGCTCGGCCAGGCGGGGCGAGACAGTGAACCCGTCCTCGGCCAGGGCAATCGCCTCGGTGAAGAGACCCGGCCAGTTGGCTGTGCCCCAGCGGCGGTGCGCTTCCTCCATCAGCGCGGGGGTGCCGGGTGTGCCGACCGAACGGCCGCCCACCACGGCGTCGAAAAAGCCCAGCGGCTCGCCGGTCTCGTCCTGGAAGAGGCGCGGCGTGGCGGCCAGCGGCGCGGTCTCGCGGCCGTCGAGCGTGGTGACCTCTCCGCTTGCGGCATCGTACCAAACAAGGAAGGCGCCGCCGCCAAGGCCGGAACTTTGCGGCTCCACCAGCCCCAGAACGGCCTGCACGGCGACCATGGCATCGGCGGCGGTCCCGCCTTCGCGCAGCACGCGGGCGCCGGTTTCGACCGCCAGCGGGTTCGCGGCGGCGACCATCCAGTCCTGCGCTTGGGTTGGCTGGCCGGCGGCCTTGGTGTCCCAGGCGGCCTGCGCGGCGGGCGACAGGCCGGCAAGTGTGGCGGGGGCGGTGGCCTCTTCGGGGGCTACGGCATCGGCGGTCTGCTGGGCCAGTGCGGGGCTGGCGAGACCGATGGCCAGAACCAGCGGGCGGAGGTCGAGCGGCATGGCGTGTCCTTTCGCGTCAGGGTCGTGCGCGAGTGTAGGGGGACAGGTGGCCGCGTGGCAAATGAATGGTCGCGCAAGGGGGTGTGCGGGGGACGGGGGCGACCCGGAGGGCCGGTCCAAGAGCCGAACATCTTGGATGGGCGTGTCTGGCGGTGGGGGGTTGGGTGTGCCGTGAGCCCTCTCATCGCTTTTGCAAAGCAAAAGCGACTGCCGGGCCGGCGCCCGCTTGCAAGCAAACGGGCTTGGGCAAGCCTCTAGACAAAGGCCGCCCCACGGGGCGGCCTTTGTCTAGAGGTGAGAGGCTGGACAACGACCCAAGCGGGGCTCGTTACGGCTGCTTCCTTCCGGACCTGACCGGGTTGGCGAGGCGCTCGCCCGCGCCAACCTCTCGAGGGGCTATCTAGAGAAGTCGCTCCCGTCTTTCAAGGGGGCTGCGACCCGGTCGGTCCGGTAGTCGGCAGCGCTGCGATGCAGCGCGCGCGGCGCCCTGTTGCAATCGGCCACCGGGCTGCATAAATCCGGCTTCTGGCGACACGCCGCGCCTGCGCCCGCCCCCTTGCCGGCGCGGCGAAGACGTCCACGGATCGGTCCGCTCCCGCCGGCCAAACCGGAAAAATTTTCCCCACACGACCTGTTGACTCGGCTTGATCCGCTGCCTAACTACGGCTGCGTTAGCACTCGACTACGGTGAGTGCTAGCGCCCCTCACGGATGCCCCGGAGGGTCTGGAGGAACTGTATAAGCCAGGGAGCTTCTACCAATGGCATTCAAACCGCTGCATGACCGTGTTCTGGTCCGTCGCGTCGAGAGCGAGGAAAAGACCAAGGGCGGGCTGATCATCCCCGAGAGCGCCAAGGAAAAGCCGGCTGAGGGCGAAATCGTCGCCTGCGGCGAAGGCGCGCGCAAGGATTCGGGCGAACTGATCGAGATGGCCGTGAAGGCTGGTGATCGCGTTCTCTTCGGCAAGTGGTCGGGCACCGAAGTGTCGATCGAAGGCGAAGAGCTGCTGATCATGAAGGAAAGCGACATCCTGGGCGTCATCGCCTGAGCCCACGTCGTCTGACCTGATCAACGAAACGCAAAAGGAGAATTCCCAATGTCTGCCAAGGACGTGAAATTCAATACCGACGCCCGCAACCGCATGCTGAAGGGTGTCAACATCCTCGCCGACGCGGTGAAGGTGACCCTCGGCCCGAAAGGCCGGAACGTGGTTCTGGACAAGTCGTTCGGCGCCCCCCGCATCACCAAGGACGGTGTGTCGGTCGCCAAGGAAATCGAACTGGAAGACAAGTTCGAGAACATGGGCGCCCAGATGGTGAAGGAAGTCGCTTCCCGCACCAACGACGAAGCGGGTGACGGCACCACCACCGCCACCGTGCTGGCCCAGGCCATCGTGAAAGAAGGCATGAAGTCGGTCGCAGCGGGCATGAACCCGATGGACCTCAAGCGCGGCATAGACCTCGCGACCTCAAAGGTCGTCGCGGCGATCAAGGCAGCTGCCCGCCCGGTGAACGACAGCAACGAAGTTGCCCAGGTCGGCACCATCTCGGCCAACGGCGAAGCCGAAATCGGCCGCCAGATCGCTGATGCGATGCAGAAGGTCGGCAACGAGGGTGTCATCACCGTCGAAGAGAACAAGGGCCTCGAGACCGAGACCGATGTCGTCGAAGGCATGCAGTTCGACCGCGGCTACCTGTCGCCCTACTTCGTCACCAACTCGGACAAGATGATCGCAGACCTCGAAGACTGCATGATCCTGCTGCACGAAAAGAAGCTGTCGTCCCTCCAGCCGATGGTTCCGCTGCTCGAGCAGGTGATCCAGTCGCAGAAGCCGCTGCTGATCATCGCCGAAGACGTCGAAGGCGAAGCGCTGGCGACCCTCGTGGTCAACAAGCTGCGCGGCGGCCTCAAGATCGCAGCCGTCAAGGCACCGGGCTTCGGCGACCGCCGCAAGGCCATGCTGCAGGACATCGCGATCCTGACCGGCGGCCAGGTGATCTCGGAAGACCTCGGCATGAAGCTCGAGTCGGTGACCGTGGACATGCTGGGTTCGGCCAAGAAGGTGACCATCTCGAAGGACGAGACCACCATCGTGGACGGTGCCGGCGAGAAGGCCGAGATCGAGGCCCGCGTGTCGCAGATCCGCACCCAGATCGAAGAGACCACCTCGGACTACGACCGTGAAAAGCTGCAGGAACGCGTGGCCAAGCTGGCCGGCGGTGTGGCCGTCATCCGCGTCGGCGGCATGACCGAAGTCGAAGTGAAAGAGCGCAAGGACCGCGTCGATGACGCCCTGAACGCGACCCGCGCGGCCGTCCAGGAAGGCATCGTGGTCGGTGGCGGCGTTGCCCTGATCCAGGGCGCCAAGACGCTGGCCGGCCTCGAAGGTGCGAACGCAGACCAGAACGCCGGTATCGCCATCGTGCGCCGCGCGCTGGAAGCGCCGCTGCGCCAGATCGCCGAGAACGCCGGTGTCGACGGCTCGGTCGTCGCAGGCAAGATCCGCGAAAGCGAAGACCTGAAGTTCGGCTACAACGCGCAGACCGACGAATATGGCGACATGTTCAAGTTCGGCGTGATTGACCCGGCCAAGGTTGTCCGCACCGCGCTGGAAGACGCAGCCTCGGTTGCCGGTCTGCTGATCACGACCGAAGCCATGGTCGCCGACAAGCCGCAGAAAGAAGGCGCAGCCGGTGGCGGCATGCCCGACATGGGCGGCATGGGCGGCATGATGTAATCTGCCCCTGCAGACATACGGAAAAGGGCGTCCCTCGGGGCGCCCTTTTTCTTTTGTGCCCTGCACTTCGGACGGGGCGTGGTCCAATTGGGCGCGACCGCGCGCCTTTGCTCCGACAGCACAGAGGTGACGCTGATGCTACGGCCGGGCGCTTGACCCGGGCCGTGGCGCAGGGTCTGGTGCGCGGGCTGGACCGTCGGAGGCATGCCATGCGTAAACTCGGGATCGCGGCCCTTGTCATGGTCGCCTTTGCCGCCAATTCCCTGCTGAACCGGGCCGGCGTCCACGAGGCCGGGATGGACCCGGTGGTCTTTGGCGTGGTGCGGCTGGTCTCGGGCGCGGCGGCGCTATGGCTGCTGCTGCGGTTGACCCGGCGGCCCGTTCTCTGGCAGCCGAACCGGGGGCGGATGATCGGCGTCGGCGCGCTGCTTGTCTATATCTTTGGCTTTTCGCTGGGCTATCGCGCCATCGGGGCAGGGGTCGGGGCGTTGCTGCTGTTCGGCACCGTGCAGGCGACCATGTTCGCCGGTGCCCTGATCGGCGGTGATCATGTGCCCGCCCGGCGCTGGGCCGGGATGGCACTGGCGCTGGCGGGCCTCGCTTGGATGCTGCTGCCGGGCGGCGGGGTGCAACTGCCGCCGCTGGCGAGCGGTTTCATGGTTGCGGCGGGCATCGGCTGGGGCGTCTATTCGCTGGCCGGGCGCGGCGCGCGCGACTCGCTGGCGGAAACGGCCGCGAATTTCATCTGGGCCGCGCCGCTGTCGCTGCTGGCGCTGCTGGGCGGGACGGCGGGGGTGCTGAGCCCGGCGGGCCTGGGCCTCGCCGTGGCTTCGGGGGCCGTCGCCTCGGGCATGGGCTATGCGTTGTGGTACGCGATCCTGCCGGGGCTTGGCGCCACGCGGGCGGCGGTGGCGCAATCCTCGGTCCCGGTCATCGCGCTGGCCGGCGGGATCCTGCTGCTGGGCGAGGCGCCGGGGCTGCAGACGCTGGGCGCGGCCGTGGTGGTGATGGCGGGGATCGTGATTGCCCTGTGGCCCGGGCGTCAGCGGCAGGGCTGAACGGCACCGCGATGGGTCAGCTTGGCCCGCGCGGCCTCGGCGCCGGAAGAGACCGACAGGCCCGCGGCGCGCAACACTTCTTCCAACTGCGCCTGCATGGCCGGCGTCAATCCGGGCGGCAGGTCCACGACCTGGCGGCACAGCCGCGTCACCCGGTCCGGTTCCAGCGCCGGATGCTCGGGCGCGGCGGCCGGACCCAGCGCGGCGAATGCCGGGGCGGTCAAGGCCATCAGGCACAGCGGGACAAGCAGGGCAGGGCGTCGGATCATGGGGCCTCGGGTCGACTTGGCGGGACGCCGGGCCTTTCGGCCACGACGCCCCCGGGTCTTTCGCGTGACCCCGTGATGACGGGGCGGTCGGGCCATGGCGGGCCGCAATCCGGGCGGTCGCGTGGCGATCCGCGACAGTTCGACTCAAACTGTCACAGCATCAAGGGTTCAAGCGGATCATAGCCCGGCCCCTCGCCCCAGGCGACCTCCGAGAGGCTCGAGGGCTTGTGCGGCACCTGCGCCAGCTCTTCGCGCGAAAAGAACCGGCGGCGCGAGACGACACCTTCGGGGTCGCGCCAGTCCTCGGGCAGGGCGTTGCCCGCCCAGTGACAACGAAAGAATACCTCGACCTGGTGAAACCCCCGCTCGGGCGCGTGGTACTCGTTGACGAGGCAGGGCGCGCCCACGGTCACGTCGATCCCGCATTCCTCGCGCACCTCGCGCGCCAGGTTGTCGGGCAGGGAGGCATGCGGTTCCACCCCGCCCCCCGGTGCGCACCAGAGCGGGTTGGCCGGGTCGGACCAGGCATTGACCATCAACAGTCGATCCTGGCTCAGGATGATCGCGCGGACGGCAAGACGCAGCGGCATTTGGGCCCTCTCCTTCGACAGGGCTTTTGTAGCGCCGCGTCTGGCCCTATCTCAATCCCCATGCGCCTGATCCTTGCCCTCTGCCTTTCGCTTCTGCCCCTTGCGGCCCGCGCCGATTGCGTCGTGCTGCTGCATGGCCTTGCCCGGACCGAGGCGTCCTTTGCCGTCACCGAACGTGTCCTGCGCGAGGAAGGCTACACCGTCGTCGCGCCCGGCTATCCGTCAACAGAGGCGCCGGTGCAGGAGCTGATCGATGCGCTGCCACGGGCGGTGGCCGACTGCGGCGCGGCCGCGCCGGTGCATTTCGTGACCCATTCCATGGGCGGCATCCTGCTGCGGCTCTGGCTGTCGCAGACCCGGCCCGAGAACCTTGGCCGCGTGGTCATGCTTGCCCCGCCCAATGGCGGCAGCGAGCTGGTGGATGTGTTCGGAGAGCTCGACCTCTTCCGCCTGCTGAACGGCCCGGCCGGTCTGCAGCTGGGCACCTCCGAGGATGACCTGCCCGCCCTGCTGCCGCCGGTCGATTTCGAACTGGGCGTGATCGCCGGCAACCAGACGCTGAACCCGGTCTATTCCGCGCTGATCACCGGGCCGGATGACGGCAAGGTCTCGGTCACCTCGACCCGGGTCGAGGGGATGGAGGCGCATATCGTGCTGCCCGTGACCCATACCTTCATGATGAACAATCCCCTGGTGATCGCCGAGGTGGTGGAGTTCCTGCGCCATGGCCGGTTCGATCCGGACCTGACCTGGCCCGAGGCCGTCCAGGGCCTCGACTGGCCCTGCGCCTTCTGCCCCGAGAGCGGCGAATGAGACCGCTGCGGCTGGTCGGCGCGCAGGTCTGGCGGGACGGGCGGCTGGAGGTTGGCGAGGTCTCGGTGGCCGAGGGGCTGATCGTCGAGGGTGGCGGCGCGACGATCGACCTGACCGGGTTCGCGGTGCTGCCGGGGATCGTCGACGTGCACGGCGATGCCTTCGAGCGGCATGTCGCGCCCCGACGCGGCGCGGTGACCGACATGGGCGCGGGGCTCATGGGGGTCGAGGCGGAGCTGGCCGCCAACGGGATCACGACGGCGGTTCTGGCCCAGTTCTGGAGCTGGGAGGGCGGGATGCGCAGCCCCGATTTTGCGCGCCGGCTGCTGCGGGCGCTGCAGGACTACCGTAGCCTCGGCACCGACCTGCGGGTGCAGCTGCGGATCGAGACCCACATGATGGACGATTTCGCCGAGATCGAGGCGGAGATCGCGCGCTTCGGCATCGGCTACGCGGTGTTCAACGACCACCTGCCGCATGACCGGCTGGCCGCGGGCCGCAAGCCGCCGCGCCTGACCGGCCAGGCGCTGAAATCCGGCCGCTCGCCCGAGGCGCACCTGGCCCTGATGCAGGCGCTGCACACGCGGTCGGCGGAGGTGCCCGAGGCGGTTTCGGCCTTGGCGGCCCGGCTTGCGGCGCAGGGCGTCCGACTGGGCAGCCACGACGACGACACGGCCGCGATGCGGGCCGACTGGGCGGCGCGGGGCTGTGCCATATCGGAATTCCCAGAGACGATGGAGGCGGCGCAGGCTGCCAGGGACGGCGAGGCC
Organism: Mesobacterium pallidum; assembly: GCF_019966535.1. GTDB lineage: Bacteria > Pseudomonadota > Alphaproteobacteria > Rhodobacterales > Rhodobacteraceae > Mesobacterium > Mesobacterium pallidum. The sequence continues at coordinate 13,822 of NZ_JAIMID010000006.1, read as the reverse complement.
ATGACGATCATGGGCGCCCCCAACGTGATGCGCGGCGCCAGCCACGCCGGCAAGGTCTCGGCCCGCGAGGTGATCGCGGCGGGGCTCTGCGATGCGCTGGCCTCGGACTACCATTACCCCGCACCGCTGCGCGCGGTGATGGTCTTGCCGGGCGGATTGGCCGCGAACTGGCACCTGGTCTCGACCGGCCCGGCCCGCCTGCTGGGCCTTGCGGATCGTGGCCGGATCGCGCCCGGCCTGCGCGCCGACCTCGTGGTGCTCGACCCCGGCACGGGCCGCGTCGGCGCCACCCTGGCCGATGGCCGGATCACCTGCCTCTCTGGCATCGCAGCCGACCGATTCCTCTCCGCCGCGGCCTGACCTATGCGGCCTGCGCCTGCGCGCAGTCACAGGTTCGTTTGCGGCCTTGCGCGGGGCGCAAGCCACGACTGCGGGCCCCTCCTCCTGTCCTCCTCCCCGCGCGGGGAGGAGGGAGCGCGTGGCAGGCCGACCCCGATACTGAGACGTCGGGCCGTGGGGAGAGGTCGGAGCCTCCGGCGGGAGTATTTGGTGAAAAGTGAAAGCAGGGGCGCCCCGATCCCCTGTTCATCTTGCCCCTAAACTCCGGGGAGTGTGAGGGGCTGGCCCCTCACGCCGACACCGGCCAAGCGCGCTTTGCCTGCGTATTTTGTGAAGGAGGAAAGCCAAGGGGTCGCTTCGCCTTTCATCTTTCCAAGAACTCCGGAGAGCGCGAGGGGCGGCCCCCTCGCTTCCGGGCCGGATCACCCTTGCCGGATGATCCGGTTGGCGTGGCCCATCTTGCGCCCGGCGCGGGTTTCGGCCTTGCCATAGAGGTGCAGGGCGGTGTCACGGGCGGCCGAGAGCGCGGGCACGCGGTCCATGTCGTCGCCGATCAGGTTCTCCATCTCGACATCGGCATGGCGCGTGCCATCGCCCAGTGGCCAGCCGGCCACCGCGCGGATGTGCTGTTCGAACTGGTCCACCGTGCAGCCGTTCTGCGTCCAATGGCCGGAATTGTGCACGCGGGGGGCGATTTCATTCACCACGAGGCCCTTGGGCGTCACGAAAAGCTCGACCCCCATGACCCCGACGTAATCGAGGGCGCCGAGGATTCGGGCGGCCAGCAGGACGGCATCGGTGCGCAGCTTGGTCGAGATGCGGGCGGGCACGGTGGTGGTGCGCAGGATGCCGCCCTCGTGGACATTCTCGCCGGGGTCGTAGCAGGACACCTGGCCGTCGAGGCCGCGCGCGGCGATGACCGAGATCTCGGCGCTGAAATCGACGAACCCCTCGAGGATCGCCGGGGCGCCGGCCATGTCGGCCAGGGCCTGGCCTGCGTCCGCGGGGTCCGTGATCCGCGCCTGTCCCTTGCCGTCATAGCCGAAGCGGCGGGTCTTGAGTATCGCAGGGGTGCCGATGGTCCCGAGCGCGCGCGCCAGGTCCTCGGCCGTGTCGACGGCGGCGAAGGGGGCGACCGAGAGGCCGAGATCCGACAGGAAGGTCTTTTCGGTCAGCCGGTCCTGGCTCACCCGCAGCGCCTCGCGGCCGGGGCGGACCGGGCGCAGCGCCTCGAGCGTGTCCAGCGCGGCGGTGGGGATGTTCTCGAACTCGTAGGTGATGACGTCGCAGGGCTCGGCAAAGGCGCGCAGGGCGTCGAGGTCCTCGTAATCGGCCGTCACGATGCGTTCGCAGACCTGCGCGGCGGGGGCGCTTTGCCCGGGCTCGAAGACATGACAGCGCAGGCCGAGGCGGCTGGCCGCCACGGACAGCATTCGGCCTAGCTGGCCGCCGCCAAGGATGCCGATGGTGCTGCCGGGGGCGAGAGGCTCAGTCATCCGAGGGCTCCTCGGGGATCGAGGCGGCGAGCGCCGCGCGCCAGGCGTCGAGGCGTTCGGCCAGCGCGGGATCGGCGGTGGCGAGGATGCCCGCCGCCATCAGCCCGGCATTGGCCGCGCCGGCGGCACCGATGGCCATGGTCGCGACGGGAAAGCCCTTGGGCATCTGCACGATGGAATAGAGGCTGTCGACACCCGACAGCGCCCGCGTCTGCACCGGCACGCCGATCACCGGCACGCGGGTCTTGGAGGCCATCATGCCCGGCAGGTGGGCCGCGCCGCCGGCCCCGGCGATGATCACCTTGAGGCCCCGGCCCGCGGCCTCTTTCCCGTAGGACCAGAGCCGGTCGGGCGTGCGGTGGGCCGAGACGATGCGGGTCTCGTAGGGCACGCCCAGCTCGTCCAGGATGGTGGCTGCTTCCTTCATGGTGGGCCAGTCCGACTGACTGCCCATGATGATGCCGACTTCCACGTCGCTCATGCCTGTCCCCTGCGTTGTCAGAGCCTTGCGTTATAAGGCGATCGGGCGATTCCGCAATCTCATTCCGTTGCGGTGTCGGCGTCCAGACGGGGCACCGCGACCAGCCCCAGCTCGCGCGCGGTGTCGAGGCCGAGCGCCGCGCTGTCGCGCCCCTCTGCCGCCTGCCAGGCGCGCAGGGCCTCGCGGGTGGGGGCGTCGAGCCGGCCGGTGACCGCGCCGCCATAGGCGCGGCGCGCGGCAAGGGCCCGTTGCAGCGAGGCGACGAGCTCGGGGGTGAGGTCGCCCGGGCAGACCGTTTCGAACCAGCTTTCCTGCCGGTCCGCGACGATGCGCTGCGCGGTCTCGGTGCGATATTCGGCCGGGCTTGTGGCCGTGGCGGGGGAGACGAGCACGTGCTCGGTCACCGTTTCGATCACGGCTGGCTGGATCGTCTTGTCCCAGCAGGTGCCGGGCGGGGCGCCGGGGGGCGCCACGGCGCCGAAGTCGCGCCGGATCACCGGACCATCGGCGCCGCAGCCGGCCAGCAGGGCCAGCAGCGCGCCCGCAAGGGCGGCCGTGCGGGCAGGGCCGGTCGGGAAACGGGCGGGGCGGATCATCTGCTCGGGCGGCCTCTCTGGGCGGGTTCGGCGGCAGGATAACCCATTGCGCGGGGCCTGGAAACCGGCTTGGGCGCAGGGCCGCGAAGGCCTGCCGATCAGGCGCCGGTAGCGTCGACGGCATCGACGGCGACGAGGCGGTCGAGCAGGGGCGACAGGTCCTCGATCAGCTCGGCGACGACATGCACCACGCCGTTCTCGCGCTGCAGCGGGCCGGTGACGCGCAAGAGGCGCCCGGCGATCACCGCGCGGCGGAAGCGTTCGTACATCTTGCGCCAGACGATCACGTTGACGACGCCGGTCTCGTCCTCGAGCGTGACGAAGACGACGCCCTTGGCGGTGCCCGGCCGCTGGCGCAGGATCACGAGCCCCGCGACGGTGACCCGTGCGCCCTGCGGCGGCTCGTCCAGCCGCGTGGCGACGAGGGCCGCGGGCGGGCGGGGCCAGTCCTCGGCCGGGGGGCGTTCGAAGGGAGAGCGGTCGGCGGCGATCTGCATGAGAACATATATGGAACATTTCCGGCGCGCTGTCCAGCGGGCGGGCATCGGGTGCGACACCGGGCGAAACGGCGCGGGAAAGGGGTGGCGGGCGGTCCCAGCCTTGGGTAAGAGCGCAGGGACGACCGAGACGGGAGCAGGAGAGCCGGAGATGGCGAAGATCACCTATATCGAGCACAACGGGACCGAGCACGTCGTCGACGTGGCCAACGGGCTGACGGTCATGGAAGGCGCGCGCGACAACGGCATTCCGGGGATCGAGGCCGATTGCGGCGGCGCCTGCGCCTGTTCGACCTGCCATGTCTACGTGCATCCCGACTGGGTGGCCAAGCTGCCCGAGAAGGACGACATGGAAGTCGACATGCTCGATTTCGCCTATGAGCCCGATGCGGCGCGGTCGCGCCTGACCTGCCAGCTGCGGGTCACGGACGAATTGGACGGGCTGGTCGTCCAGATGCCGGAAAAGCAGATCTGATGCAGGGCGGCGCGGGGCAGGCGGGTCAGACCCCCGGCGCCCGCGTTCTGCGATCCGACGGGGCGCCGCGTCTGCCGCTGCGCCCGTGGCCACGTCTTGCCCGCGGCGCGCTGACAGGTCTTGGCCTGTGGCTGGCGCTGCTGGCGCCCGTGGCGGCCGCCGCGCAGATCGTCGAGGCCCGCTATGCCGAGCCGACGGGGCGCTATGCCCATGGCGTGCTGGGCGATGCGGTGGAATGGGGCGCGCTCGAGCTGCGCCTGGCGGACGGGACGGGGCGCGTGCTGCGCCTGCCCGAGACGCGTGTTTTCGAAGACATTGCCCCCCGGCTGGCCGATCTGGACGGCGACGGCGCGCCCGAGGTGATCGTGGTGGAAAGCGATGCCACGCGCGGCGCGCGGCTGGCGGTTTATGGCGCCGAGGGGCTGCTGGACGCCACGCCCTACATCGGGCAGCCCTTCCGCTGGCTGGCGCCGGTGGGGGCGGCGGATCTCGATGACGATGGCGCGGTCGAGATCGCCTATGTCGACCGGCCGCACCTGGCCAAGACCCTGCGGATCTGGCGCTGGCAGCAGGGCCAGCTGGAGCCTGTGGCGGACCTGCCGGACCTGACGAACCACCGCATCGGCTGGGAATTCATCGCGGGCGGTCTGCGGGACTGCGGCGCGGGGCCCGAAATGGTGCTGGCCGATGGCGCGTGGTCGCGGCGGATGGCGGTGCGCTGGGACGGGACGGGCTGGACACGCCACGACCTGGGGCCGTGGCGCGACATCGATGCCGGGTCCGGCGCTGATTGTCGGTGACTGACCCCTAAAATCGTTCTGACGAACGATTTTAGGAGCGGCGGGGCGGCCGAAAATTCTTCGTCAGAAGAATTTTCTGGGTCCGGGTTACACCAGCAGGTCGAACTCCGTGTTGAGAGGCAGGCTCCGCGCCCGCCGTCCGGTGAGATCGAAAAGCGCATTCGCCAGCGCCGGCGCGGCGGGCGGCGTGCCCGGCTCGCCCACGCCCGAGATGTGGCCGAGGTTTTCCAGCACCTGCACCTCGAAGGCCGGCGTGTTGTGCATCCTGAGCCCGTCGTAATCGTAGAACTGCTGCTGTTCGACCGCGCCGCCGGCAAAGGTGATCTGGCCCTGCACCGCCGCCGACAGGCCGTAGATCATGCCGCCGACCAGCTGCGCCTCGAGGTTGCCGGGGTCGAGCGCCACGCCCACATCCGCCGCGATCCAGGCGCGGGCGATGCGGATGCCCGCGTCTTCCTGAACCACCTCGATCACCTCGGCCACCGGGGTGCCGAAGCTCATGGAAAACGCCATGCCGCGCCCCACGCCGTCGGGCGTCCGGCCGGTCCAGCCGGACATGTCGCGCACCGCCTCGACCACCGCGGCCGAGGGCGCGTGTTCGCCGCGCATCAGCGCCAGGCGGAAGTCGATGGGATCGGTGCCCGCCGCATGGGCCATCTCGTCCATGAAGCATTCCAGACCGAAGGCATTGCCGCTGGCCCCGACCGAGCGCCAGAAGCCGATCGGCACCGCGAGGTCGGCGATATGGCCGCGGACCCGGTAGGCCGGCACGCCGTAGGGCTGGTCCGAGGCGCCTTCGACATGGGTCTTGTCAGGCCCGCCGGGGGCAAAGCCCATCCAGCGGGTAATCGCCTGCTGCGAGCAGGATTGCCCGGCGATCTGGCCGTCGAGCATCACAGCGCCGCCATCGGCCACGGCCCCGCGCCAGCGGGTCAGCGCCGCGGGGCGGTAGAAGTCGTGGCTCATGTCTTCCTCGCGGCTCCAGCTCAGCTGGATCGGCACGTTCGGCACCGCCTTGGCGACATGCGTGGCTTGCAGCACGTAGTCGAACTCGCCCCGCCGGCCAAAGCCGCCGCCCATCAGCGTGGTGTGGAAGGTGACCGCCTCGGGGTCCAGCCCCACTGCCTCGGCCGCGCGGTCGCGGGCGATGACGGGCCCCTGGTTGCCGGCCCAGATCTCGAGCGCGTCGCCGGTGAAAAGCACGGTGGCGTTCATCGGCTCCATCGTCGCATGGGCGAGGTAGGGCGTGCGGTAGCTGGCCTCGATCACCTGCGCGCCGGCGGGCAGGGCGGTCACGTCGCCGTCATCGCGCATGGTGGAGTTGGGGTCGGTGTCGAAGGCCGCCTCGATCGCCTCGAAGATGGCCTCGGTGGTCTCGGGGTAGGGCGCAGGCTCCCAGTCCACCTCGATGGCGTTCACCGCCTGCTGGGCAAGCCAGGTGTTGGTCGCCACGACGGCCACGCCATCGGGCAGTTCCACGACATGCTCGACCCCGGCCATGCCCTTGGCCGCGCTGGCGTCAAAGCCGCGCATCCCGGCGCCAAGGTTCGGATTTCGGCGCAGCGCGGCAAAGCGCAGCCCCTCGGGGCGCACGTCGATGCCGAAGGTGGCCGTGCCGGTGCATTTCGCGGGCATGTCGAGGCGGGGTAGCGTCTTGCCGAGCAGCGTCCACTCGGACCGGGGCCGCAGCGGCACCTCGCCCAGCTCGACGCCCGCCGCGGCCTCGGCCAGTTCGGCGTAAGCCAGCGTGGTGCCGTCGGGCGCGATGACCTGCCCGCCTTCGGTGCGCAGCTGCGACCGGCGCAGGCCGAGGCGGTCCGCCGCGACCTCCTTCATCGCCTCACGCGCGGTGGCGCCGGCCAGGCGCAGCTTGTCGAACCCGTCGCGGGTCGAGGTCGATCCGCCGGTGATCTGCATCGAGAACACTTTGGGGATCACCTCGAGCCAGTCGCCGATCCTGTGCTGGAAGGCGCTTTGCTGGTATTCGGGCGTCGGGATGGCCGCCCCACCCATGGCGCCGTTGAAATAGGCCTGCGCCGGCGGGCCGTGGATCACGCGGACCTGGTCCCACGCGACGTCCAGCTCTTCGGCGGCCATGGCGGCGAGGGTCGAATAGACGCCCTGGCCCATCTCGGCCCGGGCGGCGACGACCGTCACCCCGGTTTCGTCGATGATGATCCAGGGGTTCAGCGCGGTGCGCCCGGGGGCCGAGGTCAGCGGCATCGGCGCGGGGCGGCTGACGTACCAGGCGCCAAAGGCGGCGCCCCCGGCGATGGCGGCGGTGCCGAAAAGGAAGGTGCGGCGGGCGATCTTTCCGATGGAAGCCATGGTCAGCCCTCCTGGCTCATGCCGGCGGCCGCGCGGATGGCGGCGCGGATCCGGGGGTAGGTGCCGCAGCGGCAAAGGTTGCCCTGCATGGCTTCGTCGATCTCGGCATCCGTGGGCTGCGGCGTTTCGGCCAGCAGGGCGGCGGCCTGCATAATCTGGCCCGACTGGCAATAGCCGCATTGCGCCACCTGGTGTTCGATCCAGGCGGCCTGCAACCGGCCGAGGCGCTCGGGCGTGCCCAGCCCCTCGATCGTCGTGACCTCGCCCCAGACATCCTCGAGCGCGACCTGGCACGACCGCACCGCCTCTCCGTCGATATGAACGGTGCAGGCGCCGCAGGCCGCGACACCGCAGCCGAATTTCGTTCCGGTCATGTTCAGCCCGTCGCGCAGGACCCACAGCAGCGGGACCTCGCCCGGCAGGTCCACGTCATGCGACGTGCCGTTGATGGTGAGCGTGGTGGCCATTGGGGTGTTCTCCCTGTTCGCGTCCTGGCTGTGCTTTGGCTTCTGACAAAATGAGCAAAAAATGTCAGGCCGTCAACTGCTGAATTGACAGGTTTCGACCAATCTGTCAGCAGATCGTTTCATGGAGATTACGTTCCCGGATAACTTTCAGATCGAACCGCGGCAGGCGACCATCCTGCTCGCGGCCTTCGAGGCGTTCCGCCTCTACGGCTACAAGCGCGTGTCGATGGAGGATATCGCCCGCGGCGCGGGGATGAGCCGGGCGGCGCTGTACCAGTATTACCGCAACAAGCAGGACATCTTCCGGTCGATCCTCACGGTCTATTTCGAGATGGCGGTGGCGGGGCTGCGGGCGGCGCTCGAGGGCGCGCCGGATCTCGAGACGGCCTTTACCCGCGCCTTCGAGGCGCAGGGCGGGGAGATCATGGAGGCGCTGCTGTCCTCCCCGCATGGCGACGAGTTCATCGACGAAAAGGCGTCCTCGGCCGCCGACGTGGTCGAGGACGGCAAGGCCGCCATGGCCGTCATGATGGGCGACTGGCTGGCACGCATGGTGGCGGACGGCAAGGCGGATGCCGAGGCGGTCGGCGACCCGCTGGCCTGTGCCCGCACCATGCTGGATGCGCTGCATGCGCAGAAGCGGCCGGGCGTTGCTTACGCGGATGCGCTGGCGGCGATGCGCCGCCTCGCGCTGCTGTTCGCCCGGGGGCTGGCGCCGAAGGGCTAGATGTGCCCGCCCGAAATCATCATGGTCTGGCCATTGTAGCTTTGCGCCCCGTCCGAACAGAGCCAAAGCGCGGCTGACCCGATTTCCTCGGCCGCGATCAGGCGCTTGTGGCGGTTCGACTTGACCATGACGGCCAGCGCCTCGTCTTCGCTGATCCCGGCGCGCTGGGCGATCAGGTCGGTGTTGTGGGTGACGATGGGCGTGTCGACATAGCCGGGACAGATCGCGTTGAAGGTGATCGGTCCGCCGATGAAATCCTCGCTGAGCGACCGCATCAACCCGATGACGGCGTGTTTGCTGGCCGAATAGGCGCCCGCGCCCTTGAGCCCGCGCACCCCGGCGATGGACGATATCACGATGACCCGGCCCCAGTCGGTCGTCGCCATCGACTTCATCGATTCCCGCAGCGTCAGGAAGACCCCGTCGAGGTTGGTGGCCATGACCTTGCGCCAGAACTCCATCTCGGTCTTGTGCAGGGCCCGGCCCTCGGCGATGCCCGCATTGGCGACGCAGATCTGGATCGGGCCACGGGCCGCGACCGCCTCGGCGGTGACGCGCACGACCTCGTCCTCGTTGGTCACGTCCATGACCATCGGGTGCATGTTTTCCTCGGCCACCTCTTCCAGCACCTCGAGCCGCCGCCCCGTGATCGTCACCTGCGCCCCTGCCCGCGCCAGCTCGCGCGCGATGGCCAGGCCGATCCCGGTGCCGCCGCCCGTGACGATCGCGTGTTTCCCTGTCAGCATCATTGATCCTCCCTCTATCCCGGCCAGCCTAGCCACGGCAGAGGTCCGCGCAAGAGTGACGCAGGGGCTTGCCCGACTTGTTCCGAGAGGCGAAATTCCTGCCACTTGCCAAGGAGCCCGTCCGTGCTGAAATGGATCGACATCCCACCCGTCTGGCTGATCGCCTTCCTCGCGATCGCCTGGTTGCAGGCGCAGGCCCTGCCGCTGGGGCTGAGCCTGGGCGAGGTGTTGCCGGACCTCGTCGGCGGGCTGCTGGTGGGCGCGGGGCTGCTGCTGATGGCTCTGGCGGTCTATGAGATGCGGCGCCAACGGACCACGGTGATCCCGCATCTCGAGGCCGACCGCCTTGTCACCACGGGCATCTTCAGCCGCACGCGCAACCCGATCTACGCCGGCGACGTGCTGATCCTGCTGGGGTTCATCCTGACCTGGGACGCGATTCTCTCGCTGCCTCTGGTGCCGATCCTGCTCTGGACGCTCGAACGCCGCTTCGTCATTCCCGAAGAGGACCGGCTGCGCCGCAAGTTCCGCGCCGATTTTGCCCGCTACGCGCAAAAAACCCGCCGCTGGGTGTGATTCGCCCGGCTGGATGCTTTGTTGTGCCGCTGTGCCACGGTCGCGAAATATTATTGCGTGACTATATGGCGGCTATTCTTGCGTCTTTGACCGGGGCAGGTATTAAGGCTTAGTGAATTTCCCCCTCCGTTGCGCGGAGGGTGAGCGAACCATGTCATGAAGGGGGACTTTGGACGTGAAGATCGGAACACCCAAGGAGGTGATGGAGGGCGAGAACCGGGTCGCGATGACGCCGGACTCCGCGCTCCAGCTGCAGAAACTGGGCTACGAGTGCCTGATCGAAACCGGGGCCGGCGCCAAGGCCGGTTTCGACGATGCCGCCTATGAAAAGGCCGGCGTGACCGTGATCAAGACGGCGGCCGCGCTTTGGAAAGAGGCCGACATCATCGCCAAGGTGCGGATCCCGACCGACACCGAGCTGAAGCGCATGACCAGGGACAAGACCTTGATCACGTTCTTCAATCCGGGCGGCAACGCCGAGGGGCTCGAGCTGGCCAAGTCCAAGGGCGGCAACGTGATCGCCATGGAAATGGTGCCGCGCATCAGCCGCGCGCAGAAGATGGACGCGCTGAGCTCGATGGCCAATATCGCCGGCTACCGCGCGGTGATCGAGGCGGGCAACAACTTTGGCCGCTTCTTCACCGGGCAGATCACGGCGGCGGGCAAGGTGCCCCCGGCCAAGGTGCTGGTCGTCGGCGCGGGCGTCGCGGGCCTTGCCGCCATCGGCACCTCGACCTCGCTGGGCGCGATCACATACGCCTTCGACGTGCGGCCCGAAGTGGCCGAGCAGGTCGAATCGATGGGCGCGGAATTCGTCTACCTCGATTTCGAGGAAGAACAGCAGGACGGCGCGGCCACGGGCGGTTACGCCTCGGTCTCGAGCCCTGAGTTCCGCGAGGCGCAGCTGGCCAAGTTCCGCGAACTGGCCCCCGAGGTCGACATCGTCATCACCACCGCACTGATCCCGAACCGCGAGGCGCCCAAACTGTGGCTGGCCGACATGGTCGCGGCGATGAAGCCCGGTTCGGTTATCGTCGACCTTGCCGCCGAAAAGGGTGGCAACGTCGAAGGCACCAAGATGGACGAGAAGGTCGTGACCGACAACGGCGTCACGATCATCGGCTACACCGACTTCCCCAGCCGGATGGCGGCGCAATCCTCGACGCTTTACGCCACCAACATCCGGCACATGATGACCGACCTGACCCCCGAGAAGGACGGTCAGATCAACCACAACATGGAAGACGACGTGATCCGCGGGGCCACGGTCGCCTACCAGGGCGAGATCACCTTCCCGCCGCCGCCGCCGAAAGTGGCCGCCATCGCGGCGCAGAAGAAGGCGCCGCCGCCCAAGGAGCTGACGCCGGAAGAAAAGCGCGCGAACGAAATCGCCGCGTTCAAGGCGCAGACCAAGAGCCAGGTGACCCTGCTCGCGGTCGGCGGTGCGCTGCTGCTGGCGGTGGGCCTCGTGGCGCCGGCCAGCTTCATGCAGCACTTCATCGTCTTCGTTCTGTCGGTGTTTGTCGGCTTCCAGGTGATCTGGAACGTCAGCCACTCGCTGCACACGCCGCTGATGGCCGTCACCAACGCCATCTCGTCGATCATCATCCTCGGGGCTCTGATGCAGATCGGGTCGGGGTCGTTCCTGGTGATCCTGCTGGCCGCGCTGTCGGTCTTCATGGCCGGGATCAACATTTTCGGCGGCTTCCTCGTGACACGGCGCATGCTCGCCATGTTCCAGAAATCGTAAGGGGGTAGGGGATTATGGAATTCGGATTCACGACGGCGGCCTATGTGGTCGCGGCGGTCCTCTTCATCCTGTCGCTGGGCGGGCTTTCGGGCCAGGAAAGCGCCAAGCGCGCCGTGTGGTACGGCATCGTCGGCATGGGCCTTGCGGTCTTTGCCACGCTGATCGGCCCCGGTTCGGGCCTGTGGCTGCTGTCGGTGCTGCTGATCGCGGCCGGCGGGGCCATCGGCTTTGTCGTCGCCAAGCGCGTTCAGATGACGGAAATGCCACAGCTGGTCGCGGCGATGCACAGCCTCGTCGGCCTCGCCGCCGTCTTCGTCGGCTTCAACGCGCATTTCGAGCTGAACAACGTGCTGGCCATGACGGCTGAGCAACGTGAGAACCTGCACGGCTTTGCCGAACTGCTGGCCCACAAGTCGGGGGTCGAGCAGAACATCCTGCGGGTCGAGCTGTTCCTCGGCATCTTCATCGGGGCCGTGACGTTCACGGGCTCGGTCATCGCCTATGGCAAGCTGGCGGGCAAGGTCAGCTCGGCCGCGAAGAAACTGCCGGGCGGGCACATGCTGAACATCGCCGCGGCGGTGATCTCGGTCGTCTGCCTGGTCTGGTACTTCGCCTCGGGCGGGTTCTTCCCGCTGTTCCTGATGACGCTGGCGGCGCTCTTCATCGGCTACCACCTGATCATGGGCATCGGCGGCGCCGACATGCCCGTGGTGGTGTCGATGCTGAACAGCTACTCGGGCTGGGCGGCGGCGGCCATCGGCTTCAGCCTCGGCAACGACCTGCTGATCGTGGTCGGCGCGCTGGTCGGCTCTTCGGGTGCGATCCTCAGCTACATCATGTGCAAGGCCATGAACCGCAGCTTCGTGTCGGTGATCCTGGGCGGCTTCGGCGGCACCTCGGGCCCGGCGATGGAGGTCGAGGGCGAGCAGGTTGCGATCGACGCCGACGGCGTGGCAAGCGCCCTGGACGAGGCCGACAGCATCATCATCATCCCCGGCTACGGCATGGCCGTGGCGCAGGCGCAGCAGAACGTGGCCGAACTGACCCGCCGCCTGCGCGCCAAGGGGAAAGAGGTGCGGTTCGCCATCCACCCGGTCGCCGGCCGCCTGCCCGGGCACATGAACGTGCTGCTGGCCGAGGCCAAGGTGCCCTACGACATCGTGCTCGAGATGGACGAGATCAACGACGACTTCCCCGAGACGGATGTCGCCATCGTCATCGGCTCGAACGACATCGTGAACCCGGCCGCGCAGGAAGACCCGAACAGCCCCATCGCCGGCATGCCGGTGCTGGAATGCTGGAAGGCCAAGCAGGTCTTCGTGTCGAAGCGCGGCCAGGGCACAGGCTATTCGGGCATCGAGAACCCGCTGTTCTACAAGGAGAACACGCGGATGTTCTACGGCGACGCCAAGAAGAGCCTCGAAGAGCTGCTGGGCAAGATCAGCTGATCTGTCGGGTTGCGCGAAACAGGAAAGGGCGGTCCCTCGGGGCCGCCCTTTTTCATGGGGGAGCGATGTGCTCGGAAGATTGCTTTGCAATGGTACAGCATGTGTCCACTTCGAACTGCCTCCGTCCTTGGGGTAACCTACTTCTCCCTGCTAGCTTTAGCGTGTTTAAATGAAAGAGTTATGTCGGGGAGACCGTTGGATGTTCTTTAGTAAGGGCCGAAAAAGGGAAGTTGAGCCAGAGCTAGCGCCCTATGCAAACTTTGTTGTCAAGAAAGCTGCCCCTTTTCTAACTACTCAGCGTGATGCCATCTTGGATACGGCAAAAAAGTCTTTTCCGAAGGGCATGTTCGAACGCGGAGCTATGCGCGCGCTGTCCAAATATGGTCATGCTACCGGTCAGACGGTTGCACTTACATTGGCTGGTGCCGCAAGAAATGAATTCGGCAGAGAGTTATCCGACATCGAGTACGGTGATTGTGCGCTGGCGGCACACTTCATGATGCGAATTCCACTTCGAAGACATCATGAGGCTAGCGACGATATCATAGGAGATTGGATCACGGCGTTCGAAGCCGACTTGAACTACCTTGTTTTCGTTGACAACAGCGACTCCGTCATCGACCTGATTGAGCAGGGCAATGACCGTTACTTGTACTATGAAAAGAACGACGACGCGAAACTGCCAGACGCATACTTTTTCCTCCTCGCCAAAGTTCTGTTGCAAAGAGAAAATGGTGAATGGCAGCCATACCGATTTTTGGATCCGATGCTTGGGCCAAGTCCGACCCTGTTGGCGTCCTTCGCGACAGCTTGGGATGATATCGGCACTTTGATTCAAGAGTGGATGGATACAGTGAGGAGAGTGCAAAAGGAGGCTAATAAGAACGGTCTTGAAGTTTGGACTTGGTGGTAGAAGCAGTCTTAATGAACTCGGCAGGAATGGTGTATCGGAACAAATGCAGACATCCAAGATCGCGTTCTGCTCATTGCATTTGTCTGCACCACGACCTGCCTAGGGTCAGGACTCATAGCCAGTAGATGACGATTGCGGCGAGGGCGATGGCTGAGAGGAAGACCTTCGGGCATCTGTCGTATC
>NZ_JAIMID010000005.1 GCF_019966535.1 Mesobacterium pallidum | reverse complement strand
GTCCGCGGCGTCGGCGAAACCGGCATCACCCCGCCGCTGCCGGCCATCGCCAACGCCATCCACGCCGCCACCGGCGCCCGGCTGCGTCACCTGCCCATGTCGCCCCAGAAGGTGCTGAAGGCGATCAAGGAGGCGTAAGCCATGGCCCGGGTAGACGTTCATCTCTGGGCCGGGCTGCGGCGCCTCACCGATGGGGAGGAGGTCGTCACGGTCGAGGCTTCGACCATCGGCGAAATGCTGGACGCGGTGATCGCCAAACACCCGGGCGTGGCGCCGATCCTCGAGGACGGTGTCTCGGTCGCGCTGAATGGCGAGATCTACACCGGCAATCGTCACCGGGCCATCGAGACCGGGGACGAGGTCTTCCTGATGCAGCGGATGCGCGGGGGCTGAGCCCTTCGCGTCCCGATGAACCGGCCCCGGCAGAGCGATCTGCCGGGGCCTTTTTCGTAGCGCCTTGCCGGGCGAGGCGGCCTTGACCCCATCGCGCCAAGGCGACACCGTGTCGGCGAAAACCGCAGACAGGCGAGGGGAATGACCATGGGCATGGAAAAGATCAAGGCCGCGGACGGGCACGAGCTGGATTGCTGGGTCACGCCCGCCGTGGGGGACCGCAAGGGCGGCGTGGTCATCATCCAGGAGATCTTCGGCGTGACCGACCAGCTGAAGGGCGTGTCGGACATGTACGCCGCCGAGGGCTACGAGGTCGCGATCCCCGCGCTCTTCGACCGGCAGGCGCCGGGCACGGTGGTGCCGTTCGATGATCCGATCCCGGGGCGCGACCTGATGATGTCGTCGAACCTCGAGGAAAGCGTCATGGATATCAGTGCGGCGGTCGAGCGTCTGAAACAGGCGGGCGGCAAGGTCGGCGTGATCGGGTTCTGCTGGGGCGGGGGGCTTGCCATCCGCGCGGCGCAGAAGCTGCCGGTGGATGCGGCCGTGTCCTTCTACGGCACGCGGCTGGCGCAGTACCTCGACGCGCCCTTGAAGGCGCCGGTGCTGGCCCATTTCGGCAAGAGTGACGACCACACCCCGGCCGAGCTGGTCGCGCAGACTGTCGAGGCTCTGCCCGAGATCGAGGTGCATTGGTACGAGGCGGGCCATGCCTTTGCCAACGACGCCCGGCCCGCCTACGTCGCCGAGGCCGCCGGGACCGCCCATGCGCGGACCAAGGCGTTCCTGGCCGAACACCTCGCCTGACGAAGCGCTTGCCCTTTGGGCTGTCAGCCCGCAGCGCTGCGCAGCTGGGCTGCGAGGAACGCATCGAGCTCTGCCGCCAACAGGTCCGGCGGCAGGGCGACGAAACGGTCCTCGAGCGCCAGCTTGACGATCCCGTGCACCGCCGAGAACAGCGTGCGCGCGCGGATCGCCAGCATGTCGCTGCCGAGGTCCGGGGCCAGCTGACCCAGCGGCGCCATCACCATCTCGATCAGCGGGCGGTGCTCGTCGATGTGCCAGTCCGGCACCGGCACGCCTTCGGGCATGCGGTGATCGAACAGCGCGGCCCAGAGATGCGGGTTCTCGTTGGCAAAGCCCCTGTAGGCATGGGCCAGCGCGCGCAGCTGCGCCTCGGGGTTGTCCGCGCCCTCTGACGCCGTGCGCAGCGCCGATTCGAGCCGGCCGAGGGTGCGCGAATTTACCCCTAGGACCAGCAGGTCCAGGTCTTCGAACGCATTGTAGAGACTGCCAAGCGCACAGCCGGCATCGTTCGTGACATCCCGCGCGCGCAGCATTTTCAGCCCGTGATCGCGGATTCGGGCCTCTGCCGCCTCGAGAATCCTCTGTTTCAGCGCGGCGCGCTTGCTGCCTGCCCCGGTGTTTGCCATGTGACCTCACGTCATTTATGAACATTGTTCAAAACAGGAGTTGAACAATGTTCAATTTCCCGCCATACCATTATTGAACAATGTTCATATCAAGGAGGCAGGAAATGCTCAAACAGCTTTTCACGACTGTCCGGGGCCGGAGGTACGAGGCGATGGAGGCGGTGGTCGACCGCAACGCCCTGCCGCTGCTGCGCCAGCAGATCCGCGATTGCGCCCATGCGGTCGAGATGTCGCGCAAGGCGGTGGCCGTGGCCATGGCGCAAAACGAACAGGAGCGGAAGCAGTTCGACCGGCTGGTCCGGCAGATCGAGGATCTCGAGACGCGGACGCTGGATGCGCTGGAAAAGGGGCGCGAGGACCTCGCCCATGACGCCGCCGATGCGATCGCCCATCTCGAGGCCGAACGCGACACCTCAAGTGCGGCGCAGGAGCGGTTCCGCGAAGAGATCGCCCGCCTGCGCAGCGTGCTGCGCGACAGCGAGGCCCGGCTGCGGCAGTTGCAGCGCGGGCAGCGGCTGGCCCAGGCCACCGACAAGACGCAGAAGATGCAGGCGATCATGCCCGACGCCGGCCTCACGACCCTGCGCGAGGCCGAGGCGACGCTGGACCGGCTCCAGACCCGCCAGGCCGAGCTGGACGCAACCGCCCGCGCCATGACCGAGCTGGAAAGCACCGGCAATGCCGACACCATCCGCGACCGTCTGGCCGCCGAGGGCTGCGGCACCCCGCTGAAATCCGACGCCGACTCCGTGCTGGAGCGGCTGAAGGCCCGCAAGGCCGACCAAAAGCAAGACTGATCGAGCACTCACCCCCCATCCCTGAAAGGACCAGACCCATGCACGACGATTACGCACCGCTTCCCCAGTCCAACGCCTGGAACCTCTTCACCATCGTCAGCTTTGCCGTCGCGGCGGCGATGATGGCCGGCGGCATCTTCTTCCTCGAGGCGAGTTTCGCCGCCAAGGGCTTCTACGCGATGTCCGCGCTGATGCTGGTGCACACCACCGTGTCGATCACCAAGACCCTGCGCGACCGCGAGGAAAGCCTGCGCCTGCACAACCGCATCGACGAGGCGCGGACCGAGAAGCTGCTGATGGAGGTCGCGCGCAACGACGCCGCGTGACCCTACGCCCGGTCGAGGATCACCTCGGCCGGGTCCAGCCTGACCCGGCTGGGCGGGGCCCCCGTGGCTGCGCCCAGCCGCAGCGCGTTGTACATCACCTCACCCTGTGGCAGCGTATGGGTGCGGGTGATCTCGGCGCGCGTCTGCGGATCGTCCGCCAATGCGGCGGCGGGCCAGGCCGTCAGTCCCATGGCGGTCAGCGTGAGCCAGTTGCGGTAGAAGGACCGCCCGGCGTCAAGCATCGCGCCACCTTCGGGCCAATGCATCAGCGCGATGCCACAGGCGGCGGCGGTGGCCTTTTCTTCGCCCGAGAGGGCAGGCCCGAGGCCAAGCCGCGCCAACAGGTCGTAGATCCGCGATCCCAGCACTGGCCGCGCCACGGCGGCGATGGCCCCCGGCATGTTCAGCGCCACCGGGTTCAGCCCGTCCTTGTGAAAGCGCGGATCACGCGGGCTGAGGCGCATCCAGGACAGCAGCTCGGCGCGAAAGACGCGGTTCCGCATGATCCGGGCCGAGGCGGTATCGACCTGCCGGGCCAGCGTGGCAATGGCGGCGCGGTCGGTCACAAGCGTCATGTGCGGCTGCTGCGCGGCCCAATCGGTCAGGCGACGCATCAGCCCTTCCCCGACCGGGCCGAATCCTGCACGGTTGCACTGCCGCGCGGCGATCACCTGGGCCAGCGCAAGGTCTGCGGGGTCGGGATCGCCCTCGGGCACCACCTGCGCCATTGCGCGATACCGGCTGTCGGGCGACCCGCCATAAGGCGGGGCAACCCGCGCGCCGATCCCCTGCGCCGCCAGCGCCAGCACCGTCCCCTCGAGCGCCGCGCCACAAGAAACCTTCAGGTCCCGCTCATCCGCATCCCCCACCGGCAGGCGCCGCGACAGGTCGGCCCAAAGGGTGATCCCCTCGGGCCCGAGCGACCGGCGCGCGGGCTGGGTGTTGTGGGTCGAGGGCGCCAGCCGCGCCATCGCGACCACCTCGAGGAACGTGTCGCGGTCGATCATGCCAGCTCCTTCGAAAACAGGTGCAGCCGGTGCAGCGGCACCGCGCCGCTCTTTTCTGCCTGCCGCAGCGAGGGCGCGTTGACGTCCGCGATCCAGGTCCCGCCGACGCGCCTGTACCCCGCCGCGGCCATGTCCCGCGCCATCTCGGACAACATCAGCGGGTTGACGCCGCGGTTCTGGAACTCGGGCATGACGCCCTGGAAAATCACCACCGCGCGGTCGTTCCGCGCCCGGTGCCGCAGGTAATGCCAGGGCAGGCTGGCCCGCATCCGAGAGCCCAGCCGCTTCAGCAGCGGGTTGAGGTCGGGGATGGCGATGACCGCCCCAGCGGGCCGGCCATGATAGTGCACGACCTTGGAAATGCGCGGGTCCATCACCCATTTCATGTCCCTGGCCTGGAACATGAATTCCTCGGCCGTCACAGGCACGAACATCGGGTTGTCCTTGAAACTGGTGTTGAGGATCGCCCGCGCATCCTCGAGCCGGGCGTCGATCGTGCGGCGGGTGACGGGGGCAAAGGTGAACCCCTCGGCCAGCAGGCCGGCGCGGATGTCGTCGGGCAGGACCTGGGGCTGGGCATCCAGTGTCAGCTCGAAGGTCGTCATGGGGAAATGACGGGTGAACCCGTTCGCCTCGAGCAGGCGCGGCAGGTGCGGCGGGGACCAGATCTGATCGGTGTAGGGCACACGGTCGAAGCCTTCGGTCATGATCCCGGCCTGTTGCATGGCGGTCAGGTTGAAATTGCCCGTCAGCCGCGTCATACCCGCCGCCCGCGCCCAGGCCTCGGCCGCAGCCAGCAGGGCCGAGGCGGCCTCGGGATCATCCGCGCAGTCGAAAAAGCCGAAGCAGCCCTGCGCCTCGCCGTGCAGCGCGTTCGAGGCGCGGTGGAGATGCGCCGTGATCCGCCCGACCGGGCGGCCATCCCGCAGCGCGGCGAAATAGGTGAAATCCGCCTCTGATCCGAACAGCGGGTTCTTGAGAGACAGGAACCGTGCGAGGTCGGCCTTCATCGGCGAAACGTAAGGCGCGCCCGCCCCGTAGGCGTTAAACGGCGCAGCGAAGAAGGCCGCGAAGTCGCGTTCGACGAGGGTGATCATGCCGGGCGCTCCTGCATCAGCGCGGCCATGCGTTGCAAGGCCAGCAGCGTGTCATGGGCGGCCTCGGTCCGTGTCAGGCCGGGGTTCGACAGGGCCACGATGCGCAGCGGATCGCGAGAGAGGCAGACAAGATGCGTCGCCTCGAACCGGGTGCACAGCCAGCCCAGCTGTTCGCTCAGGGGCCCGGTCACCGGATCGCCCGACCAGTAGACCGGCGCGGCGGCGAAATGGCGGGCGAGCGCGACGCTGTCCACGTCTGCCAGCTCGGCTTCTCCCAGCACCAGCGCGTCGGGCGCGCCGCTGCCCGCCTGCACCAGCCGCGCCGGGTCACGGGCATGGGCGATGGCGGACAGGATGCGCGCCTGCCGGTCCTCGATGACAAAGGCCATGGCCGCCTGCCAGATCGCCAGCAGCAGCACCGCCGAGAGCATCACGGCCCCCACCTGCACCGCCCCGCGCAGGTCCAGCCCGGCGATGGCGGTGACGATCAGCACGGCCGCGCCGGTGACGGCCAGCGCGGCGGCCACCCCCTTGAGGATCGCCCGCGCGGTCAGCCCCGCGCGGTTCATGTTGACCGACAGCCAGGCCAGCCCCAGCACGCCGATCCCGCCCATGCGCACAGGGATGTCGCCCAGGTCGTCGCGCAGGAAATCCGTCGCCAGCAAGGGCAGGATCAGCAGCAGCGACAAGGCCATGCGGTCGATCGACTGGTTCTCGGCCTGCGACAGGCTGGCCCGGTCGCGGGCCACGACCATCCACGCGACCCAGAGAAGCCCGACCACCTGCAGCGCCAGCAGCGCACCGATGCGCAGCGGGGTCAGGAACCCGGCGGGCAGGGGGGCCAGCAGGACCATGGCCACGGCCCCTCCGGTGACGAAGAGTTTCAGCGCGGGCGGGGCGTGGCGGCGGAGGAGTCCCTCGGCCAGCAGCATGGCGCAGAGGGGCAGCAACCCGGCCAGCGCCAGCGTCAGCGTGGCAGAGAGCCAGCCACCCGCGCCCCAGTAGATCACCCGCACGAACATCAGCGCCGCCAGCACCCAGAGGCAGAGGCGAAAGCGCCAGGCCAACGCCGGCGAGGCGGCAAAGCGGTCCACCCGCGACAACACCAGCAGCGCGCCTGTGCCCGCCGCCACGCCCACGGCGGAATCGGCGAGATATGCGGCCAGATCGCTCATCCCAGCAGTTTCCGGATCTCGCGCCGCACCAGCGGACGCAGCAGCGCGGCCAGCGGCGCGGGTAGCGGGTGTTCGATCTTGCCGCGATGGGGGTTCAGGAACCAGCCCCGGCACTCTGCCCCGCGCGGACGGCCGAGCACCGCGTTCAGCGCCTCGCCCGCCATCAGCGTGCCGGCCATGATGACCATGGGCGCAAAGGACATGCGCGACCGGGTGCCGGCCACGACCTCGCCCGCCAGCGCCAGGTCGACATGCTTGCGGGACGAGGAATGGGTGAGGACATGTTCCGCCTCGGCCAATGCCGCGGCCGCAACCTGGTCCTCGGTCAGCTTGTCCCACTCGGTGCCGATGGTGGGATAGCCCAGCCGTTCCTCGGGCATCGGGTCGGTCGCATCCGTCACGTAGACCGAGGGCAGCGGCGCGGCATAGGCGTCGATCACCCGCTTTCCGGCGGCGCGGGCGGTGCGGTAAAGCAGCAGCGTCGCGCCCGGGTCGTCGCAGCCGTTGATGACCACGCCCGCCTCGGAGACCAGCCGCCGGACCTGCCCGGTCCAGTCCGGCCCCAGCACCTCGATCCGCGCCTCGGGGTTGATCGACAGGCAGGCGTCGCGGGTCGCCTCGGCCTTGGGGGCGTCGATGGTCTTGAGCGTGGCAAAGAGCTGGCGGTTGAGGTTCGACACCTCGAAGCGGTCGATGTCGACAAGGATCAGTCGCCCGACGCCTGCGCGGATCAGCGACATCACCGCCGCCCCGCCCATGCCGCCGGTGCCGCAGACAAAGACGCAGCTCTCGCGCAGCCGCGCCTGCTCGGCCTCGGTCACGAAACCGAGGTTGCGGGTGGTCATTTCGGCATAAGTGAAATCGGTCATTTCGCCCCTCTCGCGCGCAGGATGCCAAAGGTGCGGCGGCTGTCGGACCAGTGCCACAGTGGCAGGGCCAGCCGCTGCATCACGGCCATCCCCAGCGCCAGCCCGGCGGCGGCAAAGCTGCGCGGGGGGACCTCGCGGGCGAGATAGCTCACCGCGGTCGGCAGGTCGATCTGCCCCAGTTGCAGCACGTCGTCGCCGCGGTCGTAATCCAGCTCGGCCCGGCAGAAATCGTTGTAGGCGGCGTCGCGGTGCTTGGGCGCATCGTCAAAGGTCTTTTTCAGGTCGTCAGAGCCGCCGGTATAGGCGTTGGTGATGACGAAACGGTCCTCGTCGAACCCGGCCTCGGGGCCGACGCCGAAGACATGGCGCTGGTGCGCCATGATGCGGCGCGCCAGCAGCAGGTGCATCAGGTGACGCCGCCCCTCGGGTCGCCCGCCCGCCGTCGGCGCGGGGAACACATTGGCAAAGCCAGAGGCGACCAGCCCCACGACTGCCGGCACCTGCGTGACATTCGACACCCAGAGCGGCCGCAGCCCGTTACGGAACAGCATCAGCGTGCAGGTCAGGCCGTAAAGCACCCAAGAGAGGCCGCCGCCCTGCGTGTCCGGGTCGATCATAACAAGGCCAAGGTGCAGCACCGTCTCGGACCGCCCGCCGAGATCGAGGTCCATCAGCGCCAGCGCGTTGAAGGCGATGGGCACGCCGTCGGACTTGCGCGTGATCAGCGTGATGACCGAGCGCTCCAGCCGCCCTCGGTCGCCGGAAAAGACGCCATAGGTCAACTGCCCGGCGGGCAGGGTCTTGCCCGCCACGGTGCGCAGGTCGGCGGCCAGCCCGGAAAGCTGCGCGTCGTCCATCCAGAGGCCCGGCCGCTCGATCACGCGGGCCTGGGCACCCGGCGCGGCGCGAAAGGAAATGTCCATGTACCGCCGGGACGCGGCGGCGAAGAATAGGCGCAGCAATCGTTGACCCGATGTTCCTGGCTCGATCCCTCTACCATGACAGGAAAATCCGGCAGGACTACGCCCCCAAGCGTTCTTTTCCCGGACCCGTGGCGCAGAACGCGCATTCGGGGGCCGGACATGCAAACGGCCCCGCGCGGGTGCACGGGGCCGCCTGTCAAAAGGGCAGTGCGGTCAGTCGCTGATCGCGCCTTCCTCGTCCTTGCGGGCATGCATCCGCGATTTGACCGTGCGGCCGATGACGACCGGCAGGATGAAGCCGATGATCGCGATGGCCCAGAGCGACAGCGCCAGCGGGCTGTCCACCAGCGTCCACCAGTTGCCGTTGTCGATGGTGATGGCGCGGCGCAGGTTGTTCTCCATCGAGTTGCCCAGCAGCGTGCCCAGGATGATCGGCACCAACGGCACGTCCAGTTTGCGCAGGCCCCAGCCCATGACGCCGAACCCGATCATGACCAAGAGGTCAAAGGTCGAGCCCGAGATGCCGTAGATCCCGACAAAGCTGACCATCGCCACGATCGGCATGAGGATGCGCGAGGGCACCATCAGAACGCGGGTGAAAAGGCCCACCATCGGGATGTTCATCGCCAGCAGCATGAAGTTCGCAATGAAAAGCGCGGCGATCAGGCCCCAGACAACGTCCGGGTTCTGGGTGAAGAGCAGCGGGCCCGGCGTGATGTTCAGCGCCAGCAGCACCGCCAGTAGCACGGCGGTCGTGCCCGAGCCCGGCACGCCCAGCGCCAGCATCGGCACCAGCGCGCCCCCGGCGGCGGCGTTGTTGCCCGCCTCGGGCGCCGCGACGCCGCGCGGATCGCCGGTGCCGAAGGTGCCGTCCTTGTCGACCAGCCGC
The DNA here is from genome assembly GCF_019966535.1 of Mesobacterium pallidum. Classification (GTDB taxonomy): domain Bacteria; phylum Pseudomonadota; class Alphaproteobacteria; order Rhodobacterales; family Rhodobacteraceae; genus Mesobacterium; species Mesobacterium pallidum. Next base: position 269,346 of record NZ_JAIMID010000005.1, on the reverse strand, counting down.
TTTTCCATCGAGTAGCTGATGAAGGACCCCAGCGAGGCCCCCGCGCCCGGCAGAACGCCAGCGAGGAAGCCGAGGAACGAGGTCCGCAGCATGGTCGGGATGCATTGCTTGATCATCGACATCGGCGGGTAGAGCTTGCCGATCTTCAGCTTGGTCGCGTCCGCGTTGCCGCCGTGGCGGTTCTCGAGAAAGATGAAGACTTCCGACAGGGCGAACAGGCCCACGATGGCGACGAGGAAGTCGAGTCCGTCATAAAGGTGCACCTCGCCGAAGGTGAAACGCGGCACGCCGGTCTGGGTGTCCACGCCGATCATCGCAAGGCCAAGGCCCAGGGCGGCGGCAAAGGCCGATTTGGCCTGGTTGGTCGAACTGACTCCGCCCAGCGTCATGAACGCCAGCGCGAACAGGGCAAAGTACTCTGCCGGGCCGAACAGCAGCGCGATCTTGACCAGCTGCGGGGCCAGCAGGATCAGGCCCCAGGTGGCAAAGAAGGCACCGACGAATGACGCGATGCCCGAGAGCGACAGCGCCTCGCCGGCAAGGCCCTTCTTGGCCATCGGATGCCCGTCGAGACAGGTCATCATCGCCGGCTCGTCGCCGGGGATGTTCAGCAGGATCGAACTGATGCGCCCGCCGTACATGGCCCCGTAGTAGACCGAGGTCAGAAGGATCAGCGAAGGCGTCGCGCCAAGGCCAAGGGTAAAGGCCAGCGGGATCAGGATCGCCACGCCGTTCGACGGGCCCAGGCCGGGCAGCGCGCCCATGATCGTGCCCAGGAAACAGCCCAGCAGCGCCAGCGCCAGGTTCTGCCAGGTGAGGGCGATCAGGAAGCCGTCACCGAGGTTGGAAAGCGTCTCCATGGCTCAGAACCCCCAGGGGCCGCGCGCCAGCGACAGGCCAAGCGCGAGGTGGAAGATGACGTAGATGCCGACCGAGGTGCCGACGCCGACCAGCACCGATTCCAGCGCGCTCGACCCCAGCCGCCAGGCCAGGTAGGCGGCGGCAAAGGCGGTGGCGGCGACGAAACCGGCGACCGGAAGCATTTCGGCGTACAGGATCATGACGACCACGGCGGCGGCAATCTCGGCCAGGCGGCCGATGGCAGGCCAGTGCGGCTCGGGGTCGGGGCGCAGCGCGATCACGGCGCTCGAGAGGCCCAGGATAGCGGCGATGATGATGGGAAAGGCCTTGGGCCCCACGGCATCGGAGAGGAAGCTTTCCTCGATTGCCAAGGCGGCAAGCACGAATCCGATGGACAGCAGGACGCCGAACAGGCCGAAGATACGGTCGCTCATGGCGCGCTCCTTCGACGTAAAGCGTTTGGGAAATGGCCACCCCTTTGGGAAGGGGTGGCCGGGGAGGGGCGCGCCGGGCGCCGGGCCCGGCGATGCTCCGTGGTGGTTACTTGATGATCCCGATCTCGCGCGAGATGTCCTGGATCTGCTGGACCGAGGCAGCCACGAACTCTTCGAACGCGGCGCCCTGCAGGTCGAGCGGGGCCATGCCGTTGGCCGCCATCACCTCTTTCCACGCGTCCGAGGCATAGAGGTCGGCGATCTTGGACACCCAGGCGTCATAGGCTTCGTCCGTCATGTCGCCGGGCGCGTAGAAGCCGCGCCAGTTGGCGCCGATGGCCTCGATCCCCTGCTCGCGGGCGGTCGGGAAGGCGGCGAATTCGCCGTCCAGCCGCTCGGGCGCCAGCACCGCGATCACCTTGATGTCGCCGCTGTCGACAAAGCCCTTGGCTTCGGAAATGTCGCCGGTGAAGGCCTGGACCGAACCGGCCAGCAGCTGCGTCACCGCCTCGCCGCCGCCGTCGAAGGCGATGTACTTGACCGAGCGGACGTCGTCGATGCCATGGGCATTGGCCGCGATCAGCACTTTGAGGTGGTCCCAGCCGCCCACGGCCGAGCCGCCGGCAACCGACACGCTGGTCGGGTCATTCTTGATCTGGTCCAGCAACTCGGGCAGCGTGTTCACGTCGCTGTCAGCGGCCACGGCGATCACGCCGTAATCGGCACCGATCGAGGCGAGCCAGCGCACCTGGTCCATGGTGTTGCCCGGGTAGGCGCCCTGCGCCAGCCGCGTCGCCGTCGCGGTCGAGGCCGCGACGATCAGGTCGTTGTCATCGCCGCGCTTGTTGACGACTTCGGCAAAGGCCACGCCGCCGCCGCCGCCGGCCAGGTTGACGACCTGCATGGTCTTGTCGATCAGGCCCAGGTCCTGCATCGACTTGCCAACCTGGCGGCAGGTAAAGTCCCAGCCGCCGCCCGGGTTGGCGGGCGCGATGCATTCGGGGTTTTCCTGGGCCGATGCGGCAAAGGCCGAGGCGCCAAGCGCCAGGGCCGCAATCAGGGTGCGGGTTTTCGTGATCATGTCTGTTCTCCTCCTCGTGCGCCAGGCCGTGGCCGGGCGCGGAACCTTCGCCCGGGAAGGGATGCCGGCGCTTTGCAGCCGGTCCCCGCGCGGGTTAGAAAGGGATTAACCGAGGAACCTGTCACCAACCTGTCAGGCCGACAGGTTTTCGCTGGGCATCATGGGAGGGCGGACATGCGCGTTCTGATCGTCGAAGACGCGGTCGACCTGGCCGAAGGCGTCGTGGCGCGCTTTGCCAAGTCGGGCATGGCCTGCGATCACGCCGACAGCCTGGCCGCGGCGCGCGATTTCCACGCGGTGCAGACATACGATGTCATCGTGCTCGACATCAATCTGCCGGACGGGTCGGGGCGCGACTTCCTGCGCGATCTGCGAGCGGGCGGCGACCGGACGCCGATCCTGATGCTGACCGCGCTCATATCCGTCGATGACCGGGTCAGCGCGCTGGACCTCGGGGCTGACGACTACCTCGTCAAACCCTTCGATCAGCGCGAGCTCGAGGCGCGGGTGCGCGCGCTGGTGCGCCGCGAGGCGGACCACAAGAGCGACGAGATCGCGCTGGGCCCGCTCAGCTATTCCCCCGCAGGCCAGGGGGCCACGCTGAACGGCGCCCGGCTGGACCTGACGCGGCGCGAGGCGGCGCTGCTGGACGTGCTGATCCGCCACCGGGGCCAGGTGGTGACCAAGCAGCGGCTCTACGATTCCCTCTTTGCCTTCAACGACGCGGATGTCGGCCTGAACGCCATCGAGCTTTACATCGCGCGGCTGCGCAAGAAGCTGGCGGGCAGCCCGGTGGGCATCTCGACCCAGCGCGGGGTCGGCTACCGGATCGGGCTGGATGACTAGGCGCGGCGCGCCGCCCAGCCTGGCCGCCCGCGTCGTCGGGGCGGTGCTGACGATCCTGCTGGTGGGCGGCGTGCTGGTCTCGGCCTCGACCTGGCTCAACGGGCGGCAGGCGGCGCGCCAGGCCTATGACCGGGTGCTCCTGGGCGCCGCGCAGGACATCGCGGAATCGATCCGTGTGCTGGACGGCGCGCCCTTCGTCGACCTGCCGGTTTCGGCCTTCGAGCTGCTGGCCCAGGCGCCGGACGACCGCATCTACTATGCCGTGCGCGGCCCCCGTGGCGGGTTGGTCACCGGCCTCTACGACGCCCCAGTCGACGGGGACGACCGCCCGCCCGGGGTCGATCCGGTCTATTTCGACGGCGCGCTGCAAGGTGAAGCCGCGCGGTTCGTGCAGGTCACGCGCCGCTTTGCCGAGCGCAGCTTTTCCGGTGCCGTCACCGTGACCGTCGGCCAGACCACCCATGCGCGGCAGGCCATGGCGCTGGACCTGATGCTCGACGCCCTCGTGCCGATGATCGCCGCTGGGGTGGCGCTGATGGTGATGTCCTACTTTGTCCTGCGCTCGGCCGTGGCGCCGCTGCTGGCGCTGTCGGACGGGCTGGCGCGGCGCGATCCCTATGACCTGACGCCGATGCAGACCGAGGGGCTGCCGCGCGAGCTGCAGGTCATGATCGACGCCATGAACCGCTTCATGGGCCGGCTGGACCGGCAGGTGGAGGCGATGCGCAACCTCATCTCGGACACGGCGCACCAGCTGCGCACACCCGTGGCCGCGATCCGGGTGCAGGCCGAATCGATCCAGGAGAGCGACGACACCACCGCCAGCGCCAAGGCGATGGAGCGGCTCTTGGCGCGGACCCGCTCGCTGGGTCGGCTGCTTGACCAGCTCTTGTCGCGGGCACTGGTGATCCACCGCACCGACAGCGCGCCTCGGGTTGCGCTCGATCTGCGCGAGGTGGCGCTGGACATGATCGACCGGCGCGACCACGAGCTGCTGGCGCCGGGGGTCGAGGTCACGCTCGAGATCGGAGAGGAGCCGGTGAGGGTCATGGCCGACGACTTCTCGGTCGGGCAGGCGACCAAGAACCTGCTGTTCAACGCGTTGAAACACGGGGCGCCCCCCGTCGCGATCGGAACCGAGGTGCGCGGCAGCGAGGCCGCGATCTGGGTGCAGGACGCCGGCCCCGGCCCCGACCCGGCCGTGTCCGCGCGGCTGGGCCAGCGGTTCGAACGCAGCACAGCCTCGCAGGAGGACAGCGCCGGGCTTGGCCTGTCCATCGTCGCCGCCGTCGCCACAGCGCTGGGCGGCCGGGTCGAGATGGGCCCGCGCGATGGCGGCTTCCGCATCGCGCTGGTCCTGCCGCTGGCACCGGAGACGACCAAATGATCCGCCTCATGATGGCCCTGCTGCTGCTCGCCCTGCCTGCCTGGGCGCAGGAGGACACGGCCCGGTTCGGCACCGGCGCCACGGTGCTCACGCTGCGGTCCACCACCGACATCGCCATCGTTCGGCCCGCGATCGAGCGCTTCGTCGCCACCAACCCGGACCTGTCGGTCGCCTATGAACAATGGGGCTCGAACGACCTCTTCGCCGACAGCCGTGCGGCCTGCGACGGGGAACACGCCCCCGCCGACGCGGTGCTGTCCTCGGCCGTGCAGCACATGGTCTGGCTGGTCAACGCCGCCTGCGCCCAGCCCTACCAATCGCCCGCGACCGACAGCCTGCCGGACACCCGGCGCTGGCGGAACGAGCTTTGGGGCCTGACCGAGGAACCCGCCGTCATCATCTACAACCGTCGCATCATCGCCGATGCCGATGTGCCGCGCAGCCGGTTTGCCCTGCTCGACCTGATGCGCGCCCCGCCCGACGCGCTGGTCGGGCGCATCGCGACCTATGACATCGGGGCCTCGGGGCTTGGCTACCTTTTCGCTCATGCCGACAGCCTCGAGGCGACGACCTTCGGCGCGATGCTGGAAGGCTTCGCGCGGGTTGATGCCGTGGCCACCTGCTGCTCGGCCGAGATCATCGAGGGCGTGGCCAGCGGGCGCTACCACATCGCCTACAACGTGCTGGGGTCCTACGTGGCGGGCGACATGGACCGCGACGTGGGCGTGATCCTGCCCGAGGATTACACGCTGATCCTGTCGCGCAGCTACATGATCCCGCGCGGGGCGGCGCATCCGCAGGCCGCCGCGCGGCTGCTGGACTTCCTGCTGTCCGCGCAGGCGCAGGAGATCCTGGCCGAGGCCGGCCTTGTCATGACCCGCGACCTGGTCGAGACGGCGCTGGGCGCCAGCGGGCGGCGGGTGATCGCGCTGTCTCCGGCGCTGCTGGTGGCACTCGACCGGAACCGGCGGGCGCAGCTTTTCGCGCTCTGGGACAATGCCTTCCGGACGGAACGCGGGCCGTAGGTCAGCGCGCCAGCCAGCCGCCGTCGACCGGCACGACCGCGCCATGCATGAACGCCGCCATCTCGCTGCACAGGAACGCGACGGGCCAGCCGATTTCCTCGGCCTCGCCCCAGCGTCCGGCGGGAACGCGCGCCATCAGGGCGGCCGTGCGCTCGGCATCGGCCTGCAGCGCGGCGGTGTTGTCGGTGGCGATGTAGCCCGGCGCGATGGCGTTCACGTTGACGCCCTTGGCGGCCCATTCGTTGGCGAAAGCCCTGGTCAGCTGCCCCACCGCGCCCTTGGACGCCGCGTAGCCCGGCACCAGGATGCCGCCCTGGAAGGTCAGCACCGAAGCGAGGTTGACGATCTTGCCCCGGCCCCGTTCGACCATGCGGCGGCCCAGCTCGCGGCTCAGCAGGAAGACCGCGTCGAGGTTCACGGCCATGACTGCGTCCCAGTCGGCGGTCGCATGCTCGGCCGCCTCGGCCCGGCGGATGATCCCGGCATTGTTGACGAGGATGTCGACCTGCGCGCCCTCGGCGTCCAGCCCCGCGATCAGCGCGTCGATGGCATCGCGATCCGACAGGTCGCAATCGCGCGGCACGAACCGGCCCGGCAGCCCGTCGAAGGCGCCGCCCATGTCCTGCGCGCAGATCGCCGTGCCCAGCCCGATCACGTCGGCGCCGCAGGTGGCCAGCACGCGGGCGATGGCAAGCCCGATGCCCCGGCTCGCGCCGGTGACAAGGGCGGTCTGGCCGCTCAGGTCGATGGTCGGGTGGGTCATGGCTGTCTCCTCCGGGGCGATGCTAACAACCGCGCGGGCGGCGCGGCAAGACGCGGGTCAGACCATCATCCGGCGCGGATCGGCGATAAGCCCGCAGAGATGGCCCATGAACCGCGCCGCATCCGCCCCGTTGATCACCCTGTGATCGTAGCTGAGGTCGAGCGGCGCCATTCGCACCGGGCGGGGGCTGTCGCCATCCCAGACCGTGACTGTCTCGGTCCGCGTGATGCCAAGGATCGCCAACTCGGGCGGGTTCACGATGGGGGTGAAGCCGATGCCGCCGATCCCCCCAAGGTTCGAGATCGACATCGAGGCGCCGCCCATCTCGCCCGGCTTGATCTTGCGGTCCTGCGCGCGGGACGCGAGATCCGCGATCTCGGCCGCGATCTGCCACAGGCCCTTGCGGTCGGCGTCGCGGATGACAGGCACCATCAGCCCATGCGCCGTGTCGACGGCGATGCCGATATGTACGTAATCCTTGAGCACCAGCGTCTTGCCATCGGCGCTGAGCGACGCGTTGAAGCGCGGAAAGTCCCGCAGCGCCCGGGCCAGCGCCTTGACGTGGAACGCCAGCGCGGTCAGCCGCACCCCGCGCGCCTGCGCCTCGGGTTTCAGGCTGGCGCGCAGGGCCTCGATCGCCGTGACCTCGGCCCGGTCGTGGTGGGTCACCTGCGGGATCACCGCGTTCGCGGCGGCGAGGTTGGCGGCGGCGAGTTGGGCAAACCGGCTCATCGGCTCCTCGGTCACCGGGCCGTGGGCGGCGTGGTCCACCTCCCACAAGGCGGTGTCGCCCGGGGCCGGCGGCCGTTTGCCTTGCAGGTCCTCCATCGCGATGCTGGTGCGGCCGAGGTCACGGGCCAGCTTGTCGAGGTCGATGCCCTTTTGCAGGGCCTGCGCCCGGACCGAGGGCGGGGCGATGATGTCGCTCATTGCAGCCTCCTTACCAGCTGGCCGAGATGTATTGCGTTTCCATGAACTCGAGCATGCCTTCGTGTCCGCCCTCGCGGCCCAGCCCCGATTGCTTGGTCCCGCCGAAGGGCGCGGCCGGGTCGCTGACCAGCCCGCGGTTGAGGCCGACCATGCCGTAATCAAGTCGTTCGCAGACCTGCAGCGCCCGCTTCATGTCGCCGGAAAAGACATAGGCGACGAGGCCATATTCCGTGGCATTGGCGCGGCGGATCACGTCGGCCTGGTCCGCAAAGGTCTGGATCGCGGCGACCGGGCCGAAGATCTCGTCATGGACGCAATCGGCGGTCTCGGGGACGTTCGACAGCACCGTGGGCGGGTAGAAAAAGCCCGTGCCGCCCGGCGCCATGCCGCCGCATTCCACGCGGGCGCCCTTGGCCACCGCGTCGGCGACGAAGGCGGCGACCTTGTCGCGGGTGTCCGCGTTGACCAGCGGGCCCACATCGACGGCAGGGTCCGACCCGTCACCGAGCTTGAGCGCGGACATGGCGGCGGTCAGTTTTTCGGTGAAGGCCTTGGCCACCGCTTCATGCACGTAGATCCGGTTCGCGGCGGTGCAGGCCTCGCCGAGGTTGCGCATCTTGGCCAGCATCGTGCCGGCGACCGCCTCGTCCAGGTCGGCGTCGTCGAAGACGATCAGCGGCGCGTTGCCGCCCAGCTCCATCGCCGGTTTCAGCACCTGGTCGGCGGCCGAATGCAGCAGCTTGCGCCCCACCCCGGTCGAGCCGGTAAAGCTGACCACCCGCACCCGCGGATCATGCAGCATGTGATCGACCAGCGCCCCGGTCCGGCGCGACGGCAGCACGTTGACAAGGCCGGGGGGCACGCCGGCCTCTTCCAGCAGCGGCATCAGCGCAAGCATGGTCAGCGGCGTCTCGGACGCGGGCTTGATGATGACCGCGCAGCCGGCGGCCAGCGCGGGGGCGATCTTGCGCGTGCCCATGGCGGCCGGGTAGTTCCAGGGCGTGACAAGCACGGCCAGACCGGCGGGCTTGTGCTGCACGATGATCCGCGCGCCAGAAGCCGGCGCATGGGTGATCATGCCGTCGGCGCGCACCGCTTCCTCGGCGAACCAGCGGAAGAACTCGGCGGCATAGCCCGCCTCGCCCATCGCGTCCGCGCGGGCCTTGCCGTTTTCCAGCGTGATGAGGCGGGCGAAGTGCTCGAGCCGGGCGCTCATCAGCTCCCAGGCGCGGCGCAGCACCTCGGACCGGGCGCGCGGGGTGCGCGCGGCCCAGTCGGCCATCGCGGCCTCGGCCGCATCCAGCGCGGCATCGGCATCGGCGATATCGGCCGAGGCGACGCTGGCCAGCACCTCTTCGGTCGCGGGGTTGATCACGTCGAACCGCTCGCCCGAGGTGCCCGGGGTCCATTGGCCGTTGATGTAGAGATCGGTGAAGTCCATGTCGGTCTCCGGCTGTCAGAGCAGGTGGCGGAGCGGCTGCTCCATCCGGCCTGCGAACTCGGAAAGAAGGGTGAGGGCGGCGGTGGCGTCCAGCTGGTCCGCGCTGCATTCCAGCGTGATGGTCAGCCCGTCGCCGGCGGGGGTCAGCGTCAGGACGGGCGCGTCTTCGGCGCCCAACGCAACGCTGGCGATGCGGCTGAGCCGCAGGTCGCGCAGGATGAGGTCCGGCGCGGCGTCTGCCCTGTCGATCGCCGAAAGCGGCCCATGCGGGACGGCGTAGACCTGCCGGTCGCCCTGCGCCTCCACGGCCACGGTGGCCCTGTCACGGCCCAGCCCCGCGGCGGCGAGACCGGCAAGCAGGGCCTGGGCATCGTCCAACCCCACCCCGTCGCGGGCCCAGGTGGCGAACGCCGCAAAGCCGTCCTCGGGCAGGTCGGCCGTCAGCCGCCGGGTCTGCGCCGCGGCCACCGGGGCGGCTACCTTGCTGGGCCCGAGTGATTTCAGCACCTCGATATCGGCCGCGTGGTAGGGCTGCGGATGGCCTTCTTCGACCAGCCGTTGCAGGTCGAGCCCCTGTTCCAGCGCCAGCCGCCGCGCCTTGGGAGAGGCGAGGATGCGGCCATCGGTCGGGGCAGGGGCCCTGGCTTCGGGCGCCTTGACGGGCGTGTTCCCCGGCACCTTCGCGGCAGAGGCAGAGGCAGAGGCAGAGGCAGCGTCGGGCGTCGCACCTGCCGAGCGGCTGCGCTGCTGCGGCGCTTCGGGCTTGTCCGCCGTGATCACGGCGATCACCTCGCCCACCGGCGCCTCCTGCCCGGCCTCGGCCAGCAGGGCGGCGACATAGCCGTCGGCCCCGGCCTCGACCTCGACCGTCGACTTGTCGGTCTCGACCTCGAAAAGCACGTCGGCGGCGGCGACCGCGTCGCCCGGCGCCTTGTGCCAAGCGACGATGAGGCCGCTGTCCTGCGCCATGCCGAGGGCGGGCATGATGACGCCGTGCCCCTCGGGCAGCGCATCCGGCTCCGGGGCGGCTTCCGGCGGGCTCTCTTCTTCGGCGCTGTCACCGATCACCGCGATCACCTCGCCCACCGGCACGCTGTCGCCCGCCGCCGCGCGAACCCGGGCAAGGAATCCTGCGACCTGCGCCTCGACCTCCATCGTGGCCTTGTCGGTTTCGACCTCGAACAGCACATCGCCCGCCGCCACCGCATCGCCCGCGGCCTTGTGCCAGGCGACGATGAGGCCGCTGTCCTGCGCCATGCCAAGCGCGGGCATGATCACCTCATGCGGCATGGATCATCTCCCCCCGCACCAGCCGGCGGGCGTTTTCGGCGACCCCCTCGGGCGTCGGCACGGTGATGTCCTCGAGCGCGGGCGAGAACGGCACGGGCACATCCATCGCCCCCATCCGCAGCACCGGCGCATCGAGATGGTAGAAGGCCCTTTCGTTGATCCGGGCGGCGATCTCTCCGGTGATGCCGTAGCTCTGGTGCCCCTCGTCCACCACGATCACGCGCGACGTCTTGCGGGCCGAGGCCAGCAGCGTCGCCTCGTCCAGCGGCACGATGGTGCGCGGGTCGATCACCTCGGCCTCGATCCCTTCGGCGGACAGGATCCCGGCTGCCGCCTCGCAGACCTGCACCATCGACGAGGTGCCGATCAGGGTGATGTCGCGCCCCTCGCGCTTGACGTTGGCCTGCCCGAACGGGATCAGCACCTCGCCTTCGGGCACCGGGGCCTTGTCGTTGTACATCAGCTTGTCCTCGAAGATCACGACCGGGTTGTCGTCGCGGATCGCGGTCTTCAGCAGGCCCTTCGCCTCGAGCGCCGAGGACGGCAGCGCCACCTTCAGCCCCGGGATATGCGCCACCAGCGCATGCAGCGACTGGCTGTGCTGCGCGGCCGAGCGGCGCGTGGCGCCAAGGTTGGTGCGCAGCACCAGGGGCACGGTCAGCTTGCCGCCCGACATGTAATGGGTCTTGGCCGCCTGGTTGCACAGCTGGTCCATGACCAGGAACAGGAAGTCGCCGAACATCAGGTCGACCACGGGGCGCGTGCCGGTCATGGCGGCGCCCACGGCCAGGCCCATGAAGCCCGGCTCGGCGATCGGCGTGTCGACCACGCGGGCGGTGCCGAATTCCTCGACCAGGCCCGACAGCACCTTGAAGGGCGTGCCCGCCTCGGCCACGTCCTCGCCGATGATGAACACGGTCTCGTCGCGGCGCATTTCCTCGGCCAGGGCCTCGTTCACGGCCTGGGACAGGGTGATCTCTCGCATCTCGTCTCCTCCTCTCAGGCCAGCGCGTGGGTCACGCCCTTGTAGACATGCATGTCCACCTCGGACGTGTCGGGGTATTTTGCCGCCAGCGCATAATCGACCGCGGCCTTCGCATCGGCGCGGATCTCCTCGTTCATCGCCTCGATCTCGTCTTCCGAGGCGATCCCCTCTTCGACCAGCCAGCCGCGAAAGCGGGTGATCGGGTCGCGGGTCTCCTTCCACTCCTGCTCCTCGGCCTTGGCGCGGTAGTATTCGCGGTTGATGTCGCCGACATGGTGGCCGTGGTAGCGATAGGTCATCAGCTCGATGAAAAACGGCCCCTCGCCCCGGCGCGCCCGCGCCACCAGGTCCTGCGTCAGCGCGTTGACCGCCAGCACGTCCTGGCCATCGACCTGGTGCGCCTCGATCCCGAAGGCCTCGGCCCGGGCGGTGATCGACCCGGCGGCGATCTCGTCGGTGCGGGTGTACTCGGAATAGCCGTTGTTCTCGCAGGCATAGATCACGGGCAGCTTCCACAGCGCGGCCATGTTCATGACCTCGTACATCAGCCCCTGCGCCGTCGCCCCGTCGCCGAAAAAGCACACGGTCACGTCATCCCGCCCCAGCATCCGCGCGGTAAAGGCCGAGCCGGTGGCGATCCCCATGGACCCGCCGACGATGGCATTGGCGCCAAGATTGCCGTTCGACTGGTCGGCGATATGCATCGAACCGCCCTTGCCGCGGCAATAGCCCTCTTCCTTGCCCAGCAGCTCGCAGAACATCTCGCGGAAGGCGGCCCCCTTGGCCACGCAATGCCCGTGCCCGCGATGGGTCGAGGTGATCTTGTCTGCCACCTTCAGCGCCTCGCAGATGCCGACGGCGACCGCCTCCTCGCCGGAATACATATGCGTCAGCCCCGGCATCTTGGCCGACAGGTACAGCTGGTTGGCATTGTCCTCGAAGGTGCGGATCCGCACCATCTGCCGGTACATGCGCAGGTAATCCTCGGTGTTCGTCCTTGCCTCGGCCATCGGCTCCCCCCTCCGGGGCCTTCGCCCCTGCTTTCATTATTCCGAAAATACTCCCGCCGGAGGCATCCGCGGCTTGCCCCGCGCGCCACCGGCGGCGGTGCTCAGTACCGGTTGGCGATCGGCAGGTCCTCGGCCGGGAAGAGGCTGATGACCTCGCAGCCGGTCTCGGTCACCACGACTTCTTCCTCGATCCGCGCGGCGGAATAGCCGTCCTTGGCCGGGCAATAGGTCTCCAGCGCGAAGACCATGCCGGTCTGGATCTCCATCGGGTGATCCAGCGACACGGCGCGGCTGATGATCGGCCGCTCGTGCAGCGCAAGGCCCAGCCCGTGACCGAACTGCAGGCCGAATGCCGCGTCCTCGTTCGGAAAGCCGAACTCCTCCGCCTTGGGCCAGACGGCGGCGACCTTGTCGGTGGTGACGCCTGGCTTGATCATCTGGATCGAGGCGTCGATCCATTCGCGCGCCTTGACATAGGCATCGGTCTGCACCGGCGTCGCCCGGCCGATGTTGAAGGTCCGGTAATAGCAGGTGCGATAACCCTGGTAGCTTTGCAGGATGTCAAAGAACGCCTGGTCGCCGGGGCGGAACAGACGGTCGGTGAAATTGTGCGGATGCGGGTTGCAGCGCTCGCCCGAGATGGCGTTGATCGCCTCGACATCGTCGCTGCCCATCTCGTAGAGCATCTTGTTCGACAGGGCGACGATGTCGTTCTCGCGCACGCCGGGTTTCAGCTCTTCGTAGATCATGTGGTAGACGCCATCGACCATGGAGGCCGCCTGGGTCAGCAGCTGGATCTCGTCCCAGTTCTTGATCTCGCGCGCGGCCAGCATGATCTGCTGGCCGTCGACCACGTGCAGCCCTTCCTCCTGCAGCGCATGGAACATGGCCGTCTCGGCGTAATCGACGCCCACGGGCATGTCGGCCATGCCGGCGTCGCGGATCAGGCCCGCAATCTGCTTGGCATATTTCTTCATCAGCCCGAACTCGGGCGGGATCGTGCCGCGCATGCCGACCACGCCGGCCAGGCAATGGTCGGGCTCGAGCCAGTCGGAATAGCGTTTGTGATGCATCGCGGCCGAGCCGAAGTCCCAGACATAGGGGCTGTCATCGCCGGTCAGCAGGCAGAAGCGGCACATCTTGTCCCGCTCCCATTCGCCGATCTTGGTGGCCGACACGTAGCGGATGTTGTTCACGTCGAACAGCAGCAGCGTGCCGGCCTGCGATTGCTGCAACGCCTGCCGGGTGCGGGCCAGGCGGTAGCGGCGCAGGCGGTCGTGATCGATCCGCCGTTCGAAATCGACCGAGGTATGGCCCCAGGCGGGCAGGCGGTCTCGCCATTCCCAGTTCGGTTCCAGGTCCTGCGGGGTGAGCATGTTGGGCATCAGGGCGCGAGACATGTCTTTCTCCTCCGGGCGCGGCATGTGCGGCCCGTTTGTCTTTCATTTCAGGGAATTGGCGGGGGTTACTGGATGCACCAGCCCCCGTCGATGTGGATCATCTGGCCGGTCATGTAGTCGCTGTCATGCGAGGCCAGGAAGGACGCGGTGCCGGTGATGTCCTCGGGGTAGGACACGCGCTTGATCTGCAGCGCCTCGCGGACGATGTCGTCATAGGCCTGGCCCTCGCGCTGCTTGAAGCCGATGTCCACGAGGTCCTTGTCCAGCTGTTCCCACAGCGGCGTCACCACCACGCCGGGCGCGTAGCCGTTGACGGTGATGTTGTGTTCGGACAGGGACACCGCCCCGCAATGGGTCAGCGCCAGGCATCCGTACTTGGACGTACAGTAGACCGTCACGTCGATCAGCGGCTTGCGCGAGGCGATCGAGCCGACGTTGATGATCTTGTAGGGATGATCCGCCATCGGGCCCTGCGCGATCATCTGGCGGGCGGCCTCCTGCATGCCCAGCCACATCGCCTTGGTGTTGACGTTCATGATCATGTCCCAGTTGTCTTCGTCGATATCCATGAAGAACCGGGGCTTGTTGAGACCGGCGTTGAACAGCGCGACGTTGATCGACCCGAAGGCCTCGACCGTGGCGGCGACGGCGGCGGCATTGTCCGCGCGGCGGGTGACATCCATCTGCACCGCGACGGCCCGGCCGTTTCCGGCGGCGTTGATCCGCGCCGCGGTTTTTTCCGCCTCGGCGCCGTCAAGGTCACCAAGGCAGACATTCGCGCCCTGGGCGGCAAAGCTTTCCGCATTGGCCGCGCCCATGCCGCGGGCGGCACCGGTGATCAGGATGTTCTTGCCTTTCAGGCGGTCGGGGTCCATCGGTCACTCCTCCTCAGTCAACCTGTCTTGTCTTGCTCCATCAGCGCATCCGCCCTCCCTTGAGCGTTGCGCAGGGCCTCGCGCGGGGTGACGATCCCGCGCAGCATGTCGTGGAATTCCTCGCCGCAGATCTCAATGATCTCGCCGATCTCGGGCACCGGCGGGCGCGGCCAGAACTGCAGTTCGTCGCGCCACGACATGGCGTCCACCGCCTCGAAGATCGGCGAGGCGCGGCGCACCTCGGGGTCGGCGCCGACGGAATAGCGCGCGTTGGTGCGGCTGCCGTTCTGCACGTAAAGCTTCTGCGCCTCGGGCGAGGTGAAGACGATCAGCGCCTCGATGGCGCCGGCCAGGCGCTCTTCGGGCAGGTTCGCGGGGATGCCCATGACGTAACCACCCACCGGCGCAACCGGCGTGCCGCCCGGACCCGCCGGATGCGGCAGGTATCCGGTCTGGCCATAGGCGGGCGAGGTGTCGTCGAGCTCGAAATACGGGGCCAGCAGGGTGTAGCCATAGGCCATCGCGACCGAGCCGCCGGCATAGGGGCGCACCCGTTCGTACCAGGACATCGACAGGATGTCGGGCGGCGAATAGCGCAAGAGCTCCATCAGGTACTCGGCCGCGCGCAGCCCGCCAGGGGTGTCGATGGTGGGGCGGTAGCCGCCGTCCGCCAGGTGGTCCGTCTCGAACCCGCCGGCGATCCGGGGCAGGTCGAGCACGGGCTGGCCGAAGTCGGACATGGTCATCAGCACCGTGTGCCCCAGCGCCGTCCCCCGCGCCGCGTTCCAGGCGATGCCGTGGCGGCCGCGACGCGGATCGTGCAGGGCGGCGGCGGCTTCCAGCAGCTCTTCGGTGGTGCCGGGCGGGGCCAGGCCGGCCTGGGCGAACAGGTCCTTGCGGTAGAACAGCAGCTCGGGCGTGGTCTGGGCCGGCACGCCGTAAGGGCGCTTGCCCCAATGCGCCGCCTTCCAGCCGGCGGTGTGGAAATCCGACGGGTCGAGCCGGGCGATGTCCATCGCCGTGTCCAGCGGCATCAACAGGCCCTTTTCCGCGAACTCGCCCACCCAGGGCAGGTCGAGCGCGACGATGTCGTAGCGGCTGACCTTGCGCTCGGCGTTGCGCAGCGCCTCTTCGCGCAGCCGGTCGATGGAAAAGGCGCGCTGGTGGATCGGCACGCCCACCGCCTGTTCGAACTGCCGCTTGAGGTTGTCCATCACCATGAAAGTCGGATCGCCATGCACCAGCACTCGCAGCCCGCCCGCCAGCTTGAGCGGTTCGGGCAGCACGCTGAGCGGCGGCACCGATTGCGCGGCAAGATACGAGCCGCCGTAGAAATAGTCGCGCGTGTCCGACGCCGGGCGGCGCCCGCCGAACTCGCTTTCCGCCAGTCGCTTGAGCCGCCCCGACAGCTGCATCCACTGCTCGAGCAGCGCCTCGCTGGGGTGCATGGAAAAGCTCTTGCCGGTCTTGGTGCGCGGCCGCTGCTCGATCAGCCCGGCCTCGACCATGTCGCGCAGCCGCCGGTTGGCGGTGGCATAGGGCACCCGGCTGGCGCCGATCAGCGAGGTGGGCGTGACGATCTTGGCCTCGAGATGCCCGCGCACCAGGTGCAGCACCATGCGCAGCACCGGGTTCGGGGCGAACAGGTCGCTGGAATCCTCGATCTCGTCGCTGAAATCATCCAGAAAGGACAGGATCTGGAGCATCTCGGTCTTCGCCCGGGGCGAAACCGCATGTCCTTGACTATGTCCTTGCATCGCGTTCACGTTCTGCATCCGGTTTGTGTGTGTGCGGGATGTGCCGCTGCGTCGTTGCGGCATCCGATCGGGCGGGGTCCTGTCGGTCATTGCGCGCCTCCCTCGCAAGATGTTCAAAGTGATGCGAAGACCGTACCGCGAAAATGTCCATTTCGGAAATAAGAATGTTCATTACGGATATTTCTGCGGGGTCCGGGCGCGGCGGGAAGATGCACCCTTGGGGCCAGTCGTCCTTCACACCGGATGATGAGCCCCCGAGGGAGGAAATCGGGGGCACGAACCAAAGAGGGAAAACCGGGAGGAAACCCAAGATGAACATTCGCAATGCACTCGGCCTGACCACTGCCGCGGCTGCCCTGGCCCTTGGCGGTGCCGCCGCGGCCGAGACCTGGACCATCGGCATCACGCAGAACAACGTCGGCGTGGACAGCTACCAGACGACCTATGAGAAGGCCTTTATCGCCGCGGCCGAGGAAAACGATGCCGTCGAGGCCGTGGTGCTGGACGCCGGCGGCGACGTGGCCCGCCAGATCGCCCAGATGGAGGACCTGATCCAGCAGGAGGTCGACGCGATCATCATCTGGCCGACCAATGGCGAGGCGGTGATCCCCGCCGTGCGCAAGGCGCAGAACGCCGGCATCCCGGTCATCGTGACCAATTCCAACATCGCCGAGCCGGGCTTTGACTTCGTCGCCTCCTTCTCGGGGCCGGACAACATCACGCAGGGCTCCCGCTCGGCAGAAATCATGTGCGACAAGTTCAAGGCCATGGGCATCGAGAACGAGGCCCGCGTGGTGCAGATTTCCGGCCAGCCGGGCTATACCACCGCGATCGAACGGGCCCAGGGCTTCGAGGAGCGCCTGCCCGAGGTCTGCCCCAACGTCACGCTGGTCGAGACCCAGCCGGGCGACTGGAACCGCGAGAAAAGCCAGAAGGTCATGGAGGCCTTCCTGGTCAAGTACGACGACATCGACGGCGTCTATGCCGGCGACGACAACATGGGTGTCGGCGCGCTGAACGCGGCCAAGGCAGCCGGGCGCGAGGGCATCATCTTTGTCGGCGCGACCAATTTCTCGGTCGGCTACGAGGCGATGGAGCGCGGCGAGTACTGGGGGTCGATCTACCAGTCGCCGGTCGATGACGCCGAGGCGGCGCTGAAGACCGCCATCGACGTGCTGAACGGCGACGAGGTGCCGTTCCTGAACTACTTCGACACGCCGAAGATCACGCAGGACAACATGGGCGACTTCACCAAGCCGGTGTTCTGAGGGACAGGCCCGGGCGCGGACCGCAGCGCGCCCGGGCCACCGTTTCACATGATTTCATAACCTGGGGAGGAGGTCATGGCCCGTGTTTCCGGCCGATCCTGCATCGTCACCGGTGCAGCGCAGGGCATCGGCCGCGCCATCGGAGAGGCGCTGCTGGACGAAGGCGCCGATGTCTGTTTCGCCGACATCAACGCCGACAAGGTGGCCGACGTGGCCGCCCTGAACCAGGGCCGCGGCGCGGGCCGCGTGACCCATGCCCGGGTCGACGTGACCGACCGGGCGCAAGTGCGCGCGATGATCGACCATGCGGTCGCGGTCTTCGGCAAGCTGGACGTCAAGTTCAACAATGCCGGGGTCAACAAGCCGATGAACTTTCTCGACGTGACCGAGGAGAACTGGCGCTTCATCATGGACGTGAACGGCCTGGGTTGCCTGATCGGCATGCAGGAGGCAGCGCGGCAGTTCATCCGCCAGGGCACCTTCGGCAAGATCATCAACACCGCCTCGGTCGCCAGCCGGCAGGGGTTCGACAACGTCGCGCCCTACTGCGCCTCCAAGTGGGGCGTGGTGTCGCTGACGCAATCGGGCGCGCGGGATCTCGCGCGGCATGACATCACCGTCACGGGCTTTGCCCCCGGTGTCGTCGCCACCGAGATGTGGGAGCAGGTCGACCGCGACCTGATGGAGATCGGCGCCGCCGAGCGGCCCGGGCAGGCGATGGAGGAATTCTCGGCCGAGATCCTCAAGGGCCGCGTCGCGCGCCCCGAGGATGTCACCGGCACCACCACGTTTCTCGCGTCGCGCGACAGCGATTACATGACCGGCCAGATCGTCATGATTGACGGCGGGATGACGCTGGTATGAGCGCCGCGTCCGAAGACAAGGGGAGGAGGGGGCCCATGCAGGCTCTGGCAAGCAAGGACATCGGCGCGTTACTGGCCCGGCAGGGCATCCTGATCGCCTTTGCCCTGTTCATGATCGGCTTCACCATCGCCAACACGCGGTTCGTCGATCCCGACAACATCATGGGGGTGATCCGGTCCTCGGCCATCCTTGGCGTCATGGCGCTGGGCGTCACCTTTGTGGTGATCAGCGGGAACCTCGACCTTTCGGTCGGGTCGATGATGTCGTTTTCGACCATCGTCGTGCTCGACCTGCACGACAAGATCGGCCCGGCGCTGGCGATCCCGGCGATGTTCGCGCTGACGCTGTGCCTGGGCGCGGTGATCGGGTTCCTGGTCGGCTACCTGCGGCTCAACTCTCTGATCGTGACGCTGGGCATGCTGTCGGCGATCCACGGGCTGACGCTGACCTGGTCGGGCGGCAAGAACATGGATATCGCCGACAAGGAGGGCACCTGGTTCAAGGTCTTCGGCCAGGGCGAGGTGCTGGGCCTTCCGGTGCCGATCCTGATCTTTGCCCTGCTGGCCGCCGTGCTTGGCCTTGCGCTGGCCCGCACGCCCTTTGGCCGCAAGGTCTATGCCGTGGGCGGCAACGGCACGGCGGCGACGTTCTCGGGCATCCGCCGGCCGCGCGTCGTCTTTGCCTGTTACCTGTTGTCGGCCTTCTGCGTCGCCACCGCCGGGCTGATCCAGGCCAGCCGTTCGCTGGGGTCGCAGAACACCGTCGGCCAGGGGCTCGAGCTCGAGGTGCTGGCGGCGGTGATCCTGGGCGGCGCCTCGCTGCTGGGCGGGTCGGGCACGATCTTCAAGACCGTGATCGGCGTGCTGATCCTCGGCTTCATCCAGAACGGCCTGCTGCTGGTCGGGCTGCAGTTCTACGTCCAGTACGTGGTGACCTGGGTCATCATCATCCTGGCCGTCTGGCTGGATATCGCGGCCAAGCGCGGCAAGCTCTGGTCGCCGATCGCGTAAGGGAGGACGTTCCATGCAACCCGGACAGCTGTCCACATTGCTCAAGCGCGGGGCCATCTGGGGCTTCATCCTGCTCGAGCTGATCTTCTTCACCGTCGCGGGCGAATTCCTGAGCCTGTCCGAAAAGGCCTTCATGGATGCCGGCAACATGCTGCTGCTGTTCAAGCAATCGGCGCCGATCGGGATCATCGCCATGGGCATGACCATCGTCATGATCAACGGCAACATCGACCTCAGCGTCGGGGCGACCTACGCGATCTGCGCCATCGTGCTGCTCGACAGCATGACCTGGCCGATCTTTGCGGGCCTCGGCGACTGGGTGATCCCGGTGGCCTGGGCGCTGGCGCTGCTGACCGGCACGCTGCTGGGCGCGCTGAACGGGCTGATCGTCTGGAAAACCGGGGTCGATGCCTTCATCGTCACGCTCGGGTCGATGCTGGGCTACCGCGGCCTGGTCTTCATGTATAACGGTGAACAACCCACCAGCCACCTCAACTGGACTCTCGTGGACTTTGCCGAGGCGCAGGTGCTGGGGCTGCATACGGCGACCTGGTTCCTGCTGGTGGTGACGGGCGTCATCTGGTTCGTGATGACCCGCACGGTGCATGGCCGCAACGCCTATGCCATCGGCGACAACCGCACCGCGGCGGTCAATGCCGGCATCCGGGTCGGGCCGCACATGATGATCAACTTCATGATCATCGGCTTTCTGGCCGCGCTCTCGGCCGTGGTCTTCTATTCCGAAAGCGGGTCGGTGAACCCCAATGACGGCGAGCTTTACGAGCTGTGGGTCATCACCGCCGTCGTGCTGGGCGGCACCAAGCTGACCGGCGGCGCGGGGTCGATCCTGTCGACCTTCGGCGGGGTGCTGGCGATCCAGCTTCTGCGCAAGGGGCTGGCCCATATCGGCGCCGATACCGAGACGGTGAACCTGGTGATCGGGCTGATCCTGATCGCGGTGCTGTTCCTCGACCGGCAACTGAACATCAAGGGCAAAGAGGAGTTGCGCATATGACCGGTCCCGCCCCCGTCCTGCGTCTTGAACATATCGTCAAGACCTTCCCCGGCGTGCGCGCGCTGGACGACGTGTCCTTTGCCGTGCTGCCCGGAGAGGTCCATGCCCTGATGGGCGAGAACGGCGCCGGCAAGTCGACCCTGATGAAGGTGCTTGGCGGCATCTACCAGCCCGACGAAGGGCGCATCCTGGTCGAAGAGGCCCCGGCCGTCATGGCCTCGCCGCTCGAGGCCAAGGCCAAGGGAATCGTCTTCATCCACCAGGAACTCAGCCTCGCCGAAGAGCTGACGGTGGCCGAGAACATCTACCTGGGCGAGCTGCCGCGTAAGCGCTTCGGGCTGGTCGACTGGGACAGGCTTCATGCGCAGACCGACGCGATCCTCGGCAAGCTGCGCGTCGGATTCGATGCGCGGACGCTGGTCGGGGACCTGTCCATCGCCAACCAGCAGATGGTCGAGATCGCCCGCGCCCTGACCGTGGACGCAAAGGCGGTGATCTTCGACGAACCCACCGCGTCGCTGACCGATGCCGAAAAGATCGTGCTGTTCGACGTGATCGCGGACCTCAAGGCGCAGGGGGTCGGCATCATCTACATCTCGCACCGGATGGAGGAGATCTTTCGCATCACCGACCGCATCAGCGTGCTGCGTGACGGCAGCTATCGCGGCACGCTCAAGACCGCCGAGACCGACGAGGAGGCCGTGACGCAGCTGATGATCGGCCGCAAGCTCGACCTCAGCCGGACGCCGGCGACCCATGCGCTGGGCGATGTCGCGCTCGAGGTGCGGGGGCTGTCCTGCGGCGATCTCTTCGAGGACATCAGCTTCGAGGTGCGGCGCGGCGAGGTCGTGGGCTTTTACGGCCTGGTCGGCGCCGGCCGGACCGAGATCGCCGAGACGCTGTTCGGCCTGCGCGACCCCAGCGCCGGGACGATCCTGCTGAACGGCGCGACGGTGCGCATCCAGTCGCCCGCCGACGCCATCGCGCGCGGCATCTCGCTGGTGCCCGAGGACCGCAAGGGGCAGGGGCTGGTGCTGGGCATGAACTGCCGGGACAACATGACCCTGCCGCAGGTCCAGGACCTGCGCGCCGGACCCTTCGTCGCCGAGGGGGCCGAGATCGCGATCTTCGACCAGTACCGCGACCGGCTGGACATCCGCACGCCGGGCTGGAAGCAGCTGGCGGGCAACCTGTCGGGCGGCAACCAGCAGAAGATCGTCATCGGCAAGTGGCTGTCGATGCACCCGGACGTGCTGATCGTGGACGAACCGACGCGCGGCATCGACGTGGGCAGCAAGACCGAGATCCACAACCTGATCCGCGAACTTGCGGCGCAGGGCTACGCGGTGATCGTCATCTCGTCCGAGATGCCCGAGGTGCTGCGCGTCAGCGACCGGATCGTGGCCATGTTCTCGGGCCGGATCATGCGGACCTTCACGGCCGAAGAGGTGACCGAGGACAACCTGATCCAGGCGATTTCCGGCATCGGGGCCGAGGCCGGGGACAAGGTGGCGTGATGCGGGTCGGGGTTGCCGGCCTGGGCCGGATGGGGGCGCCGATGGCGCGCAACCTCGTGCGGGCCGGGCACGCGGTGACGCTCTGGACGCGCGACACGGCCAAGGCACGGGGGCTGGCCAGGGACCTGGGCTGCGCGGTTGCCGCGTCGCCCCGCGCCCTGGCCGAAGGGGCCGAGGTGGTGGTCACCATGCTGGCCGACGATGCCGCGTCCGAGGCGGTGCATTTCGGCCCCGACGGCCTCTTTGCCGCCCCTGGCGCGCGGCATTTCCTCGAAATGGGCACGATGAGCCCGGACCATATCGCGCGGCTGGTGGCCGATGCGCCCGCCGGTGCGCGGGTCATCGACTACGACGTGACCATCTGCCGACCCGACGACCCCATCGTGCAGGGCATCAGCAGCTTCCGTCTGCGGTCCGAGCAATATTGCAAGCTGGTCGATCCCTCGAACGAGGTGCTGGCGACCACGACCTTTTCCGGCGACGACCTGTGGTGGATCGAGGGCACGGTGATGCCCGTGGCCTGGAAGCGGCGCTGGGACAAGGGGCGGGTGTTCTACTGCTCGATCGGGCACGAGTTGGCCGACCTGCGCCAGCCGCAGGTGACCGAGATCATCCGCCGCGGCGCGCTCTGGGCCGCGCGGGGCTGACGGGCGCGGGAATTGACCCGTGAGCCTGCCCTTGTAAGCTGAACCCGTGCACCGGGCCGTCCGGGGAACAGGAGGCACGGGGCATGGCGATCATCTTTCAATCCTCCCTTGGCGACAACGACACGGTGCGCCACGACGGCGCCGACGATGTGTTCCTTGCCGGGGCGGGCGACGATTCAATCGACGGCGGCGGCGGCAACGACACGTTGGACGGCGGCACTGGCGACGACCTGCTGTCGGGCGGCGCGGGGGCGGACGTGTTGCTGGGTGCCGAGGGCGCGGATACGCTGCTGGGCGGCGACGGGGACGACACCGTCTCGGGCGGGATCGGCGCCGACATCCTGCGTGGCGGGGCGGGCAACAACCTGCTGACCGGAGGCGACGGGTTCGACATCGCCGATTATTCCTTTGTCACCACGGCCGGCTACGCGGTGCGGATCGATTTTGCCGAAGCCGAGGTCATCGCGGTCATCGCCTCTGGGGCGCTGGTGTCGACCACGGATACGCTGGTGCTGATGGAGGGTGCCTGGGGCGGCGACGGCGCCGACCTGATGCGCGGCGATGCGGCGGCTAACCAACTGGTCGGCAATTCCGGTGCCGACACGCTGGACGGGCGCGGCGGCGACGATGCGCTTTATGGCGGGGCGGGGATGGACAGCCTGCTGGGCGGCGACGGCGCTGACCTGGCCGAAGGCGGGTTGGACGCCGACCACCTGGCGGGCGGCGCGGGGGACGACAGCCTGAGCGGCGGCTCGGGCGCGGACACCATGTGGGGCGACGCGGGGGCCGACCTCGTGCGCGGCAACACCGGCAACGACCTGGTCCACGGCGGCGATGGCGACGACGTGGTGCAGGGTAACAACGACGACGACACTGTCTGGGGCGATGCCGGCAACGACCACGTCTCGGGCAATTTCGGCCGCGACCTCGTCCATGGCGGCGACGGCGACGATTTCGTCTTTGGCGACGATGACGGCGACGCGGCCGCCGGCGGCGCGGGCAACGACTACATCGAGGTGAACAACGGCGTCGACCGCTTCGCCCATGGCGGAGACGGCACGGATTACATCGTCTTCACCGGCTCGGTCGTCGACTTCGACCTGGTCCAGGTCACCGGCGGTGCCGCGATGGGTTATGCCGGGGCGACGGGCGGGGCCGGCAACGACATTGTCGAGGCGCTGGCGCTGGTCGGCTTCATCGACGGCGGGTCGGGCGACGATTACGTCAGCGGCCTGTTCATGAACTCGAACGCGGCGATGGGCGACGGGGTCCATGACCTGTTCGGCCGGGCCGCGCATGTGTTCGGCGGGGCGGGCAACGACATCCTCGTCGGCGGGCCGCGCGACAATGTCTATTACGTCGATCACGCGCCGGTCTTTCACACCTTCGTCACGGACTGGGCCGAGCGCGAGATCCTGACCGGGGACACGCGCCTGATCCTCGAGCATTTCGGCGACGACACCGCGGCGTCGGTGTCGCTGATCGCCGCCATCGCCGACACGGATTTCGCCCGACAGGACAGTGACGTGGTGGTGATCGGGCGCGAATACACCTCGACCTTCGCGCCCGGGATGATCGACCCGTCCCTCACTGCCTTCACCGATCTTGTCATCGGGTTCGATCCGCGCCGTGACCGGATCGACCTGTCGCACCTGCTCTATTCCGCCGAGGAACTGGTGGCCGCGCACCTGGCCGAGGTCGAGGGCGACGCCGTGCTGACCCTTTCCGGCTGGAACCCGACCGGCGGGCCGGACGGCGTTACCCGCGAGATCGTGCTGCAGGGCGTCACCCGCGCCGAGGTCGAGGCGCATTGGCAGCACATCTTCGACGTCTCGGCCGGGGATGCGGCCGTGATCGCGCTCGAGGCCACGGCGGCGATCGGCGCGACCCTGCACTTGCCCTTGCCCGACCAGGGCGATGCCCTGCGCAGCGACCTGTTCGAGCTGTACCTCTGGGACAACGGCGAGCCGGTCTTTGACCCCGAGGCCACCCTCGACCTCAACAATGTCATCGTCAACACCGGCGCCCAAAGCAACATGGTCGGGATCGACGACCAGACGCTCGGCTTCGGACATGACCTTTACCTCGATGACGATTCCGGCCTGGGGACGGCCGTGCAACTGGCCGGGAACGACGGTCAGGACGTGATCATCGGCCGCGACGGCGATGACGAGCTGCACGGCGACGACCAGGCCGACCTGATGGTCGGCGGCGCCGGCGCCGATTTCGCCGAGGGCAACCGCGGCGGCGACCTGCTGATCGGCGACGACCCGGACGCGGACCCGCTGGCGGACAACCGAGACGAGCTGTGGGGTGGGTGGGGCGACGACATGCTGGACGGCGGTCTGGGCGCCGACCTGCTGCGCGGCGATTTCGGCCAGGACCGCCTGCTGGGCGGCGACGGGGCGGACACGTTGGACGGCGGGGTGGGCGACGACACGCTGGTCGGTGACGGCGCGCTGGATGCGGCTCTGTTCGATCCATGGTTCGCGGGCGCGCTCTACGCCTGGTCCTCGGCCGGCGCTGCGGGGGATCTGCGCGGCGATGTCTTCACCCTGTCGGCGACCGGCTTCACCATCGACCCCGGGCTCGGCCTGGGCGCGATTGGCCGCTACGCCTTTGCCTACCGCGACCCCGCCGCGATCGTTGCCGGCGCGGACCTGCTCTTTGGCGATTTCGGCGATGACCTGCTGCTTGGCGGTGGTGGAGACGACACGCTGCTGGGGGGCCAGGGCCTGGACGTGGTGTACGGCGAGGCCGGCAACGACGACCTGCGCGGCGGCGGCGATGGCGACACGCTGGGCGGGGGCGAAGGCGACGACGCGCTGCATGGCGACGGCGGGCGCGACCACCTGACCGGCGGGCTGGGGGCCGACACGCTCTGGGGCGGGGCCGGGGCCGACACGCTGCTGGGCGCCGACGGGGCCGACCAGCTTGAGGGAGAGGAGGGCGACGACCTGCTGCTGGGCGGCAATGGCGCCGACACCCTGCGCGGCGGGGCGGGCAATGACACGCTCAGCGCCGGGACGGGTAGCGGGCAGCTGCTTGACGGGGGCGCGGGGGCGCTGGACATCGCCGATTATGCCTTTCTGAGCGCCGCGAACGGGCTGGCCCTAGCCGTGCTGGTCGACCTGTCGGCCGCCGCGCCGGTCCTGTCGACCCAGGGCGGCGCCGCGCCCGACCGCCTGGTCGGGATCGAGGGCATCTGGACCGGGGACGGCGCCGACACGGTCACCGGCGACAGCGCGGCCAACGAGATCGTCGGCAACGGCGGGAACGACAGCCTCGCGGGCGGCGCGGGGCATGACACGCTCTACGGCGGGGCCGGGGACGACACGCTGGACGGCGGCGATGGCGACGACCGGGTGATCGGCGGTGACGGCGCCGACGTGGTGTCCCTGGGCGCGGGCGCAGACATCTTCGAGGACAATACCCAGCCCGCCCCCTTCAACGACGACACGGTCCACGCCGGGGACGGAGACGATTCAATCTACGGCGGCAATGGGTTCGACCTGTTCGATGGCGGCGCCGGGGCCGATTACCTGCGCGCGGGCAAGGGGGCGGACACGGTCCATGGCGGCGACCAGGGCGACACGATCTACGGCAATGACGGCAATGACCAGGTCACCGGAGGGCGGGGCATGGACTATGCCGTCCTGGGGCTCGGCTTCGACACCTGGTGGGACGATGCGCAGGGCGATTTCGGCGATGACACGGTGTTTGGCGGCGGTGGCTGGGACACGCTGCATGCCTCGGGCGGCGACGACCTGCTGACCGGCGGCGCGGGCGCGGACAGCTTTGTCTTCCACGCCGGGATCGGCGCAGTGACCGTCACGGATTTCGCGGCCGGAGAGGACAGCTTGCTTGTCGACGCCACGATCTGGGGCGGCGCGCTGACCCAGGCGCGGCTGGATGCGCTGGCCGGGGTGACCGAAGATGGCGTGCTGCTGGACTTCGGTTCCGGGGCCAGCGTCATGCTGCTGGGGCTGGCCGGATCGGCGGGGCTGCTGGACGACATCTCCCTTTCGGGCTGAGGTTCGACCGGCCAACAAAAAAGCCGCCGGGGCATTGAAACCACGGCGGCTTGTTTGTGGTCTGGAGAGGATTCGAAAAAGACTCATAACCATAAGAATTAAAAAGGTAATGATCGTGTGGTTTTCGACTGTCCCCGGTGCACACGATGCATTTAGGGGTTCGCGTGCACACAAGGGACCATACTTGCACACTCCTTATCTTAGGGAGGAGCATCCCTCCCCTCACTGAATCACAACACGGTTGCAGCCCGAACGGACTTTGTTGCACGGACGAGCTGATGGCCGGGCGTCCGGTTTCTGCGGACAGACCTATCCCACGGTCTCTGTGGCGGGGATGCCGAGCGCGGTGCAGCCGTTCAGAACGGCGATACGCACCCGAAGCTCGGCGACCTGACGGTGAGAGTCCCGCGCCATGAGGCGCTGCCCCAGCAGTTTCACATACTGCATTTTCGTCTCGACGCGGCTTCGGCGGTGGTATCCGCTCCAACGTCGCCAGAGGGCACGACCGAGGTATTTCGATGCCCGCAGTGCGTCGTTTCGTGCGACCGCGCCGGCGGTGACTGTCTTCCATGGCATTGCGTTCTTGCGGGGCGGGATAACGGCGTGTGCGCCGCGATCAGCGATGGCATCGTGGCATTTGCGGGTGTCGGAGGCCCCGTCGGCGGTGACACTGCCGATCTGTTGGTCCACCAGGATTTGACCGAGCAGGTCGGGCAGCACCGGCGCGTCAACTGCGCGGCAGGCGGATCCGCAGGATGGCGGCCGAGAGGGGCCGATGTGGCCCCCGGTGACGTCGACGGCCCTGATCTCGAATGTTCGTTCATCACCCCCGAAGTGGATCTTGCGCCAGACGCGCCGTTTGGGGCCGCGATGCTTGCGGGTGCGCCATTCGCCTTCGCCCGCGACCTTGATCCCGGTGCTGTCCACTGCCCGGCGGTACATCACGACGTGATGTTACACGAGGGGATCAGCAGGTGCAGCGATCCTTTGGAGCCGCGACACGGGATGCTCACGGCCAGGCTCTTCTGGCGGCGCGACAAGGTGCTGAACTGGGGCACCGTCCAGTCGACCGATCAGCCGCAGCAGGCTTTCGACGACCCCGGTCGTCTGCCGGAGCGCCATGCCGAACAAGCCGGGGCTCCGCCTATTCAGGGCTGAATCCATCCACTGGATCAAGTCCGGGACGCCCTTCAACCTTCATCGAAAGGCAGGTCTGAATGGCGGCGTCGCTATAGCTCTGCTGCCGGCCACGCCTGCCTGTCCGCTCGGCCTCCCGGCTCATCCCGGGGTCGAACCGGATCGTCAGCGAGCCCCGGCGCTTGAGTGCTTCGATAAAGGCTGGCCAGTTCCTGGTCCTGTGCCTCGGGGGTGTGGGTCTGCTCATGCATCCCCAGCTACCGCACTGGATTCACGAGATGAATCCTTTGCAGGATTTGTGCAACAGGGCCTGTGGCCAATAAAACAAGGAAATTCAAACGGATAATCTATCCCGCCCAAGCTGGTGGCGCGCCCCAGTCCGGGCGCCGCCGGTCGATCCCTCCCCAAGTGTCGCCAGCTGCGCCGAGGTCAGTCGCACGACACCGGATTAGGTGTTTGGCCAAGGGACGCGCCCGCGCTCGCGGACCTTGTAGTAAAGGCAGAAGCCCTGGCCATTCCGGTAGAGCAGCTTTGGCCAATCGCCTTTGCGCCCCCGGAACGCGAAGACCGCGCCGCTCGCGGGTTTCCGGCGCAGCACGTCCTGCGCTAGAGCGGATAGCCCCGCAATCCCCTTCCTCATGTCGGTCGCGCCACAGGCAAGGTAGACGCGGCCCCCGGTGCCTGGGCCGATCATGCGGCTTCCACCGCCCGGATCAGCCGGGTCAGGGCCTCGCCATCCACGCTGCTGTCGAAACGGAGACAGCGACCATTGGCAAGTCGCAGTTCCACGAGGACCGGCCGAGAGGGCGCAGGAGATTGTGCGGGTTCGGACATCGCGCCGAAATCATCGGGTCGGAAAACCACCCCGCGATCCGGTGACCACAGCCGCTTCTTCTTCCGGTCACGGTGCCTGCCGTAGCTCTGCGACCGCGTGAGCTCGTGTCTATGGGCAACCTGCGTGACCAAGGCCCCGCCAACACCCACCTCAAGCAAGATCTCGAGCGTCTCGTCGTCACGCCACCACCTGCGTCGTTCAACGCCCAGACCTTCGCCCGGCATGGCTTCTCTCGCCAAGACTCGTGCATAACTGCGTTTTCAGGCACGAGTCTTGGCGCGCCCTGACTTCGTCAAAGCTGGCGGCTTCAATCGGGCCGTTACAGTAGGCTTGCCATCCGGAGTCCTGTCCGGCGATTTGTCACTCCTCGGACGTGCGGCGGATGGCGGCGCGCAGGTCATTGCGGTCAATGTCGACATGGCGCGGCTCAGGGCCTGCGCTGTTTCGGCGGACGAAGGATGGTCGCCGGAACAATCTGCGCGAATCTCGGCATTCATCGTCCGGGTCGCCGAAATACGCCACGACCGTGCCATATCTTCACGAACAATAGGGATTAGCGATGAGACGCCGTTTGGACGCCACCGCAAGGTTGTCAGACCTCGGCAGCGGCATCCATGGCGCGGGCCAATTGCCGGGCGAAATTCGCTGCGCCAACAGGCAGGGTGCGCGATCGTAGCTGCGCCAGGTAAAGCAGACCGGCCGGGACATCGCGCGGATCAATCGGCCGGGTGACAAAGGTTGCGTCAGCGTCATCGGGAAGACCGATCGGGATCTGGAAGGTGATGGTCAGATCCGACCCCGGATACATGCGCAGGAATTCGAAACTGTCGGATTCGATCACCGGCGTGATCCTCACAGACGAGCGCTGCATCGCAATGTCGAGGAGATAGCGGACCCCGAACTCCTCGCTTGGCATGCCGACAGGGTACTGTGCCAGATCCGACAGCCGGACCTTCTGTTTGGCCGCAAGGGGATGGTTGCGGTTCATGACCGCATGGACGAGCTGCGGCGCGGTGGCGAGGACCTGCACGTCCGACAGGCGCACCGGCTCGAAGACGAGGGCGATGTCGGCCTCGAGCGCGACCAGCGCCCGCTCGGCCCGGTGGCGGTCGCGAAGGTTGACCGAAAAGGTGACCTGGGGATGGTCGGCCCGATAGACGTTGATCTCACGCGGCATGAAATACGGCAGCAGCGCCTGGCTGCATGCCACCTTCACATGGCCGCGCCGTTCGCCCTTCAGATCGGCGATCTGTGAGCGGACGCGATCGAGATCGGCCCGCTGACTGCGGATGTGTTGAATCAGCAGCTCACCCGCGATGGAGAGGCGGACGCCGCGTGCGAGACGTTCGAAAACCGGCGCGCCGAGCTCCTCCTCGAGCGCAAGAAGGCGGCGATTCAGGGCAGTTGATGTAATTGACAGCGTTTCGGCCGCGCCCCTGATCGAGCCCGCGCGATTGATCGCTTCGATAAAGTCCAGCGTTTCCAGATGTTTCATATGGTATGCTGCAATTTTTGCATCGGAACGGGTCATACTTAGCAGCAGACAGCACCGCAGTATAGCCTAGCATGAGTCTCAAACCGGCATTTTGAAAATCCGGAGACAGCGGAGAGGACTCACATGACAAATTTTCTGACACGACGCCGGTTTCTTTCGACCACCGCCGGGCTGGCCGGGGCGACGGCACTGGGCGGGCTGGCAGTGCCGGCGCAGGCGGCGGGCGACCTGACGGTCGGCTTCATCTACGTCGGGCCGCGCGACGACTATGGCTATAACCAGGCCCATGCCGAAGGCGCGGCGGCGGTCAAGGCGATGGATGGCGTCACGGTCATCGAGGAGGAGAACGTCGCCGAGACGCAGGATGTCCAGCAGACGATGGAATCGATGATAAACTTCGACGGGGCGGCGCTGCTGTTCCCGACCTCGTTCGGCTATTTCAACCCGCATATCCTGTCGGTGGCGCCCAAGTATCCGGAAGTGCGCTTTGAACACTGCGGCGGGCTCTGGACCGAGGGGATGCCGACCAACACCGGATCGTACTTTGGCTACATCGGCATGGGGCAGTACCTGAACGGGATCGCCGCAGGGCATGCGACGAAGACCAAGAAGATCGGCTTTGTCGCGGCCAAGCCGATCCCGCAGGTGCTGCTGAACATCAACTCTTTCCTTCTGGGGGCCCGGTCGGTCGATCCGTCGATCACCTGTCAGGTGATCTTCACCGGCGAATGGTCGATGGCAGTCAAGGAAGCCGAGGCGACAAATGCGCTGGCCGATGCGGGCGCCGACGTCATCACCTGCCATGTCGACGGGCCGAAGGTCGTGATCGAAACGGCGGCGGGTCGTGGCTGTTATGTCTGCGGCTACCACGCCAACCAGTCCGAGCTGGCGCCCGACAAGTACCTGACCGGGGCCGAGTGGAACTGGGCCACGGTCTATACCGACATGGTCAAGAAGACGCTTGCGGGCGAGAAGGTCGACAATTTCGTCCGGGGCGGTCTGGCAGAAGGCTTCATCAAGATGTCGCCGCTGGGACCTGCCGTGCCCGAGGCCGGCCGCAAGCAGTTCGAGGACACAAAGGCCAAGATCATGGCTGGCGGCTTTGCGGTCATCACCGGGCCGCTGAAAGACAACGCGGGCAATGAGATCGCCGCCAGCGGCGTGGCCTATGAAGAAACCGACGTGGCGCTCGAGTCGATGAACTACCTCGTCGAGGGCGTCATCGGGTCGACGTCCTAAGATGGCCGCCGGGGCCGACATCACGGTTCCGGTCCGGTCCTGGCGCGCCTGGCTTTTACCTCTGGCCGGGCGCGTCGAGGGGCTGGTCCTGCCGGTCGCGGCGCTGCTGGCGGGCTTTGCCGCCTTCGCGCTGTTCTTGCTGTTGCTGGGCAAGAGCCCGGTGGATTTCTATGCCCTGGTCTACAAGGCGGGCTTTGGCAGCGCCTTTTCCTGGACCAACACCCTGTCCCGCGCCGCACCGCTGCTGTTCGCCGCGCTCTGCGTTGCGATCCCGGCTCGGCTGGGCCTCGTCGTGATCGGAGGGGAAGGCGCGATCGTGCTGGGGGGCGTGATGACCGGCGGGCTGGCGGCTGCGCTGGCCGGGTGGCCTGCCGTGCTGGCCATGCCTGTGCTGGCGATCATGGCGGCGGTCGCGGGCGGCCTCTGGATCGGTGCGGTCGGCGCGATGCGGCAGTGGCGCGGGGTGAACGAAACGATCGCCTCGCTGCTGATGGCCTACATCGCGATCGCATTGATGAACCACCTCGTCGAAGGGCCGCTGCGCGATCCCGCCTCGCTCAACAAGCCCTCGACGGCATCGCTGATCGACAACTTCCGGGTCGGCGACCTGCCCGGCTGGCAGGTGCACTGGGGCCTCGCCGTGGCCGTGGTGTGCTGCATCCTCGCCTGGGTGCTGATTGAGTGGACGACGCTTGGCTTCGCGGCCCGCATCGCCGGGGGCAACGTGCGCGCGGCGCAGGTGCAGGGGCTGCCCGTGGGCAAGCTGGTGATCGGCTTCACCGCGCTTGGCGGTGCCTTTGCCGGGCTAGCAGGATATTTCGAGGTCTCGGCCGTCCATGGCTCGGCCAATGCGTCTCTGGCGGCGGGGTATGGCTACACAGGGATCCTTGTGGCCTTCCTTGCGCGGCACAATCCGCTGGCGATCATCCCGGTGGCGCTGCTGCTTGCCGGGTTCGAGGCGTCTTCGGGTCTCGTGCAGCGCCGGATGGACCTGCCGGATGCGACCATGCTGGTGCTGCAGGGCTTCGTCTTCGTGGCGATCCTGGCCAGCGAGACCTTCACGGGCCGGATCGACCTGATCGGCTGGCTGACAAAAGGAGAGCGGACATGAGCGGGGACATCGGTCTTTGGGCGGTGCCGGTCGCCATGCTGGGCGGCGCGATCCGGGTGTCGACGCCGTTCCTCTTCGTCTCGCTCGGAGAGGTCATTACCGAACGGTCGGGGCGCATCAACCTCGGGCTCGAGGGCACACTCGTCTTTGGCGCGATGGCGGGCTACGCCGTGGCCTACCACACCAATTCGGCCTGGGCCGGGGTGCTGGCGGCGGCTTTGGCCGGATCGGCGTTCGGGCTGGTGCATGGGCTGCTGTGCTCGTTGCCCAAGGTGAACGACATCGCCATCGGTATCGCGCTGATGCTTCTGGGCACGGGCCTCGCCTTCTTCTTCGGCAAACCCTACATCCAGCCCGTCGCGCCCGACCTGCCGGCGATCAACCTTGGCTGGTGGTCCGATCTGCCGCAGGTGCAGGCCGCGCTCAGGGTCAACGTGCTGTTCCTTCTCGGCGCCGCGCTTGCGGTCGCGCTGGCCTGGATGCTGCGGAAAACGAGGATCGGGCTGACCCTGCGGGTCGTGGGCGACAGCTCCGACGCGGCGCGTGCGCTCGGCATCAGCCCGGCGCGGGTGCGCATCCAGGCCACCGCCTTTGGCGGCGCGCTGGCGGGCATCGGCGGGGCCTATCTGTCGCTGTTCTATCCGGGATCGTGGAACGAGGGGATCTCGTCGGGCCAGGGTCTGATCGCGGTGGCTCTGGTCATCTTCGCACGCTGGTCACCGGTCAACTGCTTCTTCGCAGCGATGCTCTTTGGCGCCGCGGGGGCACTGGGACCGGCGTTGCAGTCGGTCGGGGTGACGCAGGGCTACTACCTGTCCTATGCGGCCCCCTTCGTGCTGACGCTTATCGTGCTGATCCTCTCTTCCTCGAAGACCGGGGCGCTGACCGGCGCGCCGCGCGAACTGTCCATCACCAAATAGGCGGAGCCTTTTTCATGAACGACATGTCCGAGACGCCCAGGGGGACCACCATCGCCTCTGCGCCCTATGCCTGGCCGTGGAACGGGGACCTGCGTCCTGAAAACACCGCGCTGATCATTATCGACATGCAGACCGACTTCTGCGGCCCCGGCGGCTATGTCGACAGCATGGGCTACGACATTTCCCTGACCCGCGCCCCGATCGAGCCGATCAAGGCGCTGCTCGCGGCCTTTCGCGAGAAGGGCTACATGGTCATCCACACCCGCGAAGGACACAGGCCGGACCTGTCCGATCTTCCGGCCAACAAACGCTGGCGCTCGCGTCAGCTTGGTGCCGGGATTGGCGATCCCGGACCTTGCGGAAAGATCCTCACCCGGGGCGAACCCGGGTGGGAGATCATCGACGACCTCGCCCCGATGCCGGGCGAGGTCATCATTGACAAGCCGGGCAAGGGGTCGTTCTGCGCGACCGACCTCGAGATGATCCTGCGGCTGCGGGGGATCGAGAACATCGTGCTGACCGGGATCACCACGGATGTCTGCGTGCATACAACCATGCGCGAGGCGAACGACCGCGGATTCGAATGCGTGATGCTGACCGATTGCTGCGCGGCGACCGATCCAAAGAACCACGCGGCGGCGATCCAGATGATCCACATGCAGGGCGGAGTCTTTGGCGCGACGGCCACGTCGGCCGACCTGCTGAAGGTGCTGCCGTGAAGGACGGGCGTGCGCCCTCCCCTTCCTTCCCCTCCGAGGGGGGAGGGAGCCTGTCGCGCGGGCTGGACGAGGTATCCCCTCCGCCCACGAAGACCGGGGAGGCGGGCAAAGCCGTCGGGATCGAGACCATCGGCATGACCATGCGCTTCGGCAACTTCACCGCGCTCGACGACGTCTCGATCAGGGTGAAGCCGGGCAGTTTCCACGCGCTTCTGGGCGAGAACGGGGCGGGCAAGTCGACACTCGTCAAATGCATCATGGGCTTCTACCACGCCACCTCGGGCAATCTGCTGATCGACGGCTTCGACGGCGACGTGAAGGATCCGAAAGACGCCCATGCCAAAGGCCTCGGCATGGTGTACCAGCACTTCACGCTGGTGCCCGCCCTGACCGCCGCAGAGAACCTCGTGATCTCGCGCGCCGACGTGCCCGCGGTGATCGATTGGGCCGCCGAGATGAAGGCGCTGACGGCGTTCATGGACGCGATGCCCTTCCGCGTGCCACTTGGCGAGCCGGTGCACCGGCTGGCGGCGGGCGAAAAGCAGAAGCTCGAGATCCTCAAGCAGCTCTACCTCGGTCGGCGGTTCCTGATCCTGGACGAGCCGACTTCGGTCCTGACGCCGGACGAGGCAGACGAGGTTCTGGGCCATGTCGCCGCGCTGTGCAAGGCGGGGGAGCTTTCCGTCCTGATGATCAGCCACAAGTTCCGCGAGGTGACGGCCTTCGCGGACGAGGTCACGGTTCTCAGGCGGGGGAAACATGTCGGCGGCGGCAAGGTGGCCGAGCTGAGCCATCAGGACATGGCCGCGATGATGATGGGCGATGCCAAGCCCGCCGATCCTGCGCCCCGCGCGGAGACCACGGGCGAGACCGTGCTGGCTTTGACAGGCGCGCGGGCGGCGGACCGGTCCGGGCTGAAGCAGATCGCGATCGAGACCTTGCAGGTCCGGGCCGGAGAAATCGTCGGCATCGCCGGTATTTCCGGCAACGGCCAGATGGAACTGATGGAGATTCTGACGGGCCAGCGCGCGTTGGCCGCGGGCGGGGTGACCGTGCATGGCGTGCCTTATGCCGCGACACGGGCCGAGGAGCGGCGGCTCAAGGTGCGATACCTTCCCGAGGAGCCGTTGCAGAACGCCTGTGCGCCACGCATGTCCGTGGCCGAGAACATCGGGTTCCGCAGTTTCGAAACGGGCCGCGCAAAGCCGCGCTTCTGGCTGGCGCCCGGCGCGATGCGGCGACGGGCCGAGGCGCTGGTGGCCGACTACAAGGTCAAATGCGCCTCGATCGACAGTCCTATCGCCTCGTTGTCGGGCGGCAACGTGCAGCGGGCCGTCCTGTCGCGGGAACTGGATGGCGATGTCGATCTGCTGGTCATTTCCAATCCCTGTTTCGGGCTTGATTTCACGGCGGTCGCCGAAATCAGGTCGCGCATCATGCGCGCGCGGAATTCCGGCACGGCGGTCCTGCTGCTGAGCGAGGATCTGGATGAGATCCTGGAACTGGCCGACCGGGTGCTGGTCATGGCCGACGGCAGTCTCGTCTATGAATGCACGGCGGCCGAGGCCGATATCCCGACCATTGGCCATCACATGGGAGGCCACGCATGAAGATCGACGCGCAGCCTTTCCCGCTTGACATCGACCCGGCGACGACCGCGCTGATTGTCATCGACATGCAGCGGGACTTTATCGAAGCCGGGGGCTTTGGCGCGTCTCTTGGCAATGACGTGTCGCTGCTTCAGGCCATCGTGCCCGCGACAGCGCGGCTGATCGCGGGCTGCCGTGCGGCCGGGGTGCCGGTGATTCATACGCGGGAATGCCACCGGCCGGACCTCTCCGACTGCCCCCCGGCCAAGCGGCTGCGTGGCGCGCCGTCCCTGCGCATCGGCGATCACGGTCCCATGGGACGGGTGCTGATCGCCGGAGAGCCGGGCGCCGAAATCATTCACGAGGTCTTTCCCGCCGCAGGCGAGAAGGTGATCGACAAACCGGGAAAAGGGGCCTTCTACGCCACCGATCTTGGCGAACACCTGTCCGGGCTTGGAACCCGGACCCTGATCTTCGCCGGGGTGACGACAGAAGTCTGCGTTCAGACGACCATGCGCGAGGCCAACGACCGCGGATACGACTGCCTGCTCGCAGAGGATGCGACGGAAAGTTACTTCCCCGCGTTCAAGGCGGTCACGCTCGAGATGATCCGTGCGCAAGGGGCCATCGTCGGATGGACGGCGACAGTGGACGACATTGTCGACGCCTTCGCCGCCGTGCAGGCCTGACCCCGCCTGATCTTGCAGCGCCCCGGAACGCCACCCCTTGAGACTGAGAAGCGAAGGCCAGTACCGATGACGACACCGACCACAGCAACGCCCGACCTGCGCATTGCCGCACTGATGGCGCGCTACGCAACAACAGCGGATCCGGCACCGGTGATCGCAGAGGTCTTCTCGCGCATCCGGGCCGTCGCCGACCCGGGCATCTTCATTGCCCTGAGGTCCGAGGCCGAGGTTCTGGAAGAGGCCGCCGCATTGCCGCCGTTCGACCCTGTCACCTATCCGCTCTGGGGTGTGCCCTTTGCCGTCAAGGACAATATCGACGTGGCCGGCCTGCCAACGACGGCCGCCTGTCCGGCCTTCGCCTACCAGCCCGACGCGGACGCCTTTGTCGTGGCGCGGCTGCGCGAAGCCGGGGCGCTGGTGATCGGGAAGACCAACCTGGACCAGTTCGCCACCGGCCTCGTCGGGGTCAGGACCCCTTATGACGTGCCCCGCAACGCCCTCGATGCCGAGATCGTGCCGGGCGGATCATCCTCCGGATCTGCCGTGGCCGTCGCCCAGGGGATCGTCAGTTTTGCGCTCGGTACGGACACCGCCGGTTCTGGCCGGGTCCCGGCGGCGCTGAACAACATCGTCGGCCTGAAACCGACGCTCGGCCTGCTCAGTTCCACGGGCCTGGTGCCGGCCTGCCGGTCGCTTGATACGATCTCGGTCTTCGCGACGGGGGTCGCAGACGGCTGGCAGGTGCTGGTTGCCTCGGCCGGCTATGACCCGGATGACGCCTGGTCCCGCGACCTCGGCGCCCCCGGCCTTGACCCGCGCCCGACCCTGCGCTTGGCGGTGCCTGACGCCGCATCGCGGATCTTCTTCGGTGACGCCGCGCAGGCGGAGGCCTTCGGGTCGGCGGTCGCGCGGCTGAGGGCGCTTGGCATGAGCGTGACCGAAATCGACATGACGCCGTTCTACGATGTGGCCGAGTTGCTGTATTCCGGCGCCTGGGTCGCCGAACGCATGGCCGCGATCGAACCGATGATGCGGGACATGCCGGACGCCGTTCACCCGGTGACGCGGTCCATCGTGTCGGCCGCGGACAGCCTGTCGGCGGTGGATGCCTTCCGCGGCATCTACCGGCTGTCCGACCTGCGGCGCGCCGTCGCTCCGCTGCTGGACGGGATCGACGCGATCTGCGTGCCGACCATTCCGACCTTCTATACCTGCGCAGACCTCGAGGCCGATCCGATCGGCCCCAACTCGCGCCTGGGGACCTACACGAATTTCGTCAACCTTCTGGACATGTGCGCGCTGGCCGTCCCGACCGCCCCGCGCGCCGACGGGCGGCCGGGCAGCGTCACGCTGCTGGCCAACCGCGGATGCGACGGGCTGCTGGCGGCGCTCGCCGGGCGGATCGAGGCTGACGCCCGTGTCGTCCCGGGAAATGCACTTGTTCCTCCGGAACCGTTGGTGACAGACCCGCGACCTGCCCAGGGTGAAACGGTGATCGCTGCGGTCGGTGCGCACATGTCCGGGCTGCCGCTCAACGACGAACTCACCTCGCTTGGCGCGCGCTGCATC
This sequence comes from Mesobacterium pallidum, assembly GCF_019966535.1. Lineage (GTDB taxonomy): Bacteria > Pseudomonadota > Alphaproteobacteria > Rhodobacterales > Rhodobacteraceae > Mesobacterium > Mesobacterium pallidum. The sequence continues at coordinate 231,603 of NZ_JAIMID010000005.1, read as the reverse complement.
GGTCCGGCGCGGACAAGCGCCGACTACCGGCTGTTCCGCCTGCCGGGCGGGCAGATTGCCAAACCCGGACTTCTGCGCGTGGCCGAGGGCGGAACCGCCATCGACATCGAGCTCTGGGCGCTTGACACAAGCGCGGTCGGCGCCTTCCTTGCCAAAGTCGTGTCGCCGCTTTCCATCGGGACGCTGTCCCTGTCCGACGGCAGCGCCTGCAAAGGCTTCCTGGTCGAGGCGACGGCAGTTCACGGAGCGGAAGACATTTCCGCCCACGGTGGATGGCGGGCCTACCTTGGCGCGACGGCGGCAGCGTGATTGCCCTGTGGCTGATCCAAGTCAACTCGAGGAAGGTGAAGGCATGATGCAGAAACCCGAAGACATGACCCTCAACCGTCCAGCGGTCCTGGCTGACCTCACCGCGTGCTTCGACACCTACGAAACGGCTTTGCTGGAAAACGACACGCAGGTCCTTGCCGCCATGTTCCTGGAAGGCTCGGAGACGATCCGCTATGGCGTCGCCGATCACCAGTACGGCAGCGACGCGCTGCGCGCATTCCGTGCAACGCAGAAGCCGTTTTCGCGCAGTCTGATCGAGACGCGGATCACCACCTACGGCGACAGTTTCGGGATCGCGTCGACCCTGTTTCGGCGGGATGACAGCCCGGGCGAGCTTGGTCGCCAGATGCAGAGCTGGATCCGGACCCCCGACGGCTGGCGCATCGTGGCGGCGCATGTCAGCTCGATCCCCGGGTGACGGGGATGCGCCACGACCTACGGGGCCCGGCGCCGAATCGGGCACTGCGCGGAGTTCAAGGGGGTCGGGCCCGCCCCATGCTCGGCTTCAAGTCCTTCGCATCAGCCTCGGCAACACTCGAGGGTATCGAGGTGGCCAACATGATCCTGACGGGTCGGCTGACGCCAGGACCATGCCCATTTGCCCAATTCGCGACGTTGGCCGTATAAGCGGTCGAAGTCAGCCGGATCATCTGTTCAGCTCAAGCGTTTGCGACAAAGCCATACCGGCCTGCCAGGTCTGACCCGTTCAGCCTTGGGGTCGCCAATGCCGCAGAGCTGACCGCCTGAAAACCGGGTTGGCGGATCGAGGCACTCAGGGCCAGGCAACCTGGCAAATCCGGGCCGACCGGCAGGTCCGGTCAGAGCCAGCGGTTCAGGAAGGCCATCACCCGGGGCATGATTGGCGCGAGGTCACCGCCGGGAAAGCCATGCTCCGCGCCCTCGATGGCGTGCAGGTCGACCGGGACACCGGCCCGGGCCAGCGCATCGTGCATGGCTTCGGCATGATTGAAGGTGACGATCGAATCCTCCGTCCCGTGCTGGATCAGGCACGGGGCGGACGCAGGCGTCACATGGGTGACCGGAGAGGCCTGTCGCGCCATTTCTTCCGTCGCGCCCGGCCCGCCCAGCAGCTTGCCCACGGCATTGTCCGGGTCGGCCACCCGCTCCAGCAGCGACCGGCCCCGGAAGGGAATCATCAGGTCGGCCACGCCGTACCAGTCGACCACGCATTGCACCTTGCTGGACGGGCCGGTCACCCCGACCGTGCCTTCCAGCGGATCGGGGCGGTCGACGCCCAGCAGCAGCGCCATGTGGCCGCCCGCGCTTTCACCCTTGGCGGCAAAGCGGTCCGGGTCGAGCCCCAGCCGCGCCGCATGGTGGCGGAAGTAGCGCACGCCCGCCGCGCAATCGTGGATCTGCATCGGAAAGGCGCCTTCGCCGGCCAGCCGGTAGGTGATGTCGGCCACGGCATAGCCCGCATCCAGCAGCGTTTCCGGCACCCGGAGCGCGCGGCGCAGGTCGCTGGGCGCACGTGGGTGGCCGGTCATCCAGCCGCCGCCATGAATGCGGATCACCAGCGGATGCGGGCCGTCGCCGGGCGGGGTCTCGAGGCTGGCCACCAGAGGCCGCCAGCCCGGCACTTCGGCGACGAAGAGGTCATGCCAGCGGCGGCCGCCGCGGTCTGTCGGCACCCATTCGTCCAGGCAATGGTCCCAGCGGGTGCCGGGTTCGTTGGTCGTGGTCCGTGTCATGTCAGCCATCACATCCCAGAGCCGCCGCGGCCGCCCGCGCGCAATCTTCGTCGAGATCGGCCGAAGCGCCGCCGACTCCCACCGCGCCCAGCAGCGCGCCGTCCTTGATCAGCGGTACCGCGCCGCGCGCATAGATCATGTTGCCGCCTTCCAGCTCGGCGATGCGGGACATGACCACCGACTCGGGCGGAATCGCCCCGCTGGGGCTGCGCGTCGCGGCCGAGGTTAGCGCCTTGCCCTGCGCGCCGTGGATGCTGGCCCAGTTCGACCCGTCCATGCGGGCAAAGGCCATCAGCCGCCCGCCGGCATCCATCACGGCAATGCAGACGGCGATATCAAGCGCTTTGGCACGCTCCATCGCCGCCGAAAGGGCGGTTTGCGATTGGTCAAAAGTTAGGCTCATGCACAGATTCCTGGAGTTTGGAGGAGGGTCCGAGTAACGTTCTCATTGACAACAAATGTTCACATTAGCAACTTTGGTGTCAATGAACCAAATCTTCAACGGGGAATTCCATGGCACATCTCACTCGTCGGTCCGTCCTTGCGTCGGGCCTCAGCAGCGTTCTTCTGACCGCGTTCGCCCAGAAGGTCGCGGCGCAGGGCGCCGGGGCCACCGTGCTCAAGATGGCGGGCACCAAGGCCAAGTCGCGACTTGATCCGCATGTCGACGTCGCCTGGGAAGTTCTGATGATCCTGTCGGCCATGTACGACACGCTGGTCTTCCAGGACAATGACGGCAACATCGTTCCGGGCCTCGCGACAAGCTGGACCGTGTCCGATGACGCGATGAGCTATGAATTCACGCTGCGCGACGGCGTCACCTTCCACGACGGCACGCCCTTCGACGCCGAAGCGGTCAAGTACAACATCGAGCGGATCAAGGCGCTGGGGCCCCAGTCGCAGAAGGCCGCGTCGCTGGTGTCGGATGTCGCCTCGGTCGAGGTGGTGTCGCCCAACGTGGTGCGCATGATCATGGCGCAGCCCAATGGCGGTCTGCTGTTCAACCTGTCGCTCACCTACACCGGCATGGTTTCGCCCAAGGCGTCCGAGGAATACGGTGAGGAATATCACATGCACCAGGCCGGCACCGGCCCGTTCATGATGACCGAATACGAGGTCAACGATCACTACACCCTGACGCGCAACCCCGATTACGACTGGGCGCCCGCGATCTACAGCCATGACGGCCCGGCGATGATGGAGACCATCGAATGGCGCTTCCTGCCGGAACCGGCCAGCCGTTCGGTCGCGCTGATGGCGGGCGATTTTGACGTGGTGTTCGACCTGCTGCCCACCAGCCTTGGCCGGGTCGAGCGGTCGGACGAATACGAAGTGCTGATCACCCACCTGTCGGGCCAGCCGACTTACTGGTTCCTCAACACCGAACTGGCGCCCACCGACGACATCAACGTGCGCCGCGCGATCATGATGGGCGTCGACATGAACGCCGCCGTCGAGGCGATCATGCGCGGCATCGCCCCGCGTGCCCAGGGGCCGCTGGCCGCGGTCACGCCCGAATACGCCCCCAGTGTCAGTGGCATGTATCCCTATGACCCCGAAGCGGCCGCCAAGCTGCTGGACGAGGCCGGCTGGACCCCCGGCGCGGACGGCATCCGCGTCAAGGACGGTGTGCCGCTGACGATCAAGATGCAGATGGCCGGCTGGGGCTCGTCCGAGCCGTTCTCGGTCTACGTGCAGTCCGAGCTGCAGAAGATCGGCGTCGCGGTCGAGCTCGAGATGATGGCCTGGGCCGTCAGCCTCGAGGCGGGCAAGAACGGCACGCACAACATGCTGTTCACCGGCGGGTCGGGCTTTGCCGCCTCGGATTCGCTGATGCCGTATTTCCTGTCGGAAAACGCCGATGCCGGATATAACTTCGCCAAGCTGCGCAGCGCCGAGCTGGACCAGCTGCTGCTGGCGGCCCAGGCGGCCAGCGACCCCGACGAGCGGCTGAAACTATACCAGGACGCACAGACGATGATCATGGACCAGGCGGTGATCCTGCCGATCTACGATTACGCCATCGCCATCGGGGCGCGCGCCTCTGTCGCCGAGGCGCTGGACTTTGGCGTCACCGGTCTGACCCCCGCGGTCTACGACGTGAAACTCTGACGGAAGATCAAGGTGCTCAGGTTCCTGACGCAACGCATCATGTCGGCCATCCCGGTTATCTTCGGGGTGGTCACATTGTCTTTCGTGATCCTCAACCTCTTGCCGGGCGACCCGGTGACGGTGATGCTGGCGCGCTCGGGCGCGACGGCCGAACAGGTGGCGCAGCTGCGCGAACAGCTGGGGCTGAACCTGCCGCTGTGGCAGCAATACCTGTCCTATGTCGGGCGGGTACTGACCGGCGATTTCGGCCGCTCGATCGTGTCGAGCACGCCGGTGATCGACACGATCATGGACAACCTGCCCGCCACGCTGACCCTGTCGGGGCTGGCGATGCTGGTGGCGATCCCGGTGGGGATCGTCATGGGCGCGGTGGCCGGGGTCTTTCGAAATTCCTGGCTGGACCGGGTCGTGATGGGCTTTACCGCCGTGTCGGTCTCGGTGCCCGCGTTCTGGATCGGGCTGATGCTGGTCATGCTTTTCGCCGTGCAACTGGGATGGCTGCCGGCGGCGGGCCAGGGCTCTCCCGAGGCGCTGATCCTGCCGGTGGCGGCGCTGTCGCTGGGCGCGATCTCGACCGTGGCGCGGTCGACCCGGACCAACATCCTCGAGGCGCTCAAGCAGGACTACATCCTGACGGCCCGCGCGCAGGGCAAGTCGGAAACGGTGATCCTGTTCCGCCATGCGCTGCCCAATGCGCTGGTGCCGGTCGTGACCATGATCGGTCTGCAATTCGGCTGGCTCTTTTCCGGCGCCTTCTTCATCGAGGCCGCCTTCAGCCGCAGGGGGCTGGGCACGGTGATGGTCGATGCCATCAACTCGAGCGATTTTCCCGTGGTTCAGGGGGCCGTTCTGTTCACCGCCCTGTTCTACGTGGTGCTGAACATCGTGGTCGACGTGCTCTACGCGCTGATCGACCCCAAGATCACTTTTGACTGAGACAGGATCGGAATGCTGACGTTTGCCAAGGCCTGTTACCGGCACCGTACCGCCCGCTTTGCCCTGCTGACGCTGTTCATCATGGCCATGCTGGCGATCTTTGCCCCGGTGATCGCGCCGCAGGACCCCTACGAGACCAAGATCCTCGAGTCGATGCTGCCGCCCGGGGGCGACCACCTGATGGGCACCGACCTTGCGGGCCGCGACATCTTTGCCCGCGTGCTGATCGGCGGGCGGGTGTCGCTGGTGATCGGGCTCTTCGCCGTCGCCATCTCGGTCACGATCGGCTGCACCATCGGCCTGCTGTCCGGGTTCTACGGCGGGCGCTTCGACAATATCGTGATGCGCTTGATCGACGTGATGATGGCCTTTCCCGGCATCCTGCTGGCCATGTCCATCGTGGCCGTGCTGGGCACCGGGCTGGTCAACGTGATCATCGCCGTCGGAGTCGGCGGGATCACCGAATTCGCGCGGGTCAGCCGCGGGTCGGTGCTGGCGATCAAGCAGCAGGTCTACGTGGACGCTGCCCGGTCGACCGGGGCGTCGGATGCGCGGATCATCTTCCGCCACATCCTGCCCAATGCCTTCCCGCCGATCATCGTGCTGGCCTCGATGTCCTACGGCTGGGCGCTGCTGTCGGCCACGGGGCTCAGTTTCCTCGGCCTCGGCGCGGCACCGCCGGCGGCGGAATGGGGCGCGATGCTGTCGGACGGGCGGAACGTGATGTGGGATGCGCCCTGGGCGGCGATTTTCCCGGGCATCGCGATCCTCTTCACGGTGCTCGCGTCGAACCTGCTGGGCGACGCGATCCGCGACATCCTCGACCCCAAGCTGAAGGTCTAGGCCATGGAGGGCACCCTCCTTGTGCGCGCCGGGGTGGTGATCCCGGACGCGGCAAGCGATCCCATCGTGGATGGCGGCGTGTTGGTGCGGGGCGGGATCATTGCCCGTGTCGGGCCATGGGACGCAGTGCGGGCTGAAGCGCCCGACCTGCCGGTCACCGGCGGGCCCGAGATGATCGCCCTGCCGGGCTTCATCAACGCCCATGACCACGGGCGGGGCCTGTCGCCGCAGAGCCTTGGCATCGACGATGACTTGCTCGAGCCGTGGATCCTGAACCTGTCGCGCCTGCCGATGATCGACGCGCGGACGGACACCGCGCTGTCGGCGCTGCGCCAGCTTGGGTCCGGCATCACGACGACGGTCAACAGCTATTACCACCCCCGGAACGACGCCGCGGCGCTGCGTGCGGTGCGGCAGGGCCATGCCGATGCCGGGCAACGCGCGGCGGTGGTGCTGAGCGCGATGGACCGCCCCGCCTCGGCCGATCTGATGCGGCTGGTGGCGCAGGAGCTGCCCGGCCCGCTGGCCGAAGAAATCGCAGCCAAGCAGGCGGGCCGGGTGCCGTTCGACGATGCCGCATGGGCTGCGCTGCTGGCAGAGGCCAGTGGCGAGAGAATTGGCGAGACATGGATGATGGCGGGCCCGATTTCCGGCCATTGGAGCAGCGAGGCCGAGCTGCGCCATGTCGCCGCCACCGCCCGCGCGCTGGGGCTGTCGGGTCAGATGCACCTGCTGGAAAGCCGTCTTCAGGGGCGCGACAGCGCCGGGCGGCCCGGCGGGTCGATCCTGTCGTGGCTCGAAGGCATGGGCTATTTCGCGGAGGGCGCGGCGCAGAGCCTGGCCCACGGCGTGCACCTGACGCCCGACGACATCGCGCGGCTGGCTCGGCTTGGTGTCGCCGTGGTCACGAACCCCAGCTCGAACCTGCGGCTGCGCAGCGGTGTCGCGCCGGTGCGTGCCCTGCTGGATGCCGGGGTGGTCGTGGCGCTCGGGCTTGACAGCATGGGGCTCGATGACACGACCGACATGTTCGCCGAGATGCGGCTGGCGCATCGGCTGCATGGCACGCTGTCCGCCCGCGAGGTGCTGGCGATGGTGACGACGCAGGCCGCTGCCGCCATCGGCCGCCGCGACCTCGGTGCGCTGGCGCCGGGCATGCGGGGCGATCTGCTGTTGTTGGACCGCAGGGACCGGCCCGCGCCCGGCATGGACAGCCCCGCGCGCGCCATCGACCGGGTGCTGCATTATGGCCGCGCCGAGGGGCTGGCCCATGTCTTTGTCGATGGCGTCGAAGTGCTGAGCGGCGGGCGTCACGCCACGCTGGACGCAGGCCGCCTCGAGGCGACGCTGCTGGACGCATTGCCAGATGGCGGCGCGGCACCCGATGCGCGGCTCAGCCTGCTGGCCGATCCGCTGCGGCGTCTGGCGCGGTAAGCCGCGCGGCCCAAAGGAATCCGGCCAGCGTATCCGCGCCCGAGCTGTGGCCATGGGCCATGACGGCGGCGGTGTCTTCGGCGTGCGGGGCCTCGGCCCCCACCAATAGGTCGTGCCACGCCGCTCCAGCATGGCCCAGACCGGCGGCGCGAATAAAGGCATAGGACAGCGCGGTGGTCATGCCCTCGCTCGCCGCCACGATTTCCGGGCACAGCGCGGTTGCCCGCTGAGTCACATACAGCGCCAGCAGCACCCCGCAAAGCACGTCATCCCCGGCCGGCGTCAGCCCCGGCCCCAGCCCGGCCAGTGCCCGCGCCCCTTGGCCTGCGGCGACGGGGTCCGCTTTCCGCAGGCCCTCGGCCAGCTTTTGACCGCCCGGCAAATCCCTGCGCTCCAGTATGGAACTCAGGGGGGCGGAGGCGTGCGGGATTGCCCGGGCCTGCGCCTCCAGCCCATCCAGCCAAAGGGCAGACAGATCGCGGCGGGGCAGGGACGAAGGCCAATGCCGCGCCGCGCCCGCCTCCAGCGCCACATCGTCACCGACGTTGAGGCTTGGCCAATCGTCAAACGACAGGTTCAGCGGCCCCGGCGGCTCATCCCCCGGGGTGACGATCAGCAGCCCGGCGCTTGTGTCCAGGTAGACATGTCGCGGAAAGACCGCGACCACCCGCGCGCGCAACGTGCCGACATCCAGCGCCTGCAGGGCCAGTGTCCCGGCCTGATGCGCGATCAGGCGGCGCATGGCCCGCCCGGCACGATCCGCGTCCCGGCCCGGCCGGCGATGATCGCGTCGATCTGGTCAAGCGCCCCGATGACGGCGGGCTTGCCGGTGGCGCGGGCAAAGGCGCGGGCCGCCTCGACCTTGGGGCCCATGGAGCCGCGGGCGTAGTCGTCATCAGCCTCGGCCGGCAATTCGGAAATCAACCGCTGCTCGGGCGTGCCGTAATCGGCATAGACGCCCGGCACATCGGTTGCGATGACGAACAGGTCGACCGGAATGCGCGTGGCCAGCAGGCTCGAGGCGCGATCCTTGTCGATCACCGAATCGACGCCGCGCATCCCGCCGGTGCCATCTTCGGCCACGGGAATGCCGCCGCCCCCCGAACAGATCACCACCGAGCCCTGCTCGAGCAGCCAGCGGATCGGGCGGTGCCACAGCACCCGGCGCGGCTGCGGCGAGGGCACGACACGCCGCCAGGCGCTGCCGTCCTGCCGGAAGGTCCAGCCATGGGCGGCGCGCAGCCGCTCGGCCTCTGCCGCATCGAACCCGGGGCCGACGAACTTGCTGGGCGCCAAGAACTCGGGATCGTCCGGGTCGACCTCGACCCGCGTGAGGATCGTCGCCACCGGCACGTCATAGCCCAGCCGGTTGCCCAACTCCTGTTCCAGCATGTAGCCGATCATGCCCTCGGTCGCGGCGGTCATCATGTCGAAGGCATAGGGCACCGCCCCGGCAAAGGCCTGGGCCTGCATCGCCAGCAGCCCGACCTGCGGGCCGTTGCCATGGGTCAGGATCAGCTGATGCTCGCGCGCCGCACTTTCCAGCACGCGGGCCGCCTCGCGGGCATGGGTCAGCTGCGTCTCGGTGGACAAGGGTTCGCCGCGCTGCAACAATGCATTGCCGCCAAGGGCTACAAGTAGCTTCATTCCTGATCTCCGACGCGGTTTTTCATGCCGCAGGTGCAAATGTTCACATTATGCACACTAGTTTTTCTTGATTGGGTTGTTATGGTACGGATGGTCGCGCCGCGACCACACGATTTCAGAAAACCGGGGGACCGATATTGACCAAGGCCGCAACACTCGACGACGCCGAAAGCGACAAGAAGCCGAAGACCCTGGTCGGCTCTCTGGTCCATGGGTTGAACATCATCCAGGCCTTCGACCGGATCGACCCCGAGATGACGCTGACCCAGGTGGCCGAGAAGACCGGCATGGACCGGGCCGGCGCCCGCCGCTACCTGCTGACCCTGGCCGAGCTGGGGTTCGTCGAGCAGACCGGCCGGCTGTTCCGGCTGATGCCCAAGGTGATGGACCTGGGCTATTCCTACCTTGCCTCGATCCCGCTGAACGAGAAGGCGCAGTTCTACCTGAACCGCATCCGCGACAAGACCGGCTACCCGGTGGCGCTGGCGATCCGGGACCATCAGCATGTGATCCACCTGGCGGCGGCGAATACCGATGCCTTCGATTCGCCGGCGCTGTCGGTGGGTCGGCGCTTTGGTCTGACGTTCTCCTCGTCCGGGCGCTGCATCCTGGCGATGTCGGACCCCGAGGTGCGCGATGCGGTGCTGGCGGGCATGACGCTGACGCCGCAGAACGAACGAAGCCTCAAGACCATGGAGGCGCTGAAAGCCGAACTGGGGCGCATCGCCGAGCAGGGCTATGCCATCGTCGACCAGGAAATGCAGACCGGCATCCGGTCGCTGGCCGTGCCGGTCTTTGACAAGGAAGGCGCGGTGCAGGGCTGTTTCGCGACCTATACCTACGTCGGCGTCAAGACGATGGAAGACGTCATGTCGACCGTCTTCCCCGAGATGAGCCAAGCCGCCAAGGACATTTCCCGCGCGCTGATCTAGGCCGTGCGGACCGGGGCGGGGGCCCTGGACGGTCATGCCAGGTGGCAGGCCGTCAGGTGCCCCTTTTCCACGGCGCGCAGCAGCGGCACCTCGGTGTGGCAGCGCGCCTCGGCCAGCGGGCAGCGGCTGCGGAACCGGCAGCCGGTGGCCTTCTCGAGCGGGCTGGACAGTTCTCCCTTGATGCCTTCGATGGTGGCTTTCTTGCCACCTTCGACACGCGGCACGGGCACGGCCTTGAGCAGCGCCTTGGTATAGGGATGGCGCGGCGCCTCGTAGATGCGGCGGCTGTCCGCGAGTTCCACGATCGCGCCCAGGTACATCACCGCGACCCGGTCCGACATGTGCCGCACCACGGCCATGTCGTGCGAGATGAAGAGGTACGTCAGCTCCCGTTCGCGCTGCAACCGCTTGAGAAGGTTGATGATCTGCGCCTGGATCGACACGTCGAGCGCCGAGATGGATTCGTCGAGCACGAAGAAATCCGGCTCGACCGCGAGGGCACGGGCGATGCCGACGCGCTGGCGCTGCCCGCCCGAGAACTCGTGCGGATAGCGGGTCATGGCGCTGGCATCGAGGCCCACAAGCTCGAGCAGGTCGGCCACGCGCCGCTCCCGCTCTGCGCCCTTTGCGATGCCGTGGACGGTCAGCGGCTCGCCCACGATGTCGCCGATGGTCATGCGCGGATTGAGCGAGGCATAGGGGTCCTGGTAGACCATCTGCATGTGCCGCCGCATCTTGCGCAGCGCGGTGCGGCCAAGGCGGCCCATGTCCTGCCCATCGAACAGCACCCGGCCCGCCGTCGGGTCGGTCAGGCGCAGCAGGGCCCGGCCGACGGTGGATTTGCCGCAGCCGCTCTCGCCCACCAGCCCCAGCGTCTCGCCGCGCAGGATGTCGAAGGTCACGCCGTCCACGGCGCGCAGCCGCCGGGCATTGCCCGAGCCCAGCGTGCCGCTGCCCACGTTGAAATGCACCTCGAGGTCGCGCACCTCGATCAGGCTGTCCTGGGTCTGTGTCGTCATTGCGAGGCTCCGGGAACGTCTTCCGAGGCGAGGGTGTCGACCGGCAGCCAGCAGCGCGCCTGGTGGGCCGGGGCCAGGGTCGCGAAGGGCGGCGCCTCGACCCGGCAGCGGTCAAAGACCCGCGGGCAGCGTTCGCTGAAGGCGCAGCCGCCGCTGTCGTCGCTGGTCAGCCGGCCCGAGGGCAGGGCGCGCAGCTCGGCCTCTTCGGGCGCGTCGATGCGCGGCATCGAGTCCAGAAGCGCCTGCGTATAGGGGTGGCCGGTGCGGTTGAACACATCATCGGCGCTGCCCGTCTCGATCTCGCGGCCGCCGTACATGACGATCACGCGATCGGCCAGGGTGGCGACCACGCCCAGGTCATGGGTGATCCAGATGATCGACAGCCCGAACTCGGCCTGCAATTCCTTGACCAGCTCGATGATCTGGGCCTGGATCGTGACGTCAAGCGCGGTGGTCGGTTCGTCCGCGATCAGCAGGTCGGGCTCGCAGATCAGCGCCATGGCGATCATGACCCGCTGGCGGATGCCGCCGGACATCTGGTGCGGATAGCTTTTCATCCGCTCTTCGGGCGCGGTGATGCCGACGCGGGCCAGGATGCTCAGCGCACGGGTCCGCGCGGCGGCCCGGTCGAGGCCGAGGTGGTCGCGCGCGAGGTCAATCAGTTGCCGCCCCACGGGGATCAGCGGGTTGAGCGCGGTCATCGGGTCCTGGAAGATCATGCCGATCCGCCCGCCCCGGATGCGCCGCATCTGTCGCGCGGGCATTCCGACCAGTTCCTGCCCGTCGAACAGGATACTGTCGCAGGTGCGCCGCCCCGGTGCGCGCACGAGGTCGAGCACCCCCAGCACGGCGTTCGACTTGCCCGAGCCGGATTCGCCGACCAGCGCCACGATCTCGCCCCGGCCGACGTCGAACGACAGCCCGCGCACGGCGCGCACCGGCCCCGTGGCGGTGTCGAATGCCACGTCGAGGTTGCGGACGCTCAGCAGCGGCTCCATGCGCGTCATCCCTTTGCCAATGCCGCCCCGAAGGCGCGCAGCGCCCCGGAGAAACACTCGCGCGGGGCGGTGGTCTGCCCGGCGCCGATCACGCCGCCCTGGCGGTGGGCGATGGCGGTGTCGATCACCGGCGCGATGCCGGTCTGCACCACCTTGCGGATGTCGATGCCGGCGGGAATGCCGGCGAAATCCATCGGCGCGATGCGAAAGCCGTCGATCGGTCCTTCGGTGATCTGCGCCATCTGGCGCACGACCGCACTGGCGCGGTCGAAACTGCCGCCGACGAAATGTTGCAGGGCCGGGGCGGCGGCCTGCGCATGGCCGCCAAGGCCGATGGTCTCCATGATCGCACTGTCTCCGATATCGGGCACTGCATCTTGGTCGGTCCATTCCGAAGAGAAGTACAGGCCCTCGATGCGATTGGCAGGCGCGGTGAACCAGCGATCCCCCAACGCCGAGACGCGGATGCCGAAGTCGACACCGTTGCGGCACATGGTCGTGACCAGGCTGCAATCGGGCAGGCCCGAGATCGCCAGCGTCATCGCCTTGGCCGCCGCCATGGACAGCACCAGCGCGACCTGTTCGTTCTCGTGGAAATAGCGCAGCACGGCGGCCAGCCGGTCCGGGTCGTCGCAGGTGTCGCAAAGCGGCAGGATCAGCGCGTTTAGCAGCAGCGCCGTGGCGGCGGCGTTGCGGTTGTGGCATTCGTCGCCCATCTCGAGGCTGCGCGCCATCAGCGGCTTGACCGGAATGCCCGGACCGCTGCGCACGGCCGCGCCCAGCACGGGGCCCGCGACCTCTTCGAGCCAGCGCCAGCGCTTGCGCGCCTCGGCATGGTAAAGCGCGCGGTCCTGAAGACCCGCCGCCGGTCCCTGGAACAGCTGCGAATAGCCCGTGACGCCATGCACCGCGTCATGCACCACCGCCATCGGGCTCGAGGCCGAGGTGATCCCGGCCATCCCGCCCGTGGCGTCGTATTCATGGCATGGCGCGACGGTGATCTCGCCGGCGAGGATGCGGGCCTCGGCCTCGGCCTCGGTTTCGGCCAGCCCTTCGTGCAGCACGGCCTGCACCACGCCCATCTTCTGCGGGCCGCACATGTCGGCCCAGGCGATGGGCGGGCCGGCATGCAGCACGGTCTCGCGCGTCATGCCCGGCAGCACCTCGAGCGCGGGGCGCACATCGGTCCAGACCGGCTGCGACGCGGTGAGCCGCGCCAGCGCCGCGGCATTGGCCGCCGCGATCCGCGCCTTGATCGTGTCAGCCGGCATATTTCTCTCCGAACGCCTTGAGCGCATCGGCAAAGCAGCCCATCGGCGCGTTGACCTCGCCCGCGCCGATCAGCCCGCCGTCACGGTGCGTGATCGCTGTGTCGAGCAGCGGCGTAATGCCGGTCTTGACCACCTTGCGGATGTCGATGCCCAGCGGGCCGGGCGCGAAATCCATCGCCGGGATGCGCACATCGGGGTTGGAGCCGTGGCAGATCTCGGCCATGTCGCGGGTGTTGGCGATGGCCTGCGCGACCGAGCCCTGCACGTATTGCGTCACCGTCGGCGCGCAGGGCTGGATAAAGCCGCCAAGCCCCACGGTTTCGGTGATCGAGCTGTCGCCCAGGTCGGGCGCGGCATCCGCGTCGGACCATTCGGCGCGGAAGAACAGCCCCCGTACCGGGTTGGCGGGCGCGGTGAACCAACGGTCCCCCAGCCCCGAGACCTTGATGCCGAAATTGACGCCATTGCGCGCCATGGCCGTGACCAGCGTGCAATACTCGATCCCCTCGGCCGCCATCAGCATGGACTTGGCCGCCGCCATGATCCCGTGCAGCAGGAAATGTTCGCTTTCCACCAGGAACTTGATCGACGCGCGCACGTCCTCCTTGGGCATGTCCAGCGCGACCAGCGCGCCGTAGATCTGGCGCAGGAACAGCGCCGTCGCCGCGACGGACCGGTTGTGGCATTCATCGCCCATCTCGACCGCGCGCGAGATGATCAGCTTGAGGTCGATCGGCCCAGAGGCCTGCAGCGCCGCATCGAGGATCGGGGCAAAGACCTTGGCCTGCCAGGTCAGGTTCTCCAGCACCTCGGGGCTCCAGGCGCCCCATTTCAGCAGCCGCAGCCCGCCGCCTTCGGAAATGCAGCTGAAGGCGCGGGTGCCGTAGGACTCGTTCTCGACGATCAGCATCGGCGTCGAGGCCGAGGTGATCCCGGCCCCCGCGCCCACGGTGTCGTGGTGGTGGCAGGGGGCGGTGCGGATCTCGCCCGAGGCGAGCTTGGCTTCGGCTTCTTCGGGGGTCGCGGCCAGCCCTTCCCAGAGCGCGGCGCCGATGATGCCGTTGCGGTGCGGGCCCGACATGTCGGCCCAGTCGATCGCGGGGGCGGAATGCAGGATCAGGTTCGGCGCCATGCCGGGCACCACCTCGAGCGCCGGAGCGACGCCCACAAGGCGGGGCTTGCCGCCGCGCAGGATGTCAAAGGCGCGGTCATTGGCCGCTTCGATACGGGTTTTGAGGGAAGACATGGGGGCTCCGGTCTTTAAAGCAGGTCGTCGAGCAGGGTCAGAAGGTCGTCATCGGTGGGCGGTGGCGGCGTCCAGCGCACTTGCACGCAGGGCACGGATTGCTGTGCCAGCGCCTCGGCGAAGAGGTCGAGGCCGAGGTTGATGACGACGGGGGCTTCGGTCAGCAGCGGGTTTTCAGGCGGCATGGGCTGGGGTCTCCATCACGGCGGCGGCCAGGGCCACGGCTTCGGCATTGCTGCGGGCGACGATGGCGCCGGCGGTCTCGAGCTGGGCGGCCTGTGCGGCATGGCCCTGCGGGTCGCGGGTCGTGCCGCAGAGGGTGACGATCACGGGCAGGTTGCGCCCGCCGTCGCGCGCGGTTGCCTGCGCGGCCGCCAGGGTCTGCGCCAGATCGCGCGCCGGATCGTCATGGGCACCGTAGCCGATCACCACGTCCAGCAGCAGCAGCGCGGTTTCGGGGTCGGCTGCTTCGGCCAGGATACGCTGGTTGCGCACGTAGGGGTCGATCATCGGGTGGGCGCGACCCTCGGTATAGGCGTCCTCGCCCAGGTCGATCACCGTGTGGCCGGTGCTGCGGAACGGGTCCGTCAGCGCCAGCGCGCCCTTGGCGAGGTTGGAATGCACCGGCCCCAGCCGGTCGCCCAGTAGCGTCAGCGCCTCGTAGGCGAGGGTACCGCCGGCATAGAGCCCGCGCAAATAGCGTTGCCCCGGCGCGCGCCCGTCCCGGGCCGCAGCGAGGAAGGCATCGCGGGCGGCGGCGTCCAGCGCGGGCAGGGGGGCGGTGCCGCCCGCCAGCCGCGCGGCGGCCTCGGCCGCGCCGGCCAGCGTCGGGGCAAAGGTGATGCGGCCGTCGCTGCCGCTGCGGTCGCTGCCGACGAAATTCACCACCACCGGCTTGCCCAGCCCTGCGCAATGTTCAAGCACGCGCGCTGCAACCTCCGCCGCGGGCGGCTTGGAGGTCAGCACGATCACCTCGGTCCCCGGATCGGCCGCCAGCAGGTCCAGCGCGGCCAGCGCGGTGCGCCCGCCTACTTCCGCCGACAGGTCGCGCCCGCCGGTGCCGATGGCATGGCTCACGCCCGTGCCCAGCCAGTCGAGCAGCGACGTGATCTCCTGCGTGCCGGTGCCCGAGGCGCCGACGACCCCCACGGGCCCCCGGCGCACCACGTTGGCAAAGCCAAGCGCCGCTCCGCCGATGATCGCGGTGCCGCAATCGGGGCCCATGACAAGGCGCCCGACCTCGGCCGCATGTTGCTTGAGCGCCAGTTCGTCCGCCACGGGCACATTGTCGCTGAACAAAAGGACGTTGAGGCCCAGGTCCAGCGCACGCCGCGCCTCGCGCGGGGCATTGGCGCCGGGGACCGAGATGACGACCAGCCCTGCATCGGGCCGCACGGCCATGGCGGCATCCAGCGTGCGCGGCAGGGGCGCGCCGCCGGTGTCGCCGCCCGCGCGTTCGTCCAGCGCGGCAAAGGCCACCGCCACCGCCGCCTCGGCCGCCGCGTCATCCGTCGCGGCGAGTGCCAGGACCAGGTCGTCCGGGCGCGCCGCCTCGGCCTCGGCCGTCAGGAGGCCCGAGGTGGCGAGGATCTTCTTGTTGTTGGGCGTGGCCATCATCGCCATCGCCTCGGTCACGCCCGGCTCGGCCCGCAGCGCCTGCGAGATCCGCATCAGGCGGACGCTGTCGTAATAGGCACGGGGCCGGATGATCACGCGATGCGCCATGGCTCAGGCTCCTGTCGGATGAAAGCTGGTGTCGTGGAACAGCGGATAGGCCCCGATGGCGTCGAACCGCAGGTCGCGCAGCCCCTTGCGCGCCACCACGAGGTTGGTGTTGCAATGCAGCGGCACGGCGAGGGCGTTGCGCATGACCTCGCGCTGCACCTCTTCGAAGAGCGGCACGTAGTCGGCGGGGGCAAGGCAGGTCTCGGCCTGGTCGATCAGCGCGTCGATGCGGGGCGCGTCCTCGGGGCCGCGCTTGCTCCAGCCATAGGCGCCGGGGCCGCTGTTGCGCGAATGGTAGACAAAGCCCAGCAGCTGAGACGAGCTTGCGTATTTGCCCTGCGGGATCAGGCTGTGATCCCCCGCCATCCCGGCGGCGATCCAGTCGGGGGGCGAACAGAGCTCGACCGTCACCTTGATGCCGACGCGGGCCAGCTGCCGGGTCACGATGGCCCCGAACTCGGGGTAGAAGTTCACCGGCAGCGCGTAGAAGGTCACCGCCAGCGGCACGCCGTCCTTGCTGCGCATCCCGTCCGGCCCGGCGGCCCAGCCCTCGGCCTCCAGCAGCGCGGCGGCGCGGGCGAGGTCATGGGGATACATCCCCTCGACATCCGCCGCATAGCCCAGCGTGTCCTGCGACACCGGGCTGTGGGCGCGCTTGAATTCGCCGTGGAACACCTCGGCCACCAGCGCATCGACGTCGAGCGCATGGCTGATCGCTTGCCGCACGGCAAGGCTGTCGGTCGGGCTGCGCTTGATGTTCATCATCAGCGACACCGGCACGCCGCGGATCGGGCAGGTCAGCACGTCGAACCGGCCATCGGCGCGCAGACCGGCACAGGCCGAGGGTTCGGCCGCAAGGATCATGTCCACCGTGCCATCGAGCAGCGCGGCCGTGCGCGCCGCGTCATCGGGCAGGAAGTGGAATTCGATCTCGTCCAGCGGGGCGGGGCCGCGCGTCTGCGCCAGCTCTGGCCCCCAGGCGTAATCGGGATTCCGCCGGATGGTCAGCGTCTTGCCCTTGGTCCATTGGTCAAAGATGAACGGCCCGGTGCCCACGGGACGGGCCATGAAGCCCGGCCCGTTCGCGGCCATGGCGCGGGGCGACATCGGCGCCAGCCAGCCCTGGCTGAGCGCGTCGAGCAGCAGCGCATAGGGCTGCTCCAGCACCACCGCCACCCGGTGCGGCGCCAGCACCTGCGTCCGGGCGTAGCTGCCCAGCAGCCCGCCCGCCAGTTGCGACTTGTTCGCCGGATCGCGCGCCCGGTCGAACGAGGCGCGCACCGCCTCGGCCTCGAAGGGCGTGCCGTCGTGGAAGATCACGTCATCGCGCAGGGTGAAGGTGTAGGTGCACTGGTCCTCCGACACCTCCCACGCGGTTGCGAGGCCGGGCAGGAACCCGCCGTCTGCCGTCTTGTGCACCAGCGTGTCGAAACAGCCGTTGGTCATTTGCAGCGCCAGTTCGGCTGCCCCCAGGTGCGGGTCGATGTTGGATGGTTCATAGTGAACCCCGATCCTGAGTTTTTGCACGCTGTTCGGCCCTTCTGTTCGTATAGAAAACTTATGTGCACATTAGGAACACGCCTTGCGGAAGCGCAAGGCCGAAAATAAGGTGAAAGTGCGGCGGATGGCCTTGGATCGAGGGTTTCGGTCGGCTGAAGATGCGAAAAATCAACAGGTTGATGGATCATGATGCAAGAGACGACAGACCGGGGCGCCTGCGCGGAATTTGCACATGTGCCACTTTCGTCAGCAGATCGTCAGGTTATCTTTGACGCCGTCGCCGATTTCGGTCCGCAGATGTCGGCCCTGGCCCGGCGGATCTGGGCCGCGCCCGAGCTGGCGTTCCACGAGGTGCGAACCTCGGCCGACATGTGCGCCGTGCTCGAGGCCGAAGGGTTCGACGTCACGCGCGGCGTGGCCGGTCTGCCCACGGCCTTCGTCGCCACGCGGGGCAGCGGCCCGGCCATCGGTCTGCTGGCGGAAATGGACGCGCTTCCTGGCTTCTCGCAGGATGCCGCGCCCCGGCGCAGCCCGATTCCCGGTCAGGACACCGGCCATGCCTGCGGTCATCACTTGTTCGGCAGCGCCGCCATCGGCGCGGGGGTGGCGCTGGCCCAATGGCTGGATCAGACCGGCACGCCGGGGCAGGTCCGGGTCTACGGCACCCCGGCGGAAGAGGGCGGCGCGGGCAAGGTCTACATGGCGCGGGCCGGCCTCTTCGACGACCTGGCGCTGGCGCTGCATTGGCATCCCGACGACCACAACAGGGTCTGGCAAAGCGCCTCGCTTGCCTCGATCGGGGCGCGGGTGATGTTCCACGGTCGCACGTCGCATGCGGCGCAGGCCCCGCACGAGGGCCGCTCGGCCCTGCACGGGGTCGAGGCCTTTCACCACATGGCCGCGCTGATGCGCGAGGTGGTGCCGCAGGGCACTTATATTCATTATGTCATGCGGCAGGGCGGGCTGGCGCCCAACGTGATTCCCGATCTGGCGGAAAGCCATGTGGGCATCCGCCACCCCGATCCGCGTGTCGCGCAGGAGGTCTTTGACCGCCTCGCCCGCGCCGCCGAGGGTGCGGCGCTGGGCACCGGCACAAGGGCCGAGGTGACGCGCACCGGCGGCGTCTACCCGATCCTGCCCAACGACATGGTGGGCCGGGTGATGCTGGCGAACATGGCGCTCGCGCCCGCGATCGAATGGGACGAGGCCGACCGCGCCTATGCCGCCGAGATGCAGCAGAGCATGGACGCGCCGCCGCCGCTGGACGGAATCGACCGGCTGGGGCCGTATAATTTCGGCACGCAGGGGGCGTTCTCGACCGATGTAGGCGATGTGAGCTGGCTGGTGCCTTGCGGCGCGCTGGGCACGGTGACCTGGGTGCCGGGCACCCGGCCTCATACCTGGCAGGCCGTGGCCGCCGGGGCCACGCCGATTGCCGACAAGGGCATGGTGCTGGCCGCGCAGGGGCTTGCTGCGACGGCGGCGAATTTCCTGGCCGCGCCCGAGTTGCTGGCCCGCGCCCGGACCGAGCTCGAGGCCGCTCGCGGCCCCGGATTCACCTATCGCCCGCTGCTGGGCGATGCGCCGCCGCCGATTCCCGCCTGAGCCACACCCGTATCCACGCCCCCGTTCCCCGCCCCAAACCGGAGCGCGGAAAAAGCAGGCACTCGGCCTGTTTTCAGATTGAACAAAAGTTCTTTATGAAAACATTTTCTGGACGACGCCCGAATCCTTTGCCAAAACCATCCCTAGAAACCGCTGACCGGACGACAGCGCCGACAAGCCCACCGGTCAGCCCGTTGCCAAGAACAGGACCCCGCCCATGAAGATCACCGCACTCGACGCCTTTCCGATCCGGCTCCCGGCCCGGCGGGACTTCAAATGGGCCGGCCTGCGCGAGAATCTCGGTGGATTCGTCGTCGTCCGGCTCGAGACCGAGGACGGTATCGTCGGTTGGGGCGAAGCGACGCCGCTGCCCGATTGGGGCGGCGCGGCCGGGCGGCGGGGTGGCGAGACGCAGGCCACCGTGCTGACCATGATCCGCGACGTGCTGGCGCCGGTGGTCATTGGGCTTGACGTGTCGCAGACCACGCAGGCGCGGCTGGCGATGGACCGCGCCGCCATCGGCAACAGCTACGCCAAGGTCGCCATCGACATCGCGCTGCATGACGCCTGGGGCAAGACCCTGGGCCAGCCGATCCACCGGCTCCTCGGCGGGCAGGTGCGCGACCGCGTGGCCTGGGCCCACATGGTCGGGCTGATGTCCGAGACAGAGGCGCTGGACGAGGCGCTGGGCGCCGTGGCTGACGGCTGCACCGCGCTGCAGATCAAGGGCGGGCTGGACGTGGACCGCGACGTGCGCCTGATCGCCGCGATCCGCAGCGAAGCGCCGGACGTGTTCCTGCGGCTTGACGCCAACCAGGGCTACCGCGCTGCCCGCGCCGGGATCGACGCCATGCGCCGCCTGCGCGACGCCGGGGCGGACGCCTGCGAACAGCCCGTGGCCGACATGCGGTCGATGGCGGCGGTGACGCAATCCGGCGCGCTGCCGGTGATCGCGGATGAAAGCTGCTGGGACGCGGTCGACGCGATGGACCTTGTCGCGCATGGCGCGGCGGACTGGTTCTCGATCTACCTGGCCAAGGCGGGCGGCTTTGTCGGCGCGAGCAAGGTGGCGGCCATCGCCGAGACGATGAACATCCGCTGCGACGTCAACGGCTCGATCGAAAGCGCCATCGGCACGGCGGCGAACGTGCAGTTCTCGCTGGCCATGCCCGCAGTGTCGTTGCCCGGCGTCTACCCGGTCAGCGCGCCGGCCGGGCAGCATCCCTGCAAGATCGCCGGCCATTACTACACCGACGACATCCTGACCGAACCGATGGCGGTCGAGGCGGGGCATATCCTGTCGCTCGACGCACCGGGGCTGGGGATCGAGATCGACGAGGCCAGGCTGGCCCGCTACCGGCAGGACCTCGCATGACCGGCTATCGCATCGCCGCCGACATCGGCGGAACCTTCACCGACCTCGCCTGCCTTGCGCCCGACGGGCGGCTGAGCACGCGCAAGGTGCCCTCGACCCCCGAGGATTACGCCACCGCCATCGTCGAGGCGACGGCCGAGCTGGCCGCCACCGAGGGCGCGGGCGGGCTGCGCTTCGACGAGGTGCTGCATGCCTCGACCGTGGCCACCAACGCGATCCTCGAATCCAAGGGCGCGCGCACGGCGCTGATCACCACGCGCGGCTTTCGCGACGTGCTCGAGCTGCGGCGCATCCGTGTCCCGCGCCTCTACGAGCCGCTCTATGAAAAGCCCGCGCCCCTGGTGCCGCGCCGTCGCCGCTATGAGCTGACCGAGCGGATTGATGCCCGCGGCAACGTGCTGGTCCCGCTGGACGCGGATGAACTCGAGACGCTGATCGACACCATCGCCGGCGCCGAGGTGGACGCGGTGGCCGTCTGCTTCCTGCACGCCCACGTCAACCCTGCGCACGAAGCGCAGGTGGCCGAGCGGCTGCGCGCCCGGCTGCCCGGCGCCTTCATCTCGGTCTCATCCGAAGTGCTGCCCGAGATCCGCGAATACGAGCGCACCTCGACCACCGTGGCCAATGCCTATATCGGGCCGGTCGTGGCGCGCTACCTGCGGTCCCTGTCGGACCGGCTGCGGGCGGCGGGGCAGGACGGGCCGCTCAAGATGATGCAATCTTCAGGCGGGGTGCAGCAGATCGAGACGATCATCGCCAAGCCCGCCACCGTGGTCGAAAGCGGCCCGGCCGCCGGCGTCGTCGGCGCGGCGCGGATGGGCGCGCTGGCAGGCTACGGCGACATCATCACCTTTGACATGGGCGGCACCACCGCCAAGGCCGCGATGATCGAGGGCGGCCGCATCTCCTCGACCAGCGAATACGAGGTCGGGGGCGGCATCTCCCTGTCCTCGCAGCTGGTCAAGGGCGGCGGCTACGCGCTGAAACTGCCGGTGATCGACGTGTCCGAGGTCGGCGCGGGCGGCGGGTCCATCGTGCGCATCGACGCCGCCGGCGCGCTGCGCGTCGGGCCGGACAGCGCCGGGTCGGTGCCGGGGCCGCTGTGCTACGGCAAGGGCGGGACCGAGCCGACCGTGACCGATGCCAACGTGGTGCTGGGTTATCTCAACCCGACCAGCCTTGCCGGCGGCACGGTCCCGGTGGATGCCGAGGCTGCGCGCCGCGCCTTTGCCGAAGACATCGCGCCGCATCTTGGCGCCGATGTCCATGCGGCGGCGTATGGCGTGCACCAGCTGGCCAACGTCACCATGATGCGCGCGGTCAAGGCCGTGTCGACCTATCGCGGGCGCGATCCGCGCGACTTCACCTTGTTCTGCTTTGGCGGCAATGGCGGGGTGCATGGCGCGATGATCGCGCGCGAGCTCGAGATGTCCCGCGTGGTCGTCCCGCCCGCCGCCGGGGTCTATTCCGCCGTGGGCCTGCTGTGGGCCGATGCCGAGGCGAGCCGGTCCCGTGCCTTCCTCGCGCCGCTGGACGGCGCCAGCCTGACACGCGCCGAGGTGGCGCTGGCCGCGATGGAAGACGAGGTGCGCGCCGAACTGGACGACCCCAAGGCCAGCTACCATTGGAGCGCGGATCTGCGTTACGCGGGCCAGGCCTTCGAGCTGGCGGTGGACCTGCCGCGCGGCACCGCGCTGGCCGAGGGGCTGGGAGCGATCCGCGCCGCCTTCGAGTCCGAGCATCTGCGCACCTACGGCCACCTGCTGGACGACAAGCGGGTGCAGATTGTCACGCTGCGGGTGCGGGGCGCGATTGCCGCGCCGGTGCCGGGCAGCATGACGCTGGCCGCGCGCAGCCCGGCCGCGCCGGGCCAGACGCGCCCGGTGTGGTTCGGCGATGCTCATGGCCTGTGCGACACGCCGGTCATCGGGCGCGGCGAACTGACGGACAGCCCCCGCCAGGGCCCCGCCATCGTCGAGGAATACGAAGGCACCACCGTCGTGCCGCCCGAGGCCACGGTGCGCCGCGACCAGTTCGACAATATCGTCATCGACTTTGCCCAGGAGGGCCGGACATGACCCAGCGTATCGACCCGATCCTCCTCGAGGTGCTGAAGAACGGCTTCGAGGCCATCGCCGACGAAATGGCGCTGATCCTGATGCGCACGGCGCATTCGTCGATCGTGCGGGACGCGATGGATTACTCCACCGCGCTGTGCAACGACCGGGGTGAGATCATCGCGCAGGGCGTCACCACGCCGATGCACCTCGGCAGTTTCCACGACGCGATGCTGTTCCTGATCGACCATTTCGCGGGTCGCATCCGGCCGGGCGATGTCTTTGTCGGCAACGATCCCTACCTGATCAAGGGCCAGCACCTGCCCGATATCTACGTGATCGAGCCGATTTTCGACGCGGACGCGCGCCTGTGCGCCTGGGCCACCACCATCGCGCATCACGCGGATGTGGGCGGGCTGGTGCCCGGCTCGAACTCCATCGGTGCGACCGAGATCCACCAGGAGGGGCTGCGCCTGCCGTTCCTCAAGCTGGTCGAGAACGGGGTCGAGAACGACACGCTGATGCAGGTGGTCGCTGCCAACGTACGGGTCCCGGACCAGGTGCTGGGCGATCTGCGCGCGCAGATGGCCGCGGCCCGCGCCGGCCGGATGGGGTTCGAGGCGCTGCTGGCGCGCCACGGCAGCGACAAGCTGGCCGCCTATGGCGATGCGCTTCAGGATCAGGCCGAAAAGATGAGCCGCGCCGCGATTGCCGAGATCCCCGACGGCACCTACCATTTCATCGACCATATCGACGGGCTGGGCGCTAATCCGCAGCCGATCCCGCTCGAGTTGACGCTGACCGTCGCGGAGACCGAGATCACCGCCGACTGGACGGGCACCAGCGCCCAGGTCAGGGGCGGGATCAACGCGCCGCTGTCCTTTGCCAAGTCCAATGTCTATGCCGCGCTGCGCTCGATCATGCCGGCGGATGTGCCGAACTGCCACGGCTACACCCGGCCGATCACCGTGACCGCGCCCGAAGGCACGCTGGTCAACTGCACCTATCCCGCCCCCTGCGGGGCGCGCGGGATCACCGGCTACCGCATCATCGACTGCGTCTTCGGCGCGCTGGCCGAGGCGCTGCCGGACCGCGTGACCGCCGACACGACCGGCGGCTCGTCGCTGCCGAGCTTTGGCGGGCAGCATGGCGGGGCGCCCTTCGTCTTTTCCGAATGCGTCATGGGCGTCTGGGGCGCGACCTCGCGGCATGACGGGCAATCGGGCGTGCCGCACATGGGCTCGAACCAGGCCAACGTGCCGATCGAGATGATCGAGGCCGACTACCCGCTGCGCATCGAATCCTACGGCTTCGTGCCCGACACCGGCGGGCCCGGCGAATATCGCGGCGGCGTGTCGATCCGGCGCAGCTGGCGGGCGCTGGCCGATGACACCTACTTTGGCATCCGCTCGGACAAGGCCGATTTTCCGCCCCATGGCCTGTTCGGCGGCGGGTCGGGCCAGCCTGCGCAGACGCAGATCCTGTCGGATGGCGCGGCGCGCCCGGTGCCGATGCTGGCGACCCTGCCCGAAACCCTGTCTGCCGGGAGCCTTGTCGATCACCGCATGGCCGGGGGCGGCGGCTATGGCGATCCGCTGGCGCGCGACCCGGCCCGGGTGGCCGAGGACCTCGCCGATGGGCTGATCACGCCGGACCACGCCCGCACAGCCTATGGCGTCGTCGTCGCGGACCCCACCCTGGGGACCATCGACCTTGCCGCAACCGAAACGCTGCGCGCCTCCCTGCGCGCCTGAGACCAGACGAGAGCCATGACCCGCGTAACCTCCTCCCTCGATCCGTTTTCGCCCGAGTTCCGTGCCGACCCCTATGCCGCCTACGAAGAGCTGCGGGCGCTTGGCCCGGTGGTCTGGCTGGAACAACACGACATCTGGTGCGTGCACCATTACGCGACCTGCCAGAAGGTGCTGTCGGATTACGCGGTGTTCTCGAACGCCGGGGGCGGCGGGATCGGGAACTACTTCGTCGAAAAGCCCTGGCGCAAGCCGTCGATCATCCTCGAGGTCGACCCGCCCGAGCACACCCGCACCCGGTCGGTCATGAACCGCGTGCTGTCGCCCCGCGTCTTCCGCGAACTGCGCGCGGGCTTCGAAGAGGTCGCGGCCGGCATGGTGTCCGAGGCGCTGGCCAAGGGCGAGATCGACGGCGTCTGGGACCTGTCGCGGCGCTTTCCGCTCAAGGTCTTTCCCGACAGCGTGGGGGTCGAGGACGAGGGCCGCGACAACCTGCTGATCTACGGCGCCATGGTCTTTGGCGCCTTTGGCCCGGTGGGCGACTGGTACAAGTCCTTCATGGCCGAACATGCCGATGTGTCCGACTGGATCATCGCCCGCTGCCAGCGGGACCGCCTGGCGCCCGGCGGCATCGGCCAGATGATCTACGAGGCCGCCGATCGGGGCGAGATCACCGACGAAGAGGCGATGATGCTGGTGCGCACCTTCCTGTCGGCCGGGGTCGACACCACGGTGGATTCCATCGGCCTGTGCCTCAAGGCGCTGGCCGAGCGGCCCGACCAATATGCGCTGCTGCGCGCCGACCCGTCCCTGGCCCGCAACGCCTTCGAAGAGGCGACGCGCTATGACAGCTCGTCCCAGAGCATCTTCCGCACCACCCTGTGCGAGACCGAGATCGAGGGGCAGAAGATCGGCAAGCATGAAAAGGTGATGTCCTTCCTCGGCTCGGCCGGGCGCGACCCGGAGCGGTGGGAGGACCCCGACACCTTCGACATCACACGCAAGATCAAGGGGCAGATCGGCTATGGCGTCGGCATCCACGGCTGCGTCGGGCAGATGTTCGCCCGGCTCGAGGGCGAAGTGCTGATCCGCGCCGTGGCCGAACAGGTCGAGCGGCTCGAGCTGACGGGCACGCCGGAATTCCGCCTGAACCCTGGCCTGCGCGGGCTGGACAAGATGCCGATGCGGCTGCACTGAAAGGGTTTGCCATGACACGTATCCTGATCGCGGGTGGCGCAACCGGCATCGGCGCCGCCGTGGCGCTGGCCGCGCTTGAGACGGGCGGCACGGCCCTCGTGGCCGACGTGAACGCCGAGGGGCTGGAGCAGCTGGCCAGCCACGCCGCGCACCTGCCGGGGCAGCTGGACACGCTGCTGGTCGACCTCGCCACGCCCGAGGCCCCGGCCCGTGTGGCCGAGGCCGCAGCGGCGGCGATGGGCGGGGTCGATTGCCTCTTCGTCAATGCGGGGCTCATGCTGGCCGCCCGGCTGGAAGACTGGACGCCCGAGATGTGGGACCGGTCCGACGCCATCAACCTCCGCCTGCCGATGTTCCTGACGCAAGCCGTGCTGCCGCTGCTGCGCGCCTCGGACAATGCGTCCGTGGTCTATACCTCCTCGACCGGCGCGCTGCGGGGTCATGCGGGTATGCCTGCCTACCACGCCACGAAATCCGGCATCCTGGGCCTTGTCCGCGCGCTGGCGGACGAGCTGGGCCCCGAGGGCATCCGCGTCAACGCTCTGCTGCCCGGCTGGATCGACACGCCCTTCAACAACGGATTCTGGGATCACCAGGACGACGCCGCCGCCACCCGCGCCAAGATCGAGGCCGGCATCCCCATGCGCCGCCACGGCGCGGCGAACGAGGTCGCGGGGACGGTGCTTTACCTCGCCTCGCCCGCCGCGCGCTACGTCACCGGCACGCAGCTGGTGGTCGACGGCGGCTACACGGCGGTCTGACCATGTTCAACACGGGCGACCCGTTTTCCTCCTATGTGCGTCCGGTGGTCGAAGGCCGCCGGGGCACGATCTCTGCCGAACACCCGCTGGCGGCCTCGGCCGGGCTGCGGGCCTATGACCTGGGCGGCTCGGCCGTGGATGCGGCGATTGCGGCACAGGCGGTGCTGGCCGTTGTCGCGCCCGAGGCCTGCGGGCTGGGTGGCGACGTGCTGGCGCTGGTTCATGCGCCGGACGGGACGGTCACGGCGATCAACGGCACCGGCGCGTTGCCGCAGGGCCATGACGGCAGCGACATGACCGGCGCGCGGGCGATCACCGTGCCGGGGCTGGTCAGCGGCTGGGACCGGCTGCATGCCCGCTTTGGCGCGCTGCCGCTGGCCGATGTTCTGGCCCCGGCGATCCGGCTGGCGGAGGATGGCTTCCGCGTCTCGCCCGGCCTCGCGCAGGCGCTTGCCGCGCAGCGGGCGCGGCTGTCGGCGGGCGGGGCCGAAGACTGGCCTTGTTTCGACCAGCACGTGGGGGTCGAGGTGCGCCTGCCAAAGCTCGCCGCGCTGCTGCGCGCCATCGCTAGCGATGGGCCTGCCGCGTTCTACGCGGGCGAGATGGCCGAGGCGACCGCCCGCGCCGTCACCCGCTGCGGCGGCTGCCTGTCCGCGTCGGACCTCGGGGCGCATCGCGTCACAGAGACCGCGCCGAACCGCACCGATTGGGCCGGGCTGGCGTTGCATACCCAGCCGCCGATGACGCAGGGCATCCTGCTGAACATGGCGCTGGCCGCGCTGGACCGCGCACAGCCCGCGCCGGGCCTCGCGGCAGACCATGCGGGTGTCGAGCTGACCGAGGCGGTCTTTGCCTTCCGCGCCCGCGCGGGCGAAGGCATGGCGCTTATGGAGGAGCCGCTCGATTTCGCCCCGACTCGCGCCGCGAACCGGGGCGGGCCGCGTGCCTACCTGCACACGGCGGGCGTCGCGGCGGCGGATGCGGATGGGATTGTGATCTCGTCGCTGGTCAGCGTCTTCGACGATTTCGGCGCGGCGGTGCATGTGCCCGAAGGGTCGTTCATGCTGAACAACCGCGGCGCAGGTTTCGGCGAGGCGCCCAACGACGCCGCCCCGGGCAAGCACCCGGTGCACACGCTGGCCCCCGCCTTGCTGACCGGGCCGGACGGCGCCGTCTGGGCCGCCGCCACCCCCGGCGCGGACGGGCAGATCCAGACCCTGCTGCAAGTGCTGAGCAAGGCGCAAGGCGGCACCGACCTCGCGCAGGCCGTCGCCGCGCCGCGCTGGCGGTCCGAGAACGGCGAGTTGCTGATCGAGGAGGGACACCCCTCGGCCACCACGCTCGCCGCACTTGGCCACCGCATCCGCACGCTGCCCGCCGGCGATCTGCGCTTTGGCGGCGTGGTCATGGCGGGCGTGCAGGGCGGCCGCCCGCTGGCGCTGGCCGACTGGCGGCGCCAGACCACCGCCGGGGCGGTCTGAGCCCTAATCGTAGAAGTCGGGCGCCAACCGGATCTGCTGGATCTGGTCCGGGTCATGGGTCATCAGCATCAACGCGCCGGTTTCCGCCACCAGCGCGTTGATCCGCCGGATCGAGGCCAGCGCGGCCGTGTCATCGACGCTGGCGCCCGGCAGGATCTCATGCTCGAAATTCTCGCGCAGGTCGCCCACGTCGGCGGTCAGGATCACCGGGCCGGTCCCGGGCAGATCGACCCGCAGCGACATGTGCCCAATGGTATGGCCGGGCGTCGACAGCGCCGTGAGGCCCGGCAGGATCTCGGCATCTCCGTCGATGGGTTGCCACATGATCCCCGGCAGGCGGAAATCCGACCCGAAACAGGCAAAGCTCAGCGGATCGGTCTGACCTGCCTCCAGCTCGGCCCGCTGCACGATCACCTGCGCCTGCGGCATGTGCTTGAGATGCCCGGTGTGATCGGCATGAAGATGCGACAGGATCACGGTGCCGATGTCTTCGAACCCGATGCCGATCTCGGCCAGCTGCCGGCCCAGTTCGTGATGCGGGCGCACCACCGGGGCCGGATCCCAGCCCGCATCGGTGAACATCCTGCGCTTGGCCTCGGGGTCGTTCAGGTGGCTTTCGTCCAGGGCGGTATCGAACAGCACCCAGCCCGAGGCGGTGTCGAGAAGATAGGCCGTGATCGGCACCGACAGCACGAACCGCGCGCCCAGGTCGCGGGTCGAGACCGTCTTGGGAATGATCTCGTAGCCGCAGAGCAGAACGTAGAGACGGCGGATGTCGGTCATGGCTGGGAGTCCTGGTCTGCGCCCCGATGGTCCCGGCACTCTAGGCATCTGCCGCCGGGACGCAATGCACCCGGACGCATCGGCCGGGCGGACGACGCCGGGGCTTGCCCGGGGCGGCGTGCTGCGGCTTATGTGGACCATGGCCAAGCCGACCTATACCCAGATCGCCCGCGCGGCATCCGTCGGACCCGCGACGGTGGAACGAGTCCTCAACGGGCGCGGCGGCGTGCGCGCCGAGACCGTCGAAAAGGTCCTGCTGGCCGCGCGCAAGCTGGACTGGCCGGGCCGGCTGCCGGACCGCCACCAGGGCATCATCCGCATCGAGGTGATCCTGGTACGGCCGGATTCGTCGTTCTTCGCCCGGCTCGCGGCGGCGTTCCGGCGCATCTCGGCCACGCTGGACCCGGCGGTGCAGATCCATCTGACCTTCCTCGACGAAGACGACCCGGAGGCCATCGTGCGCCGGATCGAAAACCCGAACAGCCATCGCTCGGGGCTGGTCATAGCCACGCCGGGCAGCGCGCGCATCCGGCAGGCGCTGACCCGGGCGCAGGGCGACGGTCTGCCCATCGTGCAGGTGGTCACGCGCAACATCGCAGGGTCGGATTTCGTCGGCATCGACAACCGCGCCGTGGGCCGGATGGCCGGGCGCATGGTGTCGCGCCTGAACTGGGCCGAGGGCCGGGTCATCGCCCTGTGTCACAGCCAGGTCTACCAGGTGCACCGTGACCGGATCGCCGGGTTTTCCGAGTATTTCCGGGCGAACCCGCGCGCAGGCCTGCATTTCGACCACGTGCTCTTTGGCCGGGACGAGGCCGATACCAGCGCCGCGCAGGTGGCCGAGGCGCTGCGCACATGGCCCGACATCGTCGCGCTCTACAATTGCGGCGGCGGCAACCGGGGCGTGCTGCGGGCGCTCGAGACCTCGGGCCGCGATGTCTTTTTCGTCGGCCACGAGCTGACCGAGGTGACCGAGCGCGCCCTGGCCCGTGGCACGGCCGATGTCATCTTTGACCAGTTGCCCGAGGCGCAGGCGCGGCGGGCAACGGACCTGCTGCTCCACAAGATCGGGCTGACCGCCGAAGCACTGGACAATCCGCCGATCCGGTTCACCACCCTCACCGCTGACGCGCTTTGATCTGATCGCATCAACGGCGGACGGGATTTCCCGTCGTCGCCGGAATACCCTGTCCTTGCCAAGAGGGAGGTCCGGGCCATGCCGAGCAAATTGTCGCTTCACGCGCTTCTGTCCCGAAAGGGACAGCAGACATGGCTTCAGATGCATGTGGACTCGGCGGCCGAGGCCGCTGCCTGTGCCGAGGCCGGGATCCACGTCCTGTCCTGCGAGCCGGATCACACGCTCGGGCCGATCCGCGCGGCCGCGCCCGGCGCCTTCATCTCGGCCGGCATGCCGCACGGGTCCGTCGCCTCGGCCGACGAGGCGGTGCGGGCAGGTTTCCGCATCCTCGAACGGGGCGCGGACGCGGTCTATTGCTCGCACTCGCCCCGGTTCATCGAAGCCATGGCCCGCGAGGGCATCCCGGTCACCGGCCATGTGGGCCTGGTGCCGAACCTGGCCGCCTGGACCGGCTTTCGCGCCATCGGCAAGACGGCGGACGAGGCGCTGAGCGTCCTGCGCAAGGTCAAGGACCTGGAGAACGCGGGCGCGGCCTGTGTCGAGGTCGAGGTGGTCCCGGTCGAACTGGCCGATCACATCACCCGAAGTACATCCATGGTCACCATGGGCATGGGCTGCGGCGACGCCTGCGACACGCAATACCTGTTTTCCTGCGATGTGCTGGGCAGCCATACCGGCCATTACCCGAGGCACGCGAAACGCTACGCGGACCTGGCCGCGCGCGAGGCCGAGACCCAGGCGCTGCGCGTCGCGGCCTTCCGCGCCTTTGCCAGCGATGTCGAAACCGGCGGCTACCCGCAGCCCGGCCACGCGGTGCGGATGGACCCCGCCGCATTCGACGCGTTCAAAACCCGCGCCCAGGCGCTTTGAAGGAGGCCAGCATGGACGATCTGAAATTCGGCACCCGCGACAAGCGCGGCAACTGGGCCCCGACCAAGCCGGCCGGCACCGCGCCGCTGTTCGTCTGGCCGCCGCAGCCGCGCAAGCTGCTGGCCTGGCTGCCGCATTACATCTTTCCCTACAACATGCTGTTCTTCCTGTCGGCGCTGGCCTGGTGGCACTGGATCGTGCCGCCGACCGAGGTGATGCAGACGTTCGCCTGGGGTTGGGTGCTGCGGCTGCTGGCCGTCAACGCCGTCGCGGTCTTCCTTTGGTACGGCGCGTTCGAGTTGCAGCTTTATGTCCGCCGGACGCAGGACAACCGCTTCAAGTACAACGGCAAGTTCCCGGCCGAGCAGCCGTCGGACGTGTTCTGGTTCCGCAGCCAGAACCTCGACAACATCCTGCGCAGCTTCCTGTCGGGCGTGCCGATCTGGACCGCGACGCAGGTGATCGTGCTTTGGGCCTATGCCAATGGCTACGCGGCCTGGCTCGGCTGGGCCGACAACTGGCTCTGGCTGGCGGTGCTGACGCTGCTGGTGCCGGTGATCCACGAATTCCACTTCTTCTGCATCCACCGGCTGATCCACACGCCCTGGCTCTACAAGCATGTCCATTCGGTGCACCACAACTCGGTCAACCCGTCGCCCTGGTCGTCGCTGTCGATGCATCCGGTGGAACATGCGCTCTACTTCGCGACCATGTTCTATCACCTGGTCCTGCCGTCGAACCCGATCATTGCGCTGTACCAGCTGCACCTTGCGGGCTTTGGCGCGGTGCCCGGCCATGTGGGGTTCGACAAGGTCGAGATCACGGACGAGACCGCGATCGAGAGCCACGCCTATATCCACTACCTGCACCACAAGTATTTCGAGGTGAACTACGGCGACGGGCTGATCCCGATCGACAGGTGGCTGGGCACCTTCCACGACGGCTCGAAGGATGCGGACGAACGCATGAAGGCTCGTTACCGCGCCAAGAAGGAGCGGCTGGCCGCCCGTAAAACCGCCGCGCGCCCCGCAGAATAGCCCGCTGCCCCACGATTGACCCCGCGTCGTTTCGACGAACAAGAAAGCTGTGCCCATGACCTGGATAAACGCCTGTGCAACCGAGGATATCGCGCCCGAGGACGTGATCCGCTTTGACCACGAGGGACGAACCTACGTCGTGATCCGAGACCACGAGGACGCCTTTTACTGCACCGACGGGCTGTGCACCCACGAGGACGTGCATCTTTGCGACGGCATGGTGGTCGAGGCGACCATCGAATGCCCCAAGCATTCGTCGATCTTCGACTGCCGCACCGGCGAGGTCGAGACGCCCCCGGCCTGCGAGAACCTGCGGACCTATCCGACGCGGGTCGCGGGCGGCCGGGTCGAGATCGACCTGTGATCCGCGCCGGCGCCAAGGACACGCGCCCGCTACCTTTCCGGCACGAGACATCCGAGTGGGCCGGCACTCGTCAAGGGAGGACCAAACCATGAAGACTTTCACATTGGCCGCAGGACTTGCCGCGCTTGTGTCGACCTCGGCCCTGGCCGAAACCATCGGCGTGAGCATGGTCAGCTTCGACGACAACTTCCAGACCCTGCTGCGTACCGGGCTCGAGGCGCGGGCCGGCAGCCTCGATGGCGTGGACATCCAGATCGAGGACGCGCAATACGACGTGGGCAAGCAGCTGGACCAGGTGAACAACTTCATCGCCTCGGGCGTCGACGCGATCATCCTGACCATCGTCGATTCCTCCTCGGCCGAGGCGATCTCGAACGCCGCGTCCTCGGCCGGCGTGCCGCTGGTCTACATCAACATCGAGCCGGGCAATGCCGATGCGCTGCCCGCGGGCCAGGCTTTCGTCGGCTCGAACGAGATCGAATCCGGCACGATGGGCGCCTACGAGGCCTGCCTGCAACTGCGCGCGGCGGGCAAGTCGAACGGTGCCAAGGGGTACATCCTGGCCGGCAATTTCATCCACCAGGCCGCCGTGCAACGCACCAAGGACGTGCATGACGTGCTGGGCATGGACATGTGCCGCTTTATCGAGGTCGCCGGCGAGGAAGAGGGCAAGTGGTCGCGCGATACCGCGCAGAACATCATGACCAACTGGCTTTCGACCGGCGAGGCCGTGGATGTCGTCTTTGCCAACAACGACGAAATGGCCATCGGTGCCATCCAGGCGCTGAAGGCCGTGAACTACGACATGGCCGACGTGGTCGTCGTCGGCGTGGATGCGACGCAGGACGCTTTGGCCTCGATGATGTCCGGCGACCTGGACGCGACGGTGTTCCAGAACGCCAAGGCGCAGGGGGCGGGCGGCCTTGACACCGCGCTGAAACTGGCGCGGGGCGAGGATGTGCCGGGCCGGGTCTACATTCCCTTCGAACTGGTCACGCCGGCGAACATCGACCAGTACATGACGAATAACTGAGGTGCCGCTGCGGCCAGGCGGCGGCGCGCATGTCGGCCGCCTGGCCTGCGCCCGCTGACCCGGACCTCTGCGAGGCGCCGATGCCACCGGCCCGTCCCGCATGCGTCGCGGGGGCTGTGGCGGCATTGCCAACTGAACAGCCCTCACCTGCCTTGTTTCCCCGCGGCGACTTTACCAGGCGGTCATGTCGAGCGCATGACTCTGCCGCAGGTCAAAGGCGTCAGAGCTTGCACGGCGGTCAGAGACGGCGGAGTCGCGGCAGCGTCATCCGTCGACTTGCGTCGCTTGGTCGGAAACACCTGATCCTGCGCTCTGCCCTTGGTCGCCCGGAACACGGCCGCGCCTTCGGCGGTGCGAGGGACAATTGGCAGCGCGGGCCAGGCCGCGCCCCTCAGGCGAAGGCGGGCATCACCTCGTCGATGAACCGCGACAGGGACTCGCGCTTTCGCGCATGGGTCATGCCCGTGTCGATCCAGAAGGCGTATTCGTCAAAGCCCATGTCTTCGTAGTGCTTGATCCGGTCGATCACCTGCCGGCTGGTGCCGATGGTCAGGTCGCGCATGAGGTTGTCGGGCGACATCGTGCTGTTGCCCGCAATCTCCGCCTCGCTCAGCGGCGCGATCATGCCGTTGTGCACCGGGCGCTTGTTCCCGAACCAGGCCCCGAAATAACAATAGTAGCGCGAAATCTCATGCGCGGCCCGCACCACGTCGTCCTGATCCCGCCCGACATAGGTGTGGTGAAGCAACATGATCCTCGATCGTTGACCCGGGTGGGCGGCGCGGGCCGCATCAAAGCGGGCCTTCAGCCCGGCAATCTCTTCGATCCCCTGCCATAGCGGCGTGACCTGGATGTCAAAGCCATTGGCGACGCCGAAGTCGTGGCTGTTGGCATCGCGCGCCGCGATCCAGATCGGCGGACCATCGGGCTGCACGGCCTTCGGTACGGCGGTCGTGGCGGGAAAGCTGTAGAACTCACCCGAATGGGCGCAATCCCCCGTCCACAGCTGCCGCAGCAGGGGCGCTACCTCGCGCAGGCGCTGGCCGGCCTGCCAGGCATCCATGCCCGGCATCATCCGCTCGTATTCATAGCTGTAGGCCCCACGCGCGAGGCCCAGTTCCAGCCGACCGCCGGTCATCAGGTCGGTCGCGGCCGCTTCGCCGGCCAGCCGGATCGGATGCCAGAACGGCGCGATGACCGTGCCCGTGCCCAGCCGCACCTGTTTCGTGTGATGTGCCAGGTCGATCAAGGTCAGGAAGGGGTTCGGCGCGATGGTGAATTCCATCCCGTGATGTTCGCCCGTCCAGATCGCGTGCATGCCGCCCGTATCGGCCAGTTTGCACAGGTCGATGAAGTCCTGGTACAGCAGATCATGGGGTTGGTCCGGCGTCAGCCGCTCCATATGCGCAAAGAGCGAGAATTTCATGCCTCAGATCCTTCCGGGCAAAGCGTTGCTTTGGAAATAGCGGCCATGGGCAAAGCCCAGAGCGGGCATCCGGCCATCGGTCATGTCCATGATCTTTCCGATCAGGACGCAATGATCGCCGGCCGGGATCGCCTGCGCGGTCTGGCAGGAGAACGTCGCCGCGGCGCCCGACAGGATCGGGACACCGTTGAGGTCGGTTCGATGCGCCACACCGGCGAACCGGTCGCCGGGACAGGTGGCGAAGTGGATCGAAAGATCCTCCTGGTCCCCGGCCAGCGCGCTGACGGCAAAATGGCGGCAGATGACGAAGGCGTCGAAGCTAGACAGGCGGCGCCCCGGGCAGACCAGCAGCATTGGCGGATCAAGCGACACGGAGCTGAACGAATTGGCGGTGAAGCCAAGCGGCGCGCCATCGGCGGCACGCGTCGTGACGACCGTCACGCCGGTCGGCAAGCGGCCAAGCGCCTGTCGCAGGGCGCGGGGGTCCAAACGGATCATGTTCATTCCTGCAGCAAAAGGGTTCGGGTCCGCCGTCGTGTAATGGCGTCGGTCTCCGGCGTGGGTAACCGGACGGCGTCCAGTATCTGAACGCATCAGCCATAAGTGTTGATTCTCAAGTCGCCCCGGTTGGGCCGGCGCATATCTTTCGCAATTATTGGGTAAGCGGCCCCGTCGACTTTGACAAACGACGAAAAATGACCCTAAGGCATTAGTCAAAGTTATGGATTGTCCGCATGTCCCGTTCCCTTCCTCCGCTCAACTGGTTCCGCGCGTTCGAAGCCTCGGCCCGGCACCTGAATTTCACCGCGGCCGCCGACGAGATCGGCATGACGCAATCGGCGGTGAGCCAGCAGATAAAGTCGCTTGAAACGCGGCTTGGCGTGCCGCTGTTCCTGCGCAAGGCGCGGGGGTTGGCGCTGACGGACCACGGGCGCAAGCTTCTGCCGCAGGTCGGCGTGGCGCTCGAGACGCTGCAAACGGCAAGCCTGTCCTTTGATGCCGGCCGGGATGTCGAGTTGCT
This sequence comes from Mesobacterium pallidum, assembly GCF_019966535.1. Classification (GTDB taxonomy): domain Bacteria; phylum Pseudomonadota; class Alphaproteobacteria; order Rhodobacterales; family Rhodobacteraceae; genus Mesobacterium; species Mesobacterium pallidum. The sequence continues at coordinate 195,999 of NZ_JAIMID010000005.1, read as the reverse complement.
GACGGTGGCAAGCTCGGTCAGCGTCGCGCAATGGGTGATCGCCCCGCATCTGCCTGCGTTCACGGCCGCGCACCCCGAGATCCGCCTGCGGTTCGCCAGCGCCATCTGGCCGGACGATTTCCAGTCGGTGCTGGCGGATGTGGAGTTGCGTTTCGGCTCGAACAGGCAGGCCGGCCGGGACGCCGAACCGCTGGAGCCCAGCGACCTCATCGCCTTGACCTCGCCTGCGCTCAGGGGGCGGCTGGAGGATCTGCCTCTGATCGAATCCGTCGGCACCTCGGTCGGCTGGGCGGCCTTCGGCGCGGGGCAGGGGCTCCGGGACCTGACCCCCAGCCTTTACGTCGATTCCTACGGCATGGCGTTGCAACTGGCGGTCAACGGCAACGGCGTCGCGCTGGTCAGCGCCCTGCTGGGCCGCGATGCCCTGCAATCGGGCCAACTGGTCCGCGCCCACCCCGGATCCATCACGCCGCGCGAAGGCTACCACCTGCTGATACGCAACCCATCGCCCGCGGCGCAGGCGTTCCGGGACTGGCTGATCGACGCACTGGGCCCGTGAAACGATGATCGGCCCGACGGCGCAGCGCCGTCGGACCATTGGCTCAGGCGGACATGCTCTCGTCGAGGAACCTGTGGTACAGCTCGGCCACCTCGCCTTCATCAGCCACCCGCAGGTTGTTCGCGGGCGTGCCCGAGGCCACCGATTGCCGCGCCATTTCCGGGATGGCCGCGCGGAAGGTCTCGGCCGCGATCCCGAGGCTGCGCAGGTCCGGCACTTCGAGGCGGCTGTTCAGGCCCTTCAACGCCGCGACCAGCGCCTCGGGGCTGTCGGCCAGTCCCATCGCCCTGGCCGCGCGCGCATAGGCCTCGGGCGCGGCTTCGGCGGACCATTCGGTGACCAACGGCATCAGCATGGCGTTGGACATGCCGTGCGGGACGTGGAAGGCGGCGCCGATGGGGCGGCTCATGCCGTGGATCAGCGCGGTCGATGTATGCGACACGGCCATGCCTGCCAGGCTGGCGCCGAACAGCATGTCGCTGCGCGCCGCCAGGTTGCCGGGATCGCGCGCGGCCCGCTCGAGGCTGCCGCCGATCAGGCGCATGGCCTGGGTCGCAAGCCCGTCCGAATAGGGGCTGGCATTGCGGTTCACCAAGGCTTCCAGCGCATGTGACAACGCGTCGAGCCCGCTGTCCACAGTCACGCGGTAGGGGCAACTGAGCGTCAGCTCGACATCCAGCAGCGCCACAGCGGGGAGCAGCGCCGAACCGAGCACCAGCAGCTTTTCATGGGTGGCCGCATCGGTGATCACGGCGGCGCGCGTCACCTCTGACCCCGTGCCGGCCGTGGTGGGGATGCACAGGACCGGCAGGGCCGGCAGATCGACGATCCGCGGCACCGAGTAATCGCGCAGGCTGCCCGGATGGCGGCTGAGCAGGGCCACCACCTTGGCAACGTCCATCGCGCTGCCGCCGCCGATGCCCAGGACGCAATCGGCGCCCGCGGCGCGGGCCATCTCGACCGCGGCCAGTGCCTCCGTGTCGGTGGGATTGGGCGAGAAGGCCGAGAAGATCGCGGCGCTCAGGCCAGCGGCCGCAAGCCCGTCCAGCGCCGGGCCGGCAAGGCCCAGCTTGTGGACCACGGGATCGACCACCACCAGCGGCTTGCTGGCCCCGAGCGCGGCAAGGATGCTGCCCGCCTCGGTGCTGATGCCGGGGGCCATGCGGATGTCGCCGGGTGTCAGGATTCGCAGCATGTCAATGCGCCAGGATCTTGGACAGGAATTCGACCGCACGCTGGCTTTTCGGCGCGGCAAAGAAATCGTCGGTCGGGGTGTCCTCGACCACCTCGCCGCCATCCATGAAGACCACGCGGTCCGCGACCTTGCGGGCAAAGCCCATCTCGTGGGTCACGACGAGCATGGTCATGCCCTCCTTGGCCAACCCGACCATGACGTCGAGCACCTCGGTGATCATCTCGGGATCAAGTGCCGATGTCGGTTCGTCGAACAGCAGGGCGACAGGGTCCATCGCCAGCGCCCGTGCGATGGCGATCCGCTGCTGCTGGCCGCCCGACAGCTGGATCGGGTATTTCCGGGCATGGGCCGTCATCCCGACCCGCTCGAGCAGGGCGGCGGCCTTGGCCTCGGCCTCTGCCCGGCTGCGGCCCAGCACCTTGGTCTGGCCGATGCAGATGTTTTCGGTCACCGTCATGTGGGGGAACAGGTCGAAGTGCTGGAACACCATCCCCACATGCGACCGCAGCTTGGGCAGGTCGGCCCTGGCGCCGGTCACCTCCATGTCCTTGACGGTGATGCGGCCGCCCTGCACGGGTTCAAGCCCGTTGACGCATTTGATCAGGGTCGACTTGCCCGAGCCGGAGGGGCCGCAGACCACCACGACCTCTCCGGGCGAGACGGACAGGGAGCAGGATTGCAGCACCTGGAAGGACTTGCCGTACCACTTGTCGACATCTTCGAGCACGATCATTGGTTTCATGGTCATTCCTCAGCGTTGTTCGGCCGTGTCGGCCTTGATGTCGTAGCCGCGGCCAAAATGCCGTTCGATCCGCCGCTGGACGAGGTCCCAGGCGGTCGTCATCAGCAGGTAGTACAGCGCGGCCACGACGAAGAGCTCGAGCACCATGAACTTTTCCTGGATTAGCACCTGGGTGCGGCGCAGCAGCTCTTCCATCGAGATGATCGACGCGATCGAGGTGGTCTTGAGGCAGCCGTTCACCGAGTTGCCCAGCGGCGGGATGATGATCCGCGCGGCCTGTGGCGCCACGATGTAGCGCATCATCTGCACGTCGGTCATGCCGACGGCGCGGGCGGCGTTGCTTTGCCCCTTCGGAACCGAGCTGATGCCCGACCGGATGATTTCAGACAGGTAGGCGGCCTCGTTCATCACCAGGCCGATCAGCGTGGCTTCGAGCACGCTGAACTTGATGCCAAGTTGCGGCAGGCCGGTATAGATGATGATCAGCTGGACCAGCAGCGGCGTCCCCCGGATCAGCCAGGTGTAGAAATAGGCGATCTTGTTGAGAATCCGGAACGGACTCATCCGCAGCAGCGCCACGAAGCAGCCCGCGACCAGGCCGAGGCTCATGGCCGCGATGGTCAGACCCAGCGTCACGGCTGCGCCTTCAAGAATGTATGTATTGGTCAGGTACTCGAAGAACCCGTCCCAGTTCCAACCTTTCACGATGGTCTCCTCGTGAGCTTGTTGCGCCGTTCCGCGCCGGAGAGAGCTGGCGCCGCGAGGGTCGCGGCGCCGATTGATGTGTCGCCTGGGGCGATCAGAGACCGGGGCCTTTCAGCGCGATGCTTCCGTCGCCCGCCTGGCCCACGCCGTAGCGCGCCATCAGCTCGGGCAGCCAGCCGTCCGCGTTCATCTCCTGCATGACCTTCGTCACCGGCTCGGCAATGTCGGTGCTGCCGAAGGCGAGCGAACCGGGCGTGGCGTAGAGGCCGGCCAGCGCATGGGCGAATTCGCCGCTTTCGCTGTACAGCTTGGCGACCGGGTCGATCGACACCGCGGCCTCGACCTGGCCGGCGCGGAGTGCCTGGTAGACCGTGGCGTAATTGTCGAACAGCGCGATATCGATGGTCTCGAGGCCCTTCTCTTCGAACTCCTTGTTGAGTTGGCGCATCTTGGCCTCGGCATAGCCGCCAATGTCGGTGCTGACGCGCTTGCCGGACAGGTCTTCGATGGTCTTGATCGACTCGTCGCCCATGGCGGTCGAGATCGAGATGGCGAGGTTCTCGTAGGGGATCATGTACATGATCTCGAGCCGTGCGGGCGTGACGAAGAGACCGGCGTCGATCAGGTCCCAGCGGCCGCCCTGCAGGCCGGGCACCATGGTGGCATATTCGGTCGAGATGAAGTCGGGTTCGAGGCAGAGACGCTTGGCGACTTCGACCCCAAGTTCGATGCGCAGGCCTTTCAGGGTACCGTCGGATTCGGCATAGGCCATCGGCGGCAGGGTCGGGCTGACCGCCATGGTCAGCTTGCCGTCTTCGGTCAGCAGCGCGGCGTCGATCGTGGTTTCGCAGTCCTGGGCCTGGGCCGCGGCGGCCAGGCCAACGCAGGCGGAAAGGGCTAGGGCGATAAGGCGGGGTGTCGGTTTCATGGTGTATCCTGTTGGGTAGAAAGCTGGTTGGTTTCTTGGGGACTCAGCCGGGTTGGGTCAGAGGAAGAGTTTTCCTGTCAGTAAACTCCTTTTCACTGAAGTTGCGTGTATGGGAAAGGGTCACCGCATGATGAACGGGTCCGGGATCGGCGCGTCGCTGGTGCGGAGCCAGACGGTCTTGATACGCGTGTAGTCGAGCGCGGCGGCAAGGCCGCCTTCGCGGCCATGGCCCGACAGGCCGTGCCCGCCAAAGGGGGCCATGGGGCTGACGGCGCGGTAGGTGTTCACCCAGACCACGCCGGCGCGGATGCCGCGGATCATCCGGTGCGCCCGGGTCAGGTCGCGGGTGAAGACCCCCGAGGCCAGCCCGTAGGCGGTGTCATTGGCCAGCGCCAGCGCCTCGGTTTCGGTGTCGAAGCCCTGCGCCGACAGGACGGGGGCAAAGAATTCCTCGGTCAGGCAGGCGGCCGTCGGGGCCTCCGTGCAATCAAGGATGGTCGGCGGGAAATAGTGGCCATCGCCGTCGATGGCGCGGCCACCGGTCACCAGTCGCGCGCCCTGCGTGACCGACAGCTCGCAGAGCCGCACGGCGGTGTCGCGTTGCCGCGCGGTGCAGAGCGGGCCGACCTCGGTCGCCATGTCGGCGGGGCTGCCGATGACGATCTGCTCGGCCTTGTCCCGCAGCCGCCCGAGAAACGTCTCTCGGATGGAATTCTGCACCAGCAGGCGCGAGCCGGCGACACAGCTTTGGCCCGTGGCCGCGAAGATGCCCGAGACCTGCGCATTGACCGCGCTGTCGATATCGGCGTCCTCGAAGACGATGAATGGCGATTTGCCACCCAGCTCCAGCGAGGTGGAGGCGAGGTTCTCGGCCGAGTTGCGCACGATCTGCCGGCCCGCAGTCGGGCCGCCGGTAAAGGCGACATGGTCAACCTCGGGATGGCGCGTCAGCACGGCGCCGCACTCCGGGCCGAAGCCGGTGATGACGTTCAGCACGCCGGGCGGAAAGCCGGCCTGGTCGAAGATCCGGGCAAATTCCAGCATCGGGGCCGGACCGTCCTCGGACGCCTTCAGGACCACCGTGCAGCCGGCCGCCAGCGCCGGGCCAATCTTGACCGCAGACAGGAACAGTTGCGAGTTCCACGGCACGACGGCCGCGACGACGCCGACCGGCTCGCGGCGCAGCCAGACCTCCATGTCGGGCTTGTCGATCGGCAGGTGCGCGCCCTCGATCTTGTCGGCCAGGCCCGCGTAGTAGCGATAATATTCCGCGACATAGGCAATCTGCGCGCTGGTCTCGCGGATGATCTTGCCGGTGTCGCGGGTTTCGATCTCGGCCAGCAGCCGGGCGTTCTGTTCGACGAGGTCGGCGAGGCGCAGCAGCAGCTTGCCGCGCTGGCTGGCAGTCAGCCCGGCCCACTCGGCCCCGTGAAAGGCGCGGCGGGCGGCGGCCACGGCCGCGTTCACCTCGTCGGCGCGGGCTTCGGGCATCCGCGCCCAGGGCTGGCCGGTCGCGGGATCGAGGCTTTCGAAACTTGAGGGCGCATCGTGGAACGCGCCGTCGATGTAGTGCTGGAAGGTCTGCATGTCCTTGGTCTCCTTCCCGGCGCCGCCGTGGGCGGCGCGGCGGGCACTGGGTTTGCGTCACGTCGGCCTGGGGCCATGCGGTTCAGGGCACCGACTCGGCATCGAGCGGCAGCTCGAGCCAGGCGCGCAGCTCGCGGTTGACCCGGTCCGGGTCGGTCAGGTTCACCATGTGGCGATGGCCCTCGATGATCACGGCGCGGCCGTGCGGCGCAGCGCCGGCCATGGCCCGCGCCATCTCGGGGGTGGAATTGGGGTCCAGGTCGCCGGTCAGGGCCAGCAACGGGCCACGGAACGCGCCCAAGCGGTCGGCATAGACGTCGTCCCCGCGCGAGAAGGCCCCGTAGGCCGTGGCATAGCCCGTATGCGAAACCTCGCCGAGCCAGCCCGCCACCGCGCGGCGCGCCGCCTCGTGATCGCGGTCGTCACCGAACCAGCGTGCCAGCGGGGCGGCGATGTCGATTGTACCGCAGCGGATCTCGGTCGCGCGCGCCTCGACGGCGGCACGGGCCGCCGGCGCACGCCGGAAGACGCCGTTCAAAAGCGCCACCCGGGCCACCCGGTCGGGGTGGGTGACCGCGTAGCCGCCCGAGACAAGCGCCCCCATCGAGTGGCCGGCCAGGCTGACCGGGCCGAGCGCCAGGGCCGACAACGCCTCGTCAAGCCAGGCGACGAAAGCCGGCAGGTCCGCCTCGGCTGGCAAAGGGCTGCTGCCCCCGTGCCCCGGCATGTCCAGCGCCAGCACCCGGTAGCTGTCCGACAGCGCCCGCAACTGCGGCGCCCAGGCCGCCGATTGCATGCCGACGCCGTGGATCAGGACCAGCGGCGCGCCATGACCCGCCTCGCGGTAGGACAGGCGCCGGCCGTCCTCAGACAGAAGCAGGGTTTTCGACGTCATGTCCCAGTTCCTTCAGATCCTGATAGCGGTCGCCGATGCGATGATGCGGACGCCCGCCGATAGAGGCGCCAAGGGCCACGACGATCTCGTCCGGGCCGGGCGCGTCCGCGACCGAAAGCTGGATGGTCAGGTAATGGCTGCGCCGCCCGCCGTCGTTCTTGTCCATCAGCGGGATCTGCAGCGATGCGTTGGCCGGCCCGCGCGTGTTGGTGAAGGCCAGGTAGGACTTGGCCCCCACTGCCTCGCGGTAATGGTTGCCGAAGCGCAGGGTGTGGATCAGCCCCGAGGCATGTTCGATCTCGCCGTTGACGCCGACGATGGCGGCCTTGCCGTAGCCTTCCACCTTGTCGCCGCCGCCGGCCGCCTCGAGCACCATTTCGGTGAGCAGCGCGCCCAGTTCGGGCGCAACATCAAGGATGGCGGGGCGCAGGTCGTCGACAAAGCCCATGCCGGCCCATGGGTTACGGATGACGGCGATGGCCGCGATCATCTTGAGCGGGGTCGGCGCGGCTTTGCCCCCTTCGATCCATGTCGTTTCGACATGCAGCAGGGTCTTACGGATTTCGGCAGGCATTCAAGGTTCCCATCAATGTCGAATCGTCTCACTGTAGGATGGAATACCGTAATACAATCGTACAAACAATCTTGTTGAGCCGCGCGGGGCCTGATATCCAGACTCGCATGTCAAATATTGGGCTAAGCAAAATCGAGCAGCAGCCGATCACGCTGCGGGATGTCGTCCTGGAAAAGATCCGGGACGCGATCATTGACGGTGTGTTCAAGCCGGGGGATCGGCTTGTAGAGCGGGTGCTTTGCGAACAGCTCGGCGTCTCGCGCACCGTCGTGCGGGAAACGCTGCGGTACCTCGACGCCGAGGGGCTGGTGTCGCATGTGCCCAATCGCGGGCCGATCGTGGCCGAGATGAACTGGGACGACGCCCAGCAGATCTACGACATTCGCCTCAAGCTCGAGACCGCCGCCGCGATGGCCTGTGCGCGCAACATGACGCCCGAGCTGGCGCAGCGGCTGAACACGGCCTTGGTGGATCTCAAACGAGCAGGGCAGGACCAAACGCCGGGGGCGCTGTTCAAGGCGGCGACGCAATTCTACGCGCTGATCTTCGAAGGGGCGCGTCACAACATCGCCTGGGAGATCGTGCAGCGGCTGAACGGCCGGATCTCGCGGCTGCGGGTCCTGACGCTGACCAGCGATCAGCGCGACATGCCAGGCCCGGAGCACATGCAGTCTATCTGCACGGCCCTGGTCAATCACGATCCCGACGCCGCCCTTGCCGCGGTGACTGACCACCTGCACGAAGCGAAGGCGATCGCCCGGAAACTGCTCTCGAACCACTCGGAGAGATAGCGTCACGCCCCCGTCGCCGTAGGGAGCTGCCGTCGCGTGAAGCGATCTATGGTCTGGGACGTGCAAGCATCAGGAAGCCTGGCGGGCGTGAACCTACTTGTGCGGTACCGAAGTGCGCATGGTGTCTGAGCGACATGATCCGACGCGCCTGCGAAGAGGTGCCAACGCATTCCCACGGACACGCGTCGCAAACAGCGATGCGAGGTGGTTAAATGTGTATTTTGAAAGAAAAAATTTGAGGCATGTGAAAGGTCCTCTGGCGGAGCGCGAAGATTGGTGGACGCTTTGCCATGATACAGATCATCGAGAGTTTTCTTGAGCATGAGCGGCATCACTCGGTTGCCTGCAACATTCAGAAGAAGGCCGATGAACGAGTGGCTAGGGAGGAGCTGGACGGCTACGTCGGTCGAGGCGCTGACATGATTGAGAGGGCCAAAAAGGCGCTCTTGAAAGAGGCTGTCCACAACCCGAGGCCCCGGCGGCCAATAGAACCAAGCCGTCGCCTTGGTTCGAAACAAGACGACGGCCAGCCAATCTTTCATCGGGGCTTACTGTCCCGATTGTGGGTCATGTAAAGCGAAAGAGCCGACTGATGATCCGCATCGTGTCCTTGGGTGCAAGTGTGGGGCGATGTCATCCATCACACGGGGGACAGAACGGTGGGTAAGGGAAGTCGTGGACACAAAAAAGCCTCCAAGGTCGAAACCTTAGAGGCTTTTTATGGTGCCCAGGAGAGGACTCGAACCTCCACGGCCTTGCGGCCACTGGCACCTGAAGCCAGCGCGTCTACCATTCCGCCACCTGGGCCGGTGTCGTGGAGGGGCGTTTAAGCCGCGCCACCGATACTGTCAACGCACTTTTTTCATCTTTTTCGGGCCCCTTCCACGAATGCGCCGTATCGCCTTGTTTCGCGATGCTTCGCGGCGTAATGAGGTCTCGAAACATGCCCGGAGATGCCAATGTCCAAGCTTGTCACGATCTACGGTGGGTCCGGTTTCGTCGGCCGCTACATCGCACGCCGTATGGCGAAACAGGGATGGCGCGTCCGCGTCGCGGTCCGGCGCCCGAACGAGGCGCTCTTCGTCAAGCCCTACGGTGTCGTGGGCCAGGTCGAGCCCGTGTTCTGCAACATCCGTGACGATGACAGCGTGCGCGCCGTGATGGAAGGCGCCGACGCCGTCATGAACTGCGTGGGCACATTCGATCTGAAGGGCAAGAACAACTTCGATGCCGTGCAGGCGACCGGCGCGGGCCGAATCGCGCGCATCGCCGCGGCGCTGGGTGTCGGCAAGATGGTGCACATCTCGGCCATTGGCGCCGATGTCGACAGCGACAGCGCCTACCAACGGTCCAAGGGCGAAGGCGAGGCCTCGATCCTCGACGCCTTCCCGACCGCCACGATCCTGCGCCCCAGCGTGATCTTCGGGCCCGAGGACGATTTCTTCAACCGTTTCGCCGGGATGACTCGCATGGGCCCGATCCTGCCCGTGGTCGGCGGCGAGTCGAAGTTCCAGCCGGTCTATGTCGACAACGTCGCCGAGGCGGCCGAGAAGGCGCTGACCGGCAAGGCCGAGCCCGGCATCTACGAACTGGGCGGGCCGGATGTGAACACGTTCCGCGAGCTGATGCAGACCATGCTGGGCGTGATCCGCCGTCGCCGGCTGGTGCTGAACCTGCCGTTCTGGGTGGGCAACATCCTTGGCGGCGTGTTCGAGACGGCCAGCAGCCTGAGCCTTGGCATCGTGCCCAGGATGATCACCCGCGACCAGGTCGTGACCCTGCGCCAGGACAACGTCGTGTCCGACGGGGCCAAGGGCCTTGCCGATCTCGGCATCACCCCCGTCGCGATGGAGGCGGTCATGCCCGACTACCTCTGGCGCTTCCGTCCCTCGGGGCAATACGACGCGATCAAGGAATCGGCGCGGAACCTGCGCACGCAGTAATCCCGCCATCCCGCGCGCCTTTGGGAGGAGGGGCGGAACATGCGTGCAGGGCTGATCCTGCTGACGCTGGCCTATGTGTTAAGCCAGTTTTACCGTGCCTTCCTGGCCGTGCTCAGCCCCGCGCTGGCGCGCGACCTCGGGGCGGGTCCGTCCGACCTCGCCACCGCCACGGGGCTGTGGTTCCTGGTCTTTGCCGCGATGCAGATCCCGGTCGGCGCGCTGCTTGACCGGATCGGGCCGCGCCGCACGGCCGCGTCGATCTTTGCCTTCGGCGCGGGCGGCGGGGCGCTGGTCTTTGCGCTGGCCTCGGCGCCCTGGCACATCAGCGTCGCGATGACCCTGATCGGGATCGGCTGTTCGCCGGTCCTGATGGCGTCCTACTACACCTTCGCGCGGCTCTACCCGCCGGCGACCTTTGCCACGCTGGCGGCGCTGGTGCTGGGGATCGGCTCGGTGGGCAACCTGCTGGGGTCGGCCCCGCTGGCCTGGATGGTCGAGGCCTGGGGCTGGCGCGCCACGATGGGCGCGCTCAGCGGCGGGACGGTGCTGCTGTCGGCCGGACTGTGGCTGGTCGTCACCGACCCGCCGCCCGTCGAAAGCGCGACGCGCGGCTCGCTGCTGGACCTGCTGAAGATCCCCGCGCTGTGGCTGGTCTTTCCGCTGATGTTCGTGGGCTACGCCCCGGCGGCCGGGCTGCGCGGCCTGTGGATCGGGCCCTACCTCGGCGACATGCACGGCGCCGATACGGTGCTGATCGGCAACGCGAGCCTCGTCATGGGCGTGGCGATGATCGCGGGCACGTTCCTGTACGGCCCGCTCGACCGCTGGCTCGGCACGCGCAAATGGGTGGTCTTTGCCGGCAACGCCGGGGGGCTGATCGCCTGCGCGACGCTGGCGCTTTGGCCCGCGATGCCGCTGGGCGCGGCGATAGCCGCCTTTGCCGCCGTTGGCTTCTTCTGCGCGTCCTTCCCGATGATTGTCGCCCATGGGCGGGCGTTCTTCCCGCCGCACCTGGCGGGGCGCGGGATCACGTTGATGAACCTCTTCGGGATCGGCGGCGTGGGCCTCTTCCAAGTCGCGACGGGCCGAATCTACGACAGCTACGCCGCGGCGTCCGGGCCGCAGGCCGGCTACCAGCCGGTGTTCGGGCTGATGACCGTGGCACTGGCCCTTGGCCTGGCGCTTTACCTCTTTTCGCGCGACAGGACGGACTGACCGCGCCGCCCCCGCGCGATCTTTCGCCTTTCAACACATCGGGCCTTCCTGTATAGCCCCGCGCGTCCGGCCAGGCAGGGTCGGACCCTGAAACTAGACCTGCCAAAGGGATAAGGAGACCCGAGACAATGGGCTACAAGGTCGTCGTCGTCGGCGCCACGGGCAACGTGGGCCGCGAAATGCTGAACATCCTGGCCGAGCGCCAGTTCCCCGTCGACGAGATCGCCGCACTGGCGTCGCGAAAATCGCTGGGAACCGAGGTTTCGTTCGGTGACAAGACCCTCAAGACCCAGGACCTCGCCACTTTCGACTTTGCCGGCTGGGACATGGCGCTGTTCGCCGTGGGCTCTGCCGCGACCAAGGATTACGCCCCCAAGGCGGCCGCCGCCGGCTGCGTGGTGATCGACAACTCCTCGCTCTACCGCTACGACCCAGACGTGCCGCTGATCGTGCCCGAGTGCAACCCGCAGGCGATCCACGGCTATTCCAAGAAGAACATCATCGCCAACCCCAACTGCTCGACCGCGCAGATGGTTGTCGCGCTCAAGCCGCTGCATGACCGCGCGCGGATCAAGCGCGTCGTCGTGTCGACCTACCAGTCGGTGTCGGGCGCGGGCAAAGAGGGCATGGACGAGCTCTGGGACCAGACAAAGGCGGTCTACAACCCGACCTCGGACGTCGCGCCCAAGAAGTTCACCAAGCAGATCGCCTTCAACGTGATTCCGCATATCGACGTCTTCCTCGATGACGGCTCGACCAAGGAAGAATGGAAGATGGTCGCCGAGACCAAGAAGATCCTCGATCCCAAGATCAAGGTCACCGCGACCTGCGTGCGCGTCCCGGTTTTTGTCGGCCATTCCGAGGCGGTGAACATCGAGACCGAGGATTTCCTGGACGAGGACGAGGCGCGCGACATCCTGCGCGAGTCGCCCGGCATCATGGTGATCGACAAGCGCGAGGACGGCGGCTACGTCACGCCGATCGAATGCGTCGGCGATTTCGCCACCTTCATCAGCCGTATCCGCCAGGATTCGACCATCGACAACGGTCTGAACCTGTGGTGCGTCAGCGACAACCTGCGCAAGGGCGCCGCCCTGAACGCGGTGCAGATCGCCGAACTGCTGGGCCGCGAAGTCCTGAAGAAGGGCTGAGGCCCGATCCGACCCGGCGCGGGGCTGCCCCTGCGCCGGTGTCGTTCAAATTGTCCCGGATCGCGCGATTGTTGCCACAATCCACCGGGATCGTTTCCCCATTTCCGCCCCGATCCGGGCGCAGCATGAAACCATCCCAGGCTCAAGCACGTTGGTGGTACCATGGAACAGGCTCTTTTCCCGCAGACGAACCCCGAGGCGATCCCCGCTGTCCAGTGGCACGGCGATGGCGAAACCCACGCCATGGATTGCGAAACCGCCACGCTGCTGAGGCTCAGCCTCAAGCCGCTCTTCGACGGGGCGCAAAGCTGGCGCGACCTGGTTGCGGCGCTGTCGTCGCGCGACTACGGGCTGCACCTGAAATACGGCCGCCTTCTGGTCGTGAACCAGCAGACCCGCAACGCGATCTGCACGGGCAGCTTCCTGGGCGCGCCGCTGCGGGACCTGGTCGAACGGCTCGGCTCTCCCAGCATCATCCAGGAAGACGGCACCGACCACGTCGCCCGGGTCGTTGCCGCCTGAAACCCGGCGGGGTCAGAGCGAGACGAAGCTCTTGGTCTCTCCGTCGTAATAGTCGAGGCCGCCGTCGCCGATGTCGTTCCACAGCCCGTGCAGGCTGAGGTTCCCGGCCTCGACGGCCTCGGCGACGAAGGGGAAGGTCATCAGGTTGCGCAGCGACACGATGACCGCCTGCTTTTCAAGCGCCTTCAGCCGCGTTTCTTCATCCTCGATGCCGGCGACGGCCTCGTAGCCGGGGCGCAGGATGTCCATCCAGCGGCCGACAAAGCTCGACTTTTCCTCGAGCTCGGGCGCCTTGCCGCTGCACATGTCGAAACAGCCCTTCACGCCGCCGCAGCTGGAATGGCCCATGACGATGACATGGGCGACCTTGAGCGCGGTGACCGCGTATTCCACTGCGGCCGAGGTGCCGTGCTGCTGGCCGTCGGGCTCGTAGGAGGGCACGAGGTTGGCGATGTTGCGGTGGATGAAGAACTCGCCATTGTCCGCCCCGAAGATCGAGGTGACATGCACCCGGCTGTCGCAGCAGGAAATCACCATGGCGCGGGGGTGCTGCCCCTCCGACGCTAGACGGCGATACCACGACTTGTTCTCTTCGTATGTAGTTGCCTTCCATCCGGCGAAACGCTGGACAAGGTACTTGGGCAAGGGACGGGCGTGTTGCATGCGAGGTCCTTCTCCTGTCGGGCAGGTTCATCTATAGGCGATTCGCCACAATTTCGAGGGAAATCGGGCCCTGATCTTTACGATTTGAGAAGGGATCGCCGCCATTTTGGCCAAGCCTGTGGGGGCAAAACAATGGGGTGAGCACGGTGGAGCAGGTAGCCTTCCTGTCAGTCGAAGAGGCCGCGTCTGTCGACCGCGACCGATTGGCCATTTTATATTCACAGCTGGGCGCCGCCCGGGCCGAGCAATTGATCTGCCAGGCGATCGAGGAACTGGCCGTGCGCCTGACCCATGCCGACCGGCTGTTCCGTTCGGGCAACCTGGACGAGTTGGTCGAGGCGACCCACGGCATGACCACGATCTGCGAACAGATCGGGTTGACCGGCATTGCGCTGGTCGCCGAATACGTGGCCGATTGCGCCCGGCGCAACGATGGCGTCGCGCTGGCCGCGACCATGGCCCGCCTGATCCGCAGCGGCGAACGGTCCCTGACCGCCGTCTGGGATCTGCAGGACCAGATGATCTGAACGTCCTTTCCTTTTGGTTCGGTGTTTCGCCCGGGGTTGCGGCCCGCTGCGGGCGCTTTACTCTGTTCTGCGAACAGTCTTCGCAAAGGACGCCCCATGCCGCCCCGTTTCGCCGATGATGCGCCCGATGCGCGCGACCTCCACGTCCTGACCCCGGGCCAGCTGGACGACTGGCTGACCGCCCAGCCCGATGCCATTGCCGGCTGGGTCCGCGACATGGGCTTTGACGGCGGGCTGGGCCAGGCCCTTGCCCTGCCGGGCGAGGCTGGCGGCATCGGCATGGCGCTGGCCGGTTACGGGACCGAGGCCTCGCGCCAGCGCGACCGGTTCGCCCTGGCCGCCGCCGCCGCCAGGCTACCCGCTGGCACCTATCGCATCGCCAGCGGTCTGCCCGACGCGGATGCAGCGAACGAAGCGCTGGGCTGGCTGCTCGCCAGTTACCGGTTCGACCGCTACAAGGCGCAGGGCCCGATGAAGGCCGCGCTGGTCGCCCCCGCCGGCATCGACGTCGCCCGGATCGAGGCGATCGTTGCGGGCGAATGCCTCACCCGCGATCTCATCAACACCCCCGCGCAGGACATGGGGCCGGACAGCCTGCAAGCCGCGACCGAGGCGCTGGCGGCCGAGTTCGGCGCCGTGATCGAGACGGTGGTGGGCGACGACCTGCTGCAACAGAACTTCCCCATGATCCACGCGGTCGGCCGCGCCGCCACCCGCGCGCCGCGCCTGATGGACATGCGCTGGGGCGACGAGGGCCCATCGCTGACGCTGGTCGGCAAGGGCGTCTGTTTCGACACCGGGGGGCTGAACCTCAAGCCCGGCGCCTCGATGGGGCTGATGAAAAAGGACATGGGCGGCGCAGCCACCGTGCTGGGGCTGGCGCGGATGATCATGGCGACGGGCCTCAAGCTGCGCCTGCGCGTGCTGATCCCGGCGGTCGAGAACAATGTCTCGGGCGACAGCTTCCGCCCCGGCGACATCCTGACCTCGCGCAAGGGTCTGACGGTCGAGATCAACAACACCGACGCCGAGGGGCGGCTGGTACTGGCCGATGCGCTGGCGTTGGCGGACGAGGAAGAACCCGACCTGGTGGTCTCCATGGCCACCCTCACCGGCGCGGCCCGCGTGGCGGTGGGCCCCGACCTTGCGCCGTTCTACGCCACCTCGGACCTCATGGCCGCGCAGCTGAGCGATGCGGCGGGCGCCTGCGCCGATCCGGTCTGGCGCATGCCCTTCTGGGACCCCTACGAGGCCAAGATCGAACCGGGCATCGCCGATCTCGACAACGCGCCCTCGGGCGGGTTCGCAGGCTCGATCACCGCCGCGCTGTTCCTGCGCCGCTTTGTCGAGGCGTCCGGGGACTACCTGCATTTCGACATCTACGGCTGGCAACCCGCCTCGGCCCCCGCGCGGCCCAAGGGCGGCACGGGTCAGGGCGCCCGCGCGCTGCTGGACGCGCTGCCGCGCCTTCTGTCGCTGTGAGCTTCGATCCCCGGATCACACCCGCCAACCCGCGCGTCGCCGCGCAGGAATGGCGGGACCGCATCCCCGGCCGCAACTACGTGCCGGGAGAAATGCGCCGCGTCATCGCCCCCGTGGCCGCCCTGCGCTGCGCGCCCGACGGTGTGCGGCTTGACCGGCAGCTGATCTACGGCGATGCCTTCCGCGTGCTGGAAACCGGCACGCGGCTGTGTTTCGGGCAGGCCACGCGGGGCGGCTACGTGGGCTACGTGGAGCGTGACGCGCTGGGCGATCCCGAAACGCCGACCCACCGCGTGATCCAGCCGCAAACCCTCGCCTTCCGGCAGAACGACATCAAGACACCGGCCCCCCTGGCGCTGCCCCATGGCGCGACCGTGGCGGTGGCCGATCCGCAGGGCCGCCTCTGGCGCACCGAGGACGGGCTGTACATCCCCGCCACCCATCTCGCCCCGGTCTCGCAACCCGACACGGACCCGGTCAGCGTGGCCGAGACCTACCTTGGCACGCCCTATCTCTGGGGGGGCAATTCGATCTGGGGGATCGACTGCTCGGGCCTCGTGCAGGCCGCCTTTGCCGCCTGCGGGATCAACGTGCCTGGTGACAGCGACCTGCAACGCGCCGGCATCGGCGATCCGCTGGCAGAGGGTGCCGACCTCGCGCGCGGAGACCTGCTGTTCTGGCGCGGCCACGTGGCGCTGGTCGTCAGCCCGACGCAGATCCTCCACGCCAATGCCTACCACATGCGGGTCGCCTTCGAGCCGCTGCACGAGGCGCTGGCCCGCATCGACGCGCAGGGCGACGGCCCGTTGCTGGCCCGCAAGCGCCTTTCCCCGACAGGAGTCCCCGCATGAGCGACCCGTTCTTCCACCCGGTCTCGGGTTTCGAGCTGCCACGCTTTGCCGGTATCCCTACCTTCATGCGCCTGCCGCATGTCCCGCCCGGCCACGACCGCTGGGCCGAGGTCGATGTCGGCCTCGTCGGCGTGCCCTGGGACAGCGGCACCACCAACCGCCCCGGCCCGCGCCACGGGCCGCGCCAGCTGCGCGACGCCTCGACGATGATCCGGGCCGAGCACCCGGTGACCGGCCTGCGCCCCTTTGAGGCGCTGTCCTGCGCCGACCTCGGCGATGTCGGCCCAAACCCGGCCGATATCCAGGATTCGATGACCCGGATCACGACCTTCTACGACGGGCTGGTCAGCGCCGGCATCCGGCCCCTCACGGCGGGCGGAGACCACCTGACCTCGCTGCCGGTCCTGCGCGCGCTGGCCCGCCCCGGCCCGCTGGGCATGGTGCATTTCGACAGCCACACCGACCTTTTCCATTCCTATTTCAACGGACAGATGTACACCCATGGCACCCCCTTCCGCCGCGCGGTGGAAGAGGGGCTGCTGGACCCGAAACGCATCGTCCAGATCGGCATCCGCGGCACGATGTACGACCGCGAGGACCGCGACTTTGCCGAGAGCGTCGGCATCCGCATCATCCCGATCGAGGAGTTCCACGCCCGCGGTCCCGAGGATGTCATGGCCGAAGCGCGCGAGATCGTCGGTCCTACGCCGACCTATGTCAGCTACGACATCGATTTCGTCGACCCGACTTTCGCGCCGGGTACCGGCACGCCCGAGGTGGGTGGCCCGAACGCCTACCAGGCGCTGCAGGTCGTGCGCGGCCTTGAAGGCGTCACCGTGGCGGGCGCAGACCTGGTCGAGGTCTCGCCCCCCTTCGACGCCAGCGGCGGCACCGCCTTCCTCGGCGTGTCCATCATGTTCGAATTGCTCTGCATCATGGCCGGCACACTGCCGGCCTGAGACCTCAATCGACCGGCCGGATCAGCTTGCGCTCGAGTACGCGCAGCACGGTCTTGAGGTCATGCCCGCGCCGCAGCACCTGCCCCTCGGGGCCGAAGACCACGTATTGTCCTTGCTTGTTGCGCAGCTTGGGGTGCTTCTCGATCCGGTACAGCGGCGTTTCCGCCGTGCGCCGGAACACGGCAAAGACGGCCCGGTCCTTGAGGCAGGAGATGCCGTAATCGCGCCATTCCCCCGCGGCGACCATGCGCCCGTAGAGACCAAGGATGACGCCCAGCTCGGGTCGCTGGAAGGCCACCTGTTCGACTGCGCTGCCCGCGCCGATGGATGTGATGGAGTTCATACCCAAGATGTTGGCACATCCTTTTCACAAATCAAGCGTTTCTCTTGAAACAACGCGTCCTGCGGTCCCGCCTGCGCCCGTTTTCCGATCTTCCCCATGCCCCGCCTGGCGCAACCGCCCTGACCCAATTGAGCGCTTCCGCGCGCTCTCATCCTGCAAGTTGATAGGCGACGCCCCTCTCGGGCGTTGCGCTCGTGGCACCGTCGGCATGAGTATTTCCGGAAAAGTGAAAGCAGACCCCATTCCTTCATCGTTTTGAAAATACCTTGGGGGGAGTCGCCCATGGCGACGGGGGGCTGGCCCCCCTTCCACCTTGGCCGCATCAACAAAAGCTCCCGTGACAGAACCACCCCGCCGACATCTCGGCCCCGTGCCCGTAATAGAGCCACAGCCGGTCGCCATCCCGGCAGCTGACCCGCCAGTAATCCCGCGTGCCGGTGCGCCAGTCCGGGTCGTCCAGCCACCATTCGCGGGTGATCCGCTCCGGCCCCTCGGCGCGGGTCACCTCCTTGTCCTGCCCGCGCCAGCGAAAGCGGTCGGGGATGTCCGGTCGCTCGGGGGCCTGCACAGGTTCCGGCCGCCAGAGAACCAGCGGACGCGGTACCCCCGGCCGTGGCCAATGGCCAGCGGGGTCTGACCAGGCGGCGCCCAGCACCTGCGCGGATTTCTCGGGCAGGTGGCTTTCGCCCGGATGGCGCCGGGTGACCGCCTCGAGCCCGATCCGCGCGCCCACCCGCGTCACCAGGTCATCCATCGCCGTGCTTTTCGCCAACCGCTCCGACACCGCCTGTCCGGCGGCCAGGTGGCCGGTGCTTTGCCGGTCGTGCAGCGGCTCTGTCCGGATCGCCTCGAGCCGGATCATGTCGATGCCGAAGCCGGCCTCGATCTCGGGCAGCTTCATCGCCACCAGCGGGCGCAGCCGGTCCGGATCGGCGGCAGGGCGGGCGAGGCCGGCCTCGATCCCCTGCCTGGTGCCATCGGCGCGATGCGCCTCGAGCCGGACCAGCCGCGCGCCCAGCCCAGCCGATTTCAGGTGATCGCACAGCCGGGGCAGCAGGCGGTCGAGCGCGGCCGAAAGGTCCTCCGCCAGCCCGATCGGTTCGGGCAGGGTCAGCCGCACGGCAAAGGCGCGCGGCGGCGGGGCGGGCGACAGCGGCTCGGCGGCTGACCCCAGCGCCTGGTCCAGCCGCAACACCAGCCCCTTGCCAAAGCGCCGTCCCAGCGCGGCGCGCGGCTGGCCCGCCAAGTCTCCGACCAGCCGCAGCCCCAGCCGCGCCAGTTCCTCCACCAACGCCGGCTCCAGCCGCAAGGCCGCGACCGGCAGCGGCGCCAGCGCCGCATGCGCCTTGCCGTGCCCCGCGATCCTCTCGGCGACCGAGGCGGTGCTCACCCGGCTCGGTGCCGCCCCGCCCCGTTCCCAATGCCGCCGCTTCACCGCGCGCGACCGGGTGGCGCGTGCCTCCTGCTCCACCGCGTCGCCGCTGCGATGCGACGCCGCCGCGCGCCCGGCATAGCGCGCCAGCGCCCAGGCCGCGCCCACCGTGTCCGCGATCCCGGCCCGCAGCGTGAGCCCGAGGTCGGCCGCCCCGGCCTCCGCCGCCTCCAGCAGCCCGGCCTCCCCGCCGAACAGATGCGCGCAGCCCGAGATGTCCAGCAGCAGCGCCGCCGGCGCCTCCTCGGCCACCCAGGGCGAAAACTGCCCGGCCCAACGGCGCAACACGCCCAGGAACGCCGCCTCGGCCTGCGGATTGCGCAGCCGCGTCAGCAGACCCGAGCAGATCGCCTGCGCATCCCGCAGCGGCTGGCCGACCGACAGCCCCTCCGCCTCGGCCGCCGCGTTCAGCGAGGACAGCACCTGCATCTGCCCCTGCGCCTGCACGACGCCCAGCGGCTGATCCGCCGCGCCGAAGCCACGCCGCATCAGCCGCTCCGCGCCAAGGCGGGGGAACCAGAGCGACAGGATTCGACGGGCGGGCATGGGCAGCAGCTACATGTTCATGATTTGTTCCAAATCTAGTCCCGCGCCACCCAAGAGTCGAGTCCACCCAGCCCTTCATCGTTTCCCAAATACCTCGGGGGACGGTGCCCACGGGCACCGGGGGGCAGCGCCCCCTCCGTCCTCTCCGCCTGGCGTCCCCCCGTCCTTCATCGTTTCAAAAATACCTCGGGGGAGTCGCCGCAGGCGACGGGGGCTGGCCCCCTCCGCGCCGGCGTTAGCCGGCGCGCCCCGGGTCGGATTGCCACGGCAATCTGAAACCCGACATCACCCCCCGCCGATCAAGGCCCCGGCCGCAAAGACCAGCGCCCCGCCCAGCACCACCTGGAAGGTGGCCCGCAGGAACGGCGTGTCCATGTAGCGGTTCTGGATCCAGACGATCGCCCACAGCTCGACGAACACGACGATCATCGCCGTCACCGTCGCGGTCCAGAAATGCGGGATGAGGTAGGGCAGCGCATGCCCCAGCCCGCCGAGCGTCGTCATCACGCCCGAGGCGACCCCCCGTTTCCACGGAGAGCCGCGCCCCGACAGCTCGCCATCATCCGACGCCGCCTCGGTGAAGCCCATCGAGATCCCGGCCCCCACGCTCGCCGCCATCCCGACAAGGAAGGTCGTCCAGGTGTCCTGCGTCGCAAAGGCGGTGGCAAAGATCGGCGCCAGGGTCGAGACCGAGCCATCCATCAACCCCGCCAGCCCCGGCTGCACCCAGGTCAGCACGAATTGGCGATGGGCTGTCACCCCCTCGGCCTCTCGCGCACCGTCGTCCAGATGCGCCTCCTCCAGCTTGCCTGCCCGGTGCTGGTGCCCGGCCTCGGCGGCGGCCAAGTCCCCCAGCAACTTGCGCGTCGCCGCGTCGCTCGTCCGTTGCGCGGCCCGCAGGTAAAACTGTTCCGCGTCATGCTCCATCAACTCGGCCTCCTCGCGGATCCGCTCGATCCCGAGGTTCTCGACCAGCCAGACCGGCCGCCGCGCATAGTACCCGGCCACGTGCTCGCGCCGGATCAGCGGGATCACCGCGCCGAACCGCGTCTCGTGCATGGCGATCAGCCGCTGGCGATGGCCGTCCTCCTCGGCCGCCATGCCATCAAAGATCTTGGCCGTATCCGGGTAATCCGCCCGCAGCATCTCGGCATAAGACCGGTAGATCCGCGCATCGTCCTCCTCGGACGAGATGGCCAGCGCCAGGACTTCCTGCTCGGACAGGTCGCGGAATCGTCGCCGCTGGGTGAGGAAACGCATGACAGCTCCAAAATTTAGAACAATTCCAAACTACGGCAGCCGAAAAGCCGCCGCAAGCGGGCGCGGCGGCTTGCCGCAAGTGAACTGAACGGTTTATATTCAGGCTCCACAGAGTCGGAGACCGGAATGGATGGCGGATCGCCCGTCCCCCGCAAGGGGCGCAAATACGACCAGGTGCTCAAGGGCGCGCGGCAGGTCTTCCTGACCGACGGCTTCGAAGGCGCCAGCGTCGACGATATCGCCCGCGCGGCCGAGGTGTCCAAGGCCACGCTTTACAAGTACTTCCCCGACAAGCAGCACCTGTTCCTCGAGGTCGCGCGCCAGGAATGCATCCGCATGGCCGATGCCGCCGAGGCAGAGATCAAGCCCAGCAGCTCGATCCGGCAGATGCTGCTGCAGGCGGCGACGCAGATCACGCGCTTCATGGTCTCGCCCTTCTCGATGCGCATCTTCCGCATCTGCGTGGCCGAATCCGACCGCTTCCCGGAACTCGGCCGCCAGTTCTACAGCTGCGGGCCCCAGCTGGGCCGCGAACGGCTCCGCGCCTTCATGCAGGAGGCCCATGCCGCCGGCGCGTTGAACATCGACGACTTCGATCTCGCCGCCGACCAGTTCGGCGAGCTCTGCCGTGCCTCGCTCTGGCCGCGCATGGTCTTCGGCATGCAATCCGACTTCACCGAGGCCGAGATCCAGCGCGTCGCGCAGGGGACTGCGGACATGTTCATCGCGCGTTATGGCACCGACCAGGACGAGGTCACCTGTCCCACGCCCGAATGAAGCGCGCCGGGCGGCCCCACGAGGGATCCGCCCTTCATCTTGTCACTAAACTCCGGGGAGCGTGAGGGGCTGGCCCCTCACTCCCGCCCTTTCCGCTCAGATCCGCTCGATGGCAAGCGCGATGCCCTGTCCGCCGCCGATGCACATGGTGATCAGCGCCTTCTTTCCGCCGATCCGCTCCAGCTCGTACATCGCCTTGACGGTGATGATCGCGCCGGTGGCGCCGACCGGGTGACCGAGGGCAATGGCCCCGCCGTTCGGGTTCACCCTGGCCGTATCCAGACCCAGCGCGCGGTTCACCGCGATGGCCTGGGCGGCGAAGGCCTCGTTCGATTCGATCACGTCGAAATCGCCCACCGACAGCCCGGTGCGCTTGCACAAGGCCTCGACCGCGGGGATCGGGCCAAAGCCCATCACCTCGGGGCGCACACCGGCATGGGCATAACCCAGGACGCGGAACTTTGGGCTAAGGCCTGCCGCCTCGGCCGCGCCAGCGCGGGCCAGCACGATGGCCGCGGCCCCGTCGTTGATGCCCGAGGCATTGCCCGCCGTGACTGTCCCGTCCTTCTGAAAGGCGGGGCGCAGGCCGGCCAGCACCTCGGCCGTGGTCGCGGGCTTGGGGTGCTCATCGACCTGGAAGGGCACCATGTCGCGCTTGACCTTGACCTCGACCGGCACGATCTGCTCGGCGAAATACCCCGCCTCGATCGCCGCGCCCGCGCGCTTCTGGCTTTCCAGCGCAAAGGCGTCCTGGTCTTCGCGGCTGATGGTCGACTCGGTCGCCACGTTCTCGGCCGTCACGCCCATGTGGCCGGTGCCGAAGGGGCAGGTCAGCGCGCCCAGCATCATGTCGAGCGTCCTGATGTCGCCCATCTTCTGGCCCCAGCGCTGGTCGGGCACGATATAGGGCGACCGGCTCATGCATTCCGCACCGCCGGCAAGCGCGAAATCGGCATCCCCCAGCATCAGCGATTGCGTCGCGCTGACGATGGCCTGCGCGCCGGATCCGCAGAGGCGGTTGACGTTCATCGCGGGCGTCGTGTCGGGAATCCCCGCCTGCATCGCCGCCACGCGGCTGAGGTACATGTCGCGCGGCTCGGTGTTGATGACATGGCCAAAGACCACGTGGCCGACCTGGCCGCCTTCGACCCCGGCACGTTCCAGCGCGGCCTTGGCGGCGGCGGTGCCGAGGTCGATGGGCGCGGTGCCCGCAAGGCTGCCGCCAAAGGTGCCGATCGCGGTCCGTGCACCGCCCAGGATGACGATATCGTCGCTCATGTGTTTCACTCCTCGTTCGCGTTTCGCGGCAGAGTGAACCCCAAGCCCGTCCGCTTGGCCAGCGAATAATCCCTGCGGGTGTCAAAGGCGTGCGCGATCTTCCGCGCTGCCGCCGTCTTTCGATTTGACGGCGATGGCCGCGGCGCGGCAAGGTTCCGTCATGACGGACAGTGCCCATGACATCCTTGCCCGGCTGCCCGGGCTGATCCGCGAGGCGCGGACCGAACGCGGCCTCACGCTCGAGGCGCTGGCGCAGGTTTCAGGCGTATCGCGCTCCATGGCCAGCCAGATCGAGCGGGGCGAATCGAGCCCGACGATCACCACGCTGGTGGCGCTGGCCGGGGCGCTGGACCTCGACCTTGGCGCGCTCTTTGCCCCGCCGCCGCGTGAGGGGCGGGTCGAGATCGTCACCGCGGATGCCGCCGGGCAAAGCGAGTTCGACGCCCAGGGCCTGCGCATCCGCGATTTCGGCGCCGGGCTGCGCGAGCTGCGGCTGGGCAATGGCGGCAGCTACACCGGAGAGCCGGGGCCGGGCGGCGCGGTGCTGCTGGCCTATGTCATCAATGGCACGGTCGAGGTCGTCTCGGGCGGGATCACCGCGCAGGCCGACCGGGGCGACGTGGCGCGCCTGGCTGCCGACGTGCCGCACGGGCTGCGCGCGCTCGACGGCGGGGCCAAGATCGTGCTGGCCCGCGGGACATGAGCGGGGCGCATGGGTCGATCCTGGGCGTGATCGGCGCGACGCCCTCGGTCTGGCTGGACCGGCTCTGTGCTGCCGCAGGGGTGGAGGGCCGCATCCTCGCCAAGCTCGACCACCTCAATCCCGGCTTTTCCAAGAAGGACCGCGCGGCGCTGGGCATCATCGAGGCCGCTAAGGCCGACGGCTCCCTGGCCGAGGGGCAGGTGGTGGTCGAGCTGACAAGCGGCAACATGGGCACCGGCCTTGCCATCGTCTGCGGGCAGCTGGGCCATCCCTTCGTTGCCGTGATGAGCCGGGGCAATTCAGTGGAGCGGGCGCGGATGATGGAAGCGCTGGGCGCCAAGGTGGTGCTGGTGGACCAGGCGCCGGGCGCGGTGCCGGGGCAGGTCTCGGGCGCGGACCTGGCGCTGGTCGAGGCCGAGGCGCAGCGGATCACCGCCGCGCGTGGCGCCTTCCGCGCCGACCAGTTCAACCACCCCGGCAACGCGGCAGCCCATGCGGCCGGGACGGGGCCGGAGCTGTGGGCCGACAGCGGCGGCACGCTGACCGATTTCGTGGATTTCGCCGGGTCGGGCGGGACATTCGGCGGCACCATGCAAGCCCTCGCGCCCCATGGCGTGCGCGGCTGGCTGGTGGAGCCCGAGGGGGCCGAGGTGCTGGCCGGGCGCGAGGCCACCCGCCCCGAGCATCCGATCCAGGGCGGCGGCTATGCCATGGCCGAGCTGTCGCAACTGACCGGTGCGCCGGTGGCCGGGCACCTGTCGGTCAGCGGCGACCGGGCGCGGCAGGTGGCGCGGGATCTGGCGCGGGTCGAGGGGATATTCGGCGGCTTCAGCGCGGGCGCCAACGTGGCGGCGGCGCTGGAGCTGCTGCGCGGCCCGGCCCGGGGCGGGCGCGTCGGGGTGATCGTCTGTGACAGCGGGCTCAAGTACCTGTCGACGGATCTTTGGGCCTGAGGTCGGGCAGGGGGGCGCTGCCCCCCGTCACCTGTGGTGACTCCCCCCGGAGTATTTATGGAATAATGAAGGGGGGGCGGGGGCGCTTGTGGAAGGGCGTCAGCCCAGCAGGAGCGAGGGCAGGATGTAGTCGCGCAGCGAGATGATGATGATGAACACCACCAGCGGCGCAAGGTCGAGCGGACGCGTGTCGGGCAGGATGCGGCGGACCGGGGTGTAGATCGGCTCGAGCAGGCGGTTCAGCCCCTCCCAGATCTGGCCGACCAGCGGCTGGCGCAGGTTCAGCACCTGGAAGTTGATCAGCCAGCTCATGATGATGTGCACCAGCATGATGAAGAAGGCCACGTCGAGGATCAGCCGCAGCGGGCCATAGATCGCCATCATTGGTCCGGGAACTCCTGTTCTTACCGCAGGCACACCTAAGCACACGCGGGGTAAAGAACAAGTGTCGCGAGGTCGCGATTGACGCGGGGCGGGCCGCGCGTCACCCCGGGGCCAAAAGGAGCGAGTGATGTATCCCGTGCTGCGCATGACCAAGGAGATGGCCCGCGCCCGGCGGATGGGGCCGCTGGACCCGGAGGGCACGCATGTGTCGTACCACCGCTGCTGGCCCTGGGACATCGACATGTTCCTCGAGCTGAACAACGGCCGGACGCTGACGCTGTACGATCTTGGCCGGGTGCCGCTGGCGCAGCGGACAGGCTTTCTGGCGGCGCTGCGCACCGGCGGCTGGTCGATGACCATGGCGGGCGCGATGGTGCGCTACCGGCGGCGGGTGCGGCCGTTCGCCAGCCTGCGCATGACTTCGCGGCTGGCCTGCTGGGATCACCGGTTCTTTTACCTCGAGCAGACGATGTGGCTGGCCAGTGGCGAGGCGGCGAACAATTGCGTCTACCGCGCCGCCGTGGTCGGCAAGGACGGGATCGTGCCGCCGCAGACGGTGGCCGAGGTCATGGGCCATGCCGCCCCCAGCCCCGAGGTGCCCGCCTGGATCGCCGCCTGGGTCGCGGCCGAGGATCTGCGCCCCTGGCCGCCGGTTGAAACCTGAGCCGTGGCGCGGCGCCGGACGCCTGATCCGTAGGAAGTCCTTGCGGCCCGCCGGCCCGCCGGCCTAACTGTGCGTAAACCGGACAGGGGCAGGACATGGCGGAGATCACGGCGCGCAAGCGGATCTGGGGCTGGTATTTCTTTGACTGGGCCAGCCAGCCCTATCACACCGTCCTGATGACCTTCATCTTCGGCCCCTATTTCGCCGGGGTCGCGGCCGAGTACTTCCTGGGCACGGGACTGGAAGAGAACCTCGCCGACGCCCGCGCCCAGACCATGTGGAGCTGGATGCAGGCGCTCGCCGGCCTCACCATTGCGCTGGGCGCGCCGATCATGGGCGCCCTGGCCGATACCACGGGCCGGGTGCGGCCCTGGATGGCGTTCTTTTCCCTGCTTTACGTGACCGGCGCGACTCTGCTGTGGTTCACCTTTCCCGACGGGTCGAACATGTGGACCATGCTGGTGGTCTTTGCCGTCGGCTTCATCGGGGCGGAATACGCGCTGATCTTCATCAACTCGCAACTGCCCAGCCTTGGCGACGAGAAGACGGTGGGCGACATTTCGGGCTCGGGCTTTGCCTTCGGCTATATCGGCGGGCTTTTCGCGCTGGCGATCATGCTGGTGTTCTTTGCCGAGCAGGGCAGCGGCAAGACGCTGGCCGGGCTCGACCCGATCTTCGGGCTTGATGCGGACCAACGCGAGGGCACGCGGGCCGTCGGGCCCTTTGTCGCGCTGTGGTACATCGTCTTCATGGTGCCCTACTTCCTGTGGGTGCGCGACACCGGCCACAAGGGGCGCGCGACCATTGCGGGCGCGTTCCGCAAGCTCGGGTCCACCCTCAGGGGGATCAAGGGGCGAGGCAGCCTGATCAACTTCCTGCTTGGCTCGATGCTTTATCGCGATGCGCTGAACGGTCTTTATGCCTTTGGCGGGATCTACGCGACGCTGGTGCTGGACTGGGAGGTCACGCAGATCGGCGTCTTCGGCGTGATCTCGGGGCTGGGTGCGGCGGCCTTTTCCTACGTGGGCGGCAAGGCGGACAGGGCCTTTGGCCCCAAGCCCGTGGTCATGACGGCGGTCGTCACGCTGATCCTGGTCTGCATCGTCATCGTCAACTTGTCGCGCGCGGCGATATTCGGCGTGCCGCTGGCTGAGGGCAGCCAGTTGCCTGACGTGATCTTCATCGTCTGCGGCGTCTTCATCGGCGGGATGGGCGGCACCATGCAGGCCGCCAGCCGGTCGCTGATGGTGCGCCACACCGACCCCGCGAACCCGGCCGAGTACTTCGGCCTCTACGGTCTATCGGGCCGTGCGACGGCCTTTATCGCGCCGGCGCTGGTGGGGCTGTTCACCACGCTTTCGGGCAATGTGCGCATCGGCGTCTCGCCGCTGATTGCCCTTTTCCTCGTGGGGCTCGTCCTGCTAGCCTTGGTGAAACCGCAAGGCGAACGCATCGGAGGCAGCGGGCAATGAAACAGGTAGTGAAGCGATCCCTTTGGGCCGTGGCCATGGCCGCCGCGCTGGTGTCCTGCGGCCAGCGCGAACGGAGCGAACACAATGCCCCGCGCGCGGCGGCGGTCGCGGTCCCGGCGGCGCTGTCCAGCAAGTCGGCCAAGCAGCTGTTCGGCGGCATGCCCGATGCCTCTGTCCAGGCGCCGGCACCCTATGGCAGCTATGCCAAGGGCTGCGTCGCCGGCGCCGTGCAACTGCCCGAGACCGGCCCGACCTGGCAGGCCATGCGCCTGTCGCGCAACCGCAACTGGGGTCATCCCGAGATGATCGACTACCTCAAGGACCTCTCGGCCAAGGTCGCGCGCCTGCCGGGGTGGGAGGGGATCTATGTCGGCGATATCAGCCAGCCGCGCGGCGGGCCGATGCTGACCGGGCACGCGAGCCACCAGATGGGCCTTGATGCCGACGTCTGGATGCTGCCCCCGAAACGGCTGAACCTCAGCCGCGACGAGCGTGAAAAGATCAGCTCGATCTCGATGCGCCGGGCTTCGGGCGCCTATGTGAATTCGGACTGGACGCCGCAACATCACGAGGTGCTGAAGGCGGCCGCCAGCGACCCGCGCGTGGCGCGGATCTTCGTCTTCCCCGGCGCCAAGGTGCAGATGTGCAACGATGAAAAGGGCGACCGGACTTACCTGCGCAAGATCCGGCCCTGGTACGGGCATCACTACCATTTCCACGTGCGGCTGAACTGCCCGCGCGGGGCGACCGGCTGCGTGCCGCAGGACCCGCCGCCCGCCGGGGACGGCTGCGCCGATGCGCAGGCCTGGGTGAACAACATCCTGAACCCGCCGCCGCCGCCGAAGAACCCGCCCGCGCCGACCCCGCCGCGCCCCGAGCTGACGCTGGCCGACCTGCCCGGCCAATGCGCCGGCGTGCTGCAGTCCAATTGATCGGCCGCGCCTCGTCCTGACATGGGTCCGTATCGGAGAGGCAAGATGGGGCTGCGCCTGACCGCCGTCGTGGCCAGCCTGGCCGCGCTGACCCTCACCAGCTCGGCCGAGGTGCCCTGGCCCGCCAGTTTCCTGTCGCGCCACACCTGGTCGATGGAGGATGACCGCTTTGGTGGCTGGTCGGGGCTGGAACTGTCGGCGGATGGCACGCGCTTTACCGCGATTTCCGACCGCAGCTACATCATCACGGGGACGATCACCCGCAAGGGCAGCAAGATTATCGGCGTCACGGCCGAGGGGCTGCGCCGCCTCGACCCCGGCCGCAAGGATCTCGATTCCGAAGGGCTGGCGATTGCCGGTGACGGGACACTCTACTTTTCGTCCGAGAACACCCGGGATGTGCGGCGGCTGGACGCCACGGGCTCGACCCCGCTGCCGCAACACGATGTCTTCAAGCGCCTGCCCGGCAACGGCGGGCTCGAGGCGCTGGCCATCGGCCCGGATGGCACGCTTTATGCCCTGCCGGAACG
Organism: Mesobacterium pallidum; assembly: GCF_019966535.1. Classification (GTDB taxonomy): domain Bacteria; phylum Pseudomonadota; class Alphaproteobacteria; order Rhodobacterales; family Rhodobacteraceae; genus Mesobacterium; species Mesobacterium pallidum. The sequence goes on along the minus strand of NZ_JAIMID010000005.1, from coordinate 167,436 downwards.
GGGCCTCACGCGCGGCGCCTACAACCCGGTCTTCCGGTTTCAGAACGGCGCATGGGGTGTGCCGCACCTGATGCTGCGCAGTGACGGCTTCGTCCCCGTAGGCGCAGATGTCGGCCCCGATGGCGCGCTTTACGTGCTGGAACGGGCTTTCTCCGGCCTGGGGTTCAGCAGCCGCGTCCGCCGCGTCCACATGACGGGCGAGGCCTGGTCCGACGAGGTGCTGCTGCAGACCCCAACAGGCCGTCACGACAACCTCGAAGGGCTGGCGGTCTGGCGCGACGACGCGGGCCGCATCCGGCTCACCATGATCTCGGACGACAATTACCGGTTCTTCCAGCGGACCGAGGTCGTGGACTACGCCCTGACGGAATGACTTGCGCGACTCGGGGGCAGGCGTTACACGCCGCCCGTTCCCGATGACCGGGGGCCATGTCGCCGCGACCATGTAAAAACGGACACATATATCATGACACGCATCCTGCCCGGCGTTATCGCCATGGCCGCCATCGTGGTGGCCTCGAACATCCTGGTCCAGTTCCTGATCCTGGACGGGCTCCTCACCTGGGGCGCCTTTACCTATCCTTTGGCCTTCCTGGTGACGGACGTGATGAACCGCGTCTACGGCGTGGGCCCTGCCCGCCGCGTGGTCGTCGCCGGTTTCGTCACCGGCGTCATCTGCTCGCTCATCGGCTCGCAGATCATGCTGGAATACGGCCCGGCCGTACCGCTGCGCATCGGTGTCGCCTCGGGGATCGCCTTCCTTGCGGCGCAGCTGACCGACGTCGCCGTCTTCGACCGCGTCCGTTCGGGCCGCTGGTGGCGCGCGCCGCTGATCTCGACCCTGGTCGGATCGGCGCTCGACACGGTGCTGTTCTTCTCGATCGCCTTCTCGGCCACGCTGGCCGTCTTCGGCACCGCCGCGAATGAGGCGACCGCCTGGGCGCTCGACCCGATGCCCTTCCTGACCTTCGGCCCGATGGCGCCGCTCTGGGTCAGCCTGGCGTTTGCCGACTGGCTGGTGAAACTTGCGCTCGCTTTGGTGGCACTTTTTCCGTTCCGCGCGATCGTCGAAAAAATTTCTGCTCAACCGGTGTGAAATTCATTTGACTGAAACACAAGATGTGCCACCCTCAATGTATCGCGAAACATTGGAAAGGAGGTGCTCTAGTGTCTATCAGGAACCTGGAGAGTGGCGTCGGAACAGTGTTGGAGGCGCGAACCTAGGGCAGCCCCTGGGTTTCGAAACCCCGACATTGGTGCAGGCCTAACCGCCATCACCTCCACGATTTCCGAAAGGGCCGTCCCGACGCGGGGGCGGCCCTTTTTCGTTGCCGCGCGGCGCGTTATGTAGGGTGCGAAAGGGGCCGTCATGCTGCGCATCACCGACGACATCGTCATCCAGGACTGGGAGCTGACCGAGCAATTCGTGCGCGCGTCCGGCCCGGGCGGCCAGAACGTGAACAAGGTGAGTTCCGCGGTCGAACTGCGCTTTGAGGCCGAACGCTCGCCCTCGCTGCCCGATCCGGTCAAGCGGCGGCTGCGGCGGCTGGCCGGGCGGCGCTGGACCAAGGACGGCGCGGTGGTGATCCAGGTGTCGGAGGAACGCTCGCAGGCCCGCAACCGCGAGATCGCCCGCGAGCGGCTGGCGGCGCTGGTGCAGCAGGCGCTCGTGGCCCCGAAGCGGCGCATCCCCACCAAGGTCTCGGCCAACCAGAAGCGCAAGCGCGTCGAGGCCAAGAAGGCCCGGGCCGAGGTGAAAGAGAAGCGCGGCTGGGACAGGTGAGGCGCCAACCCCCCTTGTTCACCGAATCTTAAGCTGCGATTGTTCCGTTAAGAGCAGTTTTACCAAACCAACAGGTTCCCCCGATGCCCCGCGACTCCGGCGCCGCCCTGTCGATTCTGAGCGATACCTTCGGGTTCGACAGCTTCCGCCCCGGGCAGGAGGAGATCGTGACCGCCGTCACCCGCGGCGACAACGTGCTGGCGATCATGCCCACCGGGGGCGGGAAATCCTTGTGTTTCCAGCTGCCTGCCCTGCTGCGCGACGGGGTGACGGTGGTCATCTCGCCACTGATCGCCTTGATGCGCGACCAGGTGCGGGCCCTGCGCGAAAACGGCGTGCCCGCGGGCGCGCTGACCTCGGGCAACACCGAGGACGAGACCGAAGAGGTCTTTGCCGCCATCGACGAGGGCCGGCTGAAGCTGCTTTACATGGCGCCCGAACGGCTCGCCTCGGCCGGGGCGCATCACCTGCTGCGCCGCGCGGGCGTGTCGCTGATCGCGGTGGACGAGGCGCATTGCGTCAGCCAGTGGGGCCATGATTTCCGCCCCGATTACCTGCGCATCGGTGAGCTGCGGCGCGCGCTGGACGTCCCGCTCGCCGCCTTCACCGCCACCGCCGACCAGGAGACGCGGGACGAGATCGTTGTCAAGCTGTTCGACGGCGAGGCGCCGACCAGCTTTCTGCACGGGTTCGACCGGCCGAACATCCACCTGGCGTTTCAGCCCAAGGACAACCCGCGCCGGCAGGTCCTGGCCTTTGCCGCTGCCCGCAAGGGCCAGTCGGGCATCGTCTATTGCGGCACGCGGGCCAAGACCGAAAGCCTGGCCCGCGCGCTGCGCGACGACGGCCACAGCGCCTGTCACTACCACGGCGGGATGGAGGCCGACGACCGCCGCGAGGTCGAGACGCGGTTCCAGCGCGAAGACGGGTTGATCGTCGTCGCCACGGTCGCCTTCGGCATGGGTGTCGACAAGCCCGACATCCGCTGGGTCGCACATGCGGACCTGCCGAAATCGATCGAGGCCTATTACCAGGAGATCGGCCGCGCCGGCCGCGATGGCGGGCCGGCCGAGACGCTGACGCTCTTCGGGCAGGACGACATCGCCCTGCGCCGCAGCCAGATCGACGAAAGCCCCGCCCCGGCCGAGCGGCGCGATGCCGACCACGGGCGGCTCAACGCTCTGCTCGGGCTGGCCGAGGCGCAGCATTGCCGGCGCGAGACGCTGCTGGGCTACTTCGGTGAAACCGGCGTGACCTGTGGCAATTGCGATCTCTGCGACACACCGGCCGAGCTTTTCGACGGGACCGAGGCGGTGCGCAAGGCCCTGTCGGCCATGCTGCGGACCGAGGAGTTTTTCGGCAAGGGCCACCTGATCGACATCCTCATGGGCAAGGCGACCGACAAGGTGCGGGCGCGCGGCCACGACGGCCTGCCGACCTTTGGCGTGGGCAAGGACCTGTCCAAGGGGCAATGGGACGCGGTGTTCCGGCAGATGCTGGGCAAGGACCTTTGTCGACCCGACCGCGAACGCCACGGCGCGCTGCGGATGACCGACGCCGCCCTGCCGATCCTGCGCGGACAGGATTCGATCACCCTGCGCAAGGACAGCATCGACCGCGCCCGCGACAGCCGCCCCGCCGCCAAGGCCATGGTCAGCGAAGAGGACGCGCCGCTGCTCTCGGCCCTCAAGGCCAAGCGCCGCGCCCTGGCCGAAGAGGCGCGGGTGCCCGCCTATGTCATCTTCAACGACCGCACGCTGATCGAGATGGCCGAGACGCGGCCGACCTCGCTGGATGCCATGGCGCGGATCAGCGGTGTCGGCGCGAAAAAGCTCGAACGCTACGGCGACGCCTTCCTGGCCGTGATCGGCGGAGAGGCCGAGCATATGCATCCCAGCCGCCGCAAGCTGGCCGGCCGCGATGCGGGCGCGCTTTATGATCGCCTCTTGCAGGTGCAGGCCGGGTTGGCGCGCGGGATGGACGGGATGGAAAAGCCGTTGTCCTGTTCCGCCTCGCAACTGGCCAAGGTCGCGCAGTCCCGGCCCGGTGACCTCGCATCGATGGACCGTATCCTTGGCGACAAGCGGACGGAACGTTTCGGCCCCGCCTTTCTGGACGTCCTGGCCGAGGATGACTAGATCCTGCCCCAAGACAGGAGTGCTGCCATGCTGATCGTGATTTCCCCCGCCAAGCGGCTTGACTGGGACGAGCGCCCGGGCGTCCCCATGACCGAACCCGCGCTGATCGAGGATGCCAACCGGCTGGCCAGGACCGCGCGGAACCTGACGCTGGGCGACCTGAAAAAGCTGATGGACCTCAGCGATGATCTGGCGCGGCTGAACCGCGACCGGTTCAAGGCCTGGTCCGACACGCCGGAGGCGCAGGCGATCCGCCCCGCCGCGCTGGCCTTTGCCGGCGACACCTACATCGGGCTGGACGCCGGTAGCCTGGAGGCCGAGGAAATGGATTGGGCGCAGGATCACCTGCGCATCCTGTCCGGCCTTTATGGCGTGCTGCGCCCGCGCGACGCGATGCAGGCCTACCGGCTGGAAATGGGCTCGCGCCTCAAGACCCGGCGGGGCAAGTCGCTGTACGATTACTGGCGCGACGGCCCGGCCAAGCTGCTGAGGGCCGAGGCCGACAAGCTGGGCACCGACGTGCTGGTCAACTGCGCCAGCCAGGAATATTTCGGCGCGGTCGACCTCAAGGCGTTGAAACTGCGGGTGATCACGCCGCAGTTCATGGAGCAGAAGGACGGTGCCGAGCCGCGCATCGTCAGCTTTTTCGCCAAGCGGGCGCGCGGGTCGATGGCGCGCTACATCATCCAGCACAGGCTGACCGACCCCGAGGCCCTGCGCGATTTCGACTACGGCGGCTACCGACTTGACGCGGACCGGTCGGAACCCGATCGCCCGGTGTTCCTGCGCGCCGAGGGGGCCGAGGCCGCCGCCTGACCCCTAGACCGCAGCCCGGTCGGCGACGGGCAGGGGCGGCATGGCATCCTCGGGCGCGTGGCGCCGGATCATGTCCAGGATTTCTTTTTTCTTCAAGGGCTTGGTCAGGTAATCGTCCAGCCCCGCCGCCAGGATCGCCTCGCGGTCGCCGGTCATGGCATGGGCGGTCATGGCGACGATTGGGACATGGCCGCCGGTCTCCGCCTCGAGGCGGCGGATTTCCTGCGTCGCCTCCTTGCCGTCCATCACCGGCATCGAGATGTCCATGAAGACAAGGTCGGGCCGGTTGACGCCGAAAGCCTCGACCGCCTCGACCCCGTTCTCGGCGAATTCGAGCGTGATCTCGGCGTCCTTCACCATCTTGCCGAACACCAGCCGGTTGGTCTTGTTGTCCTCGGCCGCGAGGATGCGCATGCGCCGCCCCGTGCCCTTGGCTGTGGGCCGGCCCCGCACCGACGAGAAATCCGGCATGCTGCCAACCTCGGGCAGGGCCGGCACCGAGGGGGCAAGGGGCAGCTCGGCGATGGTTCCGATCGCCGCCTGCAGCTCGCTGCGCAGGACCGGGGTCTGCAACACGCCTGCCAGCAGCACGCGGGCCGGGTCGTTCTCGGCGAAACCGGGATTGGCCGAGAGCAGCAGGATCGGCACCGACAGGCCCTTGCCGCGGATCTGTTCGGCCAGTTCCAGCCCGTCGGTATCGGGCATGGAATGCTCGGTCAGCACGAGGTCGATGCGCGCGTCGATCTGCGCCATGGCCTGTGCCGCGCTCGACGCCTCGACCACCTCGAGCCCGAACTGTCCCAGCTGCCGCCCGATGATCTGCCGGTTCGCCGCCAGGGAATCGACCACCATCACCCGCCGCAGCACCCGTGCGATGCGCTTGTCCGGTGCGCGCACCGGTTCTGCCATGGGCAGCGACAGGCGGAAGCCAAAGGCCGAGCCCTCGCAGAGGCGGCTTTCGACCCAGATCTCGCCGCCCATCAGCTCGACCAGGCGCTTGGTGATGGCAAGGCCCAGGCCCGTCCCCTCGAACTTGCGGTTCCGCTCGTCCTCCACCTGGTTGAACTGGCCGAAGACATGATCGAGCATCTCGGGCGCGATGCCGATGCCCGTATCCTCGACTGTGACGATGATCTGCGCGGTCTCGCCTTCGACATAGCCGGTGACGCGGGTCAGAACGTGACCCTTCTGCGTGAACTTGATCGCGTTGCCCAAGAGGTTCGTCAGGATCTGCCGGACGCGCCCCGGGTCGCCCACCAGCAGCGTCGGCAGGAAGATGTCGTAATCGATCAGCACGCTCAGCCCTTTGTCGCGTGCCGTGGGCTGCAACATCATCGTGACCGCGTGGATGCAGCGTTCCAGGTCGAAGGGTTCGGGGTGCAGGACCAGCTTGTCCGCCTCGATCTTGGAATAATCGAGCACGTCGTTGATGATCACCAGCAGCGCCTCGGCCGAGGACCGGATGGTCGAGACATACAGCCGCTGCTCTTCGGTCAGCGGGGTGTCGCCCAAGAGTTCCGACATGCCGACAACGCCGTTCATCGGCGTGCGGATCTCGTGGCTCATGTTGGCCAGAAAGGCCGATTTCGCGCGGTTCGCCGCCTCGGCCCGCTGGCGGGCGTTCTTGATCTGCGTCTGGTGGCGCATCTCGCGGGTGATGTCGCTGGCCACGCTGACCACGTCGCCGCCCTGCCCGCGCTGGTCGATCAGCCGGACGTAGCGGTTGTTCCAGAGCCGGATGGTGATCGGGTCCGGCGTGGCGGAGTTCCACCGCTCGATCATCATGGCGCGCCATTCCGCCGGGCCAAGATCGCCCGTGTTCACCACCCCTTCCTCGGTCACCAGTTGCAGAAGGCGGGGATAGCTGACGCCCGGCTTGACCTCTTCAAGCCCGTCGAACGCCTCGAGATAGGCGCCGTTGGCGATGATCAACTGGTTGTCCCCGTCGAAAAAGGCAAATCCGTCCTGGATCGTCTGGATGGTCTGCCACATCCGCCGCTCGATCAGCTCGATCCGCTCGTGGGCGGCGGTGATGGCGCTGCGGTACTTGAGGTTCTGCGTGCGGACGTTGGTGATCTCGGCCCGGGTTTCGACGATCTCTTCGGTCAGGGCCTTGGCGTGGCGGCCAAGCTTGCGATTGGCGGCAAAAAGCTCGGCCTGCTTGAGTTCAAGCAGGCGCTCGGCGGCAAGACGGGCGCGCCGTTCCTGGGCAAGTCTTTCCGCGAGGCTCATGCCAATGGGGTGCTCTTGGGGTCGTCCGGACCCGGCGAATGTGCCGCTGCCCGGGTGAATATCCTGTTAAGGACGTCAGGGCAGGATGGCGGGAATCGTTGCGCCGCGCGGGTCCGCCGTGCACGATGGACCCATTCCCGAGGGGAGGTTTTCGATGCACCGTTTTCTTGCCGCCATTCTGTTTGCCCTGCTGTCCGCCACCTGGGCCGGGGCCGAACCGACCGTTCCGGATCGCCGCATTGTCGTGACCCGTGACGTGGATTTCTACGGTGGCGACCTGCAGGCGCTGTTCGACACCACTTTCGGCGCCTGCCAGCGCACCTGCCTGGCTGAGCCGCGCTGCGCCGCCTTCACCTTCAACACCCGGTCGAACGCCTGTTTCCCCAAGACCGGCGTGACCGACCGCCAACCCTACGAGGGCGCATTGTCGGCGATCACCGTCGCCACCGATCCGGGCGTGCTGTCGCGGTCCGACGCGCTGCGGGGCGAGCTGTTCTTCCTGTCGGACAGCGACATCGACCGCGCGGTCGAACAGGCCGAGGGGCTGGGCGCCAACCATCCCGGCGGGCAATGGTCGGTCGAGGCGCTGCTGCGCGCCGTGGCCGACCGGCGGGCCGAGGGCAACCTGCCCGGCGCGATCTACTGGCAGGGTGCGGCGGTGTCGCAAAGCGATGCCAGCGACCAATGGGCGGAATTCGCCCGGCTGATGTTGATGGTCGAGACGCCGAACGGCAGCCAGACCCGCACCTATCGCCAGAACGCGCTCTCTGCCGCAACGAACGCCTACCTGCGGGCCGGGAATGACGCGCAGAAGGTCTCGGCCCTCGTGGTCCTGGCCGAAGCGCTCGAGGAAAACCGCCGCGGCCGCGACATGATCCCGGCGCTGCGGCTGGCGCAGGACATCCGGCCCCGCGACGACATCGCGGCGCAGCTGGATGACGCCATCGGCAAGTACGGTTTCCGCATTGTCGAGCACGAGGTCGAGGCCGACAGCCCCACCCCCCGCATCTGCGCCGAGTTCAACGAACCGCTGGTGCGGGCGGGCGTCGATTACGCGCCTTACGTGCGCCTGCCAGACCAGACCCTCGCCGTCGAGGCGCAGGGCAACCGGCTCTGCGTCGCGGGCGTCACCCATGGCAGCCGCCACGCCATCACCTTCCGCGCCGGCCTGCCTGCCGCGTCGGGCGAGACCCTCGCACGGGACGTGACCCTGACGCTTTACGTGCGCGACCGCGCGCCGTCGGTCCGCTTTCCCGGCCGGGCCTACGTGCTGCCGCGCAGCGCCGATGCCGGCCTGCCGGTCGAGACGGTGAACCTGGCCTCCATCGACCTCACGCTCGCGCGGATTTCCGACCGCAACATCCTGCGCGCGATCCAGAACGATTACTTCGGCCGGCCGCTGGATTACTGGCAGCTCAGCCAGTTCCGCAACATCGGCGAGGAGGTCTGGACCGGCTCCGCCCCCGTGGACGCGCCGCTGAACCGCGACATCACCACCCGCCTGCCGCTGGGAGAGGTCGTCGCCGCGCTCGATCCCGGCATCTATGCCCTTACCGCCCGTGACCCGGACGGCGACGAATACGACGACCCGGGCGCGACGCAATGGTTCGTGCTGTCCGATCTCGGGTTGACGACCCTGTCGGGCACCGATGGCCTGCACGTCTTCGTCCGCTCGCTCGCCTCGGCCGACCCGCAGGGCGGCGTCACGGTCGAGCTGGTGTCGCGCGCCAACCGCGTGCTCGGCACGGCCACGACCGATGCGCAGGGCTATGCGCGCTTCGATCCCGGCCTCGCGCGCGGCACTGGCGGGGCAGAGCCTGCGCTGGTCACGATCAAGACCGACACCGACATGGCGTTCCTGTCGCTCACCGACCCGGCGTTCGATCTGTCGGATCGGGGCGTCGAGGGGCGCGAACCCAGCCCGCCGATCGACGTCTTCCTGGCCACCGACCGCGGCGCCTACCGCGCGGGTGAGGTTATCCATGCCACGGTCCTCGCGCGCGACGGCGTGGCCGCGGCGATCCCCGGCCTGCCGCTGACCGCGATCCTGCACCGGCCCGACGGGGTGGAATATTCCCGCATCACGTCGACGGACGGCACGGCGGGTGGCCATGTGTTCGATCTGCCCGTGGGCAGCACCGCCCCGCGCGGGACCTGGCGGCTGGACATCCACGCCGATACCGAGGCGCCCGCGCTGGCGACCACCGCGCTGCTGGTCGAGGATTTCCTGCCCGAACGCATCGACTTCGACCTCTCGCTGCCCGACGGCCCGATCCGCCCCACGGACAGCCCGCCGCTCAGCATCGAGGCGCGCTATCTCTTCGGCGCCCCTGCAGGGAACCTTCCGGTCGAGGCGAACGTGCTCCTGCGTCCGCGCCGCACGCTGGACGCCTTCCCTGGCTATCAATTCGGCCAATACGATGCCGAGCTCAGTCCCCGGTCGCGCTATTTTGGCGAGAATGTCCGCACGGATGCCCAGGGCATGGCGCAGATGGCCGTCGAGTTCCCCGAGCTCGAGGGCGTCGACCGCCCGCTCGAGGCGCGCATCCGGGTCACGGTGCAGGAGGGCTCCGGCCGCCCGGTCGAACGCGCATTGACCCGCACCCTCGCCCCCGGCGCACCGATGATCGGCATCAAGCCGCTCTTCGACGGCGTGGTGGGCGAAGGGACCGAGGCCGCCTTTGACCTCGCCGCGATCTCGCCCGCGCTGGAACGCACTCAGATGCCGGTGAAATGGACCCTGAACCGGGTCGAGACGCGCTACCAATGGTACCAGCTTTACGGCAGTTGGAACTGGGAGGTGACGACCACCCGCAGCCGCGTCACCGGCGGTGAAGTGATGCTGGGCGATGCGCCCGTCGAGGTGTCGGGCCCCGTCGACTGGGGCCGCTACGAGCTGATCGTGGAACGTGTTGGCGGCGACTACGTGGCGTCGTCGGTCGAGTTCTACGCGGGCTGGTACGCGCCCGCCGATGCCTCCTCCACCCCCGACACGCTGGAATTGTCGCTCGACAAGCCCGCCTATGCCACCGGCGAGACGGCGCAGCTGCGCATCGTGCCGCGCTACGCGGGCAAGGCGCTGGTGACGGTCATGTCGAACCGGCTGATCCACATGGAAGCCATCGAAGTGGTGGAGGGCGAAAACATCGTCCCCCTCACCGTGACCGACGACTGGGGCGCCGGGGCTTACGTGACCGCGCAGGTGATCCGCCCGATGGACGCACCCGCCGGCCTGAACCCCGCCCGCGCGCTGGGCCTCAGCTATGCGCCGGTCGATCCCGGCGCCAAGGCGCTGCGCGTCGCCTTCGACGCGCCCGAGACCAGCGATCCGCGCGGGCCTTTGACGGCCGCCGTCACCGTGGACGCGGCCGAGGGCGAGACCGCCTGGGTCACCGTAGCGGCCGTCGACCTGGGCATCCTCAACCTCACCGGCTTCGACAGCCCCGACCCGCAGGCGCATTACTTCGGCCAGCGGCGCTTGGGGATGGAGGTGCGTGACCTCTACGGCCGGCTTATCGACGGCATGTCCGGCGCCATGGGCGAGATCCGGCAGGGCGGCGATGCCGAGAGCCTGATGCGGATGGAAAGCCCGCCGCCGACCGAGGATCTGGTCGCGCTGTTCTCGGGCCCCGTGCGGGTCGAGAATGGCCGGGCCGAGGTCACGTTCGACATCCCCGGGTTCAACGGCACCGTGCGCCTGATGGCCGTCGCCTGGTCGCCCACCGGCGTGGGCCAGGCCGAGGCGGACGTGCTGGTGCGCGACCCGGTGGTGGTGACGGCGAGCTTGCCGCGCTTCCTCGCCCCCGGCGACACCTCGCGGATGTTGCTCGAGGTGACCCATGCGCAGGGGCCGACCGGGCGGATGGGGCTGGATATTTCCTCCACCGGGCTCGATCTGGGCGCGCGGCCCTCGGGGCTGGATCTTGGCGACAAGCAGACCGCGCGGCTGGAGATCCCGCTGGCGGCCGGCGCGGTCGGTGACTACGCGATCCGCGTGGCGCTCACCACGCCGGACGGCAAGCAGCTGGTCAAGCAATTGACCCTCGGCGTGCGCGCGGGCGACCCCGAGATCGCCACGACCCGCCGCTTCCGCCTGTCGGACGGCGACACCTTCACCTTCGACACCGCCGTCTTTGCCGGGCTACGGCCGGGCACCGGAAGCGCCATGCTCTCGGCCGGGCCGCTGGCCAGGTTCGACGCGCCCGGGCTGCTGTCGGCCCTCGACCGCTACCCCTACGGCTGCACCGAGCAGGTGACCAGCCAGGCGCTTCCGATGCTCTATTTCTCGTCCGTCGCCGAGGCGCTGGATCTGGGTCACCAGGGCCAGATCGACCTGCGCATCGGCCAGGCCATCGACCGCGTGCTGTCGCGGCAGGCGGCCAACGGGGCCTTCGGCCTCTGGCGGGCCGACTCGGGCGACTTCTGGCTCGACGCCTATGTCAGCGACTTCCTGTCCCGCGCCCGCGCGCAGGGCCACGAGGTGCCGCAGATGGCGTTCCGCAACGCCATGGACAACCTGCGCAACCGGGTGAACTACGCGCCCGATTTCGACTATGGCGGAGAGGATATCGCCTATGCGCTCATGGTCCTCGCGCGCGAAGGGGCGGCCGCCATGGGCGATCTGCGCTACTACGCGGACGTCAAGGGCACCAGCTTTGCCACCCCGCTTGCCGCCGCGCAGCTGGGCGCGGCGCTGGCGGCTTATGGCGACCAGACCCGGGCGGATGCGATGTTCACCCGCGCGGCGGCGATGATCGCGGCGGAAAACCCCGATGGCGGCCGGGCATGGCGCGCCGATTACGGCACGGTGCTGCGCGACACCGCGGGCGTGTTGTCGCTGGCGGTCGAGGCCGGGTCGAACGCCGTCAACCGCGACCTGCTGGCGGCGTCCCTCAGCACCGACCGGCCGATGTCCACTCAGGAACAGGCCTGGTCGCTGCTGGCCGCCCATGCCATGGTCGCCGACCCGTCGATGAGCGGGATGCGGATCAACGGCCAGCCCATCGACGGCCCGCTGGTGCGCGTGATCGAGGATGATGTGGCCCAGCCGCTCGCCATCACCAACGCCTCGGGCCGCGACACCGACATCACCCTGACCACCTTCGGCAAGCCCTTGGGGACGGTGGAAAAATCCGGTTACGGCTACGCGATCGAACGGGCCTACTACACGATGGACGGCCAGCCGGTGACGGACCCTGTCCAGACTGGAGACCGCATGGTCGTGGTCCTGACTGTGCGCCCCTCCGAGGCGGGCGGCGCGCGGCTGATGGTCGACGATCCGCTGCCCGCGGGGCTCGAGATCGACAACCCGTCGCTCTTGCGCTCGGGCGATGTGCGCGAACTGGCATGGCTGTCGCCGGCCGAGGCGGACCACGCCGAGTTCCGCGCCGACAGGTTCCTTGCCGCCGTCGACTGGCGCTCGGCCGATCCGTTCCGGCTGGCCTACGTGGTGCGCGCGATCTCTCCGGGCGCGTTCCACCACCCGGCCGCCTCGGTCGAGGACATGTATCGCCCGCAGTACCGCGCCCGCACCGCATCGGGCCGTTTGATCGTCGAATGAAGGCGCGCTGGCCCGTCCTGCTGGCCATCGGCCTGACGGCCATCGGGCTGGCGCGCGACCGCTTCGACATCTGGGTCGGGGCGACCGACCTGCCCGTGCTGGTGATCGAGACGGGGGCCGAGGTGCGCGACCGCGATGGCGACCTCCTGCGGCCCTACACGGTGGCGGACGGGCTTTGGCGGCTCGACGCGGGGGTGGGGGACGTCGATCCGCTCTACCTGTCGATGCTGATCGCCTACGAGGACAAGCGGTTCCGCGACCATGCCGGGGTCGATCCGGTCGCCGTGACCCGCGCCGTCGCGCAGGCGCTGCGCTATCGCAGGCTGGTCTCGGGCGGCTCTACCCTGACCATGCAGGTGGCGCGGCTGCTCGAAGACGGCACCACGGGCCGCTGGGAGGGCAAGGTCCGCCAGGCCCGTGTCGCGCTGGCGCTGGAGCGGGAATTGACCAAGGACGAGATCCTTGGCCTCTACCTCAAGCTCGCGCCCTTCGGCGGTAACGTGGAAGGTGTGCGCGCCGCGTCGCTCGCCTGGTTCGGGAAGGAGCCCAAGCGCCTCACCCCCGCCCAGGCCGGGCTGCTGGTCGCCCTGCCGCAGGCGCCGACCAGCCGCCGCCCCGACCGGCACCACGATGCCGCCACCGCCGCCCGGTCCCGCGTGCTGGCGCGGATGGAGAGCGCGGGCGTGATCGACGCCGAGACGCGTCATGCCGCCGAGACCGAGCCGGTGCCCCATGCCCGCCGCGACTTCCCCGCGCTGGCCGCGCATCTGGCCGACCGGGTGCGGACCGAGGCGCCGCTGGTCACGCGGCATGTGCTGTCCATCGACGGCACCGCCCAGCGGGCCTTCGAAGACCTCGCCGCGCAGGCGCTGCTGAACCGGCCGGACCGGCTGTCGATCGCGCTGATGGCCGTCGATCACCAGACCGGAGAGATCCGCGCCTCCGTCGGCTCACCCGGCTATGCGGATGCGGACCTGCGGCAGGGCTACGTGGACATGACACAGGCGCAGCGCTCGCCCGGGTCCACGCTGAAACCGCTGGTCTATGCCATGGCCTTCGACCAGGGGCTGGCGCATCCCGAGACGCTGATCGACGACCGGCCGGTCAGTTTCGACGGCTACGCGCCGCAGAATTTCGACGGGCATTTCCGGGGCGAGATCCGCGTGGCCGAGGCGCTGCGGCAATCGCTGAACATCCCCGTGGTGCGACTGACCTCGGAACTGGGGCCCGAGCGCCTGATGTCCGCCCTGCGCCGCGCCGGTATCCGGCCCGAACTGCCGGGCCGGACGGCGGGTCTGGCCGTGGCGCTGGGCGGGATCGGCATGACGCTGGAAGACCTGATGCGGCTCTACGCGGCGCTGGGGCGGGGCGGGGAGGCCATCGAGGTGCACGCCACCCCCGGAATGGGCGCCGAGCTTGGCCCTCTGGTCAGCCGTTCGGCCGCCTGGCAGGTCGGGCATATCCTCGCCGCGCTGACGCCGCCGTCCGGCGCGCCGCAGGGGCCGGTCGCGTGGAAGACGGGCACGTCCTACGGGCACCGCGACGCCTGGGCCATCGGCTTTGACGGGCGGCATGTCGTGGGGGTCTGGATCGGCCGCGCGGATGGCACGCCGGTGCCGGGGGCCTTTGGCGGCAGCCTCGCCGCGCCGGTGCTGTTCGACGCCTTCCAGCGGCTGACGCCGCAGCGCACGCCCCTGCCGCCGCCCCCGCCCGAAACGCTGCTGCTGGGCAACGCGCAGCTGCCCGCGCCCTTGCAACGTTTCCGCGGCCGTGACGCGGTGTTCGAGGCGGCGGATGATGCGCCGAAACTGGCCTATCCGCCCGATGGCGCACAGGTGAGGACCGACGGTGGCGCGCTGGTGGTCAAGCTGCGCGACGGCACGCCGCCCTTTACCGTGCTGGCCGACGGCCGGCCCCTGCGCACCGGCGAACGGCGGCGCGAGATCGCGCTGACCCTGCCGGGGCGGGGCTGGACGCAGGTGACGGTGCTGGATGCGACAGGCCGGTCGGACCGGGTGACGGTCGAGCTGCGGTGAGGGCGGATGGTGGGCAGGAGGCCCACCTGACCACACAGGGTGAGGTCGGCGCCGGATGATTGCCCAAGTGCGGTGGGGAGCAGGCCCACCCTACGGCCGGTGACGGGGGCGCGCATGGGCCACCGTCGGGGGGGTGGTTGGCCGGGGATGGTGGGCAGGATGCCCACCCTACGGCGTGCAGCCCGGACAAGGCATGATAGACATGCGCGTCGCTTTGGGCCGGGTCAGTCCAGCCGGCGGATCTGCAGCTGGTTGCCCGGGCCGTTGCGGGATTCGAAGATCTTCAGCTCGGTCACCAGTTCCGACAGCTTGCGCTTGCCATAGGTGCGGGTGTCGAAATCGGGATGCAGCGCGGTGATCTGCTGGCCGATCTGGCCCAACGTGACCCATTCGTCCTCCTGCTCGACGCTGTCCATGGCGCGCAGGATCAGCTTGCGCGCCTCGTCCAGCTTGCTTTCGGACTTGGGCGCGGGGGCCTTCTCGTCCTCGTTGCTGCCGAGGTTTTCCAGGTAGATGAACCGCTTGCAGGCCTTGCGGAAGGCTTCGTGGGTCTTCTTCTCGCCCATGCCGTAGACGCCCAGACCCTGTTCACGCAGCCGGTTGGCGAGCCGGATGAAGTCGCTGTCCGAGCTCACCAGCACGAAGCCGTCGAAACGACCCGAATGCATCAGGTCCATTGCGTCGATCACCAGCGCGATGTCGCTCGAGTTCTTCTTGACCGTGAAGCTGGGCTGGTGAATCGGGGTCAGGCCCAGGTCGCCCTGTTCCTTGGCCCAGGAGTTCATGCGGTCGGACGAAAAGTCGCCGTAGACGCGGCGGGCCGAAGCCTCGCCCAGGGTCGCGATCTCGTCAAAGATCGCCTTGGCGTATTTGGCGGGCACGTTGTCCGCGTCGATCAATACGGCCAGCAGGTGGTCGGGGTCAGCCATCGGTGAGGTCCTTCATCATGACCAGCGCGTCGACATAGCCGCCCTGGGGGTGGAGAAAGGCGCCAGGCAACCGCCCGACCACGTCGAACCCGGCCCGCAGCCATGTTTGCACGGCGCGCTGGTTCGTCTCCACCACGAAATTGTACTGCATGGCGCGGTATCCGGCGGTGCGGGCCGCGTCAAGCGAATGCGCCAGCATGGCGCGGGCGATGCCGCGGCCGCGCGCCTGGGGGGCGGTGATGTAGCCGCAGTTGCAGACATGCGCGCCGCCGCCCGCCGCGTTGGGGCGCAGGTAGTAGGTGCCCAGGACCTGCCCGCCGTCCTCGCAGACATATGTCGTCTTTTCCGGCGCCAGCCAGTAGGCCAGCGCGTCGTCGCGGCTGACGCCCGGGTCGATCGTATAGGTGTCGCCGGCGCGGAACACCGGTTCCAGCAGGTGCCAGATTGCGTCGTGGTCGCTGACTGTCGCGGGGCGGATCGTTGTCATGCGCGCGACCCTAGCAGCCTGCCAACCCGTTGCAAGGCCGGATTATTCCACCCTGCGGAAAGCCATTCCAAAAGGTTTGACCCCTTTCGATTCGGTCGGTAGGAATTTCCAGCAGCCCCGCTAGCTAAGTGGGGCACGAGGAGGACAAGACCCGCATGACCGACCAGCCCGTCACCATCGAGCGCGAGGGCGACATCGCCCTGATCCGGATCGACAACCCGCCCGTGAACGCCACCGGACAGGCCGTCCGTGCCGGGATCAAGGCCAGCATCGAAGAGCTGAACGCCGAGGGCAAGGCCCGCGCCATCGCCATCTACTGCGCCGGGCGGACCTTTGTCGCGGGCGCCGACATTCGCGAATTCGGCAAGCCGATGCAGCCGCCGGCGCTGCCCGACGTCTACAACACGGTCGAGAGCTCGGAGATCCCGGTCATCGCGATCATGCATGGCACCGCGCTGGGTGGCGGGTTCGAACTGGGGCTGTCCTCGCATGCGCGTATCGGCCTCACCGGCCTGCGCGTGGGCCTGCCCGAGGTGAACATCGGCGTCATCCCCGGCGCCAGCGGCACGCAACGCCTGCCGCGGCTGGCGGGCATTCCCTTCACGCTCGACATGGCGCTGTCGGGGCGGATGGTCCCGGCGGCCGAGGCGCTGGAGCATGGCGTGATTGACCAGCTTGTCGACGGCGATCCGCGCGATGTGGCGCTGACAAAGGCGCAGGAGGTCATCGACGGCACTCTCGTCACCCGCCGCACCGGCGCGTTGGAGACGACCCCCGACCCCGAGGCCATCGCCACCACCCGCGCCAAGCTGGAAAAGACCGCCGCGCATCTCTTTGCCCCGCATCGCGTGGTCGACGCGGTCGAGAAATCCACCGGCCCGATGGACGAAGGGCTCAAGTTCGAGCGCGCGCAGTTCATGGCCTGCATGGACACGCCGCAACGCGCCGGGCTGATCAACGCGTTTTTCGCGGAACGGGCCGTGGCGAACATCCCCGAGAAAAAGGAAACCCCGCGCGAGATCGCGAGCGTCGGCGTGATCGGCGGCGGCACCATGGGGTCGGGCATCGCGACCTCCTGCCTGCTGGCCGGGCTGCCGGTGACGCTGGTCGAGGTGGCGCAGGACGGGCTGGATCGCGGCGTCGCGACGATCACCAAGAACCTCCAGGGCGCGGTCAAGCGCGGCAAGCTGAGCGAGGCCAAGTACGATGCGACCATGGCCGCGCTGACCCCAACGCTGGCGATGGAGGACCTGGCCGAGGTCGATCTCGTGATCGAGGCGGTGTTCGAGAACATGGACGTCAAGAAAGAGATCTTCGGCAAGCTCGACACGATCTGCAAGCCGGGGGCGGTTCTGGCCTCGAACACCTCGTATCTCAACGTGGACGAGATCGCGGCGGCCACGGGCCGGCCGCAGGATGTGATCGGCCTGCACTTCTTTTCGCCCGCGCATGTGATGCGGCTGTTGGAAATCGTGGTGGCCGACAAGACGGACCCCGCCGTGGTCGCCACCGGCTTTGCGCTGGCCAAGCGGCTGAAAAAGATCGGCGTGCGCGCCGAGGTCTGCGACGGCTTCATCGGCAACCGCATCCTCGCGCATTATTCCAAGTCGGCCAGCTACATGGTGCTGGATGGCGCCTCGCCGCAACAGGTGGACGACGCTCTGGAAGCCTTCGGCTTTGCCATGGGGCCGAACCGGGTCGGCGACCTGGCCGGGCTCGACATCGGCTGGGCGAACCGCAAGCGGATGGCGGATCAGCGCCCGTCGAATGAACGCTACGCAGGCCTCGTGTCCGATGCGCTGTGCGAGAACGGCTGGTACGGGCGCAAGACTGGCAAGGGGTTCTACGTCTACGAAGACGGCAGGGAGACGGGGCCGAACCCGGCGCTGGGCGACATCCTCGAGGACGCCCGCGCCAAGGACGGCGCCCCGCAGCGCGATTACACCGACCAGGACATCGTCGACCGCTACATGACCGCCATGATCTCGGAAGCCGCCCGCGTGGTCGAGGACGGCATCGCCCTGCGTCCCATCGACGTGGATGCGGTGTTCCTCTTCGGCTACGGCTTCCCGCGCTTTCGCGGCGGGCCGCTGTGCTACGCCGACACCATCGGCGCGGCCGAGCTGATCCGGCGGATCGAAGCCTATGCGCAGGAGGATGCGCAGTACTGGCAGGTGCCCGAGATCCTGCGCCGCATGGCGGCGGAGGGCGGCACCTTTGCCGATCTCAACAGGGAGGGTTGAGGAATGGAGCTGAGCTATTCGGCCGAGGAGAAGGCCTTTCAAAGGGAGGTCCGCGACTGGCTCGCCTACACCCTGCCGTCTCATATCAGCGATGCCGTCCGGCGCGGCGGCGAGCTGACCAAGGCGATCATGGAGGAGTGGCACGCCTTGCTCCATGCCAAGGGCTGGCTGGCGACCACCTGGCCCGTGGAATTCGGCGGCACCGGCTGGACGCCGGTCGAGCGGCACATCTTCGAGGAAGAATGCTGCCGCGCCTATGCCCCGCGCATCGTGCCCTTCGGCACCAACATGCTGGGGCCGGTGCTGCACAAGTTCGGATCCAAGGAACAGCAGGACTACCACCTGCCGCGCATCCTGAACGGCGAGATCTGGTGGTGCCAGGGCTATTCCGAACCGGGCGCGGGGTCGGATCTGGCTTCGCTCAAAACCCGGGCCGTGCGCGAGGGCGATCACTACGTGGTCAACGGGCAGAAGACCTGGACCACGCTGGGCCAGCACGCCGACTGGATCTTCTGCCTTGTGCGCACCGACCCCGAGGTGAAGGCGCAGGAGGGCATCTCCTTCCTGCTGATCGACATGAAGACGCCGGGGATCGAGGTGCGCCCGATCAAGCTGATCGAGGGCGGCCACGAGGTGAACGAGGTGTTCTTTACCGACGTGAAGGTGCCGGCCGAGAACCTTGTCGGGCAAGAGAACAAGGGCTGGACCATAGCCAAGTACCTGCTGACCCACGAGCGGACCAACATCGCCAATGTCGGCTTCTCGATGCAGGCGCTGGAAGAGGTCAAGGCCCTCGCCCGCACCATGAAACGCCGCGGCCGTCCGCTGATCGAGGATCCGCTGTTCGCCGCCCGCATCGCCGAGGTGGAAATCCAGCTCGAGGCGATGAAGATCACCAACCTGCGGATGCTCTTCCAGGCGCAGCAGCAGGGGGCGCCGGGGCCGGAAACCTCGATCCTCAAGATCAAGGGCACGGTGATCTTCCAGGAACTGAAGGACCTCGCCCGCCGGGCGCTGGGCCCCATGGCCGCGCCCTTCCCCGGTCACGTGACCGAGGGCAACCTGATGTTCGGCCCGCCCGACACCGAACACAACGCCGCGCGCTATTTCAACAACCGCAAGACCTCGATCTACGGTGGGTCGAACGAGATCCAGCGCAATATCCTCACCAAGACGATGCTGGAGCTGTGACATGGACTTTTCGCTGACCGATGACCGCCGGATGTTGCAGGACAGCCTGACGCGGTTCCTTGCCGACAAGTACGGGGCCGAGCATCGGGTGAAAGTCGCCTACGAGGCGCCGTTCCATGACCCGGCACTGTGGGGAGAGTTGACCGAGCTGGGCGCGCTGTACGCGCTGGCCCCCGAGGCGCAGGGCGGCTTTGGCGGCACCGGCTTCGACATCTCGGTGGTGTTCGAGGCGCTGGGCCGCGCCATGTGCCCCGAGCCCGTTCTGGGCGCGCTCATGGCCTCGCGCCTGCTGGGCGCGGCGGGGGCTGAACAGGACGCGCTGCTTTCGGGTGCCACGAAATATGCCGTGGCGATTGCCGAACCCGATGCGCCCTATGACCTCGGGTCCATCGGCGTGACGGCCAAGGGCGACGGAGAGGCGATCACCCTCTCCGGCCGCAAGACCGCCATCTATGGCGGCCAGGTGGCCGAGATCTTCCTTGTCGTGGCTCTGATGAACGGCAAGCCGGCGGTGTTCGAGGTGCGCGCCGACCAGGCGCAGGTCGTGGGCTACGGGTTGATGGACGGTGGCGGCGCGGCCGAGCTCTTGCTCGACGACACGCCGGCGGCACTGCTGCTGGCCGACGCGGGTGCAGTCATCGAGTCGGCGGTCAACGCCGGCATCGTCGCGCTGGCAGCCGAGGCGGTGGGCCTCATGTCCGTCGCCCACGAGATGACCGTCGACTACCTGCGCCAGCGCAAACAGTTCGGTGTGACCATCGGCAAGTTCCAGGCGCTGCAACACCGCGCCGTCGACATGCTGACCGAGATCGAGCAATCCCGATCCCTCGTCATCAAGGCCGCGGCCGAGCTGGACGGGCCCGAGGCGTCCCGTTTCTGCGCCATGGTCAAGGCGCTGGTGGGCCGCGCCGGGCGGCTGGTGGCCGAAGAGGCGATCCAGATGCATGGCGGCATCGGCGTGACCTGGGAATACCCGCTGGCGCATTACGCCAAGCGGATCACGCTGCTGGATGCACAGCTGGGCGACACCGACCACCACCTCGGCACGCTGATCGACGGCTACAAGGCCGCATGACGTCATGACCAGGGGCGGGCCGCAGACCCGCCTCTGGCCTTACCGCACCTGCAAAGAGGCCCTATACGCCGGGCCCGCCCGGGCCTAGCGTCGCGCCATGAACGCGACTCACGATTCCGCCTATTCCTGGCTGCGCCTTGCCGTCACCCTGCTGATCGCCGCCACCGGCAATATCGGCATGTGGGCCATCATCACCATCATGCCGGCGATGCAGGCCGAATTCGGCGTGGACCGCGCCGATGCGGCGCTGCCCTACACGCTGACCATGCTGGGCTTTGCCCTTGGCAACCTGGTGATCGGCCGCGCGGTGGACCGCTTCGGCATCACCTGGTCGCTGAGCGGGGCGGCGGCGCTGATCTCGGCCAGTTTCGCGCTGTCGGCGCTGGCGCCGGGAATCTGGCTGGTCTCGATCATCCATTTCTTCGTCGGCTTCGGCACTGCAGCCAGTTTTGGCCCGCTGATCGCGGATATCTCGCACTGGTTCCTGCGCCGGCGCGGCATCGCGGTCGCCATCGCCGCCTCGGGCAATTACATCTCGGGCGCCTTCTGGCCCTGGGCCCTGTCGGGCCTTTTGGCGGCCGAAGGCTGGCGGGTCGTCTACCTGACCCTCGCCGCCGTGGTGATCTGCACGGTCATCCCGCTGTCTCTGCTCCTGCGCCGCCGCATCCCGCTCGAGGCCAGCGCCGCGTCGGACGCCGCCTCTGCCGCCCGCGTGGCCAGCGTCGGCCTGCCCAGCCGCACCCTCGCCATCCTGCTGGGCCTTGCGGGGATCGGCTGCTGCGTGGCCATGTCCATGCCGCAGGTCCATATCGTCAGTTATTGCGTCGACCTCGGTTACGGCCCCGCCGCCGGGGCCGAGATGCTGTCGCTGATGCTGCTGGGCGGCGTCGCCTCGCGCCTCGTATCGGGGCTCATTTCCGACAAGCTGGGCGGCGTGCGCACCGTGCTGATCGGCTCGGTCCTGCAATGCATCGGCCTCGCGCTCTACCTGCCATGGGACGGGCTCGCCTCGCTTTACATGGTCAGCCTGGTCTTCGGCCTCGCGCAGGGCGGGATCGTGCCGGGCTACGCGATCATCGTCCGCGAATACATGCCAGCCCGGGACGCCGGCACCTGGGTCGGCTTCGTCATGATGGCGACCGTGCTGGGCATGGCGCTGGGCGGCTGGATGTCCGGCTGGATCTATGACGTCACGGGCAGCTACCAGGCCGCCTTCTGGAACGGCATCGCCTGGAACCTGCTGAACATCGTGATCCTGGGGCTGATCCTGACCCGCACCCGCGCGCCCCGCACCGCCGTCCCCGCCTGACGCAACCCTGCGCCTCCGGCGGGAGTATTTCCGGAATAATGAAAGGGGCAGGCGCCCCAGTCTTCATTGTTTCGAAAATACCTTGGGGGGAGCGGGCTTGCCCGCGGGGGGCTAGCCCCCCCATGCCCGGTCTCAGTCCCGCGCGCCGGTCAGGTGCTGCGCGCCCCGCGCTTTCGCCAAGGCGATCTGCTTCTGCCGCTCGCGGAACCGCGCCTTGTCGGCGTCCGAGGTTTCATCGACGCAGAGGTGGCAGGCGACGCCGTCCTCGTATTCGGGCCGCGCGCGATCCTCGGGCAGGATCGGCCGGCGGCAGGCGCGGCAGAGGATATGCGGCCCCTCGGCCAGCCCGTGCCCGACCGACACCCGTTCGTCGAAGACGAAGCACGCGCCCTGCCAGGCGCTCTCCTCGGCCGGCACCTCTTCGAGGTACTTCAGGATGCCGCCCTTGAGGTGGTAGACATCCGCCACGCCCTGGCCCAGCAGCCAGTTGGTCGATTTCTCGCAACGGATGCCGCCGGTGCAGAACATCGCCACCCGCTTGTTGTGGAACCGGTCCTTGTTCGCCTCCCACCACGCCGGGAAGTCGCGGAAGCTCTCGGTCTGCGGGTCCACCGCCCCATCGAAGGTGCCGATGGCCACCTCGTAATCGTTGCGTGTGTCGATCACGACCACGTCCTCGGACCGGATCAGGTCGTTCCAATCCTGCGGCTCGACGTAATGGCCGACGCGCGCCAGCGGGTCCACGTCGGGCTGGCCCATGGTCACGATCTCCTTCTTCAGCCGCACCTTCATGCGGGGGAAGGGCGGATGATCGGCGGCGCTTTCCTTCCACTCGAGATCGGCGCAGCCCGGCAGGGCGCGCACATGCGCCAGCACCGCGTCGATCCCGGCGCGGGGGCCGGCGATGGTGCCGTTGATGCCTTCGCGCGCCAGCAGCAGCGTGCCGCGCACGTCATGCCGCGCGCACAGCGCCTCGAGCGGGGCTTTCAGCGCGGCCGGGTCGGGAAAGCGGGTGAAGTGGTAGAGGGCAGCGATCGTGTACATGCGCGCGGCATAAACCCGGCCGGGCCCGCCGCGCAAGAGGCCGCCGTGCCGCATCGCCGCCGTTGACCTTGGCCTCTGCGTCGGTAGGGTGGCCCCGGAACCAGCCAAGGGGGCCCCATGCACGCGCTTCTCGTCATTGATGTCCAGACCGATTTCTGCCCCGGCGGCGCGCTGGCCGTGGCCGATGGTGATGCCATCGTGCCCGGGATCAACGCGTTGATGGAGGGGTTCGACGCCGTGATCCTGACGCAGGACTGGCACCCGGCGGGGCATTCGTCCTTCGCCTCGTCCCACCCCGGCAAGGGACCGTTCGAGACCTACGAGGCGCCTTACGGCACCCAGGTGCTCTGGCCCGACCATTGCGTGCAGGGAACGACAGGCGCGGCCTTTCATCCCGGCCTGCGCACGGATGCGGACCTGATCATCCGCAAGGGGTTCCGGCCCGCGATCGACAGCTATTCGGCCTTTTTCGAAAACGACCACGAGACGCCGACGGGACTCGAGGGCTACCTGCGCACGCGCGGGATCGACAAGTTGACGCTGGTCGGGCTGGCGACGGATTTCTGCGTCAACTTCTCGGCCGTGGATGCGGCGAAACTGGGGTTCGACGTCGAGGTCCGGCTGGACCTCTGTCGCGCCATCGACATGGAAGGATCGCTGGCCGCCGCGCTGGACGGGATGCGGGGCGCCGGATGCCGCCTCACAGGCGCCTGATACCGGAAAATTAACGGCTTTGCGGTTAGACCGATGCCTCAGGAAGAGGCCCCGGACGTCACCGCGAGCGCATGCAGGTCACCACGCCCACCACATCGGACGCGCTCTCGGCGTTCGAGGAACGGAATTCCCGCCGGGGGCGGCTGATCGGCTATGTCCGCAGCCGCACGCACAGCTTTGTGGCCCGGCAGGTGGTGACACTGATGGGGCTGGTCCTAGTCTGGGCCGTCTTCGACCCGGTGATCGCGCTGGCGGCACATCTCACGCCCGCCGTCTTCGACCTGGCCGAGCTGGGCGCAATGCGGGTGCTGGTCCGCCGGCTGGACACGCCCGCCCGGGTGGACAGGGCGCGGGCGATCCTGATCGGCTTCGGGCTGATGCATTCCGCCTCGGTCGCCTTCGGGGTCATCCTGATCACCTCGACCGCGCCGCCGGGAGATCCGCTGCTTTACAACCTCGGCCTGCTGACGGGCCTGATGATGAATGCCGGCGTCGACACGCGGCTGATCTACTGGCCCAATTACCTGCGGGGCCTCGTGCTGGTGCTGGCTGGCGTCGCCGTGCTAATCATCGACGTGATCCGCAGCGGCAACGTGATGGCGGTGCTGCCCGATTTCGTCGGCGCCGCGATCATCATGTTCTCGACCCGGCGGCTGCTGAACATCACGCTGACGACCCTGTCCAAGGGGCGGATGGCACAGCGCGAGGTGCTGCTGGGCCAGCAGCGCACCGAGCAGGCGAACCTCGACCTGACCCGCCAGAAGGACGAGCTGCTGCTGCTGTCGCTGGTCGCGCGCCACACCCAGGACCTGGTCGTCGTGACCGACCCGAAGGCGCGCATCCTCTGGGTCAACACCGCGTTCGAGGAGTTCTTTGGCGTCACGCTTGACCAGGTGAAGGGCGACCCGCCGTCCAAATACAACGCGAGCCCCAATTCCGACCCCGAGTCGCTGCGCCGCATCTTTCGCGCCGCGGCCGAACGGCGCCCCTACCGCACCCCCCTGCTGGTGCGCAACGGCGCCGGAGAGGACCGCTGGACCGATTTCCAGCTGGTCCCCATCATCGGCGAGGGGGGCGACATCGTGAACGCCATCTCGGTCCAGCGCGACATCACCGAGGCGCGCGAAGCCGCCCGCCAGCTGATGGAGGCGAAGCTGACCGCCGAGGCGAGCGAGCGGACCAAGGCCGATTTCCTGGCCACCATGAGCCACGAGATCCGCACGCCGATGAACGCGGTGATCGGCATGGCGGACCTGCTGGGCGCCACTGCGCTGGACCGGGAACAAAAGCTCTATGCCGAAACGATCCGGTCCTCGGCCGACTCCCTGCTGAGCATCATCAACGACATCCTCGACTATTCCAAGCTGGACGCGGGCAAGTTGACGATCGACCCCGCGCCCATGTCGTTGCGGGCCTGCATCTCGGACGCGGTCGGGCTGCTGCGCCCGCAGGCGTCGCAAAAGCGGCTGACCTTCGACCTGGACCTGTCGGGCGGCATCCCGGCCAGTGTGCTGGGCGATGCCGGGCGCATCCGGCAGATCCTGGTCAACCTCATCGGCAACGCGATCAAGTTCACCGAGCAGGGCGGCGTGTCGGTCACCGCCCGGTACGAGCGCGTCGAGGATGCCCAGCGCGCCGTGATCGAGGTGCGCGACACCGGCCCCGGGATCCCCGAGGCGCGGCTGGAGCATATCTTCGAAAAGTTCAGCCAGGCCGAGGGCGCCACGACCCGGCGCTACGGTGGCACCGGGCTGGGCCTGACGATCTCGCGCCTGCTGGCGCGCGGCATGGGCGGCGACATCACCGTCCGGTCGACCCTGGGCGAGGGGTCGACATTCACCGTGTCGCTGACCCTGCCCATGGCCGAGCGCGCCGAGCTTCCCGCCCCCAGGCCCGCCGACCCGCCCAGGTCCGAGCCGGACCCGGCGCTGCTGCGCGGCCTGTCGGTGCTGGTGGCCGAGGACAACCGCACCAACCGCCTGCTGGTCGAACGCTACCTCAGGGGCCTGCCCATTGGCCTCAGTTTTGCCGCCAACGGCCGCGAGGCGGTGGCCGAGACTCTGCGCCTTGCACCGGACGTGGTCTTCATGGACATGTCCATGCCCGAGATGGACGGGCTCGAGGCCACGCGCCAGATCCGCGCCGATCCCGAGGCGCCGCAACCGCGCATCATCGCGCTGACGGCAAATGCCTTCGCCTCGGACCGCGAGCTGTGCCTGGCCGCCGGGATGGACGATTTCCTTGCCAAGCCGATCCGACGCGCCGACCTGCTGGATCAGCTGCATGGCGTGGCGACCGGCGTCCTGCCCCCGCCCGACGCCACGGCCTCGGGCGGCCAGAATCGTTAACCCTTTCCTTGTGCTGTCAACTTTGCTCTAAACAGCTCCGCGCAAGGAGGACATCCCATGGTCGACATCGCGACACGTGTCTGGAACCACAAGTGGAAGATCGACCCGATCGTCCGCTCGCTCATCGACACGGATTTCTACAAGCTGCTGATGTGCCAGTCGGTGTTCCACAACAAGCCCGACGTGACGGTCAGCTTTTCGCTGATCAACCGCAGCAAGACCATCCGCCTGGCCGAGATGATCGACGAGGGAGAGCTGCGCGAACAACTTGACCACGTGCGGTCGCTGCGCCTGACCCGGGGCGAGTCGACCTGGCTGCGCGGGAACATGTTCTACGGCAAGCGGCAGATGTTCCGGCCGGACTTCATGGAATGGTTCGAAAACCTGCAACTGCCGCCCTACCACCTGGAAAAGCGCGATGGCCAGTACGAGCTGACCTTCGAAGGCAGCTGGCCCGAGGTCATGCTGTGGGAAATCCCGGCGCTGGCCGTGCTGATGGAGCTGCGCGGCCGCGCCGTCCTCAAGGACATGGGCCGGTTCGAGCTGCAGGTGCTTTACGCCCGCGCCATGACCAAGCTTTGGGAAAAGGTCGAGCGGCTGCGCGGGATCGA
This sequence comes from Mesobacterium pallidum, assembly GCF_019966535.1. GTDB lineage: Bacteria > Pseudomonadota > Alphaproteobacteria > Rhodobacterales > Rhodobacteraceae > Mesobacterium > Mesobacterium pallidum. The sequence continues at coordinate 140,920 of NZ_JAIMID010000005.1, read as the reverse complement.
GGGCCTGCGCATCGCCGATTTCGGCACCCGTCGCCGGCATTCGTTCCTCTGGCAGGATTGGTGCGTGCAGGCGATGCTGGAAGGGCTGGGCGGCGCCTTCACCGGCACCTCGAATTGCCTGATCGCCCGCAACCGCGACCTCGAGGCGGTCGGCACCAATGCCCACGAGCTGCCCATGGTCTACGCCGCCCTGGCCGAGGATGACGCGGCCCTCGCCCGCGCGCCCTACGACGTGCTGTCCGACTGGCACGCCGAGCACGAGGGCAACCTGCGCATCATCCTGCCCGACACCTACGGGACCGAGGGCTTCCTGGACCGCGCGCCTGACTGGCTGACCCAGTGGACCGGCATCCGCATCGATTCAGGCGACCCGGCCGCCGGGGCCGAGGCCGCGATCCGCTGGTGGCAAAGCCGTGGCGAGGACCCGATGACCAAGCTGGTGATCTTTTCCGACGGGCTGGACGTGGAGAACATCGTCGCCCTGCACCGCCAGTTCGCGGGTCGGGTGAAGGTGTCGTTTGGCTGGGGCACGAACCTGACCAACGACTTCCGCGGGCTGGTTCCGGACGGCGGGCTCGACGCGTTCTCGCTGGTCTGCAAGGCGGTCTCGGCCAACGGCCGGCCCACGGTCAAGCTGTCCGACAACCCGGAAAAGGCGATGGGCCCGGCGGACGAGATCGCGCGCTACAAGCGCGTGTTCGGGGTGGGAGAGCAGGTGCGGCGGGAAGTCCTGGTGTGAGTTCCGGAACCCCGTGTTCCCAGAACGACCCCGACCGGGCGACGCGGCCCCATCAAGGCCCCTAGGCTGCGTCACAGGTCCAGGTCTTGCGAACCTGTTGGAGTGGACGACGTGCCGGAGATTTGACCGGCACGGCAATAGCCCGCGCGATTCAAACCCGCCGCACTCCACTCATGAGGGAAAATCCTTGATCTGCGCACGGCAAAGCGCGACCCTCCGCCCCAGACGACAGGCCCATCGGCGCATGTTCGCTGACCCTTGCTTCTATCGGAAGGCCCTGGAGAGACCCGGGCTCGTCTGATTTTGTAAGCAGGAGAATTCGAATGCCAACACTTGGTCCCATCACCTTTGACGACGATGCTTTCGCCGACGCGGTCTTCCCGAACAGCGGCACGCCTTTCACTTCGGATTTCAGCGGCCTCATCGGGTCGAGCAACCAGAGCTTTGCCGATCTCGGCACCTTCAACAATTCCCCCACGGTCGAGGTCGTCTTTACCGACAACGTGGCGGTGAACGGGGCCGGGGCGGACATCTTCGTCTACGTCCCCGGCGAGGTCTTTGCCATCGGCGTCTCGCTCAGTGCCGATTTCGACCCGGCCAACACGTCGTCCTTCAACGCCAACCTGGCGGACTCCGAGATCTTCCTGGACGACAGCCCGCGCAACCCCTTCCTGTTCAATCCGAACTCGGCCCTGCTCGCCGTGGATCTCAGCGATCTCGGGGTGGCGGAGGGCGCGGAGGTCAGCTCGATCTTCCTGCGGCGCGGTGACATCGAAGGCGCCATCTACGGCGTCGGGGCCGTCAACAGCGGCGCGGCCACGCCCGCCACGGGCACCGACGGGGCCGACCGGCTGCTTGGCTCCCCGGGCGCCGATGTCCTGGACGGGCTCGGCGGCCGTGACACGATCTACGGCTATGGCGGGGGCGACCTGATCACGGGCGGATTGGGCGGTGACGTGCTCGACGGCGGAGACGGGGTCGACACGCTGATCGGCGGCGACCGCAACGACCTGGTGCTGGGCGGGGTCGGCGGCGACAGCATGGAGGGCAACGCGGGCGACGACACGCTCGAGGGCCACGACGGGGCCGACACGATCGCCGGCGGGACGGGCGGCGACCTGATCTCGGGCTACAGGGGCAACGACCTGCTCTATGGCGGGAACGGCTACGATTCGCTGCACGGAGGCGATGGCGACGACACGGTGTTCGGCGGCAACGGCCAGGATTCGGTGCGCCTGGGCGATGGCGACGACGTCTTCGAGGACAACGCGCAGCCGGGCCCGTGGAACAACGACTCGGTCTGGGGCGAGGACGGCGATGACATCATCCTTGGCGGCAACGGGTTCGACCTGTTCAACGGCGGCAGCGGCGGCGATTACATCCGCGGCGGCAAGGGGTTCGACACGATTGATGGCGGCGACCAGTCCGACACGCTGGACGGCAATGACGGCAACGACCTGATCAACGGCGGGCGCGGCTCGGATTACGCGGTGCTGGGCAAGGGTGCGGACGTCTGGCAGGACGCTGCACAGACCACCTTCGGCGACGACCAGGTGTTCGGCGGCGGCGGCTGGGACACGATCGAGTCGCTGGCCGGCAACGACACGCTGACCGGCGGCGCGGGAAGCGACAGCTTCGTGCTTGGCAACCTCAGCTTTGACGACCTGGTGGGCGACGTCCTGATCACCGACTTCGCGGTGGGCGAGGACGAGCTCAGCTTCACCGGCGCGCTCTGGAGCGGTCCGCTGACGCAAGGAGAGCTTGACGCGCGCGCCGCGCTGGTTGACGGCGACCTGGTGCTGACGCTCGACACCGGGGCGACGGTGACGCTGGACGGGGTGACCTCCACCGCCGGGCTGCTGGGCGATATCGTGCTGCTCTGACCCGGCGGGGGGGCCGCGTCAGGCCATCACCGCCTCGATCAGCTGCGGGCCCCGGGGGCGATCCTCGGGGGCCAGCGCGGCGGCCAGTTCGGCGCAGGTGGTGACGCGCGTGGCGCGCAGGCCGAAGCCGCGGGCGATGGCGCACCAGTCCATCACCGGCTGGTCAAGCTCCAGCAGCGGGTTGGGCCCCTTGGATGGATCGAGCGCGCCGACGCGCTCCATCTCGCCCTTGAGGATCTGGTAAGAGGCGTTGGCGCAGATCACCACGTCCACGTCCAGCATCTCGCGCTGCATCGACCAGAGGGCTTGCAGGGTGTAGCTGGCCGAGCCGTCGCCGTTCAGCGACAGGATCGGCCGGTCCTTGCAGGCGGTCGCGGCGCCCAGCGTCAGCGGCAGCCCCGCGCCGATGGACCCGCCGACGTTGATCAGGAAATCGTGCTGCGGGGCCGTTCGGGCCAGCTCGTAAAAGCCGCGTGTCGAGGTGATGCCCTCGTCGATCACGACATGGCCGGGGCGCAGGGCGCGGGTGAGCGTGGCACACAGGTTCGGGACCGTCAGCGGGCCGTCGGGCGCATCGGGCAGCTGCAGGTCGGGCGTTTCGGGCGCGGTCTCAAGCGCTCCGGTGGCGGCGACCAGCGCATGGGCGGCGGCCAACAGGTCCATCGTCCGGTCGGCGAGATCGAGGATGGCGCAGTCCTCGGGGACCACGCGGCTGGGCTTGCCCGGGTAGGCAAAGAAGGCGACGGGCTCGCGCGCGCCCAGCAGGATCAGCTGGTCGTAGCCCTGCAGCATCGCCACGGCCAGATCGACGGGAAAGGGGATGCGGGTGATCGTCGGCCGCCCCGCGCCGCCGTCCAGCCGGCCCGTGGCGTAGGGGGCAAAAAGCGTGGCGCCGGTATGGGCGGTGATCCTTCCGGCAAGGTCCAGCCCCTCGCCGTGGCACAGCGCGCCGCCAAGGACGAGGCCGGTCTTCTTGCCATTGCCGAGCCACCGGGCGGCCTCGGCGATCATGCCCGCCTCGACCTGCGGGAAACTCGCGGGGGGCACCGCGTCGCCCGCGCCGTGGCTGCCCGACCAGGCGCTGTCGGCCGGCAGGATCAGCGAAGCGATGCCGCGCGCCTGCGCCGCGGCGATGGCGTCGCGGGTGTCGGGGGCAAGGCTGGGGGCGTCGGGCGAGGTGTGGACCCAGTCGGAACAGGCGGCGGCCAGCGCCTCGATATCCGAGTTGAGCGGCGCGTCGAGGCCCTTGTGGAAGGTCGCGTGGTCGCCGATCACGTTGAGGATGCCGGTGCCGGCCTTGCGCGCGTTGTGCAGGTTGGCAATGCCATTGCCGAGGCCGGGCCCGAGGTGCAGCAGCGTGACCGCCGGCTTGCCGGTCATCCGGCCGTAGCCATCGGCGGCGCCGGTCACGACCCCTTCGAAGAGACACAGCACCCGGTCCATCTGCGGATAGTCGTCCAATGCGGCGACGAAGTGCATTTCCGACGTGCCGGGGTTGGCGAAACAGGTGTCGATGCCCGAGGCCAGAAGGGTCTCGATCAGGTCGTGGGCGCCCGTGCGGGTATTCATGTGCCGTCCTCTCGCGGGGAATTTGGCGGCATCGTGGGGGGCGGGGCGCCCAGACGCAAGGGGGGCGCTTGGCGGAAGGCGCGAATGGGGGCCAGCCCCCATACCCCCGGAGTTTATCGGCAAGATGAAAAGGGATCGGGGCGCCCCTGCCTTTCACTTTTCCCGAAATACTCCCGCCGGAGGCTTTCGCGCCTTGGCGCGAAATCACTGAACGCAGCGCGAGGGGCCTGCCCCTCGCGCGCCCCGGAGTAATTCCAGAATAATGAAGGGCGGGCCGGCGCCTAGACCATCTTGATGACGGTCTTGTCGATGGCCAGGACATAGCCGCGGCGGGCAATGGTCTTGACCAAAAGCTCGCTGACCAGCTGGTTGCCGAGCGCGTCGCGCAGGCGCTTGATGCGGGTGGCGCCGGCGGCTTCCTCGCAGTCGCTGGCGTCGCGGCCCGAGATGATGCCCTCGATCTCGGCGCCGGTGAGCACGTCGTCGTCCATGCGCGCCTCAGCCAGGATCGACAGCGTCTCCATCGCCGCCTCGGTCAGCTTGAAACCCATGGTGTTGATGTAGACCGTGCGTTCCTCGCGGCTGATCATCAGCTCGCTCACCTGGATGCCCGAGCGTTCGATCTGCGCCATGCGGCGGTTCAGCACCACCAGCCCCACCAGGAACACCAGCGCCGCGATCATCATCGCGGTCGCAAAGACCAGCAGGATGAAGATCACCACCCGGTAGCTGGCCAGCGTGTCGGAAAAGGCCGTGCCGGACTGCGCGAGGATCTCGAGCAGCTTGATCTCGGCCTCGGAGGTCAGGTTGTCGTTCTCGACGAAGATCCGTTCGACCCGGGTGTTGAAGGCGTTTGCGTCGGGCAGGGTGAAGACGAGGAAGGCCGAGACCACCCCCAGCACCATCACGATGGCGGCGATGCCAAGCGCGACGATGCGGCTGCCCGAGCGACGGGCCTCAATAGCGGAGGTAGAAGTTTCCCGCACTCGCCTTCCTTTCCTTCAGCCCGTCCTCGTCAAACACCGACACCACGTTGAGCAGGGTCCAGCCGGCCGCGTCGAGGCGCGGGCGCAGTGCGCGTTCGGCAGCGTCTTCCGTGCAGCGGCCGGTGATCTCGGCGACACCGTAGTGCAGGCGCAGGGGCTTGTCCTGCTTGGCCTTGTAATCGGCGTAGCAGGCGGCCTGGGCGGCACCCGAAAGCGCCAGCACGAAGCCGATGGAAAGGAGGATGGGGCGGGTCATGGCAGCCTCTGTTGAGATGGGCCGACAATGCGTGCCGAGCCGCGGTTATTCAATAACCAAAGGGGTATGGAGCGGTTGATATGCGATAACAGGGGGCTGTTATTGCCCGATTTCGGGGGCCGGGGCGAGGGTCGAGTCATCGCTTGCCCGTCACGGTGAGGGGCGGGCCAACCCAAGCAAAAGGAATGACCCCATGTCCCGTACCTTCATTGCCGGCATCGTCGCCGCCTCGATCGCGATCACCGGCCTGTCAACCGCCCCCGCCCGGGCCGACAGCGACCTCGGCAACGCGCTTGCCGGTCTGACCACGCTGTTCATCCTGGGCAAGATCATCTCGGACAGCAACGACCGCAAGTCCGAGCCGGAGGTGGTCTACGTCAAGCCCAAGCCCAAGGTCATCTACGTGCAGCCCAAGCCCAAGGTGGTCTATATCCAGCCGAAGAAAAAGGTGGTCTACGTGCATCCGAAGACCAAGGTGGTGAAGGTCGAGCCCAAGAAGAAGGTCGTCACCCGCGAGGTCGAGCGTCACACCTGGCGCGACCAGGACCGCCGGCACGACCGCGAGCGCCACATGCCGCGCCCATTCGCGGGCAACTGAGACAGGCAGCGCGTCGCGGCGCATCCCCTTTTTCAGGCGCGGCGCGTGATCAGGCCTGTCCCTGGGGCAGGGGGCGGCCGGACCGGGGGCAGGTGCAGACCTGCCCCCGGTCTCTTGCGTCGGATCGGGTCCTGCGGTTTGAAGGGACCATGATGGACCGATATGACTCCGACCTGAGTTTCGAAGAGGCCGCCCGGGCAGCCGGTGCCACCGCGATCGCCGGCGTCGACGAGGTGGGGCGCGGGCCGCTGGCCGGGCCGGTGATGGCGGCGGCGGTGATCCTCGATCTTGCGCACCTGCCCCTGGGCCTGCGCGATTCCAAGATGTTGACCGCGAAATCCCGCGAACGGCTGGCCGAAGAGATCCATGCCTCGGCCATCGTGTCCATCGGGGAGGCCACGGTCGACGAGATCGACGAGATCAACATCTTGCAGGCCAGCCATCTCGCCATGCGCCGCGCGGTCGAGGGGCTGGCGATTCGCCCCGATCACCTGCTGATCGACGGCAAGATGATTCCCCGTGGCCTGAACCTGCCCGCCACTCCGATCGTCAAGGGCGACGCCCGGTCGATGTCGATCGCGGCGGCCTCGATTGTGGCCAAAATCAGGCGAGATTATGTCATGCGGGATTTGGCGCAACACTGGCCCGGATACGGCTGGGAAACAAACGCCGGATACCCGACAAAAAGCCACAAAGCGGCGCTTCAAAATCTCGGGGTTACCCCACACCATAGACGAACCTTCAAGCCGGTCCACAATATCTTGTATCAAGCCAAATCCTCAACCTCTTGATTCAAAAAAGAAATTGACGGCGATTCGGTCCTGACTCATCCTGATGCCAACAACAGCACCGCAAAGGTGCACGAGGCAGGCGCCATGGGCGCAGTCAGAGGCAGACAGTGATGACCAAGACCAAGACGCGGGCGGAATCGCTCCCGCTCAACACGATCCTTGCGGGCGATTGCATCGAGATGATGAACAGTCTCCCGGCCGAAAGCGTGGACCTGATCTTTGCCGATCCGCCCTACAACCTGCAGCTCAAGGGCGAATTGCACCGGCCGGACAATTCCCGTGTCGACGCGGTCGATGACGAATGGGACCAGTTCGCGAGCTTTGCCACCTATGACCAGTTCACGCGGCAGTGGCTCAAGGCGGCGCAGCGGCTGCTCAAGCCGAACGGCGCGATCTGGGTCATCGGGTCGTACCACAACATCTTCCGGGTGGGGGCCGCGCTGCAGGATGCCGGCTACTGGATCCTGAACGACGTGGTCTGGCGCAAGTCGAACCCGATGCCGAACTTTCGCGGCAAGCGGTTCACCAATGCCCACGAGACGATGATCTGGGCGTCGAAAAGCGAAGGCGCCAAGTACACCTTCAACTACGAAGCGCTGAAGGCCCTGAACGAGGGCATCCAGATGCGCAGCGACTGGGTGCTGCCGATCTGCAACGGCGGCGAGCGGCTCAAGGACGGCAACGGCGACAAGGCCCACCCGACGCAGAAGCCCGAGGCGCTGCTGCACCGCGTGCTGGTCGGCTCGACCAACCCCGGCGACGTGGTGCTGGACCCGTTCTTCGGCACAGGCACTACCGGCGCCGTGGCCAAGATGCTGGGCCGCGACTTCATCGGGATCGAACGCGAGGCCGCCTACCGCGAGGTCGCCGAAAAGCGCCTGTCCAAGGTCCGCCGCTTTGATCGTGATGCGCTGCAGGTCTCGGCCTCCAAGCGGGCCGAGCCGCGGGTGCCCTTTGGCCAGGTGGTCGAACGCGGGCTCTTGCGCCCCGGCGAGATGCTGATGAACGCCCGCGGCCAGATGGTGAAGGTCCGCGCGGACGGCACGCTGATCGGCGATGACGTCAAGGGTTCGATCCACCAGGTCGGTGCCCATCTCGAGGGCGCGCCCAGTTGCAACGGCTGGACCTACTGGCATTTCAAGCGCGACGGCAAGACCGTGCCGATCGACGTGCTGCGCCAGCAGATCCGCTCGGAAATGACCGACCGGCCGAACTGAGCCCCGGTTTTTCAACGACATTCGAACACCGCCGGTGCCCATGCGTCTGACATGGGCACTCAACTGATGCCCCGTCCCTTGCGGCGGGGCATTTTTTTGGCGGTGGACACAAGGGATGGTGTTCGCCCGCGCGGGCCACTCATAGATTTTGCGGCTCGCCGCAAAATGCGACCTTCCTGCCACAAGTGCCCAATTCCACACCATCTTTCTGGACGGAGCATGCGAGGCGTTGCTATCGTGACACGCAAACCCGGGGCGAAAAACGACCCCGAACCCGAGGCAGAGCAGACCCATGCAGCTATCCGAACGGTTCTCGGACCTTCCGGCCTATGCGTTCCCGCGGTTGCGGGCGCTGCTGGACACGCACGCCCCCGGCGGCGACGTGCTGCACATGACGATTGGCGAGCCGAAACACCCCTTCCCGACCTGGGTCCCCGAGGTGATCGCGGCCCATGCGGCCGAGTTCAACGACTACCCCAAGAACGAAGGCACGCCCGCGCTGCAAGAGGCGCTGACCGGCTGGATTTCCCGACGTTACGGCGTCGACCTGCCGCCCGCGCAGGTGATGCCGCTGAACGGCACGCGCGAGGGGCTGTACAACGCCGGCATGGCGCTGTGTCCCGAGACATTGCGCGGCAAGCGGCCCGTGGTGCTGATCCCCAACCCGTTTTACCAGGTCTACATGATCTCGGCGATGTCGGTGGGGGCCGAGCCGGTGTTCCTGCCGGCCACGAAAGACAACGGTTTCCTGCCCGATTACGGCAGCGTCGCGCCCGAGGTGCTGGACCGCACGGCGCTGGCCTACATCTGCTCTCCGGCCAACCCGCAGGGCACGATTGCGACCGAAGGCTACTGGCGCGACCTGATCGCGCTGGCCGAAAAGCACGACTTCCAGATCCTCGCGGATGAATGCTATTCCGAGATCTACCGCGATGCCCAGCCCGTCGGCGCGCTGACCGTCGCGGCCGCGATGGGTGCGGACCCCGAGCGGGTGGTGCTGTTCAACTCGCTGTCCAAGCGGTCGAACGTGCCGGGCCTGCGCTCGGGTCTTGTGGCGGGCGGGCCGGAATCGCTGAAACGCATCCAGCTCCTGCGCTCCTACGCGGGCGCGCCGCTGCCGGGGCCGATCCAGGCCGCGTCGGCGCGGCTTTGGGCGGACGAGGCGCATGTGGTCGAGAACCGCGCGCTTTACCAGGACAAGTTCCGCATCGCGGACGAGATTTTTTCGGGCGTGCCAGGGTACGAAGGGCCCGAAGGCGGATTCTTCCTCTGGCTCGACGTGGGCGACGGCGAAGCGGCGGCCCTGAAACTGTGGCAGGAGACCGGCGTGCGGGTCCTGCCGGGGGCCTACCTGTCGCGGACCGTGGGGGCAGACAACCCCGGCCGCACATACATAAGGGTCGCGATGGTGGCCCCAAGGGACGAGATGGCGACGGGGCTGGAAAAGCTTCGCGACTGTCTTTTCAAATAAGAACGAGGCGAGCATGGCATATCAGACAAAAGGGAGAGACCCCCTGCTGGACAGCAACATGGCGATGGCGATCGAGAAGCGTGGCAAGGAACTGGCCGGGCTCGCGCTGATTGCCCTGGGGGTCATGGCAGCGATGATGATCGGGTCCTACACGCCCGATGATCCGTCCTGGCTGTCGGCCACGGATGCGCCGGTGCAGAACTGGATGGGCCGCTTCGGCGCGTCCCTGTCGGCGCCGCTGTTCATGATCGTGGGCAAGGGGGCCTGGGGCATCGCCGTCGTTCTCGCCGCATGGGGGCTGCGCCTGGCCCTGCATCGCGGCGACGACCGCGCCGTGTCGCGGCTGATCTTCGCGCCCATCGCCATCGCGCTTGCCTCGGTCTACGCCTCGACCCTGGTGCCCGGTGACGACTGGACGCACAGCTTTGGCCTTGGGGGCCTCTTCGGCGACACGGTGCTGGGCACCTTCCTGAACATCCTGCCGCTGGGCACCGCCTTTGGTCTCAAGGTCGTGTCCTTCCTGATGGGGGTCGCCATCCTCGCCGTCGGCGCCTTTGTCCTGGGGTTCACGCAGCACGAGCTCAAGACCATCGGGCGGTTCCTGCTGATCGGGATCATCATGGCCTATGCCACGGCGATGAACCTTGCCGGTCGCGGCGCCTCTGGCGCGCTGGCCCGGGCGCAGGACATGCAGCACAGGGCGCAGGCCCGCCGCGAACAGCGCCGGATCGAAAAGGCCGAGGCCGCCGAATGGGCCGCCCTCCAGCAGACCGAGGAATATGCCGTCGCCAGCACCATTCCCGCTGCGCACTCCGCCACGCGCGTGCGGCGTCCTGCGACGGACCCGGTGATCGATGACGAGCCCTTCTTTGAGCGGCCCGCGCCCATCGCGGTGGTCAGCGACCACCATGCGCCTTTCGACGACGAGCCGCTGATCGACATGCCGCAGGACAAGCCCGGCTTCCTGTCGCGGATGATGAAGCGGACGCCGCTGGCCGCCGATCCCGAGCCCGAGCTGGTCGAGCCCCAGGCGCTGGACTTCGAGGCCGACATGCCCACCGAAGAACGGATCAAGTCCAAGATCGGCGACGTGATCCGGTCGCGCGTGCGCGCGCCGCAGGGCCGTGCGACGACGGTCACCGGCGTGCAGGCGACGGGGCTGACCAAGGGCCGGGGCCGTGGCCCCTCGGCGCTGGTGCTCGACACCTCGCGCCCGCGCATGGTGATGGCCGAACCGCCGCTGACCGCCGCCCATCGCGAGCTGCCGCCTGAGCCGCCTCTGACCGCGCAGCACCGTGATGCGCTGCCGCCCGAACCCGCGCTGACCGCGCCCCGCAGGCCCGTGCCCGCGGCGCCGGCTGCGGCCCGCGTGTCTGGCCCGCGCCGCGTCGCGGCCGAGCCGATCGAGGCTCCGGTCGCGCGCGAGATGGCACCCTGGCAGGACGAGGCCGATTGGGCCGAGGCCGCGCTTGCGCCGGCAGACGAGGGTTACGATGCCCCCGGCGTCGCCTATGCGGCCGAGGATGCCTATGCCGACGACGGCTACACCGCCGAGCTGGACGACGCCGAAGACGCCTACGCGGCCGAAGCGGACGACCGCTACGACGATCCGGCGATGACCTACGACGACGAGGATCCCTACGACGGCTTTCCGGCTGATGACGAGCCGGGCTACGCGGCCCCGGCGCCGCAGCCCCGCGTCGCCGCGCCGATCCCGGCCGCGCCCGTGGCGCAGCCCGCCAAGGTCGTCCACCCGACCCGCAAGCCGATGCAGCCCTCGACCCGGGCCCGGGCCGAGGCGCAGCCGTCGCTCAAGTTCGACGACGCCACCGCGGATTACGAGCTGCCGCCGCTGTCGCTGCTGCGCAACCCGGCCAGCATCGAGCGGCATCACCTTTCGGACGAGGCGCTGGAAGAGAACGCGCGGATGTTGGAATCCGTGCTCGACGATTATGGCGTGAAGGGCGAGATCGTCAGCGTCCGACCCGGCCCCGTCGTCACCATGTACGAGCTGGAGCCCGCGCCGGGCCTCAAGGCGAGCCGCGTCATCGGCCTGGCGGACGACATCGCGCGCAGCATGTCCGCGCTGTCGGCCCGCGTGTCCACCGTGCCCGGCCGCAGCGTCATCGGTATCGAACTGCCCAATGAGAAGCGCGAGATGGTGTCGTTCCGCGAGATCCTGTCGAGCCGCGATTACGGCGACCGCAACCACAAGCTGCCGCTGGCGCTGGGCAAGGACATCGGCGGTGATCCGATGGTCGCGAACCTGGCCAAGATGCCTCACCTGCTGATCGCGGGGACCACGGGGTCGGGTAAATCGGTTGCGATCAACACCATGATCCTGTCGCTGCTCTACCAGCTGACGCCGGACGACCTGCGGCTGGTGATGATCGACCCCAAGATGCTGGAACTCAGCGTCTATGACGGCATCCCGCACCTGCTGAGCCCCGTGGTGACCGACCCCAAGAAGGCCGTCGTGGCGCTCAAGTGGGTCGTGGGCGAGATGGAGGACCGCTACCGCAAGATGTCTAAGATGGGCGTGCGCAACATCGACGGCTACAACAGCCGCGTCGCCGACGCCCTGTCGCGCAACGAGATGTTCGAACGCACCGTGCAGACCGGGTTCGACGACGAGACAGGCGAGCCGATCTTCGAGAGCGAGGAATTCGAGCCGAGGAAGATGCCCTATATCGTCGTGATCGTCGACGAGATGGCCGACCTGATGATGGTGGCGGGCAAGGAAATCGAAGCCTGCATCCAGCGCCTTGCCCAGATGGCGCGGGCGTCTGGCATCCACATCATCATGGCCACGCAGCGCCCGTCGGTCGACGTGATTACCGGCACGATCAAGGCGAACTTCCCCACCCGGATCTCGTTCCAGGTGACGTCCAAGGTCGACAGCCGCACGATCCTGGGCGAAATGGGCGCCGAGCAGCTGCTGGGCATGGGCGACATGCTTTACATGGCCGGCGGGGCCAAGATCACCCGCTGCCACGGGCCCTTCGTCAGCGATGAAGAGGTCGAGGAGGTCGTCAACCACCTCAAGCAATTCGGCCCGCCGGAATACGTGGGCGGCGTGGTCGAGGGGCCGGACGAGGAAAAGGCCGACAACATCGACGCGGTGCTGGGGCTGAACACCGGGGGCAACACGGGCGGCGAGGATGCGCTGTACGACCAGGCTGTCGCGATCGTGATCAAGGACCGCAAATGCTCGACCTCGTACATCCAGCGCAAGCTGGGCATCGGCTACAACAAGGCCGCGCGCCTGGTTGAGCAGATGGAGGACGAGGGGGTCGTCAGCGCCTCGAACCACGTGGGCAAGCGCGAGATTCTCGTGCCGGAACAGCAGTAAGGCCGGCGGGGGAGGGGGCGCTGCCCCCGTCCGCCGTTGGCGGACTCCCCCGGAGTATTTTCGGAAAAGTGAAGGGCGGGGCTGCATGTGCGGCCCCGTTTCGCGTGGAACCGACGGGGTTGGCGGCGCGTTGGGTGTCTTGATCGGAGGGCCCGACGGACCGATATGAGATGTAAGCCGCCTGTTATCGCATGACAGCGCGCGATCCGGCAGGATCGGACCGAACCGGACAACAAAGGAAGTCAGAATGTTTCGTACCCTGTTCGCCGCAAGCGCCCTGGCCGTGATGGCGGCGCTGCCCGCCTCGGCCGAAAAGCTGTCGCTGGGCGCCTTGTCGCAATACCTCAACAGCCTGACCACGGCGCAGTCGAAATTCACCCAGATCAACGATGACGGCACGATCTCGACCGGGACGATCTACATCAAGCGGCCGGGCCGGGTGCGGTTCGAATACGACCCGCCCGAAACTGCGCTGGTGCTGGCCTCGGGCAGCACGGTGGCGATCGTCGACCGGAAGTCGAACATGCCGCCCGAGCAATACCCGCTGAACCGCACGCCGCTGTCGATCATCCTGGCCAAGGACGTGGATCTGACGCGGGCGCGGATGGTGACCGGGCACCGCGAGGACGGCAACAAGACCATCGTCACGGCGCAGGACCCCGAGCACCCGGAGTATGGCAATATCCAGATGGTGTTCACCGGGCCGAACCCGGAACTGCGCCAGTGGCTGATCAACGATGATTCGGGCAGCCAGACCACGGTGATCCTGGGCGAGCTGACCAAGGGCGGGTCGATCCCGAACCGGCTGTTCGCCATCCCCACGAACTGATGCGGCAGGGCGGGCCCAGGGCCCGCCCGGTACGCTTAGCGGTAGCGCGGGCAGCTTTGTAGCTGCGCCTTGTAGAGCTCGGACCGCTGGCCGACCTCTCCGGACACGCGCAGCAGCCAGGACTTGCTGTTGTACGTGCCGCGGCGATAGCCCGAATGGCCTTCGTGGTAGTTCAGGTACTGGTTGCGCGCGTCGTGCAGCGAAATGCCGTTCCGTTCCTGCGTCAGGTTCATGTACCAGCCCATGAAATCCGTGGCATCGCGGATGTCGTCCCGCTTGGCGCCCCGGTTTCCGGTGGCCTGGCGGTATTCGTCCCAGGTCGCATCCAGCGCCTGCGCATAGCCGTAGGCCGAGCTTTGGCGGCCCATCGGCAGGATCCCCAGCGTGTAGCGGAACGGCGTGCGCGCGTTTCCGATGAACTTGGATTCCTGGTAGATCGTGGCCATCTGCACATGCGTCGGCACTTTCCAGCGACGCTCGGTGTCGCGGAAGGCCCGCACGAAATGCGGACGTTGCGCCAGGATGGCGCAGGCGTCGTCCAGTGAACGCGGCGCTGTCGCGTCCCGGCTGCCCCCGCAGGAAGCCACCAGGAGTAATACGATCAATGCGCGAAGAGTTCTGCTCATCTGCCCCTCGCTTGGTCTTGTCTTGTTTTGAGGCCAGTCTAGCGAAAAGCGCGCAGAGTTGAAATCACGATTTCCACAGGTGACCAGGCCGTCAGAGGAGAACCGCCAACAAGAGCGGCATGGCCACGACCGACAGCAGCGTCGAGACCACGACGAGGCCCGCGACCGAATCCGCGTCGGCGCCATACTTGGTCGCCAGCAGGTAGGACGTCACCGCCACGGGGGTCGAGACCTGCAGCACCAGCACGGCAAAGGCCACCCGGTCGAGCGCGAAGGCCAGCCCCACGGCCCAGGGCACCGCGATGCAGATCACCAGCTTGAGCAGCGACAGCCCGATGGCCTGGGCTACCCGCCCCGGCGTCAGCCGCGCCACGGCGACGCCCAGCGTGATCAGCATCAGCGGGATCGCCATCTGGCCGATGAGCTGCAGCGTGTTGGTCAGGAAGGTTGGCGTCTCCCATCCCTGCCACTGGAACAGGGCGCCGGCCATCGTGCCCCAGACCATCGGTTCCTTGAGCGCGCGGAAGGGGTTGCCGCCGCCCGACACCAGCCAGACCCCGAAGGTGAAGCTGAGGATCGCCATGACCGCGAAGACCACCACGGCGTAGCTGAGCCCGATCTCTCCGTAAGCGAAGAGCGCCAGCGGCAGGCCGACGTTGCCGGTGTTGCCGAAGATCAGCGGCGCCGAATAGGTCCGCGCCGTCAGTCCCGCGACACGCACGACGATCGACACGACGACGATGACCGCGCCGTAAGCCGCCAGTGCCGCCAGCGACAGGTTGCGCAGCGCGGCGGGGTCGATATCGGCCTTCATCAGGGCGACGAAGATCAGGCAGGGCACCGACAGCGTCATCGCCATCCGGGTCACGAATTCCAGGCGGAAATCCCAGCCCGCCTTGACCCAGGCAAAGCCGATCACGGCCAGGAAAAACACCGGCGAGACGATTTCGAGGACTGTCAGTGCTGTGTTCACAGAGTGTTTCTCCGAAAAGTCACGTCGGGTATTGGACTTTTTACCAAGAATCCCCTTACTAACAGGGGCAAGGGGCTGCAATGACATGTTAAAGACACGCGCAAAATATAATCTCGGGCAAATCGTGCGCCATCGGAAGCATCCCTTCCGGGGGGTGGTGTTCGACGTCGACCCCGAATTCTCGAATACCGAGGAATGGTACGAGTCGATCCCGGAGGATGCGCGGCCCGCCAAGGGGCAGCCGTTCTATCACCTGCTGGCCGAGAACGACCAAAGCTACTACGTGGCCTACGTGTCCGAGCAGAACCTGATCGCCGATTACTCCGGCGAGCCGGTCGAACACCCGGATATTCCCGATCTTTTCGGACCCTTCGAGGACGGGTACTACCCGCTGCACTTCCAGCTCAACTGAGGCCGGGCGGTGGGCAGGATGCCCACCTTACATCGTCATTCCGGCGTTTCGACCGGGCGGCCGGCTTTTTTCCAGGCGGAAAAGCCGTCCTGAAGCTCGGCGATGTTCTCGACCCCCATCTCCTGCAGGGCCTTGACCGCGAGGGCCGAGCGCCAGGCGCTGGCGCAGTAGAGAACCAGCATCTTGTCCGTCACCAGCGCCGGCTTGTGGTAGGGGCTGGACGGGTCCACCCAGAATTCCAGCATCCCGCGCGGGGCGGAAAAGGCGCCGGGGATCTTGCCGTCGCGCGTCAGCTCGCGCGGGTCGCGGATGTCGACCAGCAGGATCTCGCCCGCGTCGGACAGGCGCTGCACCTCGTCCGCCGGCAGGGTGCGGATCTGCGTCTTTGCCTGGGCCACGAGGTCTTTCACGGGGGTGATGGGCATGGTCAGTATCCTATCGCGCAGCCGTCCTTGCGGGGGTCCGACCCGCCTTCCAGCACGCCGTTTCCGAGAATGCGGATCGCCTGGCCACCGCCAAGCGGCTTGGTGATCCGGTCTATGTCGTGGCCGCGCGCCGCCAGCTCGGCCGCGACGGCGTCGGAATATCCGCTTTCCAGCTGCAGCTTGCCGGCATCGGCAAAGCAGCGGGCGCCGTCGATGGCTTCCTGCGGGTCCATGCCCCACAGCAGCATGTTCTGCAGCACCCGCACGTGGCCGACCGGCTGGTACTGTCCGCCCATGACGCCGTAGGGCATGACGGCGCGGCCGCCGTGCATCAGCATCGCCGGGATGATCGTGTGCAGCGGGCGCTTGCCCGGACCCAGCTCGTTCGGGTGCCCTTTGGTCAGGTTGAAGCCCGCGCCGCGGTTCTGGAACAGGATGCCGAACTTCTTCGACGCAAGACCCGAGCCGAAGCCGTTGAAGATCGAGTAGATCAGCGACACCGCCATGCGGTCACGGTCGACCACGGTGATGTAGACGGTGTCCTTGTGCACCTGCTCGGTCAGCGGGCTGACGGGGTACGGCAGGGCCCTGTCCGGGTGGATCAGCGCCGCCAGCGCCTTGGCCGTGGCGGGCGAGATCATGCGTTCGGTGGCGTCCAGCACATCCGGGTCGGCGATGAAACGGTTGCGGGCGTCGTAGGCCAGCTTGGCCGCCTCTGCCTCGACATGCGCGCGCTCGGCGCCGAAGGGGTCCATGGCGGCGATGTCGAAGTATCCGAGGATGTTCAGCATCAAGAGCGCGGTCGCGCCCTGGCCGTTCGGCGGATGCTCGAGCAGCTCGTAGCCTTCCACCGGGGCGCCGATGGGCGCGGTCGGGGTGCAGGCGACGCGCGCGAAATCGTCCAGCGTATGGGCGCCGCCTGCTGCTTGCAGGCTGGCGACCATGTCCTCGGCCACCTCGCCGGCGTAGAAGCCGTCGCGGCCCTGGCGCGCGACCCGGCGCAACGCCTCGGCCTGGCCGGGCGCGCGGAAAAGCTGGCCGATGGTCAGCGGATTGCCCGCGTCGAGGTAATGGTCGCGGCCATGACCCTGCAAGGCCGGCCCGTCGGCGACCCAGTCGCGCGCGACACGGGGGGCGACGGGAATGCCCGCGTCGGCATAGTGGATCGCGGGGGCAAGCAGGCGGTCCAGGCCCAGCTTGCCCTGCGTCTCGGCCAGGTGGCAGAAGGCATCGACCGCGCCGGGCAGGGTGATCGCATCCGTGGAATGGGGCTCGATGGCCGTCAGGCCGCGGGCGCGCAGCGCCTCCGGGTCGGCGGCCGCGACGGCACGGCCCGAGCCGTTCAGCGCCTGCACCGGCGCGCCCGGCTGCGCGATCAGCGCAAAGCAATCGCCGCCGAGGCCCGTCATCGACGGCTCGCACACCCCCAGCAGCACCGCCCCGGCAACGGCGGCGTCCACCGCGTTGCCACCGGCTTGCAGGATATCCAGCGCGACCTTGGCGGCCAGCGGATGCGACGTCGCGCACATCCCGTTCGCAGCATATGTGGCAGAGCGGCCGGGAAGGGAAAAATCGCGCATGCTGTCAGGTCCTCGAGTGGTCCGGATTGGTCGGTGCAGATTAGTCAGGGACGCGCGGGGGAATAAAGGGGCAAACGCAAACGCCCGCCTTCCGGCGGGCGCTGCGTGTCGTAGCGGATGGTATAGACCTCGGTGCCGCGCACTGGGTGGGGGCTATTGAAGACGCGGCACCGAGGGAAGCCATATGCAGCTACCCGTTCCTTATGCGGGTCCATCTGGGCTCGTTTGAGGAACGAATGCGGCGCTTTCGCGGCTTTTGGACCTATCGTGGTTAACGATCGAACCGCGTCGCGACCCGCGGTGCAGCACGGCGCGCGCGGCGCCCGTATTGCGGTCACTGGGGCGGTTTCGGGGGCCTTCAAGAGCCCGTGCAGCACGCGACCGCGGGGCCGGGCCGTGATGCGCGGGGCGCTTCAGGTGCAGGCGAAGGTCACGGTCAAGCGGTTGCGCCCGGTGTCCCGGCGGTACTGCAGGGACTCCGTCAACTGGTGGATCAGGAACCAGCCGAACCCGCCCTCGGGCAGCTCGGCTGTCTCGGCTGGCACGTCGGCATCGCCCATCCCGGGCAGACCGGTGTCGGGCAGCGGAATGCCCTGGTCCACGATCTCGACCCGCAACAGGCCGCCACTGACCGACATGCGCAGGTCGACCGGCCCGGTGGGTCGATCCGCATAGGCATGTTCCGAGATGTTGTTGAGGATTTCGGCCAGCACCAGCTCGACCGAGCCGACCAGTTCGCCGCCAAGGCCGCGGCTGTGCAGGTTGCCGACCACGGATTTCAGTGCGTCGCGGGTCGCCAGGTCACCGCTCTCGAAACTGAGGTGGAATCCGGTGTCGCCGGGCGTGCGGGCCGACCCGCGCGCCGCCGGATCGCTGTGGAAATGTGCCCCCGGCTGTTCACGCACGGCCGTGTCCCAGCCCTTCGGCGACGGTCCTGTGGATGGCAAAGACCGTGTCCATGCGCGTCAGGCGGAACACCTTCTCGACCGTCGGCTGCAGGCAGGCCAGGTCGAGCCGCCGACCGTCCGGCATCTGCTTGAGCGAGGCGACGATGGCGCCCAGTCCGCTCGAATCGATGAAGCCGACCTTGCCGAGATCGAGGATCACGCGGCACTCGTTCCCGGCGGTCACGTCCCGCATCCAATCCTTGAACTGGATCGCCACCGCGGCGTCGATTCGGTCCAGTTCGGCCGTGACGATCTGAACGTCGCGTTCGATCTTGCTGGAAAGGTCCATGGAAGTCTCCGCTAAATCAGGTGACGCCAGACTAGACCGCAATCCTTAACACCCGGTATGCATGACCCATGATATCGGAGGGAGCGACATGAAGGACGTGGTGATCGCGGGGGCCGCGCGGACCCCGATGGGAGGGTTCCAGGGCGTCTTTGGCGGCGTCGAGGCCAGCGCGCTGGGCGGTGCGGCGATTCGCGCCGCGCTCAGGGACGCGGGGGCCAAAACGGCCGACGAGGTGCTCATGGGCTGCGTGCTGCCCGCAGGCCAGGGCCAGGCGCCCGCCCGCCAGGCCGGTTTTGCTGCGGGCCTTGGCCAGGAGGTCCCGGCCACCACGCTCAACAAGATGTGCGGCTCGGGGATGAAGGCGGCGATGATGGCCTTCGACCAGATCGCGCTTGGCCATGCCGCCACCATGATCGCCGGCGGGATGGAGAGCATGACCAATGCCCCCTACCTGCTGCCCAAGATGCGCGACGGCGCCCGGATCGGCCACCAGACGGCGCAGGACCACATGTTCCTCGACGGGCTCGAGGATGCCTATGACAAGGGCCGCCTCATGGGCACCTTCGCCGAGGATTGCGCCGAGGCGTTCCAGTTCACCCGCGAGGACCAGGACCAGTACGCGCTGGGCTCGCTCTCCAACGCGCTCGACGCCGAACGTAGCGGCGCCTTCGACGGCGAGATCTGCGCCGTCACGGTCCATGCCCGGTCGGGCGAAGAGGTCATCACCCGCGACGAACAGCCCGGCAAGGCCCGGCCCGAAAAGATCCCGCTGCTGAAACCCGCCTTCCGCAAGGATGGCACGGTGACGGCGGCCAATTCCTCCTCGATCTCGGACGGCGCGGCGGCGCTGCTCCTGTCGTCCCGCGACCACGCGGACAGCGCAGGCCTCAAGATCCGCGCCCGCATCCTTGGCCATGCCAGCCACGCCCAGGCGCCCGCGCAATTCCCCACCGCCCCCGTCCCGGCAGCCCGCAAGCTGATGGAGAGGCTCGGCTGGGACCGCGGCGACGTCGATCTGTGGGAGGTGAACGAGGCCTTCGCGGTCGTCCCCATGGCCTTCATGAAGGAGATGGGCCTGCCCCGCGACATCGTGAACGTCAACGGCGGCGCCTGCGCGCTGGGCCACCCCATCGGCGCCAGCGGCGCACGGATCATGGTGACGCTGCTCAACGCACTGGAAAAACGCGGGCTGAAACGCGGCATCGCGGCGATCTGCATCGGCGGCGGCGAAGGCACCGCCATCGCCATCGAGCGCCCCTGATCCCTTTCATTATTCCACAAATACTCCGGGGTCCGGGGCAGCGCCCCGGTCCCGCCCCCGGCCACAGGGCGCATCGCCGACCTTGATGCAATCCCTCGCCACAGGCGACGGAACGTCTATACTCAACCGGGATTGCCCGACCGGCCAAAGACTGGCAGGTTGGCAGAAATTTTACCAAGAGGTCAAAATTTCCCATGGACAGCAGCACGACCCACAGCTCGCGTACGGCCCAGGCGCTTGAGCCGCGCAACCCGGGGATGGATCTCGACCTCGACTGGGTGCGGGGGCTTCAGGCCAATACCTCGGCCATCGAACGCCGCGCGGCCACGCTGCCCGGCCGCCGCTCGGTCAAGAAGGACTACCAGGCCGCCTGGCTGGCCCGCGCCATCTCCTGCATCGACCTGACGACGCTGGCGGGCGATGACACCGCGGGCCGCGTCGCGCGGCTTTGCGCCAAGGCGCGGCAGCCGGTGCGGGCGGATATCCTGGACGCCATCGGCCTGCCGGACCTCACGGTCGGCGCGGTCTGCGTCTACCACGACATGATCGAACCGGCCGTCGCGGCGCTCGCGGGCTCGGGCATCCCGGTCGCGGCCGTCTCGACCGGCTTTCCGGCCGGCCTCTCGCCCTTCCCGCTGCGGGTGGCGGAGATCGAGGCCAGCGTCGCCGCCGGCGCGCATGAGATCGACATCGTCATCTCGCGCCGCCACGTGCTGACCGGCAACTGGCAGGCGCTGTATGACGAGATGCGCGCCTTCCGCGCCGCCTGCGGCGAGGCGCATGTCAAGGCGATCCTCGCCACCGGAGAGCTGGGGACCCTGCGCAACGTCGCCCGGGCCAGCGTCATCTGCATGATGGCCGGGGCGGATTTCATCAAGACCTCGACCGGCAAGGAGGGCGTCAATGCGACCCTGCCCGTCAGCCTGGTGATGATCCGCGCCATCCGCGATTACTTTGAACGGACCGGCTACCGCGTCGGCTACAAGCCGGCGGGCGGGATTTCCAAGGCAAAGGACTCGCTGACTTACCTGTCGCTGATCAAGGACGAACTCGGCGACCGCTGGCTGCGGCCCGACCTTTTCCGCTTTGGCGCCTCGTCGCTGCTGGGCGATATCGAACGGCAGCTCGAGCACTACGTGACCGGGCGCTACTCGGTCGGGTACCGCCATGCGCTGGCGTGATCGTGGGGTTGAGCTGTTGGATTCGAGTATTTGGGGAATAATGAAAGCATGAGCGTGAGCGAGATCTTTGAGACCATGGATTATGGCCCCGCCCCCGAATCCGCCGCCGAGGCGCTGGCCTGGCTCGTGGACCACGGCAGCCGGTTCGGTCACTTCATCGACGGTGCCTTCACCGCCCCCGGCGACGGGTTCGACAGTCGCAACCCGGCGACGGGCGAGGTGCTGGCGACGCTGTCTCAGGCAACGCAGGCCGAAGTGGACGCAGCCGTCAAGGCCGCGCGGCGCGCGCAGCCGGGGTGGGAAAAGCTGGGCGGCCATGGCCGGGCGCGGGTGCTTTATGCGCTGGCGCGGCTGATGCAGAAACATTCCCGGCTTCTGGCGGTGCTGGAAACGCTCGACAACGGCAAGCCGATCCGTGAGGCCCGGGACATCGACATCCCCCTGGCGCAGCGGCATTTCTACTACCACGCGGGCATGGCCCAGCTGATGGAGGCGGAACTGCCCGGCCGCGAGGCGCTGGGCGTCTGCGGGCAGATCATCCCGTGGAATTTCCCCCTGCTGATGCTGGCGTGGAAGATCGCGCCGGCGCTTGCGATGGGCAATACGGTGGTTCTGAAGCCGGCCGAGTATACTTCGCTGACCGCGCTCTGCTTTGCCGATCTCTGCCGGCAGGCAGGGGTGCCGAAGGGCGTCGTGAACATCGTCACCGGCGACGGCGCGGTGGGCGAGAGGATCGTGGCGCACGACGGGATCGACAAGATCGCCTTTACCGGCTCGACCGAGGTCGGCCGCGCGATCCGCATCGCCACCGCCGGGTCGGGCAAGGCGCTGACGCTCGAGCTGGGGGGCAAGTCGCCCTATATCGTCTTCGATGACGCGGATATCGATTCCGCGATCGAAGGGCTGGTCGACGCGATCTGGTTCAACGGCGGGCAGGTCTGCTGCGCCGGCTCGCGCCTGCTGGTGCAGGAAGGCATTGCCGAGGCGTTCCACACCAGGCTCAAGGCCCGCATGGGCAAGCTGCGCATCGGCGATCCGCTGGACAAGTGCATCGACGTCGGCGCCATCGTCGACCCGGTGCAGCTGGAGCGGATCAAGTCGCTGGTGGACGGCTGCGAGGGCGGAGAGGTTTTCAGCGCCGGGCAGGTGCCGGGGGCGGGCTGTTTCTACCCGCCGACGCTGATCACCGGGCTGCATCCTGCGCATGCGCTGATGCAGGAAGAGATCTTTGGCCCGGTGCTCGTCTCCACGACCTTCCGCACGCCCGGAGAGGCGGTGCAGCTGGCGAACAACACGCGCTATGGCCTGGCCGCGACGCTCTGGTCCGAGAACGTGAACCTCGCGCTCGACGTGGCGCCCAAGCTGGCGGCGGGCGTGGTCTGGGTCAACGGGACCAACATGTTCGACGCGGCGGCCGGGTTCGGCGGCGTGCGCGAAAGCGGCTTTGGCCGTGAAGGCGGGTGGGAGGGGCTGTCGGCCTACACCCGCGGGACCGGCAAGGCGAAGCCGCTTGCCAAGGTCGAGGCCTTTGCCGGCGAAGGTGCGCCTGCCGATCCGCTGGACCGGACGGCCAAGCTTTATGTCGGGGGCAAGCAGGCGCGGCCCGATGGCGGCTATTCGCGCAACGTCTGGGGCAAGTCGGGCGCGCTGCTGGGGCAGGCGCCACTGGCCAACCGCAAGGACATCCGCAACGCGGTCGAGGCGGCGACGGGTGCCGCCGGCTGGGCCAGGACGACGGGGCACCTGCGGGCGCAGATCCTTTACTACATGGCCGAGAACCTGTCGGCCCGCGCCGGCGAGTTCGCCGCGCGGATCGACGCGATGACCGGCAAGAGAGGTGGCGCGGCGGAGGTCGAGGCCTCGGTCCGGCGGCTTTTCACCTATGCGGCCTGGGCAGACAAGTACGACGGCGCCGTCAAGGGCGTGCCGATCCGCGGCGTGGCGCTGGCGATGCACGAGCCCGTGGGCGTGATCGGCGCCTTCTGCGCGGACGAGGCGCCGCTCTTGGGGCTGGTTTCGGTGATCGCGCCGGCCATGGCGATGGGCAACCGCGTCGTGGCGGTGGCGTCCGAGCCCTTCCCGCTGGCGGCGACGGATTTCTACCAGGTGCTCGACACCTCGGACGTGCCGGGCGGGGTGGTCAACATCCTGACCGGCAGTCATACCGAATTGGCGCCGCAGCTGGCGGGGCACCTTGGCGTCGACGCGGTCTGGTCCTTCTCGTCCTCGGACCTGTCGGGCGTGATCGAGCGCGAGGCGGCGGGGAATTTGAAACGGACTTGGGTCAACAGCGGGCAGACGACGGATTGGGAGGCTGCCGAGGGGCGCGCGTTCCTGGCGCAGGCGACCGAGGTGAAGACCGTCTGGGTGCCCTACGGGGAGTGAGCGGGGAAGAGGGGGGCGCTGCCCCCCGCCTGCGGCTCCCCCCGAGGTATTTTCGAAACAATGAAGACCTGGGGTCAGGCTGTGCCGAGATAGGTGCGCAGGGCCTTGGGAGGGTTGGCGAAGAGGTCTTTGGTCGGCTGTGGCGGGCTGGCGGTGCCATCGGCGACGACCAGCGTGTGATCGGCGATGCGGCGGGCGTCGGCGGGGTCGTGGGTGATCATCAGCACCGTCTGGCCGGTGTCCCGCGCGAGGGTTGCCACGAGGTCGAGCATCTCGGATTTCAGCGCGGGTCCGAGGGCGGAGAAGGGTTCGTCCAGCAGCAGGAGCGGCTTGTCCTGCAAGAGCACGCGGGCGAGGGCGACGCGGCTTTGCTGGCCGCCGGAGAGTTGCGACGGCTTGCGGTCTTCCAGTCCTGACAGGCCGGTGCGGGCGAGGGCGTCGGTGACCTTGTCCCGTTGCGCCTCGGTCAGCCGGGCGCGGTGGGTGAGGGCCAGGGCGACGTTCTGCGCGGCGGTGAGGTGGGGAAAGAGGTTGTTGTCCTGGAACAGCATGGCCAGCGGGCGCTTGCCGGGGGGCAGGGGGCCGAGGTCGGTGCCGTCCCAGGCGATGCGGCCCGAGACCGGCAGGAAGCCGGCGATGGCGCTCAGCAGGGTCGATTTCCCGGCGCCCGAGGGGCCGATGATGGCGGTGATCGCGCCTTTGGGCAGGGTCAGGTCGGCTGAGAGGGCGAAATCGCCCTGACGGATGATCACGCGGTCAAGTGTCAGCATCGGCGCGGCCTCCGCGGTCGAAGATCCAGAACAGGCCCAGGGACAGCACGAGCAGCAGGAGTGCCGCGGCGGCGGCGCTCTCCATCCGGTAGCCCTGCATCAGGCGGTACATCTGCAGCGGCAGGGTGGCGCGCTCGGGGTCGGCGAAGAGGGCGATGACGCCGAGATCGCCCATCGACAGGGCGGCCGCCAGCCCGGCGGAAAAGCCCAATGGGCGGCGCAGGCGGGGCAGCAGGATTCGGAAGGTCCAGGCGTGGGGGCTGAGGTCGAGCGATTGCGCGAGGGGGCCGTACTGGGCCGTGATGGCCTGCACCTCGGGGCGCAGGGCGCGCAGCGCGAAGGGCAGCGACATCAGCGCGTTGACGAGGGCCGTGACCGGCAGGGCGAGGGTGAAGGGGCTGGCATGGGGCTGGATCAGCAGGAAGAGCCCGGTGCCCAGCACCAGCGGCGAGATGGCGAGGCCGAGGAGCGCGGCGGGCTCTCCGCGCCCCAGCGCCAGCGGCAGGGCAAGGGCGAGGCAGAGGGCGGTCGAGCCAAGCGCCACGGCCAGTGAGAAGCCGGCGGCCTGCCAGACCGATGCCGGCAGGGTGGCGAGGCCCGGCACGCCCCGAAGGGCGATGGCGAGAAGCGGCAGCAGCAGGAAGGTGGCGGCGAGGGCGATCCAGACCGCGTCCAGCACGCGCAGCCGCGGTGTCTCGGCATCCCAGCGGCGCAGGGTGCGGTCGAGGCCGGCGCCCATCGCCTCGCCCAGCGGCAGGCGGAGCAGGAGCAGCGCCGAGACCGCGACCAGCGCCAGCTGCACCGTCGCCAGCGTGGCCGCATGCGACAGGTCGAAATCGAAGCGGAAGCTCTGGTAGATCGCCAGCTCGACGGTGGTGGAGGCCGGGCCGCCGCCCAGGGTGAGGGCCACGGCGAAGCTGCCGAGGCAGAGCGTGAAGACGATCAGTGCCGCGCCGGGGGCGATGTGGCGCAGCATGGGGCCCTCGATCAGCCGGAATATGGCGAAGGGAGGCAGATCGAGGGTGGCCGCGGTGCGCAGGCGCTCGGCCGGGATCGAGAGCCAGCCTTGCAGGATCAGCCGCGTCGCCAGCGGCAGGTTGAAGAAGACATGGGCCAGGACCACGCCGTGCAGCCCGTAGACCTGCACGGGGGGGAGGCCAAACACACCCAGCAGGGCCGACAGCCAGCCGTTCTGGCCGAAGACGGCCAGCAGGCCCAGCACGGCCACGAGGACCGGCAGGATGAAGGGCGCGCCGAGCAGGGTGATCAGCAGGCTCCGGCCGGGAAAGCGGCGGCGGGCCAGCGCCCGTGCCACGGGGATCGCAAGGCCGACCGACAGGGCAGACGACACCACGGCCTGCAGCAGCGTGAAGCGCAGGGCGGCCCAGTCCGCGGGGCCAAGCGCGGATGGCCCGCCCCCGCGGATCAGCACGGCGGTCAGCGGGGCCAGGACCAGCCCCGCCACCAGCGTCGCCGGGATTATTGCGACAGCGCGCGGCGCCATTCGTCCAACGCTTCGTCACGGATCGCGGCAGCCGCGTCCTCGTCCAGCAGGATCGCGGTGTCCGGCGCAGGCAGGTCGCGGAACACCTGCGGCCAGTCTTCGCGCGGCAGGGCCGAGGGGTAGGACCAGTTCGTCTCCGGGATCGCCTGCTGGAAGGCGGGCGAGAGGATGAAGGACATGAAGGCATCCGCCAGCTCGGGCTGGGAGGTAGAGGCCACCTTGGCCGCGAGTTCCACGTAGGCATAATGCCCTTCATCGAAGATCGCGGCGGCCTTGGTCTCGTCCCCCTCGGCCGCGATGTGGTAGGCGGGCGAGGTGTTGAAGCTGAGCACCATCGGCACCTCGCCATCGGTGAAGAGCCCGTAAGCCTCGGACCAGCCCTTGGTGACGGTCAGGATGCGGGGGGCGAGGGCGGCCCACTTGGCCTCGGCCTCGTCGCCGTAGACCTGCTTGACCCAAAGCAGCAGCGCGAGGCCCGAGATCGAGCTGCGCGGGTCCTGGATCACGATCTTCACGTCCTCGGGCATGGCGATGAGGTCGTCGAAACTGGTCGGGGGCGTGTCGATCTTCGTCGTGTCGTAGACGAAGGCAACGTAGGACCAGTCGAAGGGCAGAAAGGTGTCGTCCGTCCAGTCGAGCGGCAGGGTCAGCGACGACAGGTCCTGGCCATGGGGCGCGAAGAGGCCGGTTTCGCGGGCCTTCTTCGTGACGTCGGTTTCCAGGCCGATGACCACGTCGGCGCGGGTGCGCGCGCCTTCGAGCAGCAGGCGCGGCATCAGGTCGCCGGGCAGGAACTGCAGGTCGCAGGCGCAGGTTTCCTCGAACTTGGCCTCGATCACCGGGCCGGGGCCCCATTCGGAGGTGAAATAGTCGGGGGCGTAGACGGTGAGCACGGGGGTCTCTGCCGCGGCCAGGCTGGCCGTGGTCATCAGGATTCCCGCAGCAAGTGATGGGATGCGCATGGCATGTCTCCTTTGCACGCGGAAGGGGGCGTAGGATTGTGCCTGCGACCTTCCCTCCGCCGGTTCTAACCGGTTCAGGTTCAACGGGTTCGCATTCGCATCTCAGCCCCGCGCCGGTTCGGCGGGGCACCCCGAGGTGTCTTAAGGGGTAGAGCGGCGGCGCGCGGGTTTCAAGGGGTGGTTTGGGGCTGGTTTCGGATCGCTGGCGCGATCCGACCGGGGGCGGGGGCCGCGCGGCTGCGCCGCCCGGCCCCCGCCGGCCCCTGTGCAAGCGTTGCGGGTCTTCCAAGCAGAGGCGCTTTCGGCTAGAGGGCGGGACAAAGGAGAGCACCATGTCGTTCAACAGCTTCGGACACCTGTTTCGCGTGACCACCTGGGGCGAAAGCCATGGCCCGGCGTTGGGGGCGACCGTCGATGGCTGCCCGCCGGGTGTGCCGATCGAGGCGGAGGCGCTGCAGCACTGGCTTGACCGGCGCAAGCCGGGGCAGTCGAAGCACACGACGCAGCGGCGCGAGCCGGACCAGGTCGAGATCCTGTCGGGGGTGTTCGAAGGGCAGTCGACCGGCACGTCGATCCAGCTGATGATCCGCAACACCGACCAGCGGTCCAAGGACTACGGCGAGATTTCCGAGACTTTCCGGCCCGGCCATGCCGACATCACCTATTGGCAGAAATACGGCATCCGCGACTATCGCGGCGGCGGGCGCTCCTCGGCGCGCGAGACCGCGGCGCGGGTCGCGGCGGGGGGCGTGGCGCGGGCCGCGCTCAAGGCGCTGGCGCCGGGGATCGAGATCCAGGGCTACATGACGCGGATCGGTGCGAAGGTCATCGACCGGGCGCGGTTCGATGCCGCCGAGGTGGAGCGGAACCCGTTCTGGTGCCCGGATCCGGTCGCGGCTGAGGAATGGGACAGCTACCTGAGCCAGATCCGCAAGGCGCAGAACTCGGTCGGGGCGGTGGTCGAGGTCGTGGCGCGCGGCGTCCCCGCGGGGTTGGGCGCGCCGGTCTATGGCAAGCTCGACACGGACCTCGCGGCGGCGATGATGTCGATCAATGCCGTGAAGGGCGTCGAGATCGGCGAAGGCATGGCGGCGGCGGAGCTGACCGGGACCGACAATGCGGACGAGATCTTCATGGGGCCCGAGGGGCCGGAATATTCCTCGAACCATTCTGGCGGCATTCTCGGTGGCATCTCGACCGGGCAGGAGATCGTCGTGCGCTTCGCGGTCAAGCCGACCTCGTCGATCCTCACACCGCGCCAGTCGATCCGCAAGGATGGCAGCGCGATCGAGGTGGTGACCAAGGGGCGGCATGACCCCTGCGTCGGCATCCGCGCCGTGCCGGTGGGCGAGGCGATGATGGCCTGCGTGCTGCTGGATCACATCCTGCTGCACCGGGGCCAGGTCGGCGGGGCGGTCGGCGAGACCCGCGGCAAGATCGGCTGACCAAAGGGTCGGCCAGCCGCGGCACGGTCAGAAATCCTCCCAACCGCCATCGTTCGACGGGGCGTTGACCGCCTTGGCAGCCGGCGCAGGCGGCGGGGGCGACTTGGCCGCGGCGGGCTTGGCGGTTTCGCGGGGCTTCGCCGCGTCACGCTTTTCGCCAGGGAAGGCGGCGGGTTTGCCGACCGGCGCGCCGTCCTCGGCCCAGAGGTCCTGCGCTGTCTTGCGCTGGGCGCCTTTCGCCGCCGTGGCGGGCTTGCGTGCAGGCTCAGCCGGGGCGGGTTTGCGGGCGGGCGCGGGCTTGGCGGTGACGACCGGAGGCGCGGCTTTCGCGCTGCGCGGTGTCTGCGCAGATCTCGCGGGTGCGGAGGGCCTGGGTGTGGCGCGCGCGGGGCTGGTCGCGGCGGCCGGTTTCGATGCCGAGGGCTTGCCGGGCGCATCCATCGCGAAATTGCCGATCAGCACCGACAGGCGCGAGGCCTCGTCGCTGAGACGCTGGCTGGAAGCGGCGGCATCCTCGACGATCTGGGTGTGTTCCTGCGTGGACTTGTCCAGCTGCGACACGCCCGAGCTCAGCTCTTCGACGCTGAGCGCCTGTTCGCGCGCCGTGACCGAGATGTCGCGGACGATGTCGGCGACCTCGCTGACGCTGGCGACGATGCCTTCCAGCACGGTGCCGGTTTCCTCGACCAGGTCCTCGCCGTCCTTGACCTGCTGCGAGGAATTGGACACCAGCGCCTTGATTTCCTTTGCGGATTCCGACGCGCGCTGGGCCAGGGACCGCACCTCGGAGGCGACGACCGAGAATCCGCGCCCGGATTCGCCGGCGCGCGCCGCCTCGACCCCGGCGTTCAGGGCCAGCAGGTTGGTCTGGAAGGCGATGTCGTCGATCACGCCGATGATCTGGGTGATCTGCTGCGAGGAATTGGCGATCGAGGCCATCGCCTCGAGCGCGCGTTTCATCACCCGGCCGCCTTCGCCCGCGCGGTCGCGGCCTTGCGTGACCATCTTGTTCGCATCCTCGGCGCGCGAGGCGGAATTCTTGACGCTTTGCGCCAGCTGCTGCAGCGCGGCCGAGCTTTCCTCGAGCGCGGCGGCCTGGAATTGCGACCGGTCCGACATGTTGTCGGCCATGGTCTTGAGGCTTTGCGCGTCCTTTTCGACCGTGTCGACGCTGCCCCGCACCGCGGTGACCAAAGCCGACAGATGGCCGCCCAGCTCGTTCATGTCCTGGCAGATGATCGCGTATTCCTCGCCCAGCGATTCATAGCGCGACGGGTCGATCCGGTCGGTGAACTTGCCCACGGTGAAGGCCGAAAGCACCTTGCTCAATTCGTCCAGCAGGGCCTGGCGGCGGTCGTTCTCGACCTTGGACCTTGCCTCGACGTCGCGGGACTTGCGGGTCGACAGGCGCAGGTCCTCGACGTTGCGGAAGACGTCGCCCATGATATCGGTCCGTTCGATCCCCGTGACCTGGGTATCAAGATCGCCCTCGCGGATGCGGGCGATGGCCTGGGCCACCTGCCAGCGGGTGCGCAGGCTGCTGGATGACAGGATGAAGCCCAGAACGATGAAGCCCAGGACGACCACCATGCCGCCGTAGATCGCGACGCGATCCAGCACGGTCGAGACGAAATCGCCCTGCTCCTCGACCCCGGCCAGACGGGCGTCAAGCCGCGTGCCGAGCCGGGCAAGCCTGTCTGCCACCTCGATCATGCCGGCGGTGAACGCGGCGGGGTCTTCCCCTGCCAGCGCGATGACCTGGCGCGTCACATCCTGCACCTCGCGCGAGGCCTCCGGGTCGGCAAGGTCGGCGACCGAGGGCGTGTCGAAGAGGCGCTGCGCCTCGCTCAACTCGGTCCGGAACGCCGACAGGTCGGCGCCGGCATCCCCCGCCTGGGCAAGGCTGCGCGCCTCTGCCTCCGCCTCGGCGACGAATATGCGCTGGTCCATCGCGTCGTGGGTGGCGTGGATCACCCTGGTGCTGGAATGGACGATCCAGACACAGGCCCCGACGAGGCCGGCGATCATCAGGACCGACAGGATGAAATTCATGAAGGCGGAAAGCCGGATGTACCCGTTGTCCATGCGCCGAACCCTTGTGACCAGTCGTCAGACGCCGTGCGTCCGCGTTGGGTCTAGGGCATCCGGCTTAAGGAATGCTTTCCGCCGCCCGGGTCAGACCTTGACCTGTTTCGACAGTTGCACGGCCAGGATGCCCAGCGTGATCACAGCGACGCCGACGACGTCCCAGGCGCCCAGCGTCTCGCCCAGCAGGGCGGCGGCGATGGCGACGCCGAGGAACGGGTTGAGAAAGTGGAAGGTCGAGGCCTTGACCGTGCCGATCCGGTGCACGAGCTTGAACCAGACGAAGGTCGCCAGCAGCCCCGGCACCAGCGTGGTGTAGGTGAAGGCGGCGATCAGGGTCCAGGACCAGGTCACGTCGAAGGTCTCGAGCGCCAGGGCTGGCCCGATCAGCGCGACACTGCCGACCAGCATCTGCAGGCCCACGACCATCAGCGCGTTGGAATTGCTGGACGCGCCGCGCACCGCCAGCGTCGCCACGGCCAGCGAAATCGCGGCCACGATGCACAGCGCGATGCCCAGCGGATCGGCGTCGCCCTGCAGCCGCGCGCCCATGATCAGCGCCACGCCAGCCAGGCCCATGACAAGGCCGGCGACGCCCAGCGGACGGACCTTTTCGCCGTAGACCAGCCAGCCCAGCAGCGCCACGATCAGCGGCATGGTCGAGGCAATGATCGCGGCCAGCGAGGCCTCGATCCATTGCATCGCGACGAAGTTCAGCCCGAGATACAGCGCGTTCTGGCAAAAGCCGAAGATGATCGTGGCGCGCCATTGCACGCGGCTCAGCTTCCAGCTTTGCCCCAGCGCGCGGGCAAGGACGATGCCGATGATCCCGGCGAGGAAAAACCGGATCGACAGCGCGAAAAGCGGCGGCGCGCTGGCCACGATGGTCCGGGCGGCGGTGAAGGCCGAGGACCACATGAAGGCAAAGGCCAGGCCCATGAAGAGTGCGCGGATGTCCATGTGGTCCCCTTTGACTTCGGCGCGACTGTGCCCGGGGCGCCGGGCCACGCATAGCCCGCCGGGCAGTAACATGCCCGAACCCTCTACCGGCCGCCCGGGCGGGACGAAAGGCCGAAAAAGAAAGGGGGCCGTTGGTTCGGCCCCTCAATCCTTCCTGCCGTCGGTATTGCTGCCTGCGGGAAAACTCAGATGGTCGGGATGACAAGGCGCTGGCCGGCACGGATCTGGTCCGGGCTGGACAGGATGCGCCGGTTGGCCTCGTAGATGGCGGTAAAGCGGCTGGCGTCGCCGTAGAACTTGACGGCGATGGCGCCAAGGCTGTCGCCGCTGCTCACCGTGTAGAACTGGCGCTGCTGCATCTCGCTGCCGATGCCCTGTTGCAGCCGGACCTCGACGCCGCGGCCGCCCGCGACCTCGGGCGGGGCGATCTCTTCGCCTGCCGCGACACGGGCCTGGGCGACGATGCTGGCCAAGAGGGTCGAAGTGTCGACGCGGCCCTCGTTCGTGACCAGCGCCTTGGGGACCGACACGTCGCCCCGGCCCGCGGCCTCGTTCACGAGCTGGTCGATGTAGCTGTCGGTGCGGCCCTCGGCCAAGGCCTTGGATACCAGCGATTGCAGGGCCGAAGCCCCGGCGCTGGCGGGAGCAGGGGCGCCGGTTGCGCTGCGGATGTTGCTGAGGATGTCCGAGGTCATGTGCTGCATGGCCGCGTCTTCGACCTTGGGGGCGTCCTGCGGCTTGAGGCCCAGCTCGGCCAGCACGCCCAGCGACATCGCCTGCAGGTCGGTGTCGTCGGTCGCGACCGTCGTCACCGGTGCCGGCGCCGGGCGCGGGGCCGGCACGACGGCGTGGGCCACGGCCTCGGTCACGGCGGGCTGGGGCGCGGGGGTCTCGACGACGGCGGGTTGCGGGGCGGGGGCCGGCAGCGCGGTCAGGTCGGTCTGGGCGCGGGTCACGGTGTCGGTCTCGGCCGAGGGCTGCACGTAGTAGAGCCCGGCGATGAGGGCGACAGCGGCGGTGCTGGCAAGAATGATGCGGATCATGATCGGGGCCCCTTACGGCGTCTTGACCGTCAGGCCCATCAGCTGCCACAGCTGCATGCCGCCCCGGTAATATTTCATCTTCTCGCCCGGGTAGCCGACCGAATGCAGCGCGGCGATGGCCACGTGTGACTGGCCGCACCACGGCCCGTTGCAGAACAGCGCCAGTTCCAGCGCACCCGAGAAATCCCAGCCCGCGCCCGCCTTGCGGCCGCCCAGCGCCTCGAGGATCTGGTCGCGGTAGGGGTTCGAGGCATCCAGCGTCGAAAAGGGGATGTTCACCGCGCCGGGGATCGTGCCCTTCTGGAACCATTCGGGCAGCCGCGCATCGACCAGTAGGCCGCGCCCGCCGGACACCGTCGTCTCGAGAAAGTTGAGCAATTCCAGCTCTCCGATGGTCTCGACCCCCGGGCCGGCATCCATCGGCTGGACGCAGAACGGCGGGCAGGCGCGCGAGGTCTTGGTGAACTCGCCGGTCAGCCGGGCGGACTGGTCCTGGTTGCGCGCGATCTCGTGGACCGTCCCGCCCACGGCAAAGGTTTTCGACGCGGCATCCGGCGTAATCCGGACGTCCTGCGCCAGCGCGATCCCCGCGGACAATACGAGGGTCACGATCGCCGAAGCGATGGTCCTGAGCATTTCAAATATCCCCCTGATCTGCGCGGCATAATATTGGCAGCAATCCGCGCAAGTCGGGGTCAGATATAGGCGAATCGCCGCGAATCAGTCAACCGGATCAAAGGCGAATCGCAGCCCGGGTATGCTCGTGATTCGGGGGCGATTCGAAATTTCTAAACTGTTTCAAGTGTTTGATTCGCTGAGTCTCCTGCCTGCAATCCCGGCAGGAGAGCCCGCAGGGCTTCGCTCTAGTTGTTCTCTCTCAGGATGGACCCGGCAAGGTAGAGTGATCCGCATATCAGGATGCGCGCGTCCGGCGCCTCGGCAGTGATCCGGACCAGCGCGTCGCGCACCGTCTCTGCCGTGTCGGCGGCCATGCCGGCGGCGGTTGCGGCTGCGGCGGTGACCTCGGCGGGCAGGGTGTTCGCCTCGCCCGGGATCGACACGGCGGTCAGCCGGGCGACATGCGGCGCCATCGGGCGCAGGTAGCCGCCGATGTCCTTGGTGTTGAGCATGCCGCAGACCAGGTAGGTCGGCGCGTCGGGCAGGCTGGCGAGATGCACCGCCAGCGCCTCGCCCGCCGAGGCATTGTGCCCGCCGTCGAGCCAGAGCTCGGCACGGCCGGCAGCCTCGACCAGGGGGCCGGACTTGAGGCGTTGCATCCGGGCGGGCCAATCGGCGCGGGTGACGGCGGCCTCGCAGGCGGTGTCGTCGAACCCGAGATGGCGCAGCGCGGCCAGCGCGGCGCCGGCGTTCTGCCATTGATGCGCGCCGGGCAGGTTGGGCGGCAGCAGGTCCAAGAGGCCGGTTTCGTCCTGGAACACCAGCCGGCCGCGTTCGGCGCTGACGTGCCAGTGCTGGCCATGGGCGATCAGGGGCGCGCCGAGGCGCTCGGCCCGCGCCTCGATCACCGCGAGGCCTTCGTCCTGCTGCGGGCCGACCACGCAGGGCACGCCGCGCTTGAGGATCCCGGCCTTTTCGCCCGCTATGGCGGCCAGCGTGTCGCCGAGGAACTGAACGTGGTCAATCGAGACCGGCGTGATGATCGTCAGCGCGGGCTTGTCGACCACGTTGGTCGCATCGAGCCGCCCGCCCAGCCCCACCTCGAGCAGGGTGTAATCGGCCGGCGTGCGGGCCATGGCGAGGATCGCGGCGCAGGTCGTGATCTCGAAATAGGTGATGCTGTCACCGCCATTGGCCGCGTAGCATTCGTCCAGCACTTCGGTCAGGTGCTCTTCGGTGATGAGCGTCCCGGCCAGCCGGATGCGTTCGTGGAACCGGGCGAGGTGGGGCGAGGTATAGGCATGGACGCGCTTACCCACTGCCTCGAGCCCGGCGCGGATCATCGCCTGGGTCGAGCCCTTGCCGTTGGTCCCGGCGATGTGGATCACCGGCGGCAGGTCGGTCTGCGGATTGCCGAGCGCGTCCAGCAGCCGCCAGACGCGGTCCAGCGTCAGGTCGATCACCTTTGGGTGCAGGGCCATCATGCGGTCGAGGATCGCGTCGGACGTGCCGCTCATCGGGTCACCTGTGATGTCAGAGCGAGGGGGCCGTCAGGATTTGACGGGGGGGACCACCGGCGCCGGCTCGGCCGATTTCTCGGCCGGGTCCATCACCGGCTGGGCCGGTTCGGCGTCGGATTCGGTCGGCGCCGGGGGCGGCAGGTCGGCCAGCACCGCGGGCGGCAGGCCCATCAACATCCGCGTGATGGTGATGAGTTCCTCGCGCAGCTTGGTGCGCGGGGTCACCCGGTCGAGCATGCCGTGGTCCAGCAGGTACTCGGCCCGCTGGAAGCCGTCGGGCAGCGTCTCGCGGATGGTCTGTTCGATCACGCGCGGCCCGGCAAAGCAGATCAGCGCGTTGGGCTCGGCGATCTGCACGTCGCCCAGCATGGCGTAGGACGCGGTGACACCGCCCGTGGTCGGGTGGGTCAGCACGACGATATAGGGCAGGCCCGCCTCTTTCAGCATCTGCACGGCCACGGTGGTGCGCGGCATCTGCATCAGGCTCAGGATGCCTTCCTGCATCCGCGCGCCGCCGGCGGCCGAGAACAGGATCAGCGGGCGGTGCGTGGCGACGGCCCGTTCGGCCGCGGCGATGATCGCGTTGCCCACGTACATGCCCATGGATCCGCCCATGAAGCTGAAGTCCTGCGCGGCGGCGACGATCGGCGTGCGGCCGATCTCGCCCTCGGCGACCAGCATCGCCTCTTCCTCGCCCGTCCCTTTCTGGGCGGCCTTCATCCGGTCGGGGTATTTCTTCTGGTCCCGGAAATGCAGCGGGTCGGCCAGCGGCGCGGGCACGGCGACCTTGCCGAAGACACCGCCGTCGAACAGCGCCTCGAACCGCTTGCGCGGCGAGATGTGCATGTGGTGACCGCAGTTGGTGCAGACGTTCAGGTTCTCGGCCAGCTCGCGGTGGAACAGCATCTGGCCGCATTCATCGCACTTGGTCCAGAGGTTCTCGGGCACCTCGCGCCGCGAGAAGATCGAGTTGATCCGCGGCCGCACGTAGTTGGTGATCCAGTTCATGCCCCGTTCCTGTCCCTGTCGCGTCGTGACTGCATGGGGTGGCAGATAAGGAAGACAGGGGGGAATTGCAATCGCGGGCTGCCGCGCGGACCGGCAGCCGACCGGGCGGTGCCGGGGGCAGGGCGCAGCGGCTGCTTGCCTGCGCGGCCGCGCTTGCCTAACACTGTGGCGAAAGCGGCGGGAGGGCACATGCAGCGGGCAAGGACGGCATACCGGGACACGACGCGCGCGCTGATCGCGCTTGGCCTTGTCCTGGGCCTGGCGGCCTGCGACGGCCTCGAAGGCAATGCGGGCGGCGGGTTCGACTTTGCCCCGCGCCAGTCCGCGCCGCGCGCCAATGCCGCCGCGGTGACGCGGACCGAGCTGCTGGGCGGTGCCATCGTGGTGCCCGCGCCGCCGGGCTACTGCGTCGACGCGGGATCGCTGCGGCGGGGCGCGGGCTTTGCGCTGATCGCCTCGTGCTGGAACCTGACCGATGGACAGTCCGGCAACCCGGTCGAGCCGGCGATCCTGACCCTGTCGGCCGTGAACGTGCCTGCCGGATCGACCCTGCCCGACGCGGCGACGCTTGCGGCCTTGGTCGACGGCGGAACGCCCAGCGAGGTGCGCGAGAGCGAGACACTGACGCTGATCCGGCTGGACGATGGCGGGCAGGACGGGGTCACCGGCGGTGATCCGCGCCATTGGCGCGGGGCGATGATGCTGGGTGGCCGTATCGTCCTGCTGGCTGCCTATGCGCCCCGTGGCGGGGCGGCGACGGGCGGCCTTGGCGCCGACCTGCTGGCCGAGCTCGCGGCCAACGTGCAGCGCGACAGCCCCGGCGAGGCTGCGCCACGCGTCGGTGCCGCGCCGGACCTGCCGGTGCAGGAGATCGCGGGCAGGCCGGATACCGCGCCCGAGGCAGAGGCCGAAGCGGGCCAGGCGCCCGGCCTTGGCGCGGCGTTTCGGCGTTTGTACAACTGAAAGGTTTTGGTTAGACAATGAATTGTCGGTAATTCGCCGACAATCCGTTTTATTGTCTTCATATCGGAAACGGACGGGAACAGGACCAGATGGCGGGCGGGGCGCGCATTTTCGACTGGCTGAACGACGGCGCCGTGCTGCGGCGCTGGGCGCAGGCCGCGCGCCGGGCCAGGACGGCCGAGCTGCCCGAGTTGCGGCAGGAACGCAACAAGGCGCGCAGGCTTCGGGCGCATCTCGACACGCTGCTGCACGTGGCCGAGAACCGGCTGGCCCTGCCGCTGATCGGATCGAGCGCGATCCAGAAGCCGCAGGAGTCCGACTGGGCCTGGCGCCCCGAGCTCTGGACCGGCCCGCTGCCGGTGCCCGGGATCTCTTCGGTGCCGACCAAGTCGCAGCTGGGCCGCGAGGTCACGCTGTTTCACGATTGCTACCGGTCCGAGCTGACGCTGCGC
The DNA here is from genome assembly GCF_019966535.1 of Mesobacterium pallidum. Classification (GTDB taxonomy): domain Bacteria; phylum Pseudomonadota; class Alphaproteobacteria; order Rhodobacterales; family Rhodobacteraceae; genus Mesobacterium; species Mesobacterium pallidum. Next base: position 103,820 of record NZ_JAIMID010000005.1, on the reverse strand, counting down.
CAATTGCGCAACACGCGCGAAAGCGACCTTGCGCCCTTTGGCCTGCGCATGGACGTGTTCCAGTTCGACGGCAGCTACCTGTCGATCGCCATCGACCTGCCCGAGGCGGCGGCGCAGGGGCTGATGCGCAAGCACCTGGTGCGGATGGACGCGATCATCGAGCTCGAGCGCCCGCTCGAGATCTTTGCCCGGCTGAACATCAAGCACGGGCCGAACAGCGAACAGATCGTGCGCGAGCTGGAACTGGACAAGCCGCAGGTCGAGGTCGAATTCGACCTGGCCTACACCAAGCTGAACGAGCGGCGGATCGAGCGGCTGTGGCTCGACCTGATCTTCGAGGGGCCGCAGATGAACCAGGTGGTGCTGCACGACCTGACCTTCTCGCGCCGCCCGCGGGCCGATTTCTGAGGGGCTGGGAATGACCGAATTCACCGTGACGAACACGCGCCTGCGCGAGGCGCTCTGGGAGGGGCTGGTGACCCGCACCGGCAAGGGCACCCTGCCGCCCGAGCTGACGGTCACGCACCTGGGCCGGCAGATCGACGACGTGGCGCTCAAGACCGGCGAGAGCGACGGCGAATGGGTGCTGCACGTGCCGATCCCGCCCGAGGTGATCGCTGACGGGGTGCAGACGATCCTGATCGCGGATGCGCGCAGCGACGAGACGCTGTTCCGCATCGCGCTGATCGTCGGAGAGCCGCTGGACGAGGACCTGCGCGCCGAGATCGACCTGCTGCGGGCCGAGCTCGACATGCTTAAGCGCGCCTTCCGCAAGCATTGCGTCGAGACCGCGTGACCCGCGCCGCCGCCTGGATCGACCGGGACGGCACCGAGGGGTCCGAGGGCGCGGTGGGCGCCTGGCCGTGGTGGAGCTTCACCAAGACCGCCATCGCCGCGCTGGCGCTGCGGATGGAGCGGGCGGGGCGGGGCGCGCTCGATGCGCCGGTGCTGGATGATGGCACGACCCTGCGCGACTTGTTGCTGCACCGGGCGGGGATCGCGAATTACACCGATTGGCCCGACTACCGCGAAGCGGTTGCGGCAGGGGATGCCCCCTGGCCGCGCGCCGAGGTGATCGCCCGCGCGCTGGCGGCGCCACGCGATTTCTCGCTGGGGCAGGGATGGCGCTATTCCAACAGCGGTTACGCGCTGGCCGTGTCGGTCCTTGAGGATCGGGGCGGGGCCGCCTTGCCGGCGCTGATGGCGGCGCATGTTCTGGGGTCGCTTGCCGGTGCGGTGTGGATGCCGCAGACGGCCGAGGAACTGGCCGGGGCCGTCGCCATCGAGACCGGCGGCTACCATCCGCACTGGGTCTGTCACGGGCTGCTTGTAGGCCCTGAATGGGCCGCCGCGCGGCTGCTGCGCGACCTGCTCGATGACCTGCCGGACGAGGCGCTTCCGCTGGGCGGCGCGCTGGAGGGGCGGCCCTGGACCGAGACCGGATACGGGCTGGGGCAGATGATCGGCGCCGTGCCCGCGCCGGTTCGGGGGCATTCCGGCGGCGGGCCATTTTCGACCTGCGCGGTCTATCATTTCGCCGAGACGGGCCGTACCGTGGCGACCTTCAGCACCGACCCGAGCGAGGCCGGGGCGGAATGGCGCTGCGCGGAGTTGGGACAGGTGGGGTGAAACTCCACCCGACCCAGGGGCGCAACCGTCGCGTGGGGCCGTAGGGTGGGGTTTCACCCCACCATCCGACCGAGCCAATCACGCCACGGCGCCGGCAAAGCGCAGGCCGTGCCAAGCCCCGTAGGGTGGGGTTTTACCCCACCATCCGACCAACCCGCAAAGGACATGGCCACCGGATCGCGCCGGCCTGACCAAGCCCCGTAGGGTGGGGTTTCACCCCACCACGCGCCCCGGTCACACGGTCATGCAGACGTATTTCATCTCGAGGTAATCCTCGATCCCGTGGCTAGACCCTTCGCGGCCCAGCCCCGACTGCTTGACGCCGCCAAACGGCGCCACCTCGGTCGAGATCAGCCCGGTGTTCACGCCGACGATGCCGTATTCCAGCGCCTCGGCCACCTTGTAGACCCGGCTGAGATCCTTGGCGTAGAAATACGAGGCCAGGCCGAAGATCGTGTCGTTGGCCATCTCGATCACCGCGTCCTCGTCCTCGAACTTGAAGAGCGGCGCGAAGGGGCCAAAGGTCTCTTCGGTGGCAAAGACCATGTCCTGCGTGGCGCCGGTGACGATGGTCGGCTCGAGGAAATTGCCCGGCCCCTGTCGCATCTCGCCGCCCAGGATCACCTTGGCGCCCTTGGCCTTTGCGTCGGCCACGTGCTGCTGCACCTTGTCGATGGCGGCGTCGTTGATCAGCGGCCCAAGCTGCACGCCGTCCTCGAGGCCGTCGCCGACCTTCATCGCGGCCACGCGCGCGCGCAGCTTTTCGGCAAATTCGTCATAGACCCCGGCCTGCACGTAGATCCGGTTGGCGCAGACACAGGTCTGGCCGTTGTTGCGGAACTTGCAGATGATCGCGCCCTCGACCGCCGCGTCGATATCGGCGTCGTCGAAGACGATGAAGGGCGCGTTGCCGCCCAGCTCCATCGAGCATTTCATGACCTGGTCGGCGGCCTGTTTCAGCAGGATGCGCCCCACCTCGGTCGAGCCGGTAAAGGTCAGCTTGCGCACCTTGGGGTTCTCGCAGAACTCCTTGCCCACCTCGGACGAACGCGACGAGGGCAGCACGTTGAAGACGCCCTTGGGAATGCCCGCGCGCTGCGCCAGCTCGCCCAGCACCAGCGCCGACAGGGGCGTCTCGGCGGCGGGACGTGCGACCATGGTGCAGCCGGCAGCCAGCGCGGGCGCAGCCTTGCGGGTGATCATGGCGGTCGGGAAGTTCCACGGGGTGATCGAGGCGGCGACGCCCACGGGCTGCTTCATCACCGTGATGCGCTTGTCGCGCTGGTGACCCGGGATCGTCTCGCCGTAGATGCGCTTGGCCTCCTCGGCGAACCATTCGATATAGGCGGCGCCATAGGCGATCTCGCCCTTGGCCTCGGCCAGCGGCTTGCCCTGTTCGACGGTCATGATGGTGGCAAGGTCGTCCTGGTTCTCCATCATCAGGTCGTACCACTTGCGCAGCACGGCGGCGCGTTCCTTGCCGGTCCACTTGGCCCAGTCCTTCTGCGCGGCATAGGCGGCGTCGATGGCGCGCGCGACCTGGTCGCGGTTCAGGTCGGCCACCTTGGCCACAACGTCGCCGCGCGCGGGATTGATCACGTCAAAGGTCGCGCCGCCCACGCCATTCACCCATTCGCCGTCGATATAGGCCTGGGTGACAAGCAGGCTGGGGTCCTTCAGCAGCGATTTCAGATCGGTCGTGTCGTCCAGCATCGGTCTCTCCCGTTTTTGGGTGCAATCAGGTGTCAAAGCCTGTCTACTCCTGCCACGTAGCCGCTGCAACGCGGTGCCAAGCGGGGCAGGGCCATGGCGACCGACCAGGATTACAACAACGTGGATTTCATACCCGGCGGCGCGGCCTATCCCGACCGCTGGCTCGCCGCGGCCGAGGCCTATGTCGAGGCGCTGGGCGACAAGGCGCGCCTCGGGATCCCCTACGGCGACAGCGACCGGCAGAAATTCGACCTGTTCCTGCCCGAGACCGAGCATCCGCACGGGCTGATGATCTTTGTCCACGGCGGCTACTGGATCAAGTTCGACCGCAGCCACTGGTCCCACCTGGCCGAAGGCGCGCGGGCCCGCGGCTGGGCTGTCGCCATGCCGTCCTACGACCTCTGCCCGGACGTGCGGATCAGCGCGATCACCGACCAGGTGACCCGTGCGATCGAGACGGCGGCGGGCGAGGTCGGCGGCCCCATGGTTCTGGCCGGCCATTCCGCCGGCGGGCACCTCGTCGCGCGCATGCTCGAGCCGCTGCGCCTGTCGGGCGACGTCGCGGCCCGCCTGCGCCATGTCATGCCGATCAGCCCCGTGTCGGACCTGCGCCCGCTGCTGGACCTGTCGATGAACGACCTGTTCATGCTGACCCATGAATCCGCCGCCGACGAGAGCCCGATGCTGATGCAGGAGCGGCTGGATGTGCCGGTTTCGGTCTGGGTCGGGTCGGCGGAGCGGCCGGTGTTCCTGGACCAGGCGCGCTGGCTGGCCGAGGCCTGGGGCGTGCCCCTGACCGAGGCCGAGGGTCTGCATCATTTCAACATCATCGAGGGCCTGTCGGACCCCCGAAGCCGGATGATCGAGGACCTGTTCTCGCAGGTGTCCGTGCCGTCCTGATCGCGCTGGCGCGGTCCGCATCCCGGCTGGCCGGCCGGCCGGCCGGGCAGGGCCGCCGGGGCCCGCGCGCGCCGATCTGCCGGCAGGGGCGCAAAAGCATGGGCCCTGCCGACAAGACCCCTTGCCAGCTACGCCTGTTCGCGGCACATCTGGCGGCAGGCAAGGCGATGGCGTCGCCGGCGTCCCCACGGGGATGCGCCCACCCCCCGTCCTGAACGCCGGGACCTGACTTTGCCGATCGCGGCGGGGTGAGGGCCCGGCCCGGTCGGCATCCGCAAGGAGGCTGACGCGATGGATCGTCCCGAATTTTACCGTTTTCACAATGGCCGGCAGGCCAATCTTCCCTTTGCTGCCGAGGAATACGAGGCGCGGCTTGCGGGTCTGCGCGCCGCGATGGACGGGGCCGGGGTCGCCGCCGTCGTGCTGACCTCGATGCAGAACATCGCCTATTACTCGGGCTTTCTCTATTGCTCCTTCGGGCGGCCCTACGGGCTTGTCGTGACCGAGGCCGACAGCGTCACGATCAGCGCGGGCATCGACGCGGGCCAGCCCTGGCGGCGCTGCCACGGCGACAACATCACCTACACCGACTGGAAGCGCGACAACTTCTGGCGCGCCGTGGCCCATGTGGCAGGGACCGGCCAGGTGATCGGCTACGAGGGCGACCACCTGACCGTGGCGCAGCGCGAGAAGCTCGAGGATTTCCTGCAGCCCGTCGTCACCGTCGACATCGCGCCTGCCACGATGGTGCAACGGATGCACAAGTCGGCGGCCGAGATCGCGTTGATCCGCCATGGCGCGCAGGTGGCGGACGTGGGCGGCTATGCCATCCGCGATGCCATCAAGGTCGGTGCGCGCGAGATCGACATCGCCATGGCCGGCCGCGACGCGATGGAGCTGGAGATCGCCAAGCGCTTTCCCGATGCCGAGTACCGCGACACCTGGGTCTGGTTCCAGTCCGGCCTGAACACCGACGGCGCGCACAACCCGGTGACGGGCCGCAAGCTCGAGCACGGCGATATCCTGTCGCTGAACACCTTCCCGATGATCTCGGGCTATTACACCGCGCTGGAACGGACGCTGTTCGTGGGCGCAGTGGATGATGCGTCGCGACGAATCTGGGAGGCGAACGTCGCCGCGCACGAGCTGGGCATGTCGCTGCTGAAACCCGGTGCCAGCTGCGCACAGGTGACGCAAGCCATCAACGCCTTCTTTGCCGACCATGACCTGCTGCAATACCGCACCTTCGGCTATGGCCATTCCTTCGGCGTGCTCAGCCATTACTACGGCCGCGAGGCGGGGCTGGAACTGCGGGAGGATATCGACACGGTGCTGGAACCCGGCATGGTCATCTCGATGGAGCCGATGCTGACGATTGCCGATGGCCAGCCCGGCGCGGGCGGCTATCGCGAGCATGACATCCTCGTCATCACCGAGGACGGGAACGAGAACATCACCGGCTTCCCCTATGGCCCCGCGCATAACGTGATCGGCTGATTTCGCTTGCCCGGGGGGCGTGGCGGTGCCAAAGTTGACGATGTCAACTTGATGGGTGCCGCCATGCCTCTCGATCCCGAAGCCGATCCTCTCTCTGATCCCGATGTCGCCGAGATCCGCGCCTTCAACCGGTTCCACACCGGGCTGGTGGGGGCGCTCGACAACCATTTCCTCGGCTCGGATTACACGCTGCCGCAGATGCGCGTGCTTTATGAGATCGCCCATGCCCCCGAGGATGCGCCGGTGACGGCCGTCCAGCTGACCGAGGCGCTGGGCATGGACAAGGGCTACCTCAGCCGCATCCTCAAGCGGCTGGAAAAGGATGGGCTGGTCGTGCGCCGCGCGCTGCCCGGCGGCGGGCGGCAACGGGCGCTGGTGCTGACCGAAGCGGGACGCGCGGAATACGCGGGCTATGACCGCGCCTCGGCGCAATCGGTGGCGACATGCATCGCGCATCTGCCCCCGGTGGCGCGGGCCGAACTGGTCTCGGCCATGCGCCGCATCCGGCTGATGCTGGACCCCGGCCCCCGCCCCGAGGCCGTCTTGCGTGCCCCTCGGCCCGGAGAGCTCAGCCTTGTCGCCCATCGTCAGATCGCGCTCTATGGCCTCGACTACGGCTGGCGCGGGGCGTTCGAGGGGCTGGTGCTCGAGATCACCGGCCAGTTCCTGCGCGGCTTCGATCCCGCGAAAGAGGCCGCCTGGGTCGCCGACATGGGGGGCGAGGTGGTCGGGTCGGTCTTCCTCTGCGACGGTGGCGACGGGGTGGCCAAGCTGCGGCTTCTGTACCTCGACGCGCTGGCGCGGGGGCAAGGGCTGGGCCGCAGGCTGGTGACCGAATGCATGGACCATGCCCGCCGCCTTGGCTACCGCCACATGATCCTTTGGACCAATGATCCGCTGACCGAGGCGCGGCGGCTTTACGCCAGCCTCGGGTTCACCTGCACGGCTAGCCAGCCGCATGCCGATTTCGGCGTCGAGATGACCGGAGAGACCTGGGAATGCGCGCTCTGACGCGCCCCGCTGTGACCGCCACATGACAGCCCGCGCAATAGTTGAGACTGCGCCCGATTGCGGGCGCATTTTTCGTGGAAAAGGATCGCAAAGGCGTGGCACACTCTTCAAAAGGCGAAACGTCACACCTATGTGAATATTCGTAACATTAGCGAGAGACAGGGGATTGGAATGGCGGATTTCGACGCGCAGGTGCGCGAAAGCCAGGCGCAGGTCGCGGCGGCGCAGGCCAAGATCGCGGAGCTGACGGGGCGGATCGACGCCGCGCGCGCCAAGATGAAGACCGGCGACGACATCGCCATCGACATCGAGAACGCGTCGCTGGACGATGTGCATGCCCATACGGACGTGATGAACGCGAACATCGCGGAACTCATCATGGGGCTCGACGACGTCACCTCGGCGTTTTCCAAGGATTTCGACGAGATGCGGTCCAAGACGGGCTGGGAAAGCTTTGTCGGCATCTTTTCCAAGCACAAGGCGGATTCGATGCGGCAGGACCGGATCAAGACCGCCAGCATCGACGACAAGTTGCAGGACCTGATCGCCAAGTCCGACGTCATCGTGGCCCTGCTGCAGAACCAGCTGACCATGCTGAACGAGCAGAAGGAGAAGGTCGAAACCAACCTGACCGAGACGCTGGACGAACGCGAGGCGGTGGTCGGCGCGCTTGAGACGACGCGGGTCGAGATTTCGGGCATGGATCCTGCGATCATCGAGCTCGAGAACAAGATCAGCGTCGAACAGGATGCCGCCAAGCGCACCGTGCTCGAGACCGAGCTGGCTGAACTGAACAACAAGTACAACGAGCTGGTGCAGGCCGAACAGGTGCACCTGGCGCGGTCCCAGACGCTCGAGCGCTATATCGAGAAGGGCAAGACCTGGGTCGATTCGCTTCAGAACCAGGCGGCGACGCAGATGGTGCTGATCAACAAGCTGCAGACGGACACCAAGCAGCGGGTCGTGCTGTATGACGCGCTGTCGAAATCGCTCAAGACCGCGCAGCAGCAGGACGTGGCGCACCGGATCAACGAGATCGGCGTGCAGACGGACAAGGAGGCGCAGGCCGCCATGGCCGCGATCGGCACGGCGACCAACCAGCGCATGGCCGACATGATGGAAAAGCACGAAGAGCACATGGTCTTTGCCCGCGACGTGCTGGAAGCCAAGGCCAAGGCCGACGAGCGCTTTGCCCGCCGCTTTGCCGCGATTGTCGAGAAGCACGACAAGAATCTCTACGGCTCGTGATGGCCGATGCGCAAATGGGTGCGCGTGTTCGGAGTCGCACTGGTGATCGGCATTGGCGCAGCGATCGTTTTACATTCCGGATGCGACTCGGACGACTGCGCGCGGGCCACATCGGGGCTGCGTTGGCTTGGTCGGCTGTTGCGCGCTCTGTGATCGGTGCGGATCAGGTGCCGTTTCAAAGAATTGTCGCACCGGGCGGGCGTGGGCCATGACGACAGACGTGGCATCGGGGGCTGGCTGGAAGCTTAAGGCTATCGGTCTCTTGATGGGCTTCGGCCTTGCCCTGCGCTGGCTGGCCGGTCACCCGGAGCTGTCGGACGGGTTGATGGCCCGGATCTTCGGCGCGCTCGACTGGCTGGTTCTGACGGGGCTGTTCGCCGGGACACTGCTGATCGGGCTGCGGCTTTGTGCCCGGGTCGTGGCGGGGCTCTGGCACCGGCTGAACCCGGCACAAGACTGCGAAGGCTGCCCCGCGGGGCAGGACGGATAGGAATGGACATCGACCCGACACATGAACACGCGGGCCTGACGGATACCTTCGCCAGCCGCCGCTACTTTGCCAAGTGGGAGGCGATCACCGCCCATCTTGCCCGCGTCGCCGGGGTGATGGAGGCCGAGGGGCGCCTGAGCCGAGAAGAGGTCAAGGTGCTGACCCGCCACGTCGCGCGGCTGACCTTCACCTTCAAGGCGCTGTCGATGAAATACCTCATGGTCGGGCGCGAGGTGGGCAAGTTCTTTGGCTCGCTCAGCATGGATACGGTGGAAAGCGGCTTTCCGGTCGCGGCCGAGATCATGACCATGGCCAATGACGCCGCGCAGGTCGACACGCACCTTTCGGGCATGCCCTCGGCCCAGGCGCTGAAGGAACAGATGGTCCGCAAGATCGTCAGCGATTGCGAGGTGCCGACGCGGCTGCAATTCGCCCTGTCGCAGCGGCTCTACTACGAGGAGCTGGTCAAGGGGGACCTCTTCTGGGTCCAGAACCATCCGCGGATCGAATGGCTGAGAAACGACGGTGAGCGGCGGCGCTACCTGCTGGACTGGGCGGTCTACGACACCCAGCTGAACCTACCCACGGTCTACGTGATGGAGCTGGAGGACACCGGCCGCATCGCCCTGCCGCAGGATGGCCGCCGCTGGCCCGAGGCGCAGATGCATCTGAATGCGCAATCGTTGGGCGAGCTCAAGCTGCTGACCATCGCCAAGGGCTTTGACGAGGCGTTCCACGACCTGCACCCCAAGCGGCTGAAACGTTTCCATATCGGCCCAATGTATTCCCACGCCTACACCCGCCAGCACGGCCCCCTGCGCGACGTACTGGCCGAGGCGAACTCGCCCCAGGGTCAGGACTGGGCGCTGGCCTGGACGGTCGAGGAGCTGGAAAGCGAACGGGTGGTCGAGGAACGCGCCGGCTGGTTTTCGACGGTGGAGCGCGAGGTCTTCGCGCTTGACCCCTTCTCGGGGCGCGGGGTGGACACCGGGGCCACGCGGATGGAGCGGGCCATCATCCTGCCGCAAAGGCCCTTTCAGGTGCTGGCGGAAAAGAACCCTCCGGGATTCGCGTCGGTGCGGAAGTTCGTGGTCAGCCCGGCGGGCCGGGTGCTGAGTTATTGAGGGCGGGCATGAGATCTGAGGCCTCCGGCGGGAGTATTTCTGGAATAATGAAAGGGGGGCGGCTTGGTGCGTTGGCCTTCGCCCTGGTCCTGCTGTCTGCCTGCTCGGGGCAGGTGGAGGAATCCGTCCATGTCGCCCGGTTGGAAAGCGTCGCGGCGGTGGGCGGCGAATACGCCGGGGTGCGCGAGGTGCTGCTGCGGCAGGGCTATGCCGAGACGCGGCCCTCGATGGGGCCGCAACAGCCGGAATGGTCCTGGGACCGGTGCCTGACCACGCGGGTCCGCTACCCACTGTCCATGACAGGCGCGGAGGGCGCGCGCTGGGTCTGCATGCAACTGGACCCTGCCGGACGCATCACCGCCCGGCAGGCCAACTATTTCGTGGCGGGGCGGTGAAGACAGTGAACGGAGCGATTGAATGAGCCTGACAGCCGACCAGATGGAACTGCGCGAGGAAGACATCGCAAAGCATTACGATGCGGCCGTGGCGCTATTGGACGGGTTCGACCATACGCCGCGCATCGCCAAGGGGCGGGAGCCTGCGGCGGCGCCGGAGCGGAGCCCGGGCATCGCGCGGACGCGGCGGTTCCGGTCGACCACGCCGGGGCTGGTGACGCGGTCCACCGCGCGGCCCGAGGGCGTGCACCTGATCGCGCGGATCGAGGCATCGGACGGCGATGACCCGCTGGTCAGCCCCGCGCAGGCCAATGTCATGCACGGGCTGCGCCGGGCGCTGGCCATCGCGCTGGCGGTGGGGGAGCTTTATGCCGACAGCTCGGGGCTTTCGGAGCTGAAACGCCAGAACCTCGCCGGTGCGCTGCCGGGCGACCGCAAGGCCGAGTTCTCGGAGCTGCTGACGGCCGAGGCGCTGGCCGTCGCCCATGTCTTCGCCAATGCCGCCGCCTTCCTGCTGGCCCCGCATCTTTCCGAGGTTTCGGTCGAGGTCGGCGAGGTCGAGGAAGTGCTGACCGAGAACGCCCAGCTCGCCCTCCACGGCCTGCTGTGGGAGCTGGACCAGGACCTCGCGGCCCTCGCCACCGACGACGCGCGGCTGGTCGCGACGGTCTGCGCCTTTGCCGAGCAGCTGATGGAGAAGGTCGCCCTGCGCGCCCAGTCGGCCGGGCGGCTGGAAGGCTTTGCCAAGGCCTCCTACCGGGTCGAGGCGGACGACCTGACCCTGCGCGGCTTTACCCCCGCGCGGAAGGGCAAGGGCAGCACGCTGACCATGACCTTCAAGAAGCCACACGAGGTGGTCGGCAACCACATCGCCAAGTACCAGGCGCTGCGGCTCAGCAAGATGCTCATGGCCTATGATTTCGACCGGCGGCTGAACCCGTTCGCGGAACTCGGCGGGTTCATCTTCACCTTCATGGGCGATGGCAAGCCGGGCACGGGCAAGACCACGCTGATCCAGATGATGGCCGGGTTGATCAACGAATACTGCGGCGTGGCGGGCTATACCTTCCGCTACCAGAACCTCAGCACCGACAATATCGACAGCTACCAGGGCAAGTCCGGGCAGAATGCCAAGGCCTTCATCAACAGCATCATCGACCCCGGTGTCATCGGCTTTGGAACGATCGACGACATCGACCAGCTGGCGGGCAAGCGCGGCGACCGGCAGTCGAGCGCGGGCCAGCTCGAGATCACCGCCGTGCTGATGGAAAGCTTTGCCGGCGCCAACACGGTCGTGCGCGGCAATTGCACCTTCGGCATGTTCTCGAACTACCCCGAGAACGTGGACGACGCCCTGCGCCAGCGGGCAGGCGCCCGGTTCCTGGTCGACGGGCCGCAAACGCGCGAGGATTACATCGACATCCTGGCCCTCTTGATGGGCAAGAAGCACGACATCCCGATGGGCGCCCATGAGCTCTTCTCGGCGCAGGAAATCAAGCGGGCCGTCGCCAAGTCGTTCGAATCCCACTCGAAACCACATGAGCCGGGGCTGCTCGAGGTTTTCGACCGCGTGCATGCCTCGGTCGGAGAGCTCGACACGATCGCCAAGCTCGGCACCTATCTCAAGGCGATCCAGGAGGCGGACGAACGCTTCACCGGCCGGGCGATCAAGAACATCACCGACGCGGTCAAGGTCCGCGCCATGGATTTCGAACTGCCCGACGAATGGATGGAAAACCCCGAGCTGTTCCTGTTCCGCGACTACGCAACCAAGACCGCGATGATCGAGGACCTGCGCGTGCCGATCACCACCGAGATGGTGATCCAGGAGATCAACCGCTACGCCGACAGCGAATTCCGTTATGCCGACAAGTCGGACGAAGCCGCCATCGCCGAGATGGTCCGCGACTTCGGCCGGCAGGAAGAAGCCAAACGCCGTTACCTCGAGAGCAAATCATGAGCCTTCTCATCCTGGTCTGTGTCGTCACCCTGCCGTTCCTGCTGAGCCTGCTGCTGGGGATGCACCTGAGGCCGCTTTACGGGCTGGTCGGGTTGATCTTTGTCGTGCTGGCGCTGCCGTTGATCTGGACGGCGACCATGGGTCAGGTGCCCTCGGGGCCCGGACGGCCGGGCTGGGCTGCGGCGCTCGACAATTCGGTCCTGACCTCGCGCTACGCCATGGTCGCGATCTGGCTGGGCGCGATGGCTACCGGGTTCGCCGTGGGCATGCGCAGCCGGATCGAGCGGCGGGGGGACGAATCCGCGTGATCACGGGCTTGGCTCTTCCCACGCTGGCGCTGATGGCGCTGGCCTTCGCGTTGCCGCATGGGCTTTTGCGCTGGATGCCCGAGACGGGGCGGGGGCTGGTGCTGAACGGGCTGCTCTCTGGCCTGGTGCTGGTCGCGGTGGCGGCGGGCTATTTCCTTTGGGCCTATGCCCATGCCGCCCCGGCCATGCTGCGCGTCTTCGGCGCGCGCCCCGGCGCCTCGGCCGGCTACTTCCTGCGGCTGGGGCTGCAATCGGCGGTGATCTGGGGCCCGGTGCTGGTGCTGACGGTGAGCTACCTGCCTCGGCGGTGGAAGGAGGGGGTGTGGTGAGACCCGTTCGGAAGGAAATTTGCGCCTTAGGACTTTTTCCGTAGTTGGCACCACTTGTATCCAAAGGTTCGTGAGCTTCGGCGAGTGTGAGCATTCAGGTGTCTCTAGATGTGAAGGTGAGCTATGAAACAAAAACTCGACATTGAGACCCTGGAAACTCTTTCAAACGCGGGTGTTGGCTTCTTGGCTGGAGTTAATGCTCCTTGGGGCGGAATAAGCTTCGACCTGAGCGTCGAGGACCTGCAAGAATTTGTGGATGATCCGATACTTTGGTTTGCACGTTCTCGAGGAGTCACCAAGGGCGCATATCTTGAATGGATGGCAGCGGGTGGCGCGGTGTACTGCTCTGCGAAGACTACAAAAGGTACTCGGTGCAAGAACTCTGTCGATGGCCAAACAAGACTAGAACTTCATGAGTGGCTCGTTGCGGATGAGGGATATTGCTCGATCCACGGATCGGGCCTTACTGATTAATAGGGAATGAGTACCCAATGAAACGCCTCATCCAACGCGGCCTCATGTTCGGCAACCTGATCCCGGTCACCTCGCCCGCGCTGATCGACCGCTACAACCGCGCGCTCATGCACCTGACCGGCAAGCAGACGCAGCTGAGCGATTTCCACATCGACATCTCCGGCTTTTCGCCCGAGATCGGGGATGAGCTCGATGATCCGCTCTACCTCAACCACGCAGGCGTGAACCGGCAGTTCATCCTGCTGACGACCGAACAGAAATCCGCCCCGCTGCTGAACGCCAAGTTCTCGACCAGCCGGTCGATCCTGCGCCACTTCATCGAAGAGAACGAACCGCAGCTTTTCGCCCTGACCGCCACCGATGCCGTGGCGGGCGAGCTGGTCAATTCGATCTACGTGGCCGACAGCCCCGCGCGTCTCTTCGACATCCGCCGCATCGTGATCGAGGCGGACACCACGAAAGGCACCGTGCGCAAGGCGGAAAAGCTCAAGGGCCTGGTCGACCGCTTCATGGACGAAGAGGACGCCTGGTTCGATGACGTGCTGATCGCCGACATGATCGGCGTCGCCAGGGAAACCGGCGACGTGATGCGCAACCCGGTGCGCCTGCCCAAGATGGAGTTCGAGCAGGGCAATTTCTGGACGGCGCATTTCGGCGGGCTCTACCTCTTCCGAAGCCTCGAGCATCCGGCGGTGATCTCGGCCGCGCCCAAGGCCGGGCTTGGCCCGATGCCGGTGAAATTCCACTTCGATTTCACCGAACGGAACCGGATCGCCAAGTTCTTCGAGCTGAACGGCCTGGTCGAGCCCATCGTCAAGGCGCGCGGCATCGACGCGGCGGGCATCCTGCAACAGAAGATGGATTTCATCGTGGTGGACGCGGCGCAGGACGCCGGCATCGACCTTTCGGGCGCCACCCGCCGCGACATCCGCGCCCTCGCGCGCACCCATGCCGCGCGGTTGCCCGAGGAGTTCCACGCCCTCGCCGACCTCTTGCGCTGGGCCGAAGGGTCGGGCCAGTGGCCGCGCATCTCGTCGGACCATCCGGCCTATTTCTACACCCTGCGCTCGGCCGATCACCCGGATCGCGACCTCGTCAACATGCTGCTGGCCGAGCTTTGCCCCAAGGACATCCGCCAGCTCTTCATCTGCCACAAGGAGCTGTTCTACGGCCTTTATTCGCGCTGGACCGAGGCCAAGAAAAGCTACGTGGTCGATTTCCTTGACCGCGAGTACATGGCTGACAAGATGGGGACACGGGCGCGGCTTTTCGGCCATGACGCCCCGATGGAAGAGCCCAAGCCCCGGCCCTCGGGGCCCTGGGCGGGGCGGTCCCAGGCCAAGCCCGCGCCGGTCGAAGACATGATCGCCCGCGTCGGTCCCTGGGGCGCGGTCAGGAGGTAGGTGATGCGGTTCCTGCAAATGTTCGTTGTCGCGGTGGTCGGGCTGTCGGTCATCTACTGGGCGATCTCGCTTTATTCCGCCTCCGTGCGGCGGGAAAAGCTGGAAAAGCTCTGGCACGCCGAGAACCCGGACAGCCAGGACCTGTCGGCCCGGCGTGTGTTTGTGAAAGAAGGCATGGAGACCTACCATTCTGGCTTTCGCAAGAAACTGATCTGGCTGGTTTACGTCGTGCCTCTGGTCGCCATGGCCGTGATCTACTATCTGACGAATACCAATTGAGGAATTCGATATGTCCCGCGTGAAATCCGTCCTTCGCCTGCTGCTGATCCTGGCCTTCGGCGTGCTGCTGCACTACGCCCTGCCACAGCACGACGTGGCGCGCATCACCTCGACCGAGGTGATCCGGATGGATTTCTCGGGCGTGAACCGCATCTTCTTTGCCCAGTCCGACAGCGGCACGTCAGAGCTGTCGACCCGCGACATGCGGCTCATCAACACGGTCAAGAAAAAGACCTGGCTGCTGGGATTCATCCAGCGCGACAGCGAACGGGTGATGGTCTTCCGCAACGAGGATACGGGCTGGATCTGGCCGCCCTATTTCAAGTTCGACAGCTCGGATCTGCAGGCCCAGGCCTCGGCCAACATCTCGGCCCCGGGGCAGGAACAATGGGTGGTCATCACCCATTACGGCTGGCGCAACCGGCTCTTCACGATCTACCCGAACGCCATCGGCGTACGCCCGATCGACGGGCCGGACGTGACGATCATCCCGTGGTTCAACATCGGCTTCTTCATCTTCCTCGCCGCGGCCATCGCCTTTCTCCGGGCGGCCTGGCTACAGTTCCGCGAACGCACGATGGACCCGATGCTGGAACGCGCCAGCGACCGGATGGACGAGGTCGAGGCCGGGGTGGCCGAACGCCGCGGCCGTTTCTCGCGCTGGCTGGGGACCTGGCGGGCGAAGTGATCGGGCTGACGGTTCTCAACCGCTACGCGCTGCTTGGGACGGCGGAGGCGTTCCGCGCGGCGATCACCGCTCTCGCGACACGGGTCGAGGCCGAAGGTCACCCGGGCGTTCTTGGCTACCGGTTCTTCCTCGATCCCGAGCGCGGTGAAGCGCGGGCGGTCATCGACTATGCCGATGACGCGGCCTGGCTGGGCCATCACGACATCGCCATGGGCTGGCCCGAGATGACGGCGCTGCACGCCGCTGCCCGGCTGGACGAGATCACCTTCCTTGGCGCGGTGACCCCCGCGATCCGTGCCTGGATCGACGGCTCGACCCTGACGGCGCGGGTGACGGCCGGCTACGCCCCGGTGGCGGGCTTCCTCCGTCAGGGTCGCTGAGGCACGCCGTCGGCGATCTCGTAGTAATCGCCCTTGTCGGCGGTAAAAATGTGCTTTTCCAGCGTGATTCCGGTGGGCGCCTCGAGCGCGCCGAGGGCAAAGCTCATCCTGTCCTCGTCATGCGCCTTCCAGAACAGGAACGACCCGCAGGTGGTGCAAAAGCCGCGCCGCGCGGTTTCGGAGGTGTGATACCACCGTGGCGCGCCGCTGATCTTGACCGCGCTCACCGGCGCATGGGCCGAAGCCCAGGTATGCCCGCTTTGCCGCCGGCACTGGCTGCAATGACAGACCGAGGCGCCCTGCACATCGCCTTCGACAATGAACGACACTGCTCCGCAATTGCACCGACCTTTCAACACGCGGCCATTCCCTTTCATTATTCCGAAAATACTCTGCGCGGGTCGCCAGTCGCGCGTCATTGGTCCGAGAGACAATGGCGACGGGGTGCAAAACCCCCATTCCGACACCCGTCACTCAGCCCTCGCGCAGTCGCGTCAGCACCCGCAGCGAGGCATAGCCATCCGGCACCCAGCCGATGGATTGCTGGAACTGACGCACAGCCCCGATGGTCAGCGGCCCGATCTTGCCGTCGATCTTCTCGGTGTCGAAACCCGCCTCAGTGAGCCGCCGCTGCAACTCGAGCCGTTCATCGAGCGTCAGCACCCGGTCCTCGCGCGGCCAGCCATGCTTGAACGGCGCGCCGCCGGCGATCCGGTCGGCCAGGTGGCCGACGCCGATCACATAGGCATCGGCAGTGTTGTAGCTTTCCAGCACCTTGAAATTGTCGAAGACCAGGAAGGCCACGCCCAGGTGCCCTGCCGGCAGCAGCACCGAGGCGGGGCCATGGTTCGGCACCGGCTTGCCATCCACGCCCAGCACGCCCTCTGCGGCCCAGTCGGACGGCATCCGGCGGTTGTCGCGCCGGGCCGCGGCATAGTCGAAGCCGTCGGGCAAGGTCACCTCGACGCCCCAGGGCACGCCGGTCTGCCATCCGTTCTTCTTGAGATAGGCGGCGGTCGAGGCCAGCGCATCGGCCGGGTCCTCGCCCCAGATGTCGCGGCGGCCGTCGCCGGTCCAGTCGACCGCGTGGCGCAGGAAGCTCGAGGGCATGAACTGCGTATGCCCCATCGCCCCGGCCCAGCTGCCGCGAAGGTTTTCGGGCGTGGTGTCGCCCGCGTTCAGGATGGTGAGCGCGGCCAGCAGCTCGCCCTCGAAGAACGCGGCCCGCCGCCCGTCATAGGCGAGCGTGGCCAGCGATTGCAGCGTGTCGTCGCCACCGCGAAAGCTGCCATAGGCGCTTTCCAGCCCCCAGATCGCGGTCACGATCTCTTTCGGCACGCCATAGCGCGCCTCGATCGCCTCGAGCGTCTTGCGCTGCCTGGCCAGCGCGTCCCGGCCGTTCTGGACCCGCAGGTCCGACACCGCCGTGTCGAGGTAATCCCAGATCGTCTTGGTGAATTCCGACTGGTTGCGGTCGCGGCTGACGACCTTCTCGTCGTAGCTGAGCCCGGCCACGGCCCGGTCGTAGAGGCCCGCATCGATCCCCTCGGCCTGCGCAGTCTCGCGGAACTCGGTCAGCCAGCGGCGCAGACCGGCGGTCGTCTTGGTCTGGGACATGGTCGACACCTGCTGGACATTGATCACCAGCCCTTCCGGCCGGTGATCGGGCCGAAGGGAGATCGTCGGTGCCTCGGCCCATGTGGGGCCGGACAAAAGGGCAAGGCACAGCGTCGTGGCCAGGATGCGGGGTGTCATGATCGGACCTGCTCGGGTTCTCGTTGTCTGGATGCTACCGCGATTCCCGCGATCCGCAAAGCGCGGCGCTTGAATAGCGCCCGGACGGGCGGAAGCTCGCGCCCGGCTGGCGCAGAAGCCGGAAATTGCGCTTGATCGGCGCATCCCCGCTGTATCCGGTTCACCCCGGGGCCGCGCCGCGCTAGAACGCGCAGATCAATGGCCGACAAGAGGACGAGCCCATGACCGCGCCGAAACCCGTCGTTCTGTGTATCCTCGATGGCTGGGGCCTGCGGGAAGCGACCGACCACAATGCCCCCGCGCTGGCCAGGACGCCGAATTTCGACCGCATCTGGCAGACCTGCCCGACCAGCACGCTGATAACCCATGGCCGTGACGTGGGCCTGCCCGCCGGGCAGATGGGCAATTCCGAGGTCGGGCACATGAACATCGGCGCCGGCCGGGTTGTCGCCATGGACCTTGGCCAGATCGACCTGGCGGTCGAGGATGGGTCATTCGCCAAGAACGACGCGCTGCAGGCATTCCTGAAGCGGCTCAAGGCCAGCGGCGGGACGGCGCACCTGATGGGGGTGGTGTCCGATGGCGGCGTGCATGGCCATATCGAACATGTCCTCGCGGCGGCCAGGGCCGTGACCGACGCGGGCGTGCGCTGCGTGCTCCATGCCGTGACCGACGGCCGCGACGTGGCGCCGAAATCCGCCGACGGCTTCCTCGAGACGCTGGAGAGCCGTCTGCCCAAAGGCGCCTCGGTCGCCACGGTCACGGGCCGTTACTATGCCATGGACCGCGACAACCGCTGGGAGCGGGTGGAGAAAGCCTATGACGCCATGATCCTGGGCGAAGGTAACCTGGCCCCCGACAGCGCCACCGCCGTGCGGCGCGGCTACGGCGCGGACAAGACCGACGAATTCCTGCCCGCCACGGTGATCGGCGATTACAAGGGTGCCAAGGACGGCGACGGCTTCTTCTGCCTCAACTTCCGCGGCGACCGCGCCCGCGAGATCCTGCGCGCGATCGGAGAGCCGGAGTTCGCCGAATTCGACACCGGCACGCGGCCCAAGTGGGCCTCGCTTCTGGGGATGGTCGAATACAGCGACGATCACAACGACTACATGCACACCTGCTATCCCAAGCGCGAGATCGCCAACACGCTGGCCCATTGGGTTGCGGCCAAGGGTCTGCGGCAGTTCCACATTGCCGAGACCGAGAAATACCCCCATGTCACCTTCTTCCTGAACGGCGGCAAGGAAACACCCGAGGCCGGAGAAGACCGCTACATGGCCGCCTCGCCCAAGGTCGCGACCTATGACCTGCAACCCGAAATGTCGGCAGGTGAAGTGACCGAGCATTTCGTCGGCGCGATCCGCGAGGGCTACGACCTGATCGTGTGCAACTTTGCCAACCCGGACATGGTGGGCCACACGGGCGACCTGAACGCCGCCATCGCCGCCTGCGAGGCGGTGGACGAGGGGCTGGGCCAGGTGCTGGAGGCGCTCGAGGCGGCGGGCGGGGCGATGATCGTCACCGCCGACCACGGCAATTGCGAAACCATGTGGGACGACAAGACCAACGGCCCGCATACCGCCCATACGACCAACCCGGTCCCGGTGATCCTGGTCGGGGGGCCCGAGGGCGCCAGCCTGCGCGACGGCGGGCGGCTCGCGGATCTTGCGCCAACGCTGCTGGCGCTGATGCAGCTCGACCAGCCCGAGGAAATGACCGGGGAAAGCCTGCTGTCGTGATCCTGCGCGCCGCCGTCCTTGCCCTGACGCTGGCCGGCCCCGCGACGGCCCAGAACGCCCCCGCCGATGCGGCGCGGCGCGCGGCCGAGATGCTGGAACAGGCCGCGCTGGGCCTTGATGCGGCCGACGACCGCCGCGACCGGGTGGCCGCGCTGACCGACACGGTGCAGGCCTACGAGGCGGGGCTCGAGGCGATGCGCGACGGGTTGCGGGCAGTCACGATCCGCGAACAGGCCCTGTCGCGCAAGCTGGGCGCGCAAAAGGAAGACATCGCCCGGCTGCTGGGCGTGTTGCAGGCCATCGGGCGCAGCGAGGGGCCGACGCTGCTGCTGCACCCCTCGGGGCCGATGGGCACGGCGCGGGCCGGGATGCTTCTGGCCGACGTGACCCCGGCGCTGCAGGCCCAGGCGCAGGCGCTGAAAGCCGACCTTGACGAGGTGTCGACCCTGCGGCTGCTGCAGGAGGACGCGGCGCAGCGGCTGCGCGACGGGCTCGCGGGTGTGCAGGACGCGCGCACCGCGCTGAGCCAGGCGATTGCCGACCGCACCGACCTGCCGCGCCGCTTCACCGAGGACCCGGCCGGCGTCGCCGTGCTGATCGCCTCGACCGAGACGCTGCAGGGCTTTGCCGACGGGCTGACCCAGATGCAGGAAGGCGAAACCGCGGCCCTGCCGCAGATCGACCGCGACACCGGCCCCCTGCCCTGGCCGGTGCAGGGCACCATCCTGCGCAAGCCGGGCGAGGCGGACGCCGCCGGCATCGCCCGGCCCGGCGTCGTCATGGCGACCCGCCCCCGTGCGCTGGTCACCACCCCCACGGCGGCGACGATTCGCTATGCCGGGCCGCTGCTCGACCTTGGCCTTGTGACCATCCTCGAACCGCAGCCGGGGCTGATGTTCGTCCTCGCCGGGCTCGACGCCACTTATGGCGCGGCGGGCGAAGTGCTGCCGGCGGGCTCTCCGGTCGGTCTGATGGGGGGCGAGGACCCGCAAATCGGTGCCATCCTGTCAACTCCGGGTGAAGGGGGTGGCGCCCAGCGTCCGGAAACGCTTTACATAGAGGTCAGGCAGGGCAAGGAACCCGTGGACCCGCTCCTCTGGTTCGGATCAGTGAAGGATTGAGACACATGAAGAGATTCGTCTTCGCCGCGACCGGGGGCATCTTGGCTGGCGTGATCGCCACGACGCAGATCGCCGGCCCGTTGCTGGCGCAGGAAAACGCGAAATCCATGGGGGTCTACGAACAGCTCGACCTCTTCGGCGACATCTTCGAGCGGATTCGCCAGCAATACGTGGAAGAAGTCGACGAAGCCGACCTGATCGAGGCGGCCATCGACGGCATGCTCACCTCGCTCGACCCGCATTCCAGCTACCTGTCGCCCGATGACGCCGCCGCCATGCGCGTGCAGACGCGGGGCGAATTCGGCGGCCTAGGCATCGAGGTCACGCAGGAGGAAGGCTTCGTCAAGGTCGTGTCGCCCATCGACGGCACCCCGGCAGACGAGGCCGGCGTCATGGCGGGCGATTTCATCACCCATGTGGATGGCGAATCGATCCTGGGCCTGACGCTGGACGAGGCGGTCGAGATGATGCGCGGCCCGGTCGGGTCGGAAATCGTCATCACCGTGGTCCGCGAGGGCGAGGCCGAACCCTTCGACGTGTCGATCATCCGCGACACGATCAAGCTGACCGCCGTGCGCACCCGGATCGAAAGCCACGCGGTCGTGCTGCGGGTCACCACCTTCAACGACCAGACCTACCCGAACCTCGAGGCGGGCATCCAAGAACAGATCGAGGCAGCAGGCGGCATCGACAACGTCACCGGCTTCGTGCTTGACCTGCGCAACAACCCGGGCGGGCTGCTGACCCAGGCGATCAAGGTCTCGGACGCCTTCCTCGAATCGGGCGAGATCGTCTCGACCCGCGGCCGCAACCCCGAGGATGGCGACCGCTACAACGCGACGCCCGGGGACCTGGCGCAGGGCAAGCCGCTGGTCGTGCTGATCAACGGCGGCTCGGCCTCGGCCTCGGAAATCGTGGCCGGCGCGCTGCAGGATCACCACCGCGGCGTGGTCGTGGGCACCAAGTCCTTCGGCAAGGGCTCGGTCCAGACCGTGATGCCGCTGCGCGGCGACGGCGCGATGCGCCTGACCACGGCGCGCTACTACACGCCCTCGGGCCGGTCGATCCAGGCGCTGGGCGTGAGCCCGGACATCGTGGTCGCCCAGCCGCAGGTGCGCCAGGACGAGCAAGAGGAAGAGACCGGCAACCGCCCGCTGCGCTCCGAGGCGGATCTGCGCGGCTCGCTCGACAACGATTCGCTGACCGAGGACGAGATCCGGCAGATCGAGGAAGAGCGCGCCGAGGCCGAGGCCGCCGCGCAGCTGCGCGAAGAGGATTTCCAGCTGAGCTACGCGGTGGACCTGCTGCAGGGCCTCAGCAAGCTGGAACAGAACTGATCAGGGGGCGGCCTTCGGGCCGCCCTTTTTGCATGGGGAGGGGGCGCCATGGACCTCGAGAGGAACAAGGCGACTGTCATCGCCTTCTACGAGCGCATGTTCAACGCGTGCGACCCGCGCGGTGCGGTCGAGGCTTACGTCGGCGCGGAATACATCCAGCACAATCCCCACGTGGCCACGGGCACACAGGGGTTCATCGACTATTTCGAACGGATGGCGCGCGAGCATCCCGGCAAGCGGGTCATCGTCAAGCGCGCGATCGCCGAAGGTGACCTGGTCGTGCTGCATTGCCACCAGGTCTGGCCGGGCGGGCCGGATTACGCGGGCATCGACATCTTCCGGCTGGATGCGGATGGCAAGGTGGTCGAACATTGGGACGTGCTGCAGACACTGCCGGAGCATTCCGAAAACCCCAACGGGATGTTCTGAGCCGCGCCGGCGGACTTTGAGTATTTATGGAATAATGAAAGGGCTGGGGGTCAGGCCAGCAGGCCGGCTGCCGGGCGGATGGCGCCGCAAGGGATGCCGCGCCGGCTGAACAACTCGACGTTCATGCGGCGGCGGGTGGCCGGGTGCTCTGGGTCGAGCGCGCCGAGACGCACCAGCAGCGCGGCGATGGCACATTCGCTGGCCCGCGTCGTGCCGTCCGCGATCTTGAGCGCGATGCCCAGCTTCTGGTCGGGCAGGATGGCGGTGTAGACACCCTCGGCCCCGGTCTTGATGGCGGCGCGGCCCCCCGTGGCACGCATCAGTTCCGTGCAGGCGCGTGTTTCGCCCGCGACGAGGTCGGGATGGGCGCGCATGGCATCGGTCAGCGCGGCGCCGGCCTTGTCCAGCGTGCCGCCGCGCGTCGCGGCGCCGGCGAACCAGCCCATCGCGCGGCCCAGCCCCTCCATCGTGCAGGCGAAATTCGGCGCCGAGCAGCCGTCGATTCCGAAGCCGGGCGAGGGCGCGCCGGTGACCTCTTCGAAGGCGTCGCGGGCGGCCAGTTGCACCGGGTGGTCCGGATCGACATATTCGGGCCCGGCGCCGAGATGCTGCGCCAGGGTCAGGAAGCCCGCATGCTTGCCCGAGCAATTGTTGTGCAACTGGCAGGGGGAGGCGTCGGTCTTGATGATCGCCGTGCGCGCCGGGCGGTCGTCGGGCATCTGCGGGCCGCAGCGCAGGTCGTCTTCGCTCAGGCCAAGCTGCGCCAGCCAGGCGTCGACGCGGGTGGTGTGGATCTCGGCCCCGTTGTGCGAGGCACAGGCCAGCGCCAGCTGCTCGGACGTCAACCCGCGCGCGGCGGCGGCGCCCGAGGCGACCAGCGGCAGCGCCTGGATCATCTTGACCGAGGAACGCGGCAGGATCACCGCCGCCGGGTCGCCCCAGCTCTCGACCACGCGGCCACGGTCATCGCAGATCACCGCATGGCCCAGGTGCAGGCTTTCCAGGAAGTCGCCGCGCCAGATTTCGGCCATCGGAACCGGAGCAACCATCATGGATCCTTTCAAAACTTGGCGATTTTGCGCCCATTGCCCTTTATCGGGTGGCGGATTTCGCGCTAATGTGCATGTTGTCGAGAGATTTCCAAGCCCCGTCAAGCGGATGCGCAAGAACTGGCGGGCGGGGCATAGGCGAGGCAAGGACGGCTCGGAGGCTGGTCACATGGTATCATCAATTCGCGGAATTCTGGCAGGCGTCCTGGCGCTGACCGGCATGGCAGTGTCGGCGCAGGAAGAAAGCACCAACCGCGTGGCGGCGAACACGGACTGGAGCGTGTTCGTCGAAAGTAACCCTACGGAATGCTGGGGCGTTTCGGCCCCCAAGGAAACCGTCAACACCCGCGACGGCCGCGTCGTGCAGGTCCGCCGGGGCGAGATCCTGCTGTTCGTCTTCTACCGGCCCGGCGCCGGCGTGAAGGGGCAGGTGACCTTTACCGGCGGCTATCCCTTCGCCCCCGATTCCACCGTCGGGCTGAACGTGGACGGGCGCGAGTTCCAGCTGTTCACCGACGGCGAATGGGCCTGGCCCGCCTCGCCCGAGGACGACGCCCAGATCGTAACCGCGATGAAGGCCGGCTCGAGCGCCATCCTGACCGCCCGCTCCTCGCGCGGGACGCAGACGCAGGACACGTTCTCCCTGCTCGGCTTCACCGCCGCCGTCGAGGATGCCGAGAAGCGCTGCGGCAGCTGACCTGGCGGGACATGCGGGGGCCTGCCCCGTCGCCAGTGTCAATCGGACCAATGGCGCGACACTGGCGATCCCCCGGAGGTCTATGGCAGGATGAAGCGGGATCGGGGCGCCCCGGTCCTTCATTGTTTCGAAAATACCTCGGGGGTTTGGGGGCAGCGCCCCCAAGCTCACCAACCCGTGCGACGCCGGCCGTTGCGGGGGCTTTGTAATCGCGGGCGATTCGTGTATTGAGGCGCCTTCTTTCAGAGGTCACGCGCGATGAAACCCGACGCTCCGATCACACAGGATGTCCTGACCATCCCCCGCAAGCAGCCCGAGGGCGGCCGCACGAACATCGTCGGCCTGACCCGCGACCAGCTGCGGGATGCGCTCATTGCCGCCGGCACGCCGGAAAAGCAGGCCAAGATGCGGCTGAACCAGCTGTGGCAATGGGTCTACCACTGGGGCGTGCGCGATTTCGACGCCATGACCAACCTCGCCAAGGCCTACCGCGCCCTGCTGGCCGAGCATTTCGTGATCGAGATCCCCGAGACGGTGTCGCGCCTCGTGTCCGAGGACGGCACGCGCAAGTACCTTGTCCGCATCGCCGGCGGGCACGAGGTCGAGGTGGTCTATATCCCAGAGGAAGACCGCGGCACGCTTTGTGTCTCGTCCCAGGTTGGCTGCACGCTGACCTGTTCCTTCTGCCACACCGGCACGCAGAAGCTGGTGCGCAACCTGACCGCGGGCGAGATCGTCGGCCAGATCATGATGGCACGCGACGACCTCGGCGAATGGCCAGAGCCGGGGCAGGGCACGGGCGAGAACGGCCCGCGCCTTCTGTCGAACATCGTGCTGATGGGCATGGGTGAGCCGCTTTACAACTTCGACAACGTGCGCGACGCGATGAAGATCGCGATGGATGGCGAGGGCATTGCCCTGTCCCGTCGCCGCATCACCCTGTCGACCAGCGGTGTCGTCCCCGAGATCGCCCGCTGCGCCGAGGAAATCGGCTGCATGCTCGCCGTCAGTTTCCACGCCACCACCGACGAGGTGCGCGACAAGCTGGTGCCGATCAACAAGCGCTGGAACATCGAGGAACTGCTGGCCGCGCTCAAGGCCTATCCCAAGCTCTCGAACTCTGAGCGGATCACCTTTGAATACGTGATGCTGGACGGGGTGAACGACAGCGACGAGGACGCGCGGCGGCTGGTCAAGCTGATCGAGGACATCCCGGCCAAGGTGAACCTGATCCCCTTCAACGAATGGCCCGGCGCGCCCTACAAGCGGTCGTCGAACAACCGCATCCGCGCCTTTGCCAACGTGATCTACCAGGCCGGCTATGCCTCGCCCATACGCACCCCGCGGGGCGAGGATATCATGGCCGCCTGTGGTCAGCTCAAGTCGGCCACCGAACGCGCCCGCAAGTCGCGGCGCGAGATCGAGGCCGAGGCAGGCATGGGCGGCGCCTGAGCGTCACGCGCGCGGCGGATCAAGGGAAGGGGGCCATGCGGCCCCCTTTTTCATTTGAAACGCATTGGTGTGACTTTGGAAACACAGCGTTTACCGGTCACGAGAATGCCCCAATCCGGCACGATTTCCGCCCCATCGCAACAATAGCCTCGTTCCAGTGTTAATCGTTTCAATGGAGGAAACGCCATGCTGTTCGAAGGTTCCGAAAACATCGCCGCCCAGGTCCGTGACATCGTCCTGAAAGAGCGCGCCCTCTCCGTTTCCGATCGCGAGTGGCAGCACCGCCTGCGCGGCTACGGTTATGCCCTGGCAGAGACCGCCCGCGGCCGCGTGGTGACCCATCTGCGCAACGGGCGCGAGCTGTGCTGGCTGGGCGACCTGGCCTGATCCCGACCTGGCCGGACAGGTTCAGCGCCCGGGGATGACCCCGCGCCGTTCGCCCTTGCCCTGCCAATGCGTCATCGCGTCCAGCGCATCCTGCGCCGTGTCGACGTAGCGGAACAGCTCGAGGTCACTGTCCGAAATGGTGCCGGCATCCGCCAGCGCCTGCCAGTCGACGATCCGGTCCCAGAACTCGCGGCCGAACAGCAGGATCGGCACCTGCTTCATCCGTCCGGTCTGGATCAGCGTCAGCGACTCGAACAATTCGTCGAGCGTGCCGAACCCGCCGGGGAAGACGGCAATCGCCTCGGCCCGCATCAGGAAATGCATCTTCCTGATCGCGAAGTAGTGGAAGTTGAAGCACAGCTCGGGCGTCACGTATGCGTTCGGCGCCTGTTCATGGGGCAGCACGATGTTCAGCCCCACCGATACGCCGCCCGCATCGGCGGCCCCGCGGCAGGCGGCCTCCATCACGCCGGGGCCCCCGCCCGACACGATGACCTTTTCGCGGTTGCCCGTGGCGACCGACAGTTCGGTCACCATGCGCGCGAACTCCTGCGCCTCGTCGTAGTATTTCGACAGGTCGCGCAGGGTCGAGGTCCGCGCCGTGTCCTTGTCGCGCGGCGCCGGAATGCGCGCGCCGCCGAACAGCACCACGGTCGAGGTGATCCCGGCCTCCTGCATGATCAGTTCCGGCTTGAGCAGTTCCAGCTGCAGCCGCACGGGGCGCAATTCGTCCCGCGTCAGGAAATCCGTGTCGTCGAAGGCCAGCTTGTAGGTCGAGGACCGCGTCTGCGGCGTGTCCGGGATATGGTGGCTGGCCTCGCGGTCCTGTTCGGAATCGCGGAAAGGATGGGCACGGGGGGCTTCGTTCATGAACCTGCTCTGAAAATGCGTTTCTGGAGAGCCATCCTAGCGCGCGGGCGGGCCGGAAACCAGCCTAGCGCCGCTGCACCTTGCGTTGACGCTTGGCGGTCGCCCGTTTCGTCTTGCGTTCCTTGCCGCGCGGGGCGCCGCGGGCCCCGCGCTTGGAGGTCACGCGTTTCGTCGGGTCGCCCTCGACCGACAGCAGTTCCAGCAGCAGCCCGCCGGTGACCGGCACCGCCTCGGTCAGCTTGACCTCGACCCGCTGGCCCAGGCCAAAGACCTGGCCCGATTGCTCGCCCGTCAACGTGCCCTCGTCCTTGTCGAAGCGGAAGTATTCGCTGCCCAGAGACCGGATCGGCACCAGCCCGTCGGCGTGGGTTTCGTCCAGCCGGACAAAGACGCCGAACCGCGCGATGCCCGAGATCTTGCCGGTGAAGGTCGCCCCCACCCGGTCGCTGAGATAGGCGGCGAGGTAACGGTCGGTCGTGTCCCGCTCGGCCATCATCGACCGGCGCTCGGTCTCCGAGATGTGGATGGCGGTCTGCTCCAGCCGCTCCTTGTCCTCGGGCGTCAGCCCGTCCTTGCCCCAGCCATGGGCCGAGATCAGCGCGCGGTGCACGACAAGGTCGGCATAGCGCCGGATGGGCGAGGTGAAATGCGCATAGGCCTTCAGCGCCAGCCCGAAATGGCCGATATGCATGGGCGAATAGTACGCCTGCGTCATCGACCTGAGGGTCGACAGGTTGATCAGTTCCGCCTCGTCCGACCCGGCCGCAGCGTTCAGGAGCGCGTTGAGGTGCCGGGTCTGCAGCACCTGCCCCTTGGCCAGCGTGTAGCCCGAGGCGGCGGCGGTTTCGCGCAGCGCCTCGAGCTTTTCCGGGCTCGGTTCCTCGTGGGCGCGGAACAGCAGGGGCGAGTTCTTGGCGATCAGCGTCTCGGCCGCGCAGACATTGGCGAGGACCATGAATTCCTCGATCAGCTTGTGGGCGTCGTAGCGGTCGGCGAAGTTGACCGAGGCGACCTCGCCCTCCTCGGTCAGCACGATCTTGCGTTCGGGCAGGTCCAGCTCCAGCGGCTGGCGGGTGCGCCGCGCCTCCATCAGCGCGTGGTAGGCGGCATAGAGCGGCGCGATCACCTCGTCCATCAGCGGCGCGCATTTCTCGTTCGGGTTGCCGTCCTGCGCCTGCTGCACCTCGGCGTAATTCAGCGAGGCGATGGAGCGCATGAGCCCCCGTTCGAACCGGTGGCCGATCTTTTGCCCATGGGCGTCGATCTGGATGCGCAGGGCGATACAGGCGCGTGGCACGCCTTCGTGCAGCGAACACAGGTCACCTGACAGCCGGTCGGGCAGCATCGGCACCACGCGGTCGGGGAAGTAGCTGGAATTGCCGCGCTTGCGCGCCTCCTTGTCCAGCGCAGAGCCGGAGGTCACGTAATGCGCCACGTCCGCGATCGCGACCCAGAGCACATGGCCGCCTTCGTTCTTCGGGTCGTCATCGGCATGGGCCCAGACCGCGTCGTCATGGTCGCGCGCATCCGACGGGTCGATGGTGACCAGCGGCATCTCGCGCAGGTCCGTGCGACCCGACAGGCCCGCAGGCTTCATCGCATCGGCTTCCTCGATCACTGCGTCGGGGAAATCGTGCGGGATGCCGTGCTGGTGGATGGCGATCAGCGAGACCGCGCGCGGCTCGGTCGGATCGCCAAGGCGCGCGGTGATGCGGGCGCGTGGCAGGCCGAGGCGCCCCTTGGGGCCGGACTGCTCGGCCTCGACCAGCTCGCCTTCCTTGGCGCCATTGATGTCGTCGCGGCCGATCAGCCATTCCTTGTCGTCGCCCTTGTCGATGGGCAGGATTCGCCCGCCCTCGGGGGTCTTGCGGAAGACGCCCAGCACCTTGCGCGGGTTGGTCCCGATGCGGCGGATAAGGCGGCCTTCGTAGGCGGCGTCTTCGTCCTCGAGCTCGGTCAGCCGCGCGAGGATGCGGTCGCCCTCGCCCAGGGCCGGATCGCTGGTCGCGAGCACCAGCCGCACCACCGGCGCCGCGCCCTCGCCCTGCCATTCCAGCGGCTCGGCCGTCAGGTCGCCGTCGTCGTCCGGCCCGGCCACCCGCAGCACCGCCACAGGGGGCAGCTTGTCGGGGTCGCGATAGGTCTTGTTGCGCTTTTGCAGGTGGCCCTCGGCCTCCAGCTCCTTCAGCAGGCGCTTGAGGTCGATCCGCGCCGCGCCCTTGATGCTGAAGGCCCGGGCAATGTCGCGTTTGGAGGTCTGGGTCGGGTTGTCCGAGATCCACTGGAGGATCTCGTCGCGCGTGGGAAGCTGGTCCATGATCCGCCCCTAGCACGAGGTCGGGGCGGCGTCACGCGGGATTGCGCCGGCGCGCACTGCGGCGCGCCAACCAGGCCATGGCCAGAAAGCTCACTGCCGTGGCGAGGGTGAAGGCTAGCGGATGCGCGCGGCAGCCTTCCTGCACGGCCAAGCGGTAGATGCCGTTCTGGTCAAACCAGTCCGACCACCTGAGCCAGGTGTTCGCGGCCAGCAAAGCCACGGCCAACGCGACCGGCCAGAGTCTCCGTCGGACAAAGGCGAAGATGAGCAGCCCGGCGGCCAGGATGACCACGGGAGAGGTCAGTTCGATCCCGATTCTGTCCATCAGCCCGTAGGGCGGATTGTCCAGGACCGGCCAGAGGATTTCCTTGTCGCAGACCTCGGCCCGCGCCGCGCCGGGCATCAGCAGCGCTGCACAGAGCTGACTTTGGCGCGAGGAAATGCGCGTCCATGCGAGACCGAACCCACGGAAAACCATCACGTTTTGCATCATCTCGATGGATTCTCTTGATTTGCTCACGCCGGACGTGCATCACGGTACCGCACTTTACTTTCGAATCTCTGTTCCCACGCGGCCCAGCTTTCGACGTCGAGCTGCCGGGTCGCTGCATGTTGCGGGCGACATAACCGATAAGGAACAGAGCAAATGGCTCAAGGTACCGTCAAGTGGTTCAACGCCACCAAAGGCTACGGCTTCATCCAGGCCGATGGCCGTGACAAGGACATCTTTGTCCACATCTCCGCCGTGGAACGCGCCGGTCTGACCGAACTGAAGGACGGCCAGGCCGTGACCTTCGAAATCAAGGCCGGCCGCGACAACCGCGAAAGCGCCGTGGATATCGAACTGGCCTGATCGGCCCGTCACCGAATTCGGAAGACCCCCGCAAAGGCGACTTTGCGGGGGTTTTTCTTTGCGCAGACCCTACCCGGCCCGCTGGCGCAGACGATAGGTCAGCGCGCTGTGGATCAGCAGGCGCAGCGGCTCGGTGGCGAGCGGCCGGTCCAGCGGCAGGTGGACCGCGCGGGTGCCGTCGTAGGCGAACTCCGCGCCGAAGAGCGCGCGGAAATCAGGGATCACGCGGGTCTGGCAATGGGCCAGGATCGCCGGGTCGCCGGATTTCGCGAGGGACAGACGCAGGGGCGTGCCGCTGCCTGACGGCGTGGCATAGGACGGCTGGCCCCATTTCAACGACTCGTCGAGCGGGCCGATGGCCGGGTCCTCGGCCGCCACGTCCAAGATCATCCCGCGCAGCGCCAGCAGACGGGCGCGCGCCGGCCCCGGCATGGCGTCGAAGGCCGCCGCGACGGCAGGGGGCGGCGCGGTCATGGCAGGTAGCCGGTCAGCGCGGCCAGCACGCCCGCGACGCAGAAGGCAAAGGCGAGGCCAAGGATCGTCAACTGGTACCAGTAGAGCAGCGGCTCGCCCAGGCGCTGGCAGGGGCGGCCCGAGCCCCAGCCAGTCGGCAGCCAGCCCCTTACGCGCACCTCGCCCGTGCGCAGCGCCTTGAGCGCCATCGCAGCGATCCAGAGCGCGATGACGCCCAGGCCAAGGGCGATGAGGCCGGAGGGGATGTCGGGCATGGCAGGCTCCTTTTCCGGGCCCAGCATGCAACGAAAAAGGGGCCCCCGAAAGGGCCCCTTCCTATCCGGTCAGATGCGGGGGCCTCAGCCCTCGGCATCTTCCTTTTTCTTCTTGGGTTCGGGCGGCAGCTCTTCGCCGGTCTCCTGGTCGACCATCTTCATCGCCAGACGGACCTTGCCGCGATCGTCGAAGCCCAGCAGCTTGACGTAGACTTCCTGGCCTTCCTTCAGAACGTCCGAAGGATGGTTCAGGCGGCGGTTCTCGATCTGGGAGACATGCACCAGCCCGTCACGCTTGCCGAAGAAGTTCACGAAGGCGCCGAAATCGACGATCTTCACGACCTTGCCCTTGTAGACCTGGCCTTCTTCGGGTTCTGCCACGATCGAATAGATCATGTCATAGGCCTTCTGGATGGCTTCGCCGTTCGGGCTTGCGATCTTGATCACGCCGTCGTCGTTGATGTCGACCTTGGCGCCCGAGACTTCCACGATCTCGCGGATGACCTTGCCGCCCGAGCCGATCACTTCGCGGATCTTGTCGGTCGGGATCTGCATCGTCTCGATGCGCGGCGCGTGGACCGAGAAGTCGCCGGCACCCGAAAGCGCCTTGTTCATCTCGCCCAGGATGTGCATCCGGCCGTCCTTGGCCTGGGCCAGGGCTTTTTCCATGATCTCGGGGGTGATGCCCGCGACCTTGATGTCCATCTGCAGCGAGGTGATGCCGTTCTCGGTACCTGCCACCTTGAAGTCCATGTCGCCCAGGTGGTCTTCGTCACCCAGGATATCGGTCAGGACCGCGTAGGAGCCGTCGTCTTCCAGCACCAGGCCCATGGCCACGCCGGCCACGGCGGACTTGAGCGGAACGCCCGCGTCCATCATCGACAGCGAGCCGCCGCAGACCGAAGCCATCGACGACGAGCCGTTCGATTCCGTGATCTCGGACACGATGCGGATCGTGTAGGGGAAATCGGTGGCGGCGGGCAGCACGGCCTGAAGCGCGCGCCAGGCCAGCTTGCCGTGGCCGATTTCGCGACGACCGGGGGAGCCGACACGGCCGACTTCACCCACCGAGTAGGGGGGGAAGTTGTAATGCAGCAGGAAGTTCGACTTGTAGGTGCCGTTCAGCGCGTCGATCATCTGCTCGTCGTCGCCGGTGCCCAGCGTGGTCACGACCAGGCCCTGGGTCTCGCCGCGGGTGAACAGCGCCGAGCCGTGGGTCCGCGGCAGGATGCCGGTTTCGGCCACGATCGGGCGCACCTGGTCCAGCGCACGGCCGTCGATCCGCTTGCCTTCCTTGACGACCGAGCCGCGCAGGACCGTCGATTCCAGCTTCTTGATGGCCGAGCCGAGGTTGGCGTCTTCCAGCTGTTCCTCGGTCAGGCCAGCCTTGATCTCTTCCTTGGCGGCGGCAACAGCAGCCACGCGCTCCTGCTTGTCAATGATCGCGTAGGCGGCACGCATCTTGTCTTCGCCCGCGGCCTTCACGACGTCGTAAAGCGCCGAGTAATCGGGCGACTGGAAGTCGAAGGGCTCTTTCGCGCAGTCTTCGGCGAGCGAGATGATCAGGTCGACGACCGGCTTGATCTGCTCATGCGCGAAATTTACGGCGCCCAGCATCTCGGCCTCGGTCAGCTCGTAGGCTTCCGATTCCACCATCATCACGGCGTCCTTGGTGCCGGCGACGACGAGGTCGAGGCGCTGCTCGGGGTTCTCGCGCAGCTTGTGCATATCCTCGACCTCGGGGTTGAGGATGTATTCGCCGTCGACATAGCCCACGCGCGCACCGGCAATCGGGCCCATGAAGGGCGCGCCGGAAATCGTCAGCGCGGCCGAGGCGGCGATCATGGCGACGATGTCGGGGTCATTGACGAGATCGTGCGACAGCACGGTGCACATCACCAGCACTTCGTTCTTGAAGCCGGGGACGAACAGCGGGCGGATCGGGCGGTCGATCAGGCGCGCGGTCAGCGTTTCCTTTTCGGTCGGCCGGGCTTCGCGCTTGAAAAAGCCGCCGGGCACCTTGCCCGCGGCATAGTATTTCTCCTGGTAGTGGACCGTCAGCGGGAAAAAGTCCTGGCCCGGCTTCGGCGACTTGGCAAAGGTCACGTTGGCCATGACCGAGGTCTCGCCCAGGGTGGCGATGACGCTGCCGTCGGCCTGACGGGCGACCTTGCCCGTTTCCAGCGTGAGGGTCTCTTCGCCCCACTGCATCGATTTCGTAGTCACGTTGAACATCTAGCGTATCCTGTAAGGGAGCACTCGCGGGCCCTCCCGCGTCTCCCGATTGAATGGCGGCCCCATTGCCGCCGACCCCGTTCATCTTTCTCTCACGGTGCCGGGGTCGTGGCACCACGTCTCAGATGGGCCGCCCTTACAGGGTTTTCGCCCAATTTGGAACAGGAAAGGTGGGGCCTGTCACTTATGGCGGGTGCGGATCACAGGAAGATCAGGTCGTCCGCGCCCAGCTCCCCGGCGGTCAACCCGATCAGGGTGATGACGGCGGCGCCGTCGGTGTCGTGATCGTAGACCAGCGCGCCATCAATCTCGGTCGCCGCGGCCAGGAAACCGGCAAGATCCGTGACCTCGGCAAAGCCCGGGCCGAACTGCAAGAGGTCGCTGCCGGGCGTGAAATCGGTGACCGTGTCGTCACCAAAGCTGCCGTCAAAGACAAAGGTATCCGGCCCCGCGCCCCCGGTCAGCAAGTCATCGCCCGGCCCGCCGTCCAGCGTGTCGGCCCCGTCGCCGCCTGCCAGCGTGTCGTGGCCATAGCCGCCGATGAGGCGATCCTGGTGCCGCCCGCCGGAGAGCCGGTCGGCGCCGGGCCCGCCCGAGAGATCGTCGTTCCCGCCCTGGCCAAACAGCCGGTCATTGCCGCGCCCGCCGCTCAGGCTGTCGGCGCCTTCCCGGCCCCACAGCCGGTCCTTGCCCTCGCCGCCCGAGAGCTGGTCGAAGCCCGTCCCCCCGTCCAGCCGATCGGTGCCGTCGCCGCCCTCCAACGTGTCGTCGCCGTCCTGCCCGGCCATGGTGTCGTCCCCGGCCGAGCCGAGCAGCCGGTTGGCGGCATCGTCACCCCGGATGGCAAGGTCGCGCAGGGGCACCACGCTGACCGAGGGGCTGATCCAGACGGTGAACCCGGCAAAGGCCGGGTGGTCCTGCACGGCGGCGCCGATGGCGGCCTCGACCCGGGCAAAGTAGTTCGGGGCGCCCATGGACTGATGCGCCTCCTCCCATTCGAAATCGAGCACGATGGTGGTGTCACTGCCGGCCAGATGTGCCAGCTCGTCCGCGCTTTGGCTGACGGCGCGGGCGATGAGCCGGTCGAAGTCGTGATCGCCCTCGGGGTCGATGGCGTCGGTCAGGCGGATCGGCAGGATGATGCGGTCGACCACCCCGGCGAAGGTCGCCGCATCCCCGTAATTCACCCCGTCCAGCGTGAACCGCGTGTCGCCCCGGTCAAGGTAAGCGCCGTGGTAGGTCGTCGTCGTGAGCGTCGCATCGAAATCCTTCACCCGCTCGTCTATGCCCGCCAGCAGCGTATGATACTGCCGCAGGATCTCGGCCCGACCGGCATCATCCGCGTCGTTCCACTCGGGCGTGGGGCCGAACTCGGTATCCGTCACGATCCCGGTAATGCGGTCGCGGTGGGGCGAATCCTCGATGAAGCGCAGGGTGGCGTTGACCGCCCAGTAGGTCTGGGCGTGGTTTTCGGTCTGCCAGTTATACAGCCCGTTGACCGGCATCAGCGACACGCTGCCGGTGTAACCGGCGTCGAACAGACGGTTAAGTGAGGTCTCGAGGTCGGCCCGGAAGCTCGGCGCGTCGAAGGTCGGCAGGTAGTTCCAGGCCGAATGCAGCTTGCGCCCGTCGATGCCCAGCACCAGCTCGGTCACGCCCATGGTCGCCATGCGCTGGGCCATGGCCAGGGCCTCGGCCATATCAGGCGGGCCGTCGCCGACGGTCCAGTCGTTCAGGGGGTACCAATAGGCGGATCGCAGGGTCATGCGTCCGGCTTACAGCGAATCCCGGGACGCGGGCAGGGTCCAATCGCGATGAGCCGTGGGCATTTACGCGGCAATTGAACCAAATCGCGCGCGACCCCCAAAAGCGAAACGCCCGCCTTCTGCAAGGCGGGCGTTCCGGGAATTCCATGTCCGGGCCGGGGCCCGAAACGCTTAGCGGCGGATGCCGAGGCGCTTGATGAGGTCCTGGTAACGGGCCTCTTCCTTGCCCTTCAGGTAGTCCAGCAGCTTGCGGCGCTGGGCCACGAGCTTGAGAAGGCCACGACGCGAGTGGTTGTCCTTCTTGTGGGTCTTGAAGTGCTCGGTCAGGGTTGTGATCCGGCTGGTCAGGATGGCAACCTGGACTTCGGGCGAACCGGTGTCGCCGTCCTTGGTTGCGAATTCCTTGAGCAGGCGGGCTTTTTCGTCAGCAGTGATCGACATCGGGGTCTCCTTCGATGGTTGAGGGTGATGGCGCAAGCCGGGATGTCGTCCAGCAGGGCCCGTGGAGAAATCCGCGCCGGAATGATTCCGTCGCGGATGGGGGCGTATAGGGCAGAATGCCCTGCGTGCAAAGGGGAAATCCGGGGTCAGCCGCCCACGATGGTGATGTCGGCCGCGCTCAGCCCCTCGGCCCCGGTGAGCGAGGCGTGGATCTGCCCGTTCAGCTTGACATGGGTGATGGCCGGGTCGCTGACATCGGGCTCGACCGTGATCTCGGGGGCGGCGCCCTCGTAGATCATGACCAGCTGGTCCTCGCCGGCGGTGAAATCCATCAGGTGGACGGTCGCATCCGCGTCCTCGGGCCAGTCGTCGAACCGGAACTGGTCGAGTCCCATCCCGCCGGTCAGCGTGTCGTTCGCGCCGGCCACCAGCGTGTCGGCCCCGTCGCCACCGTTCAGGTAGTCGCCGTCCGCGTCGTCGTTACCAAGGATCACGTCATCGCCGCGCCCGCCGAACAGCGTGTCCTCGCCCGCGCCGCCCTGCAGCACGTCGTCGTCGTCGCTGCCATGCAGCGCATCGTCGCCGTCGCCGCCCAGCAGCGTGTCCTCGCCTGCGCCGCCGGTCAGGCTGTCGTCGCCATCCTCGCCCCAGAGCAGGTCGTCGCCCATGTCGCCCGACAGGGTGTCGTGGCCGGACCCGCCCAGCAGCTCATCCTCGTCGTCCCAGCCGTGCAGGCTGTCGTTGCCGCTGCCGCCCAGGATGCTGTCAAGCCCGCCCGCGCCGTGCAGGTCGTCGGACCCGTCGCCGCCGTCGATCGTGTCGTCACCGTCGTAGCCGTTGATCTGGTCGCCAAGCGCGCCGCCCTCGATCGCCTCGTCGTCCTCGTTGCCCGAGACGATGTCGCCACTGCCGATGAAGTCGAGGATGTTGCCGCCGGTGCCGTCATCTTCGGACCCCTCGGTGTCGCCGTCGGCCCCGTCGGTGTCGAAG
Organism: Mesobacterium pallidum; assembly: GCF_019966535.1. Taxonomy (GTDB): domain Bacteria; phylum Pseudomonadota; class Alphaproteobacteria; order Rhodobacterales; family Rhodobacteraceae; genus Mesobacterium; species Mesobacterium pallidum. The sequence goes on along the minus strand of NZ_JAIMID010000005.1, from coordinate 67,823 downwards.
TCGTCCTCGGCGTCATGGCCGGTGCCGAACCCCGCCATCGCGAAGGACCCGACCATGACCATTCCGAACAGACCTGCCAACCACAACATGAGGAGAAATACCTTTGACCCGTGCGCGAGAGTATGGCGCCACGCCGCATGGGCACGCACATCCGCGCGGGACATTGCGACCGAAAGGCGAGTCGGATCAACCGCTATCCCGGAAACCGGTTAACCGGCGGTGGCCAGGATCTCGCGCAGGCCGGCCCGGAACTTGCCCGCGCCGCCATTGGCCGGGTGGCGCACGGCGGGGGCCGTGAGACCCGCCTGGGCCAGGTGATCGCGGGCGGTGTTGCCGATGGCGATGATCTGCCGGCCCTGGAAGACCGCCAGGAAGGCGTGCAGCAGCTCCATCCGCGCGGCGACCTCGGCCGGGGTCGGGGTGCGGTTGGTCAGCGGCTGGCCGGGCTTGCAGGGGTGGTAGGGAAAAACGTTCCACAGCACTGCCGCGCGGGTGGCGTCATGCGCCACCAGCTCGCGCCAGACGATCGAGGCGGTGGGTTCGGAAAACCCGTGCGCCCGTTCCGGCGCGTTGCGGGCGACGGCCGGGTCCGAGGTGCGGCGGGGGGTGAAGCTGTCGCCGAAGACGGCCGACAGCGGCACGCCCTCCTTCTGCCCCGCCAGCGTGCGTTCGCAGGTCATGGCGATGCCGGAAAAGCGCGCGCCCTGGTAGCCCGGCGCCTCGGCCACCAGCAGCACGCGGGCGGTATCCACGCGGTGCGCGAGATACGCCTCGAGTTGCGCTGTGCGTTGGGCGCTGGCCCCGGCGAAGGCATCGACGCCGGGGACATGCACGTCGTAGGGGTTCACGCAGCCCGCCGGCGCGGGTGTGTCGCGCATCAGCTTGGCGAACGCCGCCGGGGTCATTGGTTGAACACGCGGCTTGGGTGCAGCTCGCCGCCGCGATAGATGCCCACGGCCACGGCGCGGCCGTCGAGGCTGGCCCAGCATTCCTCACCGAATTCCAGCGCCGCGCCGATCACCGTGCCGGGGTTGCCGTTGCGCAGGCGCACGGCGCCATCGGGGGTGGCGCGCATCTCGGGCAGGTCGGCGAGGCCGGTTTCCAGCGGCAAGAGGTGCGCGTCGAGTTCGGGCGTGCGGGCCAGCGACTCGACGGTCTCGAGGCTCAGCCCGTCCTCGGCCTCGAACGGGCCGGACCAGATCCGGCGCAGCTGCAACACGTGGCCATAGCAGCCGAGCTTTTCGCCGAGATCGCGCGCGATGGCGCGGACGTAGCCGCCCTTGCCGCAGGTCATCTCGAGCTCGACATGGTCGGCATCGGGGCGGCCGGTCAGCAGCAATTCCTCGACCCAGAGCGGGCGGGCGGCGATCTCGAGTTCTTCGCCCTCGCGGGCCAGCTTGTAGGCGCGTTCGCCGTCGATCTTGACCGCGCTGAACTGGGGCGGGACCTGCATGATGTCGCCGACGAAGCTGCCGAGTGCGTCCTTGATCTGGTCGTCCGTGGGGCGGGTGTCGCTGGACGCGATGACTTGGCCCTCGGCATCGTCGGTATTGGTCGCCTGTCCCAGCCGCACGGTAAAGCGGTAGGCCTTGAGCGCGTCGGTGATGTAGGGGACGGTCTTTGTCGCCTCGCCCAATGCGACGGCGAGCACGCCGGTGGCCTCGGGGTCGAGGGTGCCCGCGTGGCCGGCCTTGTTGGCGTTCATCGCCCAGCGGACCTTGTTCACCACCGAGGTCGAGGTGATCCCCGCCGGCTTGTCGATCACCAGCCAGCCGGAAATGTCGCGGCCTTTCTTCTTGCGTGCCATGCGAGGCCCTCCGTTTCAGGACCGGCGGGGTAGCGAAGCGGGGCGCTGCGGTCAATGGGCGCGTCTTGGGGCGGGCGTCGGAGGGGGCGCTGCCCGCCGTCACCTTTGGTGACGTCCCCCGAGGTATTTTCAAAACAATGAAGACGGGGGGATGTGATCCGGTCGGCGCGCCACGGGGGGCCGCCGGCCGGCTCCGACGCGGCAGTGATGCGGGCATCGGGAGAGGTTGCCTGCCGCCGTCGGGCAGGCGTCAGAACGCCCCGGCGCAGGGGGGTGCGCGCCGGGGGCCGGACGTCAAGAGATAGCCTTGGGTGGCAGGGTCAGTTGACGGCCTTGGCGTCGACCACGTCCTTCTCGGTCACGCCCTGCTTGGCGATCGCGATCCGACGCGGCTTCAGCGCCTCCGGAATTTCCCGTTCGAGGTCGATGTGCAGCATGCCGTCCACATGGCTCGCCCCGGTCACGCGCACGTGGTCGGCGAGATGGAAGCGCCGTTCGAAGGCGCGGGTGGCAATGCCGCGGTGCAGGTAGCTGCGCTGCGAGCCCTCGTCGGCCTTGCGGGCCGAGACGACGAGCGCCTTATCCTTGACCTCGACCGACAGGTCATCGCCCGAGAAGCCGGCCACGGCGATCGAGATGCGCCAGGAATCCTCATCGGTTTTTTCGATGTTGTAGGGCGGGTAGGTCTGCTGGCCGACGTCCTGGGTCAGAACCCGGTCCATCAGGTCGGCAATCTGGTCGAACCCGACGGTCGACCGGTAAAAGGGTGCGAGATCGAAGCTGCGCATGGGAATCCTCCATTGAGCGATACCGTTTATGTCGTCGGCTCCCCCATCCTTGGGCCGAGCCGCTTTGCCACGGCCCCGTTCGGGCACCGTCGCAGGATTGATCTGGGAACAGGGACGCGGGGTTTCAAGACCCCGGGCTTGCCATCGCGTCGCAGGGGCGCGAGGGTGGTGCGGTTGCAGACCCGGGACGCCTGAATGCCGCTTGATCCGACCGCCTTTCGCCACCATCCGAACCTCGCCCCGCTGGTCGAGGACCCGGAGACGAGCTTTTTCCGCGACCTCGATCTGAAGGAAATGGACCGCATGCTGGCCGAGGCGGGGATGCCCGAGGACTGGCGCCTGCCGGACGACGAACGCGAGGTGACGCGGCAGGCGGCCCTGGCGGGTCGGTTGGACCAGCCGCTCTGGATCTTTGCCTATGGCTCGCTGATGTGGAACCCCGGCATCCTTTTCGACGAGGTCCGGCGGGCGCGGATCGAGGGGCATGCCCGGCGCTTCTGCCTGGTCGACGAGGGCGGGCGCGGCACGGTCGAGGCGCCGGGCCTGCAGGCGGCGCTGGACGCCGGCCCGGCCTGCGACGGGCTGGTCATGCGCATCCCGGCCGGGATCGTCGACCGCGAGACCGAGTTCCTGTGGCGGCGCGAGATGATCGCCGAAGGCTACAACGCCGCCTTCGTCACCGCCGAGACCGCGCAGGGGCCGGTCGAGGCGCTGACCTTCGTCGCCGATCACGGCTCGGACAGCATCCAGCACCTGGCCCATGCCGAGCAGGTGCGCATCATTGCCACCGCGCGCGGCTTTCTCGGCAGCAACCGCGACTACCTGGCCAATGTCGTGGCGCATTTCGAGGCGATGCGCATCGATGACCCCGAGATCGCACGGCTCTGGCGCGACGTGCAGGCCTTTGCCGGCTGAGACAGGCCGAGGCCGGGCCGGAGGATCGGGCTTGATCCGGGGGGCGGTCGGGTCTATACGCCCCCGGTGCTCCGCAAGGGGCCAGAATCGACAACCGTGATACGCCGTGTTCGTCCCACATCGCTTCGGGGGCGCTTCCGGCAGAGGAGAAGCGACATGAAACTTCACGAGCTCTGTGACAACCCGGGCGCAACCCGGACCAAGAAACGCGTTGCCCGCGGCCCCGGTTCGGGCAAGGGCAAGACCGCAGGCCGCGGTATCAAGGGTCAGAAATCCCGCTCGGGCGTGGCCATCAAGGGCTACGAGGGCGGCCAGATGCCGCTGTACCAGCGTCTGCCCAAGCGCGGCTTCAACAAGCCGAACCGCAAGGCCTATGCCGTCGTGAACCTGGGCATCATCCAGAAGTTCATCGAAGCAGGCAAGCTGGACGCCGCCAACGTGACCGAAGACGCGCTGATCGCCTCGGGCGCCGTGCGCCGCAAGCTGGACGGCATCCGCGTCCTGGCCAAGGGCGAGCTGAGCTCGGCCGCGACCATCACCGTCACCGGCGCCTCGCAGGCGGCCGTGGACGCCGTTGCCAAGGCTGGCGGCTCCCTGACGGTCACGGCAGCGCAAGCCGCCGAATAAGTGGTTGTGAGGGGCCGCGGCGCCCCTTACATATCCGACCAGTTTTCCGAACTGACGCCGCCGGAGCCGGGAACACGGTTCCGGCGGCGTTTCACATAGAGGACACCGCATGGTATCTGCAGCAGAACAGATGGCGGCCAACACCAGCTGGGCCGCGCTCGGCAAGGCGACCGACCTGCGCAACCGCATCATCTTCACGCTCGGCCTGCTGATCGTCTACCGGCTGGGGACGTTCATCCCTGTTCCCGGCATCGACGGCGCCGCGCTGCGCGAATTCATGGAGCAGGCGGGCCAGGGCATCGGCGGCATGGTCTCGATGTTCACCGGGGGCGCGCTGGGCCGCATGGGCATCTTTGCCCTTGGCATCATGCCCTACATCTCGGCCTCGATCATCGTGCAACTGCTGACCTCGATGGTGCCCGCGCTCGAACAGCTCAAGAAAGAGGGCGAGCAGGGCCGCAAGAAGATCAACCAGTACACCCGCTACGGCACGGTGCTGCTGGCCGTGGTCCAGTCCTACGGCCTGGCCGTCAGCCTCGAGGCCGGCGAGCTGGCGCATGATCCGGGCCTGTTCTTCCGCGCCTCGACCATGATCACCCTGGTCGGCGGGACGATGTTCCTGATGTGGCTGGGCGAACAGATCACCGCGCGCGGCATCGGCAACGGCATCTCGCTGATCATCTTCGTCGGCATCATCGCCGAGATCCCGGCCGCGCTGGCGCAGTTCCTTGCCTCGGGCCGCTCGGGCGCCATCAGCCCGGCCGTCATCGTCGGCGTGATCGTGATGATCGTGGGCCTCATAGCCTTCGTCGTGTTCATGGAACGCGCGCTGCGCAAGATCCACATCCAGTATCCCCGCCGCCAGGTGGGCATGAAGGTGATGGAAGGCCAGTCGTCGCACCTGCCGATCAAGGTCAACCCGGCCGGCGTGATTCCGGCGATCTTTGCCAGCTCGCTGCTGCTGCTGCCGACCACGATCGCGACCTTCTCGGGCACCAGCTCGGGTCCGGTGCTGTCGACCATCGCGGCCTACATGGGCCCCGGACAGCCGCTTTACCTGCTGTTCTTCGCGGCCATGATCGTGTTCTTCGCGTATTTCTACACCTACAACGTCAGCTTCAAGCCGGACGAGGTGGCGGACAACCTGAAGAACCAGAACGGCTTTGTGCCGGGCATCCGTCCGGGCAAGAAAACCGCCGATTACCTCGAGTATGTCGTCAGCCGCGTGCTGGTGCTGGGCTCGGCCTACCTTGCGGCAGTTTGTCTCTTGCCCGAAGTTCTGCGTGGACAACTGGCCATCCCCTTTTATTTCGGGGGCACTTCGGTGCTGATCGTCGTGTCCGTGACCATGGACACGATCCAGCAGGCGCAGTCGCATCTTCTGGCCCACCAGTACGAGGGGCTGATCCAGAAGTCGCAGCTGCGTGGACGGACAGGGAAGAAAAAGGCGAAACGGGGGCCCGCACGTCGATGAACATTATTCTGCTTGGACCGCCGGGGGCGGGCAAAGGGACGCAGGCGCGTATCCTCGAAGAGGAACGCGGTATGAAGCAGCTTTCGACCGGGGACATGCTGCGCGCCGCGCGCACCTCGGGCACCGAGATGGGGCAGAAGGTTGCCGCCATCATGGACGCCGGAGAGCTGGTGACGGACGAGATCGTGATCGGCCTGATCCGCGAGCAGATCCAGATCGGCTCCGAGGGCGGGTTCATCTTCGACGGCTTCCCGCGCACGCTGCCCCAGGCCGACGCGCTGGGCGACCTGCTGCACGAGACCGGCCAGAACCTGGACGCCGTCATCGAGATGCGGGTGAACGACGACGCGCTGGTCGAGCGCATCACAGCCCGGTCGACCTGCGGCACCTGCGGTGAGGTCTACAACGACATCACCAAGCCGATCCCCGAGGACGGCAAGTGCACCACCTGCGGCGGGACCGAGTTCAAGCGCCGCGCGGATGACAATGCCGATAGCCTCAAGACCCGGCTGATGGAATATTACAAGAAGACCTCGCCGCTGATCGGCTACTACTATGCCAAGGGCCAGCTGACCTTCGTCAACGGGCTGGGCGAGATCGACACCGTCAAGGGCGACATCGCGGCCGCGCTGGACGGGTGACCAAGGGGTCCGGGGATCTTGCGTCCAGGATCATGCGCAGGGCCTTCGGGTTCGCGGGCGGGCTGGCGGTTGGTGCAATCGCCGGCCTTATTCTTGGGTACATCGGCGGGACGATCGTCGAGAGCGTGAACACGCGTATCGACCTCTACAGCGATTGGACCTCGGATCGGTATCTCGACCACGAGGGGATGCGCCGGAAGGTCTGTGAACCCAGCCTGTGGGACTAGTGACGGGTCGCAATCCCGAGCCCCCCTTGACCCTCCCTCCGAATCCCCATAAAGCGCACCATCCCGAAAGGGAATCACCGATTGCAACCGGGGTCGCGCCCCGCACGCAAGACCACCTGATCGACGAATGGCCCGTGGCGGAACGCTTCGGGCCTCAGTTGTGAAAAAAGGTTCCGGCATCACGGAACCGCAACGAAAAGGAAACGACACGTGGCACGTATCGCCGGCGTCAACATCCCGACTGCCAAGCGCGTTCCGATCGCGCTGACCTACATCACCGGAATCGGCCATACCTCGGCCAAGAGCATCTGCGAAGCCGTCGGCATCGACGCGGCCCGTCGCGTGAACGAGCTCTCGGACGCCGAAGTCCTCGCCATCCGCGAACACATCGACGCCAACTACACCGTCGAAGGTGACCTGCGTCGCGAAACGCAGATGAACATCAAGCGCCTGATGGACCTTGGCTGCTACCGTGGCCTGCGCCATCGCCGCAACCTCCCCGTCCGCGGCCAGCGGACCCACACCAACGCACGCACGCGCAAGGGCCCCGCAAAGCCCATCGCCGGCAAGAAGAAGTAAGGGAGGTCCGCACCAATGGCACGTGATACCCGTCGTGGGGGCAAGAAAAAGGTCTCCAAGAACATCGCAGCTGGCGTCGCACATGTGAACTCCAGCTTCAACAACACCAAGATCCTGATCTCGGACGTGCAGGGCAACGCGATCGCGTGGTCCTCGGCCGGCACCATGGGCTTCAAGGGTTCGCGCAAGTCGACCCCCTATGCCGCCCAGCTCGCCGCCGAAGATGCCGGCAAGAAGGCGCAGGAACACGGTGTGAAGACCCTCGAAGTCGAAGTCCAGGGCCCCGGCTCTGGCCGCGAATCGGCGCTGCGCGCGCTGGCCGCCGTCGGCTTCAACATCACCTCGATCCGTGACGTCACGCCGATCGCACATAACGGCTGCCGCCCCCCGAAGCGTCGCCGCGTCTGATCGACTTGGATTTTCCGCATGGGGCCGTGCACCAATTCCGCACGGCCCCATGCTGTCGTTTTTATCCTCGGGCGTCTTCCAGCTTGGGACATGGGCAGGAAGACAGGAATGGAGGCACCGCATGATCCACAAGAACTGGGCTGAACTGATCAAGCCGACGCAGCTGGAGGTGAAGCCGGGCAACGACCCGACCCGCCAGGCAACTGTCGTCGCAGAACCGCTCGAGCGGGGTTTCGGCCTGACGCTCGGCAACGCGCTGCGCCGCGTGCTGATGTCGTCGCTGCAGGGCGCCGCCATCACCAGCGTGCAGATCGACAACGTGCTGCACGAGTTTTCCTCGGTCGCCGGTGTGCGCGAGGACGTGACGGACGTGGTCCTGAACCTCAAGGGCGTCAGCCTGCGGATGGAAGTCGAAGGGCCCAAGCGCCTGTCGATCAACGCCAAGGGCCCGACGGTCGTCACCGCCGGTGACATCAACGAGACCGCCGGCATCGAGGTGCTGAACCGCGATCACGTGATCTGCCACCTCGACGATGGTGCCGACCTGTTCATGGAACTGACCGTGAACACCGGCAAGGGCTATGTCGCCGCCGACAAGAACAAGCCGGAAGACGCGCCCATCGGCCTGATCCCGATCGACGCGATCTACTCGCCGGTCAAGAAGGTGTCGTACGACGTGCAGCCGACCCGTGAGGGCCAGGTGCTGGATTATGACAAGCTGACCATGAAGATCGAAACCGACGGGTCTGTCACCCCCGAGGACGCCGTGGCCTATGCCGCGCGCATCCTGCAGGACCAGCTGTCGATCTTCGTCAACTTCGACGAGCCGGAATCGGCCCAGCGTCACGACGACGATGATGGTCTCGAGTTCAACCCGCTCCTCCTCAAGAAGGTGGACGAGCTGGAACTGTCGGTCCGGTCGGCGAACTGCCTGAAGAACGACAACATCGTCTACATCGGCGATCTCATCCAGAAAACCGAAGCCGAGATGCTCCGCACCCCGAACTTTGGCCGCAAGTCGCTGAACGAGATCAAGGAAGTGCTGTCGGGCATGGGCCTGCACCTTGGCATGGATGTCGAGGACTGGCCGCCGGACAACATCGAAGACCTGGCCAAGAAGTTCGAAGACAGCTTCTGAGCATTGGTGGGCCGGCCTCCGCATTGATCGGAGGTCGGCCCACCCGCCCACCCCCGCCCTCCGATCAACGCGGAGGCCGGGATAGGGGGAGGGGGTAAGTGGTCTGAATGGACGCTTGCCCTTTCATCGCCCGCCCAAGGGCGGACGACTATCGGGTAACGCGCCGCCCCGGGGGCGACGCTTACCCCAAGGAGAGTCGGTGACACGCATCGCCGGCCAGACAAAGCAAAACCGCCCGTAGAGGGCACATTCGGAGACACACCATGCGTCACGCATCTGGCTACCGCCGCCTGAACCGCACCCATGAACACCGCAAGGCCCTCTGGGCCAACATGGCCGGTTCGCTCATCGAACACGAACAGATCAAGACCACGCTGCCCAAGGCGAAAGAGCTCAAGCGCATCGTCGACAAGCTGATCACCCTCGGCAAGCGCGGCGACCTGCATTCGCGCCGGCAGGCCGCGGCCCAGCTCAAGCAGGACAAGCTTGTCGCCAAGCTCTTCGACGTTCTCGGCCCGCGCTACGCCGAGCGTCCGGGTGGCTACACCCGCGTGCTGAAGGCCGGCTTCCGCTACGGCGACATGGCCCCGATGGCCATCATCGAGCTGGTCGACCGCGACCCCGAAGCCAAGGGCCTTGCCGACCGCGAGCGCCTGGCTGCCGAAGAGGCACTGGAAGATTAATCGCCGGCCGCAAGGCTGCGACGGTTTCGACGCCCCCGCCGGTCCGACCGGCGGGGGTTTTTCTATGTAACGGCCCCGTGACATGTGTGGAATCCGCCTTCCAAGCGGGCAATATTTCCAATATTCCGGAAATATGGAAATAGAGACACTCGCCTGCCTCGCCGCCCTCGCCCATCCGCAGCGACTCGCCATCTTCCGGCTGCTCATGCGGCGCCATCCCGACCGCGTCCCGGCCGGTGAAATAGGCGCCGTTCTGGATATCCGGCCGTCGACCCTGTCGGCTTACCTGTCGGCGCTGACGACCGCCGGGCTGATCGTGCAGGACCGGCGCGGCACCTCATTGCGCTACACCGTCGACGTTCCGGCCGTACGGGACACCTTCGACTACCTTCTTACTGACTGCTGCCGGGGCCGCCTGAGCCCTTGCGACCTGCCCGCCATAACGCGCGACCCGGAGTCCGATCCCATGACTGACCGTCCGTACACCGTACTCTTCATCTGCACCGGCAATTCGGCCCGGTCGATCTTTGCCGAGTCGCTGCTCCGGCGCGAAGGTGGCGACCGCTTCGACGTCCGTTCAGCCGGCACGCGGCCCTATTCCGAGCTGAACCCTTTCGCGCTCGAGGTGCTCCGGCAGAAAGGGCACGACATCAGCCAGCTACGTGCCAAGAACGTGGCGGAGTTCCAGGGGCCGGACGCGCCCCGGTTCGACTTTGTCTTCACCGTCTGCGATCGTGCCGCGAACGAGGAGTGCCCGGCTTGGGCCGGGCAGCCGATCAGTGCCCATTGGGGCATGCCGGATCCCGTCAAGGCGACGGGCAGCGATGCCGAAAAAAGCCTCGCCTTCCAGCAGGCATACGGCGCGCTGCGCAACCGTATCCTCGCTTTCACGGCCTTGCCGCTTGACACGCTCGACAGAATGTCGCTGCAGCGCGCGGTGGATGCCTTGGCGGCGCGTGACAGCGCGGCCGACGCCTGACGCCATCACAGCCTGGCACAGCGGTTCGGGGGCGATCCTGTGGCCAGATCGGGCGAGCCGGCCGACCCGTCATCCGGCCCGGCGGCTTGCAATCGGCGGGGGCGGGGATCATATCGGGCCTGACTTCCCGGAAAGGACCCGCCCGATGATCCGTGCCGCGCTGATCCTGTTGTGCCTTGCCCTGCCCGCCGGGGCCGAGACCCGCGTGCCGCAAAGTGGCGCCGAGATCGCGATGGGCTTCGTGCCGGTGGTGAAACAGGCCGCCCCCGCCGTGGTCAACATCTACGCCAGCCGCGTGGTCAACGAGCGGCGCTCGCCCTTTGCCGACGATCCCTTCTTCCGCGACTTTTTCCGCGATTTCGGCGACACGCGGCCGCGGGTGCAGAACTCTCTCGGCTCGGGCGTGATCGTCGATGGCGCGGGGCTGGTGGTGTCGAATTACCACGTGGTCGGGCAGGCGACCGACATCCGCGTGGTGCTGAACGACCAGCGCGAATACCGGGCCGAGCTGGTGCTGGCCGACGAGGAAAGCGACCTGGCCGTGCTGCGGATCGACGGCGGCGACCTGCCTGCACTGGACCTGCGTGACAGCGACACGGTCGAGGTCGGAGAGCTGGTGCTGGCCATCGGCAACCCATTCGGCGTCGGGCAGACCGTGACCTCGGGCATCGTGTCGGGGCTGGCGCGGACAGGCACGGCGACGGGCAATGCGCGGGGCTACTTCCTCCAGACCGATGCACCGATCAACCCGGGCAACTCCGGCGGTGCGCTGGTCGACGTGAACGGGGACCTTCTGGGTATCAACACCTCGATCCTGTCGCGCTCGGGCGGCTCCAACGGGATCGGGTTTGCCATCCCCGCCTCGCTGGTGGCAGAGTTCCTGCGCCAGGCCGAGGCGGGCCGCGACCGGTTCGAACGGCCCTGGGCGGGGATGGCGGGGCAAAGCGTCGATGCGGACCTGGCCGAGGGGCTGGGGCTGGCGCGACCCGGCGGGATCGTCATCTCGGACCTGACGGCGACCAGCCCCTTCCGCGCGGCGGGGTTTGAACCCGGCGACGTGATCGCGGCCGTGGATGGCCAGCCGGTGAACACCGCGCCCGAGATGATCTACCGCATGACCGTCGCGGGGCTTGGCGCCACGGCCACGGTCACGCGGGTCCGGGACGGCGACGCGACCGATATCGCGGTCGAGCTGATCGCCCCGCCGAACGAACCCGCGCCGCGCTTTACCGTGCTGGGCGAATCCGAGGTACTGGTCGGCCTGACCGTCGCCAAGGTCAATCCCCGGCTGATCGTGGATCTTGGCCTGCCGCTGATGGAAGGCGGCGTGGTGGTGACCGACCCCGGCCCCTATGGCCCCCGCGTGGGGCTGTCGCGCGGTGACGTGATCCTGGCCATCGACGGGGTGGAGATCACCGAACCGTCGCAGGTCGGCCCCGCGATCCAGGCGGCCGGGCGCAACGTGCGCCTGGAGGTGCAGCGTGGGGTGCGCCGCGTCAGCCTGGCGTTCCGCGTCTGATGGCCGATCTCTTCGATACGCTCGAGGGCGAAGGCCAGGGCAGCGGCCCGCGCCCCCTGGCCGACCGGCTGCGCCCCAAGGCGCTGTCCGAGGTGATCGGCCAGGAACAGGTGCTGGGGCCCGAGGCGCCGCTCGGGACGATGCTGGCGGCGGGCTCGCTGGGGTCGCTGATCCTCTGGGGGCCGCCGGGGGTGGGCAAGACCACGATCGCGCGGCTGCTGGCCGACGTGACCGACCTGCATTTCGTGCAGATCAGCGCGATTTTCACCGGCGTGCCCGAGCTGCGCAAGGTGTTCGAGGCGGCCAAGCTGCGCCGCCGACAAGGCCAGGGCACGCTGCTTTTCGTCGACGAGATCCACCGCTTCAACAAGGCGCAGCAGGACGGGTTCCTGCCGCATATGGAGGACGGGACGATCCTGCTGGTCGGCGCCACGACCGAGAACCCGTCGTTCGAGCTGAACGCCGCCGTGCTGAGCCGCGCGCAGGTGCTGGTGCTGGAACGGCTGGACCTCGCGGACCTCGAGCGGCTGGCGCAACGGGCCGAGCGCGAGCTGGAGCGCGCGCTGCCGCTGGACGGTCACGCGCGCGAATCGCTGCTCGAGATGGCGGACGGGGACGGGCGGGCGCTGCTCAACCTGATCGAGCAGGTGATGGCCTGGAAGGGCAAGGGCAAGCTGGGGACGGCCGAGCTGACCAGCCGCCTGATGCGGCGGGCGGCGCAATACGACAAGTCCGGCGACGGGCATTACAACCTGATCTCGGCGCTGCACAAATCGGTGCGCGGCAGCGACCCGGATGCGGCGCTATACTGGTTCGCGCGGATGCTGGAGGGTGGCGAGGACCCGCGCTTCCTGGCCCGGCGGCTGACGCGCATGGCGGTCGAGGACATCGGCCTTGCCGATCCGCAGGCGCAGGCGATCTGCATCGACGCCTGGAACACCTACGAACGGCTCGGTAGCCCCGAGGGCGAGCTGGCGCTGGCGCAATCGGTGGTCTACCTGGCGCTGGCGCCCAAGTCGAACGCGGTTTACGTCGCCTACAAGGCGGCGCGGAAACGGGCGAAGGAGACGGGCAGCGCCCCGCCGCCCAAGCATATCCTGAACGCCCCCACCGGGCTGATGAAGGAACAGGGCTACGGCGAGGGCTATGCCTATGACCACGACGCCGAGGATGCGTTCTCGGGGCAGGATTACTTCCCCGAGGACATGTCGCGCCCGGTCTTCTACACGCCGGTGGATCGCGGCTACGAGCGCGAGATGAAGAAGCGGGTGGAGTATTTCGCCCGGCTCCGGGTCAAGCGGCAAAGCTGACCCCGCCGCGAGGCAGCCCATTCGGGCTGATGCGCCGCCCCGGACCTATCGGACTGCGCTGGCGCGCAGACACAGGTTCGATTGCGGCCTTGCGCGATGCGCAAGACACGACTGCGCGCCCCTCCTCCTGTCCTCCTCCCCGCGCGGGGAGGAGGAAGCCCTTGGCCAGCCGACCCAGACCCCCGGCCCGCTTGACAAGTTCAGCGCGGGGTGGAAGGGAACGCCCATGTCCCTCACCCTGATATACGTGGCGCTGGGCGGTGCCCTGGGCGCGACGGCGCGCTACCTGACCGGCCTCGCGGCCGTGCGGGTGATGGGGCATGGCTTTCCTTACGGCACGCTTACCGTCAACGTCGTCGGGTCGTTCCTGATGGGCGGCATCGTCGTGCTGCTGGGCCATTTCGGCGCCAACCGCTACGCGCCGTTCCTGATGACCGGGCTGCTGGGGGGGTTCACCACCTTCTCGGCCTTCTCGCTCGACGCCATCACGCTGTATGAACGTGGCGCGGTCGGGCTGGCCGCCACCTACGTGACCGCTTCGGTCGTCCTTTCCCTGGCCGCGCTGTTTGCCGGCCTGATCCTTGCACGGAGTGTCATCGCATGAGCCGGGTCCAGACCATCACCGTGGGGCCGGGGGACGGCGACCAGCGCATCGACCGCTGGCTCAAGCGGCATTTCCCGCATCTTGGCCAGGGCATGATCGAAAAGATGTGCCGCAAGGGCGAGATCCGCGTCGATGGCGGGCGGGTCAAGGCCGCGACCCGGGTCGAGGTGGGCCAGGAGGTGCGCATTCCGCCGCTGCCCGAGCCCGGCGCCAAGCCCAAGCCCGAGGGCAAGGCCAAGATCAGCGCCGCCGACGAGAAGATGATGCAATCCGCCGTGCTGTGGAAGGACGACCACATCATCGCGATCAACAAGCCGGCGGGCCTGCCGACGCAGGGCGGCTCGGGGCAGGGGGATCGCCATGTCGATGCCCTGGCCGAGGCGCTGCGCTTCGGGGCCGAGGACAAGCCGCGGCTGGTGCACCGGCTGGACAAGGACACCTCGGGCATCCTGCTGCTTGCGCGCACGCGCGAGGTCGCCAAGGGGCTGACCGACGCGCTGCGTCACAAGCAGACGCGCAAGATCTACTGGGCGCTGGTCGCCGGTGTGCCGACGCCCTACCTGGGCGAGATCCGCTATGGCCTCGTCAAGGCGCCCGGTCACGGCAAGGGCGGCGAGGGCGAAAGGATGCAGGCCGTGCACCCGCGCGACATGGACAGCACCCCCGGCGCCAAGCGCGCGCTGACGCGCTATGCGACGCTTTACCGGGTGGCCAGCCGCGCGTCCTGGGTTGCGCTCGAGCCGGTGACGGGCCGCACGCACCAGCTGCGCGCGCACATGGCCGAGATCGGCCACCCGATCATCGGCGACGGCAAGTACGGCGGGTCCGGGCAGGAGAACATGGGCGACGGCTGGGGCGCGCAGCTGGGCGGGATCATCAGCCGCAAGATGCACCTGCATGCGCGCAGCATGGCCTTCGTCCACCCGATCACGAAAAAGGCGGTGACCATCATCGCGCCGATGCCGTCCCACATGGCCGAAACCTGGGAAACCCTGGGCTGGGACGAGACGCTGGCGGCGGACGACCCGTTCGAGAGCCTGGTATGAGCGACCTGCGGCTGGTCATCTTCGACGTGGACGGCACGCTGGTCGACAGCCAGGCCGACATCACCCAGAGCATGGCGGCAGGCTTTGCCGCCGCCGGGCAGGAAACACCCGCGCGCGAGGTGATCCTGGGCGTCGTGGGGCTGAGCCTGCCACTGGCCGTGGCCCGGCTGGCGCCCGATCTCGATCCCGCCACGCAGGGCGTGATCGCCGAGGGCTACAAGCGCCACTACCAGCACCTGCGCGCAAGCCAGGTCGCGCCGGTGCTCTACCCCGGCACGCTGGCCATGATCGAGGCGCTGCATGCCGAGCCCGAAACGCTGCTGGGCGTGGCCACGGGCAAGTCGCGGCGCGGCCTCGACGCGCTGATGGACCAGCTGGGCCTGCGGGACCGCTTCCTCACGCTGCAATGCGCCGACGATCACCCGTCCAAGCCGCATCCGTCGATGTTGCACGCGGCCATGGCCGAGGGTGGCATCACCGATTCGGCGCGGGCCGTCATCATCGGCGATACGAGTTTCGACATGGAGATGGGACGCGCCGCCGGCATCCGGCCGATCGGCGTGTCCTGGGGCTATCACGATCGCGGCGCGCTGGGCGCGGCCGAGGCGATCCTGGACGACTGGGCCGAGCTGCCCGGCGTCCTTTCCGGCATCTGGGGGCAGGCATGAGCGAGTGGAAGCGCAAGCGGTTCTGGACAGCGGCCGAGGTCGTGCCCGAGGCGGAGGGCTTTGCCGTGCGGCTGGACGGGCGGCCGCTCAGGACCCCGGCCAAGACCGCGCTGACGCTGCCCTCGGCCGCCCTGGCCGCGGCCATCGCCGCCGAATGGGACGCGCAGGAGGGCGAGGTCGATCCCGGCACCATGCCCTGCACGCGCACGGCCAATTCCGCGCTCGACAAGGTCGCCGTGCAGTGCGCCGAGGTCGCGGACATGCTGGCCGACTACGGCGGCACGGACCTGCTGTGCTACCGCGCCGAGACCCCTGACGAGCTGGTCGCGCGCCAGGCCGCGGCCTGGGACCCGCTGCTGGACTGGGCCGCGCGTGCGCTGGGCGCGCCGCTGAACGTCGGACGCGGTGTCATGCACATCGCCCAGCCCGAGACCAGCACCGCCCGCCTGCGCGAGATCGTCCATGAACACGATCCGTTCGAGCTTGCGGCGCTTCACGATCTCGTGGCCATGAGCGGCTCTCTCGTGCTCGGGCTGGCCGCGGCCCGCGACGTGGCCCCGGCGCAAGAGATCTGGGACCTCAGCCGCGTCGACGAGGACTGGCAGGCCGAGCAATGGGGCATCGACGAAGAGGCCGCGGAAACAGCGGCCTACAAGCGCGGCGAGTTCCTGCAGGCCAAGCGATTCCTCGACCTCGTTCGCGGCAAGACGCTGCCCGAAATCTGACGGCGCATGTCGCTTTCTGCCTAACCTTTGGTCATTTTCCCCCCGGACTCCCTTGACGATCCCCGGCGTCTCTGACCACAATTCTTGAGTTGACGGCGGCTTTGGCCGTTTTTGGCGTTAAACCCGGCCGTTGGGCCGGACGAAAAGCCTCGGAAAAGAGGCGACACATCAGGAAGAGGTAAACATGAAGAAATCCGTACTCCTTGGCACGCTGGCGGTTGCTGCCCTTTCGGCAGGCGCAGCGGCTGCAGCGACGCTTGACGATGTCAAAGCGCGCGGCAAGCTGAACTGCGGCGTGACGACCGGTCTGGTCGGCTTTGCGGCGCCCGACGCGAACGGCAACTGGGACGGGTTCGACGTTGGCGTCTGCCGTGCCGTCGCCGCGGCCGTGCTGGGTGACCCGATGGCCGTCGAATTCGTACCGACCACCGGCAAGACCCGCTTCACCGCGCTCGCCTCGGGCGAGATCGACATGCTGGCCCGGAACACCACCTGGACCTTCTCGCGCGACGTCGACCTCAAGTTCGAATTCGTCGGCGTGAACTACTACGACGGCCAGGGCTTCATGGTCCCGAAAGAGCTGGGCGTGAGCTCGGCCAAGGAACTCGACGGCGCCACGGTCTGCATCCAGACCGGCACCACGACCGAGCTGAACCTGGCGGATTTCTTCCGCATCAACAACATCAGCTACGAGCCGGTTCCGATCGAGACCAACGCAGAGGCGCAGCCGCTGTACCTGGAAGGTGCCTGTGACGTCTACACGACCGACGCGTCGGGCCTCGCGGCCACCCGCGCCGCGTTCGAAGACCCGTCGGCGCATATCATCCTGCCCGAGATCATCTCGAAAGAGCCGTTGGGCCCGCTTGTCCGCCATGGCGACAGCGAGTGGGGCGATGTGGTCCGCTGGACGCTGAACGCGCTGATCGCGGCCGAGGAATACGGCGTGACCTCGGCCAACGTCGAGGAACTGTCGGCCGGCACCGACAACCCGGAAATCAACCGCCTGCTAGGCTCGGCCGGCAACCTGGGCGAGATGATGGGGCTCGAGGCCGACTGGGCCAAGAAGGCCATCATGGCCGGCGGCAACTACGGTGAACTGTTCGCCAAGAACATCGGCGAATCGACCCCGATCGGCTTGGCGCGCGGCCTGAACGCGCAGTGGACCGACGGCGGCCTGCTCTACAGCCCGCCGTTCCGCTGAGGAACACGAAAGGGGCGCGGATCACACCGCGCCCCTTTCAGCTTTTGTCCGGGGGCCTTTCCGGACCACTTCATAAAAACGCAGCCACCGGCGAGACAGAGCGGGCAAACCCGCCGATCGGCCGGACCAAGGCTCACACAGGGATGACAGCATGACTTCAGTCTCCGACCCGCCGTCGGGTTCGTTCCAGTTTTCGCAACTGATCTACGACACCCGTTACCGGTCGCTCACCTTTCAGCTCATAGCTCTGCTTCTGCTGATCGCCGCCTTCTCGTGGCTGGGCTACAACCTGGTCAACAACCTGCGGGCCGCGGGCCTGAATTTCAGCTACGGGTTCCTTGGGGAGCCCGCGAATTACGACATCAACCAGCGCCTGATCGAATATACCAGCCAGTCGACCCACTGGCGTGCCTCGGTCGTCGGCGTGCTGAACACGCTGCTGGTGGCGGTGCTGGGCTGCATCACCGCCACGGTGATCGGCGTGGTCGTCGGCGTGCTGCGCCTGTCGAACAACTGGCTCGTCAGCAAGCTGATGGCGGTCTATGTCGAAATCTTCCGCAACGTGCCGGTGCTGATCTGGATCCTCGTGATCATGGCGATCTTTGTCGCCGTGCTGCCGCAGCCGCGCGACTTCCGCGGGGATGATGCGACCGCCTCGATGGTCTGGGGCAGCTTCGCCTTTACCGGCCGGGGCTTCTACGCGCCGCTGCCGATCTTCGGGCCGGGCGGCTGGATCGTGGTCGCGGTCTTCATCGCCTCGATCATCGGCATCTTCGGCCTCAAGCGCTACGCGACCAAGAAGCTTTACGCCGAGGGCCGGGTCATCAAGACGCTCTGGCCGTCGGTCGGCCTGTTCTTCGTGCCGACCCTGCTGGTGTTCTTCCTGCTTGGCCGGCCGATCAGCCTGGAATACCCGGCCCTTGCCGGGTTCAACTTCCAGGGCGGGATCTTCATGCGCAACTCGCTGATCTCGCTGTGGTTCGCGCTGTCGATCTACACCGCGGCCTTCATCGCCGAGAACGTGCGCGCCGGCATCCTTGCCGTCAGCAAGGGCCAGACCGAGGCCGCCGCCTCGCTGGGCCTGCGCCCGGGCCGGATCATGAACCTGGTCGTGCTGCCGCAGGCGCTGCGGGTGATCGTGCCGCCGCTGATCTCGCAATACCTGAACCTGACCAAGAACTCGTCGCTCGCCATCGCGGTGGGCTACATGGACCTGACGGGCACGCTGGGCGGCATCACGCTGAACCAGACCGGCCGGGCCATCGAATCGGTGCTCTTGCTGATGACCTTCTACCTGGCGATCAGCCTGGCCATCTCGGCCATCATGAACGCCTACAACAATGCCGTGCGGATGAGGGAGCGCTGAGATGTCTGACACCCACGCACATGCCGTCGCCTACGTGCGCGACACGATGCTGCCGCAGCAGCCGCCGCCGGCCTCCGAGGCCGGGGCGGTCAAGTGGATGCGCGAGAACCTGTTCTCGGGCTGGTTCAACACGATCCTGACCCTCGTCGCGGTCTACATCATCTTCCGGCTGCTGTCGGGGTCGCTGCCCTGGTTCCTGGGCGGCATCTGGAACGCCGATTCGCTGGCCACCTGCCGCGAGGTGCTGGACGGCGCCACGGGCGGCTGCTTCGCCGTCCTGACCGAGCGCTGGAACCAGCTGCTGTTCGGTGTGGCCTACCCGAACGACCAGTACTGGCGGCCGACCCTGGCCTTTGTCCTGCTGCTGGTCGCGGTCGCGCCGGTGCTCTACCCCAAGGCGCCGCGCAAAATGCTGATCTTTACCGGGCTCTATCCCTTCGTCGGCTTCTGGCTGATCTGGGGCGGCACGATCTTTGCGCCGCTTGTGGGTCTGCTGGGCTTTGTCGTCGGCTACCTGTTGTTCAAGCAGGTGGAACGGCAAAGCTTTGCCGGCGGCGCGGCCCTCGCCGTGGTCGGGGCGCTGGTCACCTGGTGGGCCGGCGGGTTTCTTGTCGGCGCGGCCGAGGGCGTGATCGCGCTTGAGCCGGTGCCAAGCCGTGACCTGGGCGGGTTCATGCTGAACCTGATCCTTGGCACGGTCTGTATCTCTCTGTCTCTGCCGATCGGCATCCTGCTGGCGCTGGGCCGCCAGTCGGACCTGCCCATCGTCAAGTGGATCTGCGTCGTCTTCATCGAGTTCATCCGCGGCGTGCCGCTGATCACGCTGCTGTTCGTGGCCAACGTGGTGCTGGCGTACTTCCTGCCGCCGGGCACGAACTTCGACCTGGTGCTGCGGGTGATCATCATGATCACCATGTTCGCCTCGGCCTATATCGCCGAGGTGATCCGGGGCGGTCTCGCCGCCCTGCCGCGCGGCCAGTACGAGGCGGCGGACAGCCTTGGCCTCGATTACGGCCAGTCGATGCGGCTGATCATCCTGCCGCAGGCGCTGAAGATCTCGATCCCCGGCATCGTCAACGTGGCGGTGGGCCTGTTCAAGGACACGACGCTGGTCTCGGTGATCTCGATGTTCGACATGGTCGGCATGATCCGCGGCCCGATCCTGGCCTCGACCGAATGGAACGGCGTCTACTGGGAACTCTGGAGCTTTGCGATCCTGCTGTTCTTCGTCGTCTGCTATTCGATCTCTCAATATTCGCAGTGGCTTGAACGCCAGCTGCAACGCGACCACCGGTAAGGAGTCCGATACATGTCTGCACAGACCCAAATGAAGGTTTCGGACGAGGTCGCGATCTCGATCGACAAGATGAACAAGTGGTACGGGACGTTCCACGTGCTGCGCGATATCGACCTGACGGTGTACCGGGGCGAGCGGATCGTCATTGCCGGCCCCTCGGGGTCGGGCAAGTCGACGCTGATCCGCTGCATCAACGCGCTGGAAGAGCATCAGAAGGGCCGGATCGAGGTGGACGGGACCGTGCTGTCCTCGGACCTAAAGAACATCGACAAGATCCGGTCGGAAGTCGGGATGGTGTTCCAGCACTTCAACCTCTTCCCGCACCTGACGATCCTCGAGAACTGCACCCTCGCGCCGATCTGGGTCCGCAAGATCCCCAAGCGCGAGGCCGAGGAAACCGCGATGCATTTCCTCGAGAAGGTGAAGATCCCCGAACAGGCCGACAAGTATCCCGGCCAGCTCTCGGGCGGTCAGCAGCAGCGGGTGGCGATCGCGCGGTCGCTCTGCATGAAGCCGCGGATCATGTTGTTCGACGAACCGACCTCGGCGCTTGATCCCGAGATGATCAAGGAGGTGCTGGACACGATGGTGAGCCTGGCCGAGGAAGGCATGACCATGCTCTGCGTCACGCACGAGATGGGCTTTGCCCAGGCGGTGGCGAACCGGGTGATCTTCATGGCCGATGGCCAGATCGTGGAGCAGAACAACCCCCACGATTTCTTCAACAATCCCCAGAACGAGCGGACCAAGCTGTTCCTCAGCCAGATCCTCGGGCACTGAGTCCCAAGGGCGGGATCATTCAAGGTCGCGCGGCGTGATGAAATGCGCCGCGCGGCCTTTTTTCATGCCAAGGTCCGCCCAGTCGTCGATGTCGAAATCGACCACCAGCGTGCTACCGGTCGGGTAATTGTAGAACCGATCGTGCTCGGGCGGCTCATCGACCAGCGCGGCGGCCAGCGTGCCGATCCCGTCGTTGTGCCCTATCATCAGCACCACGTCGCCCGTGGCGCGGGACAGCACCGCGCGCATCTGCTCGGGCGTCGCCAGGTAGAGCCCGCGCAGGTATTCGGGGGCGACGGCAAGGCCGAGCCCCGCGAAGGTCTCGCGCGTGCGGATGGCATCCGACACCAGGGCCTGGTCCGGCGTGATGCCTTGCGCGCGCAGCCAGTCCCCCAGCGCAACACCCGCGCGCAGCCCCCGCGGGTTCAGCGGGCGGGCGTGATCGTCAAGGTTCATCGACCAGTCGGACTTGGCGTGGCGCATGAGCACGAGGCGCTTGGTCATGATCGAATCCCCGGAATTCTCTGCGGCCACTCTAGCCGTGCGGGCTGCGCGGCGGCACCCCGTTCGCGGCCAGAAAGGCGGCCATGTGAAAGGCCGATTGTCGCGGATCGCGCGGCCAGTCCCGCGCCGGCGGGCAGGCGCGGCGGGCGAGGCATCCCGCGGTCAGGCACTCCGCCCCGTCGGGCGATCCGATCCAGGCGGTGCAGGCGGCGACGTCGTAACCCGTGGTCGTCAGCGCGCCCACCGGGCAGGTCGAAAGGCAGGGCCGTGCGCAGCCGGTACATGGCGACGGGGCGGTGGCGGGCAGGTCCACATGCCAGGGCAGGCGCAGTGCCCCGCGGAACGACACCAGCAGCCCGGCCCGGTCATGCACCAGCATGAGGATGGGCGAGGCATGGCAGTTTCCGCTGCGCAGCGCCCAGTCGTAGAAGGGCGGAAAGGGCCGGTCGTCGGGGAAATGCGCCGTGGCGCCCAGTTCGGCGGCCCAGGCACCGATCACCCGGTGCGACCAGCGGTCCATCGGGTCGGGTTTGCCATCGGCGCGTTCGGGGCTGGCCTCGAACGCGGGCCAGAACGAAGGCTCGCCCGGGCCCAGCAGCAGCAGGGATTCGCCCTCGGCGGGGTGAAACCCGCCGAGGATGGTCAGGTGCCGCGCGGCGGCGCCGGACGCCAGCGCGCCGAGGTCAGTCGCGGGCAATGGGGGGCAGGTCGCCGGCCCGGATGATCGAGCCGGCGCCATGCTCGGTGAAAAGCTCGAGCAGGCAGGCATTGGGCGCCCGCCCATCAAGGATCACCGCCGCGCGCACGCCGCCCTCGATCGCCATCAGCGCGGTCTCGGTCTTGGGAATCATCCCGCCCGCGATCACGCCCTCGGCGGTGAGCGACCGGATCTGTTCCGGCGTCAGCTCGGTCACGACCTCTCCGGCGGCGTTCTTGACGCCCGAAACATCCGTCAGCAGCAGCAGCCGGTCGGCCTTGAGCGCGGCCGCGATGGCGCCGGCCGCCGTGTCGCCGTTGATGTTGTAGGTCTCGCCGTTCTCGCCGGTGCCGATGGGGGCGATCACGGGAATCGTGTTCGACGCGAACATGTCGTGCAGGATCGTCGGATCGACCTTGGACGGCGTGCCGACGAACCCGAGGTCGGGATCGGTCTGCGTGCATTCGATCAGCCCGGCATCCTTGCCCGACACGCCGATGGCCTTGCCGCCCTGCCGGGCGATGGCCTGCACGATGGTGCTGTTGACGCTGCCCGACAGCACCATCTCGACCACGTCCATGGTGGCCGCGTCGGTGACGCGCTTGCCATTGCGGAACTCGGACTTGATCTCGAGCTTGTCCAGCAGGCGGTTGATCTGCGGCCCGCCGCCATGGACGATGACCGGGTGGATGCCCACCATCTGCATCAGCACCACGTCGCGGGCAAAGATTTCCATCCCCTCGTCCGAGCCCATGGCGTGTCCGCCCAGCTTGATGACGACCACGGCGCCGGTGTAGCGGCGCATGTAGGGCATGGCCTGCGAAAGGGTACGGGCGGTGGCGATCCAGTCACGGTTCATGTCGCGGGTTTTCATCCTCGTGGTCCTCAGGGCCTTTGTCCCCCTTGGGATTACCTGTCCCCGCGTCATGGTGCAAGCCGCTGGGCCGGCACCCGGTGCGCCGTGCGAATGGGCAGCACGCGGCGCATGTCCGCCGGTCCGCGCATCTGCGCTGGACCATTCGCATGTGAATTTGCTACGCCTTCGCGGGAAGGAGCCCAGGCATGTCACATATCGCCCCCCGTCTTGTCCTTGCCCTGGCCGCGCTGGCCCTGGCCACGGCCTGCTCGTCGTCGCTGGACCGCGTCGAAAAGCTGTCGCAGGTCGACATCCCGGTCGAGGACCGGGCCATGGCCGCCCTGCCGACCGCCGGCGACACGGAGGCGGCGCAGACCCAGGCCCGCGGGCTCTTCGGTGCCATGTTCCGCCGCACCCCGGCCGAGCCCTCGGCATCGCTCGAGGCGGATGCGGTGATCGAGAACGGCGAGACCGGCGAGGTCGTCGAAGAGACGGCCGCCGCAGCCGAACCCGAGCGTAATGGTGGCTTGCTTGGCCTTTTCTCGGGCGCCGGCGCCCAGCCGCAGGCTACGGAGGAGGGGGTCGAGGTCGCCTCGCTCGAGCCGCAGGCCGACGTGGCGCCGCAGCGGGGCGGTCTCTTCGGCCGCCGCCAGCAGTCCGCGCAGCAGGACGACGGCATCGCTTTCGGCACCGTGCCCACCTACGGCGAGGTGGCGCGGGTCTGCAATTTCCCGCGGAACGGCCTGGGCCGCGAGGTCGCCAGCTACCCCGAACGGCGCCCGACCTACCGCATCTACGACAGCAACCCCGGCAGCACCGCGCGCCGCGCCTTCTACGTGACCGGGTTCGAGGATGACTGCGTGCGCGTCTTCTCGGGCGCGCTGGCGATGTTCGGCAGCGCCGAGATGCATGAACAGCTGCGCTATGGCCTGCCGGCCAAGGTGCAGCCCTATTCCTCGACCGACACCGCCTACGAACAGGTCAAGTCGCGCATCTGCCGGGTCGGCAAGGGCAAGCCCTGCGGCAGTGCCATGAGCAAGCTCGAGCGGGACACGGTCTTTGTCTCGGTCTACGAGAATTTCGGCTCGAACGCGCGCTGGGCGAATATCCTGCTGTCGCAGGGCGACGTGGCGGCCACCGATATCAAGACCAACTGACCCCGGCCCCGGGCCGGGTCACCAGTGTGGCGGCTTCTCGTCGCCGAAGTAGATCCCGCCCTCGCCATCGGCCTGCCGCGCGATCTCGCGCTCCATCAGCATGGCCACCTTGCGCGTCAGCTCGTCCACCTCGCGGCCGCGCAGGGCGAGCATCTCCGACAGCTCCTCGGCCTGCCGCTGCAGCTCGGCCACATGCGCCTCGAGCGTTTCGATCCGGCTGTCGTCGTCCATCGGCCCTGGCCCTCTTGTCATCTGCGCGTTTCATAGCGCGCATGGCGCCGCCGCGAAAGCCCGCGCCGCTTGCCCCTTTCGGCGCTTGCGGCTACACGGGCCTCGCAATTCCGCCCGAGGACCAGACCGATGGCCAAGCAGAAAAAAGCCCCCCGCCCCAAGGCCGAAACGCCGAAAGGGTTCCGCGACTATTTCGGCGCCGAGGTGCGCGAGCGCGCCGAGATGCTGGCGCAGATCGCCGGGGTCTACCATCGCTACGGCTTCGACGCGCTGGAATCCTCGGCCGTCGAGACGGTCGAGGCGCTGGGCAAGTTCCTGCCCGACGTGGACCGCCCGAACGAGGGCGTCTTTGCCTGGCAGGAGTTCGACGAGAATGACCGCGGCGACTGGCTGGCCCTGCGCTATGATTTGACGGCCCCGCTGGCCCGGGTCTACGCCCAGCACCGCAACGATCTGCCGACGCCCTACCGCCGCTACGCGATGGGCCCGGTCTGGCGCAACGAAAAGCCGGGGCCCGGTCGGTTCCGCCAGTTCTATCAATGCGATGCGGATACGGTCGGCACGGCCTCCATGGCCGCCGATGCCGAGATCTGCGCGATGCTGTCCGATTGCCTCGAGACCGTCGGCATTCCGCGTGGCGACTACGTGGTGCGGGTGAACAACCGCAAGGTTCTGAATGGTGTGCTTGAAGCCATGGGGCTGGGCGAGGACCAGGACCGCGACGCCGTGCTGCGCACCATCGACAAGTTCGACAAGGTGGGCGAGGCCGGCGTGCGAGAGCTGCTGACCACGGGGCGCAAGGACGCCTCGGGCGCCTTCATCGACGGCGTGGGCCTGCGGGCCGAGCAGGCCGACCCGGTGGTGGCCTTCCTCACCTCCAAGGGCGCGGACGCGGCCGAGACGCTGGCCAACCTGCGCGCCGCCGTGGGTGACAGCGCCATCGGGGCCGAAGGCATCGCCGAGCTGGAAGAGATCGCCGCGCTGCTGGACGCGCAGGGCTATGGCCCCGACCGGATCGAGATCGACCCCAGCGTCGTGCGCGGCCTTGGCTATTACACCGGCCCGGTGTTCGAAGCCGAGCTGACCTTCGAGATCCTCGACGACAAGGGCCGCAAGCGCCAGTTCGGCAGCGTTGCGGGCGGCGGGCGCTACGACGACCTCGTGGCGCGCTTCACCGGGCAGACCGTTCCGGCGGTGGGCGTCTCCATCGGCGTCGACCGGTTGCTGGCCGCGCTGCGCGAAAAGGGTCGCATCGGCGGGGCCGAACAGGGCCCGGTCGTCGTCACGGTCATGGACCGCGACCGCATGGCCGATTACCAGGCCATGGTGGGCGAGCTGCGCGCGGCAGGCATCCGGGCCGAGGTCTACCTTGGCAACCCCAAGAACTTCGGCAACCAGATGAAATACGCCGACCGGCGCGGCAGCCCGGTCGCGGTGATCGAGGGCGGGGACGAAAAGGCGCGCGGCGTCGTGCAGATCAAGGACCTGGTGCTGGGCGCCAGGATCGCCGAGAACGCGACGCTGGACGAATGGAAAGAGCGGCCGAGCCAGTACGAGGTGCCGCGCGGGGACCTCGTGGCGAAGGTTCGCGAGATCATCGAGAGCTATTCCTGATGCCCGAGCTGCGCCGCACCAAGGAGGAGGCCCAGGGCCTCCTCGATCGCTTTCTGGCCACGGGGGCAAGCCAGGTCGATACCGGCGTGCTGCAACCGGCCGGCACGCTGCTGGATCTCTACGGAGAGGACATCCGCGCCCGCGCCTTCGTCACCCATGACCCGCTGCGCGGCGAGCTGATGCTGCGCCCGGACTTCACCGTGCCGGTGGTTCAACGCCACATGGCCGAAGGGGCGGAGCCCGCGCGCTACACCTACATGGGCGAGGTCTTCCGCATGCAGGAGGACGAGGCCCTGAACCGGCCGACCGAGTACATCCAGGTCGGTTACGAGATCTTTGACCGCGAAAACCCGGCCGAGGCGGATGCCGAGGTCTACGCGCTCATCCGCGAGGCGCTGGCGCCGCTGCACCTGCACGCGGCGACCGGCGACATCGGCATCCTCATCGCGGCGGTGCAGGGGCTGGCGACGAGCGAGCGGCGCAAGGCCGCGCTGATGCGCCACCTCTGGCGCCCGCGCCGCTTCCGCGCGCTGCTCGAACGCTTCTCGGGCAAGCGCCAAATGCCCGACACGCGCCGCGCGCTGCTGGACGGCAAGGTCACATGCACCGCGCCGCAGATCGGGCTGCGCAGCGCCGCCGAGGTCGCGGACCGGATCGACGCCCTGCGCGAAGACGCCGCCACGCCGCCGATCTCGCGCGAGCAGCTGGACCTGGTGGAAGCCGTGGCGCAGGTCAAGGAAACCTGCCCCTTCGCGCTGGAGCGCCTGCGCGACCTCGCGGTGGACCTGCCGGCCATCGCCGACGCGGTGGACCGGCTGGCCGCCCGGATCGACGCGCTGGCCGCGCGCGGGGTGGATGTCGAGCAACTGGATTTCGAGGCGACCTATGGACGGACCTCGATGGAATATTACGACGGCTTCGTCTTTGGCTTCTACGCGTCGGGCCGGCCCGACCTGCCCCCCGTGGCCACGGGAGGGCGCTATGATGCGCTGACCCGTCAACTGGGCGCCGGGCGCGAGATTCCGGCCGTCGGCGGGGTGATCCGCCCCGGCCTCGCGGTCGAACTCGGAGGGCTCTCGGCATGACGATCAAGCTGGGCGTGCCCTCCAAGGGGCGGCTGATGGAAAAGACTTTCGACTGGTTCGGCGCGCGCGGCGTTACGCTGTCGCGCACCGGGTCGGACCGGGAATACGCCGGCGCGGTCGACGGGATCGACGGGGTCGAGCTGGTGCTTCTGTCGGCGGGGGAAATCCCGCGCGAGCTCGAGGCGGGGCGCATTCACCTCGGGGTCACGGGCACCGACCTCGTGCAGGAAAAGCTGGCCGGGTGGGAGCAGAAGGTGGAGCCCCTGGCCGAGCTGGGCTTTGGCCATGCCGACCTGATCATCGCGGTGCCGGCCTGCTGGATCGACGTCGATACGCTCGACGATCTCGACGCGGCGGCGGCGGCCTTCCGGCGCGTGCACGGCTTCCGCCTGAGGATCGCGACCAAGTATCACCGGCTGGTGCGCACCTTCCTGCGCGATGCGGGCGTGGCCGATTACCAACTGGTCGACAGCCAGGGCGCGACGGAAGGCACGGTCAAGAACGAGAGCGCCGAGGCCGTGGCCGACATCACCTCGACCGGCGACACGCTGCGGGCCAACCACCTCAAGATCCTCGGCGACGGGCTGGTGTTGAAAAGCCAGGCGACGCTGTTCCGGTCGCGCAACGCGGCGGCCAGCGACGCCGAGCGCGACATCGTGCGACAGCTGTGCCAGAAGCTCGACGTCTGATCGGGGCCAGACCCGGAAAATTCTTCTGACGAAGAATTTTCACGCCGCGCGCGCCACCCAAGATTATTCGTCAGAATAATCTTGGGGCTCAGCCATAGGTCGGGTGGAACTTGCCGGCGGGCGAGAGGGTGAAGATATCGACCCCGTCCGCCGTCACGCCGACCGAATGTTCGAACTGTGCCGACAGGGACTTGTCGCGGGTCACCGCCGTCCAGTCGTCGGCCAGCACCTTGGTTTCGGGCCGGCCGAGGTTCACCATCGGCTCGATGGTGAAGAACATGCCTTCCTCGAGCCGCGCGGCGGTGCCGGGGCGGCCGTAGTGCAGCACGTTCGGCGGGGCGTGGAACACCCGCCCCAGCCCGTGGCCGCAGAAGTCGCGCACCACGGACATGCGCTGCTTTTCCACGTAGGTCTGGATCGCGTGGCCGATGTCGCCGAAGGTGTTGCCCGGCTTGACCTGTTCGATCCCCAGCATCAGCGCGTCATGCGTCACCTGGATCAGCCGCTCGGACTTGCGGCTCAGGTCGCCGGCCACGTACATGCGGCTGGTGTCGCCGTACCAGCCATCCACGATCACCGTGACGTCGATGTTCAGGATGTCGCCGTTCTTGAGCTTCTTGTCGCCGGGAATGCCGTGGCAGACCACGTGGTTGATGCTGATGCAGCTGGCGTGCTGGTAGCCGCGGTAGCCGATCGTGGCCGATTTCGCACCTGCCTCGGTCACCTTGGCCTCGATGATGCGGTCGATCTCGGCCGTGGTCTGGCCGGGGAAGACATGCTCGATCATCTCGTCGAGGATGCGCGCAGCCAGTTCGCCGGCCTTGTGCATCCCTGCAAAGTCCGTCGTGTCGTAGATGCGAATGCCGTCGCGCGTGACCTTGCCGCGGTGGTCCTTGTCCAAGCCGAAAGCTCCCGGGATGTTATGCACTTGCGGCATATTGTAAGGTTTTGCGCGGGGATTTGCCAGAGGCTCCGAAATCACGGGATCTCGATGGGGATCGGGTCCGCGACTTCAACCCCTTCGGGCGTGATCGTCGTGCCGATGCAGATCGCCTCGACCCCCGCGTCGCGGGCGGCGCGAAAGGCGGCGGCATAGGCCGGGTCGATATCCTCGGCCAGGGTGAACCGCGCCGCATCCGTGCGTTGCACGAGGTAGAGCATGACTGCGCGGTGCCCTTCGGTCACCATCGCCGCCAGCTCCCCGAGGTGCTTGGTGCCGCGCGCGGTCACGCTGTCGGGGAACTCGGCAAGGCCCGGCTGGCGCGAGAGGGTCACGGATTTCACCTCGACATAGCAATCGGGCCGGCCTGCCCCGGTCAGCAGGAAGTCGATCCGGCTGCCCACGCCGTATGTCACCTCCGGGCGCACCGTGTCGTAGCCCGAAAGCCCCGGCACCACCCCCGCCTCGAGCGCGCCGCGCAGGGCGCGGTTCGGCACCGAGGTGTCGACGCCGGTGAAATGCCCGCCCTCATGTTCGACCAGCCGCCAGCCATATTTCAGCTTTTTCTTCGGATCGTCGTTCGGTTCCAGCCAGATCCGCATGCCCGGCTCGGCCAGCCCCATCATGCTGCCCGGGTTGGCGCAATGGGCCGTCACCTCGGTGCCGTCCTCCAGCGTGCAATCGGCGAGGAAGCGTTTGTAGCGGCGGACAAGGCGGGCGGGGACGAGCGGGGTTTGAAAGCGCATGGGGCGGGGCTATACCTCTGCCAGACGAATACGCAAGGGGGCCTGGGCCATGCCGAATCCAACCGCAGCCATGCTGGTGATCGGGGATGAAATCCTGTCGGGCCGCACCCGCGACAGCAACATGCACTACCTCGCGCAGGAGCTGACCCACAAGGGGATCGACCTGAAAGAGGTCCGCGTCGTCTCGGACGACCGGGACGCCATCATCGGCGCGGTGAAGGCGCTGGCCGAAACGAAGGACCATGTGTTCACCAGCGGCGGCATCGGGCCGACCCATGACGATATCACGGCGGAATGCATCGCCGCGGCCTTCGGCGTCGGCATCACCATCCGCGACGATGCCCGGGCGCTGCTGGCCGCGCATTACGACCGCCAGGGGGTGGAGTTCAACGCGGCCCGCCAGCGCATGGCCCGCATCCCCGACGGCGCTACGCTGATCGAGAACCCGGTCTCGATCGCGCCGGGTTTCACACTTGAGAACGTGCATGTCATGGCGGGCGTGCCGGCGGTGTTCCAGGCCATGGTCGCCAGCGTTCTGCCCGGCCTTGTCGGCGGCGCGCCGCTCTTGTCGCAATCGCTGCGCATCATGCAGGGCGAAGGCCTGATCGCCGGGCCGCTGTCGGACCTGGCGGCGGATTTCCCCGAGCTCTCGATCGGGTCTTACCCGTTCCAGCGCGACGGGATCTACGGTGCCAACGTGGTGATCCGCGGCGCGGATGGTGCGCAGGTGGATGCGGCCATGGCGCGGCTGTCGCGGCTGTTCCCGGAATGATGCCGACGCAAGACAGGCTGTACGCGGCGATGGAGGCGACCTGGCCCGCCGCCGCGAAGCAGACCCTTGGCCCCTGGACGATCCGCGACGGGCAGGGCGGTGGCAAGCGCGTCTCGGCCGCCACGGCCGACGGGGCCTGGACGCCGGGCGATATCGCGGCCGCCGAAGCGGCCATGGCCAAGCTTGGCCAGCCTGCCCTCTTCCAGGTCCGTGGGGGGGAAGAGGCGCTGGACGCGGCGCTCGCCGCGCGCGGCTACGTGGTGGTCGACCCGGTGACGCTTTATGCCATCGACGTGGACGACCTGCTGCGCGACCCGATGCCCGGCTACGTCCATTACGCGGTCTGGGAGCCGCTGGCGATCCAGCGCCGGATCTGGGAGAAGGGCGGCATCGGCCCGGCCCGCTGGGCGGTGATGGACCGCGTCACGGGCCCGAAATCGGCCCTGCTGACCCGCCGCGACATGGCGCCGGGCGGCACGGCCTTTGTGGCGCTCGACGGCGACATCGCCATGATCCACGCCATCGAGGTCCTGCCCGAGATGCGCCGCAAGGGCATGGGCGCGCTCTTGATGCGCAAGGCCGCGCTCTGGGCGCGCGACCACGGCGCGCAGACCCTCGCGCTGGCCGTGACGCGGGGCAACACCGGGGGCAACGCGCTCTATCGCGGGCTGGGCATGACGGACGTCGGCGCCTATCACTACCGCATCAAGGAGGAGCCCCGATGAGCCACAAGATCTCTGCCCTCGACCTGCCCCAGGTCGATCCGCTGCCCGAGAAGACGCAGAAATACTTCGACATCTGCGACGAAAAGCTGGGGATGGTGCCGAACGTGCTGCGCGCCCATGCCTTCGACATCGACAAGCTGAACGCCTTCACCGCACTCTACAATGACCTGATGCTGGGCGAGAGCGCGCTGAGCAAGCTGGAACGCGAGATGATCGCGGTCGTCGTCAGCTCGATCAACAAGTGCTTCTACTGCCTGACCGCCCATGGCGCGGCCGTGCGGCAGCTGTCGGGCAACCCGATCCTGGGCGAGCAGATGGTGATGAACTGGCGCGCGGCCGACCTTGACGCGCGGCAATGGGCCATGCTGACCTTTGCCGAAAAGGTCACCAGGGAAAGCCACACCGTGGTCGAAGCCGACCGGCAGGCGTTGCGCGACGCGGGTTTCTCGGATCGTGACATCTGGGACATCGCCAACGTGACCGGTTTCTTCAACATGTCCAACCGCGTGGCCAGCGCCATCGACATGCGTCCGAATGACGAATACCACGGTTCGTTCCGCTAATCTGGCGGCCCTGCTGGCCTTGCTTGCGGGGCCGGCCATGGCGCTGACGCTCGACCTGCCGGTCGGTGCGCGGCTGGTCGAGGAGCAGGCCGAGCCGCGCGCCAGCTACGCCCTGCCCATCGCGCCCTGGACGGGTGAGACCGTGCCGGCCCTGCTGGTCGAGGGCGCCGTGACGCGGCAGGCTTGGCGGATCGAGACGCCCGGGCTGACCAACCTGCAGGTCCTCGCCCCGATCCGCGAGCAGCTCTTGACGGACGGCTACGACCTGCTGCTCGATTGCGCGGCCACGATCTGCGGCGGGTTCGATTTCCGCTTCGGGACGGAGGTGTTGCCCGAACCCGCGATGCACGTGGACCTCGCCGATTTCCACTTCATCTCGGCCGTGCGCGAGGGCGAAGCGGGCGCGGATCACGTGTCGCTGCTGGCCAGCCACAACCTGTCGGCCAGTTTCCTGCAGGTCGTGCAGGTTGGCCAAGGGGACGAAGAGATCACCCGCGGCGCCGTCATCGTCTCCTCCGGGCCGCAGGGGCCGCTGTCCGAAGAGCTCGAGGCGCGGGGCCACGTCGTGCTGTCCGACCTGACCTTCCGCACGGGCTCGTCCGAGCTGGGCGAGGGGCCCTTCGCGACGCTCGCGGCGCTGGGCCAGTACCTGGTGGCGAACCCGGGGCGGCAGGTGGCGCTGGTGGGGCACACCGATTCGGTCGGGGCGCTCGAGTCGAACATCGCCCTGTCGCGCCGCCGCGCCGCCTCGGTCGCGGACCGGCTGGTCAGAGAATTCGGCGTCCCGCGCGAACAGATCTCGGCCGAGGGGATGGGGTACCTGTCGCCCGTCGCCAGCAACCTGACCCCCGAGGGGCGCGAGGCCAACCGGCGCGTCGAGGCGGTGCTGATCTCGACGGAATAGAGGCGTCGGTTGGGTCTGGGTGCCTGCGCTTGCCACACTGCGTCATGCCGGCGGCAGGCTGTGCGCATGACCTGCCCCGACGGGGCGACGAGGTGCCATGCCCGCGCGCTGGGGACGTTCTACGGACGTGGCCAGGCCAAAGCGCATCCCGCAACCGTCAGAACCCCACCCCGCGTTCAGCCAACGCGCGGCTCCGCCCCAAGCCCTATCGCAGCTTCGGCGGCGCGTCCGGGTCCATCCCCGGCGCCTTGACTTCGGCCACCTTCGGCTGCACCGGCTCGGGGATATCGAACCGCCAGGCCACCCGCGCCAGCGCCTCGAGCGCGGTGTCTCCGTCGCCCAAAAAGGTCACGTCCAGCGCCCCGGCGTCGAGGCCGGAAAAGGTCAGCGCCTCACCCACCGCCTTGGCCAGCGGCGCATGGGCGCGTGGCGCGGCGCCGGAAAACGCCAGAAGGTGCCCGCGGCTGTCGTCATCGTAGGTGACGCGCGCAAGGAACGCGCTGCGCGCCAACCCCGGCATGGCCCCCAGCCGCGCGTCGAGTGCGCCCAGCAGTGCTTCGGGCAGGCCCTGCGGGCGGTCGAAGGCCACGGGCCGCGCCTGCGCCTCGTCCGGCGCATGGGTCAGCGTTTCGGTCAGCCACCCCAGCGCCTCGGGCGGCAGGATGGTCTGCGACGGCGCGACCTCGAGGTTCAGCGCCAGCGCGATCCCCTGGTCTTGCAGCAGCCCCGCGATCACCCGCCCCGACAGCGCCGCGTAGGGCACCGGCCGGCCGGTGAACCGCGACAGCCGCTCCTCTGTGTCGAAGGCGAGGATGCAGGTCATGTCCGACAGCTCGAAGACCTCGGGCGAGAGGGTCTCGCCCTCGGGCTCGGTCTCGAGCAGCACGACCAGCTCGGCATCGGCGAGGGTGGCGTAGAACTGCAGCCGTTCGGCGTCGCCGCCGGCCTCCATCGCCGCATGGGCGCGGTCAAGCGCGGTCTCGGTCTGCATCTTTCAGCACCTTTCGGATCCGGTCGCGCAGCTCGGGCAGCAAGGCGTCCTCGAACCACGGGTTTCGTTTCAGCCATGCGGTATTGCGCCAGGACGGATGAGGCAAGGGGATCACGTCGCCGCAGCCCCGCCAGCCGCGCACCGTGTCGGTGACATTGCCGGCGCCCGGCAGGTGCCACTTCTGCGCCGCCCCGCCCACGGCGAGGGTCAGTTGCACGTTCGGCAGATGCGCCATCACCTCCGCCCGCCATGTCCGCGCGCAGATCGGCGGCGGCGGCAGGTCCGCACCCTTGCGGTAGCCCGGAAAGCAGAAGCCCATGGGCACGATGGCCACGCGGGCCGTGTCGTAGAAGGCCTCTTCGTCCAGTCCCATCCAGTCGCGCAGCCGGTCCCCCGACGGGTCGGTGAAGGGCCGCCCCGACAGGTGCACCCGCATCCCCGGCGCCTGCCCCGCGATCAGCACCCGTGCCGAGGATTCGGCCAGCAGCACCGGCCGCGGCGCATGGCCGGTCTCGGTCGCGGCAAAGCGGTCTGCGCAGATCGTGCAGCCACGTATCCGGGTCTTGAGCGCATCGAAGGTCATGCGCCCAGAGATAGGCGCCTGTTGCGGCGGGATCAAACCGCACGGGCGGTGGGCGGACGGCTGGTTCGGGATGCCTCCGGCGGGAGTTTATTGGCACAATGAAGACACGGATCGGGATCCCTCTTCATTGTGCCTGTAAACTCCGGGGGGTTTGGGGGGCTGGCCCCCCAGTCCTGTCCCTACCAACCGCGCCCGGCGTCAGGTAGGGGCGCAGCAGTGCCATCGGGTGGCGCCGCAGGGTCAGGCGCATGGCGACGTAATCCTCGACCACCTCCTCGCCCTCGGTCATCGCGGGCAGGTGGGCGGCGGGTTCCAGGATCCCCTCGCCATCCATGTCGCCGGAGAACAGCGGCAGCGGCTCGGGTCCCTTCAGCGCGCGCGCCTCCCACAGGGCCTCGCGGCGCGAGAGCCCGAGGTCGGCAAAGCAATCCGCCTCGGCCAGACGAGCGAGCACGGCCGAGGCCAGGCCGGCGCGGCGCCAGACATCCTCGACCGTGCGGTAGCCGTTGCCGCGGGCGGCGCAGATCCAGGCGGCGTCTTCCTCCTTGAGCCCCTTGATCTGCCGGAACCCCAGCCGCAGGGCGAGCCCGCCGCGCCCGTCCGGCTCCATCACGTTGTCCCAGTAGCTGGACTGGATGCAGACGGGGCGCACCGTGACCCCGTGTTCGCGCGCGTCGCGCACGATCTGAGCCGGGGCGTAGAACCCCATGGGCTGCGAATTCAGCAGCGCGCAGGCGAAGATGCCCGGGTGGTGGCACTTGATCCAGGCCGAGGCATAGACCAGCAGGGCAAAGCTGGCCGCGTGGCTTTCGGGAAAGCCGTAGCTGCCGAAGCCCTCGATCTGGGAAAAGCACCGCGCGGCGAAGTCGTCGTCGTAGCCGTTCCGCGCCATTCCGCGCATGAAGCGTTCGCGGAACTCGCTGACATTGCCATGCTTCTTGAACGTGGCGAGCGAGCGGCGCAGGCGGTCCGCCTCTTCGGGCGTGAAGCCCGCGCCGATGATGGCGATCTGCATCGCCTGTTCCTGGAACAGCGGCACGCCCAGCGTCTTGCCCAGCACCTGGCCGAGGGCGTCCGAGGGGAATTCCACCTTCTCCTCCCCGTTGCGGCGGCGGATATAGGGGTGGACCATGTCGCCCTGGATCGGGCCGGGGCGGATGATTGCCA
This sequence comes from Mesobacterium pallidum, assembly GCF_019966535.1. Lineage (GTDB taxonomy): Bacteria > Pseudomonadota > Alphaproteobacteria > Rhodobacterales > Rhodobacteraceae > Mesobacterium > Mesobacterium pallidum. The sequence goes on along the minus strand of NZ_JAIMID010000005.1, from coordinate 32,817 downwards.
CCTCGATCACCAGGTCGTAGAAGTTGCGCGGCCGCATTCGCGGCAGGAAGTTCATCTGCGCGCGGCTTTCCACCTGGAAGACGCCGATGCTGTCGGCCGCGCAGAGCATGTCGTAGACGCGTGGGTCCTCGGGCGGCAGGGTGGCGAGGGTCCAGTCCTGGCCCACGTGGGTCTTCATCAGGTCGAACGCCTTGCGGATGCAGGTCAGCATCCCAAGGCTCAGCACGTCCACCTTGAGGATGCCGAGGCTGTCGATATCGTCCTTGTCCCAGCAGATGACCGTGCGGTCCTCCATCGTGGCGTTCTCGATCGGGACAAGCTCATCGAGCCGCCCCTCGGTGATGATGAAGCCGCCGACATGTTGGGAAAGGTGGCGGGGAAAGCCGATGATCTCGTGGATCAGCGCCATGGTCTGCTGCAGGCGCCGGTCGGCGGGGTCGAGGCCGATCTCGCGCATCCGCTGGTCCTCGACCCCGTCGGCGCTGAAGAACCCCCAAAGCTGCGAGCTGAGCGCGCCGATGGTGTCTTCGCTGAGGCCCATGACCTTGCCGACCTCGCGGATCGCGCGCTTGCCGCGGTAGTGGATCACGGTGGCGCAGAGGCCCGCGCGGTGGCGGCCGTAGCGCTCGTAGATCCACTGGATGACCTCTTCGCGGCGCTCGTGTTCGAAATCGACGTCGATGTCGGGGGGCTCGTCGCGGGCCTCGCTGACGAAGCGTTCGAAGACCATGGTGCCGATCTCGGGGCTGACCGAGGTGACGCCGAGGCAGTAGCAGACGACCGAGTTCGCGGCCGACCCGCGCCCCTGGCAGAGGATGTCCCGCGCGCGCGCAAAGGCGACGATGTCGCGGACGGTGAGGAAATAGGGCTCGTAGTTCAGCTTGCCGATGAGGGTGAGCTCGTGGTCCAGCATGGCGCGGACCCGCTCGGGCGCGCCATGGGGATAGCGCCAGCGCAGCCCCTCGTGGGCGAGGCGCGAGAGGCGCTGGGCGGGGGATTCGCCATCGGCGATCTCGGACGGGTACTCGTAACGCAACTGGTCCAGCTGGAACTCGAGGCGTGCCGCCAGCTCTGCCGCCCGGTCGATGGCGCCCTCGTGGCCGTGGAAGATGCGGCGCAGCTCGGGCGCGGAGCGCAGGCGCTGCTCGGCATTGGCGAGGGCCGCGCGGCCCAGGCTGTCGACCCGGCGGCCAAGGCGGATCGCAGTCATCACGTCGGCCAGCCTGCGGCGGCGGCCGTGGTGCATGACCGGCGCGGCCGAGGCGACCGTGGGCAGGCCCAGCCGCACGGCCTCGGCCGCGAGCGCGTCGAAACGCGCCGGGTCCTGGCCATCGTAGCGGGGCGTCAGCAGCAGCGCCATCTGCCCCCCGAGCCGGCGCGACAGCCGTTCCGCCTGTTGCCGCCATCCGCCCGCGCCGGGCGTCTCCGGCAGCGCCCGTGGCGGGTGGAGCAGGAGCCGCAGCCCCTCTGCCCCCTCCAGAAGGTCCGACAGGTGCAGGATGCAGTCTCCCTTGTCGGCCCGGAGCCGCCCGCGCGACAGCAGCCGGCAGAGCCGGGCCCAGCCTTGCCGGTTCTCGGGCAGGGCGGTGACGTCGGGCCCGTCGGTAAAGCGCAGCCGCGCGGCGGGCAGCAGGCGGGGGACGTGGTAGATGGGGAAGGAGGGCGCCGGCGGGCAGCCCTCGGGTGCGGGCGGGCCGATCAGGCCGTGTTCGGCGTCGAAGCGCCGCCGCTCGGCCACACGGCGGGCGATGTCCTTGGCGCGGGTATGGGCGCGGACGATCCCCGCGACGGAATTGATGTCGGCGATGGCGATGGCATCGAGGCCGAGGGTGGCCGCACGGTCCATGTACTCCTCGGGGTGGGAGGCCCCGGTGAGGAAGGTGAAGTTGGAGAGAATCGACAGCTCGACGGTCATGGTCGGGAGAGTATATTCACGTTTTGTTCCCTTTTGGAGTCCGTGTCGTGATCCGAGACGATGGCGCTCGTGGCCGGTGTCGGATGCCTCCGGCGGGAGTTTAGAAGCACAATGAAGAGCGGATCGGATCCCCTGCTTCATTGTGCCGATAAACTCCGGGGTGTGTGAGGGGCTGGCCCCTCACTCCCTCACGCTGCCTTCGCGGTGGTGCCGGTGGTCATCGCCAGCTTGGCCGCGAGCGCCTGGTCCAGCGGGGTGGGTGCCCAGTCGGGCAGCAGGCGGCGCAGCTTGGCGTCCGACAGCGCGTGGTCGAGATCGTAGAGATAGCGCATTTCGAGCAGTTCGCGCGCAAGTTCGAGCACCGGAGCGGCGAGGCGCAGCTGCCACCAGGCGAAGGAGGCGTCGCGCAGGCTGCGGCCGGTCAGCGCCTCGAACCGGGCTTTCAGCTCGGACCCGGTCACGGCGTGGTTGCCGCAGGGGACGTCTTCGAACGCAGCGAGGTCGTGGCGCTTGTCGGCCAGCGCGACGGCGGCGCGGGCCCAGTCGGGCAGGATGCACCATTCCTGCCGCACCGCGGGGTCGGCGGCGTGGACAAAGCGGTTCTTGCCCAGCTTGCCGAGGATGATCATCGAGAACAGGTCGTCGGCGCTGTCGGGGTCGATGAAATTGCCGGCCCGCAGCACGATGGTCTGGATGCCGGCGTCGCGATAGGCCTGCTCCATCTCGACCCGGATCTGCCCCTTGCGGCTGCAGGGGCGGTGGGGCGTGGTCTCGTCCCAGGCGCCGTCGCAGCGGTCGCCGAACGTGTAGACGTTGCCGGGGATGATCACCGTGGCGCCCGAGGCGCGGGCGGCGGCGATGTGCTGGCGGGTGATCTCGGGGATGATCTCGGCCCAGTTGTGGTACTTGGGCGGATTCATCCCGTTGACGATCACGTCGCAGCCCTGCGCGGCTTGCGTCATGTCGGTGCCGCGCTGGAAGCGGCGGATCTGCCAGCCGGCGTCCGAGAACGCCTTGGCAGCATGGTGGCCGATCTTGCCGGAGGCGCCGGTGAGAAGGACGGTGCGGGTCATGTCGTGTCTCCTGTCGAGGTGTCTGAAGAGAATATCGGCCATGCGCAGGTTTTTGGGAATTGACAGGAGTCGCAGATCATCCATTCAATACTGAATGGATATGCGGATCGACTGGTCATTGATGGAGGTCTTCCTGGCGGTGGCCGAGACCGGCAGCCTCAGCGCGGCGGCGCGGCAGCTGGGCTCGTCCCAGCCCACGGTCGGCCGCCAGGTGCGCGAGATCGAGGCGCGGCTGGGGGCGGAGTTGTTCCACCGCCGTCCACGCGGCTTCGAGGTGACCGGGACCGGCGCGGCGCTGATCGCGCCGGCGCGCGCCATGCGCGACGCGATGGGGCAGGTGGCGCTGAGCGTCGCGGGGGCCGAGACGCGGCTGGCGGGCGCCGTGCGGATCACCGCGCCCCACCTCGTGTCGCATTACATCCTGCCGGGGATCATCGCGCAGATGCGGGCGGAGGAGCCCGAGATCGAGATCGACCTCTTGCCCAGCGACAGCACCGAGAACCTGCTGTTCCGAGAGGCGGACATCGCGGTGCGGATGTACCGCAGCGACCAGCTGGACATCATCACGCGCAAGCTGGGGGATGTGCCGATCGGGATCTTCGCCGCAAAACGCTACCTTGCACGGGCCGGGCGGCCGGAGCGGCCCGAGGACCTCGCGGACCATCACCTGGTAGGCTACGACCGCAGCGACGTGATCCTTCAGGGCATGCGCGCGGCGGGCCTGCCGGCCGAGCGCGGCTGGTTCGGCACCCGCTGCGACGCGCAGGCGACTAACTGGGAGCTGGTCCGGCAGGGCTGCGGGATCGGCTTCGGGCAGCTCAAGGTCGGGATGGCCGATCCGCTGCTCGATCGGCTGCTGCCGGATTTCGACATTCCCGGCATCCCGATGTGGCTGGCCGCGGCGCAGGCGATGCGCAACACGCCCCGTATCCGGCGCGCCTGGGAGATGCTGGCGGCGGGGCTGCGCCCCTTCGTTTCTTGACCCTTCGCGCGGCAGGGTTTACCCGAGTGCCGATTTGACGACACATCCGGCCTGACGGCCCACCAATGGAGACCCCGCATGTCCAATCCTTCGCTTCTCATCCTGCCCGGCGACGGGATCGGCCCCGAGGTCATGGCCGAGGTGCGCAAGATCATCGACTGGTTCGGTGCCAAGCGCGGCCTGACCTTCGACGTGAGCGAGGACCTGGTGGGCGGCTGCGCCTACGACAAGCACGGCACGCCGCTGCATGACGACACGATGGCGAAAGCGCAGGAGGTCGATGCCGTCCTGCTGGGCGCCGTGGGCGGGCCGCAATACGACAAGCTGGATTTCTCGGTGAAGCCCGAGCGGGGCCTGCTGCGCCTGCGCAAGGAGATGGACCTCTACGCCAACCTGCGCCCGGCCCAGTGCTTTGACGCGCTGGCCGATTTCAGCTCGCTGAAAAAGGACGTTGTCGCCGGTCTGGACATCATGATCATCCGCGAGCTGACGAGCGGTGTCTATTTCGGCGAGCCGCGCGGGATCATCAAGGAAGGCAACGAGCGCGTGGGCATCAACACCCAGCGCTACACCGAGAGCGAGATCGCGCGGGTTGCGCGGTCGGCCTTCGAGATGGCGCGCAAGCGCGGCAACAAGGTCTGCTCGATGGAGAAAGCCAACGTGATGGAATCGGGCATCCTGTGGCGCGATGTCGTGCAGGAGATCCACGATGCCGAGTACCCGGATGTCGAGCTGAGCCACATGTATGCCGACGCCGGCGCCATGCAACTGACCCGCTGGCCCAAGCAGTTCGACGTGATCGTCACCGACAACCTGTTCGGCGACCTGCTGTCGGACCTTGCGGCCATGCTGACCGGTTCGCTCGGGATGCTGCCCTCGGCCAGCCTCGGCGCGCCGATGGCGAACGGGCGGCCCAAGGCGCTTTACGAGCCCGTCCATGGTTCGGCCCCGGATATCGCGGGCACGGGCAAGGCCAACCCCTGTGCCTGTATCCTGTCGTTCGCCATGGCGCTGCGCTATTCCTTCGACCGGGGCGACGAGGCCGACCGACTGGAAAAGGCCGTCAACGACGTGCTGGGCCAGGGCATCCGCACCGCCGACCTGCTGAACGTCGAGGGCGCCACCCCGGCCACCACGTCGGAAATGGGCGACGCGGTGATCGCGGCGCTCGACGCGAGCCTCTGATCCGATTGGCGCGCTGCCGCGCGTCATGATTTTCACCGTCTCCCCGCCGGGAGACGGTGCATGCAAGCCCCCGCGCCGGAAAAACCGGCCCGGGGGCTTGTTGTCTCTTTACCCATCTGGCCTAAAGTGACGGGAACGCAGGTGCCCCGGCAGGTGGCCCGGCCGACAATCAGGAGCATCGTCATGAATGTGAAAGGCGCCCTCTTCGCCCTTCTTGCCTTTGCGATCTACGCGACACACGACGTCGTCATAAAGGTGCTGGGCGGGACCTATGCGCCGTTCCAGATCATCTTTTTCTCTTCCCTGCTGAGCTTTCCGCTGGTCACCTTCATGCTGATGCAGGACGTCACGCACGGCAACCTGCGCCCGGTGCACCCGTGGTGGACGGCACTGCGCACGATCTGTTCGGTCATCACGGCGATGAGCGCCTTTTATGCCTTTTCCGTGCTGCCGCTGGCGCAGACCTACGCGATTCTCTTTGCCCAGCCGTTGCTGATCACGCTGCTGGCGATCCCCGTGCTGGGCGAAAAGGTCGGCATCCATCGCGGCGCGGCCGTGGTTGCCGGCCTCGTCGGCGTGTTCGTTGTGCTGCGGCCCGGCGATGCCGATCTGACGCTGGGCCATGCGGCGGCGCTGGGCGCGGCGGTCTTCGGCGCCATGGCCTCGATCATCGTGCGCAAGATCAGCAACGAAGAGCGCAGCATCGTGCTGATGCTTTATCCGCTGGCGGCGAACTTCGTGATCATGGCGGTGATTCTCGCCTTCGTCTACGAACCCATGCCGGTCGAGGATCTGGGGCTGGTCGGCGTGATCTCGGCCTTCGGCTTTGTCGCGGGGCTGTGCCTGATCGCGGCCTACCGCAACGCCGAGGCGGCGATCGTCGCGCCGATGCAGTATTCGCAGATCATCTGGGCGGCGTTCTTCGGCTATGTCTTCTTTGACGAGAGCATCGACCGGGCGACCCTGATCGGCGCCTCGATCATCATCCTGTCGGGCATCTACATCGTCGTCCGCGAGAGCCGTGGCGGCACCTCGACCACGACGCCGGTGCTGCGCACCCGCTCGCGCGGCTACACGCCGAGCGCGTTCCGGATCGGCCCGATGCTGCGGCTGCTGCGCCGCCGCCAAACCGCGCGGCGGGCCACACAAAGCTGACGATTGGCGCTTGCCAAGGGCGCGGGCTTTGTGTAGTCCGCCCGTCACGGTCGGAGTGTAGCTCAGCCTGGTAGAGCACTGTCTTCGGGAGGCAGGGGCCGGAGGTTCGAATCCTCTCACTCCGACCAATGAAACAAGGGCGCCGACGGCGCCCTTTTTCGTTGGTCTCGGCCGGAGCATGGCCGGATGCGGCGCAGGTCAGGACCGCGAGATCCTGTCGCGCAGCGCGGTGCATTCGTTCTGGGTCAGGTGACCGATACACATGTCAGAGGCACGGAAGATGTCTTCTTCCGGCAGGTCGTGCAGACGCGCGGAGTTGTCGATCTCGGTGGCACTGTTCCACGGCTCGTAGGTCCGCCATCCCCGCTCGGCGGCGACCTCGCGCATCGTTCGCGCCGACAGAGTCCCGTGCGTGTCCTGAGCATGTAGCGGACATGGATGCGACGGTGGCAATGCGCGTCGCTGCCGAAATCCCAGTCCATGACAGGGTGATCGCAGCGGGTGCCGCGCACGGCGGGTTCGGGCCTGCACATCTCGTCCACGTTGGGCCGGATCTTTCGTTCGGCTGCGCCGCTCATCCGCTCCGCGACGGACATGTTCATGTGGCGGCCCAGGACCTCGCGTTGGATAATGCGGGCCGCGACCAGCAGCTACGACCAGACCCAGGGCCGGACCATCACGTTGACGGCCGTCTCTGGGTCTTCGGCGCGGGTCAGCCAGGCCGGGCTGGCATCGCGCCCGACACCAAGCGAGGCGGGGTTGGCGGCGAGCTCGGGCCGCGCGGTCAAGCGCCTAGCCGGTGCCAGTAACGATCGACCGGGTGCGCGGGCAAGGCGGCCGCGCTCATGTAGGAGACGTCGTCGGTGGTGCGCTGGAACCGGCAGAGCCCCGGTCTCGGCGCCGCTTCAGGTCGCGGGACGGCGCGGCGAATGGGGCCGACACGCTGCAAGTAGACCCTTTGCCGGTCTCTGCTGGTTCCACACGAAAGCCACTGGTGGCCGCCAAGGACCGTTGAGGTGACAGTTTCCTCGGGGCAGGGCAGACGGGCAGGCGAGCCACCGGACCGGTCGTGCATGGTCATGACGCGGTCAAGGCGGGGCAGGGGATCAGGGGTTATTGCGGGGGAGCGGCCCTCCGCCCTTCGGTCGTGGCGGTGGACTGCGCGCGGGGCGGCGTGGGCGCGACCCGGCTGCGCGCTCGGGCAGGGGGCCGCAGGTTGGGAAGGCGGTAACGGCCATGGGAAAGTTCTTCCAGAGACTGTGCCTTCGTGGTCCGCTGGGGCATGACTCGAAGCGATGGCGCCAGCTTGGATCATCAGCGCCCAAGAAGTGGGCAATGTGCGCGAGGATTGGGCAGATACGGCCGTTCTCTCTTGTGGTTGCCCACAAAATGCGCAGATTTCGGTGGAATGGGCGGAGTACGCACTTAGCGTGACCGCAAGACCAAGGGGGGCAGCATGCCACGCGACATGACCGCGACCGGGGCGCAGGCCCTGCAGCGCAGCCGGGGGGAGGCCTTCGCCGCCCTCAAGGCGCGCAATGGTCGTCCGGTGGTGGCGGGGCTGCGGCAGGCGGGGTCGGCCAAGGCCATGCTGCCGCGCACAGGTGGCCCCTGCGAGGTCGTTTTCCTCAATACATCCGGTGGTTTGGCGGGCGGCGACCGGCTGAGCTACACGCTCGACGTCGGCGCGGGCCTCAGCGTCACCGCGACCACCCAGACGGCCGAGCGCGCCTATCGCGCGCCCGAGGGCGTGGCGCAGGTCTCGGTCCGTCACCGGGTTGGCGCCGGATCGCGGCTGGACTGGATTCCGCAAGAGACGATCCTGTTCGACAATGCCGCCGTGCAACGCGAGACGGTGATCGAGCTGGCGGATGACGCCGAATGCCTCAGCCTCGAGACGGTGGTGCTGGGCCGTGCGGCCATGGGCGAGACCGTGGGCCGCATCCATCTGCGCGATACCCGCCGCATCCTGCGCGGCGGCAAGCCGCTGCACGACGAGCGCCTGTTGCTCACCGACGACACCCTCACCGCCGGCGCCGCCGCCCTGGGCGGGGCGCGGGCCTTCTCGACCCTCGTGCTGGCCGCTCCTGCCGCGCAGCACCGGCTGTGCGCCCTGCGCGCCGTGCTCGACGAGCCCGGCACAGACGCCGCCGCCAGCGCCATGGACGGGCGGCTTGTGCTTCGTATCCTCGCCCGGGACGGCTGGCCGCTGCGCCGCCAGCTTGCCCGGGCGCTTGCCCACCTGCGCCGGGACCCGCTGCCGCGGGTCTGGCAGATCTGACGTAGGAGCCTTTCATGAACCTGACCCCCCGGGAAAAGGACAAACTGCTGATCAGCCTCGCGGCCATGGTCGCCCGCGGCCGGCTGGAGCGCGGCGTCAAGCTGAACCACCCCGAGGCCATCGCCCTGATCACCGATTTCGTCGTCGAGGGCGCCCGCGCCGGCCGCTCTGTCGCCGACCTGATGGAGGCGGGCGGCACCGTGGTCACCGCCGACCAGTGCATGTCGGGCATCCCCGAGATGATCCACGAAGTGCAGGTCGAAGCGACCTTTCCCGACGGCACCAAGCTCGTCACCGTCCACCACCCGATCCGCTGACCCAAAGGAGCCATCCGATGCGCCGTCTTGCCCTTCTGCCCGCTCTCGTCCTTCCCGGTGCCGCCTTTGCCCACGAAGGCGCACACATGCATCCCCATGGCGCGGAAAGCGCCGCCACCGGCGCCACGCTGCTGCTGCTGGCCGTCGCGGGCCTGCTGAGTGTCGCCATCGCCTACCGCCGGGCCCGCAAATGATCCCCGGAGAGGTCTTTACCGCCCCCGGCGAGATCACCCTGAACGAAGGGCTCAAGGCGATCACGCTGATGGTGTCGAACACCGGCGACCGCCCGGTACAGGTCGGCAGCCATTACCATTTCGCCGAGACCAACCCGGGGCTCGAGTTCGATCGCGCCGCCGCGCTGGGCTACCGGCTCGACATCGCCGCGGGCACCGCCGTGCGGTTCGAGCCGGGCCAGAGCCGCGAGGTGCAGCTGGTGCCCTTCCGCGGCAAGCGCGCGGTCTACGGCTTCAACCAAAAGGTCATGGGGCCGCTGGGCTGAGGCCCTCCCACGAGATTCCAGGAAAAGGCTGACACATGCCGACGACGATTTCCCGTTCCGCCTATGCCGACATGTTCGGCCCCACGACCGGCGACAAGCTGCGCCTGGGCGATACCGACCTGATCATCGAGGTCGAGCGTGACCTGACCACCTACGGCGAAGAGGTGAAGTTCGGCGGCGGCAAGGTGCTGCGCGACGGCATGGGCCAGTCCCAGGTCAGCCGGGCCGAGGGTGCCGTCGACACGGTCATCACCAATGCCCTGATCGTCGACCATTCCGGCATCTACAAGGCCGATGTGGGCCTGCGCGACGGGCGCATCCACAAGATCGGCAAGGCCGGCAACCCCGACACCCAGCCCGGCGTCGACATCATCGTCGGCCCGGGGACAGAGGCGATCGCGGGCGAGGGCAAGATCCTGACCGCCGGGGGCTTTGATTCGCACATCCACTTCATCTGCCCGCAGCAGGTGGACGACGCGCTGCATTCGGGCCTCACCTGCATGCTGGGCGGCGGCACCGGCCCTGCCCATGGCACACTGGCGACCACCTGCACGCCCGGTCCCTGGCACATCAGCCGCATGCTCCAGGCGCTGGACGGGCTGCCGATGAACTTCGGCCTCTCGGGCAAGGGCAACGCGTCCCAACCCGCCGCGCTGGTGGAGATGGTCAAGGCCGGCGCCTCGGCCCTGAAACTGCACGAGGACTGGGGCACCACCCCTGGCGCCATCGACTGCTGCCTGTCGGTGGCCGACGACATGGACGTGCAGGTGATGATCCATACCGACACGCTCAATGAGTCCGGTTTCGTCGAGAACACGGTCGCAGCCATCAAGGGCCGCACCATCCATGCCTTCCACACCGAGGGCGCGGGCGGCGGCCACGCCCCCGACATCATCAAGGTGGTGTCCGAACCGAACGTCCTGCCGTCCTCGACCAACCCCACGCGCCCCTACACGGTGAACACGCTGGAAGAGCATCTGGACATGCTCATGGTCTGCCACCACCTCGACAAGGCGATCCCCGAGGATGTCGCCTTTGCCGAAAGCCGGATCCGCAAGGAAACCATCGCGGCCGAAGATATCCTGCACGACATGGGCGCCATGTCGATCATCGCCTCCGACAGCCAGGCCATGGGCCGGATCGGCGAGGTCATCACCCGCACCTGGCAGACCGCCCACAAGATGAAGGTGCAGCGCGGGCGGCTCAGCGAAGAGACCGGCGACAACGACAACGTCCGCGTCCGCCGCTACGTCGCCAAGTACACGATCAACCCGGCCATCGCCCACGGGATGAGCACGCATATCGGGTCCATCCAGGAGGGCAAGCGTGCCGACCTCGTACTCTGGAGCCCTGCGTTCTTTGGCGCCAAGCCCGAGATGGTGCTGATCGGCGGCATGATCGCCGTGGCGCAGATGGGCGATCCGAATGCCTCGATCCCCTCGCCGCAGCCGGTCTATACCCGGCCGATGTTCGGCGCCTATGGCGGCGCGACGGCGGCGACGGCGGCCACCTTCGTGTCCGAGGCCGCGTTGGCCGATGGCATCAAGGGCGCGCTGGGGCTGGGCAAGGAGGTGCTGGCGGTCAAGAACACGCGCAGTATCGGCAAGTCCGACATGGTGATGAACAATGCCATGCCCGAGATCAGCGTCGACCCCGAGACCTACGAGGTTCGCGCAAATGGCGAGCTTCTGACCTGCGAGCCGGCCAGCGAACTGCCACTGGCGCAACGCTATTTCATGTACTGAGGGCCCGCCATGATCCGCTGCGAAGCCACCCATGCCCATGCCCACGGCGCGCCAGATGCGACCGTGACGCTCGACTACGACGCCCGGATGCTGCGCCGCAAGCGGCTGACCACGGATGCGGGCGAAGACTTCCTGGTCGACCTGCCCGCGACCATCTCGCTGGACGAAGGCGCGGTCTTCCTGCTGGCCGATGGCCGACAGGTCGAGGTGCGGGCCGCCCCCGAACAGGTGCTCGAGATCACCGGCGACCTGCCGCGCCTCGCCTGGCACATCGGCAACCGCCACACGCCCTGCGAGGTGCAGCCGGACCGCCTGCTGATCCGCGAGGACCATGTGCTCGAGGCAATGCTGCGCCAGCTTGGCGCCCATATCCACCGCGTGACGGCCCCCTTCCGCCCCGAAGGCGGCGCCTATGGCCACGGCCGCACCATGGGCCACGATCACGGCCATTCCCACGACCACGGCCACCACCACGACCACCCGGCCGAGGCATGACCGACCGACTGTCGCTGATCCAATGGCTCTCGCCCGCCTTCCCGACGGGCGGCTTTGCCTATTCGCACGGGCTGGAATGGGCCATCGATGCGGGCCAGATCCGCGATGCGGCGGCGCTGACCGACTGGCTGACCACCATCCTGCGCCATGGCGCAGGATGGCAGGACGCTGTCCTGCTTTGCCACGCGCTTGACCCGTCCGCCGACCTTGACGCCTTGACCGACCTCGCCGCCGCGCTGCAACCCTCCTCCGAGCGGCTGCAAGAAACCCTCGACCAGGGTACGGCGCTGGCGCAGGCCGTCTCCGCCCTGCGCGACACGCCCCTCAAACCCCGCCCCCTGCCCATCGCGCTGGGCGAGGCGGCCCGCGGCCTTGCTCTGCCGCCCGAGGAGATCGCCGCGCATTACCTGCACGCCTTCGCCTCGAACCTCGTCTCGGGCGCGGTCCGCTTCGTGCCCCTCGGCCAGAACGCGGGACAACGGGCGCTGCACGCGCTGCACCCCGTCATCGCCGATGTCGCCGCCCGCGCCACAGGTGTCACGCTCGACGACCTCGGCACCGCCGCGCTCTGGGCCGACATGGCCGCGATGCGCCACGAAACCATGCAAGTCAGGATCTTCCGCACATGAGCACGCACGGACCCCTCCGCGTCGGCATCGGCGGCCCCGTCGGCGCCGGCAAGACCAGCCTCACCGAACAGCTCTGCCGAGCAATGGCGCATCGCTGCTCGATGGCGGTGGTGACGAACGACATCTACACCAGCGAGGACGCGGAATACCTGATGCACAAGCAGGTCCTGCCGCTCGACCGCATCCGGGGCGTGGAAACCGGCGGCTGCCCGCACACCGCGATCCGCGAGGATGCCTCGATCAACCTTGCCGCCATCGCCGACCTGAACCGCGATTTCCCCGACCTCGACCTCGTGCTGATCGAATCCGGCGGCGACAACCTTGCTGCCACCTTCAGCCCGGAACTGGCCGACCTGACGATCTACGTGATCGACACCGCCGCCGGCCAGGACATCCCGCGCAAACGCGGCCCCGGCCTGGCCCGGTCCGACATGCTGGTGGTCAACAAGACCGATCTGGCGCCTTACGTCGGCGTCGACCTCGCTAGGCTCGAAGCCGACACGCAGACGGCGCGCGGCAAGCTGCCCTACGTCATGGCCGAGATTCGCAACGGCCAAGGCATCGACGCCATCGTCGCCTTCCTCGAACGCGACGGCGGCCTCGAACTCTCGGCAAGTGCCCAGGCCGCCGAATAACCGCCGATCCGTCCTTCATCTTGCCGATAAACTCCGGGGGAGTCCGCCCATGGCGGACGGGGGCAGCGCCCCCAATCCCCTGCCGACATCATGCGGCGCGGGTGGCGATCTCGACCAGGTTGCCGTCCGGATCGCGGATGTAGATCGACAGAATCCGTCCCGCCGCCCCGTTCCGTCGCACGGGCCCTTCGATGATCTCGATGCCCTTTTCGGCCAGGTGGCTTTCCCAAAGCGACAGCCGCCGTCCGGTCAGGAAACACAGGTCGGCCGAGCCCGGCGTCGCGGCCCTGGCATTGGGCAGGAATTCATGCCCCGCCTCGTGCAGGTTGATCTTCTGCTGGCCAAAGCGCAGCGCCCGCCGCGTGGTGCCATCGGTCGCCTCGAAGACCTCGACCTGCATCCCCAGCACATCGGCATAAAACGCGCAGGTCGCGTCAATGTCCGCGACAGTCAGCACGAGATGGTCCAGCGAGGTCAGCGTCGGTTTCATCCCCTCAGCAGACACGCGCCCGCATATGACGTCAACGCTTTCCCTTCCGCGCCGCAGCCGCTAGACCGGGGCAAGGCAACGAAAGTAGGCAGTTTTCCGATGCGTCGCGTGTTCTGGACCGGGCTCTGGGTCTTCGTCCTCGACCAGCTGAGCAAGCTGCTCGTGGTGCAGCTTCTCGACCTCAAGACGCGGGGCGAGATCGACGTGCTGCCGCCCGTGCTCAACCTGCGCATGGCCTGGAACACCGGCATCAACTTCGGTCTCTTCTCTCGGCAATCGGACATCGCGCGCTGGGTGCTGATCGCCATCGCCATCGCCATCGTGATCGGCGTCATCGTCTGGCTCCGCCGCCAGCCGCAGGGGCGCTGGGCGCAGATCTCGGCCGGGCTGCTGATCGGCGGGGCGCTCGGCAACGTGATCGACCGGTTGGTGTACGGCGCCGTGGCCGACTTTCTCAACATGTCCTGCTGCGGGATCGAGAACCCCTTTGCCTTCAACGTCGCGGACATCGCGATCTTTGCCGGGGCCATCGGCCTCGCCATCTTCGCCCGCGAAGAGCCGCGCAAAAAGGCAGGCAGATCTTGATCGCGCGGGCCGGGACTGGTACCGCAGACAAGTATCGGAGGGTGCCATGATACGGCTGATCACCTTGCTTGCGCTTTGCACCGCGCTCGTCGCCTGCGGCGAACGCGATATCTCGATGCGCAACCTCAACATTCCCACCGACAACGGCCCCGAGGAATTCGCGGTCCTGCCGGTCAAGCCGCTGGAAATGCCCGAGAGCTTCGCGGCGCTGCCGGCGCCGACGCCGGGGAGCGGCAACCTGGTCGATCCGACACCGAACGCCGACGCCATCGTGGCGCTGGGCGGCCGGCCCTCGGCCTCGTCGGGCATCCCGGCCGGCGACTCTGCGCTGGTGTCCCAGGCCTCGCGCTACGGCGTGCCCGCCGACATCCGGCGGACGCTCGCCTCCGAGGACCTCGCGTTCCGCAAGCGCGCCTCGCGCTTCACCAATTTCCGGCTGGGCCGGGTCGACCGCTACGTCAAGGCCTACCGCCGCCAGTCGCTCGACGCCCATGCCGAGACGGAACGGTTCCGGCGCCTTGGCACATACGTGCCCTCCGCCCCGCCCACCTCGGGGCGCGAAAGCGGGCGGACGATCCCCGGATCGCTCAGCCGGCAGTAAGATCCGGCGACGCACCGCGCCCTCGTGCGGTGCGTACACGGTTTCTTAACCGCTCTCACATTCCCGTATGACAGCTTGCACCCGGAAACGGGGGGCGTAACTATGCCCTATCGCTGCCGTCCGTCACTGGAAGAGGTCTCCATGCGCTTGATTTCCCTATGCGTCTCGCTGCTCCTGCCCACCCTAGCCTGGGCCGGGTCCACCCCGATCCGCGCCGCGGACGAACAGGTCAGCACCTTCACCCTCGACAACGGAATGGAGGTGGTCGTGATCGAGGACCACCGCGCCCCCGTCGTCGTTCACATGGTCTGGTACCGCGCCGGGTCGGCCGACGAATGGCCGGGCGTCTCGGGCGTGGCGCATTTCCTCGAACACCTGCTGTTCAAGGCCACCGACATGCTGGAAAGCGGCGAGTTTTCCAAGACCGTCTCGGCCAATGGCGGCAATGACAACGCCTTCACCAGCTACGATTACACCGGCTATTTCCAGCGCGTCGCCGCCGACCGGCTCGAGCTGATGATGAAGATGGAGAGTGACCGGATGGTCAACCTCCGCCTCGACGAGGGCGACATCGCGACCGAACGCGACGTGATCCTCGAAGAGCGCAACATGCGCACCGACAACGACCCGGACGCGCTCTTCCGCGAGCAGATGCGCGCGGCGCAATACCTCAACCATCGTTACGGCACCCCGGTCGTCGGCTGGCGCCACGAGATGGAGGAGTTGAGCCTCGAGGATGCGCAATCCTTCTACGATCTGTTCTATTCGCCCAACAACGCGATCCTGATCGTCGCCGGCGACACCACGCCCGAAGACGTGCAGGCGCTGGCCGAGACCTATTACGGCGTGATCCCCGCCAACCCGGCGCTGGGCCCCCGCGAACGCCCGTCCGAGCCGCCGCAGCGCGCCGAGCGGCGGTTGATCTACGAGGATGCCCGGGTGGCGCAACCCTACGTCTCGCGGTCCTACCTCGCGCCGGAACGCGACAGCGGCGACCAGCGCAAGGCCGCCGCGCTGGAACTGCTGTCGGAAATCCTGGGCGGCTCGCAGACCGCCGTGCTGCCGCAGAAACTGCAATACGACAGCCAGACCGCCGTCTACACGGGCGCCTGGTACTCGGGCACCTCGCTGGATGACAGCACCTTCAACTTCGTGATCGTCCCGGCCGAGGGCGTCACGCTCGAGGAAGGCGAGGCTGCCCTCGATCGCGTGATCGCCGAGTTCATGGAAACCGGCGTCGATGCGGACCAACTGGCGCGGATCAAGGCGCAGGCCCGGGCCGCGCGCATCTATGCCAAGGACAACGTGCAAAGCCTCGCGCGGATGTACGGCGCTGCGCTGACGTCCGGCCTGACGGTCGATGACGTGCTGGCCTGGCCGGACATCGTCGACAGCATCACCGCGGATGAGATCATGGCCGCCGCGGCCGAGGTCTTTGACGACAAGAGCTCGGTCACCGGCTGGGTCATGGCCGAGGCGACCGACAAGGAGGTGACCCAATGAGGTTTCTCGCAACCCTGCTGATCGTCCTCTGGGCCGCGCTGCCCGCCCGGGCCGAGATCGACATCCAGGAGGTCAAGACCCCCGGCGGCATCACCGCCTGGCTGGTCGAGGATCACAACATCCCCTTCGTCGCGCTGGAACTGCGGTTCCGGGGCGGTGCCTCGCTGGACGATCCCGCCAAGCGCGGGGCGACCTACCTGATGACCGGGCTGCTCGAGGAAGGCGCGGGCGATCTTGACAGCCGTGCCTTTGCCGAGGCGGTGGAATCGCAGGCCGCCTCCTTTGGCTTCGACGTGGGCGACGATGCGCTGTCGGTCTCGGCCCGCTTCCTGACCGAGAATCGCGCGGCCTCGCTTGACCTCCTGCGCCTTGCCCTGACCGAGACCCGGTTCGACGCCGACGCGATCGAGCGGGTGCGCGCGCAGGTCATCTCCGGCCTGCGCTCGGCGGAGAAGGACCCGAACGACATCGCCTCCAAGGCCTTCGACGCGATGGTCTACGGCGATCACCCCTATGGCAGCCCATACCGCGGCACGGTGGACAGCGTCGCGGCGCTGACCCGCGAGGACCTCGTGGCGGCCAAGGAGGGTGCCATGGCGCGGGACCGGATCTATGTCAGCGCCGTAGGCGACATCACCGCCGAAGAGCTGGCCGTGCTGCTTGACGACCTGCTGGCGGGCCTGCCCGAAACCGGCGCGCCGCTGCCCGGCCCTGCGAAGCTGAACTTCCCCGGCGGGGTTACGGTCGTGCCCTTCGACACGCCGCAATCGGTGGCGCTGTGGGGCCAGCCGGGCATCGGCTTTGACGATCCCGACTTCTTTGCCGCCTACGTGATGAACACGGTGCTGGGCGGCGGCGGGTTCGACAGCCGCCTGATGACCGAGGTGCGTGAAAAGCGCGGGCTGACCTATGGCGTGGGCTCGTTCATGGTCGGCAAGGACCAGGCGGACTTGCTGATGGGGCAGGTCGCGTCGGGCAACGACCGCATGGCCGAGGCGATCCAGGTGATCCAGGACGAATGGCGCCGCATGGCCACCGAGGGCGTGACCGAGGCCGAGCTGACCCAGGCCAAGACCTACCTCACCGGCGCCTACCCGCTGCGCTTCGACGGCAATGCGCGGATCGCCGGCATCCTCGTCGGCATGGAGGTGGATGGCATGGCCATCGACTATGCCCGCACGCGGAACGAACAGGTGGACGCGGTGACGCTCGAGGATGTGCAACGGGTGGCGGCGCGGCTGTTGGACCCCGAGACGATGACCTTCGTGGTCGTGGGCGCCCCCGCCGGGCTGTAAGCCCACCTGTCTGAACGAAGAAGGCCGGGGGGTGACCCCGGCCTTCTTCGTTCAGACAGGTGGATCAGGCCGCGAGGCCCTTGGACCCGATGTCCAGGAACTTGCGCCGCCGGTTCGCGATCAGGTCCTTGCGCGACATGCCGCTGAGCTCGCCCAGCATCTCTTCGATCACCGTGCCCACGCGGGTGATGGTGTCGGGCCGGGCGCGGTGCGCGCCGCCCAGCGGCTCGGGGATGATGCGGTCGCAGACACCCAGCTTGGTCAGGTCCTGCGCGGTCAGGCGCAGCGCCTCGGCGGCCTCGCGCATCTTCTCGGAATCCTTCCACAGGATCGACGCGCAACCTTCGGGGCTGATGACCGAGTAGACGGAATGCTCTAGCATGGCCACGCGGTTGGCCGAGGCAAAGGCCACCGCACCACCCGATCCGCCCTCGCCGATGATGACCGATACCAGCGGCACGCCGATCGACAGGCAGGCTTCGGTCGAGCGGGCGATCGCCTCGGACTGGCCGCGTTCCTCGGCGCCCTTGCCGGGATAGGCGCCAGCGGTGTCGACCAGCGTGATGACCGGCAGGTTGAAACGGTCGGCCAGTTGCATCAGGCGCACGGCCTTGCGGTAGCCCTCGGGGCGGGCCATGCCGAAGTTGCGTTCGATCCGCGACTTGGTGTCATGGCCCTTCTCGTGGCCGATCAAGACCACCGGGCGGTCGCCCAGCCGCGCCATGCCGCCCATGACGGCGAGGTCGTCGGCAAAGTTGCGATCACCCGCCAGCGGTGTGAACTCGGTGAAGAGCGCGTCGATGTAGTCACGGCAATGGGGCCGGTCGGGGTGCCGGGCCACCTGGCATTTGCGCCAGGGTGTCAGCGACTTGTACATGTCGGCCAGCATGTCCGCGGCCTTCTTGTCCAGCGCCTTGGCCTCGTCCTCGACATCCATCCCTTCGCTCTGGCGGGCCAGGGCCCGCAGCTCTTCCGCCTTGCCTTCGATCTCGGCCAGGGGTTTTTCAAAGTCGAGGTAGTTGGTCATCGGATCGGGCCCATTTCGCTATGCGTCGCGCCCCGTATATGGCGCCGCGCGCGCCCGGATGCAACTCGGGCCGTGGCTCAGGGGTGCCAAAGCACCGGGATCAGCGTGGCAACCATCAGCGCGGCCATGGTCCGGTTGAAGACGCGCAGGCGGCGGGGTTGGTCCAGCAGGCTGCGCACCCGGCCGCCCAGCAGGGCCCAGGTCGCGGTCGAGCCGAGCGCGGCCCCCACGAACATCGCGGCGACCAGCGCGACCGAGGGCAGGTCGCGGGATGGCGCGTAGAGCGTGATCGCGCCCGTGGCCATGGTCCAGGCCTTGGGGTTGACCCATTGGAAAGCCGCGGCCTGCAGGAAGGTGAGCGGGCGCGCATTGGCCCGCGCCTCGGCCGGCGGTGCGGCATGTGCGACCTTCCAGGCCAGCCAGCCGAGGTAGAGCGCGCTGGCCACCATCAGCAGGTCCGCGAGCCAGGGGAGGAGGTCGAAGAGCTGCATCAGCCCGATGCCGACCCCCAGCACCATCACGCCGAACCCCAGACCGACCCCGGCCATGTGCGGGACCGAGCGGCGAAAGCCGAAGTTCGCGCCCGAGGCCATGAGCATGAGGTTGTTCGGCCCCGGCGTGAAGGACGAGACGAGCGCAAAGCCGGCAAGGGCAAGGATCAGGGTCGGTGTCATGGCCGCAGAATCGACCACCTTTCGCGGCAGAAGATTGCGAATCCTTGTGGCAATCGAGCTTGTACGCAATAAAATACGGTCATGGATCGCATCGACCAAAACATATTGCGCGAATTGCGCACCGACGGGCGCATCAGCAACCAGGACCTCTCGGCGCGCGTCGGTCTCTCGCCCTCGGCCTGCCTGCGCCGGGTCGCGGCGCTGGAGAAGTCCGGGGTGATCACCGGCTACCGCGCGGTGCTGTCGCCGCAGGCCATGGGCACCGGCTTCATCGCATATGTCGCGGTGGGGCTCAGCGCGCATACCAAGGCCGCACAGGAAGGGTTCGAGCGCGCGATGCGCTACTGCGACGAGGTGCGCGAGTGTCACAACATCACCGGCACCGTGGAATACCTGCTGCGGGTCGAGGCGGCGGACCTTGCCGCCTACAAGCGGTTTCACACCGAGGTGCTGGGCACCGTGCCGCATGTGAATGCACTGACCAGCTACGTGGTGCTGGGCTCGCCCAAGGACGAACGAGGGTGAGTGTTGTCGGGTGCGGAGTGAGGGGCCAGCCCCGTCGCCATTGTCTCTCGGACCAATGACGCGACTATGGCGACCTCCCCGGAGTTTATTGGCACAATGAAGAGCGGATCGGCGCCTCTGCTTTCACTTTTCCTAAAATACTCCCGCCGGAGGCATCCGACCTGTCGGATACGCGAAACGGCCAGGGACGGGGCGTCGCCTGGCCGTTTGCAAAGGAAACCTGAGCGCGCAAGCGTGCCGCCGGATCAGACCTGGCGGACGGCGCCCTTGGCGGCCGAGGTGGTCAGCGCGGCATAGGCCTTGAGCGCGGTCGAGATCTTGCGCTTGCGCGGGGCGGCGGGCTGCCAGCCCTTTTCGTCCTGGATCGCGCGGCGGCGCGCCAGTTCGGCATCGTCCACGGCAAGGTGGATCTTGCGGTTCGGGATGTCGATCTCGATCTTGTCGCCCTGTTCGACCAGGCCGATGGTGCCACCCTCGGCCGCCTCGGGCGAGACGTGGCCGATCGACAGGCCGGACGTGCCGCCCGAGAAGCGGCCGTCGGTCAGCAGGGCGCAATCCTTGCCCAGGCCTTTCGATTTCAGGTAGCTGGTCGGGTAGAGCATTTCCTGCATCCCCGGCCCGCCGCGCGGCCCTTCGTAGCGGATGACCACCACGTCGCCGGCCTTGACCTTGCCGGTCAGGATGTCGTTCACCGCCGCGTCCTGGCTTTCGCAGACATAGGCGGTGCCGTTGAATTGCAGGATCGAGGCATCGACGCCCGCCGTCTTCACGATGCAGCCGTCCTCGGCGATGTTGCCGAAGAGCACGGCGAGACCGCCGTCCTGGCTGAAGGCATGCTCCTTGGAGCGGATCACGCCCTTTTCACGGTCGGTGTCGAGCTCCTTGAAGCGGTTCTCGGTCGAAAACGCCTCGGTCGTGCGGACGCCGCCGGGGGCGGCCTTGAACAGCCGTTCCGCCTCGGGGTTGTTGGCGACCTTGATGTCCCAATGGCCGATGGCTTCGGCCATGGTCGCGCTGTGCACGGTCGTGGTGTCTCCGTGCAGCAGGTCCGCGCGGTAGAGCTCGCCCAGGATCGAGAAGATGCCGCCGGCGCGGTGCACGTCCTCCATGTGGACGTTCTCGATGTTCGGCGCGACCTTGCACAGGCACGGCACCTTGCGCGACAGGCGGTCGATGTCCTGCATGGTAAAGTCCACCTCGCCCTCGTGAGCGATGGCCAGCAGGTGCAGCACCGTGTTGGTCGAGCCGCCCATGGCGATGTCGAGGCTCATGGCGTTCTCGAAGGCTTGATACGTGGCGATCTCGCGCGGGAGGAAGCCTTTCTCGTCCAGCTGGTAGTGGCGGCGCGTGATCTCGACGATCTGGCGGCCCGCCTCGAGGAAGAGGTGCTTGCGGTCGGCATGGGTGGCCAGGGTCGAGCCGTTGCCGGGCAGGGCGAGCCCCAGCGCCTCGGCCAGGCAGTTCATCGAGTTGGCGGTGAACATGCCGGAACAGGACCCGCAGGTCGGGCAGGCGTTTTCCTCGATATGCTGGACCTGTTCGTCGGTCAGCGTGTCGCTGGCGGCGGCGACCATGGCATCGACCAGGTCGATCTTCTTCATGTCGAGATCGGCGATGTCGATCTTGCCCGCCTCCATCGGGCCGCCCGAGACGAAGATCGCCGGGATGTTGAGGCGCATGGCGGCCATCAGCATGCCGGGGGTGATCTTGTCGCAGTTCGAGATGCAGACCATGGCGTCGGCGCAATGGGCGTTGACCATGTACTCCACGCTGTCGGCGATCACCTCGCGCGAGGGCAGCGAATAGAGCATGCCGTCATGGCCCATGGCGATGCCGTCGTCGACCGCGATGGTGTTGAACTCCTTGGCGACGCCACCGGCCTTTTCCACCTCGCGGGCGACCAGCTGGCCGAGGTCCTTGAGGTGCACGTGGCCCGGCACGAACTGGGTGAAGGAGTTCACGATGGCGATGATCGGCTTGCCGAAATCGTCGTCCTTCATGCCGGTCGCACGCCAGAGGCCGCGGGCCCCGGCCATGTTGCGGCCATGGGTGGAGGTACGGGAACGATATGCGGGCATGGGGTCAACTCCGTCGCGCGTGAAACGCCCCTGCTTTAACGCCCGCAGGGCAGCGCGGCAAGGGTCGCGGGGTTGCGTGCCCGATCACAAAGGCGCAGAGAAGGGTCATATTTTCTGACGGACCCTGCCGATGACTCCCCCGAAACCCGCCGAGAAGGCGCTTGGCCTCGTGCTTGTCCTGCTGACCGGCGGGGTGATCCTGGACGAATGGGGGGTGCCGGGGCTGTCCGTGCCGCTGGCTGTTCTGACGCTGCTGCTGGTCGGGCTGCTGTGGCCCGGGAACCGGACCGGGCGGCGGGCCTTCGTGGTCGTGGGGGCCGTGCTGACGCTGCTGCTGGCGATGACGACGCCCGGCTGGGGGGCCATCGTGATGCGGGGCTTCGGCGCCTCGGCCTTCATCGCGGCCTTCTTTGCTGCGCTGGCGTCGCTGCGGGCGGTGGCGCAGACCTCTCCGGGCATCGGGGCGGCGGGGACCTTCCTGTCGCGTCAGCCGCCGGGGCGGCGCTATCTCGCGCTGACCGCCGGGGGGCACCTCTTTGCGCTGGTCCTGAACTACGGGGCCATCGCGCTGCTGGGCAGCCTGTCGACTGCGGCGGCCGCGAAGGAGCCCGATGCCCAGATCCGCCAGATCCGCACCCGGCGGATGCTTCTGGCGATCCAGCGCGGCTTCCTGTCCTCGCTGACCTGGTCGCCGCTGGGGTTTGCCATGGTCATCACGACATCCCTGGTGCCGGGGGCCAGCTGGGCCAGCGCCATGCCCTATGGCCTGGTCAGCATGGTCCTGTTCGCCGGCAGCGGCTGGGCGCTGGACACGATCTTTCGACCCAAGGTGCAGAACCGGCCGGCCTATACCAGGCCCGAGGGCAACTGGTGGCTGCTGCAACCGCTGTTCATCCTGCTCGCTGTCCTGGGCACGCTGGCCTTCACCCTGCACGAGCTGACCGGCGTGCGCATCGTCGGCATCGTCACGCTGGTCGTGCCGCTGATCGCCTTCATCTGGCTGGTGATCCAGCTGCGCGGGATCCCCGACGCGGCGCCGCTCGGCGAACGGGTGCAGGCGTACCTCTTTGCCGACCTGCCGAATTACCGGGCCGAGCTGATCCTGCTGGTCATGGCCGGCTATATCGGCACCGTCGGCGCGCCGCTGCTCGAGCCGCTGGTGCATGGCCTCGGGATCGACCCGGCGGCGTTGCCGGCGGGGGTGGTGCTGGTGGGATTCATCTGGCTGATGCCGCTGATGGGGCTGCTGGGGGCGAACCCGATCCTGGCCGTGACGTTGCTGGCGCCGCTGATTCCCACGCCCGAGCAGCTGGGCATAGCGCCTGCCGCGCTGGTGACGGCCATCGTCGGCGGCTGGGCGATCTCGGGCGTGCTGTCGCCCTTTACCGCGACCGTTCTGCTGATCGCGAATTTCGGACAGGTCAAGGCGCTGGACGTGGGCTTTCGCTGGAATCTCGGCTTCATCCTGTGTGTCGGGACGCTGCTAAGCCTCTGGGTCCTGCTGCTGGCCTGGCTGGCCTGAGACAGGCCCGAAGGTGGGCGGGCGCCGGGGCGCCCACCCGTGTATCGCTTAGGCGTTCGCGATCATTTCCGACTGGCGCACGATCACCTCGGCCTGCTTGATCGAGGCGATGTCCACGAGGCGCCCCTTGTAGACCGTCGCGCCTTCGCCGTTGGACTTGGCCTGTTCCATCGCGGCGAGGATCTCGCGCGCCTCGGTCACGGCGGCTTCGGAGGGGGTGAAGACCTCGTTCGCCAGCGCGATCTGCTTGGGGTGGATGGCCCATTTGCCGACCATGCCCAACGTCGCGCTGCGCAGCGCCTGGGCGCGGAAGCCGTCGTCATCGCTGAAGTCGCCAAAGGGCCCGTCGACGGGCAGCACGCCATGGGTGCGGCAGGCGGCGACGATGGCGGTCTGCGCCCAATGCCAGGGGTCGGACCAGTACTTCTGACCCTCGCGCAGCATGTAGTAATTCTCCTGCGTGCCGCCGATCCCGGTGGTCTGCATCCCCATCGAGGCGGCAAAGTCGGCCGCGCCCAGGCTCATGGCCTGCATCCGGGGCGAGGACGCCGCGATCTCTTCCACATGGGCGATTCCGGCGGCCGATTCGATTATGACCTCGAAGCCGATCTTCTTGGCCCGGCCCTTGGCCGTCTCGATGGCCGTCACCAGCGCATCCACGGCATAGATGTCGGCGGCGCAGCCCACCTTGGGGATCATGATCTGGTCCAGCCGCTCCGAGCAATTCTCGAGCAGGTCCACCACGTCGCGGTACCAATAGGGCGTGTCGAGCCCGTTGATCCGCACCGACAGGGTCTTGGTGCCCCAGTCCAGATCGCCGATCGCCTCGATCACGTTCTTGCGGGCCTGGACCTTGTCGTCGGGGGCCACCGAATCCTCGAGGTCGAGGTTGATGACATCGGCCGCGCTGGCTGCCATCTTGGCCGGCAGCTTGGTGTTCGACCCGGGCCCGAACAGCTGGCAGCGGTTGGGGCGGGCGGGCGGCGTCGGTTGCAGGCGGAAGGACATGGGTGGCTCCTTGATGCAGGGGTGGCGCAATGATGTTTCGTTGTGACTGGCTTAGGGGTTAGGAAATTGCGCTGCAGCACGCAAGCCATTTCTGCGCTGCGGCGCCGGGCCAAAGGTGCCATGCAGGATGACCCAAGGGATCCCGCGCAGGCGCCCCCGGACGACAGGAACGCGTCGCCGGATTTGCGCGGGCCGGCAATTTCTTGTGCAGATCTGCCGACGGGCGCGGATTTCTTCGCAGGCACCCCTGCTGCGCCTGCAAAATCGGAATCGCTTTGCGGGCCGGGCGCGCTAGCCTTTGCGCAGATACCGAGACACAAGGAGCCTGCCATGATCGAGACCCCGTACCTGCTTTTCCTCGGCGATGCCCCCGACCCGCTGGCCGCCAAGGTGGCCCAGGGGATCAAGGACTGGCGCCCCGAGAATGCCATTGCGCAGTTCCGGATGGAGGGCTGCAAGGCCGACCTCAAGCTGCCCGACATGGACCTGGCAGAGGCCAAGGCCGCCGGTGCCAAGACCCTGGTGATCGGCGTCGCGAACCGGGGCGGCGTCATCTCTGCCGCCTGGAAGAAAGTGCTGGTCGCCGCGCTCGAGGAAGGGTTCGACCTCGCCTCGGGCCTGCACAACCTGCTGCGCGAAGAGCCCGACCTGGTGGCCGTGGCCGAGGCCTGCGGACGCAAGCTGCACGACGTGCGCATCCCGACGGTCAAGTACCCCATCGCCAACGGCGAGAAGCGCACCGGCAAGCGGATGCTGGCCGTGGGCACCGATTGCTCGGTCGGCAAGATGTACACGGCGCTGGCGGTCGATGCCGAGATGCGCGAGCGGGGGATGAAATCGACCTTCCGCGCCACCGGCCAGACCGGCATCCTGATCACCGGCGACGGCGTGCCGCTGGACGCGGTGATCGCGGATTTCATGGCCGGGTCAATCGAATGGCTGACGCCCGACAACGACCCCGACCACTGGGACATCATCGAGGGGCAGGGCAGCCTGTTTCACGTCTCCTATTCGGGCGTGACCCTGGCGCTGATCCATGGCGGCCAGCCCGATGCGCTGGTGCTGTGCCACGAGCCGACCCGCGAACACATGCGCGGCCTGCCGGGCTACAAACTGCCTTCTCTGGAAGCCGTGCGCGACATGGCGCTGCAATTGGCGCAGGTCGCCAACCCCGACTGCAAGGTCGTCGGCATTGCGGTCAACACGGCGGGCCTGGGCGAGGACGAAGCGCGCGGCTACCTGGCCAAGGTCTCGGCCCGCATGGACCTGCCGGCCACCGATCCCTACCGTTTTGGCGCAGGCCCGCTGGTGGACGCCCTCGCCGCGCTCTGATCCCGCGGCCTGCTTCGCACACATGTTGGTATGCGTCTCACCACGCAGGCCTTGGGGGGCTGTCTGCCCCCCAAACCCCCCGGAAGGTATTTCAGAAACAATGAAGTGCAGACGACCTGTACCTTCATTGTTTTCCAAATACCTTGGGGGTGAGCCCGGAACGGGCGAGGGGGCAAGGCCCCCTTTCCGACCTCCGGCCTAGCGGCACATCCGTTTGACGGACTGCCATTCCGCGTCGGTCAGGATCGGGTCCGTCAGTTCGACGTCCGGCGCGGCCTCGGCGGCGGCCACGATCCGGTCGGCCAACTGCGGGTGCGACAGGAAATGCGCCATGATCCCCTCGGCGTCGCCGTAGCGGTCCAGCAGCTTCTGAAAGAACGTGCCCATGGAGGACGGCGGGATGCCCGCGCGTTCCATCACGCCGTGGGCGAAGACATCCGCTGCGGCTTCGGCCTCGCGCGAATACTCCGCCTGGATCAGCCGTTCGGCGAGGAACAGCACCAGCGCGCCTCCGGCGAAATCCCCGAAGACCAGCCCCAGCACCCCGATCGACCCGGCGGAACGCAGCGCGTGGCGGGTGGGGTCGCGGCTGACCACATGGCCGATCTCGTGCGCCATGACCGAGGCCATCTCCTCGGGCGTATCGGCGGCCTCGATCAGCCCGCGGAAGAAGACCACGTAGCCGCCGGGCAGGGCGAAGGCGTTGACCATGTCGTGGTCGAGCACGTGGATCGACAGGGTCACCTCCGTGTCGGTTGCGGCCTGCAGGCGACGGCGCATCTTTTCGACAGCGGCCAGGCCCTCCGAGGCTTCGCAGAAGGGCACTTCGCCCAGCCCGCTTTCATCCAGCGCAGAGCGGATCTGGCCCAGCGTCGCCTCGCCAAGGGCGCGTTCGCCCTCGGGGGGGATGAAGCGGGCCAGCTGGTCGGCCATGATCGGCACCAGCACCAGCACGATCAGCGCGACCGACCCCATGGCTGCCGCGCCCCATTTCGCGATCCGCATCCGGCTGATGCCGCGGCTGCGCTTGCCAAGGTTCGGGCAGCGCGGGATCAGCGAGGGCTCGTCCATCATCAGTCGCGCCGCCGGGTTGTCGCGCGACCGGAACACGAGGATGTCGTTCCGCGCCTGGTCGCCGACACGGCGGATCAGCGACAGCGGCCAGCGCACTTCCGTTCCGTCCGGGCGGGTGATGATCAGCCGCTCGGTCACCTCGTCGATGGTCAGGCGCACGGCCTCGGCCCGGGCTGTCTGGCCGTCGAAGAAATGCCCGTTGGCGCGAAAGGCCTGGGCCCCCGGACCGACGCGGATGGTGGTGCCGGCCCAGGTCATATGGCGGCCCCCACGTCCAGTGCCTCGGCAAAGCCCTCGGCCTCGTCAAAGCGGTCGTGGCGGCCCTGGTGGACGGCGGCGAACTCCTCGTCCGCGTAAAGTGTCGTCGTCTGCGCGTAGTGCGCCCAGATCGGCATGGCGATCAGTACGTGGTTCAGGGTCGACCAGAACAGGAAGAAGCTGAAATAGACCAGGCCCCCGGCGATCAGCAGCAGCCAGTCGGGCAGTTTGCCCATGGCGATCAGCACCTCGGGTCCGCCCGTAGCTAGCACGCCGCCAAGGAACATGACGAACAGCACCAGCGGCACGATCAGGCACAGCCCCATCAGCAGCGCGCCCAGCACGTAGATGCCCAGCACCCAGGTCGGTTCGGGCTGCGATTTCAGCGACAGCCCGTCCGCGGTCTTGTGGCTGGCGAGGATGCCGCGGCTTCTGACCCGGTAATGCAGCGCGCCGTAACCCATCAGCAGGCCAAGCGGGATGTAGAGCAGGAATTGCCCGACCCAGTTCACGCCACCGCGCAAGAGCTCCGGATCATCGGGTACGTCCGGGCCAATCTGCCCGATGGCGGCCAGGGTGGGGTTGAGCCAGAACAGCCAGGCGGTCAGCGCAGCGGTGCTCAGCGCGCCGACGTAGAGGATCAGCGCGGGCCGGATCAGCATGGTCCAGCGGCCACCCTGGGTCAGGCGGTGATCGCCCCAGGACGTCCGATCTGTCTTGTACTTTTCCAACCAGAAGGTCATGCGCGGCCACAGCAGGCCCAGCGTCACGATCGTGATCGCCCAATGCACCAGCGCCCGCCAGGCATAGCCCCAGGCGCCGGGGTCCAGCGAAAAGCGGATGCCGCGCCAGGCGGTGCGGCCGACCACGTAGCGCCGCGCCCGGTACTGGGCGTAGAACCACAGCGGCACGAGGCCGGCGAAACTGGTCGCATAGGCGGCCCAGTTGCTTTGCACCAGCGAGAAGCTGGCGAACATCAGCACGAGGTTCACGATGCCGATGTAGAAGGCCAGGAAGGCGACCGCGATCAGGAAACCCAGCAGCTTTTCCAGCGGATCGCCGAAATATTCCAGCGGGTAACCGCCGACCCGCACGCCCGACCAGTACCAGCGCCTGAGCCGCGTCTTCATCCAGAAGCGGTAGATCCCAAGCGTCAGGACCGTCAGCAGGCTGGTGCGGAAGGCGAGGCCGAACAGCCCCGCCCGCTTGCCGACGAAATTGCCGCTGTGGACCCGGTCAGGTGCCCGGTCAGGTGCCCGATCAGGTGAATGTGTTGTCGCGGGGGAAGCCGCGGGGGGCCATGCGTCCGCTTCCGGCCCGCTTGCCGATCCACTCATCGAGTGCGGATTCGGTACGGGTTCGTCCGGCGGGGTCGCGCCAGGAGAGGCCTTCTGCCAGGGTGAAGGTCGTGGCATCGCTCAGGCCCCCGTCCTTGTACTTTTGCAACCGGACGCCCTTGCCCCGGGTCATCTCGGGCAGCTCGTCCTGCATGAAGACCAGCACCTTGCGGTTGTCGCCCACCACGGCCACCGCGTCGCCGGTCACCGGCTTGCAGACCCTGGCGCGCACGTCTTCCTTGACGTTCAGCGCCTGCTTGCCGGCGCGGGTCTGGGCGATCACCTCGTCCTCGGGCACGATGAAGCCGTCGCCCGCCGAGGAGGCCAGCAGCAGCTTGCGCCCCGGCTGATGGCGCAGGATCTCGACGATCTGCGCCTCGTTCGGCAGGTCGACCATCAGGCGCAGCGGCTCGCCCATGCCGCGCCCGCCGGGCAGGTTCGCGGCCGAGACCGTGTAGAATCGCCCGTTCGAGCCAAAGACCAGCAGCCGGTCCGTCGTCTCGGCATGGAACTGGAAGCGCGGGCCGTCACCGTCGCGGAACTTCAGCTCGCGGCTGAGGTCGATATGGCCGTTCATCGCCCGGACCCAGCCCATCTGCGACACGACCACGGTGATCGGCTCGCGCTCGATCATCGCCTCGAGCGGGACATCCTCGACCTCGACCGCCTCGGCAAAGGCCGTCAGGCGCTGGCCGTTGTGGTAATCCTTGCCAAACGCCTTCTTGGTCGCCTTCAGCTCTTCGCTGATGCGGTCCCATTGCAGGCCCTCGCTGTCCAGCAGGTCCTCGAGGCCCTGGCGTTCCTCCATCAGCGCGTTCTGCTCGCGCAACAGCTCCATCTCTTCGAGACGGCGCAGCGAGCGGAGGCGCATGTTCAGGATCGCCTCGACCTGGACCTCGCTCAGCTCACCGTCGCCCGGCGGGGGCGGGATGTAATCGGCCTCGGACATGGCGCGGGTGAATTCGCGGCCCCAGTTTTCGCGCATCAGCGCCGCCTTGGGCTCGTCGTCGTAGCGGATGATGTCGATCACGCGGTCGAGGTTGAGGAAGGCGATGATGAGCCCTTCCAGCACCTCGAGGCGGTGGTCGATCTTTTCCATCCGGTGCTTGGAGCGGCGCAGCAGCACCTCGCGGCGGAAGTCGAGGAAGGCGCGCAGCACTTCCTTGAGCGAACAGACCTTGGGCGTCACGCCGTCGATCAGCACGTTCATGTTCAGGCTGAACCGCGTCTCGAGATCCGAGTTGCGGTACATCAGGTTCATCAGCACCTCGGGGTCCACGTTCTTGGACTTGGGCTCGAGGATCAGGCGGATGTCGTCGGCGCTTTCGTCGCGCACGTCGCCAAGGATCGGGATCTTCTTGGTCTGGATCAGCTCGGCGATCTTTTCGACCAGCTTGGATTTCTGCACCTGGTAGGGGATTTCCGTGACCACGATCTGCCACTGGCCGCGGCCCAGGTCCTCGACCTCGTACTTGCAGCGCAGGCGGAACGACCCGCGGCCCGTTCGGTAGGCCTGCGCGATGTTCTCGCGCGGCTCGACCAGGATGCCGCCGGTCGGGAAATCGGGGCCGGGCACATAGTTCAGCAGCGTGTCGTCGCGCGCGTCGGGCACCTTGATTAGGTGCTGGCAGGCATCGACCAGCTCGCTGACGTTGTGCGGCGGGATGTTCGTCGCCATGCCGACCGCGATGCCCGAGGACCCGTTGGCCAGCAGGTTCGGGAAGGTCGTGGGCAGCACGACCGGCTCGGTCATCGTGCCGTCGTAATTGTCGCGGAAATCGACCGAGTTCTCGTCGAGCCCCTGCAGCATCGCCTCGGCGACGATGGTCAGGCGCGCCTCGGTGTATCGGCTGGCGGCGGGGTTGTCGCCGTCGATGTTGCCAAAGTTGCCCTGCCCGTCGACCAGCGGGTAGCGGACGTTGAAATCCTGCGCGAGCCGCGCCATCGCGTCGTAGATCGCGACGTCGCCATGCGGGTGATAGTTGCCCATCACGTCGCCCGAGATCTTGGACGACTTGCGGAATCGCCCGGTCGGCGACAGCCGTAGTTCGCGCATCGCGTAGAGGATTCGCCGGTGCACGGGCTTGAGCCCGTCGCGCGCATCGGGCAGCGCCCGGTGCATGATCGTGCTCAGCGCATAGGTCAGATAGCGGTCACCGATCGCGCGGCGCAGCGGCTCGGCGATGATCTGTCCATCCATGTTGGGGTCTTCGGCGTCTTTGGTCATAGATGCTGTGTACCCGCGCCGGTGCAGGGCCTCAAGCGGCAACAGCACATCGTGCAGTTGCATTGCGGTCACGTTCGGAAAACGGGGAACTTTTCCGCACGTCTACCCGTTTCACGAACATGTCAAATGATGATAGCATGATCTTGCCGACCGGAAGCTGCTGCCGCGAGGCGCGCGCCTTCGGCGCGTGGGTCGGTTTAACTGGGGGGTGCGTGGTATGAAGCGCTTCATTTTCCTGACGTTCGGGTTCATGGCCTGGAGTTTCTACGAACTCAGCGGCGGCGCCGATTTCCAGCCGCCCGAGCGGCCGAGACCGCTGCTGGCCGAGATCAAGAAAATCGACCCGACGCCGGTCGTCAGCACCCAGGCCAGCACGCCACGCGTCACGATGGCTCCGCAACCGACAAGCGAGCAGACTGCCGCGGCGGTGACGCTGGCCTCTCTCAGCGTCGACGAGACCGCCGAAAAGCCTGTGGTCAGCGACAGTGCCGCGCTCAAGCTTGACGCGGACAAGGTCGCGACCCTGACCCGCCCCGCCGCGGAAGCGGCCGCCGCCCCCAGCGACATGCGCACGGTCACCAAGACCCGCGTGAACATGCGCAACGGCCCCGGGCGCGATTACTCGGTGCTGGCCAAGCTCGAACAGGGCGACCAGGTCGAGGTGCTGTCCGACAACGGCGACGGCTGGGTCAAGCTGCGCACCGCCGAGGGCCGCGTGGGCTGGATGGCTGATTTCCTGCTGAGCGCGCCGACGGGCTGACAGGCCCGGTGCGTCCCGCGCCAAATCGCCCGTTCGCTTTTTGCCCGGGACCGGCTATGTGGTGCCGCCAACGCTGACCGAAACGGACCTGCCCCATGTTGCGCGAAGATCCCCTGTTCCTGGCCGTCGCGGCCGCCTGCCTTTTCGTGGTGGTCATCCTTGCGATCGGCATCAGCCATTTCGGCAAGGGCACCAAGGAGGCCGCCATCAAGTCCAACCGGATGATGAAGGCGCGGATCATCGCGCAGGCGGTGGCCGTCGTGCTGATCCTCGTCTTCGTTCTCGTGCGGAGGGGCTGAGGATGGTCGTTCTCAACAAGATCTACACCCGTACCGGGGACAAGGGCGACACGGCGCTGGGCGACGGCAGCCGCGTGCCCAAGCATTCCGCCCGGCCGCAGGCCTATGGCACGGTGGATGAACTGAACGCCTTTGTCGGCGTGGCGCGTCTTGGGGCGCTCGACGAGACGGCCGAGGCGCTGACCCGCATCCAGAACGACCTTTTCGACCTTGGCGCGGACCTCTGCACCCCGGGGATGGAGAAGGACCACGAGCGCGACTACCCCGCCCTGCGCGTGGTGCAGTCGCAGGTCGACCGGCTCGAGGCCGAAATCGACGCGATGACCGGACAGCTCGAGCCGCTGCGCAGCTTCATCCTGCCGGGGGGCGCGCAGCTTTCGGCGCATCTGCATGTCTGCCGCACCGTGGCCCGGCGGGCCGAGCGGCTGGTGGTCGAGCTGGCCGAGGCCGAGCCGATCAACGCGGTGGCCGTGACCTACCTCAACCGGCTCAGCGACTGGTTCTTCTGCGCCGCGCGGATGGCGAACGACACCGGAAAGGCCGACGTGCTCTGGACCCCCGGCGCCAACCGCTAGGGCTGGATCGGCGCCCAGATCTCGTAGGCCATGCCGTCCGGGCCGTTGCGCGGATCGTCCGGGTAACGCTCGAACACCGCGCCCGCGCGCGGGGTCTTGCCGTGTTCCGGCATCCAGGTGCTAAAAAGCCAGTCGAAATTTCCGGGCAGGTCCGTCACGGGGCCGAAGACCCGCAGCACCGCGTGCGGGCCGCTCGCGGTGGTCAGAATGCAGGTGCCGTCCGGCAGCGTGGCGGGCCGGCCCTCGACCTCGACACCGACACCGTAGCTGAAGGCGCCCTGGCCGTCGGCATTATAGGACACGCCGAAGATCGCGTCGCCCACGGCCTCGGGGATCTCGTGGCCGGCTGCGAACCAGCCCTGGAACTGGGCCGGGATCTCGTGGCGCGTGTCCATCGTGTAGTCGCGGCTGGTGGCAACGATCAGCCGGGGCGCGGCCTCCACGATCTCGGGGTCGGGGCGGGAATCACTCATCTGAAATCTCCTTGATCGGCGTCTTTCTGGACTTTCACCGTAGCAAGGCCATTTCACGGGATGGAAGAAAATGTCGAATCCCGGCGTCGGTTGGCGCTAACGGGTCGATTTTGGCCTGTTGCCTCGCGGCGCAAGATTATATCAACGCCGCGAGATGCCTGGCCGGGGTCCCGGGACAGGTCCGACAAACCAAGGGAGTCCATGCTGATGAAGGTGCTGGTACCGGTCAAGCGGGTGATCGACTACAACGTGAAGGTTCGCGT